>CAVXYR010000004.1:0-395541 GCA_963766115.1 uncultured Solirubrobacterales bacterium
AAAACAGGAGAAGCCGGCAAGGTCATCCTCAAGGGGAGCTCAGATCAGGCGGAAGTCCAAGAACTCCGATTCCGGCGGCCGGATCAAGCTGAAGGTGAAGGCCAAGGGCAAAGCGGCAAGGAGGCTGAAGCAGATCGGCAAGTACAGGTTGAGACCGAAGTCGATTTCATGCCGGCCGGCGATTGCGCAACCAAGACGAAATCGAGGAAAGTGAAGCTGGTCAGGCGGGGCTAGGTTTCGCCGGGCGGGCCGCCGAGTGGGCGGTACTGGGCTCGAACCAGTGACCCCCTGCGTGTAAAGCAGGTGCTCTACCAACTGAGCTAACCGCCCGGGAGGGTGATTATGCCTTCTGCGGTTCCGCCCTGTACGACGCCGCCTGGTCGACCGGGCGGCCCAGGGTGCCTGACGGACTCGGAAGGTGACGGCCGTCCGACCCGGCTCAGGCTCCTATGGAGAATAGAAGGCGATCGTTTCGACCCCCGCCTCTTCGAGCGCACCAGGCAGATCTCGGACAAAGGGGTGGTCCTCCGCAGAAAGTCCGCGTCGATTCTGAATCAGGAATGCGACCCGGTCCGGATCGCGCTCCGCCTCATAGCGGGCACCAAACCGTTCCAAAACGGTCTCTGCCTCGTCGGCGCTGGATGGCTTGACGGAAAGACGAATGGTTGTCGAGTCCCCGGTCAGCCGGTTCGCCGCGCGGCGCGCCGGCGCCTATCGGAGAACCCGGAAGCATCGGCGCGGGCGATTTTCGGATCGGGGTGCAGCAAGGCGTTGCGGACGATTTTCTGGAAGCCCGGCGCGTTGGCGAACAGGTTGGGTTCGACCGTGAAAACCGTCGAGCGACCGGAACCGATCGGCTCGTCGACGACGGCCGCAGTGCCGCCAAGCTCTTCGGCGCCGGTCGCGAAGCCGGATACAAACCAGTCCCCGGAACCGGTGGGCGGCAACCATACCTTGACCCGATCGGCCGGAGCTCGCATCACCTTGTCGTAGTTGTAGTAGGCGTATGCCACATCCCCGACTCCGCGGTGCAGCGGGCTCCCCCTTGACACGCGGACCCGAACAAGGCTGCCGGGCACGTCGGACCCGGGGTTTTCGAGCACGGCAGTGGTGAGGCCCAGCTGCGCCGCAACCTCGGTTCCCCCCCGCCAGCTGATCAAGTGTCCGCCGCCGTTGACCCAGTCGAGCAGCTCCATCCTGCCGGCAGCACCGAGGTCATCGACGGATACTGACGCGATGGCGTCAGGAATCACGAGCACATCGAAGGAATCGAGCGTACCGCCGGCAACTTCGTCAGCGGATACTTCCTTGTACGACATTCCCCATTCCTGTTCGATAAGGAATCGCAGCCAGGCTCCGGGGGAGCCTCCGGGACCGAAGAGCTGAAGGACGTCGAGGATGGCGATTCGCGGGGATTCACGGGCGGAGCCGGCCGAGCCGGCTCCTTGACGCGCTTGACCCGGAAGGCATTCACCTGCAGCTTCCTACCCGAAAAACCGCCCTTCAGTATTGAACAACAGCGGTTGGCTCGATGCCTGCGGGCCGACGAGGTAGGGGAACGGAACGTAAGGATCCTCGTGAAGCATCGCTTGGATCCAGTGCTTCTGTCCCTGGGCCATCGGTATGTACCACGTCCCCTTGGGAAGCCGGATCGATCGGGTTCGCCGGCCGTATGGGGTGTAGTCCGGAACCCGCAGCCGTTTTCGGAGACGGTAGACGTCGACGTTCATACGCCTGAAGCCGGCGAACGAGCGCTCTGGCGTCTGAACGCTTGCCGTTGGTCTTGCGGATGAAGTACTGGCGAAGCGGCTGTTCGGGCACCTTGTTCATGACTTCGTTACCCGGATTGATCAGCTCGTTCGGTTCAAGACGGCCCCGCGTCCCTGCAGGAGGGCCTCCCGATAGGAGGCCGCCCACTGCTTCAGGACCTTCTGCTGCGTAACGCGGCGTGTGAAAGCGAAGTCGAGATCGCCAGATAATGCTCGTAGGCGCGATCGGGAAATGGCGTCGAGAACACCCGCTTCGAATGACATGCCAGCAGAGAGGAAACCGGTCGTCGTCGCGGTATCGCCGTAGCCGATGTAGAGCAAGTCATAGACATCGCGACTGAAATGGCCGATCGCCTGGCGATCGAACTCGGCCGCCATCGCCGCACCGTAGCCCTTCATCCAGCGCAGCGATCGCCGGCTGATTTCGTGGTAGATCGGGTCCGGATTCGGCGGAAAGAAGAAGTCCGAATGGGCGATGTTTTCGTGGGCGTCGATGAACAGAGGACCCGGGTATCGACGCATCAGGCTCAGCTGGCGTCGACTTCGGGCTGAGATACGCGAAACCCAGTCCCGGTTTAGATCGAAGCCATAGCCGTTGACGCGCTGCTCGCTAAGCGGGCCGACGGCTTCGCGTCCGTCGGGGTTCTGAAGCGGCAGCAATACCACGATCGCCTTGTCAAGAATTCGGCGGGCGGCACAGTCGTTGCGATCGGCTAGTTCATGGAGCACCCTGAGCGAAGCATCGGTACCAGACTCCTCCTCGCCATGTACGCCCGCCGCAACCCAGAGAATGGCGGGATTGCGCCGGGCGATCCTTCGCGCACGTCGCGGTGAGGTCTGAGGGTCGCGCAGTCTCTGCGCAGCCTTGCGGATCATCTCGAGCCGCCGCGGGCCCAGATGCCTGGGGTGTCCGGCGATTGCCCAGCGCAGCGTACGGCCCTGCCAGGTCTTCTTCTTGAGCGTTCCCGAGATCACGCGGTTGCTGGCGCGATCGACCGTTTTCATGTAGCGATTGGCCTGGGCCGCCGTAACCTCGCCCTCTTCACCGCCGGGATTCGGCACTGCCTCATACAGAGACGGAACCTGACCGAGAAAATGAGGCTCGACCTGAGACGGGTCGCAGGGAGCCCCTGCCGCGGCCGGAGCCGCGAAGGCCAAAACCACAGTCGGTGCAAGAACACTCAGAAGCGCTGTCGCGCGCCTCATGTGCGTCCCTCCTTCCTTGGCCGCACTCTGTCCTAAATCAAGAGTCTAGGAACCCCCGGCGTCGCTGTCAAGCCGGTCAGACAGTCGACCGCAATGCCATCCAGAAGCCGATCACGGGCAGCAAACGAGGCCGTTGGCGGGGCGTGGCCTGCGGAGCGATTTCGTGTACCGCACGTCTTCTTCCAACTGAACCGGCTGCCCGAAGGCAGCCACTCGGGAACGACTATGCCTCTTGCGGTTCCGCCCCGTACATGGCCGCCTGGTCGGCCGGGCGGGCCAGGGTGCCGTGGCGGACCCGGACCGCGATGATCCAGATCAGGCCGGCCGCGATGACCGCCAGGCTGGTGAACTGGGCCGCGGTCAGGCCGAACTCGATCCGGGTGTTGGTCCGCAGGAATTCGACCAGGAAGCGCTCGGTGCCGGCGCCGACCAGGTAGATCGCGAAAAGGATGCCGAAACGGAAGCGGTCCCGGAGCCGCCAGAGGACCCAGGCGAACAGTCCCATGGTCAGGGTCTCGTAGACCGGGGTCGGGTGGACGGTCACACCGGGGTCGGTCGGGACCGTTCCGTCCGGATAGCCCATCGCCCAGGGCCCGTCCCAGGCCTTGCCGTAGTCGCCGTCGCCGGAAAGCTGGCAGCCGATGCGCCCTACCGCATAGCCGGCAGCCATCGCCGGAGCGGCCATGTCGACCATGGTCAGGTTGAGGAAGTTCCGCCACCGGGCCCAGAGGATCACCCCGATCGCCCCGCCGGCCGCCCCGCCATACCAGGTCAACCCGGAGCCGGAGAAGATGTTGCCGAACAGGTCGTCGCTGACCGTGTCGTAGTTGTCGACGATGAAGTAGACGCGGGCCCCTATCAGGCCGCCGATCAGGGCGGCGAACAGCGCCTCGTAGGCCCAGTCGCCCGGCTTGCCCAGTTCGATGAAGCGACGATGGACGATCAGCCCGGCGGTGATGAAGCAGAGGGCGAACATCAGCCCGAAGGTCTGCAGGGTCAGGGGGCCGATAGAGATCTCGGGAATCATCGGGTCAGACCCTACTCAGGCAGGGTCCCCGGCCGGGTCGGCGCGCTGCCGGAAGCCCGGTTCAGGCGATCGGGCAAGGCGCAAGACAGATAGCCCCGGCGGGAGTCGAACCCGCCCTTCCAGGTTGAAAACCTGGCGTGCTAACCGATACACAACGGGGCCGCCGCGGGGATTCTGCACCGATCGGACGGTGACGGCCATCCCGCCGCGCGGCGCAGCCGGCTTCGTCGCCCGGCGGGACCGGCTCGGTCGGCAGGGGGCCTCAGTCCAGCAGGTACTCGAGCAGCGCCTTCTGGGCGTGAAGGCGGTTCTCGGCCTGGTCGAAGACGACCGACTGTGGGCCGTAGAGCACCTCGGCGGTGATCTCCTCGCCCGGGTGGGCCGGTAGGCAGTGCATGACCACGGCCTCGGGCTTGGCCGCCGCGAGCAGTTCGGCGTCGACCCTGTAAGGGTCCAGGTCGGCCCGGCGCTGTTCGGCCGTGGCCTCGTCTCCCATGCTGACCCAGACATCGGTGTAGATCGCGTCGGCCCGGTGTGCCGCCTTGTACGGGTCCTCGGTCAGGATCGCGGGGCCGCCGCCTTCGAGCTGGTAGCCGGCCGGAGCCGCCACCTCGACCTCTACCCCGACCAGCGAGCCGGCGATCGCCAGCGAGCGGGCGACGTTGGTCCCATCACCGACGTAGGCGACCTTGAGCCCGTCCAGCCCGGAAAAGCGCTGTTTCAGGGTGAGCAGGTCGGCCAGGGCCTGGCAGGGGTGAAGCTGCGGCGTGAGCGCGTTGATCACCGGAACGCTCGCCTCTTCGCCCATCGCGACTACCTCTTCATGGGAGCCCGAGCGGATCACGATCGCCGATACGTACCTGGAGAGCACCCGGGCCGTGTCCCCGGGCGATTCGCCCCGGGAAAGCTGCATCTCGTCGCCGCGAAGGACCACCGGGGTCCCTCCCAGCTCCGCGACGCCGACCTCGAACGAGATCCGGGTCCGGGTGGAGGGCTTCTCGAAGACCAGGGCGACCGACCTGCCGGCCAGGGCGCCGGCGCCTTCGGCCGGACGGTCCGACGCCATCCGTTCGGCCCGGTCGAGCAGCCCGACCATCCGTCCGCCGGAGATCTCCTGGCCGGTGATGAAGTTTCTCGAGGGTGATCCGGGCAAGGTCGGGATACTAGACCGGGGTCCGCCTGAGATAGTGGAGGGCTCAATGTCTGCAACCGAATCTACGAACCCCGGACAGGAGGGCGCCGCCCCCGGACGGCCCTCGGGACGACTGCGGCGTGGCGAGGAGTTCGAGGCCGAGATCGAGACCCTGGCCTACGGCGGCCGCGGGATCGCCCGGCGCGACGGCTACGTGGTCTTCATAAACGGCGGCCTGCCCGGCGACCGGGTCCGGGCCCGGGTCGGCAAGTCGAAGAAGAGCTACGCCGAGGCAAACCTGGTGGAGTTGCTGACTCCCAGCCCTGACCGACTCGAGGACACGGACGTGCATCAGGGTGAGCCCTGCCCCGGGGCGTCCTGGCAGGCCCTTCCCTACGAGACCCAGCTCGAGTTCAAAGAGGAACAGGTCAGGGACGCGCTTTCACGGATCGGGCGGCTGGAGGGATTCGAACTCGACCCGATCGTTCCTGCGGTCGAGAAGTGGCGCTACCGGAACAAGGTCGAGTACTCGTTCGGCGAGCAGGAGGGCCAACTGGTGCTGGGATTCCATCCCCGCGGACGCTGGGACCAGGTACTCGACATCGAGGACTGCAGGCTGTCTTCCGAGGCGACCAACAAAGCCAAGAACGACCTGCTCGACTGGGCCAAGTCGGAGGGACTCACCGCCTGGGACCCGCACGACCACCGCGGGGTACTGCGCAACCTGGTGGTCCGGGAAGGCCGGCGCACCGGCCAGGTGCAGACCCGCCTGGTGACTTCGGTGGCCGACTTCCCCAAGCCGCCGGTCGACCTCCACACGACGATCGACGGGCCGTCCGGCAGCACCTCGGGCCCTACCGGGGTACTCGGCGAGGAGATCCTGCGCGAGCGCATCTTCGACCTCAACCTCCAACTCTCACACGACTCGTTCTTCCAGACCAATACCGAGATGGCCGAAGAGCTGTACGGCCTGGCGGCCGGGTACGCCGGCCTGACCGGCGGAGAGAAGCTGTTCGACCTCTACTGCGGGGTAGGCACGATCGGGCTCTCGATGGCCGGACAGGCCGACCAGGTCTGGGGCCTGGAGATCGTCCCCGATGCGATCGACAACGCCGAGAGAAACGCGAAGGCGAACAACATCGGCAACACCCACTTCATCGCCGCCAACGCCCGGACCGGGATGCGACCGCTGATCGAGCGGGCCGGAAAGCCGGACGTGGTCACGATCGATCCGCCGCGGGCCGGCCTCTCGGCCAAGATCGTGCGTCGCCTGATCGAGTGTGAAGCCAGACGCATCGTCTACATCTCCTGCAACCCGACCACACTGGCCCCGAATGCGGCCCAGTTGGTCGAGGCCGGCTATAAACTGAACCGGGTGAGACCGGTCGACATGTTCCCCCAGACCCCGCACATCGAGTGCGTCGCCCAGTTCGACCTGAAATGAGCCACCTCCTACCAGACAGGTTCGGGGGCCGAGCTTGAGCCGCCCCACGCAGCAGCGCGCGTTCGGAGTGGCGGCCGGCCTGCCGCCTGAGGTCTGCGGGCCACTGGCCACCACCTGCCAGGAAACCGGGTACGCCTCGATCTGGGCCAACGACCACCCGGGGGCGAAGGGCCTTGAGACCCTGGCCGAGTTCGCCCGGTCGGCCGACTCGATCGACCTCGGAGTCGCGGTGATCGCGCTCGACCGACAGAGCCCGGAGGTGATCGCCGCCGACATCGAGCGGCTCGGGCTCGACCCGTCCCGGCTCTGGATCGGGGTGGGTGCCGGCTTCAGCAAGAAACCGCTGACCTCGATGACCGAGATCCTGCCCGAGCTGAGGAAAAGGTTGCCGGGGATCCGGGTGGTGATGGCGGCGATGGGGCCGAAGATGTGCTCCCTGGCCGGCTCTTCGTACGACGGAGCCTTCTTCAACTGGATGACCCCCGGCTTCGCCTCCGGTGCCCGGCAGAGGGTCGAGGCCGGAGCGGCCGAGGCAGGACGGGACACCCCGCCCGTCTTCGGCTATGTGCGGACCGCGATCGGCGACGACGCCGCCGAGCGGCTGGCCAAGGAGGAGTCCTTTTACCGTGACCTCCACAAGGGCTATCGCGACCACTTCGACCGGCTCGGTGAGCCGGAGGGCACGGTCGGGGTGGCCGCCGCCGACCGGGCCGACGCACAGGAGAAGCTCGCCGCCTTCGACGGACTCGACGTGATCGTGGTCCGTGGACTCGCCTCGGCCCGGGTAGAGCCGATGACCGATCTCGCCCGCGCCGCCGCCCCGGCCTGAACAGTCGCTCCGGCCCCACCGTGCGGGGATAGGCTGGGGTCGACCTTCTGATCCGATGCCGGCGAACAAAGGAGAGAGCGTGACCGAGGAAACCCTGGACTCAGGGACTGACGGAGAAACCGGTGCGGTGGCCGCCACTCCGGGGACTACGATCATGAATCTCGACGAGATGGAAGACCTGGCCGCGAAACGCGGTCCGGACGTACCCCAGGAGGTGCGTTTCGCCGGAGGCGATCTCGAATTGAGCCAGTGTGGGCTCAGTCATCACCGGCTGAAACCCGACCGCCGCCAGGCTTTCGGGCACCGCCACGATGAGGCTGAGGAGGTCTACGTGGTGATCGGCGGCTCGGGCAGGGTCAAGCTCGACGACGAGGTCCGCGAAGTCGGCCGGCTCGACGCGATCCGGGTCGGGCCCGAAGTCACCCGGGCTTTCGAGGCCGGGCCTGACGGTCTCGAGTTCATCGCCCTCGGCCAGAGTTTCCGGGGCGACGGAGAGATCGTCAGCGACTGGTGGGTCGACTGACCCGGTCCGCCCGCGACGGCGGAGTACCCGGTCGGCGGAGCGGCAGGGCGGCAGCTAGTAGGGCGGCAGGTCGTCGTGCCAGCGGCCGAGGGTGCGAAAGGCGCGCCAGAAGTTGCGCTTGGCGCCTTCTTCGTCGAGCGCCTGGTCGATGTCGGGGACCAGCAGGGCGTCGCAGGCCGGGGTGAAAGCCTGGATGTCGCCCTCGCGCGGTTCGATCGTCCTCGATAGCGGTATCTCCAACCGGTTGAGGTGATCGAGGGCGTCGCCGCCCATGACCACGATGATCCGGGGCTGGACGATGTTGAACTCGTCGGTCACCCGGGTCAGGCAGTCCGGGTCAGGCTCGGCCGATTCTTCGACCGGGCACTTGGCGCTGACCGTTCCATAGACCACGGTCGGGTCGATGCTCAGCCGCTTGAAGCTCTTCATCAGGGCGTTGCCCGCGCGGCCGTAGAAGGCGACGCCTTCCTCGACCTCGGAGACGGTCGGGGCGTACTTGAGCAGGAAGATGTCGGCCTGGGGATGTCCCGAACCGAGTACCGGCATCACCTTGGTACGGCTGCACGCCTCGCAGCTCTGCAGATCCCGGCTGAGCTGATTCAGCTCCCGAATCGCTCTCTCGAGGTATTTCTCTTTGATCTCGTCGTCGGTGACCGGCATCGCTGGTACTTCCTTTGACACCCCGGGCGGGCCTCCTTTATCCGGGTCCCGCTGCATCAGGATTTGCCCGCAAAATGCATCAGGATTTGCCGGAAGAGCGTCCCGCCCCACGCTGCTTCTGGCGACCTCCTCTGGCCGGGCGCGGATCGGAAACGGTCCGCTTGGGCGCCTTCGGCCGGCCGGTCGTCTGCAGGAACTTGAGGGCCTGCACGTAGACCAGGTTCTTGTGGCGGCGTGTGATCTCGGCGTCCCTCATCGCTTCGAGGAATTCCTCGGGACCATCGAAGTCCCGGACCCGCACCCGGACCGCGCCCAGGCCCTGGGCTACGTGGCTGTCGGAGCCGGCGGCCGGGATGATGTTGTACTTGCTCGCAAAGCGCTCGGCCTCCTCGTTGAACGAGCTGATCGCGACCCGCGGGTTGAAAACCTCCATCAGGTCGATCTCCTCGACCATGTCGAGCAGGTGCTCGTAGTCGGGGACCGAGTGCAGCCGGTCGAAAGGGTGTGGCACATAGACGAGGCCGCCCTGGCGTCGGATCTCTTTGATCGTCTCAGTCATGGTCAGGCCCCTGGAGATCTTCTCCTTCAGGAAGAGGCCGATCACTTCTCCCTGCTCGGCCGTCTTGACCTCCTCGGCGACGATGATCCTGAAGTCGTCGAAACGCCGGGCCGACTCGGCCGCGGCCAGCGCTCCCGACACCTCGTTGTGATCGGTGATCGCAATCGCCCCGAAGCCGCGATCCCTGGCGGTCTCGATCAGAACCTCGACCGGGGTCGCGCAATCGGAGGAGTGGTCGGTGTGCATGTGGAGATCGATGTCGATCAGGGCGCGGTCCTTCAGACGACGGGCGACCTCGGCATTGCCGGCCGGATCGTGGCGGCGCGCAGCCAGCCGCCGGTAGAGCCCTTCGATTGAGTCGGCGACCGCGGTCCAGGTTTCTGGCTCGGGGCCCCCGGCTGCCCGCAATCCCTCGAGCAGCGACCGGTCGTTGCCGAGCCGGGCGATCTGGCCGGCCATGGTCACCGGGTCACCGGCCGGGAAGAGCAGCCCTCCCCCGCCGTCGTCGACCAGTTCGGCGTAGCGGGAAATCGTCGAGATCACTGGCACCGCGCCGGCGGCGAGAGCCTGGCGGACCGCCGCCGGCGAAGGCCGGAGGCCGTTGGACGCGGCACAGAAAACGTGGCTGGTCGAAAGCAGTTCGGCCAGCGAAGCCTGGCCCGGACCGATCACCTTGATCCGGTCGCGGATCGCCCTGGCCACCCGGATCACTACTTCGCCGGGGTCGTCGGAGTAGATCGTGGCCGACCAGTTGAGCTCGGGCGGCAGTTTTCTCAGAGCCCGGAGGAAGAGGCGAAGTGCCCCCTTTTCTTCTTGATCGGCGAAGGCGATCCGCAGGGTGTCGCCGTCGTCCTGGTCCGGCTCGACCGGATCGACCCCGGACGGAGTCAGTTCGTAGGAGCCGGGGAAGTACCGGTTGAGCAGACCGGCCGAAGCTTCGGACGAAACGGTCCGGGCGTCGAGCCTGCCGAAGAAGATCTCCAGCAGCGGGCGGGCGACCTGGGTGGCGAAAGGGCGCTCCGCGGTCTCGTGGAAAGTGCCTACATTGAGCGAGAAGGAGTGCCGCAACGCGGTCGAGGAGAAGTTCGGCACAAAGGGATCGTGGACGTGGACCAGGTCGAGCCGTGCGGTGCCCAGCAGACTCTCCACCCGGTTTCCGGGGTCGATCGAAACCGGGGCCGGCCGCTTGCCGGTGCCCCGTGGCCGGGATACCCCGCCACCCATCGAGAGAACACGCGGCCGCTCGCCCGGGGCGAACAGCGCCTCCGGATCATCGGCCAGCGCGGCGACCGCGTCGCGGCTCTCGGCAACCGCTTTTCGCCCGCCGGACGGCGCCGCGATCAGCACCGAATGCCCGCGAGAGGCGAGCTCGTCGGACACCCGGGTCACGTAGCGGTTTATCTCACCCTGCTCGCTCCATGGGAACGGGGTGAACTGGGCGATCGAGAGAGGTTCCACGGCTACCCCGGAGCATAGGAGGCGACCGCCTTGAGCGGCCGTCTCCCGGTTCGGCCGACCGGCGTCATCGCCGCCCGTCGAACCGGCTCAGGCCTTGGACTTATTCTTCTTTTTCGCTTTGGCGGCCTCGGCCACCGGCTTGGCACCCTCGATCGCGGCCTTGCCGCGGGCGTTCGCCTTGATGAATTCCTCGGTCTTCTCGCGAGCCTGGTCATCGGGCCGCTGGCTGTGAGGCGACTTCATCAGGTAGCTGGAGGGGCCGTCGAGCTGACCGGCGATACCGTTGTTCAGGGCCAGCTTGATCAGACGGACAGCGTCGATCACGACACCGGCCGAGTTCGGCGAGTCCCAGACCTCGAGCTTGAGCTCGACGTTGAGCGGCACGTCGCCGAACGACTTGCCCTCGAGGCGGATATGCGCCCACTTGCGGTCGGTCAACCACGGCACGTAGTCCGAGGGACCGACGTGGACGTCCCTCTCTTCGAGCTCCGTGCCCATGATCGAGGTGACCGCATTGGTCTTCGAGATCTTCTTCGAGTCGAGCCGTTCACGCTCGAGCATGTTGAAGAAGTCCATGTTGCCGCCGACGTTGAGCTGGGAGGTGTGCTGCATCTCGACGCCGCGCTCGTGGAAGAGCCGGGCCAGCTGCCGGTGGACGATCGTCGCCCCGACCTGGGACTTGATGTCGTCCCCGATGATCGGCAGACCGGCCTCTTCGAAACGCTCGTCCCAGTAGTCCTCGCGGGCGATGAAGACCGGCAGGCAGTTGACGAATCCGACTCCGGCGGCGATCGCCTGCTCGACGTACCACTTGACCGCGTCCTCGGATCCGACCGGCAGGTAGCAGACCACCACGTCGGCCTTCGATTTCTTGAGGATCTTGACGATGTCGGCGGTCGGGCCAGGGGCCTTGGTGATCTTCTGCTTGAGGTACTTGCCGAGGCCATCGAGGGTCATGCCGCGCTCGACCTTGACTCCGAGCTTGGGAACATCGGCGAACTTGATCGTGTCGTTCTGACCGGACCAGATCGCCTCGGAGAGATCCTTGCCGACCTTCTCCTGATCGATGTCGAATGCGGCTACGAACTCGATGTCACGGACGTGGTACCCGCCGAGATCGACGTGCATCAGGCCGGGGACGCTTTCTCCCGGGTCGGCGTCCTTGTAGTACTGGACCCCCTGGATGAACGAGTTGGCGCAGTTGCCCACACCGACGATTGCCACGCGGACCTTGTCGTCGCGTCGCGCGGTGCCGTCACCGCTGGATCCGTTGCTCTTACTCATAAGTCTGTGATTCCTTCCTGGTTCAGGTGCGAAACCCATTGACACTGAAAGGGGCCTCCGGTTACACCTCGGTTACAAATACTCTCGCCAGTCGAGTATCCGGTCAAGTCTCCGCGCCCTCTTCGGTCAACTGCTGCCGGACGTGCCAGACCCGCTGGATCACGGTGATCGTGGTCAGCGCGGCCATCACGTAGATCGCCGGGGCAAGCAGGTCGGAGTCTGCGAAACCGATCCCGTTTGCGAAGAGGAGGCCGATCGAAAGTAGCACCACCCGCACCGGCCTGGTCGCCAGGCCCACCTTGCATTCGACCCCGAGAGCCTCGGCCCGGGCCCGGGTGTAGGAGACCATCAACGAGCCGAGAACCACATAAACGCAGGCCGCGGCGGCCAGCGAATCGCCCTGCTCGGCGAAATACCAGGCGACCGCGGTCAGGACAAGGCCCTCCTCGATCCGGTCGAGGGTCGAGTCGAGAAATGCGCCGAACAGCGTCCCTTTGCCCGACATGCGGGAG
This sequence comes from uncultured Solirubrobacterales bacterium, assembly GCA_963766115.1. Lineage (GTDB taxonomy): Bacteria > Actinomycetota > Thermoleophilia > Solirubrobacterales > 70-9 > 67-14. The sequence goes on from CAVXYR010000004.1 coordinate 12,404, forward strand.
TAGCGGCCGTCGAGCGTGTCCATGACCGAACCGAGGATGAAGGCGATCCCGGCCCACACGAACAGTTCCTGGGTGACCAGTACCGCGGCAACGAGATTGCCGAACAGCCCGACCATCGAGATCGCGTTGGGAGTGAGCCTTGACTGGATCAGGCGGTCCCGGGCCTGCTCGCGAAACTCCTGGGCCGGCCCGTTGCCTGGCCCGTTGCGGCGGCCCTCGGGCGGCCTCGGCGGTGACGAGTCCATTCGGGGAGCTTAGAGCCTATCCCGGTAGGGGCGCGAAGCCAGGGCGCCGATCTGTGGATGCCGGTGGCCGTCCGGCGCCACAGGTCGGTGCCACGGCGAGCTCTGCCTGCCGGGATAGGCTCTCAGGCTATATCTGGCAGTCGCGGTCCCGGCCGAACCGGGCGCCGGGCCGGAAGTCGGCCTTCACCCGGATCGAACCGGCCCGGTACATCGCGACCCTGGTCCAGCCGTCCGAGGTGCCGGCGACACAACCCCTGCCTCCCACCACGGTCCAGTAGGGGGTGTTCCTGATCCGGACCTCGAACACCCCGGCACGCGGGGCGGTCACCGTGAATCCGTCGGTGTCGAAGTGAGTCAGCCTGGCGGGCCGCTCGACCATCGGTGCCGAATCAAGCACCCGGTAGAGGCGCCAGTCGGATCCGGCAGGGATCTCTTTGAGATAGGGCAGGCCGGAAGCGATCAGCGCGGCTTCGGTCTCGGCCGCGTAGTCGAGCTCGGCGGCCGGCACCGCGACGTAGCCGACCGCGAGCCGGTCGAGCCAGCGCCGGTACCGGTCCGGGTCGAGACGGTCGCGGTAGAACAGCGGGTTGAGGTTGCGGTCGGTCTGGCGCTCCCAGCCCCGGGCCAGCGGAAAGCCGGGCGCCACCCGGGCCGACTCCCAGTGGCTGGCCAGTGGAAGGACCTCGACCCGGGCCGGCTTCGCCGCGAGCCGCGGGCCGAGTTCGCGCGATACCGGGTCGTAATAGGCGGCCGCGACCTCCGGCTCTCCTCCGACCAATTTAAGATCGCGTACCACCGGTCCGACCTGCCAGTACGCGATCAGCGGAACCAGAATGACCAGCGCGGCCCGCCTGTTCAGCCCCATCGAATCCCAGCGCCCCCAGACCGTGCAGAGCAGGAGCGGTCCGGTCAACAGCACCCCGAGCCGGTTGACGTTGCCGCCCATCGGCGTCGCGATTGCGAACGAGGCGAGAACCGCGGCCGCGTATACGAGCAGTCCGACCCGGACCAGTTTCTGGTCGGCGGGGACCAGCGCCGCCGCGGCAAGGGTCAGCCCGATCGCCGGGATGAAGCTGCTCAGCACGTACGGCTCGTCCCCGCCACCGGGGAAGAGCAGGGCGACCACTCCCGCCACGGCAAAGGTGACCCCCGCGATCTCGAGACCTCGTCTGTCGGGACGGCTGGCCAGGTAGTGGCTGAAGCCGCAACAGGCCAGGAAGAGCGCCGCGACCGGGCTGGCCAGGCCGACCAACCCGGCAAGCAGGAGCGAGACGGTCCGCCTGCTCCTTTGCGCGGCGAAAACCGCCGCCATCGCCAGGAAGACGCCCAGGGCGAAGGTCAGGCGGCCGGAGAAAAGGCTGATCGTGGCGGCAACCGAGAACCAGATCGCGCCGGCCTGGGCGCGCTCGCCCCATTCGCGGCGCACGATCAGGGTGAAGAATGCGACGGTCCCGACTACCGCGAGCACACCCATCAGGCGGAATCCGATCCAGGCGCCGACCGCCGGGGCCAGCAGGCTGTAGGTCGGCAGGTAGTGACCGCCGAACCAGTAGTTGTTCCAGACCGCGGGACCGGACAGCTCGTACAGCTCGGTCCGGAAGGTCTGGGCGGCGTGATCGGCGCTGAGCGGCGCAGTCACCAGGTAGATCAGGGCAAGCGCGCCGACGACGAGAAGGGGGCCGCTGAGCGGGCCCCACGGAATTTGGCGCTCCCGCATCTCGGTCCGGTCAGGCGCGGGCGCCCTGGCGCGCGGCGGGGCGGCTCCAGGCCCAGGTTTCCGGCTTGATCTCGGCGACGACCCTGGAGGCGATCAGGAAGGAGAGGCCGGCGACCATCCAGCCGAGGGCGGCGTCCAGCCAGTAGTGATTGGCGGTTACCACCACGACCCAGGTGACCACCAGTGGCCAGAAAGCCCAGAAAGCGCGAGCGAACCGATTGCGACAGACGCTGAATCCGGTGGCACCGATCATCAGGGCGACCGCACAGTGCATCGAGGGGACGGCCGCAAACGGGTTGATCAGCAGCTTGGCCCAGGTCGAATCGTGGTTGATGCTCGAGTGGGCGTTGATCGTGTCGACGAAGCCGTACTCGGGGAACATCCGGGGCGGCGCCGTGGGGAATCCGATGTAGCCGACCAGGGCCAGGACCAGCGAGACGAAGAACATGTTCCGGAAGAAGTAGTACTGCTCGTTGCGGAACAGATACATCCAGATGAGGAAGCTGAGCGCGATCGTGAACTGGCTGTTCAAGTAGATGAAGTTGGCCAGGTCGATCAGCGACTGGGCCGGGATGGTCAGGGCCTGCAGGCCCGGTTCGAAAAAGGTCCCGGTACTTCGCTCCACGTCCATTATCCGCTCGCCATTGGCGAAGGCGACATTGGCCCGGCCATCGGCAAAGCCACGAGCCAATTCGTAGCTCGTATCGGCAAAAAGATAAAGGGCCAGCTGGCGAAACAGGTCGGACCAGCCCCGGGGAAGCCACTCCCCGATCCGGGCAATTGGAACGGGCACGGCTGCTTATTGTAAACAGGCCGTGAACAATCTTTAGGCTGCGTGCCGACGTGGATTCCTCCGGACCAATTATCTGCCTCGGCGAGGTGATCGTCGACCTGATCTGCGAGCGCCGGCTCGCGCCGGGGGAGCCGGTGGATCGTCTGGTGCCTCATCCGGGGGGTGCCCTGGCCAACGTCGCCGTGGCGATCTCCCGCAGCGGCGGCCGCGCGGCGATGGCCGGCGGGGTGGGCGAAGACGAGTGGGGCGCCTGGCTGCGCGACGGCCTGGTCCGGGAAGCGGTCGAGACCGATTTGGTGATCCCGGTCCAGGGCGTGGAGACACCGGTCGCGATCGCCCGGTTCGACCGCGATGGCGAGCCCCGCTTTCAGGTCTACGGCCAGGGGATCGGCCCGGCGATGGCGGCCGTGCTCGAATCGCTGAAAGAGGCGATCCCGGCCAGCCAGGGCCTGGTGGTCGGCTCGAACACGATGGTCGGGCCGCTCGAACGGGAGGTGACCCGGACCGCGATCGAGATCGCCGCGGAAAACGCGGTGCCGGTGATCCTCGACCCCAATCTCCGGCCGAGCCGCTGGGGCGATCGCGAGACCGCGGCGCGCTACTGCAGCGAGCTCTCCGCCTCTTCGGCCGTGGTCAAGCTGAACCGGGCCGAGGCGGAGTTGCTCAGTGGTTCCGGCGATCCTGCTCGCTCGGCCCAGCTGATCGCGGCCACCGGCCCCCGGCTGGTCGTGGTGACCGACGGGGCGGGACCGGTGTTCACCGCCGGAGCGGTCGAGACCCGGGCCGATCCCGGGGCGGTCGAGGTGATCAGCCCGCTCGGTGCCGGCGACACGTTCGCCGGAGTGCTGGTCGCAGGTCTGTCGCGGCTCGACTGGGACTTCAGCCGGGCCGGAGAGGTGCTGGACGAAGCCTGCGACCGGGCCGGCGAAAGCTGCCGCCGCTGGGAAGCACAGGGATGAACCGGATCGCGGTCAGACGGCCCGGCCCGGCCGGATGAAGCGGTCCGAATGGAAGCGCCCTTCCAGGGCCAGGGTCCGGCGGATCCGTGACCGGCTGCGGGACATGTACGGACGCCCGCTGAACCTGCCGCACCGGCAGCCGATCGACGAACTGGTGCGCACGATCCTCTCCCAGGCGACAAGTGACCTGAACCGGGACCGGGCCTTCGAGCGGCTCACTTCGGCATTTCCGGACTGGGCGGCGGTCCGCGACGCTCCGATCGAGTCGGTGGAGGAGGCGATCCGGCCGGGCGGGCTTTCGAGGCAGAAGGCGCCCCGAATCAAGGCGGTGCTGTCCGAACTCGGGGAGGACATGGATCTCGACTGGCTCGAGACCGCCGAGCGGGAGGTAGCGATGGGCTACCTGACCGGGCTGCCGGGCGTGGGCCGCAAGACGGCCGCCTGCGTACAGGTATTCACCTGGGACAGGCCCGAGATCCCGGTCGACGTCCACGTCTACCGGATCGGTGGCCGCCTCGGCCTGTTCCGGGAAAACGCCTCATTCGAGGAGGCCCACGACGAACTGCTTGCGCTGGTCGATCCCGAAGACTCCTACGAGTTCCATATGAATCTGATCCGGCACGGTCGCGAGCTCTGCCGCCCTCAGCCGCTCTGCGGGGAATGCGCCCTGCGACGCATGTGCCCTTACGGACGCCGCCCCCGGGCTCGGCCGGCCCCCGGATGATCCGCACAAGAAGCCACCCCGACCACGTAGAACCGGCTCCGACAGGTAGTATCACGTCGCGCTCGCGCTACCTATTTATGACCCATGAGTAAGAAGCCATTCGTCATCTTCGGTCTCGTCCTGGTCCTGCTGGCCGTGATCGTGCCTGCCTGGGTATTCCTGAAGGAGGGCGACTCAGAACAGGGCCGTCTCGAGGTGCCGGCCAACCTCGAGACCGGCCAATCGCTGTTCCAGACCAACTGTGGCAACTGCCACACGCTCTATGCAGCCGGTACCGAAGGCGACTTCGGCCCCAATCTGGACCAGCGACTTGCTCCGGCCGGCACGCCGACCGGCGAAGGCTCAGAAGGCCAGATAGACGCGACCCGTACCCAGGTCCTGAGCGCGATTGAAAACGGGCTCGACGACCCGACCGTGCCGGGCCAGATGCCGGCCGACATCGTGGTCGGTTCGGTAGCCGAAGAGGTTGCCGACTTCGTCGCTCAGACTGCCGGCCGCGGCTGAGCGGCCGCGGCCGACCGCTACTCCGGACCGGCTGTCGGGTTTAGTCTGTGTTCATCCCCGTGGCGAGGCCGCGGGGCGGTGGAGCGGTCCGGCCCGGAATCGGGTCACTCCGGTCCGCCGACAACCGCTGACCGACTGGAGAGTTCATGCTTTCGATGCGTAACCCGGGTACCGGCCTTGCCAACCGTCCCCTTTCCCTGCTGACCGCGGCTCTGATACTGACCCTGGCCGGGGCGTTCGCCTTGATGACGATCGTCTCGTCGCCGGCCGAGGCAGCCGACTACAAGTCGTCCAAGCAGGCGCAAAAGAAAGCGAACAACAAGAAGAAGCAGAAGAAGAAAAAGCAGCAGACGGTGAAGGTGATGACCCGCAATCTCTACCTCGGTGCCGACCTGGGTCCGGCCATCGAGGCGTCCGACGCGGCCGACTTCGTCAAGAAGAACGGCCAGATCCTGCGCGACGTGGACACCAACGACTTCCCGGTCCGTTCGAAAGGCCTGGCCGACGAGATCCTCTCCAAGTCGCCCGATCTGGTCGGGCTGCAGGAAGTCGCTTTGTGGCGGACCGGACCGGCAAATCTGGCCGCACCGCTTACCGGCAACTACACCGCCTCCCGCGTCCACGTTGACTACCTCGACGAGCTGATGGACCGCCTGAACAAGGACGGCAAGCGCTACCGGGTGGTCAGGGTCCAGGATGAATTCGATTTCGAGGCTCCCGCGGACTACGACAACAACCCCGTCACGGGACTCTCGACCCTGGGCGGAGAAATCAACGGCCGGCTGACCATGCGTGACGCGATCATCGCCAAGACCGGAGCCGGTATCCAGGTCAAGTCGACCAAATCGGGCAACTTCGACACGATCTATCAGCCGGTGGTCTCGGGGATTCCGATCGATGTCGATCGTGGCTGGGTCAGCGCCAACGTCAAGGTTCGCAAGGCCCCCCGCTTCCGTTTCGTGAACACCCACCTCGAGGCGTTCGGCGAGCCGCAGATCAGGGAGGCACAGGCCAAGGAACTGGTCGCGAAGGGCGGGCCGATGGTGACCGACGATCAGCCGGCAATACTGGTCGGCGACCTCAACTCCGACGACGATACGGTCAAGGGCGACGACCGCCTGGCCTACAACGCGCTGAAGTCCGCCGGGCTGAAGGACCGAGGCACTCAGGATCCGCTCAGCTGCTGCATCAAGTCGAGCATCCTGACCGATAATTTCGGCAAGAAGTCCGACTTCGATCACTACATCGACCACATCATGACCAACCGGAAGAACCGGGTCAAGAAGCTGAACGCCGCGGTCACGGGTCGCAAGCCCGCGAACGGCTACTGGGACTCCGATCACGCCGGCGTCTTCAGCAAGCTGAGGGTCAAGCCCAAGTCGTAGCGGCAGGCCGGCCCGGATCCGGCGAAGGAGATTCACGAACAGGCCCGTCCCTCGGTGAGGGGCGGGCTTTTTCTTTCTGTGCAGGGGAAAAGCGCGCTTTTGACATAACGTCACATATCTGACATACTCTCACTTAGATTTTCGTCAATAGAGCTACATACATCAGGAGATGACAGTGGGAAAAACGATAGGCATCGACCTCGGTACGACCAACTCGTGTGTCGCGATCCTCGAAGGCGGGGAACCGGACGTACTCGAGAATTCGGAAGGCGGACGCACCACCCCCTCGGTGGTCGCCTTCAACGACAAGGATGAGCGCCTGGTGGGCACCGTCGCCAAGCGGCAGGCGGTGATGAACCCGGAAAACACGATCTTCTCGATCAAGCGCTTCATGGGCCGCAAAGAGGCCGAGGTGAAGGAAGAAGAGACGATGATCCCGTACAAGGTCGAAGCCGGCCCCAACGGCGACGTCCGGGTCGACGCCCGCGGCAAGCAGTACTCGCCGCCCGAGATCAGCGCGATGATCCTGCAGAAGCTGAAGTCGGACGCCGAGGCCAAACTCGGCGAGACCGTCGACTCGGCCGTGATCACGGTCCCGGCCTACTTCAACGACGACCAGCGCCAGGCGACCAAAGACGCCGGCAAGATCGCCGGCCTCGATGTCAAGCGGATCATCAACGAGCCGACCGCGGCCTCGCTGGCCTACGGGCTCGACAAGGAAAACACCGACCAGACGATTCTCGTCTTCGACCTCGGTGGCGGCACCTTCGACGTCTCAGTGCTCGAGATCGGAGACGGCGTTTTCGAGGTCAAATCGACCGCCGGTGACAACCACCTCGGTGGCGACAACTTCGACAAGGCGATCGTCGAATGGCTGGTCGCCGAGTTCAAGAAGGACCAGGGGGTCGACCTGAGCGAAGACAAGAACTCGCTGCAGCGGCTCTATGAGCAGGCCGAGAAGGCGAAGATCGAGCTCTCCTCGACCCAAGAGACCCAGATCAACATCCCGTTCATCACCGCGGTCGAAGGCCAGCCCAAGCACCTCGACGTCAAGCTGACCCGGGCCAAGCTGAACGAGCTGACCGCCGACCTGATCGACCGCGTGGTCGGTCCGGTCAAGCAGGCGATCGGCGACGCCGGCGACTCGACCATCGACCACGTGGTCCTGGTCGGCGGCATGACCCGGATGCCGGCAGTCCGCGAGAAGGTGACCGAGTTGACCGGCAAAGAGCCTCACCAGGGGGTCAACCCGGACGAAGTCGTGGCGGTCGGGGCGGCGATCCAGGCCGGAGTCCTGGCCGGCGACGTCAAGGACGTACTGCTGCTCGACGTCACCCCGCTCACCCTCGGGATCGAAACCAAGGGTGGCGTGATGACCAAGCTGATCGAGCGCAATACGACCATCCCGAGCCGCAAGTCGGAGGTCTTCTCGACCGCCGAGGACAACCAGCCCTCGGTCGAGATCCACGTGCTCCAGGGGGAGCGCGAGATGGCCGCCTACAACAAGAGCCTGGGCAAGTTCCAGCTGACCGGCATCCCGCCGGCCCCCCGCGGCATGCCACAGATCGAGGTCACCTTCGACATCGACGCCAACGGGATCCTCTCGGTCGGCGCCAAGGATCTCGGCACCGGCAAGGAACAGAAGATCGAGATCAAGGCCGGTTCCGGGCTGTCCGACGATGAGATCAAGTCGATGGTCTCCGACGCCGAGGCCCACGCCGACGAGGACCGTCAGCAACGCGAACTGGCCGAGGCCCGCAACGTCGGCGAGAACGCCGCCTACAACTCGGAGAAGCAGCTTTCCGAACTCGGCGACAAGGTCGACGAGGCGAGCAAGAACGAGATCGAAGCGGCGATCAAGGCGGTCCGGGAATCACTCGAGTCCGATGACGCCGAGGCGATCAAGGCGAAGACCGACGAACTCCAGGCCGCGTTCCACAAGGTCTCCGAGCAGGTCTACGAGGCCGCCCAGGCCGAAGCGCAGCAGGCCGCGGCGAGCGAGGACGGCGCCGGCGGAGCCGGAGGCGACGAGGAAGAAGTGATCGACGCCGAGGTGGTCGACGAGGACGAGAGCAAGTGAGCGACGGCCCCGAGAGAGAGGCCGGGGCGACCGAACCGGCTGGAACGAGCGAGCCCACCGGTGCCGAAGAGGCGCCGGTGGTCGATGCCGAGGTGGTCGAGGAGGGCCCCGGAGCCGGAACCGGGCCGGGAAGCGCGGCAGAAGGCGAGCCACTGGACGGCAGTGCCGACAGCGTCGAGCAGGACCTGGCCTCGCTGATCGAGGAGGCCCGCAGCCAGCGCGACGAGTACCTCGAACTGGCCCGGCGGACCAAGGCCGACTTCGAAAACTTCCGGAAACGAATGGCGGCCGAGAGTGCGGCGGCCAGGGTGCGAGGCCGGATCGAGGTGGTCGAAAGCGTTATCGAGGCGATCGACAACCTGGAGCGGGTCATGGCGGCCGAGGGGATCGACCCCGACCGCGCCCGCGAGGGCGAACTTGCCGCCGACATGCCGGTCAGCGTCCAGGGCGTGATCGTCGCCTATCGCGACCTGCATTCGACCCTGGTGAAAGCGGGAGCCGAGGCGTTCCATCCTGCCGGAGAGGCATTTGACCCCAACCTCCACGAGGCGCTCCAGGCGATCCCGTCGGATGAGGCCGGATCCGGCATCGTGATCGAGGTCATGCAGCGCGGCTACCGGGCCGGCGATCAGGTGATCCGTCCCGCCCGGGTCGTGGTCGGCCAGTAGAAAAGGAACAGAGGCAATTCATGGCCAAAGACTTTTACGACGCGCTGGGAGTCGGCAAGAAGGCGTCCCAGGACGAGATCAAGAAGGCGCACCGCAAGCTGGTGCGCGAGTACCACCCGGACCGCAACCCGGACGACCGGGCGGCCGAGGAACGCTTCAAGGAGATCCAGCAGGCCTACGACACGCTTTCCGACCCGGAAAAGCGCAAGGCCTACGACAGCGGGGGCGGCATGTTCGGTGCCGCCGGACAGGGCGGCCCGAACCCGTTCGCCGGACAGGGCGGCCGCTTCAGCGGCGACTTCGGCGACATCTTCTCGACCATCTTCAACCGTGGCGGCGGGGGCGGACCGGCCGACCAGCTGCGCGGCCGCGACCTCGAAACCGATGCCCGGATCTCGTTCGACGACGCCATGTCGGGCACCCAGCTCACGGTCACCATTCCCAAGTCGGAGCGCTGCCCGACCTGTTCCGGCTCCGGCGCCGAGCCGGGGACCCGGTCCGAGACCTGCCCGCGCTGTGACGGCCGCGGCATCGACGCCCAGGGACAGGGCTTCTTCTCGATCAGCCAGCCCTGCCCCGAGTGCGGCGGCACCGGCCAGATCATCCCCTCGCCCTGCAAGACCTGCGGCGGCACCGGCCTGACCCACCAGACCAAGCGCTACAAGGTCAACATCCCGGCCGGGGTCAAGGACGGCACCCGGATCCGGGTAGCCGGCAAGGGCGAGGCCGGTGCCCGCGGCGCGGCGGCCGGAGACCTGTTCGTCACGATCCAGGTGGCTCCTTCGCCGGTCTTCAAGCGACTCGACGACGGCAACCTCGAGGTAGACGTGCCGATCACCGTGCCGGAAGCGATGCGCGGCGGAACGATCGAGGTCCCGACACTCTCCGGAACCAAGCGGATACGGGTACAGCCGGGGACCCAGCACGGCGCTGTCCAGCGGCTCAGGGGCGAAGGCCCGCCGCGGGCCGGCGGCAGCTCACGCGGCGACATCCGGTACCGGCTCAACCTGGTGGTGCCGAAGGAACTGACTGACGACCAGCGCCGGGCGGTCGATCAGCTGGGCGAATCGATGAATGGCATCGATCCGCGCTCGGAACTGCTGCGGGGAGCCCGCGCCCGCAAGGGGACCTCCAATGGCTGAGGTCCGCCGGCGAAAGGTCCAGGTTGCGATCGACGACGAGCGCGGGGTCTACATGATCTCGGTCGCGGCCGAGCTGGCCGAGATGCACCCGCAGACCCTTCGCATCTACGAGTCGAAGGGCCTGGTCTCACCCGACCGCTCGCCCAAGAACACCCGGCTTTACTCGAAGCGCGACGTCGAGCGGTTGCGACGGATTCACCGAATGACCAACGAAGAGGGGCTCAACCTGGCCGGGGTCGAGACGGTGCTCGAGATGGAGGCCAGGGTCGAGGCGATGCGAAGCGAGCTCGAGGCGATGAGGGCCCGGGCCGACCAGCTCGAGCGCAGGCTCGACCGGGAGGTCGAGCGGGTCCAGGACCGCCTCGGCACCGAGATCGTGCCCTACCGCGCCTACGAACGCCCGGTCCAGCCGGCCCGTCTGGCCGGCCCGGCCGGATCCACCGGACGCCACCGCGAATCGGTTCGGATCCCGGTCAGCCGCCCGGCGAAGGGCAATCGACCGACCGGTGACAAATCAACCCGCGATCAGAGCGGGCACGGCAAGGAGAACTGATGCAGCCAGACCGATTCACAGTCAAGTCCCAGGAGGCGATTGCCGGCGGCCAGCGACTGGCCGCCGCCTCGAAGAACACCGAGGTCGCCCCGGCGCACCTGCTGGTTGCCCTGCTCGAACAGGACGAAGGGCTGGTGCCGGCCGTGCTCGGCAAGCTCGGGGCCGATCTGGCCGCGATCCGGGCCAGGGCCCGCGAGCGTATGGGAGAGCTGCCGCGCCTGAGCGGCGACGCCGCAGCCGAGCCGAAACCGTCGTCGGCGCTGATCGAGGTCCTGCGCCGGGCCGAGGGCGAAATGGCCGAGATGGGCGACGAATACGTTTCGACCGAACACATCCTGCTGGCGGTCGCCGACTCCGGCTCGGATCTGGCCGGCATCCTGCCCGACCGCGAATCGCTGGCCAAGGCGATCGCCGAGGTCCGAGGCCCCCACAAGGTCGACTCGCCCAACCCCGAGGACCAGGTCCAGGCGCTTGAGAAGTTCGGCCGCGACCTGACCGCCGATGCCGAGAGCGGCAAGCTCGACCCGGTGATCGGCCGGGACGAAGAGGTCCGCCGGGTGGTCCAGGTGCTCTCGCGGCGGACCAAGAACAACCCGGTCCTGATCGGCGAGCCCGGGGTCGGCAAGACCGCGATCGTCGAAGGCCTCGCCCAGCGGATCGTCTCCGGCGACGTGCCCGAATCGCTGCGCGACCGCCGGGTGATCGCGCTCGACATGGGCTCGCTCCTGGCCGGCTCGAAATACCGCGGCGAGTTCGAGGAGCGGCTGAAGGCCGTGCTGACCGAGGTCCAGGCCGCCGAGGGCCAGATCGTCCTTTTCCTCGACGAGCTGCACACGATCGTCGGGGCCGGCGCCGCCGAGGGGGCGGTCGACGCGGCCAATCTGCTCAAGCCGATGCTGGCCCGTGGCGAGCTGAGGGCAGTCGGAGCGACCACGCTCGACGAGTACCGCAAGCACATCGAGAAGGATGCGGCGCTGGAGCGCCGGTTCCAGCCGGTCCTGGTCGGCGAGCCGGACGTGCCCGACACGATCGCGATCCTGCGCGGCCTGAAGGAGCGCTACGAAGTGCACCACGGCGTGCGCATCGCCGACTCGGCGATCATCGCCGCAGCCACCCTGTCCGAGCGCTACATCGCCGACCGCTTCCTGCCGGACAAGGCGATCGACCTGATCGACGAGTCGGCCTCGCGGCTGAAGATCGAGATCGACTCGATGCCGACCGAGATCGACGAGGTCGAGCGCCGCATCCAGCAGCTCGAGATCGAGCGTGAGGCGCTCAAGGCCGAGACCGACGAAGCCTCGGCCGGCCGGCGGGAAGCGCTCGAATCCGAGCTGGCCGAGCTGAACGAGACGTCAAGCTCGATGAAGGCCCGCTGGCAGTCGGAGAAGGGGCTGATCGAGGCGATCAAGGATTCGAAGACGCGGCTCGAGGAGGCTCACCGCGACGCCGAACGGGCCGAGCGCGACGCCGACCTGGAGCGGGCCGCCAAGCTTCGCTACAGCGAGATCCCCGAGTTGGAAAAGTCGGTCGCCGAAGCCGAGGCGAAGCTGGGCGGCATGCAGGCAGAGGGCGGCACCATGCTGACCGAAGAGGTCACAGAAGCCGACGTCGCCGAGGTGGTCGCAAAGTGGACCGGGATCCCGGTCACCCGGCTGATGGAGGGCGAGGTCGAGAAGCTGGTCCAGATGGAAGGCCGCCTCCACGAGCGGGTGGTCGGCCAGGACGAGGCGGTCAGCGCGGTCGCCAACGCCCTGCGCCGCTCGCGCGCGGGGCTGTCCGACCCGGACCGCCCGATCGGTTCGTTCCTGTTCCTCGGCCCGACCGGGGTCGGCAAGACCGAGCTGGCCAAGGCCCTGGCCGAGTTCATGTTCGACAGCGAGCAGGCGATCGTGCGGCTCGACATGTCCGAGTACATGGAAAAACACACCGTAGCGCGGCTGATCGGCGCCCCTCCCGGATACATCGGTTATGAGGAAGGCGGCCAGCTGACCGAGGCGGTGCGACGGCGGCCCTACGCGGTGGTCCTGCTCGACGAGATCGAGAAAGCCCACCCCGACGTCTTCAACACGCTGCTCCAGCTGATGGACGACGGCCGCCTGACCGACGGCCAGGGCCGCACGGTCAGCTTCACCAACACCGTACTGATCATGACCTCGAACGTGGGCAGCCAGGAGATCGCCGGCGAGACGGTCGACGAGCGGATCCGCGAGCGGGTCGAAGAGGTGCTGGCCTCGACCTTCAAGCCCGAGTTCCTCAACCGGATCGACGACACGGTGATCTTCCACCGGCTCTCCAAGGACGACATCGGCAGCATCGTCGACCTCCAGGTCGACGGGCTGATCAGCCGGGTCGCGGAGCGCGAGATCGAGGTCGAGCTGAGCGACGACGCCCGGGCCCTGCTGGGCAACCTCGGCTACGACCCGGTCTACGGAGCCAGGCCACTGAAACGGGTGATTCAGAAACAGCTGGTCGACGCACTCGCCCTGAAGATCCTCGAAGGCGAGTTCACCGAAGGCGACCAGGTCAAGGTCGACGCCGCCGAAGGCGAGCTGACCTTCACCAAGGCCTGACCGTCCACCGGATGGGCGGTGCAGAATCGCACCCGGGGGAGCGCTCCTTTAGCCGCTCTTTGGGGTTCGCGTAATACCCTTGGGCGTCCGTCCAGGACGGATTTGGGCGCATTCGAACATGGAACAGCAACACGAAAACGGTTGGGAGGACCCGAACCGGCTCACAGAGCCGATTCCCGATCGCGCGCCAAACCGCCTGACCTGGCCGGTCAAGCGGTTTTTCTGGTTCCTCGAGAAGCACGTTCTCTGGCCGATCTCGGACACCTTCCGTCGCAACGGAAATCCCGGACGGCAGCGCAGCCCGCTCGCCTGGGTCGGCGTGACCCTTTTGGTCGCGCTCGCCGGCGGGGCGACCGCCGCCGCGGTCTACTTCCACAACCAGGCCAACGCGATCCGGCGGCCACGGTCACGGCCGAGGCTCCGGCAGTGCCGGACGCCACCGTGGCGCCCGTGCCGGCCACGACTTCGCCGGCGACCGAAACGCCTTCGAGCTCCGCCGACGAGACGCTCCAGGGCGTCGTGCCCAACTTCGAAACCTCCGCCGGAGAGAGCTCCGGCAGCGGGTCCGGCTCGTCCGGCTCTGACTCCGCCGGGTCCGGCAGCGGGAACCCGGACGCGGGTAACGGCGGAACCGGAAACGCGGGTAACGGCAAGAAGAAGTCGAAGGCCCTGGTCAACCCGGCGGCGCCGCCCAGGTCCGGCCCGCTCAAGGTCGCTCACAACTTCGCCCTGACCTTCACCGGCTACGAGATCGGCAGAAAAGGCGCGGCGAAGAAGTTCAGCGCGACCACCACTCCCGAGCTGGCGAAGGAGCTGCGCCGTAATCCGCCGAAGCAGCCGGACGGAGCCGAAGTCCCCCGGGCGACCGTGATGAACGTGGTCAAGGGCCAGAAAGAGGGCCGACTGCTGCTGGTCAGCGTCTCACTGCGACGCTCCGGGGCCACCAGCGAGCTTCGCCTGGGAATGGAGCGGACCGGCAAGGGCAAGGGTAAGAAGAAGTCCGGAAAACGGGCCACCTGGCGCGTGAGCGAGGTCCGGGGGTAGCCCGGGTCATGGGACGGATGAGAACAGCCCTGGCGACGATCTCGGTCGGCGCGATGCTGGCAACCGGCCACGCCGTCCAGGCACAGGGCGCGACCGCGACCGGTGACACCCCGGCGGCGACACACAGCGGGCCCACCGGATCCACCGGTTCGACCGGTACGACCGGCGAGACCTCCCCGGCCACTCCGCCGGCTACCGGGTTGACCGGAGAGACGGGCCCGAAGAAGGACAAGAAGAAACCGGTCGGCACCGGCAAGCAGAATCCTGGCAGCGGCGGCGCGGGCAGCGAGGACTCCCGGCCCCAGAAGCCCCAGACCACCGACCCCGGCTCAAAAGGCTCGAACCCCGGCTCAAACGGTTCCGGCGGGAGCAATGGCCAGGCGAAGGCGCCCAAGGAGATCATTCCCGATCAGCTTCCGCTGCACATCAACATGAACCCGGACGCGACACTGCCGGGCAGCGCGGCACCGGTCGGAGCCTGCGACGGCACCGCGGGGCCGCCACGGAACCTGATCCCGATCTACACGCAGGCCGCGAAGCGTTTCGGGCTCGGCTCACGCGGGCCACAGATCCTCGCCGCGATCAACAAGGTCGAGACCGACTTCGGCCGGCTCAACCAGGTCACTTCCTATGCCGGGGCGATCGGCTGGATGCAGTTCATGCCGGCGACCTGGGACTCGTACGGGATCGACGGCGACGGCGACGGCAAGGACGATCCGTACAACCCGCGGGACGCGATCCACTCGGCCGCGAACTACCTCAGCGCCGCCGGGGCCCCGGGCGACTGGTACGACGCGATCTGGGCCTACAACCACGCCGACTGGTATGTCCAGGACGTGCTCGACAAGGCAGCCTGTTACGGAGCCCTCGAGGACACGACCGAAGTCGACGACACGGTCGCGACCTACGTCTGCAAACCCGATCTGGGCCGTGCCCGCGAGATCCCGAACTACTACATGCGGGGCTTCGAGGACGCCGCTTCCCGCTACGAACTCGGCCGGCGCGGGGTCTGGGCCCTGGCCGCGGTCGCCCGGATGGAATCCGACTACGGACGGGGGATGAACCGCGCCGGGCAGGCCGACATCGGTGTGATGGGGCTGTCGCGCGAAGAGTGGAACCGGTACGGGGTCGACGGCAACGGCGACGGCCTCGTCCGGCGCAGCGAGCCATGGGATGCGATCGCCAGCTTTGCCCGCCTGCTCTGGTCGAAGCCGAGCATCGAGGCCGGTCTGTTCGAGCACAACCACGCCGCCTGGTACGTCGAGGCGGCGATGGCCGACGCGAAGCTGATCGCCGGAGAATGCGACACTTCGAAGGCAACCTGGAACATCGCCTTCCCGACGTCGGACACCGCGGTCACGCAGATCAACTGGGACAACCTGCAGATCCTGAACCCTTCGGCCCAGGCCGACATCCAAAACGGCCTGATCGACCCGAGGGTGATCAACCTGCTGGCCATCCTGACCCGGAACCACACTCTGCAGGTCTCTTCACTTCGCTCCGACCACGGCATGATGACCAGTTCCGGCAACGTCTCCAACCACTATTACGGCCGGGCGGTCGACATCGCCGCGGTCGACGGTGTCTCCTGCACCGACATGTCGCCCGAGGGACCGTGCGCCACGGTCGGTCGGCTGCTCACCCTGCTGCCGGAAGGGGCCAAACCGGACGAGCTGATCTACGGCTTCGACCTCGATGGCGACGGCCCGGCCTTCGCCATGGCCGACCACCGCGACCACATCCACGCCGGCTTCGGTCCCTGATCCGGGAAGCCGAATCGTCCCGGCGGTCTCGCGTCGTTCCGACAGGATCAGTGGCCCCGCGGGAGCCACCGGGGTAACCTCAGGTGGTGCGCGAGGAGAGCAAGAAGTCGTATCCCCTGCCTGACGATCCCTCGCTCGCCGAGACCGCACGGGCGCTGCGGGATACCGGCCACTGGGCCTGGTTGGTAGATGATCGCTGGCGGCTCGTTTACGTGACCGACGAGCTGCGACTCACCTTTGGCGGTGGCGAACTTGCGGACTTCGCTTTCGGAGCCCATTTCTTCGGGTCCGAGTCGGCGAACGCGAGTCGTGAGTTCCGTTTCGGCATGACTTCCCACCATCTTCTCGGGCAGTGGTTCGCCGGTTTCGGTGGGCTGGTGCTCTCCGACACCCCGGGCGGACGAGATGAGTTGCGAGAAACAGTCGATCCCTCGCTTCGCGACCTCGTCGATGATCTCTCGCCGGTCGATCCGGCGGCGCTTTCATTCGTTGCCGGCGGCACGGCCCTTTTCGGGATCACGAACGATATTCCGGCCTTGGCCTGGAGGGTCCGCGACCGCGCCGGTCGCCTGGCCGGGACCGCGATGGTCTCGAAACCGGCGCCGGGCACGCACATCCTCAGCATGGCCACCTCGATGGGCGATCTGCGACATTTCGAACGGATGCAGCAGGTCGGGCGGGCGGGCAGGAGGCCGGCGGCGATCCTGTTCGCCGATCTGGAGGCATCCTCGCCCCTGTCGAAGCGTCTGTCGACTGCGAACTACTTCAGACTGGGCCGTCGTTTGGTCGTCGCCGCCGATCAATGTGTGATCGAGGCCGGCGGGCTGGTCGGCCGTCACGTCGGCGACGGTGTCGCCGCCTTCTTCCTGGCCGAAATCTCCGGGTCGGAATCGGCCGCCGTGCGGGACTGCATCAACGCCGCCCGCGCGCTGAGGGAAGCCGTCACCGAGGTCGCCGGCCGGAGCGATCTGGAGCCGGACGAAGTCATCCTCCGCTTCGGCCTTCATTGGGGATCGACCCTTTACGTAGGCGCCATCTCGACCGGCGGGCGCTGGGAGGTGACCGCGCTCGGCGACGAGGTCAACGAGGCCGCCCGGATCGAGGCCTGCGCAGGCGGCGGTCGCACGCTGGCCTCTAAAGACCTGATCGAGCGGCTGGACCCCGACGATGCGGCCGCGCTGTCACTCGATCCCGACGGGATCACCTACACCCGGCTGGGCGAGCTGGGGGCGGCCACCGAGAAGGCGCGACGCGACGCCCCGTCGATCGCCGTCTGCGACGTCTAGCCGGCCAGGGCGGCTTTCTTGCGGGCGCTCTTGTCCTGAAGGCGGCGGCAGGCTTCGAGTGCGTCCCAGCCCTCTCCTCCGGCGGTCAGTGCCTCGGGGTCGCCGAAGACCGCCCCCTCAGCGACCTCGGCTCTCAGGTTGCGACCGAGTACCGCCGACGCGGACGCGAGTCCGCCGTTCATCACACCTACGATGCCGTGACCGCTTCGGGTGCTGGCTCCGCTCAGGTAGAGGCCCTCGATGTCGGTCCTGAAGTCGGGCCGGAGCGGCCCAAACTGGTCGGTCGCCGGTTCGATGCCGTAGCTGGATCCATCGCTCGAGCCCGTATACCGAGTCACGGTCATCGGCGTTGCCGCCTCTTTCCAGAGGATGTGCGGGCGCAGTTCGCCCAGCACCTTCTCGGCTCCGTCGATCAGCAGCTCGGTGATGTTGTCCTTGGCCGCCCGGTAGCCGTCCTGGCGGCTGTACTTGCCGGCCTTCGCCTCGTCCTCGACTCCCCACGCCTCGAGCGAAGGAGTCGCCCAGGTCATCAGCTCCACCGTCGAGCAGCCGGGAGGGGTGTGCCCGGTCCACTCCGGGTCCTTGACCGTGGCCGAGGTGATGTACACCGGCGGGTCGGGATCGAATTCGCCGGCCTCCACGTACTCGTACGAGACCTCGTCGTCGTAGCGCGAGTGGAGCCAGTAGTTGGTGTTCGGCATGCGCTCGTTCAGGTCGAAATCGAGACCGAGGTAGACGCAGACCAGCGGCGTGGCCATGCGATAGCCGTCGACGATCTCGGCCAGACCGTCCGGCAGTACCTCGGGATCGAGCAGATCGAGATAAGTGCCCTTGAGGTCGGCGGTCGAGACGACGACCGGCGCGGCTATCCGTTCCTCGTCGTCCACGGTGACCCCGGTGACGGCCCCGTCGTCCAGGTCGATCGAAGTGACCTCGGCGTGGGTCCGGACCCGACCGCCGTTGGTGTGGATGACGTCGATCAGATGAGCGGCCAGAACCTGGCCCCCGCCGCGCACGTAGAAAGCGCCTTCCTGCATGTAGTGGTCGACCAGCCCGGCGTGCATGATCACCGGAGTCCGGGACGGGGGTGTCGCGTAGTCACCGGCGTGGCCGGTCAGCACGGCCCTTGGCTTGGCCGAAAGGTCACACTCGTCAAACAGCTCGGCCAGCGAACGCATGCCCCAGCTGACCACGGTGGGGGCCTTGGCCAGATAGCGCTCGAGATCGGAGTCCTTGTTCGGGATCCCTGCGGACCGCAACTCGTTCATGACCTGCTGGAAGATCCCCATGCACTTCCTCAGACCTTCGGCCTCGTCGGGGAAGGTCTCGACCAGCCGCTCGGTGTATGCCTCCCACCCCTTCGGCACCCGGAACTCGAAGTCGGGAAAGATGAAGGTGTCGAAGCCGTCGGGATCCATCTCGACGAACTCGATGCGGTCGAGCAGGCCCACGCCCTTGAGCACCCCGGCGATATCGCCGGTCTTGACCCCGCCGATGTAGTGGAGCCCGACGTCGAACTGCCATTCGCGCTTGCGGCGGAAGGTCTGGCTGCAGCCTCCGGCGACGTCGTAGCGCTCGAGGACCAGGACCTTTTTGCCGTTCGCGGCCAGGTAGGCGGCCGTGGTCAACCCGCTGAGTCCGGAGCCGACGACGATCGCGTCCCAGGGTCCGGTGGCGGGGGCTTTCCGGTCGGCGTCACTTCCGTCTCGTATACTCATGGGCGTGACTATACAACTAATTGACTATATGGGTCAAGGCCCGTTCGGACTTCGGGAAGTAGAGCGACCGGTTTGGCACTGAAGCACGCCATCCTCGCCGCGCTCCGCGAAGAAGAGGCCTCGGGCTATGAGCTCTCGAAGCGGTTTGACGTTTCGGTGGCCAATTTCTGGCCGGCCACGCCCCAGCAGATCTACCGCGAACTGGATCGCCTCGAGGCCGACGGCCTGCTCGGGGCGAGGCTGGTCGAGCAGTCGCGCCGGCCGAACAAGCGCGTCTTCAGCCCGACCTCTGCCGGAGAGGACGAGCTGGCGCGATTCATCGAGACCGCCTCGCGCCCGACCGCGATCCGGGACGATCTGCTGGTCAAGGTCGTCGCCCTGGACGATGACAACGCCGGAGCCGTGGCCGCAGCGATCGAAGACCGCCTGGAGCAGTCCGAAGCGAAGCTCGACCTCTACCGGCGGATCCGGTCGGCCTTGCTCGGCGACCTCGATGAGGATGAGTACCTGGCTACCGGAGATCAGATCGGCAACTACCTGGCCCTGCGGCGCGGCATCTCGTTCGAGCAGGACAATCAGGCCTGGTGCCGGTCATCGCTGAAGGTCATCGCCGGCCGCCGGACCGGCATTCCGGGCTGAGTCCGGCTGCCATATGCTGAAGGCAAATCCGAACAGGAAGAGAGGACTGCCTTGCCGACTTACGTGATGCTGACCAACCTGACTACCGAGGGCAGGAAGACCCTCAAGAACCATCCCGGCCGGGTGGCCGAAGTCAACAGCGAGGTCGAGGCCCTGGGAGCCAAGGTAATCGCCCAGTACACCACTCTGGGCCAGTACGACTTCGTGACGATCATCGAAGCACCGTCCGAGGAAGCGATGGCCAAGGTCTCGATCGAGATGGGCTCGCGGGGAACGATGACCAGCCAGACCCTGACCGCGCTCGCGCCCGAACGCCTGGCCGAAGTACTCTGAGGGCACCGGAACTGCGGGGCACGGGCGATCGCGTGAGGATCCTCGTACTCGGCGGCGGCGGGCGCGAGCACGCGATCGTCAAGGCCCTCGCCCGCTCTCCCCGGAATCCCGAGCTCTTCTGCGCCCCGGGCAATCCCGGGATCGCCCTCGACGCGACCTGTCTTCCGGAAACCGACCCGACCGACGTCCCGGAGGTGGTCCGGTCGGCTGCCGAAAACGACATCGATCTGGTCGTCGTCGGCCCGGAGGCGCCACTCGTGGCCGGGGTGGTCGACGCCCTGAACGAGGCCGGGATCCCGGCCTTCGGGCCGACCCGGGAAGCGGCCCGCCTCGAGGGCTCGAAGACGTTTGCCAAAGAGGCGATGGAGGAGGTCGGGATCCCGACCGCCTCGTTCGCCGTGCTGCGCGACCGTGACGAGGCATTGAGCCAGATCGCCTGTGCCTCGTTTCCGGTGGTACTGAAGGCGGACGGTCTGGCTGCCGGCAAAGGTGTTCTGATCTGCCCGACCGAGGCCGAAGCGCGCGATGCCGTCGAGGTTTTTTTCACCGAATGCCGTTTCGGGGAGACCGAGGTCGTGCTCGAGGAGTTCCTCGAAGGTGAAGAGCTGTCCCTGCTGGCGATCTGTGACGGCGAGGTGGCGATCCCGCTGGCTCCGGCTCAGGACTACAAGCGGATCGGCGACGGCGACGCCGGCCCCAACACGGGCGGCATGGGCAGCTACTCCCCGGTTGCGACGGTCAGCGACGGGGAGCTCGCCGAGTTGAGTGCGACGGTCCACCAGCCGATCGTCGACCTGATGGCCCGTCGCGGCCACCCCTTCCATGGTGTGCTTTATGCAGGGCTGATGATGACCGCTTCCGGGCCGAAGGTGCTCGAGTACAACACCCGCTTCGGGGATCCCGAAACCCAGGCCGTTCTGCCGCGGCTGAAGTCCGACCTGGTCGACCTGTTCGCCGCCGCGTGCCGACCCGGTGGGCTGGCATCCCTGCCTTGGGCCGATTCCGGCCGACCGGCGGTCGAGTTCAGCCCGGAGTGGGCGGTGACCGTGGTTCTCGCCTCGGCCGGCTATCCGGCCTCGTCTTCGAAAGGCGACCTGATCGAAGGACTCAAAGACGCGGCCGCTTCGGCCGAAGTGATTCATGCCGGAACCGCGGAACGGGATGGCGGGATCTATACCGCCGGCGGCCGGGTCCTCAACCTGACCGGCCTCGGGCCTGACGCAGCAGCCGCGCGGCAACGGGCTTACGATGCGGCTGAAGCGATTCGGTTCGATGGCAAACAGATGCGCAGCGACATCGCCGAGCGGGCGATCGGGCGCAGTGAGTAGAAACGGATGATGATGAGCGAAAACCCGCAGTCGAAGGAAGCTGAACCGCTGGCCTCGGTTGAAGAAATGTTCGAGGAGATCGAGGTCGAACAGCCACTGGTCGGAATCATCATGGGCTCAAAGAACGACAAGCCGAAGATGCAGCCGGCCGGTGCCGCGCTGGAAGAGGCCGGGGTCCAGTACGAGGTCCGGGTGATGTCGGCCCATCGCGATCCCGAACTGGTCACCGACTACTGCGTCAACGCCCGAATGCGCGGCCTCAAGGTGATCATCGCCGGTGCCGGGATGTCCGCCGCCCTGCCGGGCGTGGCCGCGGCCCACACCGACCTGCCGGTAATCGGCGTGCCGATCCTCGGCAAGTCGCTGGGCGGGCTCGACGCCCTGCTCTCGGCCGTCCAGATGCCGCCCGGCATCCCGGTCGCCTGTGTCGCGATCGACGGCGCCAAGAACGCCGGGGTACTGGCCACCCGCATGCTGAGCATCTAGATGATCGAGCGCTATACCCGGCCCGAAATCGGCGCCGTCTGGACGCCGCAGGCGAAAATGGACGCCTGGCTCCGGGTGGAGCTGGCCGCGACCGACGCCTGGGCCACCGAAGGAGTGGTGCCGGACGAGGCGGCCGCCGCCTGTCGCGAGCGGGCCTCGTTCACCGTCGAAGCTGTCGACGCCCGCGAAGAGGTCACCAACCACGACGTGGCCGCGTTCATCGACGTCGTCGCCGGGTCGGTCGGCGAAGAGGGCCGGTGGATCCACTACGGGCTGACCTCCTCCGACGTTCTCGACACCGCCCTGGCGACCCAGCTGACCGATGCCGGGCAGATACTGGTCGAGGGGGCACGTGGCTGGCGCGACGCCCTGGTGTCCCGGGCCTTCGAGTTCCGCGACACGCTCTGCATCGGTAGAACCCACGGGGTCCACGCCGAGCCGACCACATTCGGCCTGCGCCTGGCCGGTTTCGCCTTCGAGGCCGATCGCAACCTGAAGCGGCTGGAGTCGGCTACGACGCAGTGCGCGCGGGGCAAGCTTTCCGGGGCAGTCGGGACCTACGCCTCGGTCCCGCCTTCGATCGAGCGGCGGGTGATGGAAACGCTCGGGCTTCAGCGGGAGGAGATCGCCACCCAGGTGGTCCCCAGGGACCGCCACGCCGAGCTGCTCAGCGCGATCGCGCTGGCCGGTGCCGGCATCGAGCGCTTCGCGACCGAGGTCAGGCACCTGCAGCGGACCGAGGTCCGCGAGGCCGAGGAGCCATTCGCTTCCGGTCAGCAGAAGGGTTCGTCTGCGATGCCGCACAAACGCAATCCGATCCGCACCGAACGGCTGACCGGGCTGGCCAGGCTGCTCCGCGGCTATGCGCAGACCGGGCTCGAGAACGTCGCCCTCTGGCACGAGCGCGACATCTCGCACTCCGGAGCCGAGCGGGTGATCCTGCCCGACGCGACGATCACGCTCGACTACATGCAGCACCTGGCGACCCAGGTCGCCTCCGGGATGGTCGTACACACCGGCCGGCTCGCGTCCAACCTCGAACAGACCCACGGCGCTCTGTTCAGCCAGCGGGCGCTGACCGCGCTGGTCGAGTCGGGCATGACCCGTGACGACGCATATCGCACCGTCCAGGAGGCCGCCCAGGAAGCATTCGACAGCGGAACCCAATTCCGCGAACTGATCGGCACCGCCGCCCCGGGTCTCGACCTCGACCGGATCTTCGACTACGACGCCTACCTGACCCACCTGCCCGAGGTCTTCGAGCGGCTCGAAGAAATCACCGGTTAGCCTTCGACCATGATCCTCTACACCTGCGAGCAGAAGACCAACACCCCGAAATTCCATCCCTGCGGCAAGGCGGGCAAGGCGCTCGACGATGCCGGCCACGAGTACGAGATCAAGACCGTCAAGGGCTACCGCATGTTGCCTTGGACCTGGCGGCAGCGCTCCCGCGACCGGGCGGAGATCAAGAAGCTGAGCGGACAGGAAAACGTGCCGGTGCTGGTCCTGGACGACGGAGAGGTGATCTCCGGCTCCGGCACGATCGCCGATTGGGCCGGGGAGAACCCGGCCTAGCCGGGGTACGTTGCCCGGCGGGCGCCCTTGATCTGTACGATCTCGCCGCCGAAGCCGACCGCGTAAAGCCGAGCCGAGCGGAACCGCTTCTTGCCGCGGCCGAAGTTGAGCGATGAAGGCCGGTCGATACCGGAGGCGAGCACGCAGATCTGGCGATCGGAGTCGATCTTCCAGATCTCGCCGGTCGCCCAGGCGGCGGCGTAGAGGCTGCCCTTGTTGTCACGGATCAGACCGTCGAGGATGACGTTGGAGGAAACCAGACCCTCGGCACTGACCCAGGTCGTTACATTGGCCGGATTGGCGATCTCGATCCGGCTGATGGTCGAAGGCGTGACGAAAGTCTGGTTGGCGAAGATGTACTTGCCGCCGCGGCTGATCGCCATCCCGTTGGCGCTGTCCAGCGTCGCCCACCCGTTCTTGGTCACGCCCCTGCTCGAGATCCGGTCAAGCTTCATCCCGAAGTCGTTCGAGGCGTAGATCGCGCCGTTGGCGGCCCGGACGATGCCGTTTGCCATACCGAGGTGTTCAGACACGACCGAGTAATTCCCGTTGCGGAGATTGACCCGCAGCAATCTGGCCATGGGCGTCTCGTCGCCGACCGATCCGTTGGCCAGGTTGTTGCCGTTGCCCCAGAGCATGCGATGGCCGTCCCAGGCGAGCCCTCCGGCGCCGGGCTCGCTGCCGGCGACCGTCTGCGGGGCGCTGCCCGGCTCGCCGTAGCGGAGCAGGGCGCTGCCCTCTTCACCGTTCGGCCTGGACGAGACGAACAGTCGCCCGGAGTTGCCCGCGATGACCGCCTCGAGGGTCCCCTGATCCTGGTAGATCGTCTCCTGGCTGTAGCCGCCTTCACATGCCGGGACTTCGGCCGAAGCCGGCCCCACGCCGAGCGCTGCAGGACCAACATCAGCGGAAACGAGATCAGTATCCGGCGCATGGTCCAGAGGCTACCCAAACAGCTCCGGGCGGTGCAGTTCACGGTCGAGCAGCCGTCCGGATCAAATAGCTAGCATCGGCTCCACCATGGACTACTCGATCGAAGACCTCAAACTCCATTCCTCCGGCAAGGTTCGCGAGATCTACGAGATCGAAGACGACCTGCTGCTGGTCGCCTCCGACCGGATTTCGATCTACGACGTGATCATGCCGACAAAGATCCCGGGCAAGGGCGAGATCCTGACCCGGATGTCCAACTTCTGGTTCGACACGACCGGCGACATCGTTCCCAACCACTTCCTCTCCAGCGACGTACCGGACGAAGTCGCCGGCCGCGGGGTGCGGGTCCGCAAGCTGAGGATGTACCCGGTCGAATGCGTGGTCAGGGGCTATCTCTCGGGATCGGGCTGGAAGGAGTACCAGGAGACCGGCTCGGTCTGCGGAGTCGGCCTGCCGGAAGGCCTGACCGAGTCCGACAAGCTGCCGCGGCCGATCTTCACCCCTGCGACCAAGGCCGAGCTGGGCGACCACGACGAGAACATCGACTTCGAACGCGCGGTCGAGGTGATCGGCGACCGTCACCTGATGGAGGAGTTGAGAAGGGTCTCGATCGAGCTCTACGAGCACGGTGCGAACCACGCGGCCGAGCGGGGGATCATCCTGGCCGACACCAAATTCGAGTTCGGCAGCCACGCCGGGGCCGAGGTCGTGCTCGGCGACGAAGTCCTGACCCCGGACTCGTCGCGCTACTGGCCGGCCGACCTCTACGAGCCGGGAAAGACCCAGCCTTCGTTCGACAAGCAGTTCGTCCGCGACTGGGCCAACGCGGCCGGCTGGGATCACTCCCCGCCCGCCCCCGAGCTGCCCGAGGACGTGGTCGCCCAGACCCGGGAGAAATACGTCGAGGCCTTCGAGCGGATCACCGGCGGCAGCTTTCGACCGGCCCAGGCGGGGTCACCAGGGGACGCGGCGTGATTACCGCCCGGGTGTTGATCCGGCCGAAGGAGGGCATCCTCGATGCCCAGGGAAAGGCGGTGGAAAAGGCCTTGCCGGCGCTCGGGTTCGAAGGTATCGAGCATGTACGGGTCGGCCGGATCGTCGAGCTCCGGGCCGAAAACGGGGAACGGCTGGAGGAGCTCTGCGAGAAGCTCCTGGCCAACCCGCTGATCGAGGACTACGAAATCGAGATCGCGTGATCTGGGGGGTTCTGCAAGTTCCCGGGCTCCTGCGACGAACGGGACGCCCTTCACGCCTGTCGCCTGGCCCGGGTGGAGTTCGGCGACCGCGCCCGCCTGGTCTGGCATGAAGAGACCGACCTCTCCGGCCTCGACGGGATCGTCATCCCGGGCGGTTTCTCCTACGGCGACTACCTCCGGGCCGGCGCGATAGCCCGGTTTTCCCCGGCGATGTCGGCGGTCGCCGATTTCGCCGCGGCCGGCGGCCCGGTGCTCGGCATCTGCAACGGCTTCCAGGTCCTGTGCGAGAGCGGCCTGCTCCCCGGGGCGCTTCTGACCAACACCGGTACCCGGTTCATCTGCCGTCAGGGCGACCTGGTGGTCGGCGAGGCCGAATCACCGTTCCTTTCCCGGTTCGAGACCGGGGAGACGATCTCGGTTCCGTTCAAACACGAGAGCGGCCGCTTCTACGCCCCGCCCGACCTGCTCGCGCAGATCGAGGCCGGCCACCAGGTGGCTTTCCGCTACGCCCCCGGGCAAAACCCGAACGGCTCACTCAACGACATCGCCGGAGTGGTCAATGAAGCCGGCAACGTTCTCGGGCTGATGCCCCACCCGGAGCATGCGGTCGAAGCGTTCACCGGCTCGACCGACGGCCTCCGGATCTTCCAGGGGCCGGCCCGGGCGGATGGGCCGGCCGGGGTGGCCGCGTGAGCAAGCACCGCGAGCTCGGTCTGACCGATGCGGAATTCGCGCTGATCTGCGAGAAGATCGACCGGGAGCCCAACGACGTCGAGCTGGCGATGTTCTCGCTGCTCTGGTCCGAACACTGCGCCTACAAGCACTCGCGCAAGCTGCTGAAGACGCTGCCCAGCGAGGGCCCCAGGGTGGTGATGGGCCCCGGCGAGAACGCCGGCGCCGTGGACATCGGAAACGGCTTCTCGATCGCCTTCAAGGTCGAATCGCACAACCACCCGAGCGCGGTCGAGCCGTTCGAAGGAGCGGCCACCGGTGTCGGCGGCATCCTGCGTGACGTGATCGCACTCGGCGCCCGGCCGATCGCCATGCTCGACTCGCTCCGCTTCGGTGAGCTCGAAACCGAACGGACCCGCTATCTGCTCGACGGGGTGGTCCGGGGGATCGGCCACTACGGCAACTCGATGGGCATCCCGACGGTCGGCGGCGAGATCTACTTCGAGCCGCCCTACGAGCAGAACCCCCTGGTCAACGCGATGTGCGCCGGCATCGCCCGGACCGAAGACATGGTGCGGGCGGCTGCCTCGGGACTCGGCAACAAGGTGGTGCTGATGGGGTCGCTTACCGGCCGCGACGGGATCGGCGGGGCCTCGGTCCTGGCCTCGGCCGAGCTGGGCGAGGGTGAGTCGGACAAGCGCCCGACCGTCCAGATCGGCGATCCGTTCGAGGAGTCGAAACTGCTCGAGTGCTGCCAGGAGCTGCTGGAGGCAGGGCTGCTGGTCTCGCTGCAGGATCTGGGTGCGGCCGGCCTGACCTCCTCGGCCGGAGAGATGGCCTCGGCGGGCGGGGTCGGAATCGACATCGACGTCGGACTGGTCCCGCTGCGCGAGGCCGACATGGAGCCGTTCGAGATCATGGTCTCGGAATCGCAGGAGAGAATGCTGGCGGTGGTCGAGCCGGAAAGAGTCGGCGCCGTGTTGGCACTCTGCGACAAATGGCAGACCGCTTCGGCGGTGATCGGTGAAGTCACCGGGAGCGGTGACTTCCGCATCCTCAAAGGCGGAGAGACGGTTGGTGAGATCGCGGTCGAGGCCCTGGTCGACGGCTGCCCGCTGTATGACCTCGACCCGGCCGAGCCCGCGAGGTGGATCTACGCGAACCGGCGCACGATCGAGGACAGCGATCCCGGCGAGACCCTGCTCGCCCTGCTCGCCTCGCCGTCGATCGCCTCGAAGCGCTGGGTCTTCGACCAGTACGACACCCTGGTCGGCTCCCGCACCGCCCACCGGGCCGGAGCCACCGACGCCGCAGTGCTGCGCATCCCCGAGGCGGAAACCGCGATCGCGATCGCGATCGACGGCAACGGCCGGCGGGTCGCCTGCGATCCCTACCTCGGCACGATCGAGGCGGCGCTCGAGTGCGCCGCGAACCTGGCCTGCGTCGGAGCCGAGCCGCTCGGGGTGACCAACTGCCTCAACTTCGGCAACCCCGAAAAGCCGACCGTGGCCTGGCAGCTCAGCCGCTCGATCGAGGGACTCGGCGATATCTGCCGCGAACTCGACCTGCCGGTGGTGGGCGGCAATGTCTCGCTCTACAACGAAACCCCGTCGGGACCGATCTACCCCACTCCGGTGATCGGCATGGTCGGCGAGGTTCCCGACCACGAGAAGTCGGGAGGCCGACCCTGGGAGGAAGGGGACACGATTGCGCTGGTCGGTCCGCTGAACCCCTCGCTCGCCGGTTCCGAGCTGGAAAAGGCCCGTGGTCAGCTCGAAAGCGGGCTGCCCGAAACGGAAATCGAGGCGGTATGGAAGGCGACCGGACTGGTCCGCGAAGCGGTCCGGTCGGGTGAAATCAGGACCGCGACCGACGTTTCCGACGGCGGCATCGCAACCACGCTGGCCGAACTCGCGCTGACCGCCGGCATCGGTTGCGAGGTCGACCTCCGCCCGGTGATCGCGATCCACAACCTCAATCCCGAGGACGCCCTGTTCGGCGAGGGGGCGGGCGGATTCATCGTTGCCGGCCATGCACAGACGATCGAGGCGATCGGGGGAGGCGGGGTCGAACTCGAGATCCTCGGCGAGGCCGGCGGCAGAACGATCGGGATCTCAGCCGGTGACCGGCGCCTCCGCGTCCTGGTCGCCGAGGCGTCGGCGGCCTTCGACTCGCTCCCGGAAAACATCGAAGCCTGAAGATCGGCGACCGTCTGGCCATGGCGAAGTCCGATCCCGACTCCTGCCGAGTCCCGGACGCCGAGCCGGACGCCTCACCTGACACGACTGAAAGCAAGCGTGACCTCGCAGCGCAGGTCGCCCGGCCGATGCGTCAGTTCCTGGCGACCGAATCCGGCTCGGCCGGGCTGCTGCTGGCGGCCACCCTGGCCGCCCTGATCTGGGCGAACTCGCCATTGGCCTCCGGCTACACCTCATTCTGGACGACCGAGCTGAGCGTGACGCTCGGCGACTGGTCGCTGTCACTCGATCTCCGCCACTGGGTCGATGAGGGCCTCATGGCGCTCTTCTTCTTCGTGATCGGCCTCGAGGTGCGACGGGAGCTGGCGATGGGCGAGCTGACCGAGCGCCGGCGAATCGCAGTTCCGGTGATCGGTGGAATCGGCGGCATGCTTGTCCCGGCGCTGATCTTCCTGCTGATCAACCCGGGTGGTGAGGCGGCCAATGGCTGGGGCATCGTGATCGCGACCGACACGGCCTTCGTCCTCGGGGCACTGGCGCTGGTCGGGCCCAGCTTTCCCACCCAGCTGAGGGTGTTCCTGCTCACCCTGGCGATCGTCGACGACATCGTCGCGATAACGATCATCGGGGTCATCTATGCGGGGGCGCTCGATCCGGTTGCTCTGGCCGTCTGCGCTGTCTGCCTGGCGGTGATCGCCCTGCTGCCCCGTCTCGGCATCTGGCAGGGAGGCGCCTACCTGTTCGTCGGACTGATCCTCGTGGTCGCGGCGATCGAGTCCGGCCTCCATCCGACCCTTGCGGGAATGCTGGCAGGCCTCCTGGTGGTAGCCCATCCGCCGACCCGGGGCGGGGTCGAGCGGGCCGACCGCAAGACTCGGGCATTCCTCCAGTCACCCCAGCCCGAGGTGGCACGTACCGCGCACCGCAGCGTCCAGCAGGCCCTCTCCCCGAACGAGCGCCTGCAGACCATGCTGCACCCGCTGACCAGCTTCGTGATCGTGCCGCTGTTTGCCCTGGCCAACGCCGGGGTGGACCTCCGGGGCGGAATCCTCGCCGAAGCCCTCTCCTCGCCGGTGACCTGGGGGATCGTCGCCGGACTTGTGATCGGAAAGACCACCGGGATCACGGCCGGGGTGGTGGCAACGGCCAAATCGGGGCTGGGTGAGCTCCCGCGCGGGGTCGGGCGCGGTCAGATGGTCGGAGGGGCGGCTCTTTCCGGAATCGGCTTCACCGTCTCACTTCTGATCGCCCGGCTCGCCTTCGACGACCCCGTACTCCAGGACCAGGCCGTGGTCGGCATCATGATCGCCGCCGTCTTCGCGGTCGGACTCGGCTGGTTGATCTTCAGGCTGGCCGCGGTCCTCAGGGGCGAGACCGAGGCCGGCCTGCCGCGCAAGCTCGATCAGCCGGTCGATCCCGAACGAGACCACATCCGCGGTCCGGTCGATGCGCCGCTGACCCTGGTCGAGTATGCCGACTTCGAGTGCCCCTTCTGCGGCAAGAGCACCGGCATGATCGAGGAGTTGAGAGCGGAGCTCGGCGACGACTTGCGCTACGTCTACCGACACCTCGCCCTGATCGACGTTCACCCCCACTCCGAGCTTGCGGCCGAGGCGGCCGAGGCCGCGGCCCACCAGGACAGGTTCTGGGAGATGCATGACCTGCTGTTCGAGCACCAGGGCGACCTCGACATCGAGGACCTGATCGGCTACGCCGGCCACCTCGATCTCGATGTCGACCGGTTCGTCACTGATGTCGAAGAGAGCCGCAACGCCAGGCGAATCCAGGAGGACGCGGCCAGCGCCGACGCCAGCGGCGCCCACGGAACCCCGACCTTCTTCATCGGCGGGATCCGGCACACAGGCGCCTACGACGCCCGTACCCTGGCCAGGGAACTGCGCGACTCGGCCTGACCCGGGCGATTGGCGGCTGCCGTCCTGCCGTGATTAGATCCTGGGGGGAGCGATGACGTCCAAACGAAACATGCGCCTGACCCTGGTCGCGATGACCCTGGCAAGCAGCATGATCCTGGTGGACCAGACCGCGGTGCCGCTGGCCACGCCGGATGCGATCGTCGGGCTGAACGGGACGGTCTCCGAGTCCCAGTGGCTTCTGACCGCGAACATCCTGCCGCTGGCCGCCCTGATGGTTTTCGGTGGCCGGCTGGGTGACCTATTCGGGATGCGCCGGGTCTTCCTGGCCGGCGCCGGCATATTCGCCGTCTCCACCGCCGCGATGGGCGCGGCCCAGGACATGCCGTGGGCGATCATGGCCCGGGCCATGCAGGGATCCGGGGCGGCGTTGATGATGCCGACCGCGCTGGCGATAATCAGCGCGGTCTACCCGAAGGAGAAAAAGGGCGCGGCGCTCGGCATCCTCGCCGGAGCGGCGGCGTTCTTCGCGGCACTCGGACCGGTCCTCGGGGGGCTGCTGACTTCGATCGACTGGCGGCTCGTTTTCCTGGTCAACGTCCCGTTGGCCCTGGTCGCGATCTACCTGACCGTCCACCACACCCCGGACCTGAAGCCCGACCCGGACGCGCCCCGGGACCTCGACCTGCCCGGCGTGGTCACATTCGCGATCTCGGTCGGAGCACTGGTCTTCGGCCTGAGTCAGGGCCCGCAACTGGGTTGGGATGACCCGGCAACCCTGATTCCGCTGGTGGTCGGCGTCCTGATGATCCCGGTGTTCATCCTGGCCGAGAAGCGGGCCGAGAATCCGATGATCGATTTCGGGCTGTTTCGCCAAGTCAACCTGCTCGCTTCGAACATCAGCCAGTTCCTGGCCGGCATGATCGAGCTCGGGCTCGGGTTCCTGACCCCGTTCTTCCTGCTCCTGGTGGTCGGCATCTCCCCTGCCGCGGCCGGCATCGCGCTGATACCAGCGACAATCCCGATCATCCTCGCCGGTCCTCTGTCCGGAAAGGCCTTCGACCGTTTCGGTGGCCGCTGGCCGCTCACCTTCGGCTTCCTGCTACTCGCGCTGTCGGGGGTGCTGCTCGCGATGGAGGTCCACGAGCGCTCGGCGGTCGCGTTGATACCGGGCCTGCTGCTCCAGGGCCTCGGCCTCGGCATCGTGCTCACGGTCAACGACCCGACCGGGCTGACCGCCGTTTCCGAGAAAGACAGCGGCGAGGCGGCAGGCATGATCAACACCAGTGAACAGCTCGGCGGCGCGGTCGGCATCGCCGCCCTGTCAGCGGTCGAACTGGGTGTGCTGAAGAGCGAGATGACTTCTAGGCTGATCGAGAACGGGATCAACGCCACCCAGCAACAGGTGGACCGGTTCAGGGAATTCATCCTCGGAGCGGAGCAGACCGGGCTGAACCAGGCAGAGAAGTCGGACTTCGTCAACGCCGTTCTCGACTACTCGACCGCGTCGCACGTCGACGCGTTCGAAGTAGTGTTCCTGGCCTCCGCCGGCATCGCCCTGATCGGGGCGCTCTCGTCGTTCATCCTGGTGGGCAAGACGGGCGAGGCCCCGAAGATGCGGGTGTTCGGGCGCCGGTCCAGGTGGGTCTCGGCCAGCCAGGGCCGCTCCCCCGCGATCACCAGGCGTCCGCCACCACAACCGCCGTCCGGCTGACCGGAAAGTCCCCGCCGCTGTCTGCCGGGCGCCCACAGCGACCCGGAAATTGCGTGACCCGGCCTCAACCGCACCGGGCCGGGCCTGAACCGCGGGGGGCGTCGTTGATACTCTCCATATGTAGGTAGACCGCCTACGCTTCTTTTCCCTTCCAGCAACAGGTGGCTCCAGACCTTGAGCGAACAGACTTATCTGGATCGCGAAGGACCGCGTGACGAATGTGGGGTGTTCGGCGTATTCGCGCCCGGACACGACGTTTCCAGGCTCTCCTACTTCGGTCTCTACGCACTTCAGCATCGCGGTCAGGAGTCGGCCGGCATCGCCACCTGCGAGGGCGGCCACATCACCACCATGCGGGAATCCGGGCTGGTTTCCCAGGTCTTCGACGAGGACAAGCTGCGGGCGCTGACCGGTGACATGGCAATCGGCCATGTGCGCTACTCGACCACCGGCGGAAACTCGTGGGAGAACAGCCAGCCGGTCTGGCGCGACGACGGCCGCGAGATCGCCCTGGCCCACAACGGCAACCTGACCAACGCGGTAGAGATCTACAACCGGCTGAGACGCAAGGGCCTCGAATTCCGCGGAACCACCGATTCGGAGATCATCGCCGCACTGATCTCCGGCGACTACGGCCGCTACGTCGAGGACGCGGTCGCCAACGTGATGCCCCGGATGGAGGGCGCTTATTCGACCGTGGCCATGACCAAGCACGCCATCGTCGCCTTCCGCGACCCCTATGGAATCCGGCCTCTTTCACTGGGCAAGCTCGACGATCACTACGTGGTCGCCTCGGAAAGCTGCGCCTTCGACATCATCGGGGCCGAACTCGTCCGCGAGGTCAACCCCGGCGAGATGATCTCCTTGACCAAGCGCGGACTTGAATCGCGCCAGGTGGTCAAGTCCGAACGGACCGCGATGTGCGTATTCGAGCACATCTACTTCTCCCGCCCCGACACCAAGCTGGAGGGCAAGCGCCTGCAGGAGGTGCGTGGGCATATGGGTGAGATCCTCTGGAAAGAGGCGCCCGCCGAAGCCGACCTGGTGATCGCGGTGCCGGACTCCGGCACCCCGGCCGCCCGCGGCTACGCCCGCGCCTCGGGCCTGCCTCAGGACGATGGCCTGATCAAGAACCGCTACGTCGCCCGGACCTTCATCCAGCCCGGCCAGGAGCTGAGAAAGCACGGCCTCCGGATGAAGTTCAACCCGCTGCCGGAGATCATCTCGGGGAAGCGCGTGGTCGTGGTCGACGACTCGATCGTCCGCGGCAACACGACCCGCCAGATCGTCAAGATGCTGCGCGACGCGGGGGCGGCGGAGGTCCACCTGCGGATCTCGGCCCCGCCGATCCGGTACGGCTGCAACTACGGCGTCGACATGGAAGCCCGGACCGAGATGGTCGCCCACGAGCGCACGATCCCCGAGATCGCCAAGGAAATCGGGGCCGACTCGCTCGCCTACCTCTCTATGGAAGGGGTCTACGAGGCGGTCGGCACCCCGGCCTCGGTCCACTGCGACGCCTGCTTTACCGGCAACTACCCGCTCGGTGACGACCCGGACGATGCCGACGGCAAGTTCGATCTCGAGGAGATCGCCGTGATGCCGGCCGGTCAGGCCGGCCGCTAGGTCATCCGCGACGCCTCCCGTTCTCCCCCCGGCAGTGCGTGGTCTGACCGGTTTGCGGCAGGATGGCGGGGTGAGCTCGGATGAGACCTCCTTCCGGATAGTGGTGCTGGCCTCGGGCAGCGGGACAAACCTGCAGGCGATCCTCGACCGGCTGCATGGGACCGGCGGGGTCGAGGTGGTCGGCGTCGGATCGGACAAGCCGGACGCATTCGCCCTGGAGCGGGCCGACGCGGCCGGGATCGCCACCGGAGTCTTCCCCCGCGACGAACATCCCGACCGCCGGGCGAGGGACATCGCGATGGCCGACTGGATCGGGACGCTCGGGGCCGACCTGGTCGCCCTGGCCGGCTACATGCAGCTGGTCGACCCCGAATTCGTCGCCCGGTTCCGGGGCCGGATCGTCAACGTGCACCCCGCACTCCTGCCTTCGTTTCCCGGCCTGGACGCGATCGGCCAGGCGATCGAGCACGGGGTCCGGGTCACCGGCGTGACCGTGCACTTCGTGGACGAAGGCACGGACACCGGCCCGGTGATCGCACAGCGGGCGGTGGAAGTTCCCGCAAATTGCGACAGGGCCGACCTGGAACGGGCGATTCACGCGGTCGAACACGAGATTTACCCCGAGGCGATCGGCATGATCGCGGCCGGCAGGGTTAGGATCGCCGGGCGGGATTCCCGCCGGGTAATCATCGACCAGTAAGGGTGGAGATGGACAACATTGATCCGACCAACGGACCGATCAAGGTGAAACGCGCCCTGGTCTCGGTCTCGGACAAGACCGGGGTGACCGAGTTCGCCGCCGGGCTGGTCAGCGAAGGGGTCGAGATCCTCTCCACCGGCGGCACCGCCCAGGCCCTTCGTGAGGCCGGGATCGAGGTGACCGACGTGTCCGAGTTCACCGGCCAGCAGGAGATCCTCGGCGGACGTGTGAAGACCCTGCACCCGCGGCTGCACGCCGCGATACTGGCCCGCCGTTCCGACCCGGAACACGCCGAGGTGCTGGCCGCCGAGGAGATCACCCCGATCGACCTGGTCTGCGTAAACCTCTATCCGTTCGAGCAGACCGTCGCCCGCGAGGGCGTCGGCCCGCGAGAGGCGATCGAGAACATCGACATCGGCGGCCCGACGATGATCCGCGCCGCGGCGAAGAACCACGAGGACGTGGTGGTCGTGGTGAAGCCCGAGTGCTACGACGCCGTACTGGAGGAGATGGGCCAGACCGGCGGCGAGATCTCGGCCTCGACCCGGCACTGGCTCGCGAACGAAGCCTTCGCCCAGACCGCGCGCTACGACGCCGCGATCTCCCGCTGGTTCTCGGAGTCCTACGAGGTCTTCCCCGAACACCGGGTGCTCGCCTTCGAGAAGCAGCTCGACCTCTCCTATGGCGAAAACCCCCATCAGCGGGCCGCCCTCTACTCCGAGGTCGGGCTCGAAAGCCATGTTCTGAGCGACCTCTCGAAGCTCCACGGGCGCGCCCTCTCGTTCAACAACGTGCTCGACCTCGACGCGGCCCGGAAGCTGCTGGCCGATCTCGAGGGGCCGGCCTGCGTGATCGTCAAGCACAACAACCCCTGCGGGGTGGCGCTCGGTGACAGCGGAGTTGATGCCTATGAACGGGCGCTCTCCTGCGACCCGGTCTCGGCCTACGGCAGTGTGATCGCGGTCAACCGGAAGGTCGACGGGCGGCTGGCCGAAGCCCTCCACAAGAACTTCGTCGAGGTGCTGGTCGCGCCAGGCTATGAGGTCGATGCGCTGGGGATCCTCCAGCAGAAAGAGGCGATCCGGATCTTCAAGGACGAGGCACCGCGATATCCCGACCCGCGGGAGAAGGACATCAAGCGGATCAGGGGCGGAATCCTGGTCCAGGATCGTGACGGCGAACCGGAGCAGCGCCAGATGATGGAAGTCGTGACCGACGTCAAGCCGTCCGAGGACGCCTGGGACGACCTGCTGTTCGCCTGGACGGTATGCCGGCACGTGCGATCCAACGCGATCGTGGTGGTCAAGGACGGGGTGACCCTGGGGATAGGCGCCGGTCAGATGAGCCGGGTCGACTCGGTCCGGCTGGCGCTCGAGAAGTGCCGCGAGGCCCACGAAGACGACGCCGATGACCTGCTGGCCGGATCGGCCCTGGCATCTGACGCCTTCTTCCCGTTCGCCGACGGCCCGGCAGCCGCGATCGAGGCCGGCACCACCTCGGTGATCCAGCCCGGCGGTTCGAAACGAGATGCCGAGGTGATCGCCGCCTGCGAGGAGTCCGAGACCGCAATGGTCTTCACCCGCCACCGCCACTTCCGGCACTAGGGGAGCCCGGATCAGCATGACACCGGTCACGGCCACGGCGATCCTTTGCGACTCGGCCCAGACGGCCGACGGAAAGCTCTATCTGATGGGTGGCGGCTGGACCCGCCTGGCCGCCAACACCGCCGCGAACATGGCGCTCGGGATCATCGTGCATGTTCCGTTCGATATGAGCAACCAGCAGCTGCCGCTGGTCGCGGAACTGCTCGACGACGATGGCCGGCCGGTCGAAATCGAAGGAAACAGCGTCAAGGCGGAGGGACAGTTCGAAATGGGCCGCCCGGCCGGACTGAAGCAGGGAGAGCAGATGTCGACCCCGTTCGCGATGAACTTCCGCGGGCTCAACCTGCCGCCCGGGGGCTATGTATTCGAGATCTCGATCCAGGGCGAGCCGGTCGCCCGCTGCCCGTTCCGGGTCGCCTGAACGGGCCCGGGCTCAGTCGCCGTAGAGGGCGACCGGGATCGTCCGGTACTGGTTGAGGAAAGTCGAGCTGACCCGGTCCGACTGGCCGTCGAGCTTGATCTGATCGAACCGCTTCAGGGTCTCCTCGATCCATAGCTTGAGCTCCAGCCGGGCCAGGCCGGCACCGAGACAGAAATGGCGACCTCCTCCCCCGAATCCCTGGTGCGGGTTCGGCACCCGGCGGACATCGAAGTGGTCGGGATCGTCGAAGACAGACTCGTCGCGGTTACCCGAGACGTACCAGAGGGCGAGCTTGTCGCCGGCCTTGATCTGCGCGCCGGAGAGCTCGGTGTCGCGGGTCGCGGTGCGGCGCATGTACGCGAAAGCCGGGTGGTAGCGCACGAACTCCTCGACGACCTGCTCGAGCGGCACGGCGCCGGACTTGACCAGCTCCAGCTGCTCGGGGTCGTCCATCAGGCTCTTCATGCCCGAGCTGAACACCGACCGGGTCGAGTCGTTGCCGGCAACCATCAGCAGGAAGAAAAACATCAGGATTTCCTCGTGCGAGAGGTGCTCACCATCCACCTCGGCTTCGATGAAAGCGGTGGTCAGGTCGTCGGTCGGATTCTCCCGGCGGTCCTCGATCAACTGGTTGACGTACGGGATGAACTCCTCGAGCGCGCGCCAGACGTCGTCGAGGTCGGCTACCAGCCGCGGGTCCTCGAAGGCGGTGGTCCGGTTGGTCCAGTCGACCAGCTGCTCGGCGTCCTCCCGGGGCGCCCCGAGCATGTCGCCGATCACCATCGACGGGACGTAGTAGCCGACGTCCTGGACGAGGTCGACTTTGCCGTCCGGGTGGGCCTCGAGCGCGTGGTCGTAGACCAGGTTGATGATCTCGCGCATGCGCTCGGTGTGCTCAACCGCCCGTCGCGGTGTGAACGCCCGCTGCACCAGGGCCTTCAGCCGGTCGTGCCTGGGAGGGTCCTGCGAGATCATCATGTTCTGGGCGATATCCATCGGGTCGGGAGCCCCCGGCTCGGACGCCAGGTGGTCGACCAGGATGATGCTGCGCTCCGAAGAGAAGGTCTCGTGATCCTTGCCGACCGCGGCGATGTCGTCGTAGCGGACAACCGACCAGAAACCACCCTCGTCGGGAAAGTCGGCCAGTTCGCTGAAGTGGAGGTCGCGGGATCGCAGATCGCGGAACACCTCGTGCGGCGGACCGTCCTTCCAGAGATTCAGGTCGCTCAGGTCGAGATCGGAGAGTTCTGGTGCTTCAGTAGCCGGGTTCATGGGTCGAACCTAGCGCATTTGAAACATTATTGTCAAGTGATTCATTCTGGGCATAGTTCCGGATCGTTTCAGGCATCGTTAGTATCAGTCCGTGCCCTCCACTACCGACAAGACTCCGGCCGACACCGGGGATCAGCACTCTGGAAGCGGGGCGATTTCGTTTCGCCGACCGAACCGGGAACACGCGATCGAGATGGCCAGAGAACAGTTCCTTGCGGGCGAAAGAGTCGAAATGGGCTCGCTGGCCACCGAGCTCGACATCGGAAGAACCACGCTGTACCGGTGGGTCGGAGAGCGTGAAGAACTGCTCGACGAGGTTCTCGGAGGCCTGGTCGATGAATGGTTTGACCTGGTCGAACCCGAGGCCCGGGGACAGGGGAGGCAGCGGACGCTCGATATCCTCCGGCGCTTCCTTGAATACGCGGCATCCTCCCCCCCTCTGACCGCCTTTGCCAAACGGGAACCGGCTCTGACTTTGAGGCTGCTGCTCGAACGGGAAGGACGGGTGGTCCAACGCTCCAAAAGCGCTGTCCGGAGGGTGCTGGACAAATACGAACCCGGGCTCAAGGTGCCCGACCGATTCATCGAGGCGATAGACCTGACCTCGGTCGGGCTGGTCTGGGCCAATATCGCGATCGGGCGCCCGCCCGACATCGACGGCGCGATCAGCCTTACCGAGACCCTGCTCGGCTCCTGTGCGACCCGCGGCGACTGACCGGGCAACGGCGCCGGGGGTCCGGGTGGCAAGATTGCCGGGCCCCCGTAGCTCAGTTGGTTAGAGCTGCAGGCTTTAACCTGTGAGTCGTCGGTTCGAATCCGACCGGGGGCACTCCGGTCAGCCGAGGCCTGGAAGGCCTTCTTCGGGAGTTGAAGCCCGCGCGTGCCGGCGGACCGGGATCCGGCCGGCCTCGAAGGCGGCCCGGCCGGCCTCGACCGCGCCCCGCATGGCGGTCGCCATCAGGTCGGGATCCTCGGCCCTGGAGATCGCCGATGCGATCAGGACCGCGTCGCAGCCGAGCTCCATCGCCAAGGTGGCATCCGAGGCGGTTCCGATCCCGGCGTCGAGGATCACCGGAACCTCGGCCTCTTCGACGATGATCGCGATGTTGTAGGGGTTCCTGATCCCGGCGCCGGATCCGATCGGCGAACCGAGCGGCATCACCGCGGCGCAGCCCGCCGCCGCGAGCCGCCTGGCGAGGATCGGGTCGTCATTGGTGTAAGGCAAGACGGTAAAGCCGTCCCCGGCCAGCTCCTCCGCCGCCCTGAGCAGCTCCGGCCCGTCGGGAAGCAGGGTCCGGTCGTCGCCGATCACCTCGAGCTTCACCCAGTCGGTACCGAACGCCTCCCGGGCCAGGCGTGCGGTCTTGACGGCGTCACCGGCCGTGTAGCAGCCGGCCGTGTTGGGAAGGACGAACAGGCCCAGCCTCTCGACCACGTCCATGACCGAGCCGCGGGCGGCCGGGTCGATCCGGCGCAGGGCCACGGTCACCACCTCGGTCCCGGAGGCCTCCAGCGCGCCGGACATCGCCTCGAGTGAACGGAACCCGCCGCTGCCGGCGATCAGCCGGGAGCGCCAACGGCGACCACCCAACTCCCATTCGCCCGAGCCGCCCTGGATCGCCGCCACCACCTCGACCCGGTCACCTTCGGCCAGTACGCGACCGGCCCAGTCGGAGCGGGGAACGACCTCACCTTCGACCGCCACCGCCAGCCCCCGGCGGCCGGGGTCGGCCCCGGCCGCGGTCACCACCGAGTCCAGAGTCGAACCGGGTACGACCCGGACCGCTTCGCCGTTCAGCTCGATCTCGAGTCCGTCCTCCCGGTCATCCCGAAGGCCGTCTTCCCGGTCGCCGCTCCCCGCGGCACTCACGATGTTCCCGACACGCTTCGCTCGAACCTGCCGGGGTCGGCCGCGCTGACCGGCCCTTCCACCGATCCTCCGGTGACCATCCCGGCGATCGCCCGGGCGGTCAAGGGGGCCAGCAGGATGCCGTTCCGGTAGTGCCCGGTGGCAAGGTAGACCCCGGGGACCGCGGTCGGCCCGATCACCGGCAGGTTGTCGGGAGTCCCGGGCCGGAGGCCGGCCCTCGCCCCCAGGTACTCGAGTTCGACGACGTCCGGGAGCAGGCGGCCGGCCTCCCGCAACAGTTCGTAGACACCACCGGCCGTCACCTTCCGGTCGAACCCGAGTTCCTCGGAAGTCGCCCCGACGATCAGCCGCCCGTCGGGCCGGGGTACCAGATAGACCCGTTCGCTGCCCAGGATCCCACCGCAGACCGGCTGCTCCGGATCGCCCTGAAGTTCGACCACCTGCCCCTTGACCGGCCGGACCGGAGGCCGGACATCGTCCGGCAGCCATTCCGCCCGACCGGATTCCGCGCCGGTCGCGACGACCAGGACCTCGGTCGTGATCTCGGCCCCGCCCTCCAGGCCGACCGCCGCTACACGGTCACCGGAGCGCCTGAGCGCCTCCACCGCCCTCCCGGTCAGGATCGGAACGCCCTCGGACTCCAATGCCTCGACCAGGGCCGAAGTCAGGACCCGGGGGTCGACCACCCCGTCGCCCGGAACCCGGATCGCCCCGGACAGGCCCGGCGCAAGGCCGGGTTCGATCTCCCGCGCCGCCGCCGGGCCGAGCCATTCGGACTCCTGACCCACCCGGAGCTGCAGCTCATGGTTTCGTTTGAGTTCGCCGGCTTCATCACGGTCGAGCGCCGCGTGTATGCCTCCGCAGCGCCGGTAGCCGACCACGCCCCCACAGCAACGCTCGATCGAAGCGACGAACTCGGGGTACTGGCCAGCCGAGATCAGGTTCATCTCAAGCAGTGCCGCCTCGCCGAAATCGAGCTCACCGACCGGCGCCAGCATCCCCGCCGCGACCGCGGTGGTCTCGCTTCCGGGTCGGGCCCGGTCGACCACGGCCACCGAAACCCCGGCCTGGTGCATCTCCCAGGCGCAGGCGAGCCCGATGATCCCGGCGCCGACCACCACGGCGTCGGGGGCCGGCAGGTCGTCTGGTCTTGTATCGCTCCGGTTCATCTGTCTGCCTGGGAGCCCGGAACGTCATTTCCCTCACGCCGGAATTGCCCGGTTCAGGTTCGGACGGTCGGCGGCCGCATCGCCGCCCTCTCAGCCCTCGCGATCGGGCTCCCGTTGGCAGAGCCGATCCTATCGCTCCCCCGGACCGGCCCGGCGACCCCCGGGCGCCACGCTGGGATAATGGGTGAATGACGCTCGACACCCCCGACGCCCAGGGACCGCTCCGCCGCGAGAAGCTCCGCAATGCCCGGCTCTATTTCGTCTGTGACGCTCGACCGGACGGGAACGACCCCGAACCTCTGCTCCAGGCCGCGATCACCGGCGGGGTCGACATCATCCAGTTGCGCGAAAAGCGGGCCGGCCGCCAGGTGATCGAACGCTCGGCCGAGACTTTCCGACGGGTCTGCAACATCTCGTCGGTACCGTTCATCGTCAACGACGACCCCGAACTGGCGGTGGCGCTCGGTGCGGATGGAGTTCACATCGGGCAGGACGATGTGACCGTTTCCGAAGCCCGCTCTATCGTCGGGGACGACCGGCTGATCGGCCTTTCCACGCACTCGACCGACCAGATCGCCACCGCAGAGGGCGTCGACCACATCAGCGTCGGTCCGGTCTGGGAGACACCGACCAAGGAGGGGCGCCCGGCGGTGGGACTGGAACTAGTCGCCCACGCCGCCCGGCACACAACGGTTCCCTTCTTTGCGATCGGCGGGATCGACCGCGACAACGTGGCCGAGGTGCTGACGGCCGGGGCCCGGCGGATCTGCGTAGTACGGGCGATCCGGGACGCGGACGACCCGGCGGCGGTCGCGGCCGGCCTGAGGCGCTCGTTCGCGTCCGTCGGGGCCGAGGTTCTGCCCGGTGGCTGAACCGTCCGGGAGGCCGGCCCGGCGCAAGTCCCGGCCGGACCGGATGAAGGACGGATACGCCAAGGCGGAGGTCAAGAACCGGCAGGTCCGCGAATCGCTGGTGCCTCTGGAACCCGGCCAGCGGCCGACCGTGGTCACGGTGGGAGCGATCTTCACCACGGTGGTCGCCGCGATCTTCTGGGCCTCGAGCCTGGTAGCCCTGTTCACCAGCACCGAGGTGAACGGGACCGAGCCCAACGCCGGACAGCTGATCGCCACCGCCCTGATCATGAGCCTGATGGCCTGGGGGATGTGGACATCCCGCTACTGGGCCGTCCTCGGTTTCCAGATGCTGCTCGTACTGTTGATCATCGCGGCGATCGCCGGCCTGGTCGTCGCCACATCGCTGATCCAGCTGGTCAGCACCCTGATCCTCACGATCGGGCTCGGCCTGCTGTTCTACTACATGGTCAAGGCGATGGCCCGCATCCAGATGCCGGAACGCCGCCCGCCCGAGTAGGCGACAGCCTCAGCCGGCCTTTGCTGCCGGGCCTTCCGCGATCAGGCGGTCCGGTAACCTCGCCCCACCATGGCTGACGACTCCTACGACGTAATCGTGATCGGGGGTGGACCTGGCGGTTACGTAGCCGCGATCAGGGCCGCCCAACTCGGCAAGTCGACCGCGGTGGTCGAAAAGGACAAGGCCGGTGGCCGCTGCCTGAACTACGCCTGTATTCCGGCCAAGACGATGCTTCATACGGCCGAGGTTCTCGACGAAGCCAGGTCGAGCGCCGACATCGGGGTCAAGGTCACC
The DNA here is from genome assembly GCA_963766115.1 of uncultured Solirubrobacterales bacterium. Lineage (GTDB taxonomy): Bacteria > Actinomycetota > Thermoleophilia > Solirubrobacterales > 70-9 > 67-14. The sequence goes on from CAVXYR010000004.1 coordinate 54,827, forward strand.
GGCGCCGAACTCGACTGGGAGGCGCTCGGCAAGCGGCGGACCGACGTCTCCGCCGGACTCGAGAACGGGGTGGCCGGCCTGTTCAAGAACAACAAGATCGAGTTCATCGAGGGCGAAGGAAGCCTGACCGACGGGGGAAACGTGAAGGTCGGGGACACCGTCTACGAAGCGGACAAGGTCATCGTCGCCACCGGATCGGTGGCGCAGTCGATCCCGGGGGTCGACTTTTCCGACCGGGTGCTGGACACATGGGGCGCCTGGTCGCTGCCGGAGCAACCGCAAAGCGTCGCCGTGGTCGGCGCCGGCGCCTCCGGGGCCGAGATCGCCTCGGCCTATATCCGCTTCGGCACCGAGGTGAAGCTGATCGAGATGCTCGATCAGATCCTGCCCGCCGAGGACAAGGACCTGGTCCGGGTGGTCGAGCGGACCTTCAAGAAGCAGGGGATCGAGGTGTCCACCGGCACCCCGGTCGAAAACGTCGAGGTCGGAGAAGACTCGGTCAAGTTCACCTATGGCGAGAATTCTGCCGAGGTCGACTACCTGATGATCGCCGGTGGACGGGTGCCCGACGTGGAGGCACTCGGCCTGGAAGCGGCAGGCATCAAGCTGGCCGATGACGGCAAGATCGAGATCGACGAATACCAGCGCACCTCGAACGAGAACGTGTATGCGATCGGTGACGTCGTACGGGGCGCCGCGCTCGCCCACAAGGCTATGGAGGAGGGGATCGTCGCGGCCGAGCACGCCGCCGGCGAGCAGACCCACCCGGTCAACATCGACCTGGTTCCCGGGGCGACCTTCTGCCACCCGCAGGTCGCCAGCGTCGGACTGACCGAGGCCCAGGCGAAGGAGGCCGGCCACGACATCAAATCGGCCAAGTTCAAGCTGGGCGGGGTCGGCGCCGGCTCGGTCTACAACGACCGCGACGGCATGGTCAAGCTGGTGGTCGACAAGCAGTACGGCGAGATACTCGGCGCCCACATCGTCGGCAACCGCGCCTGCGACATGATCGCCGAACTGGTCGCCACCATGGCCCTCGAAGGCGGCAACCAGGAGCTCAGCCGCATCATGCACCCCCACCCGACGATCTCGGAGGCGATCCTCGACGCCGCCCGGGCGGTCGACGGCTGGGCGACCCACGCCTGACGGGCGACCAACGCCCGGCACCGCTCGAGGGCGTTGCGGTTTCCCCCCGGCCCGCCCTGGGGACGGCCGGGGACTTTCTCAGATGATGTCCCGGAGGATCAGCAGAGCTTGCCGACCTTCGGCTTCGCCTTCCTGACCGCCTTCCTGGTTTTCACAACCTTATTTACGGCCTTCTTCCTGGCCTTGCCCCTGGCTTTCCTCAGCCCCTGCTTGGCCTTCCTCAGCGCCATCTTCTTCTTTGCCAGAGCCTTCTTCGCCGCCTTGCACGCCGGAGTCGGGCCGCTGACGGCATTCGACTTCACAGTGAACGAACGGGCGGCCGGGGTCGGGTCGGTGATCCCCACTCCGTTTGTCACCCGGACGGCAAAGCTGTGGGACCCGACCGAAAGGCCGGACAGAGTCTGAGGGGAACCGCAAGGTGCGAATCCGCCGCCATCAACGCTGCAGGAAAAACTCGGCTCCGCCTCTGCCGAACTGAAGCCAAAAGCCACTGAAGCCTCGGCGATCGTCGAGCCGTCGGCCGGGCCCGAGTCGATCAGGGTGTCCGGCACGCTGGAGAACTCGGTCCCGCTCAGATTGAAGGATTGGTCGGGAGCGGGATGAGCGGGTTCGCTCACAGTCCCACAGGTGCTCCTCGGCACGAAAGCCGTACACCCGGTGCCGTAGCCGTCGAGCGGATTGCGGTAAGCGGCCGGATTACCGAACGCGGTGTTGTTCTCCGCCCAGAACCAGGTCCTCGCGTTCGCCCCGCCATCCGTGGCGTTCATCAGAACCTGCACGCCAATCCAGTAGGTCCCGGCACCGAGAACGGGCCGAGGATCCAGGATCGGACGGATGTTGGGGTAGGTGTTGGGTTTGATCGACATCACTCCGGAGCTGATCTCGCTTCCGGGCAGGCCGGCGTTGTCCGAAAAGATGGTGACCCGGGCCTGGGTTGCCTGGGTCGGCTCCCCGGTTGGGTTGTGCTTGCCCTGGATGAACGCCTCTTCAAGTCTCCATGTCCTGCCTGGGGGAACGGTGAAGTCATCGGCGGTCATGGCATCGAAATCGTCGAAGATGGTTTCGAAATCCTGTGAGTTGATCGAGTTGGGGAACGCGCCGGCGACTTGGTTGTGGAGAACTGCCGCTCGAGCATTGCCCGCCACAAGCAGAGCGAGGACTAAAAGGATTGCCCCCACTGCCGAGGACAAACCGACGGCCACCCACGTGCTACAGCGATCACTTGCCACGCTTACTCCCTTTTTTCTGATTATTGAGGTCGCCGCCCCGGTGCCTGACGTGAACGTGACCGTCGCTCACCCGGACAGCGACGAGACTCTATCCGCAGTCGGACCCTGCAGCAAGTGGAATCCTCGAAGGTCTGTGTCAAGACCCGTCGGCAGGCAGTAAAGCCAGGAGTCCGATCCCGCTAAGGTGATTCCATGGCCGAGTTGCCAGACCGCGACACCTCCGTTGAACTTCTGAGCCGCATGTGCCTGATCCGGCGGTTCGAGGAGGAGGCGGGGCGCCAGTACCAGCGGGCCAAGGCCGGTGGGTTCCTCCATCTGGCGATCGGTGAGGAGGCGACGATCGTCGGGACGACCTCGGTCATGCGTGAAGACGACTACCTGATCGGCACCTACCGGACCCATGGCCACGCCCTGGCCCGGGGAACCTCTCCCGACGCGGTAATGGCCGAGATCTTCGGGCGGGTCGACGGCACCAGCGGCGGGCGTGGCGGCTCGATGCACATATTCGACGCCGGGCGGCGTTTCATGGGCGGTTACGGGATCGTCGGCGGCAACCTGCCGCTGGCCGCAGGAATCGGGTTTGCCTCGCAGTACCGGGAAGAGGACACGGTCACGGTCTGCATGTTCGGAGACGGCGCCTCCAACACGGGCAACTTCGGCGAGACGATGAACCTGGCCGCCCTCTGGAGCCTGCCGGTCGTCTTCCTGGTCGAGAACAACCTCTACGGCATGGGTACCGCGATAGAGCGCCACTCGGCGGTGACCGACCTCTCGAAAAAGGCGGCGGGATATGGAATCGAGGGCGAGCGGATCGACGGCATGGATGTGCTCGCTGTGAGGGAGCGGGTGGCGGCCCATCTCGAGATCGCTCGTGGAGAAGGCCGGCCGACCCTGGTCGAGGCATTCACCTACCGCTACCGCGGCCACTCGGCCGCAGACCCGGAGATCTACCGCGACAAGGACGAAGTCGAGGAGTGGCAGCAAAAGGACCCGATCGCGACCTTCTCGAAGAAGTGCCTCGACGGGGGACTGCTGGGCGACGATGACGTCGAAGAGATCCGGTCCGAGGCGGACCGGCGGGTGACCGCGGCGGTCGAGTTCGCCGACGCCTCGCCCGAGCCACCACTGGAGACGCTCTACGACGAGCTGTACGTGGTCGGCGAGACCATGGGCTGGTATGCGGTGGACGAGCGCTCGCCGGAGCCCCACCGCGGCGAGTTCGGCGAGGACGCCCCGGAAGTGGCCAAGGAGTTGGCCGAATCCGGCGCCGCCCACGCCGAAGAGGGCGAGGACGATGAAGTGCAGACCCGCGAGGGGGTGAGGAATTGAGCCCGGCCGAGGCTCCGGCCACAAGGGACGGGACTGGCGCCGGCAGCGGGGCCGGTGGCTCCGGTTCGAAGGAGATCGCGATGCGCGAAGCACTCCGCGACGCTATGGCCGAGGAGATGCGCCGCGACGGGAACGTGTTCGTGATGGGCGAGGACGTGGGCGTCTTCCAGGGGGCCTTCAAGGTGACCGAGGGCCTGCTCGACGAATTCGGAGAAAAGCGCGTCCGGGACACCCCGATTTCCGAGAACTCGATCGTCGGCCTGGGGGTCGGGGCGGCGATGGCCGGCCTGCGACCGATCGTCGAGCTGATGACCGTCAACTTCTCGCTGCTGGCCCTCGACCAGATCATCAACCATGCCGCGGCGATCCCCTACATGTTCAACGGCAACGCCCGGGTGCCGATGGTGATCCGGATGCCGGGCGGCGGCGGGCACCAGCTCGGCCCCACCCACTCGCACAGCTTCGAGGCGCTCTACCTGCAGATCCCGGGACTGCTGGTCGCCTGCCCTTCGACTCCGGCCGACGGCAAGGCTCTGCTCAAGGCGGCGATCCGGGACGAGAACCCGGTGGTCTTCATTGAGCACGAGAGCCTCTACGGCCTCAGAGGCGAGGTGTCGGACGAAGACCTGATTCAGCCGTTCGGCGAGGCCGCGATCCGGCGCGAGGGCAGCGACTTGACGATCATCGGCATCCTCAAGATGGCCCACGTCGCCGCCCGCGGCGCCGAGGTGCTCGCCGCCGAACACGGGATCGAGGCCGAGGTGATCGACCCACGCACCCTGAGGCCACTCGACCTCGACACGATCCTCGAGTCGGTTCGCAAGACGAACCGGGCGGTGATCGTCGAGGAGGGCTGGCCCCACGGCGGCGTCGGGGCAAATCTCTCGACCCTGATCACCGAGCAGGCGTTCGATTACCTGGACGCGCCGGTGCAGCGGGTGACCGGGGCGGATGTCCCGATGCCCTATTCGAAGCGCATGGAGCAGGCTGCGATGCCGCATGAAGAAAACGTGGTCGAGGCGGCTCTGGCGGCTCTGGAAGGGATCCGCTGATGGGCGAGATCGTGATGCCCCGCCTGACCGACTCGATGGAGGAGGGAACGATCGTTTCCTGGCTCAAGTCGAGCGGAGACCCGGTCGAAGTCGGCGAAGAGCTGGTCGAGATCGAGACCGACAAGGCCAGCATGGTCTACGAGTCCGACCTGGCCGGCGAGCTGCAGATCGAAGTCGGGGAGGGCGAGACGAAACCGATCGGAGAGAAGATCGCCACGATCGGCGACGGTGGTGGTGGCCCGACCGGAAACGGCAGGACGAAATCCGGGCGGGACGGCCATGAGAAGGAGTTCGGGGACACCGGAGGCGACGACGGTCAGCGAGGCGACGGGTCCGGCGGTGGCTCGTCGCCGGAAGGCGGGACGAGCGCCGGTTCAGATGCGGTGGCCACCGGGACCCGTGGCGATGAACGGATCAAGGCCTCCCCCCTGGCCCGGCGCATCGCCCGGGACAGGGGAATCGAGCTTGCCGGAATCTCGGGGTCCGGCCCCAACGGCCGCATCGTCAAGGCCGATCTCGAGGGAGCAGCAGCCGCTCAGACACCGGGACCGGGGGCCGCGCCGACCCAGTCCGGCGGTGGGGCGAAGACCGAAGCCAACAAGGGCTCGGTCGAGACGGTAGAACTGAACCGCCTTCAGCAGACGGTCTCACGACGGATGGCCGAGTCGAAAGCGACTGCGCCCCACTTCTACCTGCGGGCAGAGATCGACATGAGCCGGGCGGTCGAGGTCCGGGCCGGGTTCAAGGAGACAGCAGCGGAAGGCGAGACGGTGCCTTCACTGAACGACATCGTGGTCAAGGCGGTCGCCACCGCGCTGACCCACCACCCGCGGGCCAACGGGGCATACCGGGACGGCAGGTTCGAGCTCTACTCGCGGATCAATGTCGGCGTCGCGGTCGCCGCTGAAGACGCGCTGGTGGTGCCGACGATCGCCGATGCCGATCGCAAGGACCTGCGCCAGATCGCGGCCGAAAGCCGTCGGCTGGCGGAGCGGGTCCGGACCGGCGAGATCACGCCTCCCGAGCTGTCCGGGGGCACGTTCACCGTGTCCAACCTGGGCATGTTCGGGATCCGCAGCTTCGATGCCGTGATCAACTCCGGCCAGGCGGGGATCCTGGCGGTCGGAGAGGTCACCGAGCGACCGGTGGTCCACGACGGCGAGCTGGTCGCGGCTCACCTGATGGAAGTCAGCCTGGCCTGTGACCACCGGATTCTCTACGGAGCCGAGGGGGCAGAATTCCTCGGCGAGATCCGCAGGTATCTCGAGGAGCCGGGACTGCTGGCGTGACTGGGGACCGATAATGAAAGGGAGTCGGATCACTGAATGCCTGGCCCGGGTCCGGCCCAACCGGAGAAGCTCAGCTGTCGTGGCCAGCGCCGGCACCCACAGCAGTGCTGCGGTAGCGGCCGGTGCCGGAACGGTCTACTCGTCTGCAGTCGCGGCCTCTGCGGGAGTCGGCTTCAGCGCCGGAGTCGGGGGCAGCGTAGCGGTGATCTTCTCGTCGCTGATCTCGTTCAGCTTTCTCTGCGCCGGCTGCTTTCGCTGCCACCGCTGCGTCGCCTGTGTCGGCTGTGGCGACTGCGTCGACTGCGTCGGGTGCATCGGCTGCTCGGGGTTGCGTGGCGCCCGCGGGGTCATCGGCAGGAGCGCAGGTTCAGATTGACGCCGGACGACGCGGGAAGCCTCAGCCTGATCGAGCTGGGCGAGCGACCATACCGGGAGATGCTCGCCGCCCAGCAGCGTCTGGTCGAGGCCCGGCGGCGCGGCGAGCTGCCCGATCTGCTGCTTGCACTCGAACACCCGGCCACCTATACGCGCGGGCGCCGCAGCGAACCCGATGACCTCGGGCGCCCTGCAGAATGGTACGAGCGGCAGGGGATCGAGATCTGCGATACGCCGCGCGGTGGCCAGGTCACCTACCACGGGCCCGGCCAGCTGGTCGCCTATCCGATTGTCGACCTGAGCCGGATCGGGAATCAGCCCGGGTCCGGCGGGCGGATTGACGTCGCCCGATTCGTAGCGTCGATCGAGCGGGCGATGGCCCTTACGCTCGGCCGGGTCGGCATCGAGGCCGGCCCGATCGAAGGTCTGACCGGACTCTGGGCCGGCCGGGATGTTTCGCTGCCCGATGACGCCACCGCGGAGTCGACGGCCGCGGAAGTCGCGGCGGGCCGGATCGCGAAGATCGGCTCGATCGGCCTTCTGATCAGTCGTGGCGTTTCCAGCCACGGCCTGTCGCTTAACGTCTCCTGTGACCTGGAGCCGTTCGAGTGGATCACCTCCTGCGGGATCGAGCAGTGCAGGGTCACCTCGGTCGCCGACGAGCTGTCGGCAGCAGGCTCGGCCGGCCGGACCCCGTCGGTGGAGGATCTGGGCCGGGATCTGGCAGACCGGCTGGCGAAAGAGCTCGGACTCGACCCGGTCCGGCGACTCGACCCGGCGACGATCGGCCTCGATCCGGCCGCCACCCCAACCGCGTAGCCTTCCGGTCAGGCATGGGAACCCCCGAAACAGCTCCCACCGGACCCGGAGCGACCCCCGCAGACCGGGTCCACGTGACCCGCTCCCGGGCCAACCCGGGCGGAGGCGGCGTCGAGGTCGAGGGCGCGATTCCGTTCCGCTCGCGCAAGCCCCCCTGGCTCAAGGTCCCGCCGCCCGGCGGGCCGACCTACCGCAGGCTGAAGACGACGATCGGCGACGAGGGGCTGAACACCGTCTGCGAGGAGGCGAACTGCCCGAACATCGGCGAATGCTGGGAGCGCGGAACGGCGACCTTCATGATCCTCGGTGACGTCTGTACCCGCCGCTGCGGCTTCTGCAACGTCCAGACCGGCAAGCCCACCTTCGACGACCCGCTGGAGCCGCTGCGAGTGGCCAACCAGGTGAAGCAGCTCGCCCTCAGGCACGCGGTGATCACCTCGGTCGACCGCGACGACCTGCCGGACTACGGAGCCGGCGCGTTCGTCGGCGTGGTCCGCTCGATCCGCCGCATGGCGCCCGACTGCAAGGTGGAGCTGCTGACGCCCGACTTCCGCGGTCAGGAGATGCCGCTGGCCCGGGTCGTCGCCGAGCGGCCGGACGTGTTCAACCACAACGTGGAAACGGTGCCGCGGCTCTACCCCAGGGCACGCCGGGGATCGAAGTTCCTGCGCTCGGCCCGGGTCCTGCGGATGGCCCGCGAGATGGGCGAGGGTGAGGTGATCACCAAGTCCGGCCTGATGGTCGGCCTCGGTGAGGAGTTCGACGAGATGGTCGAGACGTTCGGCATCCTGCGCGACCATGGAGTCCAGATACTTACCGTCGGCCAGTACCTGCGGCCGACCGAGAACCACCTCCCGGTGGCCCGCTACTGGCACCCTGAGGAGTTCGAGGCGCTCGAAAAGGCGGCCCGCGAGATCGGATTCGAGTCGGTCGCCGCCGGCCCGCTGGTCCGCAGCTCCTACCACGCCGACGAAAGCGCCCGCGAGGCAGCAGAAGGCCGGGGCCGGGTCGCCGGCCAAGACGCGGCTTGATCCCCTTCCGCGACACCCTGGAGGTCAGGGGTCCGGTCCTGGCGACCACGCTGGTAATCCTGGTCAACCTGGTGCTCGCCATTGCCGGGGAGGTCCCCCACCTCAACTTCTGGCAGGTGCTGGTCGCCCTCGTGGGCATCTGGATCTTCGGCGCCTACATCGAACGGCGACTCGGTTCGATCGCCTTTCTCCTGATCTATATCGCGCTGGCCGGCTCGACCGGATTCCTGGTCGCCTCGGTCGATGACCAGAGTGGCATCTTCGCGGTCAGCATCTTCCTGCCGGTGCTGGCCCTGGCGGGAATACACCTGGCGCTCGCACCGCGCTCCCGCATCCTCTGCCTGGTCCCGGTCCCGTTCGCGATGACCTTCTTCGAGGTCCCGACGATCGCGATGGCGGTCGGCTGGGTCGCCCTCGAAATGCTGCTGACCGCGGTCTGAGAACCTCCCGGCCACGTCCGGCCTCCGGGCGACGGGAGCCGCTCAGACCGAGATCGCTCCGGCGGCGGTGAGGATCAGGATGCCGGAACCGACGATCAGGCGGTACCCGACGAACAGGGCCATCGAATGGGTTCCGAGGTAGCGCAGGAACCAGGCGATCACCGCGTATCCGACGAAGAAAGCGAAGACAGTGGCAACCGCGATGTTGATCATCGGCTCGTCGAACTGCTCCTTTCCCGAGAGCAGTTTGTAGAGCTCGTAGAAGCCTGAAAGCACCACCGCCGGGATCGCCAGCAGAAAGGCGAAGCGGGCCGCCGCTTCCCTTTCCAGGCCGAGGAAGAGACCGGCGCTGATCGTCGCCCCGGACCTCGAGACTCCCGGGATCAGGGCGAAGCATTGGGCCAGCCCGACGATCACTCCGTCACGGAACGAAAGCTGGCCGAGCCCGCGCTGGTGGGATCCGATCCGGTCGGCCCGGCCGAGGATGAGGCCGAAGATGATCAGCATCGAACCGACCAGCCAGAGATTCCGTGCGGCGGTCTCGATCTGGTCCTGCAGAGCGAAGCCGATCAGGGCGATCGGGATCGTCGCAATGATCAGAAACCATCCCATGCGGGCGTTGAGCTCGCCGCGGAGTTCCGGTTTCCTCAGCGAGGCCAGCCAGGTGGTTGCAATCGACCACAGATCCTTGCGGAAGTAGATCAGGACCGCCGCTTCGGTGCCGATCTGGATCACCGCGGTGAAAGCGGCGCCCGGGTCGTCCCAGCCAAGCAGCGCCGGAACGAACAGCACATGTCCGCTCGAGGAGATCGGCAGGAACTCGGTCAGCCCCTGGAGGATGCCGAGGATGATGCTCTGGAAGAGGTCCAAGGGTTAGCGCAGCGTACTCCCAGGCCGGGACGGGCGCCCGCCACCGGGCTTCCGCCTACCTGGGAGCCATGCGCAGGGCGCCGTCGAGGCGGATCACCTCGCCGTTCAGCATCGCGTTTTCGACGATGTGAAGGGCAAGCGCTCCGAACTCCTCCGGGATGCCGAGCCGTGAAGGGAACGGCACCGTGTCACCGAGCGCCTTGCGGGCCGGCTCGGGAAGCAGCGCCAGCAGCGGCGTGTCGAACAGGCCGGGGGCGATGGTCATCACCCGGACCCCGCTGCGGGAAAGGTCGCGTGCGGCCGGCAGCGTCAGGCTCACCACTCCCCCCTTGGTCGCGGCATAGGCGGTCTGGCCGATCTGCCCGTCGTAGGCTGCGATAGAGGCCGTGTTGATGCAGACCCCGCGCTGCATGTACTCGCCGGGCTCGTTGCCGACCATCGACTCGGCTGCCAGACGAAGCACGTTGATCGTGCCGATCAAGTTGATGTTGATCGCCCACCGGTAGCCGTCCAACGGCGCGGCGCCCTCCTTGCCGACGATCCTGCCGGCGGCGCCGACCCCGGCGCAGTTGACGCAGATCCGCAGGCCACCGTCGCTATCGGACGCCGCCGCAACCGCGTCCCTGGTCGAATCCTCTTCGGTCACGTCGGCAGTGACGAATCCCCCGCCGATCTCTTCGGCGACCGCTTCGCCCTTTTCCTGGTTGAGGTCGGCCACGGTGACCGTGTGACCGGCCTCCGCCAGCCTTCTCGCTGTGGCCTCACCCAGGCCCGACGCCCCTCCAAAAACGATCGCTGCCTGTGACTTCATTTCCCGATTGCTCCTGTTCTCGTAGAGTTGCGCGCATGGAACGAGAGATATTCGAACCCGAGCACGATGACTTTCGCGACAGCGTACGACGCTTCGTCGCCGAAGAGATCTCCCCCAACTTCGAGCAGTGGGAGGAGGAAGGCACCGTACCCCGGGAACTGTTCGCCAAGGCCGGCGAAAAGAACATGCTGGCGATGTCGGTCGATGAGCAGTATGGCGGACTCGGGATAGATGATTACCGTTTCAACCAGGTGATCGTCGAGGAGGGTTCGTACGCAGGGGTGACCGGCAGCATCCTCGGAATAACCCTGCACAACGACATCTGCCTGCCCTACTTCGAGGAGTACTGCAACGAGGAGCAGCGCGAGCGTTGGATGCCCGGGATCGTCGACGGCAGCCTGATCACCGCTATCGCGATGACCGAGCCCGGGATCGGCTCCGACCTGGCCTCGATGTCGACCAAGGCGATCAGGGACGGCGACCACTACGTGGTCGACGGCTCGAAGACGTTCATCACCAACGGGATCAACGCCGACCTGGTGATCACCGCGGTCAAGACCGACCCGAAGGAAAAGCACCGCGGAATGTCACTGATGGTCATCGAGCGCGGCATGGACGGCTTCGAGCGCGGGCGCAACCTCGACAAGGTCGGAATGCACTCACAGGACACGGCCGAGCTGTTTTTCAACGAGGTGCCGGTACCCGAGGCGAATCTGCTCGGTAACGAGGGTGACGGCTTCAAGTACCTGGTCTTCAACCTGGCCCAGGAGCGACTCGGGATCGGTGTCGCCGCGGTCGCCGCGGCGCAGGCGGCGCTCGACTGGACGCTCGAATATGTAAAGGAGCGGACCGCGTTCGGCAAGCCGATCGGCTCGTTCCAGAACTCCCGGTTCAAGCTGGCGGAGATCAAGACCGAGGTCGACATAGGAACGGTCTACCTCGATCGCTGCGTGACCGAGCTCAACGCCGGCAGGCTCTCGGTCGAAGATGCCGCCGCGCTGAAGTGGTGGACCACCGAGATGGCCGGCCGGGTGATCGACGAATGCGTCCAGCTACACGGAGGCTACGGCTACATGCTCGAGTACCCGATCGCCCGCGCCTGGGCGGACAACCGCGTGACCCGGATATACGGCGGCACCACCGAGATCATGAAAGAGATCGTTGGCCGCTCACTCGGCGTCTGAAAGCCGTGGGTCCCCGGAGGATCGGGACTACCCGGCCTCGAAGATCCCCACCGCCCCTTTGTCCATGTCGACAAGCGAGTGGCTGACGAACGGGTAGCTTCCCGGCTGGGGGAAGGTCAGCTCGAACACTCCCGCTCCGCCCGGGCCGATCAGCTGGGTCGAGACATCGTGCTGGGCCTCGTCCGGGTTTCCGTCGTGCTGGAAAGCGTCAAAAATGGTGCCGACCACGTGAAATGAGCTGGAGTTCGAGGGGCCGGCATCGACGAAGTAGATCCGGACCGGGCCCCCGACCGGCACGTTGATCGGCGACTTGCCGTAGCGGGCGGCCCGACCGTTGAAGGCGACGTATTTCGGCGCCTGGGTCTGCATCGCCTGGTACGAAGACTTCAGCCAGCCGTTCTTGACCTTGCCGTAGAACTCGCTCTGGACCAGGAAAACCTCCTGAGCGGGCGGTCGGCCCTCCGCCGGATCGACGACGATCATCCCGTACATGCCCATGCCGACATGCTCGAGCAGCGGGCCGGTACCACAGTGGTACATGTAGACGCCGGGTGTGCTCGCCTCGAAAGAGAAGGTGATCGAATCACCCGGGCCGACGCTGCGAAAGGCGTCACTCGGGGCGATTTTGGCAGCGTGGAAGTCGATCGAATGCCACATCGCTGCGTGCTTCTTCTTCTGCTTACGGCACTTCTTGTGCTGCTTGCCCTTCTTCGTTTTCTTGCAGTTCTTGTGCGAGCCCATGTCGCCGTTCTTGAGGGTCACCTCGATCGTGTCACCCTCGGTCGCCCGGACGACCGGCCCCGGCACGGTGCCATTGAAGGTCCAGGCCTTGAACTTGACCCCCTGGTCGACCTTGACCGTGGCTTTCTTCGCGGTCAGATTGACCGGTACGACGTCGGCCACCGCCGGCCCGGCGATCACGGCGAGTGAAAGGGCGGCAGCGAACAGCACCGCGAACAGCTTCTTACATACTCCCTGTATAAACATGGCGCAAGTATAGGGCGGCAGCGGAAAGTGTCAACAGGGGCCGCGACGGCGTTGCCCCGCAACCGGACCGCGGGGCGCGGGTCCGTGGGCTACTGGGCCCGCATGGCCGGTGGGTCTTTCGGCTTCCTGCTCAAGCTGGCTTTGCGGTACTCGCGGTTCAGCATGCCGATCACGTCGAGTGAGATCTCCTGAGGGCAGACCCTCGAGCATTCGCCGAAGTTGGTGCAGCCGCCGAAGCCTTCCTCATCCATCTGGTCGACCATCTCGATCGCCCGGTCGGCCCGTTCCGGCCGGCCCTGGGGCAGCAGGTTCAGGTGGGTCACCTTGGCCCCTGTGAACAGCATTGCCGAGCCGTTCGGACAGGCAGCGACACAGGCGCCGCAACCGATGCAGATCGCCGCATCCATTGCCTGCTCCTGAACCTCGGGAGCGACCGGCATCGAGTTCGGCTCGGGCTGCGGGCCGGTCGTGGCGCCGGTGTAGCCGCCGGCCTGGATCACCCGGTCGAGCGCGCTGCGATCGGTGACCAGGTCGCGGATCACCGGGAACGTGGTGGAGCGGTACGGCTCGACCCTGATCGTCGCGCCGTCCTCGAAATCGCGCATGTATGTCTGACAGGAAGTGACCTGCCGGGGGCCTTGGGGGGTACCGTCGATGACCAGTGAGCAGGAGCCGCAGATCCCCTCGCGGCAGTCACTGTCGAAGGCGACCGTGCGCCGCTTCTCCCCGGTCAGTCGCTCGTTCAGCTGGTCGAGCATCTCCAGGAACGAGGCCTCGGGGTCGATCCCCTCGACCTCGAAGGTCTCGTAGCTCCCGTCTTCGCCGGATTCGAACTGGCGCCAGATCTCAAGCTTGAAATTCACTTGTAGCTCCTCGTCGCAAGCTTCACGTTCTCGAAGGTCAACTGTTCGTCGTGCGGAACCGGATCTCCCTGATCGCCGCGATATTCCCAGGCAGTCACCTTGGCAAATCGGTCGTCGTCGCGCAGCGCCTCGCCGTCGGGGGTCTGGTGCTCCTCGCGGAAGTGACCCCCACAGGATTCCTCGCGCCGCAGGGCGTCGAGGCACATCAGCTCGCCGAGCTCGAGGAAGTCGGAGACCCGGTTGGCGTATTCGAGGCTCTGGTTGAACTCCTCCCTACCGGGGTCGACCCGCAGATCGGACCAGAAGTTCCGCTTGATCTCGCGGATTCCCGACAGCGCCTTCTCGAGGCCGCCGGCGTTGCGGGTCATGCCGCAGTTGTCGAGCATCACGTTGCCCATTTCCCGGTGGAACACCTGGGCCGCGGTCGTGCCGCCGACGTCCATCAGCCCGGTGATGTGCGACTCGACCGCCTCCTCGGCCTGATCGAACGCTGAATCGGAGGTCGATACCGGATCCCGCTTTTCGGTCAGATGGTGGGCGACCGTATGGGGAGCGATGAAATAGCCGTCGGCGAGGGTCTGCATCAGGGCGCTGGCCCCGAGCCGGTTGGCGCCATGGTCGGAGAAGTTGGCCTCGCCGATCGCGAACAGGCCGGGGATCGTTGTCTGGAGCTCGTAATCGACCCAGAGACCTCCCATCGCGTAGTGCGGCGCGGGGTAGATCATCATCGGCGTCTCGTAGGGGTTCTCGCCGGTGATGTTCTCGTACATCTCGAACAGGTTGCCGTAGCGGCCCTCGACCACATCGCGGCCCCGCTCGGCGATCGCGTCGCGGAAGTCGAGATAGACGCCACGCCCGGTACCGCCGACACCGAGGCCGTCGTCGCAGACGACCTTCGCCGCCCGGGAGGCGATGTCGCGGGGCGCGAGGTTGCCGAAGGCCGGATACCTCTCCTCGAGGTAGTAATAGCGCTCGTCGTCGGGGATGTCGGTCGGAGCGCGGTCGTCGCCCGGCTTTCTCGGAACCCATACCCGGCCGTCGTTGCGGAGCGACTCCGACATCAACGTGAGCTTGGACTGGTACTCCCCGGACTGGGGGATGCAGGTGGGGTGAATCTGGGTGTAACAGGGATTGGCCATCAGCGCGCCGTGGCGGTGGGCGCGCCAGGCGGCGGTCACGTTCGATCCCATCGCGTTGGTCGAGAGGTAGTAGACGTTGGTGTAGCCACCGGAGGCGAGCACCACCGCGTCGGCGGCGTGGCGCTCGATCTCGCCAGTGACCAGGTTCCTCACGATCACGCCCCGGGCCTGGCCGTCGACCAGCACGATGTCCAGCATCTCGTGGCGGTTGTGGACGACCGCGTTGCCGGCGGCCACCTGCTGCTGGAGGGCGCTGTAGGCGCCCAGCAGCAGCTGCTGCCCGGTCTGTCCGCGGGAATAGAACGTCCGCTGTACCAGCACGCCCCCGAACGACCGGGTGGCGAGCTGGCCACCGTACTCGCGGTTGAACGGCACCCCCTGGGCGACCGCCTGGTCGATGATGTTCCCGGACAGCTCGGCAAGCCTCCAGACGTTGGCCTCCCGCGAACGGAAGTCGCCGCCTTTCATCGTGTCGTGGAACAGCCGCCGGGTCGAGTCACCCTCGTTGGCGTAGTCCTTGGCCGCGTTGATTCCGCCCTGGGCTGCGATGCTGTGGGCCCGGCGGGCCGAATCCTGGAAGCAGAAGCTGTTGACCCCGAATCCCTGGGCGGCGAGACTGGCGGCGGCGCTGGCTCCGGCCAGCCCTGTGCCGATCACGATCACGCTGTTCGCCGAGCGGTTGTTGGGGCCCACCAGGCGGTGCTGGTCAAGCCAGGTCTGCCACTTCTTCTCGATCGGTCCGGGCGGGATTTTGGCGTCGGGCATGCTCATACTGCGATCCCTCCGGCGAGTGAGGTGACTGTCGCCGCCGACTCGGGTGCATCGAGGACTCCGGTCCAGAAGAGGACCGGGACCAGCCCGAAGCCGATCACGATGATCAGGGTCAGGGTGGTGGCCCCGTACCGGATACCCCGGTTGCGGGCCGGGCTGTCGAGCCCCAGCGTCTGAACCAGGCTCCATATCCCGTGCCGCAGGTGGATCCCGACCAGGATCAGCGCGGCAAGGTAGATCGCGACGAAGTACCACTCCTGGAAGGCGTTATAGAGGTTGAAGTAGACGGCGCCGTGCTCGAGCGGGGTGATGGTGATCGAGAGGGTGGTGAACTGGAGGATGTGGAAGACGATGAAGGCCAGGACGAGAATCCCGCTGAACATCATCGCGCCCGATTCCCAGCTGCGGCCGATTGTCCTGGCCGGATACCGCGCCGGGCGGGCGGCCCGGTTGCGGCCGGTCAGTTGGACCACCCCTGTGATGTGGACGATGATCGAGCCGAGCAGGATCGCCCGGACCAGCCAGAGGACGCCGGCGTAGGGGACCAGCGGCTCGCCGATCTCACGCAGCCAGCCGGCGTACCAGTCAACTCGCGGTTCGGCTCCGGTGGGCCCGAACAGCGAGTTCAGGTTGCCGATCATGTGCAGGACCAGATATCCGACCAGGATCGTTCCCGTGACCGCGACGATCGTCTTCTTGCCGATGGTCGATCTCCAGAAGTCAGCCACGGGGGTCACTACTCCCGAAATAGCTCTGCGGTGTGCCGGACGACGCCACGGCCCCCAATCCTACGACCCGGGGGTCCGGGGTGACTGCTCGCCCGGAGTTCGGCTCCGTGGCGGCCGGCTGTGAAGCTCCGAGAAGCTACTCGTCCCGGGCGGTGATCCGGTCGAGTTCGACCTCGCCGCCCTCCTTGGTGTCCTCGGTGACTATGTAGCAGAGCGGCGGGCCGCCGAAGAAGGTCGCGTTTTCACCCTCACCCACGAAGATCGCCGGGCGGGACGACCCGTCGGAGTTGTGGATCCAGATCTTCTGACCCTTCTCGAAGCCCTCTATCGCCATGGGCACAATCTAGCGTGGCGACCATCCCGGGACTCGATGGACCGGGGCACGGACGTCGCCACCGCAGTAGATATATTCGCCTCCATGTCGTTCGTCCAGGTTTTTCTTCCCGTCCGATGATCTCCGTCCGCAGGTTCATCCTCGTGGCCACCTCGGCCGTCGCGGCAGTCACTCTCGCCGGGTGCAGTTTCTCCTGCAGCATCGGCGAAAAGACCGCGAGTTCAGACGAGATGAACAGCCAGGTATCCGACGCATACGAACAGCGGACCGGGATACCGTTGACCACCGTCGACTGTCCTTCGGTCAAGGCCGAGGTCGACGAGCAGTTCAGTTGCGACGGCACCAATGAGCGCGACATCGATCTCGAGATCGACGGCAAGGTCACCGAGGTCGAGTCCGACGACCGGATCAAGTTCCGATGGGACGTGGTCAGTGCGACCGCCCCCGGGGAGCTCTACTCGACCGCGGCCAGGCGGAGCCTCGAACAACAGTCCGGCCGGCCACTCAGCTCGGTCAGCTGCCCCGACCGGATTCCGATCAAGAGGGGTGCCGAGGTCAGCTGCAAGGTCGAGACCGCCGACGGCGAGACGCTCGATGCGACACTCACCCTGACCGACCTCGACGGCGGCTTCAGAATCGACGTCGACGAGTCGACGGCGGCTCCTGCAGACACTTCCGGCGCCTGACCGGACCGCGACCGGCATATGCTTGAACCTGGATGCCGGCAGGTCCGGCGATCACTCAGCCTTCAAAGACACCGATCGAGGAGAACCAGAGAACGATGAGCAAACCCGAGACCCCCGCCCTCCGCCCCGAGACGATCGCCCTTCACGCCGGCCAGGAGCCCGACCCGACCACCAATGCGCGTGCCGTGCCGATCTACCAGACGGTCTCCTACAACTTCAACGACACCCAGCATGCCCAGGACCTGTTCGCGCTGGCCGAGCCGGGGAACATCTACAGCCGGATCATGAACCCGACCTGGAACGTGCTCGAGGAGCGCATGACTGCTCTCGAGGGCGGGGTCGCCGCGCTGGCGCTCGCCTCGGGACAGGCCGCAGTCACCTACTCGGTGCTGAACATCTGCCGGGCCGGCGACAACATCGTCGCCCTCTCGACTCTGTACGGCGGCACCTACAACCTGTTTGCCCACACCCTGCCGCAGTACGGGATCGAGGTGCGCTTCGCCGATCCCGAAAAGCCCGGTGACCTTGCCGGGATGGTCGACGAAAAGACCCGGTTGGTCTTCGGCGAGACGATCGGCAACCCCAAGCTGAACGTGATCGACATCACCGCCTGGGCCGAGGCGGCCCACTCCGAAGGCCTGCCGCTGATCGTCGACAACACGGTCCCGACCCCGATCCTGACCAACCTGTTCGAACTCGGCGCCGACATCGCGGTCCACTCGGCGACCAAGTTCATCGGCGGTCACGGCACCTCGATCGGCGGGGTGATAGTCGACTCCGGGAATTTCGACTGGGCGGCCCAGAGCGATCGCTACCCGCTACTCACCCAGGGCGACCCGTCATACCACGGGGTGGTCTGGACCGACGCCATGGGACCCGCCGCCTACGTCGGCCGCACCCGGACCGTGCTGCTCAGAAACATGGGCGCCGCACTGTCCCCGTTCAACGCCTTCCTGCTGCTCCAGGGAATCGAGACCCTGCCGCTGCGCATGGAGCGGCACTCCGAGAACGCGATGGCGGTAGCCCGGCACCTCGAAGGGCTGGACGGGGTCTCCTGGGTCCTATACCCGGGTCTGGAGAGCTCGGAGACCTACGAAGTCGCCGAGCGCGTGCTCTCGGGCGGCTTCGGCGCATTGGTCGCGTTCGGGATCGAAGGCGGCCGCGACGCCGGGCGCAAGTTCATCGACTCGCTCGAGCTGTTCTCACATCTGGCCAACATCGGCGACGCCAAGTCGCTGGCGATCCACCCCGCCACCACCACCCACTCGCAGCTCGACGAGGGTGAGCTTTCCGAGGCCGGGGTGAGCGACGACATGGTCCGGCTCTCGGTCGGAATCGAGAACATCGACGACATCCTGGCCGACATCGACCAGGCACTGGGGAAAGCCGGTACGAGCTGAACGAATCGCCCGACTCGGTCGGCACAGTCGAAACCAGGCGGGCGGTCGTCTTCGACGGCGACCGGCCGCTGACGCTCGATTCCGGGGCGGTGATCGAGCGGGTAGAGGTCGCCTACGAGACCTACGGCGAGCTGAACCCGGGGCGCTCCAACGCCGTCTTCATCTGCCATGCCCTGTCCGGCGACGCCCACGCGGCGGGAATCCACGAGGGCGACGACCCCGGGCGGCCCGGCTGGTGGGACAACATCATCGGGCCGGGGCGCCCGCTGGACACCGACCGCTTCTTCGTGATCTGCGCCAACGTGCTGGGCGGGTGCAGGGGGACGACCGGGCCTTCCTCGACCGACCCCGCGACCGGCCGGCCGTACGGCCTGCGCTTCCCCCTGCTGCAGGTCCGCGACCTGGTCACCGTTCACCGGGCGCTGCTGGCCGAGCTCGGGATCGAGAGGCTGTTGGCCGCGATCGGCGGCTCGCTCGGGGGCATGCAGGCCCTGCAGTGGGCGATCGACCACCCCGGCGAGATCGACGGCGCGCTGATCATCGCCGCCTCGGCCCGGCTCTCGGCCCAGAACATCGCTTTCTCTGCGGTCGCCCGCGAGGCGATCATGCGCGACCCCGACTTCGCCGATGGCGACTTCTACGGAAACGAGCGCGGGCCGGACCGCGGCCTCGGCCTGGCCCGGATGATCGGCCACATCACCTACCTGTCGGAGGAGTCGATGCGGGAGAAGTTCGGTCGCCGGATCCAGGACGCCGAGGCACCGAGGTACGGATTCGACGTCGACTTCCAGGTCGAGAGCTACCTCCACTACCAGGGCCAGTCATTCGTCGAGCGGTTCGACGCCAACACCTACCTGTATCTCGGCCGGGTGATGGACTACTTCGACCCGTTCCGCGACCCGGTCAGGGTGCAGCACCAGCTGGAGCAGGGGAAGACCGGCTTCCTGGTGCTCTCGTTCGACTCCGACTGGCGCTTCTCGACTGCCCACGCCCGCAACCTGGCCGGCGAGCTGCGCGCCGCCGGGGCGCCGGTCACCTTCCGCGAGATCTCCTCTTCCCACGGCCACGACTCGTTTCTTTTCCCCACCCCGGAGTACCACCGCACGGTGGCCGGCTACCTCGACCGGCTCGCCGCGGCGGCCGGAATCACGTCGGACCGGGCATGAGGCCCGACCTCGACATCATCGCCGGCCTCGTCCCCGACGAAGCCCGGGTTCTCGATCTCGGCTGCGGCGATGGCACCCTGCTTGAGACCCTGATCCGTGACCGGGGTTGCCAGGGCCTCGGGGTCGAGTGGGACGCGGACAATTTCCACGCCTGCATCACCCGCGGCGTGCCGGTCACCTTCGGTGACCTCGAAGGCGAGCTGTCAGACATCGAGGCCGACAGCTTCGATTGCGCCGTCTTGTCGCTCACCCTGCAGGCGGTGCGCCATCCCGACCGGGTGCTGAACGAGATGAAGCGGGTCGCGCCACGTCTGATCGTCTCGCTGCCCAACTTCGCCTTCTGGCGCCTCAGGGCCGACCTCTTCTTCCGCGGCCGGATGCCGGTGACGCCGTCACTGCCCTACCAGTGGTACGACACCCCCAACATCCACCTCTGCACCCTGCGCGACTTCGAAGCGATGGCCGACGACCTGGAAATGAAGATCGAATCGACGGTCCCGGTCGGGGCCGACGGCCGCAGGGCGCCGGCATTGGCCGGGCTGGCCCGCAACCTGCTGGCCGAACGGGCGGTATACACGCTCTCGGCCCGGACTACCTGACCCGCAGCCGGTCTGCACTATTCGTCCACCTTCCTCACCGTTCGTCCTCCTGCGTCCTGACAGCGATCGATCGCTCCCTCTTTAGCCACGCCTGCCGGGATCGACGCGGTCAACAGTGGAGCCAGCCGGAATCGAACCGGCGACCCCCTGCCTGCAAAGCCAGTACGAGGAAATAGCCCAGTTGGCTCTGTTTAGGTATTTCACGCTTGCTGGTGACGAAAACTGGGTCTAGGCGCGAGTCGCGGATATCGGTCGATCAGGTTGGATTACTGTGGCTATTGGCAGAAAGATGTCGATTCTGCCAATTGAACTGCCGAGCAACCGCAATGCTTCGAGGGGAGTGCCTGGCGTCCTTCGAGAATCTCTCTTGGGCCCGAAAGTCGCCCTCGCAGGCCAGGCTCACGGGGCTAGACCGGGACTGTGGCGCGGAAAGGAAATCCGAAATGGGAGTACGACGAACTCCCCGACGGCCAAGACGCAGTGGTCGAGACCCTCGAATGTTCGGTGACTAGAGGTCCCCGAAAAGACCCCTTTCCTGGCAAAGCCAGTTGCCAAGCGTGCCGCTCAAACCGCCGCCCAGCCGGTGCCGTTGATCCTATCCACGTAGCCCTGAGCCACTTTGGCCCAATCCACGAGGGCGAGGGCATCTTCCATTAGCTTGCGCTCTGTCAAGCCGGATACACCGGGCAGGACCATGTCGGCAACTGCGCCTTCAAGATGTTCTCCGATCTCCGACGGGGTATCTCCCACATCAAGCCGCTCTCGCACCAGGGCCAAAGCCATCGTTTCAAGTGATCCCCGTCTCCGTATCACGGCCACCTTTTGGTAGTTCGCGTGCGGCCCGGCTGCTCGACGGAAGCGGAGAGGCACGAAAGGGCCTGCCCGCCCTGCCCCGAACCTGCTCGCACTGGGCGCGGTGTATTCACTGAGCGGCTAGTAGCACCATATCCCCGGTGCGGTCTCTCCCTGACCGGTTGAACCCGGGTATGGGGTCGGATTTGGTCAGGTTGGCGGAAGTTTGCGTCTCGTTCCCCGTCCGGGTAGGCTCCTCTCTAACTGATGAGGAGACACCCGGGATGCAGCGCATCAAGGAAATCAAGCTCTCACCGGCTCTAATAGTTTCGGTTGTCGCCCTTGTAGCCGCACTCGGGGGCGGTGCCGTAGCGGGCGTGGCTGTCAACTCCCTCAATCAGAAGCAGATCAAAAAGGTCCGCAATATTGCGAAGAAGCAGGACCGGAAGCAACTCAAGAAGGTTCGGAAGATTGCGGGAAAGAAGGCCGATTCTGCGGTAGAAGGGATTGAGGCCGGGCCGAAAGGAGACCCGGGGCCCGAGGGACCGCCCGGTCCCTCGACGGGTCCAGCCGGCGGAGATCTGAGCGGCAACTACCCGAACCCCACGATCGCAACCGACTCGGTAACGGCGGCGGCTGTGGCGCCTGATTCTCTCGGCGGCCCTCAGATCGACGAACTGTCCCTGAAGGGATTCGACCGAACGTCTGCATCCGGGACCTTCCTTATCACCGCAGGGAATGGAGAGAACATCGCGTCCGGCAACGGCCTGTTGATCAATGCGTCATGCACGGGTGGCGGCGGAAACGTCGGATTCGAACTTGATATTGAAAACAACACTGGATCCGAAATGACGATCTACGCGAAAGCGATCACCGATGGCTCGGCGGCCCAGGCGACCAGTACCAACGTCGCGGACGGCGACTCGGAGACCATCCTCGATATCCCCGAATCGACGACCAGCAATCTCATCCACTGGCTGACCATGTCCGTTCCGCAGCAGAAGTTGACCCAGCATTGGATCGTGGAAACCAAGCAAAGTATTTTCTCCCGCTGCTACGGCGATGGGTTCCGAACCGTCACTACCTCCTGAGCGGCCACGCACCGCCGAGGAGGAGCAGTCCACCCTGACCGATGGAGCCAGCCGGAATCGAACCGGCGACCCCCTGCTTGCAAAGCAGGTGCTCTGCCAACTGAGCTATGGCCCCAGGCGGGAAACCCGTTCGGGGATTGTATGACCTGATCTCGATCGACGCCGGGAACCCCGGGGCACCGGGAAGGTAACCGTTCCGGTCGGAGCGGTGAGTCGACCGAGTCGCAACCGACCGCCATCGGCCACAGTCGGTCAGTCGCCGAAGTCGAAGTCCTTCGGTTCCTTCTGCTCGAACCAGAGCTTGTCGTGCTCGGGGGTCTCCTCGAGGAAATCGGGGGTCTCCTCAAGCACGTCCTCGGGCTCCTCCTCCGAATCGTCGTCCTGCCCGGCGTCGCCCGGATCCGGAACATCGCCCTCATCGATCGGCTCCACCACCGGCGCCGACTCGAACTCGGGCTCGAATTCCGGTTCCGCCTCCGGCTCGCCATCGCCCGGGCCGTCCAGGGCACGGTCGAGCTCGTCGGAGAGCGAGCTCTCACTGAGTACGTCGATCTCCTCTTCTTCGGCGATCGCCGCATCGACGTCGTAGTGCTCGGTCGGGTGGCTGGCCAGGTTCTCCCGCTCGCGGTCGAGTGCGTCGCCGGCGTCGCCGGCCGCCTCGCCTTCATCCCCGGCCGACGATTCGGGGGCAGGCGGCGCAGCACTTTCCGCGGCAGCGGGCTCGTCCGGGGTCGCCTCTTCCGTGGCCTCGGCGGCGGGGGGCTCCCCTTCCGAAACAGCCGGAATCTCATGTTCGGTGGCGCTGGGCTCCATCGCCTCGGGCGCATCGCCGGCCTTTGCTTTCTCAGGAGCAGCGCCGGCCTTCTTCGCTTCCGGCGCCGTCTCGGCCTCCGCGGCCTGGCTGCTCGCGTCGAAGACCTTGTCGAGCTGGTCGCCCTCGCCTGCCGGCGCGGTCAGGCTGGAGCCCGGGCTGATGATCCTGGTCTCGGCCTCCCCCACGGGCTCGGTGGCGTCCGGGCGGTCGGCCGGACCAAAGGCTTCGGCTTCAAGCCCTTTGATCTCGGATTCCTCCGCGCCGTGGTCGCGCTTCAGCTCCAGGTGTTCTCGTATTGCCTCGTCGAGGATTCCCATATCGCCTCAGTAACTAACCGTAGCGACAAAGACTATGCGGTTTTGGCGGATGGTCGGCACGACATCATTCATTTGCACGGCGAGAGTCCGTATCCTTCGCCGCCGCGGGGCTATAGCTCAGTTGGCAGAGCGCTTGGATCGCACCCAAGAGGTCGCCGGTTCGAATCCGGCTAGCTCCACTGATCGCCTTGATCGACCAACTGAGACCAATGTTCTCCCGGAAGGTGATGCTGGCCTCGGTTACGCCGCTGGCTTCGATCTTCGGCAGCGGCTTCCTGATCATCGTGCCGGTCCTCGAACGCACCCTGGGAGCGCTGGCGATCCTCGGGGTGATCGCGGTCTGCGGAGTCGCCTGGCTGGTCGGGACCGCGATCCGCCACAACGTCGCCACCGTCGAGCCGCTGATCCTGGACGGGCGGCTCGGCCGGTTCGACCGGGTGACCGAATGGGCGAGCGACCTGGTCATCGTGGTCGCCTACGTGATCTCGGTCGCGCTCTATCTCCGGATCATGTCGGAGTACGTGGTCGAACTGATCGTTCCCGGATCGGACACCGCCGAGCGGGCGCTCGCCTCGGCGGCCGTCGCCCTGATCGTCGGGGTGGGGATCTTCAGGGGGTTCCGTGGCCTGGATCGGATGGAGCGAATGGCGCTCGCCGCCGTCCTGATCCTGACCACGGTCCTCGGCGGCGCTCTGTTCATCAGCGACGCCGCGAGCCTGGCCGGCGGAACCATCGACCTGCCTCCCGTACCGGACCGATCCATCACCGACGTGCTGCTTGTGCTCGGCGGGATCGTGATCACGGTTCAGGGTTTCGAAACGGTCCGGTACCTTTCGGCCGAGTACGACCCCCGGACCAGGATCTGGGCCAGCCGGCTCGCCCAGGTGGTTTCGAGCTCGATCTACATCGGCTTCGTGATCGTGGCCACGCCCGTGATGGGGCTGGGCACCATCCACGGGGCCAGCGAGATCCTGCTCGACATAACCAGGCGGGTGGTGCCGCTGCTCTCGATCCCGATCGTGGTCACCGCCGTCCTCAGCCAGTTCAGCGCCGCCACCGCCGACACCGTCGCCGCCAACGGAAACCTCCGGGCCTACTTCGGCAAGTGGATGGGCAAGCCGGGGCCCTACCTGCTGATCGGCATCGCCGCGATCCTCCTGATCTGGGGCGCGTCAACCTTCGCGATCATCGCGCTCGCCTCCCGTGCGTTCGCCGCCTACTACGCGCTGCAGTGTCTGATCGCGCTGAGGACCACCGAAAGCATCCCGGCAAAGATCGGTTTCGGGCTCCTGGCGGTGCTGCTCGCAGCGATCACCCTGCTGGCCCGGCCGGTCGGCTGAACGGCTTCCGGTCCGGTGTTGTCAGACCTTCGGTCGTCGATTCGTCTGAATTCTCTCTCACGGTCGGTATCAACCTCGCGACAGGGCAAATGCCCGCCCCGCAAAGACCATTGCTTTCTATGAAGCAACCGTCTACGATGCTGACGCGACATTGCGCCGCCTGAGTTTGCGACGCCGCGCCGCCTGAACAAATCACCTCGGCGGCTGTGGTGCCGGAGAACCAGGAGAAATCGATGAATGAAGTAATGAGGTACCGGCCTTCGCCGGCAATGGTCGTTGCTCTGCTTGCGCTGTTCGTGGCCTTTGTGGCGCCTGCGATCGGGAAGTACAAATCGCCCGGAGTCGTTCATGCGATTCCGCCGAAGAACTCGGTCGGCGCGGCGCAAATCAAACCGAATGCGGTGGGAGCATCGGAGATCAAGACCAACGCGGTGACCGGGAAGGACGTTGCCCAGAACGGGATCAAGCCGGGTACACTTGCCCCGGGTTCCGTGGTCGGGAGCGCTCTGGCGAACGGGTCGGTGTCTTCAGCCAAGATCCAAACCGACGCCGTCGGGTCGGCGCAGATCGCGCCCCGCGCGGTGACCCAACTCAATATGGAGGACGGTTCTGTTGGAACATCTCAGATACAGCCGAGGGCGATAACGGCGGAGGAACTGGCCGACGCCGCCGTGGTCCATAGGGTTTTTGCCGCGGCTGCGGTGATCTCCTCGATCGCGAACGGGGATATCGACTCAGACATGCTTGCCGACCAATCCGTTTCCGGCGCCAAGATCCAGACCGACGCCGTCGGACCTACGCAGATCGCGCCCGGAGCGGTGCTCCAGAGCAAGATCGCCGACAATGCTGTTGGAACACCTCAGATAGGTCCGAGTGCGATAACGGCGACGAAGTTGGCCGCCAACTCCGTGGTCGGGACCGCCCTGGCGAACGGGGTGGTGACTTCGACCAAGCTCGCGGACGGATCGGTCGCTACGGGCAAGCTCGCCGATGATTCGATTTCCGGTGCCAAGCTCAAGACCGACGCCGTCGGACCAACGCAGATCGCGCCCGGGGCGGTGCTCCAGAGCAAGATCGGTGGCGGTGCTGTGGGTACGCCGCAGTTGTCGAACACGATTCCGTCCGCGTCGGCCTTCAAGGACACGGCGACGACCTGGACCAACAACGGCTACACGGCGATGCACTACCCCTCCGAAACGTTCGATACGGCGAACCTGCATTCAGCTTCGCCGGACTACCGGATGACGGCACCCGTAGCCGGGATCTACCAGGCAACCGCGGTGGCAACCTGGGCGAACGACGGTTGTGGTGGAACCCGGTCGCTCGAGTTCGACGGCAGGCGCGCCGATGGTAGTACACCTTTCCTGCCATCTCCGTTCATCTCGAGTACGGTGCCGGCGAATGGCGGGTCGACCACGTCGCAAACGCTGACCGGCATGATTCAGCTGGCGGCAGGCGAGTCGCTCGAGATATGGGGCGGGGCCGGCGGAATGTCGTGTGGGACCACGGAGACGCTCGGAACTCCCGCGGCATCCCTGACCATGACCTACATGAACCCCGGTCCCTGAGCCCGATTCGGCACCCGCTTATCCGGCAGACCCCTGCGAGAAGGACTGAGCACTCGCGGGGTCTGCCGGAAAGCCGGTCAGCTCCGGGTTCCCATGCACTTGAAGGGTCGGCGGTCTCTCCCGGCTGAACCGGACCGCTCCGCTTCTGCCGCCAGGGAAACGAAATTTCGCGAAATGTAAGAACTCGGGCGGCGGAAAATGACAGAATCGTGGCCAGTGCTCCCGAGACTGCTCGTAATAGCAAAGGCCCCCGTTCCGGGACGCTCCAAGACCCGGCTCTGCCCGCCGTGCAGTGCGGAACAGGCGGCCGAACTGGCCGAGGCGGCACTCGCCGACACCCTCGACGCGGTCAGCCGCACCGAGTGTGGCGGCCGGACCATCGTGCTCGACGGCGAGCCGGGCGACTGGCTTCCCGGAGGATTCGAAGTCGTGCCCCAGGTCGGGGGCGGGCTCGCCGACCGGCTGGCCGATGCTTTCCGGAATTGCGGGGGGCCGGCTCTCCTGATCGGAATGGACACCCCCCAGGTCAGCCCGGACCTGCTGGCCGACGGTCTCGAAAGACTCGGGCGTCCCGGCACCGATGCCGTGCTGGGGCCGTGCCCGGACGGCGGGTACTGGGCGATCGGCATGAGTCGGCCGCTTCCCGGTGCGTTCGAAGGCGTCCCGATGAGCACCGGGGGAACCGGAGAGGCTCAACTGAACCGCCTGCGGGAGCTCGGACTGGAAGTGGACCTGCTGGATACACTGTCCGACGTCGACCACTTCGCCGACGCGGCCCTGGTCGCCGCCGGACGGCCGGCTGGCCGTTTCGCCGAAGCCCTGCGCACGATGGAGCCCTCCCTTGCCTGAGCTGACGCCCGAACTGAATCTGCGCAGTGCGACAGAGATCTACGAGCGGGGCCTGGATGAGCTGCTGTCGTCGGTCGACCCGGGTTCGTACTACGCGGTCAGCGAGGACGGGGCACGGCGCCGGTTGCCGCTCAGGCGGTGGCTGAAGAGCGCGCCCGAAGAGGAGATGTCGCTACTCGACCGTGCGGTCGGGCCGGTACTGGATGTCGGCTGTGGCGCCGGGCGGCACCTCGAGGCGCTCAATCGCCGGGGGATCGAGGCGACCGGTGTGGAGGTCTCGATGTACGCCGTGGCGATCGCCCGCGAACGGGCGGCGTCGGTTATCCATGGCTCGGTGTTCGAGGTCCCCGAGGATCCCCGCTGGAACTCTGCACTGCTGCTCGACGGCAACGTAGGCATCGGCGGCGAACCGGGGAGGCTGCTGGCCAAGATCGGGCAGCTGCTCCGGCCGGGTGGCCGGGTGCTGGTCGAGCTGGAACCGCCGCACGTCGAATCGCGTGTCCTGAACATCCGTCTGGAGGGGCCGGGTGACGTAAGTGAGTGGTTCCCCTGGGCCTGGGTCGGTATCGACACGATCGATTCGGTGGCGGACGAAGCGGGACTCACGGCTGTCGATCGGTGGTCGATCGGTGGTCGCTGGTTCACCCAGCTTCTGCTCGATCCCGCCGCATGAGCCGATCCGGCCTGCGCTGGTCGCCTACTCGCCTGGACCTGCCCGAGCTGGGCAAAGAGACGACTCCCCCGCCGAGCCGCGACCGGGTTCCGATAATCGTCGCCACAATGGTCGCCCTCACCGTCGCGGTCGGTCTGACCGCGAAGTCGTTCGGCGTCTACTGGGGGGCGCCGGCCCAGCCGCTGCTGATCGCCTTCGACCCGGTCTTCACCGGCTGGCTCATTCTCAGCCTCGGCGGCCTGGCAGCGGGCCTCTACCTCGGCCTCCGCCTCTACCGGTCGGAGGCGGGAGCCGGCCAATTCGGCCTCGCCCTGTTCGGCCTCGCACTGTTCACCCGGCTGGCACTGAATCTGGCCCGCGCGGGTCCGGAGGAGTGGTATTCGGTCTACATAGTGCGCCCGGTCAGCTCCGGCCGGCTCGAGTACCTCGGAGCGATGACCGAACTCAAGGCCGGCATCGGGCCGTTCCTGGACAACTTCGTCTCGCTGGTGCCGACCCTCCCGATCCATCCGGCGGGCCACCCGCCGGGCCTGGTCGTGGCTCTCGACTTCTTCGGGATCGAGACGCCCGAGGCGATGGCCGCGCTCACGATCGTGGCCGGCGCGGCCGCGACCCCGGTGCTCTACGCGCTCGGCCGGCAGCTGTTCGACGAGAAGACAGCCCGGGTCGCCTCGCTGCTGTTCATCTTCGTCCCCACCGCCCTGCTCTACGGGGCGACCTCGGCCGACTCCCTGTTCGCCGCCCTGGGCCTGATCGCGGTCCCCCTGATGCTCTCCAGGCGCGGGTTCGTGGTCTTCTTCGGCACGCTTTGCCTGGCAGTCGCCACCTTCTTTTCCTACGCCCTTCTGGCGATCGCCGGATGGGCCGGGCTGGTCAAGTGGCGGCGGGACGGCTTCATCTCGATGCTGAGCCTGGCGACGCTCTGCCTGGTCGTGCTGGTCGCCTTCTACGCGATCCTGGCCTGGACCACCGGGTTCGACGTGACCGGCGCGATCGAGGCCACCCACGACCGCTACTACAAGGGCGTGGCAAGCGTCCGGCCCTACCTCTTCTACCTGTTCGGGTCGCCGGCCGCATTCCTGATCATGCTCGGCCCGGTGGCCTGGTTCGCGTCGCGCTCCCTGGGCAGCCGCGAGATCACGGCACTGGCCCTGGCGGCGGTGATCCTGGTCGCCGTGGTCGGTGGCTACACCAAGGCCGAGACCGAGCGGATATGGCTTTTTCTGGTCCCGCTGGCATGCCTCAGCGCGGCCAGGGCGCTTCCCGACAGGTACCTGAAACCGATGCTCGTCGCACTCGCCGCCCAGGCCGTCCTGATCGAGGTGCTATTCGACACCACCTGGTAGGCGGCGACCCGCCGGGCGGGGCTCAGCGAAGCTCGGCCGTGGCGAACTCCTTCATCCCGGCCTCGAGACCGGTCTCCGCGGTGAACCCGAGCCGGTCGCGGGCCCTGCCGGCGTCGGCGAAGACGTGGCGCACGTCGCCCAGCCGGAACTCGCCGGTGACCCGCGGTGACGGCGCTTCCGGCCCGGCGGCTTCGGCCAGAAGGTCTGCCATGTCGATGATCGTGCGGGGCGCCCCGCTGGCCACGTTGTAGGTGCCGGCCGTATCGGGCCCGGCCTCGAGTGCCAGGAGGTTCGCCCTCGCCACGTCGTGCACGTGGACGAAGTCGCGAATCTGCCCGCCGTCTTCAAACACGGCCGGGGCACGCCCTTCGGCGAGTGAACTGCGGAAGATGCTGGCAACGCCTGCGTAAGGAGTGTCCCGCGGCATTCTCGGTCCGTAGACGTTGTGGTAGCGGAGCGCCGAGTAGCTCACCCCTTCGCACTCGCGGGCGAACAGACCGCAGAGGTGCTCCTGATGGAGCTTGGTCGCGGCGTAGACGCTGCGCGGATCCGGCGGCGTGTCCTCATCGATCGGGAATGGCTCCAGTTCGGCCCCGCAGTCCGGACAGCGTGGCTCGAAATTTCCGTCCCGGAGATCCTCCGGAGCGCGCGCCGGGGGGCGCACCGCCCCGTGGTCGGGGCACGCATACCCGCCCTCTCCGTAGACCACCATGCTGCCGGCAAGGACGAGCGGACCACGGTAGCCACGCGCGGCCATGGCCGAGAGCAGCCGGGCCGTGCCGAGGCAGTTGGCCGCGATGTAGTCCTGCGCGTCGGTGAAGTCCTTGCCGAGTCCGACCATCGCGGCCTGGTGGCAGACCGCATCCACGCCGTCCAGGACCGCCCCGAAAGCGGACCGGTCCTCGAGGTCGGCGGTGACGTACTCGGCCGCAGGATTCAGATAGCCGGGCCGCCTGCTGTGGGCGGCCGGGTGCAGGCAGTCGACGACCCGCACTTCCCGGCCTGTTTCGACCAGCAGGTCGACCACGTGGGACCCGATGAAACCCTCGCCGCCAGTGACCAGAACCTTGCCTGACATTGGGCGACCTTAACAGCAACCACCCGGCCCGCGACCGCGGGCTCAACCGCCCGCGGCAATCCTTAAACCTTTGTGAACACTCGACCGAACCGCGGCCGAAGCTCTGTTTTGCTGACAGAATCAAACCGTGGGAAACGGACTTCACAGTAATCCCGACCGGCGGCCCGTATGAAGCTGCGACCGCCGAAGCTGCCGGAAGAGCCACCGCCCGGGCCGTCCCGCCCGGGCTTCTGGAAGAGCCCGCTGAGAGGGCCCTGGCTCAGCTCATTCCTCGGCTCGGCCCTGTTACCTCTGATCCTGATCTGCGCGCTGACCGGCTTCCTTTCGCAGCTCGCCTACAGCCCCGAGCTGGGCGACAACAACGTGCTCCCCGCCGGGGGTCTCGGCTTCGACCTCTTCCCGTTTTCCTGGCCGACCAACCCGGCCTGGCTGTACGCCGTGACCCAGGGCCTCCACGTGGTCTCGGGCGTGGTCGCGATCCCGCTGCTGTTCGCCAAGCTCTGGTCGGTTATGCCGAAGCTGTTCGAGTGGCCGCCGCTCAAGTCGGTCGCCCACATGTTCGAGCGGATCTCACTGGCCCTGCTGGTCGGCGGTGCGCTGTTCGTCTTCTTCACCGGGGTCCTCAACATCCAGCTCTACTACCCCTGGAACTTCAGCTTCGTGCCCTCGCACTACTACGCGGCGATCGTCTTCCTCGCCGCCCTCGCCCTGCACGTCGGCCTGAAGATCCCGACGATCCGTAAGGCGTACCGGGAGCGAGGCGTGACCAGGCCGCTCAAGGCCGACCTCGGCCAGACCGATCCCGAGCCCTACCAGGAGGGCACGACCACTCCGCTGGAACCGGCCGCGGCGACCCTTTCCCGGCGGGCCCTGATCGCCGGCGTCGGCGCTGCGTCGATAGGGATCGGCGCGATGATGACCGGACAGGTGATCGGCGGACCGCTGCGCAGCATCGCGCTGCTGGCCCCGCACGGCACCAACCCGGGGGATGGCCCCAACGGGTTCCAGATCAACAAGACCGCCGCGGCGGTCGGGATCGGTCCGGCCGAGACCGGTGACGACTGGCGCCTCAGCCTGGAGGGTGGCCGGGCCATGAAGCTCTCCCGGCAGGAGCTGCTGACCATGCCGCAACACACCTATGAGCTGCCGATCGCCTGCGTCGAGGGCTGGTCGACCACGCAGACCTGGACCGGGGTCCGCCTGCGCGACCTGGCCGCATCGGCCGGGGCGCCCGGCGCCTCGCAGGTCCTGGTCGAATCGCTGCAGGAGGCCGGCTCATTCAACAAGGCGACCCTCAGCGGAGCCCAGATCGAGGACGAAAAGAGCCTGCTCGCGCTTCACGTGAACGGGGTCGACCTCTCGCTCGACCACGGCTTCCCGGCCCGGGTGATCGTGCCGGCCGCCCCAGGAGTCCACTGCACCAAGTGGGTCAGATCGATGAAGTTCGAGGTGGCCTGAGATGAGCCGGTTCAGGAAGCTCTATGGCGCCTCGCCGCTTCACCTTCTGGCCGTGATCGCGACCCTGGCGCTGGTCGGCTACGGCTTCTTCATGATCTTCCAGAGCCCGGCGCCGGAAAGCACGCTGCTCTTCTTCATCGCGGCGATCTTCGCCCACGACATGCTCGCCTTCCCGCTCTACTCGGGCCTCAACCAGATCGCCGGGCGGACGGTGGGACGAGGCGCGCCCGAGCGCGACGACGGGCGGGTGCCGGCGATCAACTACCTGCGGGTCCCGTTCATCCTCAGCGCCTTCTGCTTGCTGATCTTCTTCCCGCTGATCCTCGGCCTGAGCTCCGACCGCTACGAGGCCAGTGCCGGCATGGACATCGACATGTTCCTGGGCCGCTGGCTGGGGATCACCGCCGCGGTGTTTCTCTGTTCGGCAGTCGCCTACGCGATCCGCCTGCGCCGCTCCGCGGGCGTCCCGGATGCCGAAAGCTGATGAAATGCGGCTGTGCCCGACGTCATACTGCCGGTGCTCGACGAGGCCGAAGCGATTCCGAAAGTGCTTGCCGCGATGCCGGCCGGGTTCCGCCCGATCGTGGTCGACAACGGCTCGACCGACGGATCGGGTGAGATCGCGGCGGAAGCCGGCGCCGAAGTCGTGTCCGAGTCAAACCGTGGCTTCGGTTCGGCCTGCTTCGCCGGCCTGACCGCCGCCACCGGTGACGTCGTCTGCTTCATGGACTGCGACGGATCGCTTGACCCGGCCGACCTGCTCTCCCTCGAGGCAGCGTTCACCGACGGTGCCGACCTGGTGCTCGGCGTCCGCCGGCCCGAGCCGGGCGCCTGGCCGGTCCACGCCCGGATCGCCAACCGGGCCCTGGCCTTCGAGTTTCGCCGCCGCACCGGCCTCGCCCTGAGCGACCTCGGTCCGATGCGCATGGCCGGACGGGAGGCCCTTGTCAAGCTGGACCTGCGGGACCGCCGCAGCGGCTGGCCACTGGAGATGGTGTTGAAGGCCGCCGCCGCGGACTGGGAGATCGCGGAGGTCCCGGTGCCGCTGAGAGGCCGCTCCGGCCGCTCCAAGGTGACTGGCACGCTGCGGGGTACCGTTCAGGCGGTCCGCGACATGTCGGCCCAGCTCAGGGCGATCGACCCGGACTGACCTACCGGCCCCCGAGCGCCAGGCCGTCCGGCCGCGCCGAAACGCCGTCGGACGTTCTCAGTGATGGCTAAGGGGAGGCGGGTGGATGGCTTGTGGGGGTCGGGTGGTCGGGTGCCAGGTAGGCAGCCATACGGTTGAACATGACCACGCTCGGATTGCTGTCGGCCTTCGCCGCCTTCAGCCTGTTCGTTGCGGTCACCGCGATGGTCAGCTTGCGTGCCGGAAGGTAACCCGAAATCGCGGTGTATCCGTTGAGCTGCGGGTTCTGCATGCGCCAGCCGCCGCCCGCGAGCAGTCCGAGGCCGAAATAGAAGTCCTTCGTCTGTCCGCCTTTGCCGACGTTGTCGGGGGCAACCAGTTGTTGCCGGCTTCGCTTGGACAGCAGTTTCCCACCGAAGATGGGCGGGGCCGCCCGGGCAACATCATCGATCGTCGACGACAAGACTGTGCCGGAGCCGATCGTCCAGGAAGGGCTCCAGAAGGTCGAGTCTTCGTAGGGGCCGCGATCCGCGATGTAAGAATGCAGCACGGGACGGGGCATCGGGGCCAGCCTCGAGATCCTGGTCTGGTTCAGGTTCAGCCGATCGAGAATCCGCTTCTTCATCCGGATCCTGGTCGAGCCGGTGAGCCGGCTGACGATCCTGCTCAGCAGGATGTAGTTGGTGTGGGCGTACTTGAAACAGGTGCCGGGGTCACAGGCGAATCCCCTGGCCAGAGCGATGTCCAGCAACTCGCCGGGTGTCCATTGCCTGAAGACATCAGAGAACAGCGTGTCGATGAACTCCGGGTTCTCCTGGGCGTAGTCGAGGTATCCCGAGGTGTTGTTGGCCAGCATCTTCAGGGTGATCTGATCGGCCCGCGGCAATCCCGGAAACCACCGTGACAGTTTGTCGTTCAGCGATAGATGTCCTTCGTCCTGGAGCTGAAGGATGAGCGTGGTCAGGTTCGCGATCGCGATCGAGCCGATCCGGAAATGCATGCGGGGGTTGGCCGGAACTCCAGTCTGCGACTGGCCGATCGCGGTGCGCAGAACGGTCGAGCCGCCGAGATCGACTCGCGTGATCGCCGCCTTGGTCGCATTCTGCTCGCGACTCGAATTCAGGATGCGCCCGAGCTTGCGCTCGACCGCCGTCTTCGACTTGCAGGCCATCGGCGGTCGAAATCCGGGCGCCCGGACAACCTGCTGCCGCTGGTGAAACCCCCGTGACCAAAACAGCCAGCCCGCCGATGCAGAAGACGGCAAAGCCGACTGATCTCTTGTTGATCATCCACAACATTCAACCACCTCAGTCAAGCGAATGGCAGGCGCCCGGCAAAGCGTAAGTCCGGGGAGCGCCACGAGGGGAGCGGGTTTGCGGTCTGCTAACTTCGATCGCATGAGCGCTCAATCACATTTTTCCGCTGAAGAAGCCAGGGCCGCCGGCGAGCAGGTCGGCATCGACTGGGAAACCGTTCCGTTCGACGTCGAGCAGTTCCGGATGGGGATGGACGTCGAACTGGAGCACGGATCCCAGGATCCCGCCACCGACGTCACCGGAGACGACCCGATCGTCACCGCGAAGATCGCCCTGGCCCACCTCAACGAGTTCGCCGACTACTACACCCGGCTGGAAGTAATGGAGGCCGAGGGCGAGGCGGCGCGCGACGACTGAACCGGATCCCGGCGGCGAGGCCGACATGGAGGAGCGCAACGTGCTCGGCGGCGAGCTCGAGCCCTGCGGCCTTGACCCGGTGACCGGCTTCTTCCGCGACGGCTGCTGCCGGACCGGCTCGGAAGACCGCGGCAGCCACACGATCTGTGCGGTGATGACCGGAGAGTTCCTCGAGCACCAGAAGTCGACCGGCAACGACCTGATCTCGCCGGTGCCCGGCTACCGCTTCCCGGGGCTCAAGCCAGGTGACCGCTGGTGCGTCACGGCGATCAACTGGCTCCGTGCCCACGAAGACGGTGCCGCCTCGTTTGTCGTGCTCGCCTCGACCAGCGAACGGGCCCTCGAGATAGTGCCTATCGAAGCGCTGCGCGAGCACGCCGTGGACATCCCCGACGACCTTGGTGGGATCACTGCCTGAGCGACCGCCAGCTGAACCGGTCGATCAGGTCGCCGGCCTGGCAGTCCGTCCCCTCCGGAACCAGGCCGACCGAAGCGGCCAACTCCCCGACGACTTCCGCGACTGACTGCCCCTCCCTGGCGGATCGATCGTCCCCGGTCGATCGGTCGTCCCCGGCCGGTTGCCGCTCGACGGTGCGCTGTTCGAGGGTGACGGCGCCGTGACGTTTGGCCAGCCGGCTGCCGTCCGGGCCGAGCATCAGCGGGACGTGGGCGTAGCGGCCCGGCGGGACGAGGCCGAGCCGTTCGAGCAGCCAGAGCTGCCGTGGGGTCGAATCGAGCAGGTCTGCGCCACGGACGACCTCGCCGATTCCCTGTTCGGAATCATCGACCGCGACCGCGAGGTTGTAGCCGAAGTCGCCGTCGTTGCGGCGGACGACGAAGTCGTCGACCGTGGCTTCCACCTCACCGCAGAGCAGGTCGGTGAAGCCGGCCCTGGCCGCTCCCGCCCGCACCCGGAGCGCGGGTGGTCGCCCCGACGTCCGGCGCTCGCTCAGCTGGGAGGCGCTCAGGTCTGCGCAGGTGCCGGGATAGGCGCCCTCCGGCAGTTCCCCGTGCGGGGCCGAGGCGGCCTCCCGGATCTCGGCCCGGGTGCAGAAGCACTCGTAGATCAGGCCCTGGCGGCGGAGCTCGGCGATCGCTTCTTCGTAGAGCCCGTGCCGCTCGCTCTGGCGGACCGGTTCTTCGTCCCAGTCGATACCGATCTGTTCGAGCTCGCCGATCTGGACATCCACCCACCGCTCGCGCGAGCGTCCCGAGTCGAGATCCTCTACCCGCAAGAGGAAACCGGCTCCGCTCGACCGCGCGCTCAGCCAGGCGATCAGCGCGGTGCGGAGATTCCCGAGGTGGAGTTCCCCGGTGGGGCTCGGCGCATACCGTCCGGGGCCGGTCAAAGCGCCCTCGCCAGCCCATCGGCCAGGTCTCCCTGTGGTTCCACCACGACCCGATCGAGCCCCAGCCAGGCGGCCATCAGTTCGAGTTCGGCCGCGAGTTCGGCCGAGGTCTCGGCCGGTGCCCCGTTTTCGGCCCAGGCGGATCTGACCAGCAGGGTCGAGTCGGACCGGTCTGCTTTCAGGTCGACCCGGGCGACCAGCTGCTCGTTGAGCAGGAACGGCAGCACGTAATAGCCGAAACGGCGCTTCCCCTTGGGAACATAGATCTCGATCCGGTAGTGAAAGCCGAACAGCCGTTCCAGTCTCGCCCGCTCGAACACCAGCGGATCAAACGGTGCCAGCAGTGACCGGGCCTCGATCCGGCGAGGACGGGCCGCCTCGTGATGCAGGTAGGCCGGCGCGGAAAAGCCTTCGACCTCGGCCGGGATCAGGCGGCCGGATGCGACCAGATTGGCGATCGCCGCGTCCGATTCGCGGGCGGGCAGCCGGAAGTAGTCCCGAAGACAGGCGGCCGTGCCGACACCGTGAGCCCGGGCGGCGATCTCGATCAACCCCGAGAAGGCCTCCCCGGGCTCCGGAGTCGGTGCGTCCAGCACCGACTCCGGCAGCACCCGCTCGGGAAGGTCGTAGCGACGCTCGAACTGCGTGGTGCGATCCGCGGCGGTGAGCTTTCCGGCAAAGAACAGGTATTCGAGTCCGCTCTTGACCGGCGGCCAGTTCCAGCCCCACTCCTTCTTGCCGGGCAGGTACCCCGGATCGAGTTTGCGGCCGACCTCGGCGGCGGTCTGCGGGCCCTCCTGCCCGACCTCTTCCAGGATCACCTCGAGCAGTCGCGGCTCCGAAGCCGCGGCCCGGACGGACGTCCAGGCGTCCCGGTCGGCCCGGGCCATGCGCCAGCGCAACAGTGGGTGGGTCTCGGGCGGGATCAGCGACGCCTCGTGAGCCCAGTACTCGACCAGCCTTCGCGGGGCTTTGCCCGCGGCGCGCGCGAGCAGCGCCGGGTCGTAAGGGCCGAGTCTCGAAAAGGCCGGCAGCAGATGGGCCCGGGCGAGCACGTTCACCGAATCGATCTGGATCAGACCGACGCGATCGAGCATCCCGCCGATCTGCCGCATGGTCACCCGGCCCGTCGGGCGGGGCCGGCCGAAGCCCTGGGCCCGCAAGGCGATCCTCCGGGCCTGGTCGTTGCGCAACCGGAGTCTGGAGTTCTCGGGCATCGCCACATGATGACTGGCGGCCCGCATGTATTCATGGCAGGATGACCCCGTGAGCGGGAGCGATGCCAGCGCGGCCAAGGCACGGCGCAATGTTGTGGTCACCGCAGCGATCGCTGGACTGGCCGGGCTGCTGTTCGGCTACGACACCGGCGTCATCGCCGGCGCCCTGCTTCTGATCACGCCCGAATTCGGTCTCAGCAGCCTGGCCGCCGGAATGGTGGTCGGCGCGGTTCCGATCGGCGCGGTCGGCGGAGCATGGATCGCCAGCACCCGGGCCGACAGGTACGGCCGGCGCCGGCTGATCCTCATTTCGGCCATCATCTTCGTGGTCGGCGCGGTGATCTCGGCGGCCTCCGAGTCCGCCTCGGAGCTGGTCCTGGCCAGAATCCTGATCGGCATCGGAATCGGCGCGGCCTCGGCGGTTGCGCCGGTCTACATCAGCGAGATCGCTCCGGCGGCGATCCGCGGCCGGCTGGTCACCTTCTTTCAGCTTTCGGTCGCCGTCGGCATCCTGCTCGCCTACCTTGTCGGCCTGGCCTTTGCCGACTCCGATGAGGGATGGCGCTGGATGCTCGGCCTCGGCGCGATACCGGCCATAGCCCTCGGCCTCGGAATCCTCAGGCTGCCGGCGAGCCCCCGCTGGCTGCTCATGAAGGGTGACGAAGCCGGGGCGCTGGAGTCGATGAGGCGTATCCGTCCCGCGGGCGAAAACGCGATCGTGCTCGAGGTCCAGGAGATCAGATCGAGCATGGGCGAGGACGCCGGCAGCTGGAAAGACCTGCTCAGGCCCGCGGTCAGGGCGGCGCTGCTGGTCGGAGTCGGCCTGGCGATCCTGCAGCAGATAACCGGGATCAACACGGTGATCTACTACGCGCCGACGATCATCCAGGACGCCGGCATCGACTCCGCTTCGTCGGCGATCTTCGCCTCGCTGGGGGTAGGGATCATCAACGTGATCATGACCGTGGTCGCGATGCGCCTGCTCGACCAGACCGGTCGCAGGACCCTGTTGATGATCGGGGTCAGCGGTATGTCGTTCTCACTGTTCCTGCTGGGTATCGCCTTCCTCGGCGACACCGGAACGGTCACCTCGGTGATCGCGGTCTTCAGCCTGATGCTGTTCGTCTCTTCGTTCGCGATCTCGCTCGGCCCGATCTTCTGGCTGCTGAACGCGGAAATCTACCCGCTCGAGGTCCGAAGCCGGGCCGCCTCGGT
Organism: uncultured Solirubrobacterales bacterium; assembly: GCA_963766115.1. Classification (GTDB taxonomy): domain Bacteria; phylum Actinomycetota; class Thermoleophilia; order Solirubrobacterales; family 70-9; genus 67-14. The sequence goes on from CAVXYR010000004.1 coordinate 92,984, forward strand.
CGGCACGATGACCAACTGGCTGTTCAACTTCATCGTCTCGCTCACCTTCCTCTCACTGATCGACCTGCTGACCCAGACCGGGGCCTTCTGGTTCTACGGCCTGATCGGACTGTTCACGCTCTGGTTCTGTTGGAAGTTCGTGCCCGAGACCAAGGGCCGCTCGCTGTCGCAGATCGATGCGATCTTCCAACGGCGGGCCCGGAAGTAACGCCGGGCCGGTCGCCGGACGCGCTCAGCGGCGGGCAGTGCCTAAGATCAGACCATGTCGCAGACCCCGACCGTCTCTCTGCGCGAATTCCGTCCCGATGACGCCGAAGCGGTTCACCGCTGGTTCAACAACCCCGAGGCGACACGCACCCTGATGGAACAGCGCCAGAGCTTCAGCCTCGAGCAGGCCCGGGGCTGGACCGAAAACGCCGCGGCCAACTCCGGCGAGGACCGCAAGTACGCGATCGTGGTCCCGGGGATCGATGAGCCGGTCGGCTTCACCGCCCTGTACGGGCTGTTCCGCCAGACCGCACCCGAACTGGGCGCGCTGATCGGTGACGAGGTGCGAGGCCGCGGTGTCGGCCGCTGGGCCGAGCGGCTGACCGTGACCAAGGCTTTCGAGGAGTTCGGGGCCCACCGGGTCTACGGCCGCATCCCGGCCTTCAACCACGCCGCCAAGAAGGTGGTCGCCGCCCAGGGCTGGCAGTACGAGGGCAACATGCCCGGCCACATCAAGCGTGACGGCGAACTGCTCGACTGCGAGATCTGGGGCGTCTCGCCGGAGCAGTTCTTCGCCGCCGTGGCGAAGTGGTAGCCCCGGTCGCGTGAGCTACCGGACCGAACTGATCGAGGACCGGGGTGAGGCCGCCTCGGGCCCCGACTTCTTCCGTTCGCCCGCCTTCCTCGAAGCCGAGGGCACGACCCACTCACTGCGGATCGCCGGCGACGGCGTTGACCTGCTCGCGCCGGTGCTGGTCCGCGAGATTCCCGGCAGCGACAGGATCGACGCGATCTCGCCCTACGGCTACCCCGGTCTGAGGGAAGACCTGCCCGAGGGGGCCCTGCCGGTAGATCCGGCGGAGGTCGATTTCTCGGCGACCGGTCTGGTCACGATCTTCCTGCGCCACGCCCTCGGTGTGCCGGTCCCCCTGGCCGGCGCCTCGCCGAGGAACGTCTGCCTGATCTCCGACCCGTCGCTGCCGCGCAAGAGCCGGATGTCGGACCGCCAGCAGATCCGCAAAAACCTGAAGAAGGGCTACGAGCTCGATATCACGGCCGGACCGGAAACGGAGCACAAGGAGAGGGCCGGGTTTCTCGCCGCCTACACCGAGACCATGCACCGGACCGATGCGGCCGAGCGCTACTTCTTCGACACCGCCTACTTCGACCGGATCCTCGGGGTCGACGGGACCTGGCTGGTCACCGCCCGCGCGCCCGACGGCGGGATCGCGGCCGCCTCGATCGCGGTCCTGAGCGACGGCCTGCTCCACTACTACCTGTCCGGCACGGCCGACGCCTACCTGCGCGATTCTGCGATGAAGAACGTGCTCGAGACGATGATCTCGTTCGGCGATGAAACCGGTCTGCCGGTGAACCTCGGCGGTGGCATCGTCCCGGGCGACCGGCTCGAGGAGTTCAAGCGCGGATTCGCCAACCGGGAAGAGCAGTGGCACACGTCGGAGATCACCTGCGACCCGGCGGCCTGCGACCGGCTGACCGGCTCCGGTGAAATCGGCGGCTTCTTCCCTCCCTACCGGGCCTGAACCGGGCGACCCCGGACTCACTGATCTGTGGAATCACCGAACCCGGGACCGGCGAGCGGTTTGAAGACGTTGATGTCTTCCGGCGCCCGGGCGTAGTGAGCGCGGCCGAATGCCCTGATCGCGTCGAGCGTGGCCGCTCCTGCGTATCGCCGGCAGCCGATCAGGCTCCGCCAGGCCGCCGCCGCGACCGCGTAGTCCATGTCCGGGTTCGGGTAGAGCAGGGCGCCCGAGTAGGCCGTGTCGTAGAGGCCCTTGAGCGCGAGCTGGTCCTTCTGCGGCAGGCCGGGGTCGTACTGGATCGCCACCCGGCCGTGTTCGAGCGAGTGCACGACGTCCTCGGGCGCGGTCGGTTCGATGTAGGCGCCGTCGGCCTGCTGGAGCGGCGGGCCGATGTGGTCACCGGAAGTAGGCGGCACGGTGCCGTAGTCGGGAACCGGATCGTCGCGAGTCAGGTGGTCCCGGCCCTCCTCGGGCAGCTCTTCCCGGACGATGCAACCCGCGGCGTCCGCGGCGGCGGTCAGGTCGGTGGTCGATTCGGGGGGCGGAACCGTTCCGGTGCGCTCGTCGGGCGCCACCCCGTTGCTGTTTCCGGTCGAAGTGGCGATGTGGGCCGGACCGCCGTCACCGTCGCCGTCACCACCCCCGGAAGTGAACGCCAGGTACAGCCCGCCGACGATCGCGACGATCATCGCCAGGCCGACCAGATAGCCGAGTGGCGAGGGCCCGCCGTCGGACGGCCCGTCGCCGGCAGGCTTTCCGCCGGGCGGGCCGGGCGCGGACGCGGGCTCGCTCATGCCGGGGTTCTCTGCCCCCGGGCGCCCCGCCAGGGCCGGGCCGCGCGCAGCGCGCCCAGGACCGCCCTGGTCGCGGGTGCCTTGTTCAGCGCGTAGAAGTGAATTCCGGGTGCACCCAGGGCGACCAGCTCGGCACTCTGCTGGGCCGCGTATGCGACCCCCAGGTTGAACTCGGCCTCCGGGTCGCCTTCGGCCGCCAGCATCGCCCGCTCCAGCTCGGGCGGTATGCCCGCGTCGCAGAGGTCGCAGATGCGTTTGGTGTGGGCGTAACCGGTGACCGGGATCACGCCGGCCAGGATCGGGACCGTGATGCCCTTTGCCCTGGCCGCGTCGACGAAATCGAAGTACTTGCGGTTGTCGAAGAACAGCTGGGTGATCAGGAACTCGGCCCCGGCGTCGACCTTGGTCTTGAGATAGGTGAGGTCGGTCTCCAGGTCGGGCGCCTCGGGATGGACCTCGGGAAAGCAGGCGCCCCCGACCGAGAACCGGTAGGAGTCGGTGATGAACCCGGTCAGCTCCGCGGCACTGCCCAGGCCACCCTCGGGCTGGACGAAATCGGTCTCGCCCCGTGGCGGGTCGCCCCTCAGGGCGAAGACGTTGTCGATGCCGGTCCCTTCGAGCCGGTCCAGGGTTTCTGCCAGGCCCTCTTTCGTCTCGCCGACGCAGCTCAGGTGGGCCATCACCTCGAGTCCGACCTCCTCCTTCAGTGCGGTGGTGATGTCGACCGTGCCCTCGCGGGTCGAGCCGCCGGCACCGTAGGTGACCGAGACGAAATCGAGTTCCAGCGCGGCCAGATCGCGGGCCGTCTCGAGCAGCTGGACGCGTCCCTCCTCGGTCTTCGGAGGGAAGAACTCAACCGAAAAGACGGGCCGCCTGGAGTCGATTATCTCGGCGATCTTCACCGGCAGAGCCTAACCGTAAGGGCCGTTCAGCTCATTCTCGATCGATCGGTCGCAAACCCCCGACCGCCATTCAGGCACGATTTCTCTTGCGCACGGCGCGCACCACCTGCCCGGCCTTGCGAATGATCAGGCGAGGTTGGGTGAACATCACATAGTGAGAACTACGCCTTGCGATCCGGTGGGCGGCATTGGGGAGCAGTCCGGCGAGGTCGTCCTGCGACTCGCGCCACGCCTTCTCGACCACGGACGTGGTCAGACCCGCGGGTAGCCCGGCAGGAAGGGGCAGCGGAATCTTCCGCGAGATCACTTTGAGTGGAATCCGACGCAGTGGACGGCGAGCCTTCGCCCGTCGCATCTCGGCAAAGCTCGGCCGGAACAGGATCTCCTCGAGTTCGGGGTAGATGACACCTTCGAGCGGTCCGTTATTCAGCTTGTCGTAGGCCGCAATCTGGGCCGGAGTCAGCGGGCCCCGCAGGAACTCGGAGAGGGCGTCAACCAGAACCATGCCGGCGACCTGACGCGGGTAGGTGCTCGCAAACAGTCGGGCTATCAGACCGCCGGTCGAATGTCCCACCAGAACGTAGGGGCCGGGGACCCGGGCCGCCCTGAGCAACCGGTGGAGGTCAGCCACGGCATCGGACGCGGTCCGCGGCATCGGCACCGGCGAGCTACGGCTGAACTCGGTCGGACCGATCGTCGTCCCGGGGCGGTCGTACGCGCATACACGGGTCCTTTGGGCGATCCCGCGCAGGACCGTGGGGCCCGGTGGCGTTTCATCCGTTCGCTCGCTCCAGAAATCGGACCGGCTCCGCAGACCGGCCTCCAGGATCACGGTGGGCGATCCGTGGCCGTGGCACTCGAGGTAGATCGTACGGCCGTGGCCGATCCCCACCAGGCCGGCGAAGTCGCCCCGCTTGAGCCGCGAATCGGGTGTTGCGGCGGTGGCATCAGCGAGCAGGCAGAGCCCCGACACCAGGGCGAGCACCAACACCAGCGGGGAACTGAAGCGAATGGTCGCACCTGCGGTCACCCCTGCAGGCTAGCCTCTCGGAGACGCGGCTTCCCGGTCCCGGTCAGTCGGGCGCAAGCCCCTGACCGGTTGCGGCCAGGCGAATCGTGCGGCGGAGGATCTCCATGTCGAGCCGGAGCGAACGGTTTTCGACGTACTCGATGTCGAGGTCGATCCGCTCGTCCCAGGGGATCGCGGCCCGGCCCTGCACCTGGGCCCATCCGGTGACCCCAGGCCTGACTTCGTGACGCCGGTGCTGGCGGGGGGTGTAGCCGGCCACCTGGGCCGGAATCGTCGGCCGCGGCCCGACCAGCGCCATCTCCCCCTTCCAGACGTTGATCAGGTTGGGCAACTCGTCGAGCGAGGTTCGCCGGAGCCACCGCCCGATCCTGGTCACCCGGGGATCGTCGCGGGCGACGATCGTGCCGACCCCGACCGGATCGGACCCGGAAACCATAGTCCGGAGCTTCAAGAGCTCGAACTCGGTTCCGCCCAGGCCGACCCGGCGCTGGCGGTAGATCGCCGGCCCCCCGCCTTCCAGGCGGATCAGGATCACCGAGACCAGGGCGACAGGCGCGGTCAGAACCATGAGAACGATGGTGAGCAGCAGCTCGAGCGGGCGGTTCACCTGGTGCCCTCGGCTTTCTCCCAGATCGCCGGCGGACCGTGCCGCCACCGGTCCCAGAGCCCGAGCGCGATCGAGAAGGTGACCATCACGTAATAGCGGGCGACCCGGAACGGCAGCCATCCGACCCAGCGGCCGACCACCGCAAACAGAATCACCGTGAGTTGGACAACCAGCGCCCAGGCGTAGATCTCGCCGTTCCCGAGCAGGACGAGGTTGGCCAGAAGCAGGATCAGGTGGAGCAGCGGACTCACGTACCGCAGCAGGCGGTGCGAAAAGATCTCGAACGAGTAAGCCGGCCCGTAGCCGCGGGGGTCGATCATGCCCTCGCCGACCACGATGTCCCAGAGGCCGACCATCATCCTGCGCTTGCGGGCCAGCTCCCCGTCCATGCTCGGGACCATCTTCTCACCGGCGGCCGCCTTCGGCCGGTACAGCGACCGGAGACCGCGCTTGGCCATGGCGAACGGGAAGGAGAGGTCGTGGCTTCCCGACGGGGCGAGGTCTATGTAATTCGAGGCCCGCACCGCATAGATCGCACCGTTGCCGGCGGTGATCCCGGCCACTTCGGATTCGAGCTCCCTCACCTTCATTTCGTAGTGCCAGTAGGCGCCCTCCAGGTTGCCTCCGTCGGGGCCGGTGAAGGTCACCTGGCCGCAGACGTATCCGACCCGGTCATCGGCGAACGGCTCGATCAGGATCCCGAGTGCATCCGGCTGCCAGACCGAGTTGGCATCCGAGAAGGCGAGGATCGTCCCGGTCGCCGCCGCGGCTGCCGCGTTCTGGGTCGCCACCTTGCCGGCTCGCGGCAGGTCGAGGACCCGGTCGGCCCCGGCCTCGCGGGCGATCTCTACCGTGGTGTCGTTCGAGCCGTCCGAGGCGACGATGATCTCGAGCATCCCGCGCGGGTATTCGAGGGCGAGTGCGTTTTCGACTTTGGCCGCGATCACGGTCTCCTCGTTGTAGGCCGCGACGATAAGCGAGACCTTCGGCAGCCCGTTCTCGTCGGTGTCCTCGTCTCCGAGGACCAGCGGGATGCGCCCGACCGGCCGATGCCGGGGCTGTCCGACGTCACCACCGACCCCGAGCGCGTCGAGCAGCCAGAGCGCCACCGGGTAGCCGAAATGGGTGAACACCAGCAGTCCGGCCGAGAGCCAGAAGAGGATCAGGGCGAGATCGGTGAGAGCGCTCATCCGACCACCTCCCGGTAAAGATCGAGGGTCTTTTCGGCGATCGAGTGCCAGCCGAATTCTCCCCTGCCGGCGGCAGTCGCGCGGTCCGCGAGCCGTTCCCGGGCCTCCCGGTCGGCGGTGAGCTCGGCCAGGGCGCCGGCGAGCTGATCCGGATCGCCCGGGGTGACCAGCCGGGCCGCATCACCGGTCCGGGCGACCTCGCCGAAACCACCGACGTCAGAGATCACCATCGCCTTGCCGAAAGCGAGGCCGGTGTACAGGACCCCCGACTGCTCGCCATCGAGATAAGGCAGGACAAGCAGATCCGCCCGGCGCATGATCGCCGGGATCTCGCGATCCGGGATGAACCGGGGCAGCCAGCGAACCCTGCCCTTCAGCCTCGCAGCCGCCCGCCGCAGTCCGGAAATGTCCATGCGGGGGTTGCCGACGATCCAGAGCTCGGTTCCCTCGGGTGGGTCGATCCGGCCGAAAGCCTCGATCAGCACATCGATCCCCTTGTAAGGACGCAGCAGGCCGAACATCAGGATCACCGGGCCTCCGGCTCCCTCGAGCTCCGGCGGCAGCGGGGCCTCGTCTTCCTGATCGGTCAGGTAGTCGAATACGCCGTGCGGGATCACCCGTACCCGCTCGCCGGGCAGGCCGACCTCGTCGCGCAGACGGGCGGCGCCGGCTTCGGAGTGGGCGATCACGGCATCCATCCCGCCGAAGACCCGCCCGACCCGTTTCAGCTCACCGGCACCGGCCTCGGGCGAGGCAATGTAGTGGGCGGTCATCACCCGGGGCAGCCGGTGCGGGATCAGCCGGCGGTCAAGGCCTGGAACGGTCAGCCACTGGTAGTGGGTCAGGTCACCTTCCAGACGGCGCCGGAAGCGGAGCATGTCGGGCAGGTGCTCGGCCAGCTTGAAGGCCCGCCGGCCGCGCGCCTCCAGACCACGTCGGGCAGAGCGCCGGTAGAAGCTCTCGCTGACCCGGTATCCGTCGGCATCGGGCACCGGCCCGTAAAGGAAACGGGAGGTGACCAGCTCGACCTCGGCCCCGGCCGAGGCCAGCGCCCGGGCAAGGGCATGGTCGTAAGGCGGGGTGAACGCCGAGGGGTCGATCAGCTGTACGCGCACGGCTCTGATTATCGTGGGCGACCGTGGATATCGACCTTTCCTACTGCGTCGTGAATAACGATGGCCGGGAGTACCTGCTGGACTGCCTCTCGGCGATCGAGCGATACCACCCCCCGGGCGTCAGCTCAGAGGTCCTGGTTCTCGACAACCACTCGAGCGACGGCTCGGTCGACGCGGTGAAACAGAGCCACCCCGGGGCCACCGTCATCGAACTCGACCGGAAGGCCGGCAAGGCCGAGAACGACTCGACCCTGATCAAACGGTCACGGGGACGGTACTGCCTGCTGCTGAACGAGGACTCGGAGCTGAATGATGGCGCCGCCGGCGCGCTGCTCGAAGCACTCGAGAACGATCCGAGAGCAGGGGCCGCGGGGGCTCAGCTCCTTGACGGCGACGGCAACCCGTACGCCTGCGCCTGGCGCTTCCCGGGAGTCGGGACCGCCGCCCTGGGGGCACTGTTCCTCCACCGGCGTTTCACGGTCGAGAGCAGGGGCGAGGTAACCCGCAGGGTCGCCTGGGCCCAGTCGAGCGCGCTGATGGTCCGGCGGGAGGCGGCCGAAGAGGTCGGCTACCTCGACCCCGAATTCTTCATCTACTACGACGAGTGCGACTTCTGCAAACGGCTCGACGAGGCCGGCTGGTCGACGCTCTACGTGCCGGCGGCCCGGGCAGTCCACCACAACCAGCTCTCAACCGACCTCACCTCCGGCCTGCCGCGGATCGTCGAGTTCCACCGCAACCGCGATCTCTACATGCGAAAGCACGGCTCCCGGCCGGCGGCGCTGGCCGTGCGGGTGCTGACCGCCTGGACCTACTCGCTGAGAGCGCTCGCTTCACTGGTCCTCCCCGGCGCCCCGACCGCGGTCTACGCCGCCCATGCCAGGCAGGCGCTCTTCCCGTATCGCGGCGAGAGCATCCGCGACCGCTCCAGCCGCTAGGCGCAGGAGCATCCACCGACCGGGCCTGACCGGGCCGGCTCCGGCAGGGCGTTCAGTTGCGCATGTCCTCGTTCATCTGCTCGACTTCGTAGACCTCGGACAGGCCGCGCTCGTCGGCCACGCCCTCTTCGAGGTCGGTCCTCTCCTTCTCCCGGGCCGCCTTGATCCTCGCGTAGACCTCGCCCGGGTTGGCCATCATCAGCAGGTACCGCTTCTCGGACCGGCTGAAGAAGGCGGTTGCCAGGAGCGCCGCGGGGAAGGCCGCGACCAGCAGCAGCCTGATCGCCAGCGGCCCGAAGCCGTCGTCCGGGACCAGCACCTCCCCGAACGCGATCAGTATCGCGGCCGCACCGACGGCTTTGGTCAACCGGATCCATTCGTACGGAACCGGAAACAGGCGCTGGGTGAATACGTACATCAGGATCAGCACGACCATGTAGGAGGCGACCAGCGAGACCGCCGCTCCGACGATCCCCCAGACCGGCAGCAGCAGGACGTTGAGAATTAAGTTGGTCACGACCCCGGCAAGGGTCGCCGGGAAGTTGAACTCGGTCCTGCCGGTCCTGCCGAGCACCACCAGAAGGACCATGTAGACGGCGTAGAGCGCGGTGCCGGCTGAAACGGGACCGACCGCGTCTACCGCCCCGTAGAACTCCGGAGCGGCGAAGATGCGGATGATCCAGGGGGCGATCAGCCAGATCCCGGTGATCACGAAGGCCATCATCACCACGAACCAGGTGACCACCGCCGAGTAGGCCCGCCGGGCCTCGTCGTCGTCGGTGATCGAGTAGGCCAGGGGCGGGAAGGCGAGCTGGAAACCGCGAACCAGCACGTTGACCGCCTGGGCGACCTTGATCGCCAGCGAGTAGAGACCGGCCTCGGTCAGGCCGAGCATCCGGGCGATCAGGATCCGGTCGATGAAGCTGAGCGAGTAGAGCGAGAGCTCGGCCGGCATGGTCGGCAGCCCGAATCGCATCATCCGCCTGAGCAATGGCACATCGGGCAGCAGGGCCAGGCGCTGGTGGTGGTAGGCGATCAGGATGATCACGAAGGCGAAACCGGTTCCGTAGCTGCCCAGCAGCAGCCCGATGGCGCCCAGGTCGGCGACCACGACCAGCGCGATCGTCACCGGGATGGTGACCAGCACCGAAGCCAGCGTGAACAGGAAGAAGGCGCGGGCCTTCTCGTCCAGGCGGAAGATGGTCAGCAGGTACTCGGAAAGGGTCAGCACCCAGAGTCCGCCGATCGCGACCCGGGCCAGCGCCGGGTCGCTCTCGCCCAGCAGCACCTCGGAGAGCGGCCCGGCGAACGGGATCAGGACCAGCGCAGCGATCGTCCCGGCCCAGAACAGGGTGGCGAACGATGTCGAGACGACCCCGTCGGGGTCCTCGTCGGTCTTGTAGTAGAAGCGCAGGAGCGCTTCCACCACGCCCAGCCTGATCACGATGCTGACTGCGACCACCGCGGCGAACATCACCTCGGCCGCGCCGTAGTCGGCCGGGCTGAGGTAGCGCGTGTAGAGCGGCAGCAACGCTACCGCGATCACTTTCGAGAAAATGCTGGCCGCCGTATAGGCGGCCCCGGTGCTCGCTAGGCGGCGGAGGTATCCCGACATGGGAAGGCGAGGCTATAGCCGATCGCCATAAGGACCCAGGTGACCGGGTCGTTGAGAAAATCCGCATAGGTGATCGTGTGGACCAGGACCGAGACGAAGGCGGCCAGGATCACCGCCCGTGCCGCCGGGGGGCCCCGCTTCGCTTCACCCGAGGCAAAGGCGGCGCCCAGCCCGGGCATCACCGACCGGAATCCGGCAGCGAGGGCGAACAGAGCCGAGACGATCAGTGCCGCGTAGAGGGCGAGGCCGACCAGGCCCTGCTCCGCTGCCACCGTTATCGGCTCGGTATGTGACTCGGTGACCGGCGCTTCAGGACCGGCGATCTCCTCTTTGAAGGCTCGCGAGAACGATCCCGAGCCGTAGCCGAGTACCGGCCGGTTGCCGAACATCTCGACCCCGCCCTCGACCAGGTTGGCCCGGCCGCTGGTCTGCTTGTTGAGCGCCCCGAGATCGAGTTTGACCAGGCCGCCGGCGAACGCCGCGAACAGCAGGGTGCCCACCGCCAGGACCGCGATCCCGGCCAGGACCAGCCGGAGGCTCCACCTGAGCGCAATCAGCACCGCCAGCCCGGCCAGCAGAGCGATGAAACTCGACTGGGAGAAGGTGGTCATCAGCGCCAGCCAGAGCGCCGCGACGGCGAGCAGCAGCGCGACCACGTCGCGGCGGTCGCGTGCCCAGAGCAGCGATCCGGCGGCGACCGTGATCGCCACCGCCAGGTAGCGGCCGTAGACGTTCGGGTCCCAGAACAGGGAATTGACCCGGAAGTAGACGTGGAAGTCGTTGGTCCGCATCACCGTCTCGTTCCAGAGCAGCTCTTTGAACTGGTACTCGGCGAAACCGACCACGGCACAGACCAGCGCTTCGGCCAGGACCACGATCAGCACGATCCGCAGCCGTCGCCGGTCCCACTCGACCTCGTCCATCAGCGAGAAGATGACCGCGAACGGGACCAGGAAGAAGCAGAGGTTCTGGAGACCTACCGATCGGTCCTCCGAGTAGATCAGCCCGAGCGCGAAGAGAACCACCGATGCGGCCAGGAGCGGCTTCATCCAGGCGGCGATTCCGGTCGGAGCGATCCCGCGGGCGCCATCGGTGGAAGCGATAGTCGCGGTCGGCGTTTCCGGGGCCTGCGCTCCGCGCCACTGGCGCAGGGTCGCGACCAGCAGCCCGGAGGCCATCACCAGGTAGAGCGGCATCAGCAGGTTGGCGTCCTCCCCGCCGACCGTCAGCGGGACCCTGAACGGCAGGGCGATCAGGACCAGGACCGGCAGCAGGACCGGTCGCCGGTACATCAGCCCCGCCAGCCCCGCAACGATCGCCCCGGCTACCACGAAAGCCGCGAGCATGAGGGCGGGCGAGTTGCGGAGCTCCTCGACCTGGGTGGCATTCCACTGGTCGGCCGCGATCAGGGCCGGAGCGAGCACCACCGCGACCAGCATTGCCGCAGTCCGGCGTTTTGACGGGCGGTCGAGGATTGCCAGCGCGGCCGCCGAGGCGGCGACCAGGGCGAGAAGCACTTCGACTACCGGCATGCGCTTCCCTCCGGGGCGAAGTCGTGGACCCTGATCCAGCCGGGCAGGCGGAAACTGCGGTCGAGCTGATCCATGGTCAGCCGGACTCCGTAGCGTCCGGTCGGCGGGATCGTTCCCTGATCGGTCTTGCCGTCCCAAACCAGCCTGTGCTCGCGGTAGCGCTTGAAGAACCTGCCCTCGGCCAGCGTCCGGACCGGCGTGTCGGCCGCGGTGACGATCTCGACGTCGGCAACATCGGACTTCGTCGTTCGAAACCTGATCACCATGCGGTCGCGGCGGCAGTCGCCGTTGGGGCTGAAGACGGTCGGCTGCCGGTTGTCGGTGCCGCTACCGGTCGCCCGGTATTCGACCCGATCGACCACCAGCGGCTCGCGTTTGAGCCGCTGCGAGACCCCGAATGCGACCACCGTCGCCACCACCAGCAGCCCGATCGCCAGCGGCGCGAGCCAGCCGGGACCGGCGGGGCGAACGGGGCCGCTCATCTAGCCGGTCGGCAGCGCACCGTGATCGGTACCGATCACGACGATGACCATCGCGCTCGCCGTGCCGGCCACCTCGGAGGTCACCGCACCGGTCTGTTTGATGCCGACATCGGTACCGACCTGTTTCGCGGCAGCCTTCTCGCCGGGCTGAAACATGACAACGCTGTCGGTGAAAGTGGCCGGGGCGTCGGTGACCGTGCCGAGCTGGTAGCCCTTCTGCTCCAGGGCGTTGGCGTATTCGGCCGCGATGCCGGTTTCGACTCCGCCGGTCCCGTTCAGCACCGCGACCTGAGTTTCACCGGGCGAAATATTTGATCCTGCCTGATTCTTCGCGCTGCCCGACCCGGCCTGGCCTCCGCCCCCGGAATCGTCACTCATGAGCGAGGTGGCGGCGAACGCCGCTGCCGCCCCGACCACCACGACCACGGCGATGACCGCCAGGACCCGGCCGGTACGACCGAGCCGGTCCCAGTACGAACCGCCCGCCATGCCTGAGCGCTCCCGCCGGCGCTGCTCGCGTTGGGCCAGCACCTTGATCTCCTCGGAGCGTTCTTCGGCGACGATCTCGCTTACCTCGCGGACCTCGGCGTCGCGTTCCGGTGCTCCTCCGGCCCACTCGCGCAGGCGACGGATGTCCCGGGCCATCGAGAAGCAGAGCATCGAAAGCACGGCGAGCCCGAACACGGCGACGAAGCCGGCGTAAGGGCCGACGGTCTCAATCACGTTTTTCAAGGTCGCCTCTCCACGATGCTTTCAGGCCGGTGGCCGGGATCGCAGGCCGCGGGGCCCCGAACACTCAGACCGGGGCATGTTAGAGCGCTACACGCGGTAGGTGCATGATGACCCCGGGCCGGGCCGTAGCTCAACTGGTGTGGACCCGCTCTGATCCCGGTGAGTTGACCGTCTCGACCAGCGTGGCCACCAGGTTGGACTCGTCGCCGCTCTCGACTATCTGCTGAAAGCGATCCAGGGTCGACTCGACCCAGGCCGACTCGATCCGGTCCTTTCGAACCGCCCGCATGATCCGCTTGGAAGCGGTCGGCTGGGGCCGCTCCTCCTCACCGAACAGCTCTTCGTGCAGCTTCTCCCCGGGACGCGGGCCGGTGAACTCGATCGCGATGTCGGTTTCGGGCTCGTACCCGGCCAGCCTGATCATGTTCTCGGCCAGATCGACGATCCTGACCGGCTCGCCCATGTCGAGCACGAACACGTCACCGCGGGTATTGCCGGTGTCGCCGGCCCGGATGACCAGTTGGACGGCCTCGGGGATCGTCATGAAGAAGCGGGTCATCTCGGGATGGGTGACCGTGATCGGTCCGCCCTGTTCGATCTGGCGACGGAAGATCGGCACGACGCTGCCCGACGATCCGAGCACGTTGCCGAAACGCACGCTTACGAACCGGGTATTCGGGTGACGCTCTCCGGCGGCGCCCACCGCCCATTCGGCCAGGGCCTTGGAAGCGCCCATCACGGTCTGGGGAGCGACCGCCTTGTCAGTCGAAATCAGCACGAACCGGTCGGCCTTCGCCGCGGCGGCGGTCTCCGCGGTTATCCGGGTTGCGATCGCGTTGTTGCGGATCGCCTCCAGCGGATTCGACTCCATCAACGGAACGTGCTTGTAAGCGGCGGCATGGAAGACCACATTGGGCCGGTAACGCTGCATCACTTCGAACATGCGGTCGGTCTCCTTGCAGTCGGCCAGCACCGCCTCGACCCGGGTGAAGTGGCGCTCCGAGACCATCTCCCGCTCGATCTGAAACAGGTTGTCTTCGGCGTGGTCGAGCAGGACCAGGAGCTTCGGGTTGACCAGGGCGATCTGGCGGCAGATCTCCGCACCGATCGAACCGCCGGCTCCGGTGACCATCACGACCTGGTCTTCGAGGTAGGCGCCGACCCGGGCCAGCTCGACCACGACCGGATCTCGCCCGAGCACGTCTTCGACCTGGACCTCGCGCAGCTGCTGGCTCAGCTGCACCCCGCCCCGCAACAGCTCGAAAACGGTCGGCAGGGTACGGACCCTGATCTGGCGGTCCCGACAGGCAGCGACGACCTTTGCCCGCAACGTACCCGGGGCCGACGGGATCGCGATCACGACCTCGTCCGGCTCGGTCTCGTCGAGGATCGTCTCGATCTCCTCGGTCGTACCAAGAACGCGGATGCCCTCGATCCTCATCCCACGCATCGCGGTGTTGTCGTCGACGAACCCGATCGCGGTCTCGCCGAGGTGTGGGTTGAGCCGGAGTTCGCGAACCACCATCTGCCCGCCGGATCCGGCCCCCACCACCACGACTTCCTTCCCGCGGGCGATCCGGCTGCCGCGGCCGGGCCTTTCCTTGAACAGCCGGGTGGCCAGACGGGCGCCGGCGATCAGCATCATGGTCAGGAGGAAATCGGTCACGGCTACCGAGCGAGGAAGTCCGTCGGCGAACGGCTGGATCACGGTGAAGGCGACGATCAGGAGAAGGCTCGAGATGGTGACCGCCTGGACGATGCGCACGATGTCGCGACCGCCGACGAACCGCCACCACTTCTGGTAGAGGCCGAACAGGTAGAAAATCGCGAGCTTGCCGACGATCACGAACCCGACCGAAGCGAGGAACAGGTCCACGTAGCGCTCCGGGATCGTGCCCGGAGCGTCGAGAAAGCGCAGCTGGAAAGCGAGGAAGTACGCGATCGCGACCAGCAGGCCGTCGCCCGCCATCTGCCACAGCTGGTATGGGCGAAGGCGGAGCTCGGGACGGCGGAAATTGAGTTCGGGACGTCGCATTGAACTATGGAAGTCTAGACCGGAATAGGATCGGAACTCTGCTTTCCGCAACCAGTGACACACAGCGGGCGGTCTTTCTCGGTCTGGTGCAGGGGCCGACCGAGTTGCTGCCGGTATCCAGTTCAGCCCATCTGGCGATGCTGCCACGCCTGGCCGGCTGGGACTGGGACCGGCTCGATCCCGAACTCCGCAAGAGCTTCGAGGTAGCCCTCCACGCCGGAGCCGCCATGGCTCTGGTGCTCGCCAGACGCGAGGAGATCGCCGGCGAGCTCCGCGACTTCGACCTGCGCCGGGCGGCCATCCTCGCGCTTTCCTTCCTGCCGGCCGCGGCGGCAGGCCTGGGGCTCGAGCGGACCATCGAATCGCGGCTCGGCGGGCCGCGCTGGACCGCGGCCGGCCTGATCGCCGGCGGCACCCTGATGATCCTCGCCGACCGGCGCCCCCAGGACCGGGGCCATCGCGAAGCGGGACCGGCGGACGGCCTCGCCCTCGGGGTTGCCCAGGCGGCCGCCCTGGTCCCGGGGGTCTCCCGCAACGGCGCCACCCTGACCGTGGCCAGGTTGCTGCGATTCACCCGAACCCAGTCAAGCCTGCTTTCACGCACCGTGGCCCTTCCGGTGATCCTCGGGGCGACAGCTCTCAAGGGCTTCCGCCTGCTCGGGCGCGGTATCACCCGCGATCAGCGTCGCTGGCTGGCGCTCGGGGCAGGGACATCTTTCGTTTCGACCCTGGCATCGACCCGCCTGATCGGACTGGTCGAAAGGGACCGGGCGCTGCTGCCGTTCGGCGTCTACCGGATCGCCTTTGCCCTGCTGATCCTCGGTCGGCTGACCGGACGACCGGGTTCTGGTGTTGAATCGGGGTCGATGAATTCGAGCGCGGAGACCCCCGATGAGCACTGATGAGCGGGTAACGGCCGGGGCGGGCGTGGACGCCTACGCCGAGGCGGGCGTGAGCCAGAGCGACGCCGACCTTGCGGTGGCGAAACTGGTCGCCGCCCTGGCCACCGCGAAACTCGACCGGCCATCGAGGCAGGTCGATCTGGACGGTCACTTTGCCGCCGTGATCAGACTCGACGATGACACCGGGATCGCGCTCTCGACCGACGGCGTGGGAACCAAGCTGCTGGTCGCCGAGCAGCTCGGCCGCTACGACACGGTCGGCATCGACTGCATCGCGATGAACGTCAACGACATCATCTGCGTCGGGGCCGAACCACTGGCGATGCTCGACTACCTGGCCGTTGAGCGGGCGGACCCGGACCAGTGCGAACAGATCGGGCAGGGGCTGGCGCGGGGGGCCGAACTGGCCGGAATCGAGATCCCGGGCGGCGAGCTGGCCCAGATCGGCGACCTGGTCAAGGGCTTCGACATCGCCGGCGCATGTTTCGGCACGGTCAGGCTGAACCGGATCATCGACGGCTCGCGGGTGGCGGCCGGCGATGTCGTGATCGGGCTACCCTCATCCGGAATCCACTCGAACGGCTACACCCTGGCCCGCAGCGCACTCGAGGGACTCGAACTCGACGACGACCGGTTGGGCAGGCCGCTCGGCGAGATCCTTCTGGAGCCGACCGAGATCTATGTCCGCGCCGTACGCGACCTGATCGACTCGGATGTGCCGGTCTACGGGCTCGCCCACATAACCTCCGGCGGGCTCGACAACCTGCTGCGACTGAGATCCGACGTGACCTACGAGATCACCGCTCCGCTCCCGCCGCAGCCGATCTTCGAACTGATAGCCGAGCGGGCCTCGGTGCCGGAGGACGAGATGTACGAAGTCTTCAACATGGGCTGCGGATTCTGCTGCGTGGTCCCGGAGTCGAGTGAGGCCGAGGCCCTGGCGGCCCTTCGCAGGCATTACCCGGAGGCGGCCACGATCGGTTCGGTCTCGGCCGGAGATCGCCGTGTCGTGCGGGGAAGCTGAGTGAGCCGGTGCCGGACCGGACTGAGGCGCCACCCCGAAACCGAGGGTAGGTCGCCGTGAAAGTGGTGATCTACCTGTTCGACCGGGTCACCGCGCTCGACGCGATCGGGCCTTACGAAGTTCTCTGCCGGGTACCGGGGTGGCGAGTCGAGTTCGTTGCGGCCGAGGCCGGTCCGGTGCAGACCGACACCGGGATCACCTCGATCAGCGCCGGCGGGTCGACCGGCCGGACCGGCTCGGCCGACGTACTGCTGGTACCGGGAGGAACCGGGTCCCGGTCTCTCCTGAACGACGAACCGGCGCTCGAATGGCTGAGAGAGATCGCCGCTGGTGCCGATTGGGTCACCTCGGTCTGCACCGGGTCGCTCGTGCTGGCCGCAGCCGGTCTGCTGGACGGCAAGCGCTGCACCACACACTGGCTCTACCTGGAACGCCTTCGGGAAATGGGCGCGGTTCCGGTCGCCGAGCGGGTGGTGGTCGATGGCAGGACGATCACCGCGGCCGGGGTTTCCTCCGGGATCGACATGGCGCTCAGCCTGGTCGCACGGGTAGAGGGTCCCGAGACGGCCGAGGCGGTCCAGTTGGCGATCGAATACGACCCGCAGCCCCCGTACGAGTCGGGCTCGCCCCGGACCGCGTCGGCCGCGACGGTCGAAGCGGTCACGGCGGCGGCGGCAAAACGGGACCAGTGGCTTGCCGCGAGGCGGTAGTGCAATCCTCGCTCGAACCCGGTTCCAGAGCCGGATAGGGGGGCTGAGCAATTTTTCCCGGGGCGGCGGTCCCGATTCACCAAACTGCCCTTGCAGGGTAGGCTCGTTCGCCCATGATTTTCCGCAGGCTGGATCGGTGAAACAGTGAAGCTCGACGAGCGCGTCTGGTCGAGTATCTCGCAGAGCCAATGAGCCATCCGCCATCCAGCGCCCAGATGATCGGGACGGTCCTCTCGGACCGTTACCGCCTAGAAGCAAAACTCGGGAGCGGGGGGATGTCGACCGTCTACCTCGCCCGTGACGAAGTGCTCGACCGGCCGGTCGCGGTCAAGCTGATGCATGTCGAGATGACCGACCAGCCGGACCAGCTCGAGCGCTTCAATCAGGAGGCCCGGGCGGTGGCCAAGCTCTCCAACCCGAACGTGGTCGCGGTGATCGACGCCGGTGAGGACGCCGGTCGGCCGTACATCGTTCTCGAATACGTCCAGGGTGAGACCCTCAAGCAGCGGATCAGCCGGATCGGCGCGCTCGATGCCACCGAGGCGCTGGCCTACGCTCTCGAGGTCGCCCAGGGGCTCTCGGTCGCCCACGAGAGAAAGATGGTCCATCGTGACGTCAAGCCTCAGAACGTCCTGATCGATTCAACCGGGCGGGCCAAACTGACCGACTTCGGGATCTCGCGACAGCTGAACGAGGAGGGGGTAACCGAGGCCGGGCGGGTCCTCGGTACCACCGACTACGTGGCGCCCGAGCAGGCGATGGGCAAAGAGGTCGACCCGCGGTCCGACATCTACTCGCTCGGGGTGGTGCTGTTCGAGATGCTGACCGGCGACGTGCCGTTCGAAGCCGAAAACCAGATCGGCGTGGCGATGAAGCACGTCAACGACGAACTGCCGGACATCCAGCACCGCCGGGGCGACCTTTCCGCCGCCTCGGCGCGCGCGGTCGAGCGAGCGACCGCCAAGAACCCGGACGACCGCTACCAGACCATCGACGAGATGTCGGACGACCTGCAGGCCGCGCTCGAGGTCGAGGCGGTCAGGTCCGGTGGGGCGACCGGCGAGGCGACGTCCGTCCTCGACGCACTGCCGCCGCAACGCCGGCCGGTCGTCGCCAGGCAGACGTCGTCGCGACCGGCCGTGATCATGCTGCTGGTCGCACTGCTGATCGCCGGGGCCGCGGCCTACGTGATCTCGAGTGGGAACTCGGGAGGCGGCGGTGGCGGTGGGGCCGGCGGAGGGAACGGTGGGAGTAGCGACCAGATAGCGCTGGTCTCGGCCACCGATTACGACCCCGAGGGTGATTCCGAGCATCCCGAAGAGGCCTCTCTCGCCCTCGACGAGGACAGGAACGCCTCGGCCTGGACCACCGAGATCTATCAGGACCCCACCCTTGCCGGCAAGTCCGGTGTCGGGCTGTACGTCGACGCGGGCTCGCCGGTCAGGGCCACGGAGCTCGAGTTCAGGTCACCGACGCCCGGCTGGACCCTGGAGGTTTACGGCACCAACGACCCGATCCCGGAAGTGCTCTCGGAATGGACCCGGCTGGCAAGGGTTCCAGACGTCCAGGAACGCCAGCGGGTGGATCTGATCACCGCCAACCGGGCCTACCGCTACTACCTGCTCTGGGTGTCGGACCCGGTTGAGACCGAGACCGGGTACTCCGCCTCGATCTCCGATGTCAGGCTCTACGGCACGAGCTGACCGGAGGACTTCAGTACGAGTGCCGGGCTTCGGCTAGGTGCCGCTGGACGGCCAGCTTGACCAGCCGGTCGCAGAGGTCGGCGTAGGCCAGGCCGGAGGCCTCCCAGAGCTTCGAGTAGACCGAGGTGGAGGTGAACCCGGGGATCGTGTTGATCTCGTTCAGCAGAACCGTGCCGTCGTCCTCGACGAAGAAGTCGCACCGGGCGAGACCGGAGCAGCCGGCCAGGCTGAATACGGTCGCCGCCATCGCCCGAACCTCGGCGATCCCGGCCTCGCCGATCGGTGCCGGCACGACCAGGTCCATCCTGCCGTCCGTGTACTTGGCCCTCGAAGTCGTACCAGTCGGCGTCGGCCAGGATCTCGCCCGGGAGTGAGGTCTCCGGATCCTCGTTGCCGAGCACGGAACACTCGACTTCGCGGCCGGACGAGTTCGCCTCGATGATCACCCGCGGGTCGTGGGTGGCCGCGGCCGCCACCGCCTCCTCGAGCCCGCCGTCACCGGACCCCGATCGGGACCGCTCCACCTTGGTGATACCGACGCTGGACCCGAGGCGGGAGGGCTTGACCCACAGCGGGTGCTCCAGTTCGGCGGCCCGTTCCCTCCATCCCGGGATCAGGGCCTGCGCGAACTCGACCTGGGGCACCCCGTGGAATCCACAGAGCGCCTTCAGGGTCAGCTTGTCCATGCAGACCGCCGATCCGAGCACGTCCGATCCGACATAGGGGATCCCGGCGGTCTCAAGCGCACCCTGGGTCACCCCGTCTTCGCCGAACGGACCGTGTAACACCGGAAAGGCGACCTCGATCCCGAGATCGGAAAGCCGCGCCGAAAGCCCGGCGGCGGGGACCAGTGTCACCGGCTCACCGTCGACCGTCCACTCTCCCCCCGGCCCGATCCGGATCTCTACGACTTCATGTCCCGCCTGACCCAGCCCGGCGGAAACGGCGGTGCCCGAGTTCAGCGAAACCTCGTGTTCGCTCGATCGTCCGCCGCTGAGGACCGCGACCTTCATTGCCGGTCAACCAAGACGTTCACGGTCGGTCATCCCGGTCACGGGGTGCTCCCGCCCGAGCCACCGGAATCGAACACACCGACGGTGATCACCACCTGGGCGCCCTCGTCGATCTTGTTGCCACCGGTCGGGTTCTGATCGATCACCCGGCCGTCCTGGGGTTCGATGTCGGTTGTCTGCTCTTCAACGCTGGGAACCAGCCCGGCATTCCGGATCGCCGTCTCGGCTTCTGCCTGAGTCGAGCCGACCACCGCCGGCACAGACACCTTGGCCGCCTCCTGGGGGCCGGACGAGACGACCAGCTCGACTGTCGTGCCGGCGTCGACCTTCGAACCCGCATCCGGGGACTGGGAGATGACTTCGCCCTTCGGCCGGTCGCTGGTTTCCTCGGTCGAGTTCGACTGGAGGCCACGCGCCGAAATCTGCTGCTGTGCGGCATTCAGAGTCAGCCCGACCACCGGCGGGACCTTGATCTGCTTCGGCCCGCTGGAAACCACCAGGGTGACGGTGCTGCCCCGCTGTACCTTCGTGCCGGCCGGAGGATCGGTGCTGATCACGAGATCCGCCTCGACGTCGCTGGACGTCGCCGTTTCAACCGTGACCCCGAAGCCGGCCTGGTCGAGCGCCGTTTCTGCGGCGGTCCTCGTCTGCCCCGTCACGTCGGGAACCGATGCCTGCCCGGGTCCCCCGCTCACGGTCAGGTCGACGTCCGGATCGGAGCAGAAGAACCCTATGAACTTGCAGTCCCGGCTGGTCTGACCGACCGGATCCTGGCTGATCACCTGGTCCTTGGGTACGTCCCGCTGGATCCGGTCCACGGTTCCCACCGAAAAGCCGTCGGCACTCAGCCGCGAGATTGCACCGTCGAGGTCGTTGCCGACAACCCGCGGCACTTCAACTGTGTTGTCGCGGGTCAGGCCGTAGACCACGAGCAGGCCGAGAATCACCCCGAGGGCGACCGCCGCCCAGATCCACTTCTTCGACTCCGGTTCGGGTTCGGGCACGACTTCCGGCTGGCGCTCCGCGGCGTCGAGCGCGTCGATGAAACTGGCCGCGTCGGGGTAGCGCTCGAACGGGTCGCGGCTGAGGGCCTTGAGCACCACGGCATCGAGCGCCGGGGAGACCGAGGGATTCCAGGCGCTCGGGGGCAGCGGGTCCTCCTGTGCCTGCTTCAGCGCGACCGCGACCGCACTGTCCCCTTCGAACGGCACCCGTCCGCTCAGGCACTCGTAGAGCATTACCCCGATCGAGTAGAGATCGGACACCGGTCCGACCTCCATGCCCTGGGCCTGCTCGGGCGAGAGGTAGTGGGCCGTACCCATGACCGATCCGGTCTCCGTGATCTCGGAGATGCCCGCCCTGGCTATCCCGAAGTCGGTGACGGTGGCCAGTCCGGCGGCGTCGACGATCACGTTGAGCGGCTTGAAGTCCCGGTGTACCACCCCGTGGTGGTGGGCGAAGCCAGCCGCGTCGAGAACCTGCCGGATGATCGCCACCGATTCCGAGGGGGTCAGGCCGAGGTTGATCAGATCGCGCAGGGTCCGGCCGTCGAGGTAGGCCATCGCTATGTAGTAGGTGTCCTCGACCTGACCGCGGTCGAAGATCGAAACGATGTTGGGGTGCTGGAGCGCCGCGGCGGCTTCGGCCTCGCGGCGGAATCGCTCGATGAACTCGGAATCCCGGGCGTAGCGCTCGTGAAGGACCTTGAGGGCCACCCGCCGAGGCAGGTGGAGGTCATTGGCCAGCCAGACGTCGGCCATGCCCCCGGAGCCGATAAGGCGCTCGATCTCGTAGCGGTCGTGGACCACGGTTCCTGGAGAGATACGACTCACTTTTTCGTTCGGGTTCCCTTCAGCCTTTGCTTTTCACGGCCTATGCTCAACCGCCGATCAGGGCCTGCATTACGCCGCCCGCGATCGGAGCCGCCACGGTACCGCCTTGGCCGTCTGTGCACTCGACGGTAGCTGCGACCGCAATCCGGGGGTCATCGGCCGGAGCGAAACCGACGAACCAGGCCTGGTTGGGCAGGCCCTGGCATTCCTCCCTGCCCGGAACCTCGGCAGTGCCGGTCTTTCCGGCGACGTCGATTCCGCTGAGCGCAGCCGCGGTGCCGGTTCCCTCATTGACCACCGCCTTCATCGCCTCGGTCAGCTGGGCCGCGGTCTCCTCGCTCATCACCTCCGACTGGCGTTCCGGCTTGAGCTGGTCGACCGTGCGGCCGTCCACGTCGCGGACCTTCTGCCAGATCTGCGGCCTCATCAGATCACCGCCGTTGGCGATCGTCGCCGCAACCTCGGCCATCTGGATCGGGGTCGCGAGCAGGCGCTCCTGGCCGATCGCGATCCGGGCGATGTCGACCCCGTCATCGGGCTTGAGCAGCTTGCCGTCAGAGCCGAAGACACCGCTCACCGACAGCTGGTCGGCCGGCAGGTCGATCCTCGGTTTCGAGTTGAAGCCGTAGCGCTCCATGTATTCGTAGAGCGTGGATTCGCCGACCCTCTGCCCGAGCTGGGCGAAGAAGGTGTTTACGGAGAAGGTCAGACCGGTCGTCACGTCGATCGGTCCGAACGAGCTGCCGCCCGAGTTCGACAGTGGCTGGCCCTGGACGTCGATCGTCCCGGGAGCATCGATCAGGGTGTCGAGGTCGATCTTGCCCGAGTCAAGCGCCGCGGTCGCGGTGACCAGCTTGAAGGTCGACCCGGGCGGGTACTGGCCCTGGGTGGCCCGGTCGAGCAGTGGTGAGCCGGGGTCCCGGTTCAGCTCCGGCAGGGACGTCGGGACCAGGTTGGGGTCATAGGGCGGCTGGCTGACCAGGGCCTTAACCTCGCCGGTGTCCGGTTCGATCGCGACCACCGCTCCCGGGCGCCCGGCCAGCAGGTCGAACGCGGTCTGCTGTGCGGCCGGCTCGATGTTGGTGATCACGTCGTGGCCGGTCTGCTCGCGGCCCCGGATCTCGTCGAACAGAGTGGAGAACTCCGAGTCTTCCCCGGTCAGCTCGGCGTTGTGCGACTGCTCGAACTCGGAATTGCCCTGCTCGGCAAAGCTGTACCCGATCGGATGGCCGAAAAGCGGTCCGTTCGGGTACTCCCGGACGTACTGGACCGAGGCTCCGCTACCGGTCGGCCGGGAACGGGCGATCACGGTTCCGTCGGCGGCCAGGATCGTTCCCCGCTTGATTTGCTGTGCCTCGAACAGCGGCCGCTTGTTGACCCGCTCGGCCTTGAGGTTCTCCGCATCGAAGACCGACCAGTACGAGGTAAACCCGATCAGGATCGCAAACAGCACCGTGATGAAGGCGAACAGCTTGACTATCCGCGCGTTCACGACCAGACCCCCGTATGCTCGACGTCGCGACCCTCCCGGGCTTCGCGCCGCGCCCGGTCGGAGACCAGCAGGAGCAGGGCCAGCAGGATGAAGTTGGCCAGGATCGAGCTACCGCCGTATGAGACCAGTGGCAGGGTGACCCCGGTCAGCGGGATCACCCGGGTGACCCCGCCGATGATCACGAATGCCTGAAAGGCGAAGACCGAGGTCAGGCCGGTCGCCAGCAGCTTGGAAAAGCCGTCGTTCGCCATCAGGGCCACCTTGAATCCGCGGGCCGCTATGAGCAGGTAGGTGATGACGATCGCGCTGCCACCGAACAGCCCAAGTTCGGAGACGATCAGCGTGTAGATCAGATCCGTCTGGGCGGCAGGCAGCAAGGGGTCGCTTCCTCCCGGGATCACCACCATCGACTCGGCGAACCCCTTGCCGAATAATCCTCCGTCAGCCTGGGCGAACATCGACTGCAGTACCTGGTATCCGGCGTCGCCGGGGTCCTGGTAGGGGTCGAGCCAGATGTCGACCCGGTCGGTCACGTGCGGCACCGTGTTGTAGATGATCCAGGCCCCGACCAGAAACATCGCCATCCCGATCACCACGAACGACAGCCTGCCGGTCGCCACGTAGATCAGGGCCAGGAAGGCCGCAAAGAACATCAGCGAACTGCCGAGGTCGCGGATGAAGATCAGCATGAACATGGCCGCCCCCCAGACCACCAGCAGCGGGCCCAGGTGCTTCAGCGGCGGCAGCGTGACCCCGAGAATCCGCCGGGCGCCGACCACCAGCAGTTCGCGGTGCTCGCGCAGGTAACTGGCTAGAAAGATGACGATGCAGATCTTGGCCAGCTCGGCGGGCTGGAAGGCCAGCGGCCCGATCTTGATTCCGAGATATGCCCCGTTCACCTGGGCCCCGATCAGCGGCAACCTCGGGGCCAGAAGGAGGACGATCCCGGCGACCGCGATGGTATAACGGTAGCGCTCCAGCACCGTGTAATCGCGCAGCATCTGCACCACCACGGCGAACAGGACCAGTCCGATCACGAACCAGTTCGCCTGGTCCCTGGCCAGGTTCTTGGCCAGTTCGGAGTCGAGCCGGTAGATCATCACCAGGCCGATCGCTGTGAGCAGGGCCATCAGGGGGAACAGGTAGGGGTCGGCGTTCGGCAGCCGAATCCGGATGAAAATGTGGGTGGCCAGGCAGATCGCGAGGAAGTAGAGGCCGTAGGAGAGGCTGAGGTCGCTCAGCTGGCTGTCGTTCTGGGCGAATACCGCAGCAAAGCCGATGGTCAGCAGCAGCGCGACGGGGATCAGCGCCATCAGCTCCCGGTTCCGGCCTGTCCCTCTTCCGACGGTGGCGCTCCCGGCCCGGGCGCTCATCTAGAGACCCTCGCGGCTCTCGATGTCCTCGATAAGAGAGGTGGCGTCATCGCGCGAGCGGAGCGAATGCCCGGTGACCGCGTCCTGCTGTCTGACTGAAAGCTCGCTGGTCTGGATCGGCGACGAGTAGCGCTGCTGGTAGAGGTCGACGTTGAAAGGAAGCTCGTACGGCAGGCCACGGTAGAGCGCCACCCGGCCGGCCGAGTCGGTTCCCAGGAACCAGGCCTGCCGACTGCCGACGAACGCCGCCGCGCCGGCCAGGACCAGGACCACGATCGCGATCGCGACCCCTGCGGCTATCCGGCCCGCTCCCCGCCCGCGCCGCTCGCCCTGCGGCCGGTCACCGCGAGGGCGGCGAATTCGGGGCGGAGCGATCGTGGTCGGCTGCTCACCTCTCGGCAACGGGTTTTCCGGGTCTTCCACCTGGAAGAGCACGACCGTGATGTTGTCGCGGCCACCGGCCCGGTTGGCTTCGTCGACCAGGGTCTTCGTGGCGGCATCCAGGCCGGTCGCACCGGTGATGATCTCGGTGATCCGCTCGTCATCGATCATCGTGGTCAGGCCGTCAGAGCAGAGCAGGAAGGTGTCGCCGGGCTTGGACGGGACCGTCTGCACGTCTACCTGTACCTCTGGCTCGGGACCCAGCGCCCGGGTGATGATCGACCGCTGAGGGTGGTCCTCGGCCTGTTCCTCGGTGATCTGGCCGCGCCTCCTCATCTCCTCGACCAGCGAATGGTCCCGGGTCAGCCGCTGCAGGATCCCGTCGCGAAGCCGGTAAGCGCGCGAATCACCGACATGGCCGATCACCACTTCCTCGGCCTCGGCATTTACCGAGGCGGTGGTGATCGTGGTACCCATCCCGGAAAGATCGGGGTCGGCCTGGGCCCGCTCATGGATCGTCCGGTTCGCCCGTCCGATCGAGTCCTCGATCACCTCCTCGGGACTGCCGTCGGGAAGTCCATCTTCGAAGGCCTGTACCGCGGCCATCGAGGCCACCTCGCCGGCCTGGGCTCCGCCCATCCCGTCGGCGACGACGAACAGTGGCGCCCTGGCCAGGTAGGAGTCCTCGTTGGCCTGGCGCTGCCGGCCGGTGTCGCTGCGCTCCGAATGTCGGGAAACCCTGAGCATCTAGATCCTGCCCGCCCCGATCAACTTTCGCTCTCGAAGCGGAAGGAAGTGTCGCCGATCGCGATCAGATCGCCGTCGGTCAGCTCTGTCTCCCCGCCGACCGGCCCCCCGTTCAGCAGGGTGCCGTTGGTCGAGTTCATGTCCTCGGCGAAGTAGCGGCCGCCGCGCGGGTAGACCCTGGCATGAAGTCCGGAGGCGTAGCGATCGTCAAAGCTTATGTCGGCGTTCCCGGAACGCCCGAGGGTCGCGCCGCCGAACAGGTCATATCTGGTCCCGGGCTCGAGTTCGGGGCTGTTCTCCACGACCAGCCAGGCGTCCCGTGTCCCTCCGCCGGGGCCCGGCTCCAGGACGGCTGCACCGTTCTGATTTCGCTTCAGGTCCTTTCTGGCACTCGCTGCGATCCAGAAAAGGTAAAGCAAAAGGACCGCCAGAAATCCGAACTTGAGAACAACTGAAATCGGTTCGTAGTCCACTTGGCCGCCGCAGCTACCGTTCGAGTCCGAACCGGAAGGTCGTCGTGCCGACGGTCACCTGGTCGCCCTCGCGCAGCCGGGAGGATCCGGCCCGCCTTCCGTTCACCTTGACGCCGTTGGTCGAGTTGAGGTCGTGAATCGCCCAATCTCCGCCGCGGCTCTGCCTGAGCTCGGCATGGCGCCGCGAGACGTTCGGGTCGCGCAGAACGCATTCGGCCTCGTCGGAGCGCCCGATCACCGCACGGGGCCCGTCCAGGACGTAGCGCCTGCTTCCCGTCTCCACCACCGCCCTGGTCAGCACCGGAGCGGCCTCGGGCGGGGGCTCCGGCGGCGCGGGCTGCTGCGGCGCGACCTTGTAGACCATCGTCTTGCCCTCCTCTGCCTGCCGGGGCTCTTCCCCGTCACGGGCAGGAGCCTTGACCAGCCTGGTCTGGATCCCGAACTCGCCGAGGCGGAGGCGCTCGTCGGTGTTGAACCTGACCTCGGGCCGGGTCAGCAGGTCATAGCTGCGGCGACGGGCATGTTCGAGCAGGTACCCGGACAGCTCCTGCCCGAGCGAGCGTTCATAGCCTTCGAGCTTTCCCCTGTCCTCGGGTGAAAGGTGGACCGTGTACTCGTTCGGCACGTAGACCCTGGAGACCGAAGCGGTCTTGTGGGAATCCATCTCCTTCGCCAGTTTCCGCGCGAGTTCCACCGGTTGGACCTCGGAGCTGAAGGCGCGGCTGAACACACCTTCGACCAGGCCCTCGATCCTGGCCTCGAGGTTGCGGAAGACGCTCATGTCTCAGCGGGCGTTCGGGACACGGTTTGATCCTACGGGAGCAAGCGCCAGCGACCCTCCCCCTTCCGTGTCGCTCCGCCCTCTCACCCGAGCCACGACGGCCCCCACCAGAACCGCCACCAGCGGCCAGACAAGCAGAGAGACAAGGAAGGAAGTGGCGGTCAGCACCGGGATCAGAAGTCCGGTCACGGTCGCGGTGACCGAGTACTGCCAGCCGTCCTGAACCGCCGGTATCGAGCCGAACAGCAGGCTTTTTCCGGTGATCGCCTCGGCCAGGGCCGTACAGGTCAGGCCGGTCACCGCAACCACGGCGCGGTCCCTGCGGTCACCGGCGAACGCCGCCAGCAGCGGCAGCAGCGGAGCCAGCCCAAGAGTGCCCAGCAGCGGCCCGAACGGGGCGATCACCAGGGAGGTGCCAGAGCCGCGGATCATCGTCGCCGGGATCACGCCGGCCACGACCACTGCGAGGCCGGCGCCGGGCAACGAGGCCGCCAGCGCCAGCCAGGCGGCCAGAGTGCCGGCTCCACAGAGAAAGCCGACCCTCGGATTGAGCAGTGTCACAAGCGCCGAGACCAGGGAAATCAGCCCGACGGATGCCGGGTCGGCCGACCCGCTCAGAACGACCCCGGTCGCCACCAGACCCCCGACCCCGGCGGCCGCGATCACCCGGCCCGGATCGAATCCGGGGTCGCCGAGGTCGAATCGGGCGCCGCGCCTCTCCGTTTCCGCTCCGGCGGCCGAGTCGTCCAGGAATGCGAGCGAATCCTCCAGTCCGCTTCCCAGCTCTTCGAGCTCCGGCCGGTATTCGGGCACGGGGTCGAGACAGCCGTCGATCAGGTCGGTCAGCTCGGCCGGGAGGTCGGGACGGGCCGAAGCCAGCGACGGGACCTCCCGGGAGAGCGCAGCCAGGGTGGCCGACGGCGACGGACGGCGCCTGGGGTTCTTCCCTGTCCAGGCCTCGTAAAGGGTCAGGGCCAGTGAGAAGACGTCTCCGGGCGGGCCGACCTCCAGGCCCTCGGCCTGCTCCGGAGCCATGTAGGACAGCGTGCCGAGTACGTCGCCCGGCCGGGTCAGGTCGTCGCTGTCGAGCAGACGGGCGATGCCGAAGTCCATCAGCTTGGCCCCTCCATCCCGGTAGGGCGAGATCAGGTTGGCCGGTTTCAGGTCACGGTGGACAACCCCGCGCGAGTGGGCATGGTCCAGTGACTCGCATACGTCGGCCCCGACCTCGGCAATCTCACGATCGCTCAGCAGGTCGCGGTCAATCATCTCCCGGACCGTCTCGCCCTCGACCAGTTCGCTGACCAGGTAGGCCCTGCCTCCCTCCGGCCCGAACTCGTGGTGGGCAAACTCGAACAGGGTGACGATGCCGGGATGGTTGAGCCGCGCGGCGGCCTGGGCCTCCCGGCGGACCCGCGGTCCGGATTCCGGCTCGGTCTCGACCACCTTGACCGCCACCTCGCGTTCCAGGCGCCGGTCCCAGGCGCGGTACACGGTTCCACAGCCGCCCGCACCCAGGCGGTCACCGATTTCGAAGCGCTGCAATACGAGGGTCCCGGTCATCCACCCCTCAGATTCGGCGCCCGGCTCCGCGACCCTGCCACCCGTGCAAACACGGCGCCTTGCAGCGGCTTTGAGTGGGAAGGGAATAGATTGGCAATGCCGAAAGCCTCTCGGCAAGTCCCCCTATGGATTTCAGCGACCCATACAACGAGTTCGACCCCGACGCGCCCGTGGAGAGCGACGGCGAAACGCCGGAGTCGTCCCGGCGGCCGGACCGGGCCCGGCGATCCCGCGGATCGGGGGGATCGGGGGGAGGCCAGAACGTGCTGGCCCGCAGGGCGATCGCGCTCGGCGTCGGTCTCCTGGTACTGATCCTGCTGGTGATCGGAGCCAAGGGCTGCCTCGACGCCCGCAAGAACCGTTCACTCGACGACTACGCCAACAGCGTCACCCAGATAGTCGACGAGACCAACGCCCTCGGCGAGTCATTTTTCGGCCGTCTGGACGATCCCGGTGATCTGACCGTCACTGATTTCACCGCCGAAATCGAGTCCGACCGCAGCGCGATGGCCGGCTTCCTGAGCCGGGTCGAAAAGCTGGACACCCCGGGTGACATGAGCTCCGCTCAGGACACCCTGACCCTCGTTTACCAGCTGCGGGCCGGAGCGATGGACGCGATAGCCGAGCGGATGAGCACGGCTCTCGGAGACAAGGGCCGTGACAAGGCGGTTCAGCAGATCGCCAACAAGATGCAGGTCCTTTCGGCGGCCGACGTGCTGTACGACCAGGTGACCCGGCACCAGATCGACTTCCAGATAGAAAGCAACGGCGCCTCTGCACCCCCGGTCCCGGTCAGCACCTTCGTGCCTGATCCGGTCAAGTGGGGCGACTCGGGCGAGGTCGATTCGGCCCTGAGCGGTGTCGCCGGAGGGTCGGCCACGCCGACCGACGGCGGGGTCCACGGAACCGGGCTCGGAACGGTCTCTATCGGCGGCATTCCGCTCGAGTCCTCGGGTACCACCCAGATCGCAACCGGGACCGAGCCGGTGGTAGACGTCGAAGTCCAGAACCAGGGTGACTCCGACGAAAACGACATCGAGGTCTCGGCGACGGTGGGTGGCGACACCCTGACCGAGAAGATCTCCTCGCTCGCAGCCGGCGAGACCGGTACCGCTTCGATCCTGCTGACTCCGGCGCCGAGCGGAGAGGTGACGCTCGAGATCAAGGTCGGCGCGGTTCCCGGGGAGCAGGTTCTCGACAACAACGAGGCCACTTACTCGGTCAGCTTCGGTTAGGCCGCCTTGCGAATCGCCTATCTCGGGCCGGCCGGAACCTTCAGCGAGGACGCGCTGCGCCAGAGCGGTTTCGCTCCCGGCGATGCGATCCCGGTTCTCTGCGAGGAGATCCCCCAGGCGGTGGAGTCGCTCGGACGGGGCGAAGCCGACCGCGCCCTGGTTCCGATCGAGAACTCGATCGAGGGCTCGATCCGCGGTACCCTCGACAGCCTGGTCGACCAGGCCGATTCGGTGACCATCCTCGGCGAGTATGACCACCCGATCCGATCGGCCCTGATCGCCCGGACCGACCTGGACCCGGATCGGATCGAAGCGGTGCTGTCTCACCCCCAGCCGCTCGCCCAGTGCGCGCGATTCCTGCGCAGTGAACTCCCGGGGGCCGAACTGCGGGTCGCCACGAGCACCAGCTCGGCGGTCCGCGAAGTGAGCGAGAGCGAGAGCCCACTCGCCGCGCTCGCACCGGCGGCAGCCGCCCGGATCTACGGCTGCGTGGTCCTGCGCGAGGGCATCGAGGACGAGCCCGGAAACGTCACCCGCTTCATCTGGCTGGGTCCGCATGATCAACGGGAAGCGGGACAGCCCGACCGGGACGGCGGCTCGCGCGGAGGCGTCTGGAAGACGACCCTGGTCTTTGCCGAGCTCGGGGCCGATCACCCCGGCGCGCTGGTTGACGCCCTGCTCGAGTTCTCACGGCGCGAGATCAATCTGGTCCGGATCGAGTCGCGACCACTCCGGCGGGGGCTCGGCCGTTACCGCTTCTTCATCGACGTCGAGGGCCGCGAGGACGAGCCCGGAGTGGCCGAGGCAATCGAGGCGCTGCGTGGCAAAGCGGATTCGGTTCAGATCCTTGGTTCATACCGCGGGGCGGCCACCGACCCGGCCGACTCCGGTCCGACTTAGCCCCCTAGGCGTCGTCGTCGCCCGAGTCAGTGCCGGCTTCGGCGGCGGCTTCCGTGTCGGTCGTCGGTTCGTCGGTCGTCGGTTCGCCCTCCGGCAACTCATCCTGACCGGCCTCGCCACCTTCTCCGGCGTCCGGTGCTACCGCAGACTCGACCACCAGAGCCACCGCACTGATCCGGTCGCCGTCGCGGACGTTCATCGCCTTGACTCCCTGGGTGGCACGACCGGTCTTACGGATACCGCTGACCGAGGTTCGCTGGACCATCCCGTTCTCGGTGATGAACAGCAGTTCCTGGTGGTCGCGAACTATCAGTGCACCGGCCAGGCCGCCCTTCGCTTCGGTCAGCTTGGCCGTGAGCACGCCCTTGGTACCCCGGTTCTTGACCGGGTACTCGGAAAGCGCGGTCCGCTTGCCGAAGCCGTTTTCGGTCACCACCAGCAGCTCCGACTCGTCCCGGGCCACGTTCAGCGCGAGTACCCGGTTGCCCTTCTGGCTCACGTTCATGCCGCGAACGCCGGCGGTGCCGCGACCCATCGGCCGGGTCTGGTCTTCATTGAAGCGTGAAGCGTGCCCCGATTTCGACACCAGCAGCAGGTCGTCCTCGCCCGAGGTCAACTGCACCCCGACCAGTTCGTCACCTTCGCGGATCTTGATCGCGATTATCCCGTCCGCCTCGATCCGCGTGTTGTACTCGGTGAATTCGGTCTTTTTGACCTGTCCCTCGGCCGTGGCGAAGACGATGTAGCGGTTCTCCTTGAACTCTCGGGTCGGGATCACCGCCATCACCCTCTCCCCCTCGCGCAGCGGCAACAGATTGACCAGCGCGCTCCCGCGGGCGGTCCGGGTACCCTCGGGGAGTTCGTAGACCTTCTTGCGGTACACCTTGCCCGCGTTGGTGAAGAACAGCAGGTAGTCGTGGGTCGAGCAGATGTGGAGGTGCTCGATGTAGTCGCCCTCCTTGAGGTTCATTCCGGTGACCCCCACCCCGCCCCGGTGCTGCTTGCGGTACGAACCGACGCCCAGCCGCTTGACGTAACCGGACTTGGTCAGCGAGATCACCATCTGTTCCTCGGCGATCGTGTCTTCGACGTTGACGTCTCCGCCGAAAGCCTGGATCTCGGTCCGCCGCTCGTCGCCGTGTGTTTCGACGATTCCGGCCAGCTCCTCCTTGACCAGGGCATAGATCCTGTCCTCGTCGCCGAGTATCGCCCTCAGCTCGGTGATCAGCTCCATCAGCTCGGCGTGCTCGGCCCGGATCTTGTCGGACTCGAGCGCAGTCAGGCGCTGGAGCCGCATGTCGAGAATCGCCTGGGCCTGTTCGCGGGAAAGCTCGAACTCCGAGATCAGTCCGTCGCGGGCGGTGTCGGGGTCGGGTGAGGACCGGATCAGCGCGATCACGGCGTCGAGGTTGTCAAGTGCGATCAGCAGTCCTTCGAGGATGTGGGCCCGGGCCTCTGCCCGCCGCAGCTTGAACTGGGTCCGCCGGGTCACCACCTCGCGCTGGTGCTCGACGTAGTAGCGGATCATGTCCTTCAGCCCGAGCGTCCTCGGGACGCCGTCGACCAGCGAGACCATGTTCATGCCGAACGAGGTCTGCAGCTGGGTCTTCTTGAACAGGTTGTTGAGCACGATGTTGGGTACCGCGCCGCGCTTGAGTTCGATCACGACGCG
Source organism: uncultured Solirubrobacterales bacterium (assembly GCA_963766115.1). Classification (GTDB taxonomy): domain Bacteria; phylum Actinomycetota; class Thermoleophilia; order Solirubrobacterales; family 70-9; genus 67-14. Next base: position 125,508 of record CAVXYR010000004.1, read on the forward strand.
CATTCCGGTGCGGTCGGTCTCATCGCGCAGGTCGGAGATCCCGTCGAGCTTCTTGTCGCGGACCAGGTTGGCGATCTTGGTGATGAATCCGCCCTCGCCGCCCTTCTTCACGGTGAACGGCAACTCGGTCACGATCAGCGCGTCCTTGCCGCCCTTGAGCGGCTCCGAGTGCACCCTGCCCCGCACCCGGACGCTGCCGCGCCCGGTGGCGTACCCGTCGCGGATCCCGCTTGGGTCCATGATGCCGCCGCCGGGGAAGTCGGGGCCGGTCACGTGCTTCATCAGGCCGTCGAGCCCAATTTTGCGGTCGTCGATGAAGGCACCGACCGCTCCTGCGATCTCGGTCAGGTTGTGCGGCGGGATGTTCGTCGCCATGCCGACGGCGATCCCCGAGGCTCCGTTGACCAGGAGGTTGGGAAAGCGGGACGGAAGAACGAGCGGTTCACGCTGGGACTCGTCGTAGTTGGGTCCGAAATCGACCGTGTCGGAGTCGATGTCACGCAGCATCTCGGTCGCCAGGCGGGTCAGACGGGCCTCGGTGTAGCGCATCGCCGCGGCCGAGTCTTCGTCGATCGAGCCGAAGTTGCCCTGCCCGTCGGCCAGCGGGTAGCGCAGCGAGAAATCCTGCGCCATACGGACCAGGGTGTCGTATATGGAGGAGTCGCCGTGCGGGTGGTACTTGCCCATCACCTCACCGACGATGAAAGCGCACTTGCGGTAGGCCCGGTTCGGCTGGAGGCCGAGGTCGTGCATCGCGTAGAGGACCCTGCGGTGGACCGGCTTGAGACCGTCACGCACATCGGGCAGCGCCCTGCCGACGATCACGCTCATCGCGTAATCGATGTAGGAGGAGCGCATCTCGAGCTCGAGCTCGCGCTCTTCGATGTGGCCGGTCAGGGCTTCAAGCGCCATCGAAGCCGCCTTCCCCGGGCGAAGTCGGGCCCCGACGCAATCGTTCAGACATCAAGGTTGCTCGCCTCCTTGGCGTACGTCTCGATGAAGTTCCGCCGGGATGAAACCTGGTCGCCCATCAGCATCGAAAAGATCCGATCGGCCGCGGTGGCGTCCTCGAGGGTTACCCGCTGAAGTGTCCGTGTCGCCGGGTCCATGGTGGTCTCGCGCAGCTGGTCCGCGTTCATCTCACCTAGTCCCTTGAACCGGGTCAGCTGCACCCCGTGCTTGGCCAGGTCGAGCACCGCCCGGCGCAGATCGGTGAACCCTGCGACCTCTTCGGCCCGGTCCTTCAGGGTCACCCGGAACGGGGGCCTGCCGAACATCGAGAGCAGCTCGGCGTGCACTTCGGCGAAGCGGCGGTACTCGGTGCTCTCGAACAGCCTGGCCGGGAGAGTGTGGTTACGGGCCAGCCCGGAACGGCGGTGAAGCGCCTTGACCACCAGGTCCTCGCCTGCCTCGGAAGCGATCTCCGTGGCGAAAGCGTCTTCGTCCTGGTCGATGTCGCTCATCACCTTGCGCACCTGGTCGACCGTGATCGCGGTCTCGTCAAGCAGCCGCGATTCGGCGACGAAGCGAATCGTATCGTTGCCGAAATCAGCCTGGAGAGCCGATTCCCATCCCGCGTACTCCTTTGACCGCCGCACGTAGCTCTGCCAGCGGCTCTTGTTGAGGCTGGTCGTCTGGCCATCGACCGAGGCGACCTCGAACTGCTCCAGCCGGTCGCGCAGCAACAGCTCTTCCAGCTCGATCTCCTTCTCGAGATACGTCTCCTGGTTGCCCCGCTTGACCTTGTAGAGAGGCGGCTTGGCGATGTAGACGAACCCGGCATCGATCAGCGGCTGCATCTCCCGGTACAGGAATGTCAGGACCAGGGTCCTGATGTGAGCGCCATCGACGTCGGCATCGGTCGCCATGATGATCTTGTGGTAGCGGGCCTCTTCGAGGTCGAACTCGTCCTGGATGCCGGTTCCGATCGCGGTGATCATCGCCTGGATTTCGTTGTTGGCCAGGACCTTGTCGATCCGGCTCTTTTCGACGTTGATGATCTTGCCGCGGAGCGGCAGTACGGCCTGGGTCGAGCGGTCGCGGGCCTGCTTGGCCGAACCGCCGGCCGAGTCGCCCTCGACCACGAATATCTCGGCGTGCTGGGGGTCACGGACCGTGCAGTCGGCCAGCTTGCCCGGCAGGGTCGAGTTCTCCAGTGCCGACTTGCGGCGGGTCAGATCCCGGGCCTTGCGGGCGGCCATCCTGGCCCGCGACGCCTCGACCGCCTTGGTGATGATCCGGCGTGCCTCGCCGGGGTTTTCCTCGAGGAACTCGGCCAGCTTGCGGTTGACCGTCTCTTCGACCAGCCCGCGGATCTCCTGGTTGCCGAGCTTGGTCTTGGTCTGGCCCTCGAACTGCGGGTCGTGGAGCTTGACCGAAATCACCGCGGTCAGGCCTTCGCGCACGTCTTCACCGGCCAGGTTGTCGTCCTTCTCCTTGAGAATGCCTTTGCCGCGGGCATAGGCATTCAGGGTCCTGGTCAGCGCCGAGCGGAACCCGGACATGTGGGTGCCGCCTTCATGGGTATTGATGTTGTTGGCGAAGCTGAAGATCGACTCCTGATACGAGCTGTTCCACTGCATCGCGACCTCGACCGCGCCTTCGTCCTCGTTACCTTCGAAGTAAACGACCTTCTCGTGCATCGCCTCCTTGTTCTGGTTGAGGTAACGCACGAAGTCTTCGATTCCGCCTTCATACTGGAAGGACATGCTGCTTCCTTCGGCCCGTTCGTCGTCGATCTGAATCTTGAGTCCACGAGTCAAGAAGGCGGTCTCCCGCAGCCGGTCGACCAGCGTGGCGAAGTCATAATCGACGACCTCGAAGATTTCGTCGTCCGGAAGGAAGGTGATCTCGGTGCCCGTCTCTTTGGTCGGCTCGCCCTTGGCCAGGTCGCCCTGCGGGTGGCCGCGCTCGTATTCCTGGTCCCAGACGAATCCGTCCGTTCGGATCCGCAGGTGGAGCTTCTCGGAGAGCGCGTTGACCACCGACACTCCGACGCCGTGCAGCCCGCCGGATACCTTGTAGCCGCCACCGTCACCAAACTTGCCGCCGGCGTGGAGGACGGTCAGTACCACCTCGGCGGCCGGCCGTTGCTCCTTCTCCATGATGCCGACCGGGATGCCGCGGCCGTCGTCGCGCACGGTACAGCTGTTGTCGGGGTGGATCACGATCGTGACCGCGTCGCAGTGACCGGCCAGGGCCTCGTCGACCGAGTTGTCCACGACCTCATAGACGAGATGGTGGAGTCCGCGCGGTCCGGTTGAGCCGATGTACATGCCGGGCCGCTTGCGGACCGCCTCCAGGCCTTCGAGGACGGTGATGTCCTTGGCCCCGTATGAGGCGTCTCCACTACCTTTTTTCTCAGCCAATTACTGCCTTTCAGGGAACCGTTCAGGGGCCGCGTGCAACTCTGCGAGAAGCCGGTTCAGCGAGCTTCGGCCGACCCGTAATTCTGGTCTCAATGATACCAGTCCCGGCCGGATTGAACCTCTCCCCCCTTACTGAAAATCCCTGCAAATCGGCTATTTTTGAAGTTGGCCGGGTTGGGATTCTGCCCGCCGGCTCAATCGGAGGAGCGGAATCGCAGTTTCTGCGGTCCCGGACCGTCGAGCTCGCGTTCCAGTTTGGCCAGCAGCTGGCCGGACATCAGCTCCAGTTCCTGTGCCCAGACCGTGCTCGAACACTCGACCGTGACCGTGCCGTCGCGCTCCGCGGCCACCTCGGTGACTGCCGCGATCTGGGGGCCGACCGCTTCGCCCCACACACGTTGGACTTCGGCCAGCGGGGTCTTCGGAGCGATCCGCTCCCGGACTCGGGCGAGCGAGCCGGCCAGCGGTTTCGGCGGGCGGCTTCTGCCCCGTCCGTCCCTCATCCGGCCCCGTCCGTCAGGTCCTCGATGGCCACCTGCCGAACACCCTCTCCCGGTGGGATCAGGTCTGGCTCGGCCGCCGTGATCAGGCTCTGGCCGCCGTCGAGGAGGCGATTGACCAGCCGCTCCCTGCGGCGGCCGTCGAGCTCGCTCATCACGTCATCGAGCAGCATGAGCGGCGGGCTGGCTCCACTCCCCAGGATCGCCGACCGCTCGGCAAAGAGCAGCGCCAGGAGCCCGATTCGCTGCTGCCCCTGGGAGCCGAACCTCCGCAGCTGGCGTCCGTCCAGCTCGAGCCGGATTTCGTCGTGATGCGGGCCCCAGCCGGTCCTTCCGAGTCGCAGGTCGCTGTCGATCCGTTCTTCGAGGCCGGCCTCGATCGCGTCGGCCTCGATCGCCGAGCCCGGACGATAGACCAGGCCGGTATCCCGCTCCAGCCCCAGATCTGCCGCGGCTTCGGTGAAGAACCCGCTGAGTTCCTCGACCGCCGCGTTGCGCGCGCGGGCCAGGTCGGAACCGGTCGCCGCGACCTGCTGATTCCACGTGGTCAGCTGCGACCGGTCGCCGCTTCCTTCCCGGAGCCGGGCGATCAACGCGTTCCGTTGGGCGAGGGCACGTCCGAAGCGCTGCCGGAGCTCGCTTCTGGCCGGCCATCTCGCCGTGATGTAGCTGTCTACGTGGGCCCTCCTGCCCGACGGAGGCCCCTTGACCAGTTCGAGCCGGTCGGGTGAGAAGACGGTTGTAGCCGGCCGGTGGGAAGCCGCCTCGCTCCGCTCGATCGCGGCCCCGTCCATTGTGTGGCGTGATCCCTCGGTCCGGCTGGAAGAGGACATGAACACGTGGTCCAGGTCTTCCCGTTCGGACCGCACCACGACCCTGCACCGGGCGATCGAGCCACCGAACGGGATCAGGTCGCGGCGATCCGCGGTACGGAATGAACGGCCGGTCATGCCGAAGTAGATCGCCTCGACCAGGTTGGTCTTGCCGGCCCCGTTCGGGCCGACGATTGCGGTCACCTTCCGGTCCAGGTCCAGGGTCACCCGGTCGAGCGAACGCAGCGAGTCGGCCGCAACCGAAGCGACCCACATCGGCCTACTCGTTCAGGCGTATCGGCATCACAAGGTAGCGGAAGTCGTCGTCGACCGGCTGCAGCAACCCCGGCCTCAGCGGCGAGATCAGGCGCAGCATCACCTCGTCGCCCTTGATCGCTTCGATCCCGGCCCTGAAGAACTCGTGGTTGAACCCGATGCTGAGCTCTTCGCCCTCGAAGTTGGCAGGAAGCTTCTCTTCGGCGTCACCCAGGTCCGGCGTCTCCGCCGAGATCGTCAGTTCGCCGGGCGACAGGCTGATTTTGAGTGGGCGGTTCTTCTGGGCCATCTGGCTCACCCGCCTCACCGATTCGAGCAGTTCGTTCCGCGGAAGCCGCACGTCGTGCTCATATGTCTCGGGAAAGAGCTGCTGGTAGTTGGGGAACTGGCCATCGACCGTGGTCGTGGACAGCACCGCCCCGTCGATCACGAAGATCACGTCCCGATCGGTGACCGTAAGCTTGACCGCTTCCGAATCGCTCGCCGAAAGCAGCCGGGAGAGCTCGCTCAAGGCCTGGGCCGGGATGTTCTTGTCGAGGTCTGACGGAACCGGCGTGGGCAGGTTCGTCTTCTTGACCGCCAACCTGTAGGAGTCGGTCGCGACCATGGTCATCTCATTACCGGAGGCGAGCACCTGCACGCTGGTCAGGACCGGCCGCATGTCGTCGTTCGAGGCAGCCCTGGCAACCAGCTCGATCGTCTCGAGCAGGGCCTCCCGACCCAGTGAAATCGTTTCTTCGCCGGGTTCGGGGAGTGGTGGGAAGTCGTCTCCGGAAAGTGTCCGGATATGGAAATTGGAGCTTCCCGAACGTAGTTCGACGTCGCGCTCGGCGGTCCTGTATTCGAATTCGACCTGTCCTGCACCGAGCAACCTGGATATGTCGGAAAAGAGCCGACCCGGTAAAAGCACCCTGCCGTCGCCTCCGGCCGGCTCTTCGATGTGAACGGGAACCTTGAGACTCTTGTTTCCGTCGGTCGCGCTGAACGAGAGACGACCCTCCTGCAGCTCAACCAGAATTCCACCGAGCGCCGGGTTGCTGCCGCTCTTGGCAACCGTTCTGGCAACCGAAGCAAGCTTGGAAGAAAGTTCGGCGTTCTTTACAGAGAACTTCAAAACCGGCTACCTCATTGAGTTTGTTGTTCTGTGGAGAAAGGGGTGCAAGTACCGGGATCCGCTTGACAGCGAACATTCCGCCTTGGACAGTCGGTGGAGACTACGGGGATTGTCGCAACCGGGGCGGCGGTTCACCGGGCAGAACCCCGGTCGCTGTGGATCGCGGCCCGTAGCGACTCCACAGCCCTGGTCACCTCGGGATCGGTGAGCAATTGCTGGTCGACGCGCCTGATCGAGTTGAGCACCGTCGTATGGTCACGGTCGCCGTACAGGGCGCCGATCTGGGGAAGGGAGAGGGTTGTCATCTCACGGGTGAGAAAAATCGCCACGTGTCTGGCCCGGGTCGTGTTGGCATCGCGCCGGCGGGACTGGAGGGTCTCTGCCGAAGTCTGGAAGAACCCGGCGGTCTCTTTGCGGATCAACTCGGGGTTCACCGGCCCGTCGGGAGTGGCTTGGGAGGGGAAGACCCGGTGGACCAACTCGGAATCGAGCGGGGTTGACCTGAGTGACGCCTCGGCGATGCTCCTGGTCAGGGCGCCGTGGAGCTGGCGGAGATTCGTCTGCACCCGTTTTGCCAGCAGGGTCAGCGCCTCCTGGTCGGAGACCTCGAGCCCCGCTTCGGTGACCAGACGCCGGAGAACGGTCAGTCTGGTGGCCAGGTTCGGCTGCTCGAGAGGCACCGTCAGCCCCCACTCGAAGCGGTCGCTGAGCCGGTCGGCGAGCGTGCTTATCTCGGTCGGCATGCGGTCAGCCGAGAGGACGATCTGGCTCCCCGACTCGTACAGGGCGTTGAACGTGTGGAAGAACTCCTGTTCAGTGGCGGCTTTGCTGGCGATGAACTGGATGTCGTCGATCAGCAGCACATCGAGATCGCGGTAGCGCCGCTTGAACTCCGAGGTGCCGTCCTCACGCAGTGCGGTCACGAACTCGGCGGTGAAAGACTCGGCGCTGGCGTAGAGGACGTTGAGCTCGGGAACGTTCTGCTCCAGGTAGTTGGCGATCGCACCGAGCAGGTGGGTCTTGCCCAGTCCTGGATCGCCGTGGAGGAAGAGCGGGTTGTAAGCCTCCGAGGGCGCCTCGGCCACAGCCAAGGCGGCGGCGTGCGCCAGATGATTGCCGGGACCGATCACGAAGCGGTCGAACAGGTGGGTCGGATTCGGCATGGTGGTGGAGGGGACGCCACCGGCAGACGGGGCCTGCGGGGTGGCACGCTCGAAACTGATCGAGGACAGAGCTTCGGAGCCCTGCTCGAGGGCGCCTTCGATCAGGTCGGTGTAGCGCCGCTGGACCCAGGTGCGGATCGGATCGGGGGCGTCGAGGTAGAGCCGGTCCCCGCGGATGGCGGTGGCCTTGACCGGGGCCAGCCACATCCGGTAGGTAGATTCCGGGAGGCTCCTGGCGAGACGGCGTTTGGCCTCTGTCCAAGCCGTTTCCGCGGCGGAGCCGGGTGTTTCGCTCCCGGCGGCGGGAGAGGCATTTGCGGATTCAGCGGCTCGGGACACAGGAAGTTTCCGGTCGTAGGGAAGGGTGGTTGCGACCATAGCGGCGAGGTGACCGGGCTCCGCCGGACGGCTCCGCAAATCGCGGGAAAAAGTCTTGAAGCCGCAAGCGGCGAGGCGGCTCCGTATACTGGCCGACTCCAATGAAGCGTACGTACCAGCCAAAGAAGCGCAAGCGGGCCAGGACCCACGGGTTCCGTAGCCGGATGAGCACCAAAGGTGGTCGCGAGGTCATTCGCCGGCGCCGGCGCAAGGGCCGCAAGCGGCTCGCCGTCTGAGCATGGCAAACCCCGGCGCTGGATCACCCAGGCGCCGACGGCTCTCCCGGAGCGGGGACTTCAAACGTGTTTACCGGGAGGGAACGTCCAACGCCACCCGCCACCTCGTGCTGTACCGGTTTGATCGCCCGGAAGGGGACTCGGCGGTGGTCAGGCTGGGCGTCTCGGTTTCGAAGAAGCTCGGCGACGCAGTTACCCGCAACCGGGTCAAGCGCGTCCTCAAGGAGGCGTTCTGGTCGAAGGTCGATCGCGAAAGGGGAGACCAGGACTTCGTGCTGGTGGCTCGCCCCGAGGTCGGCAGGGTGATCGAGGAGGACGGTCTTTCCGGCGCGATCCGCTGCGTCGGGGAAGTACTGGGTGAAGCCGGCGGAGGTGAAACCGGAGGTTCAGAGCGGGCCGGGGATCAGGCCGGGGATCGGGCGGATGATCGGTCCGGGGACGAGCGTTCCACGTGAAACGCCTGGTGCTTTGGCCGATCCACGCCTACCGTCGCTGGGTATCGCCGCTGATACCACGCCGCTGCAAGTACGAGCCCACCTGCTCCACATACGCGATCGAGGCGATTGAGCGTTTCGGGCCGCTACGGGGTACAGTTCTCGCCTGCTGGCGAATCCTGCGCTGCAATCCCTTCAGCCACGGCGGCTTTGACCCCGTGAGGGAGACATTCACCCTGAAGGTCGGTCCGATGGACCCGGCCGTCTACCACGGAGACTCAGAACCGCGTTGATCCTGATCGCAAACATCCTTCAGCCCCTGATCGATATCGCCAACGGGGTTCTCTCGTTCTTCCACGACGACCTCGGCCTGTCGTGGGGCGGTTCGATCATCCTGCTGACGATCGCCACACGAACCCTTCTGATCCCGCTCACCTACAAGCAGCTCAAGAGCATGCGGGCGCTGCAGGCGTTCCAGCCGCAGATGAAGGAGATCCAGGAGAAGTTCAAGAACGACCGCCAGCGGCTCTCGCAGGAGATGATGAAGTTCTACCAGGAGAACAAGATCAATCCCCTGGCTTCGTGCATCCCGCTCCTGGCGCAGATGCCGGTCTTCATCACCCTCTTCTACACCCTGCGCGGGCCGCTTCGCCTCGACATGTGCGGGCAGGAAGCCGTTCCCTGCGGCCAGGTCCCGCCGGGTGACTGGGGCCAGTCATTCCTGTTCATCCCCGACCTGACTGCCAAGGCCACCGGGGCGGTCCTGATCGCCCTGCTGGTCCTGTACGTGGTCACCCAGCTCATATCGGGCCTGATCATGGCCACCACGGCCGACCGCAACCAGCGGATCCTGATGATGGCCCTTCCGTTCATCTTCATCCCGTTCATCATCGGCTTCCCGGCCGGCCTGGTGCTCTACTGGATCACCACGAACACCTGGACGATCGGTCAGCAGTATGTGGTCAACCGCGTGATTCCACCACCGACCGTGCCGTCCCCTGCCCAGGTCGCCGCGGCCAAACCACCACCGCCACCGCCGCGCAAGAAGAAACGCCGGCGTTAGCCGCATAGACTCAGACCATGGAAGCGAGCGAATGGCCCACCGAACCGGCCGACCGCGTCAGGGCGGTGGTCGAGCGGGTCCTCGACCAGCTCGAGCTCGAGGGTGAGGTCGAGATCGCCGAGGACGACGAAGTGATCTCGGCCAATGTGGTCGGTGAAGACGATTACGGCCTGTTGATCGGCAAGCGCGGCCAGACCATCGACGCGGTTCAGCTGCTCTGCTTCCAGGCCGCATTCCAGGGAATCCGCGACCGCAAGCGGGTGGTACTCGATGCCGCCGGCTACCGCGCCCGCCGGGAAGAGGTCATATCGGAGCGAGCCGACCGCGCTGCCGAAAAGGCGATTTCGAGTGGCGACGAGGTCGAACTGGACCCGATGACCGCCCGCGAGAGACGGATCGTGCACGAACACCTGAAGGGCAGAACCGAAGTCGAGACGTTCAGCGCCGGTGACGAACCGAGACGGCGGGTCGTCGTAGCTCCCCTGCTTTCCGAGTGAACGACCCGGCCGGTCCGTCCCGTCCCTGGCTCGACCGGGAAGTTCTCGAATCCCTCGAGCCGATGCTTGCGCTTCTGGCCGCCGACCCCGCCTCGCTTACTTCGGTAACCGACCCGGCCCGGGCTCGCGAGGTCCACCTGCTGGACAGCCTCTCCGGACTGGCCGTGGCCGAAGTTCGTGAGGCGGAGCGGGTCATCGATATTGGCTCTGGAGCTGGCTTTCCGGGCGTCCCGCTGGCGCGTGCCAAGCCCGCTGCGACGGTAGACCTGCTGGACTCGGTCGGGCGTAAGGTCGAGTTCATGTCCGGTGTGATCGAGGCTCTCGAAATCGCCAATGCCCGCGCCGTGAATGCCCGCTCGGAGGAGTGGGCCCTTGGCGAGGGAGCCGCCGCCTACGATCTGGCCACCGCCAGGGCGGTCGCCCCGCTCGAGGTCCTGGCCGAACTGGCAAGTCCCCTCCTCGAACATGGCGGGGTACTGGTCGCCTGGAAGGGCGAGCGCGAACCGGAGTCGGAGGCGGCCGTCTCGCGGCTCGGCGAAAGGCTTGCGATGGCGGTCGACCGGGTCGTGACGGTGCGGCCGTTCGAGTCCAGCCGGGAAAGGCACCTGTATGTGCTCCAGAAGACCGGCCCGACGCCACCGGACCTGCCCAGGCGCCCCGGGATGGCCCGCAAGCGCCGGTTGGCCCCCTGAGTGACTGCGCCGGCGGGCAGGGTGGCGTCCCGGTTTCGCGGCCCTGCCGGGCCAGGCTCTAAGCTGGCCCGCACATGGCGACGACCGGAGAAAAGCCTTGGGACTGATCTATGCCGTAGCCAACCAGAAGGGTGGCGTCGGGAAGACCACGACGGCCGTCAATCTGGGTGCGGCATTCGCCCGTTTCGGCCGGCGGGTGCTGGTGGTCGATCTCGATCAGCAGTGCAACGCAACCGTGGCTCTCGGTGGTGCCCGCAGCGAGCACCCGTCGACTTACGACGTGCTGACCGGCGAGACCACCCTGGCCGAGGCGGCCAAGCCGGCCGGGCCCGAGAATCTCTGGGTCGTTCCGGCGAACCGCGATCTGGCCGGGGCAGTGGTGGAGCTGCCCCGCCTGGAGCGTCCCAACATGAGGCTGCGGGAGCAACTCGGACCGATCGACTCCGAGTTCGACGTCACCCTGATCGACTGTCCGCCGGCACTCGGACCGGTGACGGTCAACGCCCTGGTTGCGGCGGACCGGGTGATCGTCCCGGTTCAGGCCGAGTATCTGGCCCTCGAGGGGCTGGTCGAATTCCTCAACACGCTGTCGTCGGTGCGACGGGAGCTGAATCCGTCACTCGAGCTGGCCGGAGTGGTGGTGACCATGCATGACGAGCGGACCAGGCTCGCCCAGGACGTCGAGCGGGAGTTGCGGGACCATTTTTCCGAGACGGTGTTCCGCAATGTGATCCCGCGGACCGTCAGGGTGGCCGAGTCGCCTAGCTATGGCATCCCGGTCACCGACTATGCTCCCAGTTCACGTGGAGCGAGTGCATACATGAGCCTGGCCGAGGAGGTGCTGGAACGTGGCTGAGCGGCGCGGAATGGGCCGTGGCCTGGGAGCGATCCTGCCCGAAGGCGCCGGGGGCCCCGAGATGCGGGAGATCCCGGTCGAGGCGATCAAGCCGAACCCCGGACAGCCCCGGTCCAGGTTTGAAGACGACACCCTGCGCGCCCTGGCCGATTCGATCGCCGCCAGTGGGGTGGTCCAGCCGCTGATCGTGAGAGAACTTAGTGGCGGAAGTTACGAACTCATCGCCGGCGAACGACGGTGGCGGGCGGCGCAGATAGCCGGCGTCGAGCGGGTCCCGGTCGTGATCCGTGACTCGGACGAGGCCGACCGGCTCGAAGTCGCCCTGATCGAGAACATGGTCCGGGAGGACCTCAACCCGGTTGAGGAGGCCCGCGCCTGCGCCGCCCTGGTCGAAGACCTGGGCCTGAGCAAGGAGGAGCTGGGCAGGCGGGTCGGCCGCAGCAGGCCACAGATCTCCAACCTGATCCGGCTGCTCGAACTGCCTGACGAGGTTCTCGGCATGCTCGAGTCCGGCGAGCTCACCGAAGGGCATGGGCGGGCGGTGCTGCAGGTGCCCGATCACGCCGACCGGCGCCGGCTCGGGCGCAAGGCCAGGGACCAGGGCTGGTCGGTCCGCCAGACCGAGACCGGCGCCCGGTCGCTGTCGAAGTCGAGTCGCCGCAGGCCGAAGGGCCTTACCGCCGAAGAAGCCGAGGCGATCGAAAAGGTTTCCTCCAGGCTCGAGTCCGGGCTCGGTCATCAGGTCCGCATCCGGCCCCGGTCCGGTGGGCTGGCCGTGGAGATTCTGGTGGACGACCTCGAGCAGGCCGGCCAGGTGGCCGACCGGCTGGGCTGAGAAGCCGACCCGGCCGGGTCGCGCGGCGGGCAACCGATCCCGGGCGACGACAGTACAATCAGCGACTCTCGCGCGGGCGATTAGCTCAGTTGGTTAGAGCGCGTCTCTGATAAGGACGAGGTCCCTGGTTCGAATCCAGGATCGCCCACTGCCCTCGCGCCCGGCGAAGGCCGTTTGCCGACCCCCCGGCACGGCCCGCCTGTTACCCGGGGTTTGCCTGCATATAATCGTCCCGATGCGAGAGATGCAGATCTACGGAGTCAGCTTCGACATGGTCGGAAAGCAGCCGATCGTGTTGCTGAAGACCGTCGACGACAACCGGTTCCTCCCGATCTGGATCGGTCACCCCGAGGCTGCCGCAATCCTGATGAAGCTTCAGGGCGCCGACACGCCGCGACCGATGACCCACGACCTGTTGGTCGACATCCTCGATCAGGTCGAGACCAAGTGCGAACGCGTCTCGATCAACGAGCTTCGTGACAACACCTTCTACGCCAGCATTACGATCTCGGTCTCGGGCAGCGAGCTCGAGATCGACTCACGCCCGTCCGATGCGCTGGCTCTGGCGGTCAGGGTTTCGGCCCCGATCTTCGTCGCCGACGACGTGATCGACGAATCCTCGATCGAGTTTGAACACGACCTCGAAGACAATGAACAGGTGGTCGAGAAGTTCAAGGACTTCCTCGATGACGTTTCGCCCGAGGACTTCCTCCAGGACTCCTGAGCGCCGTCACCCCGACGGCCGGGAACGCCGGTGGCCCGAGCGGCCGGCCGGGCCCGCTCAGGCCGCCAGCGAGAGGATCCGCTCGACCATCTCGACGAAACCGATCCCCGCTGCCTCGGCGGCCTGCGGGAAAAGCGATGTCTCGGTCATGCCGGGAATCGCGTTCACCTCGAGCAGCTGTGGTCCGTCCCCGGCGAGGATCAGGTCGACCCGGGAGAAGCCGGAGCAGCCGAGCGCCCGGTAGGCGGCCAGCGCGACCCGGTTCACCTCGGTGGTTTCGGCTTCCTCGAGGTCTGCCGGACAGGAGAAGCTGGCGCCGCCGATCTCGTAGCGGGCCTCGAAGTCGAAGGTGCTGCTCTCTTTCGGTACCGCCTCGACGATCGGCAGTACATGATCGCCCAGGACCGAGACGGCCAGCTCGCGGCCGCTGACCCAGGCTTCGAGCAGGGCACTGCTCCCGTAGCTCAGGGCCGAGATCAGGGCGGCCGGCAGTTCCTCGGCATCGGTGACAACCTTCACCCCGAGCGAGGAACCCTGCGCTGCCGGCTTTGCCACCAGGGGCAGGCCGACCCGCTCGACCGCGACCGGGAATGTCTCGGCCGCGCCGAAGTCACGAAGGGCCTGTTCGCTGTAGGTGACCCAGTCCGGCGTGGGCAGCCCGCTTTCGCGCATCAGGTACTTGGCCAGGCTCTTGTCCATGCATCGCCGACAGGCCGAGACCCCGGGCCCGGTGTGGGGGATGCCGAGCAGCTCGAGCATGGCCTGGACCGTCCCGTCCTCTCCTTCCGGGCCGTGCAGTGCGACGAAAGCGACATCGGGCGAGAATTCCCGCAGCCTCGAAACCAGCTCGGGGCCGAGATCAAGCGACTCGACGTTGTGGCCGAGCTCCCTCAGCGCCTCGCTTACCCGGGCACCAGATCGCAGGGAGACTCCCCGCTCGTGGGAACGGCCGCCCTGGAGAAGTGCGACCTTCATCGTTCTTCTGCCTCCGGGACTTCCGGCAGGCGCATCTCGCCGGTCCCGGTCATCGTCTCGAACAGCCTCAGCTGTTCCCTCGCCACTGTGCCGATCCGGCGGATGCCTTCGATGATTTCGTCTTCCTCGACGCCGGAAAAGTTGAGCCGCATCGAGTTTTCTCCGCGGCCGTCAACGTAAGCGGAGGTGCCGGGCACGAACGCTACTCCCCGGGTCAGGGCCTTGGCCAGCAGGTCTTCCGTGTCGAGCACCTCGGGCATAGTCGCCCAGATGAACAGCCCGCCCTCGGGCTTGCTCCAGGTCGCTCCGTGGGGGAAGTACTCGGCCATCGCGCCGGCCATAACGTCGCGGCGGATACGGTAGATCGAGATCAGGTCCTGGATGTAGTCATGCCACTGTTCACCGGCGAAGTAATGGGCGGCGAAGTTCTGGGTCAGGGTCGAGGTGCAGAGGTCGCTGCCACCTTTGCCCAGAACCACCTTCTCCCGGATCGGCGGCGGCGAAACGATCCAGCCGATACGCAGACCGGCGGAAAGGATCTTGGAAAAGGTCCCGATGTAAACCACGAAGTTGCCCCCGTCCAGCGAGTGGAGCGCTGGCAGCGGTTCCCCCTCGTAGCGCAGCAGTCCGTAAGGGTTGTCCTCGACGACCAGGATCTCGTGCTCGGCCGCCAGCGCGACCAGTTTCCGGCGGCGCTCGATCGAGAGGGTCATGCCGCCGGGATTCTGGAAAGTCGGCACCGAGTAGATGAACTTCGGTTTCCGGCCTTTGGCCGCAAGTCCGCCCAGGGTCTCCTCGAGCAGGTCGATCCGCATCCCGTCGGAGTCGCAGGCGATCTGAATGACCTCGGCCTCGTACGAACAGAAGGTGGGTATCGCGCCGGGGTAGGTCGGGGCATCGCAGATCAGGATGTCGCCCGGGTCGATCAGCGTCTTGGTGATCAGGTCGATCGCCTGCTGCCCGCCGGTGGTCACCGTCACATCGACCGGATCGACCTCCATTCCCTCGGCGGCCATCACCCGGGCAATCTGTTCCCTGGTCATCTCGAGGCCTTCGGTGGGCCCGTACTGGAGCACTTCGGCAACCGAGCCCGCGGTGATCCTTTCCATCTCGGCCCCGAACGTCTCCGGGGGAAAAGCGGATGTGTCGGGCAGCCCGCCGGCCAGCGAGATCACCTCCGGCCGCGCGGTTATCGCCATCATGTCCCGCATCGCCGACGAGCGCATCACCCTGGTCCTCCTGGCGAACAGCGAGGCGTATCGCTCGAGGTCCCGGGCCCGGGTCTGGGAGCGCCGGGGAGGTGGAGAGGCGGACATCCTTCTATTCTGCCGGTATCAGCACTTTCGAAACAATCTGCCTGGCCGCCGGTATCGGAATCTCGATCGGCATGATCACCGGGACGACCGGTCTCGAAGGCTCGGCTCGTGGCAGGATGACCCTGCTCGCCGCGGTGATCGCACTGTTTGCCGGGTATTTGGCGGCCTCGTTCTCCGACGGCATCGCGATCGTCTCGATGCTCTTCTGTGCGCTGTTCGCCGGACTCGCCTGCGCCGTGATCAGCGGAGTGATCGCCGGGGCAACCCGCCGGGGCGGGACTGCGGCCCTCGCCCTGTTCACGATAGTCGGCGCGATCGCGGTCGCGTTGATCACGATTCTCTTTCCGCCGATCGCGGTGCTGTTCGTGGCCGGCCTGATCTGGCTGGCATTTGCGCGACGCCGGAGAGCGGCCCGCAAGCACGCCGGCCTGCGCGTCCTGCGCTAGATGAAGCGCAAGCTGGTACTCGCCTACGTCGATTCACTGCGGACCGACATGCTGCACCAGGCGATCGCCGATGGCCAGGCGCCCACCTTCGGCCGTCTGGTCGAGCGCGGCGTGCTGGTCGAGGATTGCGTTTCCTCCTTTCCCTCGGTGACCCCGGTCGCCTCGGCCGAGATGGTCACCGGGCAGAGGTCGGACCGCCACTGGATCTCCGGCATGAACTGGTATCACCGGGTGGAGAAGCGTTACGTCGAGTACGGCTCGTCGATCGAGGCGTCCAGGGCGTTCGGCATTTTTCGCTCGCTCCACGACCTCGTCTACAACATGAACCTGGCCCACCTCAATCCCGGAATCGAGACGATCTTCGAGTCACTTGACGACCGCGAGGTCCGGACCGCCTCGACGCCGTTTCTGATCTATCGAGGCCGGCACCGTCACCAGGTCAGTCTCAGCGGTCTCACCGGGAAGGCGATCGAAGCCGGCCTGCTCAAGTTCGACTACGGCACGTGGGGACCGAAAGAACTTTTCTATGGCGACCTCTACGCCTCGATGCCCACTCCCTGCAAGGCCAGCTCGGTCCCCGGCAGGCGCGACGCCTATTCGGCCTGCTGTGCGGCCGAGCTACTTTCCCACGACCGCTCCGACTTCCTCCTGCTCTCCTTTCCCGACAACGACAACTTCTCCCACCGTTACGGGCCGGCCGCCTCGGTCAAGTCGATCGGGCGGGCCGACGCCTGCATGGCAGAGGTGATCCGGGCCGCCGGTGGCATGGATGGCTTCCTGACCGACTACGCCCTGATCCTGCTGGCCGACCACGCACACACCGACGTAGAGAAGCCGCTCCCCCTGATCGATGCGATGGCCGGGCGCTGGCATGTCCTGCGACCTTCCGAGGACCGCCCCGAGACGGCCGAGTTGGCGGTCAGCCCGACCTCGCGCGCCGCCCATGTCTACCTGCTGAGCGAGCGCGGCAATCCGGCCCGGCACCGGGCGGTCCGTCAACATGCGGCGGCGGTCGAAGGCGTGGAGCTGGTCGCCTGGCTCGAGACCGCGGCGGGGGATCCGCTGGTCCGCGAAGGCCCGGGACTTCTTGGCGACGAAGATCCGCTGGCGGTGGTGGAGCGGGAGGGCAGGCGGCTGGATTTCCACCCGGCCGGTCTTCCGGTGGACAGGCGCTCCCGGCGCAGAGGCCGGAAGAGCCACGGCAATTCGAAAGGCGACCGTGAAACGGTGACCGATCGCCGTGGCGCGGAGTGGTCGATAGGCGGCGATCTCGAAGCTCTTGGTGCAGCGGTCGAAGGGGGTCGCATCGAGATGAATGACTACCCGGATGGCCTGGCCCGGCTCTATTCGGCCCTGACCGCACCGCACGCCGGCGACCTGATGATCTCGGCGACGCTCGGCTACGAATGCCAGGACTGGGGAGGCGCCGACCACGTCGGTGGGGGCAGCCACGGCTCACTCCGTCGAGAGGATTCCGAGGGCCCCCTGCTTTTCGTCGGGTGCGGTCCCGACTCACCGGACGAAAAGCCCCAGTGGGGACTGAAGGATGTGGTGCCGGTGATCCGCGAGCACTTCGGGCTCCCCTCCGACCGACCGACAGGTGATCCAGGTTGACCACCCTCACGGGGGGCGAAGCTGGATCACTTGCGATCGCCGGTCGGTTTCGGCCATCGGCCTCACGGATCAGCTAGGGCGGATCAGGCGGGCGGGCCGCCGACCGCGGGGAGGAGGAACGGCTCGATCGAATCGGCCAGGCCGCCGCCGTTGATCTCGACCGCGGCACCCATCACCCAGACGTCTTCGGTCGCCGACTCGAACCTGACCGGCATGTCGGTCCGCATCCGCTCGATCGCCTGCTCCTTCTTCACCCCGAGCACGCTGTCGCGGGCTCCGGTCATGCCGACGTCGCTGATGAACGCGGTCCCACCGGGGAGCACCCGCCCATCGGCCGTCGGCACATGGGTGTGAGTGCCGAGCACGGCCGCGACCCGCCCGTCGAGGTACCAGCCCAGCGCGACCTTCTCGCTGGTCACCTCGGCGTGGAAGTCGACCACCACCGCATCGGCATGGTCCTCGAACCCGGCCAGCCGGGACTCGGCCTCATCGAACGGCGAGCGCGCGGCCCGCAGCCCCACCGTTCCGCTCAGGTTCAGCACGGCGATCCGGGAGCCCTCCTTTTCAACCACGACCGCCCCCTTACCGGGGTTGCCCCGGCGGAAGTTCGCCGGCCGGATCACCCGCTCGGCCCGGTCCAGGTACTCGTACGCCTCGCGGTGCCGATAGGTGTGATTTCCGAGGGTGATCACGTCGGCGCCGGTTTCGAAGATCTCGTTCGCCGTCTTTTCGGTTATCCCCATGCCGCCGGCCGAGTTCTCGCCGTTCACGACGATCAGGCCGGGCTCGAACCGCTCCCTCAGGTGCGGCATGGTCCGGGCCAGCCCGCGCCGCCCGGGGCTGCCGACCACATCGCCGATAAAGAGCAGCTTCACCGGCCTGACCCTACCGGCAAGGGGGATCGCGTACGGTTCGCTCCCGATGGCCGAGACCCCGAATCCACCGCCCGGGACGCCGGACCGGAAGCCCGGTCCCGCGCCCACCCTCGCCGCCCGCGGGATAGTCAAGAAGTTCGGCGATACCGAGGTCCTGAGCGAGGTCTCCTTTCAGGCCCACCCGGGCGAGGTAGTCGGACTGATCGGGCCCAACGGTGCCGGCAAGACGACCCTGCTTTCGATTCTCGCGGGGATCGAGGCACCGGACAAGGGAAGGGTCGAATCGGGTGGCGGGGTGGGGTGGGTTCCGCAGCAGGCGGCGCTTTACCGGCGTCTGACCGTGAGCGAGAACCTGCGGCTGTTCGCCCGTCTCCAGCGGGGCGGACGACCGGACGGGAGAGTCGATGAGATGCTCGAGCTGACCGGCCTGCGTGAGCGCAGGAACGATCAGGTGGGCAAGCTCTCCGGGGGCAACCAGCAACGGATCAACATCGCGATCGGCTTGATGGCGGACCCGTCGGTCCTGCTGCTGGACGAGCCCAGCGTCGGGCTCGACCCGGCCCAGCGGGCCCGGCTCTGGAAGTTCGTCGTCGGCCTGGTCGAGAAGGGGACAGCGGTGGTCTTCTCGACTCACGACATCCAGGAGGCCGAGCGCTACGCGGGCCGGATAGTCGTCCTGGCCGAGGGCCTCGAGATATTCGACGGCACCGCCCACGAGCTTCGCGAAGCGGTGGTCACCGGTGCTCCGGTGGGCGGCTCGGTGGAACCCGACCTGGAGACCTCGTTCCTCGCCTTCCTCGGCAAGGCGGGGCACTGACCGTGCGCTGGCTGTTGCTCAAGGATCTCCAGATCCTCCGACGCTCACCGCTTCAGCTGGCCCTGCTGGTGATCTACCCGATCGCGATCGCCCTGCTGGTCGGCTTCGCCCTGACCCGGGGTCCGGAGCAGTCGACCGTCGCCCTTTACAGCGCGATGCCGCCCGACGCCCGACTCGGTTTCGGCGGCGAAGAACTGGACGGCGCCGAGATCAGGGACCAGCTCTGTGGCCGGGTGGACTGCGTCGATGCCGACAGTCGCGACCAGGCCCGCAGCCTGGTCGAAGACGGGACCGCGACCGCAGCGGTGGTCATCCCGGAGGACCTGGGGGAGAAGATCGCCTCGCTGGCTTCGCTGAATCCTCAGCGGCCCGAGGTCGAGGTGATCGTCAACGGTTCGAGCGCGGTCGAGAACCGGATCGTCGACGACCGCATCGATGCGATGCTCGCCGAGGCGAACCTGCTGATCGCCCGGCGCATATCCGAGGCAGCCCACCGCTATCTCGATCTGATCCTCGAAGGCGGACGACTCAGCCTTCTCGGGCAGGACTTCGAGGTCCTCGGGCTTCAGGACACCGAGAACATTCTGCGCGAGTTGCGACCGGAGGTGCCTCCCGGTGCCGACCGCCGCCAGCTCGAGCGGGCGATCCGGTTCGCGGCACTGGCTACCGAGAACCTCGACCTCGCCGGGCCGCTGCTCACCGCGATCACCCAGCCGATCGAAGTGAACAAGACCGAGGTGGGCGAGGAGGCTCCGAGTCTGGACACCTTCGCGATAGCGGTCACGGCCACCTTTGCCCTGATGTTCGTGACGGTCCTGCTGGTGGCCGGATCGCTCGCCCTGGAGCGGGAGGAGAATGCCTTCGGCCGGCTCACCGCGGGGCTGGTCACGCGCGGCCAGATCCTGGCCGCAAAACTGGGTCTGGGCACGGTCGTCGGCTTCGCCGTCCTTTTCGTCCTGCTGGCCGGGCTCTCGCTTTTCGTCCCGATCCAGTGGGGCAGGGCCCCGGTCTGGGTTCTCGCCGGGCTGTTCGCCGCCGCCGCGTTCGCCGCGTCCGGGGCGGCGCTCGGCGCGGCGGCCAGAGAGGTCCGGGCGGCCACCCTGGCCGCGGTGATGATCGCCCTGCCGGTGGCCCTGCTCTCGCTGGTCCCCGACGACGCAGTCGGCCCCCTGTTCGAGGGCGTGATCGAGGTGGTGAGCGCGGTGTTCCCCTTCCGCCCGGCGCTCGATGCCCTGACCGGCGGCCTGGAGGTCTCGGGCGGGTCGGTCTGGCTCTACCTGTTCCACCTGGCGGTGCTGACCGCCGCCTATTCGCTGGTGGCCCGGGCGGCGCTGCGGCGGTTCTGACGACCCGCTACGCCTGAACGGGGAAGCTCTCGGTGCGGGCCCTTTGCCCTGCCGGTTGGTTCTAGACTGACCGGGTGAGCTATCCCGCCACAAGACTGCGCCGGCTGCGCCGGACCCCGGCCCTGCGGGGACTGGTCCGTGAGACGGACGTCTCGTCCGCCGACCTGATCCAGCCACTTTTCGTCACGGCCGGATCCGGGGTCCGCCGGCCGATCGATCAGATGCCCGGGATCAGCCGGTACTCGATCGCCGAGCTGGTCGAGGAAGCCGGCACGGTCGCGGCCGCCGGAGTGCCGGCGGTCCTGCTCTTCGGGCTGCCCTCGGAAAAGGACGAAGTCGGCTCCGGGGCCTACGACGACGAGGGAGTGGTGCAGATGGCCGTCCGGGCCCTGAAGGAGGCGCACCCGGACATGATCGTGATCACCGACGTCTGCCTTTGCGCCTACACGACCAACGGCCAGTGCGGTTTCGTCCGCGACGGCGAGGTCGACAACGACGTCACGGTCGAGCTGCTTTCGAAGACCGCGATCTCACATGCGGAAGCGGGGGCCGACGTCGTCGCGCCGAGCGACATGATGGACGGCCGTATCGGCTCGATCCGGTATCAGCTCGACGAGGAAGGACACCCTTCAACCGCAATCATCTCCTACGCGGCCAAGTACTCCTCCGCCTTCTACGGACCGTTCCGTGATGCGGCGGATTCGGCTCCGGCCGAGGGCGATCGCCGCGGATACCAGCTCGATCCGGCCAACTCCGACGAGGCGGTCCGTGAAGCGAGGCTGGATCTCGAGGAAGGAGCCGACGCGCTGATGGTCAAGCCGGCGGCCCACTACCTCGACGTGGTCAGCAGGATCAAGCAGGACACCGGGGCGCCGGTTGCCGCCTACCAGGTTTCGGGCGAGTACTCGATGCTGAAGGGGGCTGCGGCGAACGGCTCGATTGACGAGCGGGCCGCGGTCACCGAGTCGCTCATATCGATGCGCCGGGCCGGCGCCGACTTCGTCGTCACCTACTACGCGAAAGAGGCTGCTGAATGGCTGGGCTGAGCCGTTCGGCTCCGACTTCGCCGAAACTAACGGTCCCCGGCCGGCTGGTCAGGGATCCGGAAGCGGATCCCGCCGTGCGGGCCCGGAAGGTGCTGCCCGGAGGGGTCAACTCGCCAGTCCGGGCGATGGGCAGTATCGGCCGTGACCCGCTTTTCATCGATCGGGCCTCCGGCTGCGAGATCACCGACCGCGACGGCCACACCTATATCGACTGGGTCGGTTCCTGGGGCCCGCTGATCCTCGGCCACGCCGACCCTGAAGTGGTCGAGACGGTCAGGGCCGCGGCCGGGCTCGGAACCAGCTTCGGCGCGGCGACCGAGGCCGAAGTCGAACTGGCCGAAATGGTCGCCGGCAGGATGCCGTCGGTCGAGATGATCCGGATGACCAGTTCGGGGACCGAGGCCGCGATGAGCGCGGTCCGCCTGGCCCGGGCGATCACCGGTCGCGACGTCGTCGTCAAATTCGCCGGGGCCTATCACGGCCACGCCGACGGCCTGCTGGCCGAGGCCGGTTCCGGGGTGGCGACGCTCGGCGTACCGTCGGGTCCCGGTATCACCGCGGCGCAGTCGGCCGACACCGTGGTGGTCGACTGGAATGACCGCGAGTCGGTCGCCGCGGCTCTCGAAAACCACGAGGTAGCTGCCCTGATCGCCGAGCCGGTGGCGGCGAACATGGGGGTGATCCCGCCCGAGCCCGGCTTTCTGGACTTCCTGCGGCAGGCGACCCGCGACCACGGCGCGATGCTGGTCTTCGACGAGGTGATCACCGGATTCAGGGTCGCTCCCGGTGGAGCCCAGGAGCTGTATGAAGTCGAGCCCGACCTGACCGTGATGGGCAAGATCCTCGGCGGCGGCCTGCCCGCGGCCGCCTTTGGCGGCCCGGCAGTCCATATGGAACGGATCGCCCCGGCCGGCGACGTCTACCAGGCGGGCACGCTGTCCGGGAACCCGCTCGCCGTGGCGGCCGGCATCGCGACGCTCAATCGGCTCGGCCCGGACGCGTATGCCCGCCTGGGCGAGTTGACCGATCGCCTTCGGGCCGGTCTCGGCGCGCTGGCCGACGACCGCCCGCTCCAGGTCACCTCGGCCCCGGGACTGGTGACACTCTTCTTCAGCGCCCGCCCGGTGTCCGATTTCCGCGAGGCGGCCGGTTGCGACCTCGAAGCGCACGCCCGGTTCTGCCGGCTGATGCTCGACCGTGGGGTTTATCTGCCGCCGTCCCAGTTCGAGGCCTGGTTCGTCTCGCTCGCTCACGACGAGGCGAGCATCGACCGGACCCTGGACGCCGCACGAGAGTCCCTGGAGCGCATTCTTTGAATCCGCCCGATGCGCTCGAGCGACTGCGCGAACGAATCGCCGGGGAGGGAGAGCCCCTGGTGGTCGCGCGGGGAGGGCCGGAACCGAGCCCGGCCGTGGGCCGGCTCGCGGCCGCGGGCGACCGTACCTCCGACGATCCCGGCGAATACGCCTACGTGGTCGAGGCGGTATACGAGGGCTACCTCTGCCACTACGGCGAGTCGCGCCTGCTGGCCGACCCCGACCGGGATCTCGCGCTGCTGGCCGGCGACCTCTTTTACGCGATCGGAATCAGCGGGTTGGCCGGCCTCGGTGACCCCGAATCCGTAGGCATCTTGTCGGATTTGATCCGGGTTGCGGCCGAGCTCGAAGCGGGAGGCGACCGGGCCGGGGCCGAGGCCGTCTGGCTGGCTCAGTTGATCGCCTTGACCTGTGGAACCGAAGAGCGTCAGAGCAACCTTGTTTTGGCTCTACCAAGCGGTGAACGGGGCGCGGCGGGTGACCTGAACCGGTGGTCGGCAGAGATCGCCGAGCGGCACGGGATCGGGCGGGCATTCGAAGCGGCGCGTGAGGCAATAGACTTGCGGCCCCGGAGTTCCTAAAGCCTTGTCCGATCCAGAGAACAACAATTCCCCGGCGGAGGATCCCCCCCGCGTGACGCTGCCCGAAGCCGAACCCCGCGGCTACTTCGAGGGCGAGTCGATGACCCGTCGCAAGGTCTTCACCACGGCCAGCCTCGCCCTGGGTGGCGTGGCCACGATGGCGGTCGTGCTGCCGGTGGTCGGGTTCGCCGTGGCCCCGCTTTTCGAGCGAGGGCGAGAACGATGGGAGGCGGTCGGCAAGCTGGACGACTTCGGCCCCGAGACCTACAAGCAGGTGGTATTCACCGAGACCCCCGGTATCGGAGAGGTCGGCAAGACCACGGCCTATGTACGCAAGGGCAATCCCCAGTTCGACGAGGATCCGAACGAATACCTGGCGGTCTCGACCCGCTGCGCCCACCTCGGCTGCCCGGTCCGCTTCGTCCAGGCCGCCAAGAACTTCATCTGTCCCTGCCACGGTGGCGTTTACGACTTCGAGGGCAAGCGGATCGGCGGCCCCCCGGTCAGGCCTCTCGACCGCTTCCAGACGCGGGTCCGCAACGACCACGTCGAAGTCGGGCCGCGCTACAGCGTCACCAACCAGCTCAAGGCGGTCCGGGCCCGCGACCCCGGCGAGTTCACCGGAGGAATCTGGGAGTACCTGTACCCGCCGAGGCCCTCGACCTTCCCTCCGCCATCGAACTGAGTTCATGAGTAACCCGTGAAGCTGTCTCTTCCTAAAAGAAAGTCAAAGCAGGGCGAAGCGGCCGTAGCCGGAGGCGACGCCGATGCCGCCGCGCCGGAACCGGAACCGTCCCGCAGCGAGAAGCGGGCCGCGAAGACCGCCGCGGCCAAACACCACAGTGCCGAGGGAGGCAAGGATGTCGCCGGCTGGGTCGATTCCCGGACCAACTCGACCGGCATCTACACCGCGCTGCTGGCACGTCACGTGCCCAAAGGGACCAACTGGTTCTACACACTCGGCTCGGCGACCATGTTCATCTTCGCCATGCAGGCGATCACCGGTGTGTTCCTCTCGATGTACTACACCCCTTCGACGACCCAGGCCTACGCCTCGATCACCCATCTGACCAACGACGTCTGGATGGGCGAGTTCGTGCGCGGCATGCATAAGTGGGGCTCCAGCCTGATGATCATCCTGATCTTCCTGCACATGGGTCGCACTTTCTTCTTCGGCGCCTACAAATACCCGCGCGAGCTCAACTGGGTGATCGGCGTGGTCCTGTTGGTCTTGACCACGGTCATGGGCCTGACCGGCTATCTGCTCCCGTTCGACCAGCGTTCACTGTGGGCGACCGTGGTCGCCAACAACATCACCGCGTCCGGGCCGGTGGTCGGGCCTTACCTGGCCGACTTCCTGCGGGCCGGGCCCGAGGTGGGGGCGACCACTCTCTCTCGTTTCTATGCCCTGCACATGATGCTGATCCCCGGTCTGATCGCGGCCCTGATCGGCGCCCACCTGTTCCTGGTGGTCAAACTCGGAACGACCGCGCCACCGTGGGTCAGGGCCACTCGCCCCAAAGGCGCGCTCGGCGAGGAGAACCTGGGAGCCGGCATTCCCTCGCCCGATGACGCCGAGGTCGCGGTGGAGGCGTCGCCCGCGTCCGAGCCGGCAGAGGCACCCGACGTCGAACAGGCCGGGACCGAGCCTTCGCCCGGAGACGTACCCGCAGAAGCGGACGACCTGGATGCCGACGGCACCGGCGATGGGCCGGCCGCCGACGCAGTCGACCCGGACGAAGGGGAGGCGTCGGCATGAACGGCCGGGAAAAGGAGGAGTACCTCCGCGAATACGAGATCCTGAAGAAGAAGGGCAAGCCGTTCTTCCCCTACGCGATCATGAAGGACACCGTGATGATGGTGATCGTCACCGGTGTGCTGATCGCGATGTCGGTGGTCATGGGAGCCGAACAGGGGCCCAAGGCCGACCCGACCACCACCACTTACGTACCGCGGCCCGAGTGGTACTTCTTCTACCTGTTCGAACTGCTGCGGGTAATCAAGCCGCCTGCCCTGGTTCCGCTGGCGACGATCGGCATTCCGACCATCGCGATGGTCCTGCTCCTGTTGCTGCCGTTCTACGACCGAGGTCCCGAGCGAATTCCCTGGCGCCGCCCGATCGCCACGATCACCGGCATCCTGGTGATCATCGCGATGGGCTACCTGACCTTCCTCGGGGCGACCGCCGGCTCACCGACCGAGATCGAACTCGAGACTCCGGCCCGGTTCGAGCGGGGCAAACAGATTGTCGCCGAGACCGGCTGCCTGGCCTGCCACTCGATCGGAGAGAACGGAGCCCATGGGGGCCTCGGCCCCGACCTGACTCATATCGGCTCGGAGATCCCTCCGGCCGCGATCAAGCGTTCGGTGGAGATCGGCCCCGGGATCATGCCCGGCTTCCGTGACCTCGGTGAGAAAGACCTCAACCAGGTCGCCGACTACCTTTCCTCGCTGGACTAGGGGGCTCCTGTGACCGGCGCGCCTCCCCAACGGGGCGACCGGCAGTTCGCCGGTCAGGTCAATTCGATGTTCGACCGGATCAGCGGTGTGTATGACCGGATGAACCGGGTGATGACCGCCGGTCTGGACCAGACCTGGCGCGAGCGCGCGGCCGACCGGGCGAGGCTCGAGCCGGGCCAGAAGGCCCTGGACCTCTGCTGCGGGACCGGTGATCTGGCCCTCGCTCTGGCGCGACGGGTCGGCCCCGAAGGCGAGGTGATCGGGGCCGATTTCTCCAACCCGATGCTGGATCTGGCCGCTGCAAAGGCTGAGGGCCGCGGGGTCGGCCAGGTCCGGTTCGAGTGGGCCGACGCGCTCGAGCTCCCCTACCCGGGCGAGAGCTTCGACGCCCTGACCATCGGCTTCGGCGCGCGGAATCTGGCCGACCTCGATCGCGGTCTCCTGGAGACTGCACCGGGTGCTGGCTCCCGGCGGCCGTCTGGCCATCCTCGAGATCACCCAGCCGAATCGCCAGCCGCTGGCCGGGTTCTTCCGGCTCTGGTTTGACCGCGCCGTTCCGCTGATCGGCAGGCTTTCCGGGGATTCCGCCGCCTACACTTACCTGCCGGAATCGGTCCGCAGCTTTCCCGACGCCCGGGCCCTGGCCGAAAAGCTCGACGCGGCCGGATTCCGGCATGTCCGCTGGACTCTGATGGCGGGCGGGATAATCGCGCTCCACTCCGCGGTCAAGTGACTTCGGGCAGGTCCGTTCCCGAGCCGGTCACGGCGGTAATCGATACCGCGGGTGGCTGGCTGCCACAGCGCCTGGCAGAGGTCGAGCGGGGCCTGGTCCAGGCGGTCGACCAGGGGGGAGTGCTGGGGGAAGCGGCCGCCGCGACGCTGAGCGCCGGCGGCAAGCGGATGCGCCCGATGTTGGTCCTGCTCTGCGCCGGCCCGGATGCCGGGCCGGCCGCAGTGCGCTCGGGGGTCGCGGTCGAACTGGTCCACATGGCCAGCCTCGTACACGACGACGTGCTCGACCGGGCGCCGCTGCGGCGCGGACAGCCGACCGTCTATGCCAGTTCGGGCCGCGAGCTCGCAACCTCACTGGGAGATCAACTCTTCTCGACCGCCTTCCGGGTGCTGGTCGACGGCGGAGATTCCCGGGCTGTGAGCGAGCTCAGCGCGACGGCGGTCGACCTCGCCAGGGGGGAGTTGCTCCAGCGTCAGGGAGCGTTCGATCTCGAGTTGACCGAGACGACCTATCTCGAGCGGTGCGGCCTCAAGACCGGTCGTCTGTTTGAGGCCGCCTGCCTGCTTGGCCGGACCTCGACCCATCCTGGAGATGGCGGGGCGATCGGCCTGTTCGGGCATCGGATCGGCCTCGCTTTTCAGATGCTTGACGACGTGCTCGACATATCCGGGCCGCCGGAGCGAACCGGCAAGGCGCGTGGCACCGACCTGCTGGACGGCACCGTAACCCTGCCCCTGATCGTCGCGGCCAGGTCCGACCGGAGCCTCACCGGTCTCGATCTTCGCTCCCTGGACGAGAGCTCCGCGGCCGCGGCCTGTGACCGGATCGAGGCCACCGGAGCGCTCGGTGAGGTTCGCGAGCGGGCCACCGGCCTGATCGCCGAGGCCAAGGCCGGTCTGGTTTCGGCCGGGCTCGACGACGAGCAGAGGCGGCTGCTCGAACTGATCGCCGACGGAGTCGTTCTGCGCTACAGCTGAACCGGCGGCGGTTCCGACCGGCCCCGGTTCTGGAATACTCCGCGCCCATGGTTCTCAGCGACCGGACCATCCGGGAAGAGATTGAAGGGGGGCGGATCGTGATCGACCCGTTTGACCCCGAGCTGGTGCAGCCGTCGAGCGTCGATCTCCGGGTCGACTCCCGCTATCGGGTGTTCAACAACTCCCGCTATCCGTTCATCGACGTGCGTCAGCCTATGGAGGACCTGACCGAGCTGGTCCAGACCGGCGAGCAGGAGCCTTTCATCCTCCACCCCGGCGAGTTCGTGCTCGGTCAGACGCTGGAACGGGTGACCCTGCCGGACAACCTGGTCGCGCGGCTCGAAGGCAAGAGCTCGCTCGGCCGGCTCGGCCTGTTGATCCATTCGACCGCCGGGTTCGTCGATGCCGGTTTCTCGGGAAACCTGACCCTGGAGTTGTCCAACGTCGCCAACCTGCCGATAACGATTTACCACGGCATGCCGATCGGCCAGATCTCGTTCATGCAGATGGACCATCCGGTAGAGCGTCCCTACGGCGATCAGGATAACCGGTCCAAGTACCAGGGCCAGGCCGAACCGACCGCATCGCGCTACTACCTGAACTTCGAGAAATAGCGCTCCCAGGTCGGCGAAAGGGGGGACCGTTGGGCGCCGAGCGGTAAGATTGCCCCGTGCTTCCCAACGTCGGCCCCCTGGAAATCGCGATCGTCCTGGTGATCGCCCTGGTCGTGTTCGGCCCCAAGCGGCTGCCCGAACTCGGCCGTTCGCTGGGCAAGGGGATCAACGAGTTCCGCGAGGGCGTGAGCAAGATCGGGGAAGCCACCGACGTCGATTCCGACGACTCCGACGACGACTCCGACCAGGTCGAACTGACCGCCCCGGCCGCGACCGGGCCCGAGCCGGTCGAGCCGGAGGTGACCGAGCTGGTCAGCGACGAAGGGTCGACTCAGGAACCGGCGCCGGAGCCGGTTGATGGCGAGGTAGTACCCGAGCGGCACGACTGAGGCAGTCCGCTTGGCCAAGCTGAAGCCTGTTCGGCACGATGAACAGCTGAGCCTCATCGACCATCTCGATGAACTCCGCTCACGGATCATCTATTCGCTGATCGCCCTGGTGGCCCTGTTTGCCGTCTGCTTCTGGCAGAGCGACCTGATCCTCGACATCGCGGCCGACCCGCTGCCGGCGGCCGATCGCCAGCTCATCGTCCTGGCTCCGACCGAGGCGTTCATGACCACGGTCACCGTCTGTGCCTACGCGGCGATCGTCATCGCCGCGCCGTTCGTCAGCTACCAGCTGTTCGCCTATATCCTGCCGGCCTTCTCGCCGCGCGAGCGCCGCGCGATCCTGCCTCTTCTGATCACCATCCCGGCACTCTTTCTCGCCGGGGTCATCTTCGCCTACTTCGTGGTCATGCCCCCGGCCACCGACTTCCTGCTCAGCTTCAACAGCGCCCAGTTCGAGACCCAGCTGAGGGCCCGGGACTACTACACCTTCTTTGCCACCACGCTGCTCGCCGGCGGGATCGTGTTCCAGCTCCCGGTGATCATCCTGGCCCTGGTCAGGCTGCGGATCCTGACCATCGCGCAGCTCCGTTCGAACCGCCGATACGCCTACCTGATCATCGCGGTCGTGGCCGCGGCGCTGCCCGGAGTCGACCCGATTTCGATGCTGATCGAGATGGTCCCGCTCCTCCTGCTGTACGAGTTGAGTATCTTGCTCGCTCGGGGTATCGGCAGGCCTGCCATTCCGGAGACCGACGATATCGCGATCGAGGAAACCTTCATCCAGGAAGATTGAGCAGTGAGCAACGAACCGGAACACAGAATGCTGTTCGACGTGCGCGGCAAGCGCAAGCGCGTTATCCAGGTCATCTACGTGCTGCTCGCCCTGGTGATGGTGGCCAGCCTGATCGTGATCGGGCTGCCCGGCGGGATCGGATTCGGCGGTGGAGGCAACGTGGTTTCACAGGACGCGGCGGAGCTCAGCGTGGAGCGGGCCGTGCGGCTCGAGGAGAAGGTGGCCTCGCAGCCGAACAACGCCAACGCCCAGTCGGAGCTCATCCGGGCCCGGATCGCGGCCGGTAACGGTCTCGTGGAGGTCGATCAGGACACCGGCCAGCAGACGGTCGGAGACAAGGCGACCGAGCAGTACAGCCTCGCCGCCGATGCCTGGCAGGACTACCTGAAGACGACCGGCAACCGGCCCGACCAGGGCGTGGCCCAGCTGGTCTCAGGGATGCTTTTCTCGCTTTCCCAGGGCTCGACCGTGGCCCAGTTCGAGGCCAACATCAGCGATGCGGCCAAGGCCCAGGCCTTCGTCGTCTCCGAGGCCGAGAAAGCGGCGGCCAAGGGCGAAGGACCGGAACCGACCGGACAGCTGGTGACCCTGGCCACCTACCAGTACTACGCGCAGGACTTCAAGGCCGCCGAGGCCTCGCGCAAACGCGCTCTGGCGATGGCAAACGGGGAGCAGGAGCGCAACCAGATCAACACCCAGCTCGATTCGGTTGAAAGGGACGCCAGGCGGATCGGGAAAACGATCGACCAGGCAAAGAAGCAGGCCAAGCAGAGCGGCGGAAGCGGGCTTCAGGATCCGCTCGGCCAGCTCGGCTCAGGTAGCTCGCTCGACTCCGGCCAGGCCCAGCCCTAGCCCCGGATCGCGCGCTCAGCGCCGATACGGATGGATTTCGCTGGGCGACGCCCGGGCGCAGCCGGACTTATACTCCCCGGGGCGGTGACCGGCCCTGCCGGTCCCTTGAATCCGGGCCGTTAGCTCAGTTGGTAGAGCAGGAGACTCTTAATCTCAAGGTCGAAGGTTCGAATCCTTCACGGCCCATCGAACTCTCGCCGGGACTCGCGACTCAATCACCTTGGTGTGGGCGGCCAACTCGCCGCACCAGCGGGCGGTGGAATCGCGTCGACGGAATCCCCGCTTCGGTCTCTCCCCGGATCGACCCCTGGTGTCTCCCGACGGTTCAGCTTGGTCTGGTTCGGGGACGAATCCCGATAGCCTGTCGGCTCCGGCGAGGTAGCTCAGTTGGTAGAGCACACGACTGAAAATCGTGGTGTCCCCGGTTCGATCCCGGGCCTCGCCATCGGTGCTGCCTTGGGAAAGCGGGCCAGCACCGCCTCGCTACGGTCGGGTGCAATGTCGGGCGCCCGTCGGCGGGGCGGATCGGGCGGTGAATTTCCGGTCGACGGTGGTCAAGGCAGCTGTTCGAGGCGTTCAATCGCGGCATCGACGTGGGTGAGGTAGCTCTGGACGGCTGCCTGTACGGGTTCCTCGGAGGCGTGGTCGGGAAGCGCGCCGAGCAGGTTGAGCCGGCTTCCGGTCACCCAGCCCATGAGGTCGGGTTCGCTCAGCCAGTTCTGCTCGGTCTTCCAGGTACGGGTCATCATCCCCGGCCAATCCGCGGTCGTGCTGGCGAAGAAGTTGGGCGGGCAGAGCCTGTTCTTCTCGGCGTCGTCGTCCCAATGGGCCTCGACGAAGCCCAGCAGCGCCGCGTTGAAGGTCGGCGAGTTGTGGCGAACCGACTGGAGGGTGATCCGGCCCGGCTCGAAGATCGGCTTGACCGGAGCGTTGCTGAGCCCCAGTGCCGTGCAGTCCACATGCAGCACATCGGCACGGGTAGGGACCTCGCCGTTCGTCATCACCAGGCGGTCTCTCTCGACCCGCTCGACGTAGCCGAGTCTGACTACGTCCTCAATCTGCCGCAGGCCCTCCAGTTCGCCGGTACTGAGCATCGTGCCGCGGTACATCGTCGCCGGCGATGACCGGTCTATGCGGTTCAGACGTCCCGAATCCTCGAGGCGATCAAACAGGTCTTCGAGGTCGGTGGCAGAGGCGGCGGCTTCGGCGTCGGTCGCGATCCCGGCCATGATGCTGCCCACCTGGTCGAGCGGCTGGAAGAAGGTCCGGTCGTCGAACCACATCTCCCTGGGCCGGACCCAGCGGATCCGATCCGGCTCTACGCCGTTGTCCAGCAGCCACGTGCACGCGTCCGCCGCGGTCTTGCCCGAGCCGAACACCGTGAACGACGAGACCGAGTCGGCGTCGGCCGGCAGGTCGTTGACCGGGACCACCCGTGCGTCGGGCGCCACCTCGAACGGCCTGACGTGAGTGGCGGGGACCGACGCTTCGAGGTAGCGGGCGTCGACCACTTTCCGGCGTGCCACGACGTCGTGGACTTCCCCGGACTTCAGATCACGGACGCGCCCGGCGTCGGCCCCTTCAGCCAGATATTCGTGGGCCGTCAGGATGCTTACTCGCCCGGTTCCTTCCAGACTCGATGCCACCTCGCCAAAGTATTCGAGGACCTCTTCGCCTGTCGCGCGCTCGTAAAAGCCGGCGTTGTATCCCACCTCGTCAATTCGATCCTGACCGAGGGGTATCGAGCTGACCCCGTAGTACGACGATGGGGAGTGCAGGCGGAGAAACGGGTAGGCATGAAGCCAGTGGCCCCCGGGAGCCTCCTGCCGGTCGACCAGGGTCACCTCGACATCGTCGGATTCCGAGATCAGAGCGTCGGCGAAGGCGAGGCCGCTGGCGCCGGCCCCGATGACCAGGTAGTCGGTTTCTATGGCCATTTCAGATCCATCCCTTCCAGCCAACTGTAGCGGTGCCGGCCGGCCCCGGACAACCAACCCGGACCAGATGCCGATGCCGGAGTCGGTTGGATCGCCTGGGGCACTTACTCGAGCGCACTTACTCGAGCCGGTCGAAGATTGCGCTTATGGCCCGGTCAGCCTGATCTCCGTCGAAGATCGCCTGGGCGTGGGCGCTTCCCGGCAGGATCAACGCCTCGTTGCCGGAGCCCTCGGAGCTCGCTGCCAACTCCGTGGAGAGATCGGCAACCGGCTCGGCTTCGCTGGCGATGAACAGCTTGGGCTCGTCGCCGAGATCGTCCGCCGTCGAGTTCACCGAGAGGGTGATGAGCTGGTCGACGGCGCCCGGGTCCATGGCGAGCGCCTGCAGGGAGGCATCGGCCCCGGCGCTGGCGCCGATCAGGGCGACGCTGGCCGCGCTTCGATCCTCCCGCAGGAACCCGACAGCGGCGAGGATGCTCTCGGGGGCGATGTCCTCCAGTGAAACCACGAGATTGCCCGCGCGGGCGATCCGGGCTGCCTGGGGCTGCCAGCTGGCGGCGTCGAACGCCGCACCATGAGCCAGGAGCACCGCGCTCTTTCCTTTGCCCCAGACCAGGGCCTCGCCGGCACGGTCGATTGTGATCCGGTCCCCGTAGGAGGCTCCATTGCCTGCTCCGGCTTCGCTTGAGGTCGTGGCTCCGGAATCGCCCGGAGGCCCCGTATCGCCGCCGTCGCAGGCGGTCAACCCGAAAACCGCAACCACACCGACCAGCAGAAAGATCAGCGGCCAGCGCAGTCCGCGCGGCTTCCGGAGCCCTGACGGAGAATCTCCCCCGGGCAGGCCGTGGTACTCCGCCGGGCTCACCGGAGGGCTACTCCACCCGGGCGGCGAGTCTGTCCAGTGCCTCTCCGAGGTCCCTTTCGAGCTTGCCGCGGGCGAGTTTGAACGGCAGCCGGGCCCACCAGACCGGGGCGAAGCCCTGGTTGTAGCTGACCCGCGAGCGGCCGTCACCGAGGTCCTCGATCGTCACCCGACCGTTCAGCGACTCGAAAGCTCCCCGAGAGAAACCGGTCGCCCGGTAGGCGAAACGCTCACCCACGTCCCAGGCGACGATCTCTTCGTCCACCACCAGTCCCGGTAGCCGTACGCTGCGCTCCGCACCCACTCCTTCGGCCTCGCCGGTGACCGTGACCTCGTTGATGGCATCGAACCATTCGGGCCATTTCTCGTGATCAGCAAGCACAGCCCAGATCTCGCCCGGAGAGGCTGCGATCAACCGGTTTGCCGAGCATTTCTCCGGCGCGTTCTCGATCCAGGAGTCTGGCCTCCTTCGAACATCCATAAGCGAAGCGTAGGTGATTGAACCTGAGTTGGCCAGTCGGCCTCGCCCGGGCGACCAGAACGGTCGAGGCGCCCCGCCCGGCGCCGGGGCCTGAAGGTCAGCCCTTCATCGAACCGAGCAGTCCGAGTGCGCCGCCCTTGAACAGCGGCTCGTTCAGGTTGCCGCACTTGGGGCTCTGGACGCAGGAGGGGCAGCCACCGTCGCAGGGACACTCGCCGATCAGGTTGTGGGCGTCGGTGACCAGGCGGGGGAACTCGTCGAAGCCGAGCCTGGTGATCCCGATCCCGCCGGGGTGGCCGTCGTAGATGAAGATGGTCGGCTCGCTGGTCTGGGCGTGGAGGTTGGTCGAGAGGCCGCCGATGTCCCAGCGGTCGCACATGGCGATCAGCGGCAACACGGCGATCTGGGCGTGCTCGGTGGCGTGCAGGGCTCCGAGCAGCGCGTTGAGCGGCAGTTCGCCGGTCATCCGGTCCGGCATCGTGTACCAGAGCCCCTTCGTCCTGAACTCCTGAACCGGCAGGTCGAGGTCGATCAGGTCGATCGCCTCCTGGTCGGCCGAGAGGATCCGCTGATAGCCGGTCACCTGATCGGAGACGGAGACCTCGCCGAACCGGAGCTTCACCCCATTGAGCCCGGTCGTCTCGATCTCCCGGTCGATGAAGATCTCGGTCTCGACTTTGGGCCGGGTATACCACTCGTCGTCGAACGGCCGGACCACGGCCTGGGCCTCCCCGAGATCGAGTTGCTCGACCTCGTACGTCGCCCCGAAATGCATGTATATGGCTCCGGGGTGAACCGTGGTGAAGGCCCTTCCCATCTCGACCGTGCCGATGACCTCGCCCGAGGTCCGGTCGACGACCGAGATCGAGCGGGCCGAGCTCGACCGCAGCGAGACCGAGGCAGCGACGAAGCCGGGCTGTCGCGGGACCAGGCCCTGACCGGAACGGCGGAGCTCTCCCGCGGTGACCAGTGGCCCGGTCGAGTCGTCGAGGTCGGGGCCGAACAGCTCCTCGTCCTCGGTGGTCAGCGGCATCTCGTAGGCGGCAGCGACGAGGTGCTGGGCTGCGATCTCGGTCGAGCGGTGGTCAAGGATCGCCGCCTCCACCGGGCGCCCGAGGAACTCGTCCGGGTGGCGGCAGAAGTACTGGTCGAGCGCGTCCTGGCCGGCGATGTAGACGGCCAGACCTTTGCGCCTCCGGCCGGCCCTTCCCCACATCTGCCGCAGCCCCGCGACCGTCCCCGGGAAGGTGACGCAGATCGCCGCATCGAGCTCGCCGATGTCGATCCCCAGCTCGAGCGCGTCGGTCGAAACCACGCCGAGCAGCTCGCCCGCGACCAGGTCGGCTTCGATCCCCCTTCGCTGGGCAGGGGTGTAGCCGGCCCGGTAGGGGGCGATCTTCCGGGCCAGGCCGGGCTTTCCCTTCGACTCGAGCCGTTCGGCGGCGAACTTGCGGATCAGCTCGATGCCGCGGCGGCTCTTGAGAAAACAGATCGTCCGGATCTCGTGGCTGACCAGCTCGGCCAGCAGGTCGCCGGCCTCGGCCAGCGCCGATCGCCGTGCGCCGATCGCCGGGTTGGTCAGGGGCGGGTTCCACAGGTTCACCTCCCGGCCGACCCTCGGCGCCGTGTCATCGTCAACCAGGGTGAACTCGCTGCCCACCAGACGCGCGGCCAGCTCGACCGGATTGGCGATCGTCGCCGAGGCGAGTACGAATCGGGGTTCCCGGCCGTACGCCCGCGCGATCCGGCGCAGTCGCCGGATCACGTTGGCCACATTCGAGCCGAATACTCCCCTGTAGGTGTGGGCTTCGTCGATCACGACCCAGTCCAGGTTGCTGAGGAAGTCGCCCCAGTTGCGGTGATGCGGAAGGATTCCGACGTGGAGCATGTCGGGGTTGGTCAGGACCAGGTTGCTGCGCCTCCGGATCGGCGGCCGCTCCTCTTTCGGGGTGTCACCGTCGTAGATCGCCGGGCGCAGTCCCGGCACCCGCATCGCGGTCAGGGCCCTGGCCTGGTCCTGGGCCAGGGCCTTGGTCGGATAGAGGTAGAGCGCCCGCGCCTTCGGATCCTTCGCGATCGTGTCGAGCACCCCCAGGTTGAAGGCCAGCGACTTGCCCGAAGCGGTCCCGGTGGTGAT
Source organism: uncultured Solirubrobacterales bacterium (assembly GCA_963766115.1). Taxonomy (GTDB): domain Bacteria; phylum Actinomycetota; class Thermoleophilia; order Solirubrobacterales; family 70-9; genus 67-14. Next base: position 161,023 of record CAVXYR010000004.1, read on the forward strand.
GATCACGTTCCCGGTACGGGAGGCATCGAAGACCTCGGCCTGATGCCTGTACAACCGCTCGATCCCGGCGTCGACCAGGGCCTCCTTCAGGCCCGGCGCGAGCCCGGAAGGTATCGGCGAGAAGGCCGGCGGCCGCTCCGGCTCGGTCTCCGTCTCGAGGATTCGCCCGTCGCGCCGGGCGGGATCGATCGCGACCGCCCACGGCGTGGCGAGCAGCGACTCAGCCAAGAGCCGGCCTTGGGGGCTCGCGGCGGATCTCCTCGGCGATCCTGAGCTGTGGGGGCACTTCGTCAATCCCCTTCAGAGCACGCCAGACCTTGAGGAAGTCCGAGGTACCGGCCACGTCGTGGACCCGGAGCAGCCGTCCACCCAGTTCGAGACCGGCAGCGATCGCGCCGAAAGTCCCGCCCGAGCGGTCGCCGGGCGCCCGGCCGGTGATCGCTCCGATGAAGTCCTTTCGCGAGACTGCCAGCATGATCGGACAGCCGAGATCCGCCAGACGTGGCAGTGCGGCCAGGGCTTCGACCGTCTGGCGTGGCGTCTTGGCGAAGTCCGGCCCGGGGTCTATCGCGACCTGGTCACGACCGATTCCGGCCGACTCGAGCGCGGCCAACCGGGCCTCGAAGAACGCCAGCTGCCTTGCGGTGACCCCGTCCGGGTAGAGCTGCTCGTCCCAGAGTTGGGACTTGGGCGCGACCTCGGTGTGCATCACGATCATCCCGGCCCGGTGGCTGGCGCAAACCTCCAGCATCGCGGCGCTTTCGCTTCCGCTGATGTCATTGACGATCGAAGCACCGGCCTCGAGGGCGGCGTCGGCGACTTCCGGTTTGTAGGTATCGATCGAGACCATCGCCCCGGCTTCGATCGCGGCCTCGACCACTGGCAGGATCCGTTCGATTTCGGTTGTGGCCCGGACGGCCGGCCGGTTGGTCACGTTCGATTCGCCCCCGATCTCGATGATCTCTGCTCCGTCTTCGAGATGGCGGCTGACCTGGCGGATCGAGCCCTGGGTCGATCGGTCGCCCCGATCCGAGAACGAATCGGGCGTGGCATTGACCACTCCGACCACGACCGGCTCGGCCAGGTTGACGGTGCCGCCGGCCGTGCGTAGGGTTGGTCCTGCTTCAATCACCCCGACGATGCTAAAGACCTTCGACCACACCGACTTTCCCGTCGCCGGGCTGTTGGCCGGGCGCGTCGAGCCGGTATCGGTCGTTATCCCCACCCGGAGCACCGCCGGGACGATCGCCCAAACGGTGAGCGAGATCAGGCTCCTCGCCGACGCCGGGCTGGTCGATCAGATCCTCGTGGTCGACGCCGACTCACCCGACGGTACCGCGGCGGCGGCTACCGATGCCGGGGCCGAAGTCGTTTCGGAGAACGATCTGGTCCCGGGACTCGGCACGGTCCGGGGCAAAGGCGACGCGATGTGGCGCTCCCTGGAGGCGGTGCGGGGTGAGTTGGTGGTGTTCGTCGACGGCGACATCGCCGACTTCGGGCGCCACTACGTCGCCGGGCTGCTCGGTCCGCTGATCGTCGACCCGCAGGTCGGGTTCGTGAAAGGCAGCTACCGGCGGCCGTTCCGGCAGGAGGGGAGCGAGCAGCCGGCCGGGGGAGGCCGGGTCACCGAACTGACCGCCCGCCCGCTGCTCCGGCAGATGGTCCCGGAACTGAGCGCCTTCGACCAGCCGCTTTCCGGCGAGATCGCGGCCCGGCGTGACCTGCTCGACCGGATCCCGTTCACCACCGGGTACGGGGTCGAGATCGCCATGCTGGTCGAGGTCTGGGACCGGATCGGGCTCGAGTCGATGGCCCAGGTCGGCCTGGGCACCAAGCGCAACACTCACCAGACCCTGGCGGCGCTCGGCGGAATGGCCTCCGAAGTAGTCACCTCGCTCGGCCAGGCCCTCTCCCGGATCGACCGGCCCGGCCTGGGGTCACTCCGACCGGCCGAAAGCAGGATCACCGAACTCGAAGTCCGGCCGCCGCGGGCGGAGTACGGGATGCCGGAGGGGCTCAGCGGGACGCTCGAGCGGCCCGGTCGGTAGCTTCTGGCCGGATGAGCCTGCGCTGCGCTTATACCGATCTTGACGGCACCCTTCTGGGACTCGGTGCCTCGCTGTTCACCGACCACGAGGGCAAGTTCTCGATGATGCAGGCCCGCGCGCTCGAAGCCGCGTCAAGGGCCGGGGTGGAGGTCGTGATCATGTCCGGCCGCCGGCGGGTCCAGGTTCATGAGGACGCCCGGATCATCGGTCAGGACTCGTTCATCTTCGAAGCAGGTGCGGCCTTCTCGGTCGGCCGGGAGACCACGGTCATGACCGGTGAATTCGAACCGGATCCCGAGCGGACGGTGGTCGAGCAGATGTCGGAAAGGGGAGTCCCCGACCTGCTCTTCGAATCGTTCGACGGAAAGCTCGAGTACCACGAGCCCTGGCATCTCGAGCGTGAGATGTCGCACCTGTTCCGCGGCGAGGTGGATACGGCGTCGGCCAACCGGGTGCTGGAGGAAAACGGCCATGGTGACCTCAGGCTGCTTGACAACGGGGCGATAACCCGCCCGATGGAAGGCATCGAGACCGCCCATTGCTACCACCTGGTGCCGAAAGGGGTCTCCAAGTCGGGTGCGGTCGCGGCTCACGCCCGGGCCCGCGGCTACGCCCGGGAGGAGACCATCGCGATCGGTGATTCGGTCGAGGATCTCGAGGTGGCGACTTCGGTCGGACGGTTCTTCGTGGTCGCGAACGGGCCCGAAAAGGACCCCGGCCTCAGGGCGGCCATGTCGGACTACGACAACGTCAGCCTGACCGAAGGCAGGAACGGCGAGGGTTTCTACGAGGCCGTGATCACCTCGCTGATGTCCTGAGCACGCCTCGCCCGAGGCCTGAGCATCTAGTATCGGAACCCCGTGAACCGACCCAGGAGAAGAAGTTGTCCCAGGAGCAGGTAACCGTTGCCGAAGAGGAGTACCTCCAGACCATTTTCTGGCTGATGGAAGCAGGCCTGCCGATTACCGGGGCCAACATCGCCCGGGCGATGCAGCTTTCACCGCCGACCGTCCACGAGATGATCAAGCGGCTGGAACGGGACGGATACGTCACCCGGAGCGCCGACAAGATCCTGCATCTGACCGAGGAGGGTCGTGCCGAGGCTGAGCAGATCACCCGCCGCCACCGCATGATCGAGCGGTTTCTTACCGACGTGCTGGGGATCCCCTGGGACGAGGTCCACGAAGAGGCGGAGCGGCTCGAGCACGCGATGTCACCGGTGCTCGAGGAGCGGATGCGGGCCGCGATCGGGGACGCCAAGACCTGCCCGCACGGGCACCCGATCGACGGGGTCCGGATGGAGGGCGCGCCGCTGGCCGACGTCGACGTCGACGCGGACGTGATGGTCCTCAGGTTCGAGAACGAAGCCGAGGAGCTGCTCCATTACCTCAAGGAGATCGGCTTCGAACCCGGTCTCGAGGGCAAGGTGGCGTCAAGCGGGCCCGACTCGATCGTCGTCCGGGCCGAGGACGGCGATCACGAGATCAGCCGCACGGTGGCCGAGACGGTGACCGTCAAAGCCGAGCCGGCGCCCCCGCCCAGAGCGGCCCTGCCCGACCAGCTGGTCATCTCATCCGACCGCTACGGCCGCTGATCCCCACGACCCGCGAGTGGGTCGGTTGATCCAGCGCCGAGCCGGCGTCGCCATGGAAACAACGAACTACGAAAAGTTTCAGACCTCGAACCCGGTGGTCGGCCGGCTGATCGACCGTTTCTACGGAAAGGTGTCCGCTCTGGTCACCGGCCTCGAGCCGGAGTCGGTGCTCGACGCGGGCTGTGGCGAGGGTGAGACGCTGGAACGGCTGGCACCGCTGCTGCCGCCGGTGGTGACCGGCGTCGATCTGAACCGAGAATCGGTCGAGTTCACCAGGAGGCGCATCCCGGGCGGTGAATTCAGGGTCGCCGACATCCTCGACCTCCCGTTCCCGGACGACAGCTTCGATCTGCTCCTCTGTCTGGAGGTGCTGGAGCACATCCCGGACCCCGGCCCGGCCCTGTCCGAACTGGCGAGGGTCGGCAGCCGAGACATCATCTTCTCCGTTCCCTCGGAGCCCTGGTTCAGACTGGGTAGCCTCGCCCGGGGCAAGTACCTCTCGGGCTGGGGCAACCATCCCGAGCACGTGAACCACTGGAACCCGCGGTCGTTCAGGGACTTCCTGGAGAGCCGGCTGGAAGTGGTGACGGTCGAGCGCTCGACTCCCTGGCTGGTCGCGCACTGCCGGACCTGATTCGGGCGTCGCGGCCGGTTGTCGATCGAACCGGCAGAGTGGTTCTGCCGACCGGGCCGGCGGCCCGGATCAGATCGCCGCGGCAATCCGGCTGAGCCCCTCGTCCATCAACTCGGGGGGGACCGAGGCGAAGGAGAACCTCATGCTCGTGCCTCCCCCTTCGAGCATGAACGCGGTGCCGGGGAGGAACGGGGCTCCCGCCTCCTTGGCTGACTTCGCCATCGCCACGGTGTCGAAGCCCGGTCCGAGGTCGGCCCAGAGGAAGTAGCCGCCGCCGGGGAGGACGAAATCGGCCCCGGGTAGGTGTCGGCCGAGGGCCGAGACCAGGGCGTCCCTGCGTTCCATCAGGTGAATCCTGACCTCGCCGATGTTGCGGTCCAGGGCGCCCGACTCGCACAACTCGAGCACTATCGAGCCGGACAGCATGTTGGGCGAGATGTAGGTCTCGTTGGCAGTCTCGGCCAGGTCGGCGATCAGGTCGGTCGGCCCGGCAAGGTAACCGGCCCTGACCCCGGGGCTGACTGTCTTGGAGAACGAGGACGCATGGATCACCCGGTCGGCCTTGTCGATCGAGAGCATGGTCGGAGGCGGCTCCTCTCCGAACGGCAGCTCCCGGTAGGGGTCGTCTTCGAAGATCATGAAGTCGTGCTCGCCGGCAAGGGCGACCAGGCGGTCCCGCTTCTCGGCCGAGAGCGTGCACCCGGCCGGGTTGTGGAAGTTGGGAATGATGTGGGCCAGCTTGACCGGGCCGTCCCCGAGCGCCCGCTCGACCGCGTCGACATCGATTCCGTCGGCTTCAAGAGCGACCGGCACAAACTCGATTCCGAGTTGCTCGAGCAGCAGCAGGGTGCGGTCGTAGGACGGCTGCTCAACGATAACCCGGTCATCCGGCTTGAGCAGATGCTGGAACAGCATCGCTCCGGCCTCGAGCGATCCGTTGGTCACCATCACCTGGCCGGCGTCGATCCCGTGCCGGTCGGCGATCCAGCGGCAGAGGCCGGGATGGCCGATCCCTACCCCGTACGAGAGGGCCGTCTTCCAGTCGTCATCGAGCGATTTGGCGGCGGCCGCCCGCACGGCCTCGACCGGGATCAGGTCGGGACTCGGGGCACCGCGGGCAAAGCTGATCACATCGGTCATCGTCGGTCTTTTCGGTGGTGATTGGGCGAAGGCTCAAGGGGGAACGGAGCCGATGATAGCGAGGCTCAGCCGGCGATCCGGAGCAGCGCGTACCGGTCGGTCTCACTTCATGAAGGGAGTCATCTCGACGATTCGGTACCGTCGTGCCGGGCCCCGCCAGACAGGGGTTTCCGGGTCAGGCTGCCCCGAGGGTCTCGACCGCGATGCGGGCGGCTTCGGTCGGACTTTCACCGACCCTTACTCCCTTGGCCTCGAGGGCCTCCTGCTTGGCCCTGGCGGTCCCCGACGATCCCGAGATGATCGCACCGGCGTGACCCATCTGCTTGCCTGGTGGTGCGGTGAAGCCGGCAATGTAGGCGACCACCGGCTTGGAGATGTTCTCGCTGATGAAGTCGGCCGCACGCTCCTCGGCGTCGCCGCCGATCTCGCCGACCATCACGATCAGGTCGGTCTCGGGGTCGGCTTCGTAAAGGGTGAGGATGTCGATGAAGTCGGAGCCGACGATCGGATCGCCGCCGATGCCGACGATCGACGAGTTGCCTTCGCCGGCATGGGTGAGCTCGTTGCCGATCTGGTAGGTCAGGGTTCCCGACTTCGAGACGACCCCGATCCTGCCGGGGTCGAAGAACTGGGCCGGCATGATTCCCACGTTCGCCTTGCCCGGGGATAGCACCCCGGGACAGTTCGGGCCGATCAGCGTGACGTCCTTTTCCCTGGCCCGCCAGTAGATCGGCATCATGTCCATGACCGGGATCCCCTCGGTGATCGCGATCACCGTTTCCACTCCGGACTCGATCGCCTCGTTGATCGCGTCCCCGGCAAAACGTGCCGGGACGAAGATCATCGAAGTGTTGGCGCCCTCGCGCTCGACCGATTCGGCGATCGTGTCGAACACCGGAATGCCCTCGACGTCCTGGCCGCCCTTCCCCGGGGTCACCCCGGCGACGACCTGGGTCCCGTAGTCGCGGTTTCTCAGCCCGTGGAAAGTGCCCTCGTGACCGGTCAGCCCCGAGATGACCAGCCGGGTATCGGCGTCGACGATGATGCTCATCGCTCAGTCCCCGTCCCGGGCCAACTCGACCACGCGCCTGGCGGCGCCGAGCATGGTCGATTCGTGGTGCAGGTGCGAGTAGCCGGCTTCGTCCAGCAGGGCCATGCCCTCCTCCGAGTTGGTTCCGTCGAGCCGGACCACGAGGGGAAGGTCAAGACCGGTCTTTTCGGTCGCCTCGATGATTCCCTTGGCGACCTCGTCGCAGCGGGTGATCCCGCCGAAGATGTTGAACAGAATCGCCTTGACCTTGGTGTCCGAGGTGATCACTTCGAGAGCGTCGATGATCGACTGTGCCTTCGAGCCCCCGCCGGCGTCGAGGAAGTTGGCCGGCTCGCCTCCGGCCTGGGCGACCACGTCCAGGGTGGACATGCAGAGCCCCGCTCCGTTGCCGAGTACGCCGATGTCGCCGTCCAGCTTCACGTAGGTCAGCCCCCGCTCCTTGGCCATCGCCTCCTGCGGATCGTCCACGTGCGAATCGCTGAGCTCCTTCAGATCGGGATGCCGGAACAGGGCGTTGTCGTCGATCGTCGTCTTCGAGTCCAGCGCGAGGACCTCGCCGTCGGAATTGACGATCAGCGGGTTGATCTCGATCAGGGTCGCGTCCTCGGCCTGGGCGACCTCGACCAGCTTGATCAGGATTCCGGCTACCTGGTCGCCGAATTCAGCCGGAATCCCGGCCTTCTCGACGACCGACTTCGCGGTTCCGGGATCGAGCCCCCGGAGCGGGTCGACGTGCTGTTTGACCAGGGCTTCGGGATCTGATTCGGCGATTGCCTCGACGTCCATGCCGCCCATGCGGGAGAGCATGATCATCAGTTTCTTGGCCGAACGGTCGAGGATGACCGAGGCGTAGTACTCGGCCTCGATTTCCGACCCGGCCTCGACCCAGAGTTCGTTCACCCGGAACGGCCCTTCGCCGTGCGGTCCGACGATGTCCATACCGATGATGTCGCCGGCGTGCTCGTGGGCCTCGCTGCTGTCGGTGGCGAGCTTGATCCCGCCGGCCTTTCCGCGTCCGCCGATCAGGACCTGCGCCTTCACCGCAACCGGGTACCCCAGGTCGTCAGAGGCCGCTACCGCCTCCTCCACCGTCGCCGCGTGACTGCCCTCCGGCACCGGGAGGCCGTGGCGGGCGAAGAGCTCTTTTCCCTGATATTCGAGTAGGTCCATGTCGGTTAGGGGTCTTTTTGCGGCGAAATCGACCGGCGCCGGATGACGTCGCAGCCGGGGGCGGACACTATCCGACATAATGGCCGCCGCGCATGCCGCTTCCCAGCCTGAAAAAGATCGAGTGGGTGACCACGGACTGTTACGGAACCCTCATCGACTGGGAGAAGGGCATCGCCGAAGCCTGCGCCGCCGAAGCCGAGAAGGATGGCTTCAGCTTTGAGACAGAGCCGTTCCTGGCCCGCTTCTTCGAGGTCCAGGCCGAGATCATGGCCGGCTCCTACGAACTCTACGCAGAGGTCCTGCGCCGCACGATCATCAAGGTAGCCGGTGAGATCGGATGGGAGGTGGAGCCCTCCCGGGCCCAGTTCCTGCCCGACAGCGTCGCCTACTGGAAGCCGTTCCGCGAGTCGAACGCCGCGATGGACCGCCTCGGCAAGAAATACGACATCGGCATCATCTCCAACATCGACGACAAGATGCTCGGCATCTCACGCCGTCACCTCCGCACCTCGCTCGATCTCGTTGTCACCGCGCAGCAGGTGCGCAGCTACAAGCCCGACGACGTTCATTTCAAGGAGTGCGCCCGACGGATCGGTGGCAAGAAGGGCTGGCTTCACATCGGCTGCAACTACGACACCGATGTGGCTCCGCTACTGAAGATGAAGGTCCCCGTGATCTGGGTGAACCGGCACGGCGAGAAGCTGGCCGGTCGCAAGAAGCCTTCGCTCGAGGTCAAGTCCTTCCGTGACGCCGTCAAGAAGCTCGGCGCCGGCGGCTGAGCCCCGGCGGTCTGTCGGTTGCCGCAGGCGCAGCAGCAGCCCGAACCGCCAGAGCTCTCGAAGTCAAGCCGTGACTGGCTGAAATCCCGTCCGGCCGGCTCCCGGAAGAGCCTGGGCCAGTACATGACCCCGGCGCCGGTCGCCCGGGCGCTGCTCGACGGCCTGCCGGTCCGGTCGGGCATGAGGGTGCTCGACCCCGGGGCGGGTACCGGGGAGCTGCTTCGCGCGGTACACGAGTTGGAACCGGCCGCCGAGTTGACCGGGTGGGACGTCGATCGCTCTGCGCTCGAGGCTGCGGCCAGACTGGTACCGGACGCGAACCTGATCTGTCGCTCCGCGCTGGATCCGGCCCCGGACGACCCTGGGTACGACCTGGTCGTCGGCAACCCGCCGTACTTCCAGCTCCGGCCGACCCCCGACCAGAAGCGACGGTTTGGTGAGGTCATCTCGGGCCGGGCGAACATCTTCGCCTTCTTCTTCAAGGCCGGCCTGGATGCGCTCCGGCCGGGCGGCAGGCTGGCCTACATCGTGCCACCTTCGATGAACAGCGGTGCCTACTTCGAGCGGCTCAGGGAGCATCTGATAGAGCGGACCCGGATCACCAGGCTGGACGTCCTGGAGGGGGCGAACCGGTTCGAGGGCGTCAACACCGCGGTTCAATTGTTAGTGCTCGAGAAGCGGGCGGGGGCGTCCCGGACCGGACGCGCCGGGGACGGGGGACCCGTGACCGAGCCGTTCGTGTTCGAGCGCGGTTCACCCGGCGCCGGTTTTCACCGGATCCTGTTCACCGATGCGCCCGAAAAGCTGGCCTGGCAGTTCGAGAGCCACCGGACGCTGTGGCAGCTGGGATACCGGGCCTCCACCGGAACGATCGTCTGGAACCAGCACAGGGAGCAGCTGAAAGATGCTCCCGGTCAGGGTGCGGTTCGCCTGTTCTGGTCGCACGACCTCGGTCCTCCCGCGGGACGGTCTTCGGCCCGCGACCGGGGAAAGCCTGCCTACGTGGCCGGCTGCGAGCCGCGCTTCGGCCCGGCAATGCTGGTGAACCGGGTCGTGGGGGCGGTCGGACGGGGGGAACTTCGTACCGCTTTCATCGGTGATGGCGAGGCATATCTGGCCGAGAACCACGTCAACGTAATCCGCCTCCGGGACGACACGGACGGGCCGCCGGCGATCGGCTGGAAGCAACTGCGGGAATCGCTGGAAGGACCGGAGATGATCGAGCGGGTCCGGCTGCTGACCGGTAACACCCAGATCTCGGCCAGCGAGCTGACCCACCTGCTTCCGCTTGCCTGAGCCGGCCGGGGTTCGTGTTCCGCCGGGGATCCGGTTCCGGCCCGGCCCGCCTGAAATGGGTCAACCCGCGATCGGCAGGGTGTAGAACAGATCGGGAGTCTCGCCCCACTTCTGCGGGTTGTGGACCGGGGCAAAGCCGATCGACTCGTAGAGACGGACCGCGGCCTCGTTGTCGCGGTTGCAGTCGAGTTGGATCCGGCTGCATCCGCGGGACCGGGCCCGGTCGACCGATCCCTCGACCAGGGCCCGGCCGAAACCGGCACCACGGGCGTCGGGCTTCACGAACAGATCTTCGAGCCAGGCGTCTTCGTTGCCGGTCCAGACCGAGAGCCGGTAGCGCAACTGGGCAAAGCCGGTCTCGGGTTCGCCGGCGAGCAGGAATTCGGTCGAGGGGTCGCCGATCAGCGCTGACACAGCGGACTCGATCGCCGCGTTGTCCGGCCGGCTCCCTCCCAGGAAGTCGCGGAAGTCGCCGATCAGCCTGGTCACCACGGCCACGTCGGCCCGCCCGGCGAGGCGGAGCGGCGTCTCAGGGCCCATTGCCGGGAGCCCCTCCGTCGGCGCCGGGACCACCGGTGGGGCCGGGCAACGGGCCTGCTCCCGAATAGACGATCTGGAGCCGTTTTCCGTCGTCCTCGACCAGGTATATGTCGACCTTGTTGAAGCCTGCCCTGAGTGAGTCCGGGGGCAGCAGGATCGAGTAGCCGGGCCCCTCTCCGAGGCCGTCCTTGAAGGTCCAGCCGGTCGCGACGATCCGGTCATCGACCGCGACGGCGAGCACCCGGTCCTCGCCGAACCGTTTGAGCAGCCCCCGTTGCAGCAGGCCGAGCAGGGCCGGTGCGAAAGGGTCGTAGTTCTTGACCGCATTTCGCCGCTCCGGCAGCACGCGGTACTTTGTAAGCCGGCGATTCGCGTCGAGCCGGGAGACCCTTTTTCCGATCAGCTGGTTCTGCGGACCGAAGCGGTAGGTCGGACCCCAGCCCCGCCCGGTTCCGAATACCCGCTGGATCCGGTCGACCAGGGCCTGGCGCTGCTTCTGAGCCGTCTCCAGCGAGACCGAGGCCTCGCCCTCGGGTGAGTTCAACACGGTGACCCGGTCTGCCGGGCAGTCCGCCTTCTCCCACGGGTAATCGATCTCCAGCCCTTCGGCTATCGCCGGAAGGATGTCGGTGGCGCAGACGTGTTCGCTGACGGCATCCGGGGTGGTCTGGCCGGGCTGCTTGATGAACAGCGGAATCGACCCGATCTCCCCGATATTGCGGGGGTCGGGCGCGCGCCGCGGCACCTGGGAGAGGAAGCCGGCGCCGTGGTCGGCGGCGACCACGATCAGCGACTTCTTCCACAGGCCGGCCTTCTTGAGCCGTGAGGTGATCAGGCCGAGCAGGGTGTCGGTGTACCCGACCTCGAGCAGGTGGCGCTGTAGGGCGATGTCGACGACGTGCGGGGGTGCCAGCCACGGCCCGTCGTTCGGAAGCAGGCCCGACCACTCGTTCAACAGGTTGGTGTATCGCTGGCCGTCAGGGATATGCCGCCAGGGATAGTGCGGTTTTTCAACGTGGATCAGGTCGAACGTCTTGCCTCCGCCCGGTTCGAGCGAGTCGGCGAACTGCTTCACGCGATCGAACTCATCCGCGGTCGAGCTCTCGGCGAACAGCCGGCCCAGCCTCCGGGCCGCGCCCTGTCCGGTCCGCACCGGTGTCGTTTCGCCGGTGGTCCCGGTCGGGCCGGCCCCGGCGTCTTCCGGGCCGGTGGGTTCGGGGTCGGCGACTACGCCGGCGTCTTCCGGGTCGGATTCGTTGGTGAAGTTGCTGAAGTTGGTCGAGATGTCGGGCAGGTTCCGGCGCATCGAGTCTGGCAGCAGCAGATGCTTTGACACCACTTCGAGATCGGAGAAGAGCTGTCCGAGCGTCGCTTCATCGCCGGGGTCGGCGGCCGGATCGGGGCAGAGGTCCTCGGGGCACAATTTGGTGGCGGCCTCCATCACGTTCATTTCGTACTGCTTGCCGAGCAGGGTGAAGACGGTTCTCGGGTAGTCGGCAGCGATCGGCAGGTCCGACTGGCTGGGCTCGCGGCCGGCCAGAATCGCCGGGACGGCGAGAGGCGTATATGCGGCGTCGCCGGTGGCGTTCTTGTACCAGGTGGAGCTTGATGCGAGATCGGCAAAGGCGGGGAACCGGCTGCCGTCCACCTTGCCGTCCGGGGTCATCAGCGCAGCCTCGGGGAACTCGTCGAAGATCACCATGACCACCGGCGCCGGATTTCCGATCGTCACGTCGACCGGGTCAGGCTGCTCCCGCGGCAGGATCAATCGCGATGTGCCGCTGAAAAGGAAGAAGATCAGAAGGATGACGATCGGGGCCGGGGTCAGGATGTCCATGAAGGCCCGTGGGAAGCGCCAGCGGGAGTAGGCGAAAACGGCACCGGCTGCGAGCAGGAACGAAAAGGCGATCAGCAGGCCGGCCGGCCAGCCGAACTGCTCCTTGATCAGTTGAAGGAAGAAGGCGGCTCCGACCACCGTCATCAGCAGCAGGTGCAGGCCCAGCGAAGGTCGTCGCTGACCAGCCGGGCGAGATACTCCAGCAGAAGGCCGACCAGCGGCGGGACCACGGCCAGTGCGACCGCGTAGATCACTATCTGGCCGGTCGTATTGCCCCGGGCGACAAAGAACTCCGGGTTCTCACCGAGCAGCGACAGCATCGGCTGCAGGAAGGCGAGTGCCCAGACTGCGCTGAGGTGCGCGGCCCCCATCAACAGGGACGGCCGCGGCAGCGGTGTGCCTGCCTTTGCTGAGTCGCTCACGGGGTGGCGAGTCTATTGGTCGGGAGTGGCCCGGAGAGCCGCTGGCCAAGGCGAGGGGGCAGGAAAAACCGCAACAAGTGGCTGAATCGGCGGTTTCAGTACAGGATTCCGCCGCCAGTCGAAGTATCAACCACTTGACCATTCCCCGGAGACAGATCAGCCGCATGCTGTTCGGTGCCGCGATCGCGGTTCTGCCGCTTGCTGCCGCGATCGGCCGGGAGCCCTCGGCCGCCAGGGCCGAGCGTCCCAACATCGTGGTCATCGAGACCGATGACCAGAGCGCCAGGACGATGAAGGCGAGCTACCGCGGCAAGGCGGGCGGCTACAAGAAGGTGATGCCGAACACACTCCGGGAGGTCGTTCGGGCCGGAACCGAGTTCAGGAATTACTACGCGACTTCCCCGGTCTGCTCACCCTCGCGGGCATCGCTGCTCTCCGGGCAGTACCCGCACAACAGCGGCCTGGTCTCCAACGAAGGCGCATTCGGCGGCTGGACCGGCTGGCAGAACCTGCCGATCTCCGAGGAAAACGTGCCGGTCGCGCTCCAGGAGGCCGGCTACCGCACCTCCCATTTCGGCAAGTTCATCAATGACTATTTCGACGACGTAGCCGGCCGGGTCGACCAGACGGTCCCGCTCGGCTGGAACCGCTGGTTCACCACCGCGTTTGCGCCGGGTACCCGTTATTACGGCTACCGGGTGAATGACAACGGTTACGCGATCGGCCCGATCGGCAATCCCGACTATCGCTCGCGCGGCAGGACCGTGGACTCCCGGAAGTGCACCGCCGAGTCCCTGGCGAAACAGGACCACCGCAAGAAGTGCACTTACCTGAACGACGTGATGACCCGGGCCGCGGTCAAGGAGGTGAGGCGCCGTAACGATTCACCATTCTTCCTCCAGGTCGATTATCAGGCCCCCCACGGCGATATCCGGGAGCCGAAGGGACCCCAGCCGGCGACCCGGCACCGTGGATCGGCCGCCAGGACGCCGCTGCCCAAACCTCCCAGCTTCAACGAATTCGATTTCAGCGACAAGCCGGCTTCGATCCAGGCCGCGGCATCTCAGCGGCTGGGGGGCACCCAGGTCTCGAACCTGACCGGCTATTACCGCCGCTACCTGGAGTCGCTGCGCTCTGTCGACGACGGCGTCGGCGAGATCGTCAAGGCTCTGAAAAAGACCGGCCAGTTGGACAACACCTATATCTTCTTCCTCTCCGACCACGGCTATTTCTTCGGCGAGCAGCGCTTCACCTCCGGCAAGTTCCTGCCCTACGAGGCTTCTTCGAAGGTAGCGATGGCGGTCCGCGGTCCGGACGTGCCGGCCAGGGGGAAGTCGGATGAGGTGACCGGCAACATCGACGTGCCCGCCACGGTGCTCAAGCTGGCCGGCGCGAAGCCCGGTTACAAGGTGGACGGCCGCTCGCTGCGCAACTACTGGCGCGACCCGGACCTGAGCAGCAGCAGGCCAATCGGGATCTCTCTCGCCACCCCGGTCCAGGAGACGGATGCCGCCATCTCGGTCAAGGCCCCGGCTCTCCGCTATTTCGCCTTCCGGGTCGGTCCCTACAAGTTCGTCCGCTACCGGAACGACGAGGTCGAGCTGTATGACCTCGAGCGCGATCCCTGGGAGATCAGGAACGTCGCCGCCGATCCGGCCTACGCCGGGGTGCTTCAGTACATGAGCTCACATCTCGACCAGGTCAGCGACTGTCACGGCAATCAGTGCCGGCAGCAGCTCCCGCCCTGGCCCGAGCCGGCTCTCTGATCGGCCGGCTCCTGGCCTGGCGGCTCAGCGGACCTTGAGCGTGCGCGAGGAGCCGATCGCCTTGCCGTTGGCGTTGAGGCCCCTCACCTGCACGTAGGCGGCGTCCTGCGGGATCGCGGTCACGGTCTCGATCCGTCCCGCTCCCTCAGCCCGGCCTTGCTGAGCGAGTTCTTGCCGTTGCCGGCGTATACCTGCCAGTCGCGCACGCTCGAATCGCCGTTCCAGCTGATCCAGAGCTTGGTCTTGCCCGGCTCCACGCCCTGGGCGACCAGCGCGACCTTGCCCGGGGCCTTGCCGGACCAGGGCTGCCTGTAGGCGCGGTAGAACGAGTTGATCCCCTCGAGCTTGGCGTCGAACACGATCTTGCCGCTCGGCCGGTATTCGCTGATCAGCGGAACGCCCCCCCAGCCGACGAAGAAATTGCCGTCCTTCAGCTCCTGGACGTTTGCCTGCTCGGTCGAGAGCGGCTTTGCGGGTTGTAGAATTCGTCGTCGACCTTTGCGGTCATCTTCTTGAAGTTCAGCTTGAGCACCAGGCCGCGCGACTGCTTGCGTGGCTTCTTCGTCGTGGTCGGGGAGGTGGTGTTGTCGAAGAGCGAGACCCGGCCTCCGGGCAGCAGGCGGGCGTCGTGCTGCTGGCGGAAGACCGTGCCCTTGCCCATCTTGAAATCGCTGCGCTTTCCGCCGAGGGTCCAGATTATCCGGCCGGTCTTACGGCTGACCTTGTAGATAGCGTTGCGTTCCGCGGCCGGAGATCAGGATGTTGCCGTCCGGCGTTCCCTCCACCGAGTTGATGTGGAAGTAGTCGATCGGCTCGCCGGGACGGCGGGACTTGTTGACGAATGTGTCCCTGATCGGCACGTGGTTGAGACTGTGCCATTCCCAGAGCAGGCGGCCGGTCTTGACATCGACCTCCTGCGCCACCGATTCACTGACCGGGCCGCTTCTCGGCCCGCCGATCGAGCTCAGGTTGGCGCGGGTGGAGTTGTAGGCGGTGACGAAGGCCGTATTGCGCCGGGTCAGCCGGAACTCGTGCGAGTCGGCCCCGTGGCCGTGAGCCGGGTAGACCTTCTTGATCACCTTGTAGTGACGGTTGGCGATCATGTAGGTGTTGCGCTTCAGGCCGGACCCCTTTGTCGGGGCCTGAAACCAGGTCAGTACGCTCCTGCCGCGGTACTTCTGGGTCCGGAAATCCATGCTGCGGGAGGGCAGGAACCAGATCGGCTCGCCCCGGTCGTCGTAGATCGCCGCGCCGGCCACCTTCGAGCCGACGAAGATCTTCTGTCGCTGGCCCCCGGAGCCAGCGTCTTGACAGTCATCTTCGGCGGATCGAGATCGGGACGGGTGCGGTAGGGACCCTGCTTGGAGCTTGGCACGGCCGCCTTCGCCAGGCTTCCGGAGCCGCCGTCGCCGTCGCCGGAAGAGGCGTCGTTGCCGATCTGGATGATCGCGATTCCGACAATGAGGACGACCGACAGGCCGACCGACATCGCCAGAGTTTTGGTTGATTTGGTCAAGATTTGCAAACGTCTTCCCTGTTGATTGTCGCTACGCCCGAACCTAACTGAATCTGGGGCGACCGGCAACTGTGCGGCGGCGTCCCCGCTCAGATCGGGCAGACCCGAATATTGACAGAATCCTCCGCCGGAGAGCCGGTCAGGGGACTGCGACATAGACCGTTCAGGACCGCGAAAGTTGCGCTGCCGCCGCAGCTAATCGGTTTTTGGGCAGTTAACCTGTTGAAGCCTCTTGCTTACGAAACGCAAAGAGATGGTCAACAAACTTGCCGTGAGGGCCAGGGTGCTGCGCCTGTGGACCGGTGCCGCTCTCGCCGCGGGCCTGGTCGCGATCCTGAATCCTGCCGCGCCGGTTCAGGCCGCGACCCGTCCCAACGTGGTTGTGATCCAGACCGACGACCAGCCGATCGAGCAGTTCAATGCGACCTGGCGGGATTTTTACAACCGCGACCGCCAGATCATGCCGAACACGATGAGGCTGGTCCGCAACCAGGGGATCCGCTTTTCCAACTACCTGACGCCTTTCCCGCTCTGCGCTCCGTCGCGGGCGACACTCCTGAGCGGCCGCTACGCGCAGAACACGGGAGTGATCCGGATAGGCGGTCCGCGTGGCGGCTGGGATGCCTACCGGAACAACGGGATCTACGACGAGAACCTCGCGGTCTGGCTTCAGCGGGCCGGCTACCGCACCTCGCACTTCGGCAAGTTCATGAACCAGTACGGAGGGCCGGACGACCCGGCGGAGACCGTCGTTCCACCGGGGTGGAATCGCTGGGTGAGCGACGCCACCGACAACTCGACCCGCGAGTTCTACGGCTACCGGCAGAACCGCGACGGTGAGATAACCGAGCGTCTCGGGTGGCCCTGGTATGACCAGCTGGGCGGCAAGGACCCGGTCGGCTGTCCCGGCCTCGGTCTCCCAGTCTGCAATTACCACACCGACTCGATGAGCCTTCAGGCGGCTGAGGAGATACGCGGGTCCGGGGCGAAACCGTTCTACCTGCAGATCGACTACCACACCCCGCATGGCGACTCGCGCCCGCCGATCGGCCCCGAGCCGGCCGTCCGCCACTACGACACGGCTCTGAACGACCCGACCCCGCGGCCGCCGGGATTCAACGAAAAGGACGTTTCCGACAAGCCCTGGTTCCTGAGGGACCAGACACCGCCGCTGACCCGCAACGAGGTAACCCAGATGACTGCGGAGAACCAGAAGGGCATCGAGGCGCTGCGTTCGGTCGACGACGGGGTCAGGTGGATCGTCGACGCGCTGCGTGACGCGGGCAAGCTGAGTGAGACCTACATCATCTTCACTTCGGACAACGGGTTCTTCCTCGGTCAGCATCGCTTCAGCCGGGGCAAGCTCCTTCCATACGAGCCTGCAGTCAGGGTGCCGATGGTGATCCGCGGCCCCGGGATCAAGCCGGGTTCGACCAGCCGGGAGCTGGTCGCCAACCAGGACATCGCCCCGACCGTGCTCAGGCTGGCCGGAGCCCGGGCCGCCAGACGGATGGACGGCCGGGCGATGGTCCGGTTCTGGAAGAAGCCGGGAAAGAGGAGCCGTCGCCCGATCCTGCTGTCGAGCTACCAGGGTGCGACCCGGCTGATCCCGGGCGATTACCCCGACGAGCCGCTTGTGCCGGAGACGAAGTCCGGTGGTGCCCGCAGTTCGGCCAAGGCCGAGAACCAGAATTACATCGGTATCCGGCTCGGCCCCTACAAGTACGTCGAGTACGAGCAGGGCGGCCGGGAGCTGTACATGCTGACCCGCGATCCGGGAGAACTCCACAACCGGATCAAGGACGACCGTTTCCTGAAAGTCAAGCGCTACCTGAACCGGGAGCTCGAGCGGCTCCGGGCGTGCAAGGCGGCCGAGTGTCGCGCCGAGGCCGAACGCTGGCCCCAGCCGGGGTAGCTCCGACCCGGCTCACCCGGCTGGCCTACCGCGGTCGGGCCAGGTAGAGCACGCGGTCGCCCGAGGGGAGCTCCTCGCGCCGCTCGACATCGAACCGTTGCTCGAGCCGGCGCTCGAAGAAGGCGAGGCTGTAGTCGGGATTCGCTCCCTCCTCCTTGTTGGCCAGCAGCGCCTGGACCATCGGGTCGTCACGTTTGGGGAACTCGATCACCAGGGTCGATCCGAGGTCGCCGATCCAGTCGAGGAAATCGGCCACCGGGATGTTGGCCGAGATCGAGACGTGGTGGATCAGGGCCAGCGCGAGCATCAGGCCGGGGGCGCCGCGGTCGGCCAGGGTCTTCCGCTCCAGGCCGCGCCAGCCGAGCGCCGGCGAGGGATCGGCGAGATCGGCGACCAGTGGCAGAATCCTGTCGTCCCGCTCGTCCCGAAGTGAGCGGTAGAGCGCCTCGACCGTGGCGTGGTCGAAGTCGAACGCGATCACCCGGTCCGAATGCTCGGCGGCGATCCGCGAGTAGGCGCCGTCGTTGCAGCCCATGTCCCAGGTCAGGCCGGGCCGCTCGGCCGCCACCACCTCGGCGACGAAGGCCTGCTTGCGGCGGTCGTCCTCGTCGCTGTAGGTGTTGTCCAGCCGATATCCGCTCCAGGCGGTCTCACCTGATTTCCAGCGGAGCTTGGCGACCAGGCGCTTCATGCTCGCCATGTGGGCCTTGACCGCCTCCGGCTTGACAGTCCGCTGCTTGCGGTTCCTGGCGGCATCGCCCGGCCCGGAGCGGTTGGCACGCCGGTCGAGACGGGCGTGAAGCGAGGCGTGGAGGAAGACGCCCCGACGCAACCGGTCGCGGAGCGAGAAGACCTTGATTGCGTCGATCGGGGCGATCCCGTCGATCGAGCCGCGCAGCCAGGGCTGGAACGGCAGGTCGCGGTGTGCCTGGAACAGCAGTGGGTAGAGATAGAGCATGCAGAACTGGCGGTAGCCGACCCACGGCTTTCCTTCCGGCAGGGTCTCGAACGAGCCGACGTCTATGAAGACCGGGCTCGATCCCCGGAACTGGACGTTGTAGGGGGTGGCGTCCTTCAGCGAGAGCCCCTCTTCGATCGCGGCGATGCCGAGATCGAGCTGGAGCAGAGCTGCATCCTGGAGCATCGAAAACGTCCACTCGTACGGGTAGGAGACGAACGGGATCCGTTCGTGTTCGAGCACCCGTTCGATCCCGGTCGGCAGCAGGCCGCCCGGCTCGCCCTGTGATCCGCGCAGTTCCAGGGAGTCCAGGCCGACTTCTTCGGTTTCGACCAGGTCGCCGGCTTCCATCAGTCGATCGAGCAGCGGGCTCGAGCTCAGTGCGTCCCAGTCCGCGGCCCCCTCCGGGCTGAGCGCCCGCAGGACGGCGTCGTCGGTGACGACGACCCGGCTGTCGCGATCCCGGAAAGACCCGGGCTCCGCTCCCGACAAGGCGGCTACTGCTCGGGCGGCCGGTCGCCGGCAGGCGGCGTGGCGGCCGGCTCGGCCGGCTCAGCGGACTCGGCCGGGGTCGTTTCTGGCGATGAGGGCTCGTCTTCCGGCCGGTCCGCTCCGGCCGTCGTCCCGTCGTCGGACTCGCTCTTCTTCCAGAACATCAGCTTGTCGAGGAAATTCTTTCCGTAGGTCCGGAGGGCGGCGCCGATCCCGGCGATGCCGGCAAGAACCGCGGCGAGCAGCGCACTGGCGCTGCCGGGGTCAAGGTATGCGAAAAATCTCACTACTGGTGTTCCTCTCTGTCACCGGCCACGTGGGCAGTCACCGATATGCGAACAGCGGCCCGCGGGCGGCATCGGGCCGCGAGATGTTACTCGATGGTAACCAGCGGGTCGCCGCTGGCCACCGCGTCGCCGACCGAGATCGGCAGGTCCGTGATCTTTCCCGCCCGGTGGGCGGTGATCTCGTTTTCCATCTTCATCGCTTCGATCACGCAGATCAGGTCCCCCTCGGCGACCTCGGCTCCCGATTCGACCTCGACCTTGAAAACCGATCCCTGCAGAGGTGAGGCAAGTATGGGTCCGCCACCGCCACCACCGCCTGATTTGCGCTCCCGTTTGGCCGGGCGGCCGTTCCCGGCGGGGCCGGCCGCGGCGACCACTCCGGAGGCCTCGCCGATCACTTTCACGTCGAACCG
The DNA here is from genome assembly GCA_963766115.1 of uncultured Solirubrobacterales bacterium. Lineage (GTDB taxonomy): Bacteria > Actinomycetota > Thermoleophilia > Solirubrobacterales > 70-9 > 67-14. The sequence goes on from CAVXYR010000004.1 coordinate 180,881, forward strand.
CTTGCCGGAAACCTCGACCAGGTAGTCGCGCGCCACCTTTTCCGGCCCGCCCTCCTCGTCGGCGGACAGGTTGTCTTCGGCCGGGGGAGCTGTGGTCTTCAGCCATTTCTTGTCGGCGGTCAGTTCACGGCAGGTCTCTCCGCGGTCCCACTGCTCGGTCGCCAGGATCTTCCTGTGGAACGGGATCAGGGTCGAAAGGCCACCGATCTGGTATTCGTCGAGGGCCCGAATCATCCTCCGGGTGGCGGTCTTGCGGTCGCTGTCCCAGACGATCAGCTTGGCGACCATCGGGTCGTACATCGGGGTCACTTCCGACCCGGCGACCACGCCGGAGTCGACCCGGACGCCGGGACCCGACGGCTCCCGGTAGGAGGTGATCAGGCCGGGTGCCGGAGCGAAGTTCTTGTCGGCCTTCTCGGCGTTGATCCGGCACTCGATCGCGTGTCCGGTCATGCTGACCTCTTCCTGGGAGATCGAGAGCTCTTCTCCGGCGGCGATCTTGATCTGCTCGCGCACGATGTCGATCCCGGTGACCATCTCTGTCACGCAGTGCTCGACCTGGACCCGGGTGTTCATCTCGAGGAAGAAGTAGTCCGAACCGGACTGCATTTCCTCGACCGTTCCGGCCGAGAAGTACCCGACCGCCCTGGCGGCATCGGTCGCGATCTTGCCGATCCGTTCGCGCATCTCGTCGTCAACGTGAGGACCGGGGGACTCTTCGATCAGTTTCTGGTGACGCCGCTGGATCGAGCAGTCCCGCTCGCCCAGGTGGATCACGTTGCCGTGGTGGTCGGCCAGGACCTGGACTTCCACATGACGCGGGTCTTCCAGGTAGCGCTCGACGTAGACCCGGTCGTCGGAGAAGAACTTCTCTCCCTCACGGGCCGCCCCCTCGAACGCCTCTTCGAGATCATCGGCGGTGAGTGCGACGCGAAAGCCCTTGCCGCCACCGCCACCGACCGCCTTGCAGGCGACCGGGTAGCCGGCCTCGTCGGCCTGTCCCCTGGCCTCTTCAAGGTCGGCCGCCGGCTCGGTCGCCCCCGGCACGATCGGAACCCCGGCTTCATCCATGATCTCGCGCGCCCGGGTCTTGGAGCCCATTGCGTCGATCGCGCCGGCCGGGGGCCCGATGAAGACGAAACCGGCCTCGTCGCAGGCCCGGGCGAATTCGGCGTTCTCGGCGAGGAACCCGTAGCCGGGGTGAATCGCCTCGGCTCCGGACTCACGGGCCGCTCCCAGGATCTTCTCGATCGACAGGTAGCTTTCAGCCGCGACCGGCGGCCCGATGAGAAAGGCTTCGTCGCACTCCTCCACATGGGGTGCGTCCCGGTCGGCCTCGGAGTAGACCGCGACCGAGGTGATCTCCATCTCCTTCAGGGCGCGGGCGACACGGATAGCGATCTCGCCTCGGTTTGCGATGAGAACCTTCTCGAACATTCGTCGCAGTCTATTTGCGTCGCCGCGCAGATGGCGGCCCGCTGGCGCGGCCGGGGCGGGCGCTGCCCGTCCTTGCCCCGGCTATCCTCCCCGCACGATGATCGAACTCCAGAGTCACTCCACCGTTTCCGACGGCCAGCTGCCACCGGCGGAGGTGGTCGAGAAGGCCGCCGAGGCCGGAGTCGAGGTACTCGCCCTGACCGATCATGACGGCGTGGCGGGCGTCCCCGACGCGATCGAGGCGGGCGAGCGGCTCGGGGTCGAGATCGTGCCGGCGATCGAGATGTCTTCGGTTCACGAGTACGCCGAGGACCTTCATATCTGCGGCTACTGGATCGATCTCGAGAAGATGGAGCCGGCCTGTGAGCGGGCCCAGCAGGAGCGGGTCGAGCGGGCCGCGGAGATCGTCGAGAACCTGCGCGGCTTCGGTTTCGACATCACCCTCGAAGACGCCAAACGGGAAGCGGGATCGGCCGATTCGATCGGCCGGCCCCACATCGCCCACGCCGCCGGGGCCGCGGAAAACATGGGCCCTTTCTTCGAGGAATACCTCGTTCCCGGTGCCAAGGCATTCGTCTCACGCAAGTGGCCGAGCGCAGGGCAGGCATGTGACGTGATCCGGGAGGCCGGCGGCGTCCCCGTGCTGGCCCACCCGTACTGGGACGTCAAGGAACCGGCGAAGGTCGAGCGACTCGTCCGGGCGCTCGACATCGGCGGGATCGAGGTGTTCTATCCGTCACACACCCGTGAGCAGACCGGGCACCTGCTCGGGCTCGCCCGCGAGCTGGGGATCGCCGCGACCGCGTCTTCCGACTACCACGGTCCGACCCACAAGACTTTCCGTCGCTTCGGCGCCTACCAGACCTACGATCTGGGAGAGCCCGAGGTCCCGGCCCGGCCCTGAGGGCGGCGGACACCGGCCGACCTCGACCGGATCGGCGTGACCGGCGCCCACCGACCGGAGGGGCGTGGTGCCGTCCGCCTGGCCGGGGCTACGGCACGGGCGCGACCGTCGTCAGCCCGAGCGTGATCCAGTCGCGGATGCCGCCCCGGTAGAAGCCCAGGCCGGCCGGGTCCCGGCCCATTTCGAGCAGGATCTTGATCGCCCGCGGGGTCGCCGTGCACTGCGGCCCGTTGCAGAAGAGGACGGTGAGCCGTTCCGGGTCGATCTCGTCGATCCGCTCCCCGATCTGCCGCCAATGAATTGCCCGGGCCCCCGGGAGGGTGCCGCTGGCCTCCACGTATTCGGGCCGGCGGGTGTCGACCAGGGCGCCACCGGATTCGATGTGGTCGATCACTTCGAGCTCACCTAACGTCCTCAGGCCGGGATGCAGCTTCGATCGGCTGGATCCTGCCCCACCAGGGATCGACGGCGAACCACCCGGAGTCGAGGATTTCGGGTATCCGGCCGGGCGAGGTGCCCTCCGGTGCGGTCTGGCGTTCGAGTTCGGGTCTCATGGTTCGAAAATACAAAAGCGGCGGGCCCTGGGGCCCGCCGCTGGGATAACTCGGGTGGTGCTCCTCTGTCCGGAGGCGGAGTCCCGGCCTCAGGAAGTTACGGCAGCCGGGATCAGTTCGCGTTCCTCGAGGTAGGCCAGCAGGATGGCGGCCGATTCCTCCGGCTCATGCTCTTCCGTGTTGACCACGACCTCGGCGTTCTCGGGAGCTTCGTAGGGGTCCGAGACGCCGGTGAACTCCTTGATCTCGCCGGAGAACGCCTTGGCGTAGAGGCCCTTCACGTCACGCTCGGCGCAGGCGTCGACCGAGGCCTCGATGTAGACCTCGATGAAGCGGTCGCCCATCATGTCGCGTGCCTCGTCGCGGATCTCCCGGTAGGGGGAGATCGCGGCGGTGATCACCGGGGTGCCGTTGCGCGAGAGCAGGTCGGCCACGAACGCGATCCGGCGGATGTTGATGTCCCGGTCCTCTTTCGAGAAGCCGAGGCCCTTCGAGAGGTTCTCGCGGACGATGTCTCCGTCGAGGATCTCGAGCTTCGAGCCGCGAGCCGTGAGCTCATCCGCGAGAATGTGGGAAATGGTGGTCTTGCCGGCTCCGGAGAGCCCGGTGAACCAGAGGGTGAATCCCTTTTCTTCTGACATGTTCAGTTGTCCTCCTTGTAAGCGTCGATCAGGATCTGGGCGACCTCGGGGCGGGAGAATTCCGGTGGCGGCATTTCGCCGTTGCCGAGCATCTCACGAACCTTGGTGCCCGACAGAAACAGGTGAGCGTCACTGTCGTGGGGGCAGGTCTTGCCGGAGGCAAGCCCTTCGCATTCGTCACACCAGAAGGTGTGTTCAAACATCAGGGGCTCGATACCGAGCTCGTCGGTGTCGATCGTGTCAAAGATCTCCTGGGCGTCGTACGTCCCGTAGTAGTCGCCGGCACCGGCGTGGTCGCGGCCGACGATGAAATGGGTCGCGCCGTAGTTGCGGCGGACGATCGCGTGGAGAACGGCCTCGCGCGGCCCGGCGTAGTGCATCTTGGCCGGCTTGACGCCGAGGATGACCCGGTCGTTCGGGTAGTAGTCCTCCATCAGGACCTCGTAGCAGCGCATCCGCACGTCGGCCGGGATGTCGCCGGGCTTGGTCTTGCCGATCAGCGGGTGGATGAACAGCCCGTCGCAGGTCTCCAGCGCCGCCTTGGTCAGGTATTCGTGGGCACGGTGGATCGGGTTGCGCGTCTGGAACGCGACGATCTTCTTCCAGCCGCGGTCGGCGAAGGCCTGCTTCGACTCGGCCGGGGTCAGGTAGCGGCGCATGAACGCCTCTTCATGGTCGGGCAGGGCGTCGACCTTGATCGGTCCGGCGATGCAGCGGTTGCCCTCAGCGTGGATCGCGGCCACGCCCGGATGCTCGAGGTCGTCGGTTCCGTAGACCTCGACCGCTTCGCGATCGACGTCCCGCTCGAAGATCTCTTCGACCGTGATGCTTCCCAGGTGCTTGCCCTCGTCGGAGTTGAGCGCCACAACGTCGCCGACTTCACATTCCAGATCGGTCGGCAGGGTGATCGGGATCGGCCAGTAGTCACCGGCGACGGTGCGCATGTTGGAGCAGACGCTGCTCCAGTCTTCGGATCCCTGGAAGCCGGTCAGCGGGGCGAAGCCGCCGTTGCCGATCATCTCGAAATCGGCGGTCTGCCGTTCGTGCAGGGTCAGGGTGAGTTCAGTCATGTTCTCGCTCGTCTGTATTAAGGGTTTGTGGGCTGGGGGTGTTGAAAGGTCAGCGGTCAGGGTAACCGAGGTCAGCTGCCGTACGCGGTTCCGCAGTGCGGCCCGCTCAGCGATGCTTCAGTTGATCCCGCACTCGCTCTTGCCCGAGCCGGACCAGCGTCCGTCGCGGGAATCCTGACCGGGGACCACCGGCCGGGTGCAGTGGGTGCACCCGATCGAGGGATAGCCCTGGTCATGCAGCGGGTTGTAAGGAACGTTGTTTTCATTCAGGTGATTCCAGACATCCCGCTCGGTCCAGTCAGCCAGAGGATTGATCTTCCAGAGGTTGAACCGCTTGTCCCAGGCGAACTTCGGAGTGCTTGCCCGGGTCTTTGAATCTTCGCGACGGATGCCGGAAATCCAGCAGTCTACGGTAGACAGGGCTTCGCGCATCGGCTCGACCTTGCGCAACTGGCAGCAGGCGTCGGGATCGCGCTTCCAGAGCCGGTCGCCGTAGCTTTCGGCCTGCTCCTCGAGGCTGATGTTGTGCCAGCGCTCGAATTCGACCCCGAAGCGCTCGGCGAGGCGGTCCCTGGTTTCGTAGGTCTCGGGAAACAGCACGTCGGTGTCGAGGTAGAAGAACCTGGCCCGCGGGTTGATCTCGGTTGCCAGGTGGACCATCACCGAACTCGTCTTCTGGAGCGAGCAGGCGATGTAGATGTCCTGGCCGAACTGGTCGAAGGCCCACTTGAGCACCTCGGAAGCGCTCAGCGGCTCGAGCTCGGCGGCGACGGCCTCGGCGTCGAATCGCTGCCGGTCCTGCTCGGGTCTGGGTGTCGTGGTGGTCGGTTCCATGGGTTCGTGTTGTCTGCCTGACTGGCCGTCCGGGGCGCAGAGATCAGACGGCGCACTCGCCTTCGCCGCGCTCGACGACATAGGGATCGGAGCGGTTCCAGTCGATGAACTGCTGCATTGTGTCGAGTTCGAAGTCGACCGGCATGGCGAGTTGCCTGACCTCATCTTCCATGCGGGTCGTGCCCACCCTTTCGACGAAGGCATTGAACACCTCGCCGTCTTCGCGCTCGGACTCATACAGACCTGATCCAGCGTTCGACCGCCTCCGGCACGCGCCTGGCCGGCAACCTGACCTTGAGCCGGGCGCCGTAGATCGTGTCGCCCTCGGTGTACTTGCCGCCGAGATGGGCAACGTAGGCCGGCATGGTGCGGCCCCCGACCTTGATCGAAGCACCATAGAAGCCGATGTTGGCGATGTGGTGCTGGCTGCAGCCGTTCGGGCAGCCGCTCATCTTGATGTTTATCTCGCGGGTCAGGGGATCGGTGATGTTCATGCCCGTCACCTTCTCCTGTACCGCCTCGTTCAGCCCCATCGAGCTGGTGATGCCCATCTTGCGAGCTGTCGGTTCCGGGGCAGCTGACCACGTCGGTGATCCGGCGCGGCCCGAGATCGCCCAGATCCAGTTCTTTGAGGCGCAGCCAGACGTCGTAGAGCGTCTCTTCCCGCACCCAGCGGAGCACGATGTTCTGCTGGACGGTCATCCGGGCGAAGCCGCCGGTGTACTCACGCATGATCTGGCCGAGACCGCGGAACTGCTCCGGGGTCAGATCGCCACGGACCACCTTGACCTCGACCGCGCGGAAGCCCTCCTGGCGCTGCCCGGAGGTGTTCGCCTCGAGGAATACGGTCGAACTCGGCCCGGTCGCCGTCGGGCGACGCGGTCGGCGACTTCGGCTCCGGCAGCAGAGTCCTGCTCGTCGACGTCAAAGCGCATGTGGTCGATCGTGAAGTCCCGATCGGAAACCCAGTCGCCCTCGAGCTCGCGGTCGACCATGCGCCGGACTTCATCGACCCCGACCTTGTCGACCAGCACCTTGATCCGGGCCCGTGCCCGGTTGGGCCGCAGCCAGGCCTGCCGGTCGTACACCCGGAGAATCGCCTCGGCGACCTTGAGGAACTCGCCGTTGTCGGCCTCGACGAAGTCGTAGATGGTCGGGGCGACCCTGGGCATGATCGAGGTTCCGCCGCCGACCCTCAGCTCGAATCCCTTGACCCCGTCCCTTATCCGGCTGATGAAAGCGATGTCGTGGATCCCGGTGATCGCCCGGTCGGCGTCCGAGCCGGAGAACGCGGTCTTGATCTTGCGCGGCATCAACTGGGTCGTCGGGTGGCGGACGAAATAGCGGGTGTAGGCGCCGGCGTAAGTCGTCGGGTCGAAGATCTCGTCCTCCGCGATGCCGGCCCAGGGATCGCCGGTCACGTTGCGCACGGTGTTGCCGCATCCCTCGCGGGAAGAGAGTCCGCTGGGCGCCAGGTCGCGCAGCATGTGGACCATCTGGTCCAGAGGAACGTGGTGGATCTGGATGTTCTGGCGGGTGGTGATGTGGCCCTTGCCGAGAGGGGCGTAGGTCTCCACCACCTCGGCGAAGGCGTCCATCTGGTCCGGCGTCACACCACCGAACGGCAGCTTGACCCGGATCATCTGCACGCCGGGCTGGCGCTGCCCGTAGACGCCCTGTTTCAGCCGGAAGCCGATGAACTGGTCTTCCGGAGTCTGGCCGTCGAGGAACTGGCCGGCCTCGGTCCCGAAATCGTCGAATTCGCTCTCGATGATCGGGATCACGTGACCAGGGACGTTGTCGTAGGTCTCCGGGTTGGCCAGCGACCCGAGCCGGCCCTTGCCCTTCTGGACCTTGCCGTCTTCCTGCTCGACGCCTTTGTCGCCCGGCTTGGCGAGCGGTTTCGGCTTCGGTTTGGCTGGGGCCGTGGTGGGCTCCATCGGGAGGTTCCTCCTGGGTGGTTCGGGTCAGCGGGCTCTCGGGCGAGCTGACCGGTGATCGCGCGAGGAATCGTAGCAAAAGGTGTAAAACCTGACTGGATTTCAGGTATTTGAATCCGAGGCGGCCCGGGTTCGCACGTCGAGCGACCCCGGCTACTTCGATGCGGCTCTGGCCCTGGACTCCAGAATGGCCGCTGCGCGACCCGGTTCGGCCACGTAGCCGTCCTGCGGCTCGATCGCCCGGCCGTCATTCAGCCAGGCCTCCATCCCCCCGGCCAGCGATGCCGTTTCGAGGCCGGCCTGGCTGAACGCCTCGGCTGCCATCAGGGAGCGGTTGCCGACTCGGCAGTAGAAGAGAACCGGCCGGTCCCGGTCGAGTTCATCGCGCCGCCCGGAAAGTTCCTCCAGGCCGATCCGCCCGGCCCCCGGTATCCGCCCGGCCTCGAACTCGTGCGCGGCCCGGACGTCGATCAGCCTCGCTCCGGCCTCGACCAGGGTGGCGGCCCCGGCCGGGTCACACTCGAGCGGGTGGGTAGGGGTGCTGTTCGCGGAGGATTCCACGGCGGGAAGCCTAACAAGCTGCATTCGGGCCGGAGGAGGCCTATTCGCCGGCTACGCTCCGCCCAGGGCCGGAACGATCACACAGAAGTAGCCAGGACATCAACACGGATTCGCCCCTGAGCCATCTGGTCACGTTGTCCTGGCTCCGGCAGAAATCGGGGGGTTCTGCGCCGGCCCTGCTGCGGCTGATCGTCCAGTCCACGTCGGGTTTCACGGGAGTCTCCTCGGCCTCCTGCCCCTGCTCGTCGACATATGGGGCGAACTGGTTTGAGAAGAGACACCCCGTCGAGCCGAAGCCTTTGCCGGGGGTGTTGTCAGCATCGAGTCGTGAGCCGCAGCGCACGTCTTCGCCGGCGGGAACGCGCTTGAGGGCCTCCCTGGAGCTCGCCCACCAGTAGTCGCTCTCCCACCGGCCGTTCACGCCGCCAATTCCCGCGATCGGGTTGACGTAGGTGTAGTTGTAGGGAAAAAGCAGTGTCTGTTCGGCCATGGGGATGACCAGGGCGGCACAGAGCAGTCCGGCCAGTGCTCCCCGGCGCCAGCTCGCATTCACGTCACGGCGCTCCAGATATTCCCACAGGCGCCAGCCCCCGAATCCGGCCAGGATCGCCATGGCCGGAACCACATAGAGGTGCTGCCGCAGGCCCGAGTACATGTTCGATCCGATTACCACGCTGCCGAGTGAGACCAGCACCGCCTGCTGGATAACCAGGAGAACCGCGAGATCCCGTCGAGCGAACAGCGCCCGGCAGAAGGAACCGGTGCCTCCTGACCAGCGCCGGAGCATCGACCAGACGGCGACTCCTGCCCCGAATATCCCGAGCACGAAGATCAGCACCGGCATGGAGGCGAATGCCCAGGTCGGCAGGTACCACCATGGAGGGTCTTCGGTGACCAGCCTTCCGGCAGTCAGGGTGACTCCGGTCCAGGGGAAATCGGCGGAGCCGGAAAGGGTTTCGGTCAGGAAGTCAACCGGCCTCTCAAAGACCGCGGGGTAGATCGCCACCACGGCGCCCACCCCGGCCACGAGACCGAGCGCTATCGAACGGAAGCGAACCCGATCTGGCTCGGCTGCGGTGAATCGGTGCCGGGCGAGGACGAGCGCCATGTACGTCATGAGCGAGGCGGCCAGGGGCAACCAGAGGGCCAAGCGCGTACCTGCGCCGAAGAAGATCCCCAATCCGACCAGGGCACCGATTCCGATCCCGCGAGTCACCGATGTACCGGCGTTCACCCTGCCGTTGATCGCGAGCACCAGACCGGCCGTGAACATGGTGTAGCCGGCCGCCGCCGGGATGTCCTTCGGATTGAAGAACCCCATGCCCGTCCAGATCGGGACTGCCAGCAGCGCCGCCGCCGCCCAGAGCCCGAACTTGCGGGACCCGGTGGTTGACCAGACCGTCAGGTAAGCGGCCAACGCGGTGGCCGCCGCCAGGAGCGCGGACAGCAGGTGCCTCACGGTCCAGGCATCCCTGGAAAAAGAGACCGAGCCCCGGGCCTCGTTTCCGAGCAGCCCGTTCAGCGCGTGAGCGGTAGCCGAAAACGCCGGACCGTAAATGTACGGGCTCTCCGGGAAGAGGCCGCTCAGTTCGCCTTCGACCATGGACGAGGGGGGGAGAAACCAGCCCTCGTCGAGCCAGCCCTGGGTGCGCAGGGCCTGAGCCGGCTCATCCGATGTGACGCCTACTTCGTTCGCGCCGACCACCAGCTGAATGGCCCCGGCGATCAGCACGACCGTGGCGACGGCCGGGATCAGATGCGACCAGGTCAGCCGCCGGAGAGTGGTCCTTGGCCGGATGTCGACCCGTAACGATGCTTGCCGGTTACCCGGATCAGGTCACGTCTTTGCCCTCGATCAGGAATGCCACCCGGACGTGGGCTCGGTATTCGTCGAGGTGCTCGCCGCGTATGCCGGTCGAGACAATGTCCACCGCCCTGACGTTCCTGAGCGAATCCTGGGCTTGCTTGAGAGCCTGCTGGGCGGCGTCGTCGGTCGAAACCCTCGAGCTTCCGACCAGTTCGATTATCTTGACTACTGCCATATCTCCTCCTCGGTGTAAGGACGGTCAGGCAGTATTCTTGCGCGCTCAGTTGGGCGGCGCTGTCTGCGGGCGAAACGGCCTGGTCTTGGGGAGCAGGCATTGGGCAACGTAGGACATGACGACCTGCTCGCCACGAAGCCATCGGGTGACGTCGTCGACACTGCGGCAATATTCGGGGAGACGGCCATTCTCACGCAGGCGCGCGAGCGCCCAGGCCGGTCCACTCGGGTTGTCTATCGGGGGCTGGGACGCGTCGAGAGCGCGAAAGTACGGTAGGCCAAACCTCGCGCAGTCCTGAAAGATGACCGCGATGGGATAGGCCAGCCTGGGGTCCGGCTTTGGGGTGCATACCGGGCGGACGTCGTCGGGCACCCGGTCGGCAGCCTCCCTGGAGCTGGCCCAGAAGAAGTCTGTCTCCCAGTTGCCGTTGACCCCACCTACCCCGGCAATCGGGTTGACGTATACGTAGTTGTACGGAAAGAGGAGGCCTCCTTCGACGGTGGGGATGATCAGGGCAAGGCACAATGCGGCCAACACCATTCGTGCGGGGCCCTTCGAACCGACGCGCGCTCTGGCGCGTGCGTACCGCCAGAGATGAAAGCCACCAATGCCGGCGAGAATGGCAAGTGCGGGCACCATGAACAGGAACTGGCGGAGACCCGTGTACATCACCGAGGACAGGACGACGCTTCCGACTGCCAGGGGAAGAGCCTGGAAGAGAACGATGATGCCCGGGAACTCCGGGCGCTGAATCAGATCTCGTCCCAGGCCGTGGAATCTCCTCACCGGCCGCCCGATCGGTCGAAACAGAACCACAGCTCCGGTGATTGCCAGCAAGAGCAGCAGAAGGGGCATCGAAGCGAACAGCCAGATTGGGAGATACCACCAGGGCGGCTGTTGGGAGAGCAGGCTTCCGGCAGTCAGGGTGGACCCCGTCCAATCGAAATCGGCTGAGTTGGTGATGGTATTGGTCAGAAAACTCAGGGGTTCGGCGAACACAGCCGGGTAAACGAGAACCGTGACTGCGACGCCGGCAGCAACACCGGCAGCGACCGAGATCAGCGCGATCGAATCACGGGGAAACCCTCCGAAGCGAAACCTCAGCCAGTAGAGCAGCATGAACAGGCCCAGCGAACCCGCAAGCGGGAGCCAGAGGGCCAGGCGGGTCCCGGCTCCAAAAAAGTATCCGGCCGCCACGAGGAAGAAGATCGCGAATCCTCGGGCGATCGGGACCCGGTCGTCCGGTTTTCGCCCGAACGCGAGGATCAGCCCGGTGGTGAAGAGCGTGTAGCCGGCCGCCGCCGGGATGTCTTTGGGATTGAAAAAACCCATGCCGGTCCAGATGGGGATTGCGCACAGAGCGGCAGCCGTCCAGAGGGCGAAGATCCGCGAGCCGGTTATTGCCCAGACCGATACTGCTGCCGCCAGGGCTCCGGCGATTGCGAGCAGAGCCACAACGATGTGGCGGGTAAGCCAGGCGCTTTCACTCCGGGAAATCTCCCCGGCGCTTTCGTTGGCCACAAGACGGTTCAGACCGTGTGCCGTCGCCGAATAGGCCGGACCGTAGACGTACGGCGAGGCGGCAGCCTCCGAGCCGGGCTCTTCGTCCACCAGAAACCTCTCCGGCACGTACCAGCCGGTATCGATCCAGGCCTGGGTCCTCTTTGCGTGCAGGGGCTCGTCGAAGGTGATTCCGACTCGCTGGGTACCGACAGCGAACTCAAACAGTGAGACGACGAGAACGGCGATCGCAACCGCCGCGATCAGGTGAGATCGGTTGGCCTTTCCGCGTGGCTCTTCTGCGGACAATCGGCTTTCAGGTCGGGTTTGCCGGACCGAAAGAGCCTTTTGCGCTCACGCCCTCCAGCAGTGCCGCCTCCAGCCATGGAGAGGGACCCTCCCCGGCGGATGGCTGGGAGACCGACGTGCTTTCGGTGAACTGCCGGACGGCGGCGGCGATCGCCACGGCTTCGGCTTCGGTCGCGGTGCGGCGGATTGCGAGTTCCATGCTCAGAGGGGGATGTTGCCGTGCTTGCGCTTCGGCTGGGCGACCCGCTTGGTCAGCAGTGTGCGCAGCGCCTTGATCAGTTTGGGCCGGGTCTCCCGGGGCTCGATCACATCGTCGATGTAGCCGCGCTCGGCCGCCGCGTATGGATTGGCGAAGTGCGCCTTGTAGTCCGCTATCAGCTTGGCCCGGCGCTCGTCCGGGGTCGGAGACTTGGCGATGTCGCGGCGATAGATGATGTTCACTGCTCCTTCCGGGCCCATTACAGCCACCTCGGCGGTCGGCCAGGCGAAGTTGAAGTCGGCCAGCATGTGCTTCGAAGCCATCACGTCGTAAGCGCCGCCGTAGGCCTTGCGGGTTACCACGGTCAGTTTCGGCACGGTCGCCTCGGTGTATGCGTAGAGCAGTTTCGCCCCGTGACGGATGATGCCGTTCCATTCCTGGTCGGTGCCGGGCATGAAGCCGGGCACGTCGGTGAAAGTGACTATCGGAACGTTGAACGCGTCGCAGGTGCGGACGAACCTGGCCGCCTTCTCGGATGACTCGATGTCGAGAACACCTGCCTTGAAGGCGGGCTGGTTGCCGACCACGCCGACCGGGTGGCCGTCGAGCCTGGAGAAGCCGCAGACGATGTTCTTGGCGAAGTGTTCGTGGACCTCGAAGAACTCGCCGTCATCGACGATCTTGGCGACCACCTGACGCATGTCATAGGGCTTGTTCGGGTCGTCGGGGACGAAGTCGTCCAGTTCGGGATCCTCGCGTTCGGGGTCGTCGACCGGCGTGAAGTGAGGCGGCTGTTCGAGATTGTTCAGCGGCAGAAAGCCCATCAGGTAACGAACGTCCTCGAGGCAGCTCTCTTCGTCGTCGGCCGCGAAATGAGCCACCCCCGACTTTGAGTTGTGGGTCATCGCTCCGCCGAGCTCTTCGAACTCGACCTCCTCCCCGGTCACCGTCTTGATCACCTCGGGTCCGGTGATGAACATGTGCGAGGTCTCCTTGACCATGAAGATGAAGTCGGTCATCGCCGGCGAGTAGACCGCGCCACCGGCACAGGGCCCCATGATCACGCTGATCTGGGGGATCACGCCGGAACTCTGGACGTTTCGCGCGAAGACGTCTCCATAGGCGCCGAGTGAGACCACTCCCTCCTGGATCCTGGCGCCGCCCGAATCATTGAGGCCGATTACCGGCGCGCCCACCTTGGCGGCCAGATCCATCACCTTGCACATCTTTTCGGCCATCACTTCGCCCAGCGAGCCGCCGAACACGGTGAAGTCCTGTGAGAACACGAAGACCTTGCGTCCGTCGATCGTGCCGTGGCCGGTGACCACCGCGTCGCCCCATGGGCGGCGCTTGTCCATTTCAAAGTCGTGGGTCCGGTGTCGCACGAATGTGTCGAGCTCTTCGAACGAGCCCGGGTCGAGCAGTTTCTCGATCCGCTCGCGGGCGGTCAGCTTTCCCTTGGCGTGATGCTTTTCGACCGCCTCTTCCGAGGCCGAATTGATCGCCTGGTCCTTCAGCTCACGCAGGTACTCGAGCTTTTCTTCGTGGGTTTCGGGACTCTTTTCGCGCATCACCGCGCAGTCTATTTGGGTACGGTCAATCAGGCCGCGCCGCGCCGGTTCAGCAGTGGGGTCCGCACCGGTTCTTCCCCGGAGTCCGGCCTTCGGATCTGCCCGGTCCGGTCCGCAGCTGCCGGCGGGAAGGCCGCCGAGAAAGGCGGCCGGGCTACGGGGGTCGGAACACCTCGCCGTGGGGCGATCGCCTAACGACTGCTCTGGTGGCGAATCCATACGATGTAGGCGTGGACGAACCCAAAATCGTAGATCGCACTCCCGGCGCTTCGCCGGCCGGCGCCGACCCCGAGACCCTCCGGCAGGCCTACCTGAGCCTGCTCAAGCTCGGCCTCACCGACCTGCTCGGCGTCAGAACTCAGACGATCCACTGGAACGAGAAGGGCAACCTCTTTCTCCGACACCTGAAAGACGAAGAACTGCGTTTCCGGGTCAATGGAATCGACTGGCCCGCACACGGTATGACGATGGTCGGCCTCGAGCGCCTTGACGACCTCCAGACCTGCGTCGAAACGGTGATTCGCGACAATGTTCAGGGCGACCTGATCGAAGCCGGCACCTGGCGCGGCGGTGCCTCGATCCTGATGCGGGCGACGCTCAACAGCCTCGGTGCCACTGACCGGACGGTCTGGCTCGCCGATTCGTTCAGCGGATTCCCCATGCCTGACCGCGAGGCCTATCCGGAAGACAGTTCCATCGACTTCAGCGACCGGGATTTCATCGCCGTTCCGATGGAGGAGGTCAAAGGTAACCTCGACAAGTATGGCTGCGGCGAAGGGGTCGAGTTCGTCCCCGGCTTCTTTGAAGACACGATGCCGGCCATGGCAGCCGGCACCTGGGCGATCGTGCGCCTCGACGGTGATTCATACGAATCGACGATGCTCACCCTGGCCAAGCTCTACCCGGGTCTGTCGAAGGGCGGGTACCTGATCGTCGACGACTACGGAGCGCTACCGGAGTGCCGGCGGGCGGTTACCGAGTATCGCGAGAACCACGGCATCACGGCGCCGATCGAGACGATCGACTGGACCGGAGTCCGGTGGCGCAAGGAAACCGAGTCCGAACCCGAGAAGGGCGAAGCGCCCGTTCCGAGCAGGCGCGAGAAAACGGATCGCCGGATCATTCGCCAGGGCGGCCTCCGGATCCCGACGATGCGCGAGCGTCTCCTGCAGGATGAGGTCGACCGGCTGAAGGCGGAGCTCGAGCAGGTCGAGGCCAACGAGAAGTGATCGCATTTGGAATTGCGCTGACCGACGTCGATCAGTACGAGGAGTGTGCCGAACCGGGCATCGCCTTCTGCCGTGAGCCCGACACCAGGACACTCGTCTATGACAGTGCCGGTTCGATCTTTCGCAACTACAACCTGATACTCGACGACGCCGCGAAGATCGAAGGTCTCGAGGCGATCGTGCTGATCCACCAGGACGCCGAGATCACCGATCCGGACTTCATCCCCAAGGTGCGTGCCGCCCTGGAAGGACCCGACGTGGCGATCGTCGGCTGTGCCGGTGCGGTCGGCGTGCGCAATATCGCCTGGTGGGAAGGTTCGGTCACCTGGGCGTCGTTCACCCATCGCTACAAGGAGATGGGCGGAGGCGAGATCCCGGCGGTCAGCTGGCTCGAAGACGACACCGCCCCTTACGCCCGTCTCGGCGAGGTCGACTCGGTCGACGGTTTCGTGATGGCGTTTTCGCCCTGGGCGATCCAGAACCTGCGTTTCGACGAGTCGATCGGCACCAAGCTCCACGGCTACGACTTCGATATCTGCATGCAGGCCCGTCAGGCCGGCAAGAAGGTGGTTACAGCCGACCTCAAGGTCGTGCACCATCACACTTTGAGCCTCGTCAGCGACGCCGAAAGCTGGGTGGAAGCCCAGATCAAGCTGGCCGACAAGTGGGAAGACGCGATCCCGCCGCCGTACGGAGCCGAGCTGACCTGGAAAGAGCGGACGCGGCGGGCCGAGGCCGAGACCTCTGTGGCGCGGATGATCGGAGCCGCCTCCGACCTGCTTTACGAGGCGAGGAACAAGGAACTCCAGCGAGAGGTCGATGAGCTGAAGTCGAGCACGAGCTGGAAGGTCACCGCCCCGCTGCGACGGTTCACGGACCTGTTTCGTCGTCGGGGCTGAAAAGGCCGAGGCCCTATTTGCCGAGCACCTCGTTGATGCGGCGGCGCGAGAAGATCGGTTCGCCCCGCTGTTTCAGCTTCGAGGCCCTTTCTGCCATCGCGAAGGCGCTCGACTCGAGCATGTCGTTCAGCAGTGCTTCCTGCTGGTTGACTTTGACCCGAAGCTCCTGGACCTCCTGGGCGAGCGAGTGATTTCGCACGAGATGATCGACCCGGTTTGATTCAAGCCGATGGAGGATCGGGTTGTCGTCCCAGGGGGCGACGATCTCGGCGACCCTGGAACCCCATCCGGCTCGCTCGTCGTAGATCACGGCGAAGCCGAAGAAGGCCGGTACCACCGCGAGCTTCAGGTCGGGGCGCTCGGCGACGAAGTCTTCGAGCGCTGTGAGCACGCCATTTCCGGGACCGCCCTCGCGGGCTGCCGCCCATTCATAGGGAAGCCCCTCCCTTTCGCTGACACCCGGATCGCCGGGAACGAGCCCGACGTTGTGAGCCAGCGGTTGGCGTTGGTCTTCGGGCACCCGGTCTGGCGCGTAGTAGGTGTCGCGCCGGGCATGAGGCCAGCCGGCGTCGTGGAAGAGGAGCAACGGCAAGGGGCTGTCTCCGGCACGACCGACTATGGCTTCGAGCTCGGCCGACAGGGTGAAGTAGTTGTGGTCGCCGTCGATGATTATCGAGTCGGGCAACTCATCCAGGCCGGCCAGGGCGGCCGCGCCGGTGTCTTCGATCAGGGTGAGGTCGGGTCGCTCGGCGACCAGTTCCAGCAGTCGTTTCGGTGGCAGCGGATCGACCGTTGAGACCGTGGCTTCGTTGAGGTCGGCCCAAGTCAGCAGATCCCGGGTCAACTCACCCTCGTAGGAGCCGACCTCGAGAACGCGCCTGGTCGGAACGGCTTCCAGGCAGGCGGTCAGCAACTCGATCACATTGGCGAGTGAGTAACCCCAACCTAGGGGGTCGGTTACGCGGGGAGGAGTATCCATCGGAGCGCCGCTTTCGAAGCGGTCCGGTCAGGTTATAGGGTTGTGCGCCATGGGGAAGAACGGCAAAGCCGGGGATTTGAAGAAGACGATGGACGACGTAAGATCGCGACATCCTCGCTTCTGGACCGCGGTTGTGGCTGACGCACGGGTAAACGCGGCGTACCGGGGCGAGCGCAGCGAGTTTCGCTCGCGCGGTGACGCCCTGATCCAGGTTCTGAGGCTCCTGCTGCGAAGCGATGCCTTCATCGGCCAGCTCCTTTACCGTGCCAAGGCCGCCATGCAGGCACGCGGCGTACCCGTACTGCCCCGGCTCGCCCACCGGCTTGCGATGGTCACCTCCCAGACCGCAATCGGCGATCCGGTGGTGGTCGAGGCCGGCGTTTACATAGTCCACGGACAGGTGGTGATCGATGGCATCACCGAAATCGGGGCCGGGGCGGTGATCGCGCCGTTCACGACGATCGGCCTCAAGTCGGGCGTTTTACAGGGTCCGGTCCTCGGTCCGAACGTGAACGTCGGCACCGGGGCGAAGATTCTCGGAGCCGTCAGCCTGGGTGAGTCTTCGGTGATCGGGGCGAACGCGGTGGTCGTTGACGACGTCGCTGCCGGCGAAGTCGTTGCCGGTGTGCCCGCCAGGCCGCTCGGCAGCGCCTGACCCCGGATCTCGTCGCGTGATTTCGGGAGCGTCAGTAGCCTGTAGCCGCAGAGTCATTTTCACCAACTCAACCTCGGAGGCTGAGAAATGATCTTCCGTTCACGCAAGAACAAAAATGGGAACAGCGGCACCGCCGTCGAAGAGAAAAGCCCGGCGATGTCCAAGGCTGACGAGCTTGAGGAAGCTGGTGACCACATGGCTGCGGTCGAAGCCCTGGCGGCCGAGAACCGGGTGGCCCGGGATATGGAACTCGAACGCCGGATGGTCCGTCTCCGGCACCGGGCCGGGATCGAGCTGACCAAGACAGACGACTCACCACCGATGGGCGAGCCCGACTACGACTCGCTCGAAGTCGAAGGTGACATCCCCGAGATCGACGCCTCCGAGATGAATGCCGGTATCGCCCGGGCCGCTCTGCTTCGATTCGGTTGCCTGATCATCCGCAACGTGGTGCCTCAGGATGAGGCTCTCCAGATGCGCGATGACATCGAACTCTCGTTCCGGGCCCGCGACGAAGAGATCGTCGACGGCTACTTCGAGGAGTTTGTGCCAGATCCGCCCTACACGATCCTCGAGCGTCGCTGGGTGAGCGACGGTGGTGGGATCTGGGCTGCCGATTCACCCAAGTTCATGTTTGACATGGTTGACGCTTTTGACCGGGTAGGCCTGCAGGACCTTGTCGAGGGCTACCTCGGCGAGCGTCCCGCTTTCTCGGTCAACAAGTGCACCCTGCGCCGGGTGCCGCCGGAAGCCGGAACTGCCTGGCATCAGGACGGTGCTTTTCTCGGAGACGTCAAGGCACTCAACGTCTGGATGTCCCTGTCCCGTTGCGGCGACGTGGCGCCGGGTCTCGACATCGTGCCGAAACGGATCGAGGAGATCCTGCCGACCGGCACCGACGACGCGCTGTTCCCCTGGTCGATTTCGGACAAGGTCGCCGAGGAAGCCGCCGGCGAAACACCGATCTTGCGCCCGATCTTCGATCCTGGAGACGTGATTCTCTTCGATGACGTCTTCCTGCACCGGACCGGCGTCGATGGCACCACGATGACCGAAAACCGTTACGCGATCGAGAGCTGGTTCTTCGGTCCCTCGACCTTCCCCGAGGACTACGTACCACTGGCCTTCTAGGCCGGTGGTGGCGATCCGACGGGCGATCGGTTGCGCCATCGGATGAAAATTTGATCGCCATCTGCATGGCGACCTTCAACCCGGCAGCGGATCTGCTTCGGGTACAACTGGACTCGATCAGAAGCCAGATCGGGGTCGAATGGATCTGCTTCATAAGCGACGACGCGTCCGACGAGCAGCACTTCTCCGAGCTGCAGGCTCAGGTCGCCGATGATCCACGCTTCGTGCTCAGCCGCTCGACCGAGCGGCTCGGGTTCTACCGCAACTTCGAGCGTGCCCTGAAGATGATCGAGGGCGATTTCCAGTACGTCGCCCTGTCCGATCAGGACGACCGGTGGGATCCAGACAAGCTGCAGAGACTGCTGAGCGGCCTCGGCGGGGCACAACTCGTCTACAGCGACCAGCGCGTGGTCGCCGGAGACGGACACGTCCTCTCGTCCACCTACTGGACCGACCGCCGGAACAACCACACGAACCTGACTTCGCTGCTGATTCGCAAACACCGTGACCGGCGCCGCTTCTCTGTTCCGGCGGGAGCTGCTCGAACTCGCCCTGCCCTTTCCGTCCGTACCGGGTGATCAGTACCACGATCACTGGCTCGCACTGGTGGCACTTTCGATCGGCGATGTCGCCTACGTCGACGAGCCGCTCTACGACTACATCCAGCACGGCAAGGCCGTACTCGGCCACGATGAAGCCAACGCCGGCAGCCGTGGCCGTCCCCTGACCCAGCGACTCGATCCCCGTCGCTTCAGGCAGACGGTGAACGGCTGGGCCTCTGCCTATTTCGATGTCTACCTGCGACTGCAGGCGCTGGCCAAGGCGCTGCCAGGCCCGTTGCGGCGGACCGTATGGCGCCGCGCAAGAGCAGGGAGCTCGAAGCGGTTCATCGCCACCAACCGGGATCCTCTCGGTCCGCTCTGGCTCTGGTTGAGGAGCCTGCGCACCCTGGTCGGAAGGAACGAGACCCTGGGCGTCGAGAGGGTCCTCGCACGGGCGGTGCTCTACCGGCACCTGGCGGCTGCCAGGAACCGGATTCCGGATTCGGTTCTCGAGCGGGCGGGCGCCGGCGCCGGCCGTACGACGGCGAGCCGACCGGAGTCAGCGAAGCCGACCGAATGAGCCACAAGATCCAGCCACTGGCTGCGTCGGTCGAATCCGCGGCCGCCGGAACGGATCAACGTCCTCATCCCGGCGATCGACCTTGACCATTTTTTCGGTGGCTACATCGCGAAGTTCAACCTGGCCGGCAAGCTGGCCCGGTCCGGGCACCGGGTCAGGATTATCACGGTAGACCCCAATCGCTCACTCGAGGACGACTGGCGAGCCCGGATCGAAAGCTACGCGGGCCTCGCGGGCGATCTTTGAAACGGTCGAGGTCGAGTTCGGGCGGGACGGCCCTTCCCTGATCGAATTCAGTCCTCGGGACCGCTTTGTCGCCACCACCTGGTGGACGGCCCACATCGCCGAGCGGCTGGTCGAGCAAACCGATCGCGATCGATTTCTCTACCTGATCCAGGAATACGAACCGCTGACCGTGCCGCCCGGGTCCTGGGCGGCGCTGGCCCAGGACTCCTACCGTTTGCCACATCACGCGCTGTTTTCCACGGGGATCTTGCGCGACTTCTTCCGGAGGCGGCGGTACGGGGTCTTCGAGGAAGGTGCCGACGGGGCGGCTTCTGTCCAGCTTTCAGAACGCGATCACCGTCGTGGAGCCTCCGAGTGCCGCCGAAATCGCCGATCGCAGTCATCGGAAGCTGCTCTTCTATGCCCGCCCGGAGGCACACGCCGCTCGCAACATGTTCGAACTCGGCCTGCTGGCGATTCGCCGGGCCTGCGCCGAAGGCGTGTTCGATTCGAACTGGACGATTGACGGGGTGGGTTCAGTGGGCGGCCCCGGCGGCGGTCCCACTCGGCCGCGGCCATTCGCTCAACCTCAGTCCGCGCCAGTCGCAGACGGGATACGGCGAACTGCTCGCCGGTTACGACGTCGGCCTGGCGCTGATGTACGCACCGCACCCCAGCCTGGTCCCGATCGAGATGGCATCGGCCGGCATGCTCACCGTGACCAATACCTTCGAAACCAAGACCGCCGCGTCGATGGCGGCCATCTCGAACAACATCAGGGCGGTTGACCCTGGTGTCGGTCCCACTGGTTGCCGGCTCTTCGCGAGACAGTCGGCGAGAGCGCCGACGGCGATGCCCGGATCCGGGCCGCGTCCGTAGAGTGGAGCCGTGGCTGGGACGAGACATTCGACGCGGAAACCATGAAGCAGATCTCGGAGCTGCTGGAGCGGTGCTGAAGATGAGCGGAATTCCACCAAGCCGGATCTCCTCCGACGCCCCGGTGGCGGTGTCAGTCCGTGACGTCAGGAAGTCATTCAGCATTCCCGACCAGAAGGTCTCAAGCCTCAAGGAACTGGCTCTCCATCCGTTCCGCCGGGTCGAGTTCCGCACTCTCGAGGCGCTTGGACGGGGTTTCCTTCGAGGTCAGGAAGGGCGAGTTCTTCGGGATAGTCGGTCGCAACGGCTCAGGCAAGAGCACGCTGCTCAAGATCATGTCGAGCATCTACCGTGCCGATTCCGGCGACGTCCATCTGGCCGGTCGAATGGCGCCTTTCATCGAGCTCGGGGTCGGCTTCGACCCGGAGCTGAACGCACGCGAGAACATCGTTCTCAACGGCGTGATGATGGGACTGACGCCCCGGGACGCACGATCGCGGGTCGATGCGGTGATCGACTTTGCCGAACTCGAGCCTATTCGCGGAACTCAAGCTGAAGAACTACTCGTCCGGCATGCTGGTAAGGCTGGCCTTCTCGGCGATGATCCAGGCGGATGCCGACGTGTTGCTGATCGACGAGGTACTGGCGGTCGGCGACGCTTCGTTCCAGCAGAAATGCTCTGACGTCTTCCACAACCTGAAAGACCAGGGAAAGACGATCATCCTGGTAACCCACGACATGGCCAGTGTCGAGACCTTCTGCGACCGGGCGCTTCTGATCGAGGAGGGGACGGTCCGTCACATCGGCGATCCGGAGGAGGTCGGCCGGCGGTACCTGCGCATGAACTTCGACGAGGAGCGTGGTCGGCCTGTGACCCGCGATCCGGGCGAAGAGACCTACGTGCACCTGGTGGAGGGTTCGCTCAAGAGTGACGCCGGCGATACCATCCAGAACCTCGAAGTCGGTCAGCCGATCAACGTCGAGGCGGTACTCGAGGCCAGACAGACGATCCCTCGGCCGATCGTCGGCCTGCTCTTCACCAACGAGGACGGCGTGCGCGTATTCGGCGACACCGAGCCGCTGTTCGGACCAGACGAGGATGTGACACTGGAGCCCGGAACCCGGTTCACAGGTTAAGCCACCTTCGAGAACAAGCTGACCAAGGGCCGCTACACGGTGGGCTGTTTCGTGGCCCGCGAAGTCAACCATTTCGATTTCCCCATGGCCGCGATGAGGCTTGTCGACTTCGTCGTCTTCGGGGTCGACGACGCGGCCGGCGTGTTCACGCCACGACGGCGAAATTGAAGTCGGGTTGGTCGACTGACATGGCTGCCGGCGGCGACGGACCGGAGCTCCGCCGGGTCACCGGTCCCAGCGCGACGGCCGGCGGTGTCAGGCGCTTCTTCGACCTGCTCTACCTGATTGCGGTCACCGATTTTCGCAAGGTCTACTTCAACACGGCGCTCGGCTACCTTTGGTCGCTGCTTCGCCCCTTCCTGCTTTTCGCGGTCCTGCTCTTCGTATTTACGCAGGTCTTCAGGATCGGATCCCAGGTCAACGACTATCCGGTGCTGCTGCTTTTCAACATCGTGCTCTTCGGCTTCTTTTCCGAGTCGACCCTGGCTTCGGTTACTTCGGTGGTGAGCCAGGAAACAGTGGTCAGGAAGACCCAGTTCCCCCGTCTGGTGATTCCCCTTTCGGTCGTGCTCACCGGCATGTTCAACCTCGGGCTCAACATGATCGCCGTGTTCATCTTCATGATCGCTTTCGGAATCAGCCCGATGTGGACCTGGCTTCTTTTTCCGGTCGTGGTAGCGGGCATGCTCATCCTCACCATCGCGGTGGCGATGCTGCTCTCCTCCCTCTACGTGCGCTACCGCGACCTCCTGATCATCTGGACGGTCGCGACGACGATGCTGTTCTACGCGACTCCGGTGCTCTATCCGATCGAATCGCTGCCCGCCAAATACCACGACCTCGCGTTCATCAACCCGCTCACGCCGATCTTCGAACAGGCTCGCGTATGGATCATCGACCCCGACGCACCGGGGGCGGTCGCCGCCGCCGGGGGCTGGGTCCATCTGATTCCTGCGGTGGTCATCTACCTCGGCGCCTGCGTCATGGCGGTCCGCGTCTTTCGTCGTGAAGCGCCGAGGATCGCCGAGGAACTCTGAGCCTCAGTCGGCCCGGGCCCGGCCGCGGCGACGCGACCAGGCGAGCAGCGGCTTTTCGATCAGGTAAAAGCTCAGTGCCGCAGGCACGATCGTGATGGCAAGTGTCAGCACCGCGAGGGCCGGGAACTGCAGCGTGGGAAACAGGTCGAGTGTGCCGAGGTCGACCAGGCCCTGCATCACCGGGTAGTGCCACAGGAATATGCCGTAGGAGATCAGGCCCAGCCAGACCAGCACCGGGTGGGCAAGCAGTTTCCTCACGAAGCCGCCACGGTCGGCACCGAAGACCGCCGGCAACAGCACCAGCGCCGCAACCAGGCCGAAGAGCCCGTAGGACAGCAGGTACGGGGTCTGGGGAATGACCGGTGCAGCCAGCGACGGAAAAGGCGACAGGATTACGATCGCCGTGAAGACGTAGATCGCCGCGGCCAGGATCCACCACATGTTCGCCCGGGAACCGATCCACCTGACGGCCGCCGGTTCCGAGCCTTGCTGCTGAACCCGCACCGAGATCACCGCCAGTCCCATGCCCAGGGCGAACCAGTAGGCCCTCCCCAGCGGGGAGAAGAAGAGCCAGAGGCCGGCGTCGTCAGCCGGCAGCCGCCTCTGGATGAAAAAGGAGACCACGGAGAGCACCGCCAGAACCGAGAGCTCGGAGACGACCCAAAGCCGGCCCTTGAGCAGCCGGTACAGGCCGGCCATTGCCATGGCGAAAAACGGCAGTACCAGGTAGAACAGAATCTCGATGCTGAGACTCCACACCGGTGGCAGCCCGCAGTCCACCTGCCCGACGCCGGCGCACGCCCCTTCGCGTGTGTAGACCGGCCACTGCTGGAGCAGTCCGTAATACACCCACCAGTTGCCGGTGAAGGCGCCGTAGAAGCCCGGCACGATCGCGGCCACGGTGAGCGCGACCCAGTATGCGGGAAAGATCCTGAAGAAGCGATTTCGCGCGTAGGCCGACCGGGCCTGCCTGGGCAGATCGATTACCCGCGAGGCCAACATCGGCCGGTACAGAAGGAACCCGGACAGCAGGAAGAAGAATGGCACTCCGATGTCGAGATGGGCGAAGAGTTGCTTGTACCAGGGAGTGAATCCGCCGCTGGCGATGCCGACATGGACCAGCAGGACAGAGATTGCAGCAAAGGCGCGAATCGAGTCGAAGAGCTGGAATCGTGGGTGTCCGACGGGCGGAGGCAGGACCTTGCGGGCCCGTCGGTCGATCCCCTCCATTGTCGCGATCTCAGCCAGCCCAGCTCCTCTCGATAGGTCTTTCCTCCGCTACGATCCGCCGGATGGCTAACGACGGCCCGGCTGCCGATCAGATCAAGGCCGATCGCGATCTGCTTCCTTGTACCGTCTTGGCGACCTGTTTCGCGGTCGCGCTTTTCGCGGTCGCGATGCCAATCGTACTGATGAACACGGAATACACCGTGCTTCAGGCGCCGCTCGCCCCGCACAAGCAAGGTGCCGAAACGGCGCTGTATCTGTTCGCGATATTGGTGGTAACCCCGGTCTCGTACCTGCTGGCCCGATGGGTGACCGGCCGGATCAGATCGGGTTCGAACGGAGAGTCCCTCACCGGCCTGGCGTCGGCCCTGGCGGTCCCACTGGGATTCGGTTTGCTGCTGGTCCGCCACTCGGCATCGCTGCCCTGGGGGGACGGCATCAAGGCGACTCTGGTTCTCGGTCTGGTCTGGTCGGCGATCGCCGCAGGAACCCTGTTCGCCGCGATGCGATCCCGTGACTGGGCCCCCGCCGGTTTTTTCGTCTCTGCCCGGGCCCCGCTGGGAGCGGCCGCGGCCGCGGCCGCCGTGGCAGCCATCTTGTCGGTTGTCGATCTCGGCCACCTGGACCTCCCGTTCCTGATTGCGGCCCTGGCCGCGTCGGGCCTGATCATCTGGGCCTACGCGCGAAACAGGCCCCGGCCGGTACCCGGTCGCTGGGGTATCGGCATCGACGCTCTGGTCATCCTGCTGATCGCCCTGGCGGTGCCGGACATGCTGATCTACGAGCCGGGATCGGGCGATTTTGCGGTCGCGTTCCGCAATTACGTGACCCAGTTTCACCAGTCGCTTTTCATAGGCGCGGCAAGTCAGATTCTCGATGGCTCGGCACTGCTCGTAGACACTGTTTCGCAGTACGGCATCGGTTCGGTCTACCTGGTAGCGGCCTTCTTCGAGATCGCACCGATCGGCTACCTCACTCTCGGGTTCTTCGAGGGAATCCTGTCGGCGATCATGTTCGCGATCGCCTACGGAATCCTGCGTATCGCGGGAACTACCCGGACGCTCGCCGCGACGGCGATGGCGGTCGCGGTCATCACCCTCGCATGGGGGCTCGAGTATCCGATCGGAGCTCTGCTTCAGCACGGCGCCATCCGGTTCGGCCTTCCGATCCTGCTGATCGCACCGGTCGTCGCCGGAGCCCGCTGGCCGCAAAGCTGGCCGGTAATGAGGTTGCTGGCCCTGGTCGTCGTCGGCGTTTCTTCGATCTGGGCGCTGGAGGGCTTCATCTACGTTTCGGCCACGGCGGTCGGACTGATCGCCATCGGCGCCACCTGGGTGCCGGCGGCTTCGCGGCTTCGCTGGCTCGTCATGGCGTGCGCGTCGGTGGTCGCGGCCTGGGTCGCGGCTCAGATCCTTTTTGCCCTGACCACACTGGCTGCAGCGGGTTCGTTGCCCGACTGGGGCCTCTACCTGACCTACCTGCGCGAGTTCCTGGCCGGCGACATCGGGGACCTGACCTACGACATCTCGCCCTGGTCACCGTCTCTCGCCGTTTTCGGCTCCTACGTCGTGTCAGCGATAGTGATCGCGTTCCTGACCGGGTCACGGCGCGACTTCACGAGCGCCCGACGCCCCGCGTTCCTCGCCCTGACCGGGCTCACCGCTTACGGCATGGTCCTCTTCAGCTACTTCGACAACCGGTCGCTCGACCACGTCCTGACCTATGTCTGCCTGCCTGCCCTGATGATCCTGACCCTGTGGCTCGGATTGGCCCTCGACCGGTCGGTCGGCCTTTCCGGACGCACCAGGATCGCCGCCCTCTCCTCCGGTCTCGCACTGGCAGCGCTGACGATCGCCTCGGTATGGCCGGCCGCGGCGATCGCGGCCAGAACTCGCTGCTGGCCTACTCGCTTCCGGGTGGCGAGTCGGTCCGGGACGGTCTGCACCGGATATGGAATCCACCGCCGATCAGGCGGTCTGCGGCGTCCGGTCAGCGTCTGATCGAGCGCTTCTTTCCGAGATACGGGGGTCGTACCGGTGGTGACCGAGCCCGACCTCGACAACGAGATCCTCGCCCGGGCCGGCCGCGCCAACCAGCTGCGCATCACCGATGCCAAGGAGGCGAGCTGGGTCCCCGGACCTCACAGGCCCGTAATCCGGGAAGCGGCCGAGTCGCTGGAGGCCGGCGACCGGATGCTGGTAGATGCCAACGCGATCGCGGCGGTCAGAAGGCTGGCTCGGGATCCCGAGGCGGCGCTGGCAGAGCCCGAGCCGATCGCGGAGGAAACCGGCCTGCAGACCATTCAGGTCGAGACGCTGGCCTGGATCAGTCGCAACTACCGGCTCAAGCCGGTCGAGAGCTCGCCCGATGGTCTGATCGTCGTCGAACTGGAGCCCGGCTAGCCCTTGAACTTGCGGGAGGGCAGGACGTTGTTGCGGTGGAGGATCAGGCGGAATCCGGCCCAGAGGGTCTTGAGCCCGTAGACGACGCCGGTCTCGAAGCCGACCGAGGAGGCCTCGTCGAAGTAGCGGCATCGCGCCGGAACCTCTTCGATCCGGAAGCCCATGTGGGAAGCCTGCATGAGCACCTCCGAGTCGAAGACGAAGTCGAGCGAGTTGCGCAGGAACGGCACCTTGAGCAGCAGCTCGCGCGAGTAGGCGCGGTAGCCGGTGTGAGCCTCCGTCAGATCGGTCCCCATGATCCGGTTCTCGATTATCGGTCAGGAACCGGTTGGCGACAGAATTTCCACCTCGGCATGCCGGCCTCCAGCGCCCATCCGGGAACCATCAGCCGGGAGCCCAGCACGAGGTCGGCTTCGTCCCTGACGATCGGATCGATCATGCTCGGGATCAGGCTCGGCTCGTACTGGCCGTCCGGGTGGAGCATCACGACGACGTCGGCGCCGCGTCTCAGGGCCTCGAGGTAGCAGGTCTTCTGGTTGCCGCCGTAGCCCGACCTGGTGGGGATGCCAGATCAGGGTCAGCGGCAGCTCGCGCGCCAGTTCGACGGTTTCGTCGGTCGAGGAGTCGTCGACCAGGATGATCTCGTCGACCTCGTCCCGGGGGATCTCGCCGAAGGTGCGCTCAAGCGTCGCCGCCGCCTGCCGGGCCGGCATGACCACGACTGACCTTCTTTCCGACTTCTCTCAGACACTTCGGGCCTCCACGTAGATTGTGCCCGGCCTGCCGCAGACGATCTCGATACCGGCGGCCAGCACGGCGACACGGGCAAAAGAATCACGCCGGCCGCGATCGCTGCGACGCGCCTGCCGGCGCCGACCTCGACCCGGCGGGCCGAACGGCGCCGAGCGACTGGTAGAGGTCGAGCTGGCCGGGCAGTCAGTGCGACCAGCCCGTCGAGCCAGCCGATCACAAGCTGGCCGGCTCTGGTCCGGGATACCCTGGTGATCTCGAACCCCGTCTCGGCGAGGCCGGCCGGAAGGGCTCGAAGTCGGGTGGACCAGGTGACGGGGCAGGTCGAGGTGCAGCCACAGGTCGCCGAATGCCGCCGACTGAAGGCTGGCGTAGTTGGGCACCGCGATGAAGATCACCCCACCCGGCTCCAGCAGGCGGGCCGCTTCGGTGACCGTCTGCCGGGGTTCGCCCATGTGTTCGAGCGAGTGCCAGAAGACGACCCCGGCGAACTCGCCGTCCTCTCCGATTTCGTCGATCTCGCGGTTCCTCGATCGAGGCGTGGCCGGAGTTCCTTTCGAGCCCGCGCACCTCGCGGCCCCGGGCGGCCAGGGCGTCGATCAGGGTACCTTCGCCGGCACCCACATCGAGAATCGCGGCCGGGCGGCGCCACCATCGTCGATCCGGCCGGCCATCGACGCCCGGGAGAGACGCAGCAACCGCGTCACCGACCAGGCTGAATCTCTGCCCGGCCTCCGGCCAGTACCAGTCACCGTAGGCCGCTTCGAGTGATTCGGCGGTCGGGCACCGGATCGGTCGTCGCCGAGCCACAGTGACCACAGATCGCCCGGCCGTACAGGCGCCGGACCCCGCCCGACTCGAACGACGACCCGCACCAGACACAGCTCGTGGCGCGTCGCCCGGACCAGTCCGGTGCCATCATTTTCGCCGCGGATCCCGGCAGACCGCGATGACGTCCAGGGAGTCGTCGAGTTCCTGCCGGCCGAGGTGGAAATCCTCGGAAGCGATCGCATCGGCACGCGGATCGTCGTCTTTGCGAAACCGGCCGAGCAGAAGGTCATAAAGGCGCTGCCGCATCTTCATGCCGGCCAGGCGGCGAAGACGCAGCGGATCGAGCCGGAGCAGGCGGTCCAGGGTCTCGCGTTCCTCCGTAAAGATCTCCATGTATTCGGGTGATCCGAAAAGGCCGAGTACCTCGACCTGATCGAAGAACCCCCGGCAGAGCCCGGCGAGTTGCCGGGGATCGAACTCGACGTAGTGGAAGGGATCGATGATCTCGTCGGGTCGTCCGAACGTGAGTCGATTGGGTGTGACGAACACGGCGCGGCCGTCGTCGTCGAGAACCCGCGCGACCTCGGCAAGAACCCGTTCGGGATCGGGCACGTGCTCGAGCGAATGGACCGAAAGCACGGAACCGAAGGCACCATCGTCGAACGGAAGATTGCGCATGTCTGAGACCACGGTGGCGCGATTCTGGCCTTCGAGGGCTCCGGGGTCGATGTCGAGACCGATCGTCTCGCGGGGCTCCAGCAGCTGATAGCTGTGGCCGACGCCACAACCGAGGTCGAGCAACCTCCCCGGGCCGAGCATCGGCTCGGTGAGCCGGTAGGCAGCCACATGTCGCTGCCAGGTCGGGTTGAAGCCGCCCTCTGAAGTGACGACCCGCTCGCCGGTTACCTTCACTTACTGCCCCTGACGTCGGCGGGCGTTTCCGGGGAGCTCATCGGTCGGGAATGTTGACAGAATCACACCGGTGAAGGAATCGAAACCGGCTCGGGTCCGAGTCGGAAGTCTGCTTGCCACTCCGAAATGGGCCTGGTGTCTCGTCGCCGTCCTGACCCTGATCGGCACAGCCTTCCGGATCAAAGCCTTCGGGGCGTCGATGTTCGGTGACGAGCTTTCGACCATCTGGATCGTCAAGGGCAACAGCCTTGGAGAAGTCATCAGCCGCGTGTATTCGGATTCGGAGATCACGCCGCCGTTCTACTTCGTGCTCGCCTGGCTATCCACCAAGCTTGGAAGCGACCCTGCACCGGTGCGACTTCCGGCGCTGATCGCCGGCGTCGCCTCGATTCCCGTCGCCTACGCGCTGGGAGTGAAGATGGTCGGCCGCTACGGCGCCCTGGCGGCCACCGCAATCGTCACTTTCAGCCCGTTCTTCATCGCCTATTCGGCTATTGGAAGGGCCTACTCGCTGGGCATCCTGATGCTGCTCGCCTCAACCCTGTTCATGCTGGTCGCCATCGAACGCCGCCATTGGGGCTGGTGGGTTCTCTACGCCCTGTTCAGCGGCCTGGCGATCTACAGCCACTACACGATGGTCTTCGTTCTGATCGGGCAGTTTCTCTGGCTGCTCTGGGCCCACCCCCGGGCGCGGCGTGCGGCACTGATCGCCAATATCGGAGCGGCCTGCTTCTTCTTGCCCTGGTTTCCCGGCTTCGTGGCCGACAACAGTTCAATCACAACCCCGATCACCGAGGCGATCCAGGGCTACGGTCTGCACGCCAAACTGGTCGCGGTCGAGCAGATGCTCTTCTACCAGGCGAGTGTCTGGAACTGGGAGATCTCCGGGCGGTTCGACGTCTGGCTGATCACCCTCGCCTCGATCGCGGCCGGCGCCGGTGCGCTGTATCGGGGACTTACCGGGAAGGTCAGCTGGACGCTGACCGGGGCGATCGATCGCGGGCTGGCACTTGCGCTGGTGATCAGCCTCTCCACGCTCGCCGGCGAGGCGGTTCTGCTGATCTTCGACTCGAACGTCTTCGGAGGCCGCAACCTCAGTGCCACCTGGGCCGGCCTGCCGTTCCTGCTCGGCGGACTGCTTGCCCTGAACGGGCCCATCCTGGGCGTGGGACTGCTTGCGCTGCTCCTGGCCGGATTCGGGATCGGGGCGATCCGTACGATCGACGCATCGAAGATATCCCTGGATTACAAGGGCGTGGCCGACTACATCGAGTCGATCGCCGGTGACGGTGATGTCGTGCTCGATGCCGGGCATCTCACCCCGGCGCCGACGACCAGTCTGAGTATCTATCTTCCTCCGTCGATCGAGCGCTACAGCCCGGGCGCGTCGCGCGATGAACCGGATTTCATCCAGAAGATCTTCCTCAAGCCGGATCCTCAGCTGGATGTCGACCGGGCATTCTCGGGAGAGGGTCCGGTTCAGGTCGTCACCGTCGTCGACCCCGACTGGGTGAGCGATCGCCGGTTCACGCTCCAACGTGACCTGGACAACCCCCTCGAAGTGCCTCCCGGTTGGCGCATCACTGAACAGGAGGTCTTCCCGGGAGCCCAGGATCTGGTGGTTACGACGTTCGAGCGCGACCGAAACGGAAACGCAGGATCAGGGCAATCATCCGGAGGCCCAGGAAAAAAGCGGTGATCCGGTTGCCGGTCACCGACGAAGTACCGACTCGGGGAAGGTAGTTGACCGGGATCTCGACGAATTTGGCCCCGGAGGCGATCGTCAGCATCAGCATCTCCGGCCCGGCATGGCTTCCGCCGACCGTCATCTCTTCGGCAAAGCGGTTGGCCGTGTCGCGATCCAGCAGCCGATAGGTGCACCCGATATCGCTGAGGTGACTGGTGTTGAACGAAACCTCGACGAACTTGGCCACCGCCCAGTTCCCCCACTTGAGGAACCAGTCCATGTTGGCTCCTTCCCAGATCATCTCCCGGGTGGTCCGGGTGCCGAGGACGACCTGGCACTCATCCGAGAAGGCCAGCAGTTTGATGATGTCGTCGGCAAGGAAGGTCCCGTCCGGTTCGGCGAGCACGACCAGGTCGCCGGTCGAATCCCGCAGACCGCGGCGGATGGCGTTGCCGTACCCCTGTCGGGTCTCCAGCACCTCCCGGGCCCCGGTCTTCCCGACCTCCTCGCTGGTCCCCGCCTCGGCGTTGTTGTTGATCACCAGGATCTCGTCGACCACCCCGGTTTCTTCGAAG
Organism: uncultured Solirubrobacterales bacterium; assembly: GCA_963766115.1. GTDB lineage: Bacteria > Actinomycetota > Thermoleophilia > Solirubrobacterales > 70-9 > 67-14. The sequence continues at coordinate 212,057 of CAVXYR010000004.1, forward strand.
TCCCGAATGACTTTCCGGATCGAGTCGCGCTCGGCGTAGGTCATCAGGACTACTGAGACTGTTTTTCCGTTCCACATCGGCTTGCTCGGAATCTACGGGTTGGCGGACCCGGAGGCATTGACGGAAGGCTCACCGGCACCTTGGTAACCGCAACTGCTCTCCCCCAGCCCCTACGCTACGACGAATGCGAACCGGCAAGGTGACCAGATTCGAGCAGGGGGTTGCCCGCTTCGCTCCGCTTATCCTCGCGCTGGCGATCGTGATCGCCGCCGCTGTCGCCTTCCGTCAAGGCCGGAACATGACCTTCACGCCGGATGAGTGGTTCTGGGTCATCTCGTCTCCCGGGATGGACCTCAAGACCGCCTTCCTGACCAGCACAGGACACCTGCAGCTGGTTCCCAGGGTCGTCTACAAGGCGCTGCTCGAAGCCTTCGGCACCGACTATGTCTGGTACCGGCTGCTCACGGTCGTCGCCCTGGCCCTCACCGTGACTCTCTTCTACCGCTACCTGAGCCGGCGGGTCGGGCCGGTGATCGCCTTGATTGCGGCGATCATCATGCTCTTCTTCGGATCCGATGCGCTTCACCTGATCCGGGGCAACGGCTTCACCATTCTGTTTTCGATTGCCTGCGGAATCGGCGCCCTGCTGGCGCTGGAGCGCGATGACCGCCGCGGCGACGTGGTGGCCTGTCTGCTGCTCGTCCTGGGCCTTTCGACCTACACCAATGCGCTCCCTTTCGTCGCCGGTGCCGGCGTCTTTCTGCTGGTCGGTCGGGAATGGAAGCGGCTCTGGGTACCGCTCGTACCGATCGTGCTCTACGGGGGCTGGAAGATATGGCTCAGCACGGCCGGCCCGAACAGCTGGGGCGGTTCGCTCCACACGGAGAACTTCGTCAGGATTCCGGCCTGGATCTTTGACGCGCTTTCGTCGATCCTCAGTGCGATCACCGGCCTTGGATACGGATTCGCGGAAACCTCGGCATCGGGCCCCGACGATCTGATCGGCCCGGTTCTGGCGACCCTGTTCATCGCCGCGCTGGTCTGGAGACTCAGCCGCGGTTCGATCAGCAGGGGAATCTGGGTCACGATCGCGATCGGTGTCACGCTCTGGTCGATCCAGTGCCTTGCGTCAGATCCGGCATTCCCCGATTTCAGGTCGGCGGACGATACGCGGTATCTGTACCCCGGTGCGATCGTCGTCTTCATGATCGGGGCGGAGCTCTGCGCCGGAAAGGCCTGGCCCAGGCCGGCCCTCGGGGCGTTCGTCCTGGTCGCACTGTTCGGGCTGGCCACGAACTTCAATCAGATCATCGAATACTCCAAGCAGTACCGGCTCGACTCCACCGGCTACCAGAGGACCATTACGACCTACGGCATTTACCTCGACGAGTCGCGCGGTCGGCCCGTCGATCCGATCACCGAGCCGGTAATCGGGCCGACCTTCGACGAGCTCAACGCCGCCATGGCCAGCCGGCCGTTCGGCGGCATCAGCCTGACCACGAACGAGATGCTTGCCCTGCCCGAAAGCGACCGGGCCGAGACCGACTCCCTGCTCGCCGGCTACTTCGGCATTTCTCTGGCCGCCGGAGGCCGACCGACCGGTCGCTGCGCCGTCGTCCGGAAATCAGGCGATGGATCGTTCGAGTCCGTGCTCCCGGCGGGCCGGGTGGTCCTCGAAACCGGCCGCATGGGGGGCAGGATCAGCGTCGGCCGTTTTGCCGACGCCGCGACCGTCGATCTCGGACGGATCCCGCCGCGGTCGGTTCGAAGCGTGACCACGGCGGAGCCGCTGGTAGATCTGCCGTGGAGGATTTCGTTCACACGGCCGGGACTGAAGACATGCAGGCCCGGGAAGAGTTGAGCGACACAAGCCGGGACGAGCCCGGTTTCGAAACCCCACTGGCGCGATTCGCGCCGTTCATCCTGGGGGCCGCTATTGCTGCTTCCGCCGTGATCACGATGCACCTGGGACGGGGCACCACCTTCACCGGCGACGAGATCATCTGGGTGGTGGCTTCGCCGGGAATGGACCTGGGGACGGCACTTCAGGCTCATGCAGGACACCTCCAGCTGATCCCGCGCGCGATCTACAAGCTGATGCTGGAAACGGTGGGCCTCACCTACTGGCCCTACCGGCTGCTAACCGTGATCGCCATGGCCCTGGTCTCGGTGCTGCTCTACCGCTACGTCAAGCGCCGAACGGGCGCCGCGGTGGCACTGATACCGAGCGTTCTGCTGCTCTTCTTCGGTTCCGATTCGCTACACGTGATCCGGGGCAACGGCTTCACGATCCTGTTTTCGGTCGCCTGTGGAATCGCGGCACTTCTGGCCCTCGACCGCCGCGACCTGAAAGGCGATCTGCTCGCCAGTTTTCTCCTGGTCTGTGGCGTCGCCACTTACACGGTCGCGCTTCCGTTCGTCGCCGGCGTCGGTCTCGCCCTGCTGATTTCGAAAAGCTGGAAACGTCTCTGGATCCCGGCTGTCCCGCTGCTGCTCTATGGCGGATGGCGCATCTGGATCGAGTTCGCTTCGACCGATTCCCGCGGCGGCACGCTCGATCCGGCCAATGTCGTCCATATCCCGGAGTGGATCTTCGACTCGCTTTCGGCGATCCTCAGCGCGATCACCGGATTCGGCTACGGCTTCACCGCAACCACCGCAACCGGGCCCCATGAGCTGATCGGACCGGCATTGGCGGCGTGCGCCCTGATCGCTGTTGGCTGGCGCCTTTCGCGGGGCTCGATCGGCAGCGGTGTCTGGGTCACCATGGCGATCGGATTCTCTCTCTGGACCATCCAGTGCCTCGCCGCCGATCCTTCGCTGGCCGGTTATCGGGCCCCCTCGGATCCGCGATATCTGTATCCGGGAGCAGTAGTCGTGTTCATGATCGCGGCAGAACTGTGTGCCGGGAAGCGGTGGTCGAGAACGGCCTTTGCGGTCGTGGCGGCCGTAGCCGTCTTCGGTATCGCCTCGAATATCGCCCAGCTCCGGGAGTACGGATCGATCGCCCGTACCAATGCCCGCGAGGTGATCGGAGGCGTAACCGCCGTTGGAATCTACTTCGACGAAGAGGCCGGGCAAAGGGTGGGCCCCAGTCGCGAGTCGGTCACGGCGGGCGGGGCGGCCTCGATAATCGCTTCGATGGCGGCGCGGCCATACGGTGGGATCGACTATTCGCCGGCCGAGATCGAGGCCCTGCCGGAGAGTGAGCGGGCCAGAATCGACCAACAGCTGGCCGGCTTCCAGAAGATCGCCCTGGCAGAAGATGGACTGCCCACCGGCCGTTGTCGCCCGCTCGGCCCATCGCCGGACGGGGGTTACGGGTCACCCCTGCCACCGGGCCGGGTGGTCGTTGTGGCGCCCGACAGGCCGGAGCGGGTCGGGATCGCCCGGTTTGCCGAAACCGAAACCGTCGAACTTGGGGAGATCCCGGCCGGCGCACGGCGGTCGGTGGTAACTCCGGCGCCGGTTGACGGTCCGCCCTGGAGAGTCTCCGTTTCGCGGGCCGGGGCGAAGATCTGCCCGGCGGGGCAGTAGTCGTTCGGCTGAAACTGAAAGTCTCCCTGACTGGATGAGTCGCTCGGACCAACAGAACCTTCCCGCGCCGGAGAAGCGGTCGCCTTCCGTGTCGTCATCGGCCGGACCGGGTGCCGCCGAACTCGTTCCGGCAGTGCCGGAGGCCTGGAAGCGGCGCTACCTCGACCCCCTGATCGAGTTCAGGGCAGACCCTCGACTGGTCTTCGGCCTGCTCGGGCTGGCGACCCTGGCCTCGCTGGTCTACTGCCTCTGGGTTACCCGGGGGTCGACTTTTTCAGGGGATGAGCTGACCTGGGTCGACGCTTCAGCCCGCAGATGGACCTCGGCAAAGCTCTGGAGCCGCATTCCGGCCATCTGGTGCTGGTCTCGCATCTGCTCTACGCATGGATTCTGGACACATTGGGCAGCAACTACCTGATCTTCAGGCTGCTCACCCTGGCCACCGTCTACATCTCGGTCTGGCTGCTCTTCTTCTGGGCCCGCAAGCGAGTCGGCGATTTCCTGGCTCTGGCTCCCTGCGTGGTCCTCCTCTTCTTCGGCTCCGACACCGGGCACCTCCTTCAGGGCAACGGCTTCACGATCATGCTGGCGGTCGCCTGCGGCATGGCCGCCCTGCTGGCCCTCGAGCGCGACAGCCGCGGCGGTGACGTCGTCGCCTGTCTGGCGCTCTGCCTGGGGGTCTTCACATACACCGTCGCCCTGCCTTTTTGGTCGGAGCCACGGCGGCGGTGCTCTTCTCCGGCCGGCGCTGGAGCCGGATCTGGGTGGTGGCGATCCCGATCGCTGATCTATCTCGGCTGGCGGATCTGGATCCTCGTCGCCGACGTCGGTTTCGCCCGCGGCGGAGTGGAACCCGGCTACATCTTCCTGTTGCCCTCCTGGACCTTCCAGTCGCTCAGCGGAATCCTCAATGCGCTTTCGGGGCTGCACTACAACTTCGGCGGCGGCGGTTGGCTGCCGCCGGGTGAGATGGCCGGTCCGGTCCTCGCCCTGATCTTCGTGGTCGCGATCGGCTGGCGGATAAGTATCGGCCGGCTGACCACCTGGTTCTGGGTGGCGATGGTCGTCGCGCTGGCCATGTTCGCCTCCCAGGTCCTCAGCTGGATCCCGGACGTGCGCGAACCGGGCACGTCCCGCTACATCTATCCGGGGGCCTTCGTCGTCCTACTGGTCATGATCGAGGCGGCCCGCGGTTACCGCCCGAACCGGACCGCCTTCGTCGCGATCTGGCTGGTAGCTCTGACCGGCCTCGCCACCAACGCGGCGATCATCAAGAACAGCGGCAACGCTCTGCGAGCCCGCGGACCGATGGTCAGGTCGGAGCTCACCGCCGCCACGCTTCTCGGCGAGGCCTTCCCCTACTTCCCCGGGCCTTCGGCCAAGCCGCTGTCAGAGCTGGTCAGTGCCCCGGGGATCCCGACCATCCCGGAAGCCGAGCAGAAGTACGGAGGGCTCGCCTTCAGCCCCTCCGAACTGGCCTCTCAGTCTGACCCGATCCGGATCGCGCTCGACTCGATCATCTCCCAGGCCTACGGATTCACCCTGATCCCCTACCAGGGTGAAAAGCCGGCCGGCTGCGAGGCCTTCAAGGCCGGCTCCGACGGCCTCAGCACAGCACCGGTCCCGGAGGCGGGGGCGATTCTGACCAGCAAGACCGGTGGCGCGGTCACGATCCGGCGGTTCGGATCGGCATTCTCCAATACTGTCGGGGAGCTGCCACCCGTGAGACCGATTACCCTGAACGTTCCCCAAGACTCCAACCCGACCCCCTGGCAGATCGCGGTCAAGGCGCCGCGGCTCTCGGTCTGCCCGACGGCGCCCTGAACCATGGATCTGGCCATCATCGTCCCGGCACTGAACGAGCGCGAAGCCCTGCCCGGGCTGATCGGGGAGATCGACGCGGCCTGCGGCACACTCGGCCTCGAGTGGGAGACGCTGGTGATCGACGACGGTTCGACCGACGGCACCTTCGAGAAGATCGAAGAGCTGGCCGCTGACGAACGAGCGGGTCGGGGTGATCCGGCTGCGTCGCAACTTCGGCAAGTCGGTGGCGCTGGCGACCGGCTTTGACGCGACCGATGCCGATCTGGTGATCACGATCGACGGCGACGGCCAGGACGATCCGGCCGACATCCCGCTGCTGCTCGACGAGATCAGCGACGGCAAGGACCTGGTCTCGGGCTGGAAGCGGGACCGCCAGGACCCGCTCAGCCGGCGATGGGCCTCGAAGTTGTTCAACTGGTTCACCGCAAAGACGACCGGGGTGGCCATGCACGACATGAACTGCGGTTTCAAGGCCTACCGCGGCGAGTGCGCCCGCTCGATCGACGTCTACGGAGAAATGCACCGCTTCATGCCGGTGCTCGCCAACCAGCAGGGCTGGAAGGTGGCCGAGGTACCGGTAAACCATCGCGCCCGCGAGTACGGCAAGTCCCGCTTCGGGCTTGAGCGCTACCTCCGAGGTGCGCTGGATCTGGTCACCGTTTCCTTCCTCGGCCGGTACCAGTACCGCCCGCTCCACCTGTTCGGCGGAACCGGGACCGCATTCACCTTTCTCGGCGCCCTGATCCTGATCTACCTGACCGTCGTCAAGATCGGCGGCGAGCCGATCGGTGAACGGCCGCTGCTGTTCCTCGGGGTGCTGATGGTGGTCGTCGGCGTCCAGCTGCTCACCCTGGGTCTGCTCGGCCAGATGCTGGTCCTGACCCGGCGCGAGGTGGCCGGTCCCGACCTCGAACGCGGCCGGATCGACCGCGTTCTCGAACCGCATTCGTCCAGGCCGGAGCCGGACCCGCGGCAGCCGGCCGCGTCCTCCACCGGCGAGCCCTGATCCGGCGCCGCGGCTAGGAGACCTTGCGCAGGGTCAGGACGACCTGGTACATGTCACCGGTCATCACGCTGACGTCGAGCAGGTCGAACCACCGGGTCCAGTTGTCCCGCACGTACGGCAGGGTGATCACGGTCTCGCCGTAGTCCATCTGCTCCCCGCCGAACTGGGGGTGGCCTTCGGTCTCGTGCGGGGCGAACAGGTAGCGCGGCTCGGCCAGGGCGCCGGTCACGGTCCGGGCGAGCGCTTCGACCGCCGGCTTCATGAGCGGGTTGAAGTCGAGGTAGGACGGTGGCCTGATCGTCGCCACGAACAGCCCGCCCGGCTCGAGCGCGTCGTGGATCGCCTCGAGCGAGGCCAGGTGGGCGCGCTCGGAGATGTGGGTGAAGACCGAGAACGAGAAGACCAGGTCGAAGCTTGTCTCGAACGGGAGCGCTCTCGGGCAGGAACTCGCTCCGGGCCAGCTCGGCCGGGACCCGTTCTCGCGGGCACCTCGAGGATGCTCTCGACCGGATCGCAGCCGTAGAGGTTGCCGGGCTCGACGTCGCGGGCGAGCATCCGGGTCAGCCGTCCCCAGCCGCAGCCGAAGTCGAGCACGCTCGCCCGGGCGAGATCGCCCCGGACCGTGCTCGGCCCATGCCTCCTTCAGCCGGCGGTAGAAGCAGACGCTCTGGGCGGCCAGGGCGGCGCCGCTGGTCCCGTTCCACATCTGCTGGAGGTCCGGGTCCGGCAGGTCGGGCAGGAAGCCGCGGATGCCCGGGAGCGACTCGTACTCGAGGGTCAGGAGCAGCGACCAGAGGTCGTCGTCGAGGTCGCGGAACGCGGAGTAGCCCTCCGGTCCGGCCCCGTCGCAGCTCGGCCTCGATCCGGTCCAGCTCATCACCGAACAGCGGCACGAGCCACTCGTCGAGGCCGGCATCGGGAACGGTCGGATCCGGCTGTCGGCCGCCCGGCGACCGAATCTGGTCCCGGCCAGGCTGCGGGCGGCCCGGGCGGCGGCGTCGCCGGCCTTTCGGGCCAGGGGCCTGGTCGAGTGGTTGAACTCATCGCGGCGATCCTACCTGCCGGGACCCGGCCGACCGCCCGCTCCCGGCCGGATCCAGCCGAGTTCCCGGCTGCCGCCTCTTTCGGGGTCTGTCAGGCTTCGGCATGGGGAAGCCGCCGCCGCGGGTCGCTGTGGTGATTCCGAGCTGGAACTGCTCGATGACCTTCGGGACTGTCTGGCGTCGCTGGACGCCCAGACGGGAGTCGAACTCGAGGTCGATCGTGGTCGACAACGGTTCGACCGACGGTTCGGTCGAGTTTCTCCGGGAGCGGGGCATTGCCCACATCCCGCTGCCCCGCAATCTCGGTTTCGCCGCCGCGGTCAACCTCGGCTTCGAAGCGACGACGTCCGAGTTCGTCGCGACCGTCAACTCCGACACGGTGCTGGAGCCGCGAGCGCTGGCCGAGATGCACGCGGGGCTGGTCGCCGACCGTGACCTCGGCGGGGTCCAGCCCCGGATCCTCTCGCTCAAACGCGGCAGCGAGCGCGATCCCGAGGACCCCGAGGCCCGGATCTACAGCCTCGGCCAGGCGCTGACCGTGGACGGCCGGGCCCGCGAGCACGGCATCGGCCAGCCCCAGGGTGAGAGGGGCTACGAGGCCCGCGAGATCTTCGGCGTCTGCGGCGCCGCCTGCATGTTCCGGCGCGACCTGCTGGAGGAGCTCGGCGGCTACGACGAGCGCTATTTCGCTTTCTACGAGGACGTCGAACTGAACGTCCGCGCGCGGATCGCCGGCTGGACGTTCCGGCTGGTTCCCGCCGCCGTCGTCTGGCACGTCGGCAACGCCGCCTGGCAGACCGGTTTCGAGCGACCAGACGCCGAGAACGCCCGGCTGGTCGCCCGCAACCGGATCTGCACCCAGGTCAGGTTCATGCCGCTCCGCTCGCTGCCCCGGATCGCCGCGGTCGAGGTCGGCGCGATCTTCCGGGCGCTCCTGGCCCGCCGTTTCGTGTTGACCTCGGCCGGCAAGGGTGCGGCTCTGCTCCGGATGCCGCAGCTGCTCGCCATCAGACGCCGCCTCAAGCGCAAGGGCGATCTCAGGCTGGCCCAGGCCTGGCTCGGCGAGAGCCACCGCTCGGCGACCGAAGTCGCCCGGCACCCGGTTCCCCCGCCGGGCACTCCGCCCGCAGGCTGACCGGGGTCGGCTGCCCGGCACGTCTGTCACCCGGGCCCAACGAGCCCCGGGTCGTCCTCAGATCCGGCGACGCCAGTCTTCGAGCAGGTCCCGCAGGCTTTCGACCACCGTTGTTTCCGGCTTCCACCCGGTTGCGGCCGCAAGCTTGCAGTTCGATCCGGTCACAGCGGCGGGATCGACCGGGTGGGCCCGAGCGGGCTCTACCGCCACTTCCACGTTTACCGGGGTAAGGGCGGCCAGACTCTCGATCACAGAGGCCAGGCTGACCGCCCTGCCCGAGCAGACGTTGAATACGCCCGTCGTCCCCTGCTCGACCAGGCTGGACAGTGCCCGAGCGGTATCACGCACGTCGGTGTAGTCGCGCTCGGCCCCGGGGTTGCCGACCTCGAGGACCACCCGGGGGTCTCCCCGGGCCTCGGCCAAGGCGATCTCGCGGGCGAATTCGGACGGCGCCTGGCCCGGCGTCTGGCCCGGGCCCAACTGGTTGAAGATCCGGGCTTGTGTGATCGCCATTCCGTGTTCACGGGAGTACTGCGAGCACAGGACTTCGGCCGCAGCCTTCGAAGCCGCATAAGGCGAGGCCGGCCTTGCCGGGTCCCCCTCGGTGAACGCCCCTGTCTTCATGCCTCCCCGCCCGGTCTTCGAAACGCCGTAGACCGACCCCGAAGACGCGACCACCAGATGGCTCGCACGGACCGTCTCGCGCATCGCATCGAGCAGGTGAAGCGTGCCCCGGGTGTTGATCCCGAATGCCTCGCCCGGATCGCGCCAGGCCCTGGCAGCCGATGAGATTCCGGCCGCATTGACGATCGCCCCCGGCGAAGCCGATTCGAGCGCCGCACCGACCGATTCCGGCCGGGTGAGGTCGCATCCGAGGTCTGCTTCGTGGCCTTCCCGGGAGGTCCGGATCACCTGTCTGCCGATTGCCTCGAGCCGGTCGGCCGTGTGACTTCCGAGCAGGCCGGTCGCGCCGATGACCAGGACGGCTCCCGACCCGGCCCCGCCCGGGTTCAATCGAGTTCGCCCACCAGCCGGTTCCGGCCGGACTGCTCGATCGTCATCTTCAGACCGTCCTCGAGACTGACCTCCGGCTCCCAGCCCAGGATCTCCCGGGCCCGCGAGATGTCCGGCTGGCGTACCTGCGGATCATCGGTCGGCAGCGGCTCGTAGACGATCTCCGACTCGGTGCCCGAGGCTTCGATCACCGCGTTGGCCAGCTCAAGTAGTGAGTACTCGACCGGGTTGCCGATGTTCACCGGCAGGTGCTCTCCGGATTCGGCCAGGCCGATCAGTCCGCGGACCAGGTCGTCGACGAAGCAGAACGAGCGGGTCTGGCTGCCGTCGCCGAACACGGTCAGCGGCTGGCCGAGCAGCGCCTGGCGGAGAAAGGTCGGGATCGCACGGCCGTCGTGGGCCCGCATCCTCGATCCGTAGGTGTTGAAGATCCGAACGATCGAGGTGTCGACCCCCTGCTGGCGCAGGTAGGCCATGGTCAGGGCTTCGGCATAGCGCTTGGCTTCGTCGTAGACGCCGCGCGGTCCGATCGGGTTGACGTGGCCCCAGTAGTCCTCCTTCTGGGGGTGGACCTGCGGGTCGCCGTAGACCTCCGAGGTCGAGGCCAGCAGGAAGCGGGCCCGCTTGAACTTGGCCACCCCGAGCATGTGCCAGGTCCCCTGGGCGCCCACCTTCAGCGTGTGCAGCGGCAGCCGCGCGTAATCGATCGGGCTGGCCGGAGAGGCGAGGTGGTAGACGAAGTCGACCGGGCCCTCGACATGGACCTCCCCGGTGATGTCGTGGTTCGTGAATTCGAATTCACCACTGCGGATGTGCTCGATGTTGTGCAGCGAGCCGGTATCGAGGTTGTCGATGCAGATCACCCGGTGGCCGCGTTCCAGCAGCGCATCACAGAGGTGCGATCCCACGAATCCGGCTCCGCCGGTCACCACGCAAGTAGTCATGCGCGGGATCGTATTGGAGATTCCGCGATCGCCCGCCCGTGGCGTGCTCCCGGGACAGGGCGGCCGGGGCTATGGTTTCCGCTCCAAACGGGTTGAACCCGGTTTGTCAGGGCATGGGCGATCAGAATCCGCAAAACAGAGTAAATCGCAAGGCCACACCTGCCTGGGCGGACTCTGTCTTCGGTCCGACGCCCACCCCGATCCTGATCCTGGCCGTGATCCCGGTCCTGGTCGCCGCACTGGCGCTGACGACGGCAGTTCTGCTGCCGGCCGGGGCTTCGGCCGGCTATCCGGCCTGGAAAGACGCGCCGGTGGTTCCCGTAATAAACGGGCGGACGAAATCACGACTGCGACACGATGTCAGGATTGGCCGCGAGCGGGGTCTGCGGGCCCGGGTGTTCGCCAAGGTCGGCGACTCGAACACCGAGGCCGCCCCGGTTCTCTACGGGCTCGCCTGCGAGAAAGCCAGGCTCGCGGGAAGAAGGCATCTGGCCGATGTGATCAACCGCTACAGCCGGGTTCGCGTCGCGAACGGAAACCCAATGCCCGGCTGCAGGCCGTGGAACTCGTTTTCGCGACGGTCGGCTGCGGTCAAGTCGGGCTCGTTCAGCGATTGGTCGCTTCGCAGGGTCTCGGAACTGCCGGATTCCGGGTACTACGCGGCTCCGGAAGAGTGCGATCCGGACGAGACCCCGCTCACCTGCGAGTTGAGGATTCTGCGCCCCCGCTACGTCTTTGTGATGACCGGCAGCAACGACATCCTGCTGGACCTTCTATCCGGATTCCAGCCCGGGACCCTGATCGGCACCCGGCTGGGTCCTATGATCACGGCAATCCGGGCGGCCGGTTCAGTGCCGGTTCTCAGCACGATCCCCCCGGTCCCGAAGGGGCCGATCGGATGGGAGGCGGCCGTGAAGACAAACGAGGGAATCTGGCGTCTGGCACGCCGTAGGCATGTGCCGCTGGTGAATTTCTGGCGCGCTCTGACCGGGCCCGGGATGATCAATTCCGGCATCGACGTCGGCGACCTTCACCTGAGCGTCTTTCGCGAGACAGGTGAGACCCCGATTCTCACCCCCGGCCCGACGACCTACCGGGATTCGGTCGATTTCCGACCCGAAGCTCTCCGGTACGGGGCGAACAAACGCAACCTGATCTGGCTGAAGACCCTCCGGAAGCTCGACCGGGTGGTCCGCACCCGGTAGCCCGGGCGATCCGGCCCGCCCACCGGTTCCGGTTGGCCCACCACTCCCCGATCGTCTGTCAGAATCCACCGATTCGGGAGGACCGATGCTTCGACTCACAAACGGACGAAAGTGAGATGAGCCATGTGGATTGTCACCGACAGAGGGTTTTATTCGACCGTGGACAAGGGAGACCGCGAGGGTTACCTCTGCGTCCGGGCCAGGGTCCGCGAAGACCTCGAGCGGCTCTGCGAGCTCCCCTCGATGGCCGCCTATGCCGACCAGATAGAGGAGAGCGACATGAGTGATTACCGCTACCGGGTCTACGCCCGCCGCGAGGACTGGGCCGCCGCCCTCGAGCAACTCGGCCGGGAGATCGACTACACGAACTTCAAGAACGCGGTCGAAGACCGCCAGGGCAGCCGGCGGGCCGGCCACTACTACAGCGTCTGGAACGCCCTGGCCCGGATGCAGGAGTAGGGGGTCCGGCGCTAGCCCGGTCCCTCAGTGTGGATCCTGACCATCAGGTTCTCGATCCGGTCCAGAGAGACCGGCTCCAGGTCCTCTTCCTCGAGGTAGACCAGGCCGTCGAACAGCCCGTAGAGGGTCCCGTGAACTTCCTCGCCGGAATCGAGCTTCAGGTTGATCCGCGCACCGCGGCCCAGCTTGGGCAGCACGGCCTCGATCTCTTCGCGGGAGGGCACAGCGGAACGGTAGCCCACCGACCCGGTCTCCGGAATCGCGGGCAGTCTCTGATCGCCGTCGGGCTCCCGGGCTACGGGAAACGTGGCAAATAGCGAGGAATCGCCTCGCTGTTCGAAGAAGTCCGAATTTACGGGAAAATCGTTGGGCTCATCGGGGGCGATATTCGGGCCCGTCGGACCTTAGTGCTGCAAATGAGCGAGTTTGGTGCTGAAAGGTTCAAATCCCCGGAAGGAATCAAACCCGCCGATCAGGGGTGGCAATTGCCAGGCAGGCAGGTTAGGAAGAGAGACACCAGATCTCCGGCGGCAGGGAAGGGTCCGGGTTGGCAGTAGGTCTCCATACAGAGCACCGGAACCGCTCCGGAACTCCTCCGGAAAATCCGGGCGGCGGTGAGACAGAGCAGGAAGCTGTGCCCGGGGAGGTCGGGGATGCAGCCCGCAAGCGGGTCGCGGTGGAGTTGATCAGGAACCATGATCCGTCTCTCAAGGCTACGGCTCGCCGCTATTCGATCTGCCCCGACGACGCTGACGATGCCTACCAGCGCGGGATCGAGATCCTCCTGGCGAAGGCCCCCACCGACAACGCCCGGCGCCTCCTGCCGTGGGCCCGCACGGTGATCAAGCACGAGGCACTGGCCGTCAGGAAATCCAGGGAGAGGATTCTGGGCCGGCCGGGACCGCCCGAAAGGGGTGAGGAACACGAGGACTGGGTTCAGCTGATCCCGTCGGCGGGCGAAGGTACTTACGAACAGGTGGCTGTCAGGGAAAAGGTTGCCCGAAGCCGGGAAGCGCTCGGAACCCTCAAGCCGGCCGAGCTGCAGGCACTGACCCTGCTGGCTCAGGGCTTCAGCTACGCCGAGATCGCGGAGCGCTGCGACTGGACCCGGACCAAGGTCAATCGCTGCCTGGCAGAGGGTCGCCAGAGGTTCCGTTCGGTCTTCAGTGACAGCGAGGCCGGAGAACGCTGCGCCGAATTCGAGCCTTTGCTCTCGGCGACCTGCGACGGCGAAATCGACGCCCGGCAGCTAGCCGGGATAGAGGACCATCTCAATGCCTGTGGCCACTGCCGGGCGACGCTGCGTGCCTACCGCGCTGCGCCCAGGGCCGTGGCCGCGCTGGCGCCGACCGCACCGCTAAGTCACTCTCTCTGGGAGCGGTTGCAGGAACTCGCGGTTTCGGCTCAGATCCGGTTTCAGTCGCTCGGCCAGGGACCGGATTCATCGATCAGCGCTGTCGCAGCCTCGGGTGGGACCCGGGGAGCGGGTGCCGCGGCACTTGCCAAGGCGCTGGCGGTTTGTGCCGGCACGGCCGGGGGTGCCGCGGTCTGCGTCGCGACCGGCGTCCTCCCGGCATCGGTGCCGACCGATCAGCGCGACCCAGATCAGATCGTGAAAGAGGCGAACAGGCAGCCGGCACCTGCCGAGAGCATGGATCCGGTCCGGCTCCCCGAGCGGCTACCCCCCGACGTTCCGGAAACCGTGACAACCGAGCCTGCGCCCTCACAGCCCGATCCTGGCAAGTCCTCGCAGCCGACACCGGATCCCGCACCGCCGCCAACCCCGACCGAGGCCGAATTCACACCGGAAGCCGCTGGGACGCCGGTACCGACAACCGCGCCATCCCCAACTCCGCCCGCCCCGGCGCAGACATCAGGTCCCGGCAGCAACAGTGTCCCGACAGGCGGGGGAGGAGGGGAGTTCGCGCCATGAGAGATCATTCATGGCGCCGGCAGACCTCTGCTCCGGCACAGTCGGCCCTCGCCGTTCGTTCGGTCCCTGGCCGTCTGCTGGCCGTTTCGTTCGCGCTGATCCTTGTCGCCTTGACGCTCCTGGCCGCCGCCGTGCCGGCTCCAGCCGGTCAGTACACGGTACGTCAGTGTGAAGGCGCCGGCCACCTCGATTTCCTCGGCAGCTATCACCAGCTCGGCAGCGTCGATCGGGTCGACGTGGTCTATGGCTGGCAGGCCGGGTACTCCTACGAAGATCGGCGTTTACCAAAACCGTGGCGGGTCGCAGATTCCGAACGGCGCCGGTGGTCAGTTCATCTGGGTGACACCGGCCGGGGTCGAGGTGATCGGAACCTCGATCACTTCGCGACTGCGCAACGCCAACGGAATCCAGGCTTCGCTGGAGGCGCTCGGTCCCGATCTCTCGAGCCTGTATCTCGGTGACGGCGAAGCGCATGACGGTGAGCTGCGCACCGCCCACTGGGGCGATCCGGCGCGGCCCCGGACGGTGATCGTCGCCCGTCTCAAGTGCGGCCGGCCGGCCGGCTGCGACAACTCACCGAGTTCGACCAAGGCCTACTTCGAGCTGACCGACGCCGAGTTCACTGCCAGGGACACCCGAGCCCCTACCGTCGCCGGATCAGGCCAGCTTTCTGATTGGGGTGGCGACTGGCAGTGGCATCGCGGCACCGGTTCCGCCCACATCGTCGGCTCGGATGTCGGATCGGGCGTGTCGGGGGTGTATGCGGAGGTCAACGACCTGCGGGTCGAACCTGAACCGGTTCTATGCGCCGGCGATCACCAAGGGTACTCCAGCCGCTTCAGCCCCTGTCCGGCTTCGGCCGGCCGTGACCTGAGCCTGCCGACCGACCGCCCGCCGTTTCAGGAAGGCGGCAACTGGGTCCGGTTCTGCGCCGAGGATTATGCCGCATCTCCGGCTCAGGTGAATCGAACCTGCAGCGGGCGCCAGATGGTCCTGGTCGACAACTCCGCTCCCGCTCCGCCGCTCAACCTGAGCCCGGTCGGCGGTAGCGGATGGCGTTCCCGCAACGGCTTCGAGATCACCTGGCAGAACCCGTCCGGCCAGCTTTCCGGGATCGATCTCGCGCTTTATCGCCTGGTTGATCCGAACGATGGCTCGGTAGTCGATTTCGGCTTTGTTCCCGGTAGTGGCCTTGAGCGGATCGGACCGGTCGATGTTCCGGAGCCCGGCGAGTACCGGGTCGAGGTTCAGTTGAGGGACTCGGCCGGGAACTTCGGGGCGGAGTCGGTGACCACGATCCGGTTTGACGACGGCAGGCCGTCCGACGTCCGGCCGGAAACCGCCTCAGGCTGGATTTCGGCCGATGAGCTGCCGCTCCGGCAGCCCATCGAAAGGGCGGAAGCCGGCGGGCCGTCGGGAGTCGGTGGCTACGCCCTGGCGGTGTCCGGCGGGGGCCCTGCCCATCCCTGCCCGAGTGGCAACTGCCTGCCGTTCGAGTTGTCGCTGAAGGACGGCCCGGACCAGCGAACCGAGACGATCGGTGGCCTGTCCGAAGGCATCCACTGGATATCGGCAGTGGCGGCGTCGGGTGCCGGCTTGTCCTCCGAGCAGCCGGGCAGCACAGTGGTCAGGGTCGACAAGACGGAACCACTGACGGTGCTCGAAGGGGTTCCTGGAGAGTGGGTGAACCATCCGGTGACGCTCAGCGCCCGATCGACCGACAGCGGATCGGGCATGACCCCGGATCCGGGCCATGACGACGGCTCCCCGATCACGGTGATCGAAGCGGAAGATCAGGCGAGCTACAGGGTGCCCGGGGACCGGGCCGGCTTCACGGTGGTTGCCGAGGGCCGTACGCCGGTCCGGTACTGGGCCCGCGATCTGGCCGGAAACGCCAACGACGGGCTGATCGCGCCGGACGGGGACCCCCACGCTCCACCCGGTTCGGCGGTAGTCCGGATAGACACCACGCCTCCCGAGCCGGCCTTTGTCGATCGCCGCGATCCGGCCGACCCCGAGCTGGTCAGGGCCAGAGTCGAGGACCGGGACTCGGGGCTGGCCGATGGCTCCATCTTCTATCGCCATATCGGCGACGTGGGCTCGTTTTCCAGGGCCGAAACCCGGGTATCGGGCAGTGAACTCGAGGCCCGGATTCCGTCCGACGATCTCGCACCGGGCAGCTACGAGTTGCGGGTCGAAGCGCTCGACCGGGCCGGGAACACCGGCACCGCTTCGACCACCGAAAGCGGCACCGCGATGGTGCTCAGGCTGCCGCTGAAGCAGCAGACCAGGTTGAGGGCCCGGCCTACCGGGCGGGAGGCGCCCAAACTGATCCGGGCCGGGTATGGCAAGCCGACCGAGATCACCGGCCGCCTGGTGCGGACATCGGGTGAGTCGCTGGCCGGGGCGCCGCTGGTCGTCGAGGAGCACTTCCCCGCCGGCTCGAGCCGGCGGGTCCGCCACCGGGAAATCGGTACCGACGGTTCGGGTCGCTATCTGATCCGGCTGAGGCCGGGACCGTCGAGGCGCGTTCAGGTCCACTTCGCGGGAACCCGGACCCTGGCAAGCAGCTCCAGTAGACGGCTCCGGGTAGTCGTCCGAGGCCGGACTTCGTTCCGGCTGAAGCCCCGCGTGCTGCGAAACCGGGGACAGGTCCGGATGTCGGGCTCGGTCGGAATGAAGGGGGTGCTCCGTCCCGCCCGCGGCAAGCTGGTCGCGATCCAGTATTTCGATCCCGGCAGGAACAAGTGGCGCCCGGTGGAGGTGTTGCGGACCAACCGCCGGGGACGGTTCCGCTATCGCTACCGCTTCCGCACGATCACCTCGGCTCAACGCATTTACTTCCGGGCGGCGGCACTGCCCGAAGCAGGTTGGCCCTACCGGCACTCGACATCCGGGCGCAAATCGGTCATTGTGTACCCGCAGGGATCCACGGGCAGATAAGGAGGGCAGGAATGAAAGGGTTTCCCCGTCCATCCCCGGCGATGGTTGTGGCGGTTATCAGCCTGATCGTGGCGATCGGCGGCACTGCGATCGCGCTCCCGGGCAAGAAGACGGTAGGCAGAAGGTGACCTGCGAGATGGATCGGTCGGAGCCCGCTCTCTCGGGCGGGCGAAGCTGGACTACACCAAGGTGATGGCATCAACGGACCCGGTTGCCGGCGACGGTATCTTCACCCAGACCGAAGGCACGATCAGCTGCCCCTCGAAGTCTCCGTTCGCTTTCGATCCGTCGATCGGCAACATGGGGCCCGACGCATTCGAGCTGCGCCGCAATTCGCTGGCCAACAGGTTCGGCGGCCCGGGCGGCTACCGGTTCATCATCAGCACCGACGAGGGTCCCGAAGTCGGCTACACGATGAAGCTGAACTGTCTGCCTCGCCGCTAGGTACCCGGCTGTCCCTTAAAGACCAACGGCCCCAATAAAGGGGCCGTTGGCGAGGGAGGAGAGGTACTACATCTGCTGACGAGGTTATGAGGTCAGCAGATCTTCTCCGGCAGGCTGCTCTCCGCAGCGAGCCGGGCTAAGCGTTGTGACTAGACCAGCGTGGTCAGCTGCTCGGTCACCTTGTCAACCAGTTCCTGGGCCTTCTTGCCACGGACCTCGGCACGCTTGGTGACGTCGTCCTGAGCCTGCCTGGCACGCTTGGTGACCTCGTCGACCCGGGCGTCGATCCGCTTCGAGACGTCCTTGTTGGTCGTCTTGATCTGCTTCTCGACCGACTTGCGCTGCTTGCGCACTTCGCGCTCCAGCGAGTTGCGGGTCTTGCGGGCCTTCGTGGTGGCCTTGCGACGGGCGGAGGTGCCCCGGCGCTCGGCGCGCTTGAAGGTCTTGGTCAGGTCGGCGCGGTAGCCCTTGACCTTCTTCTCGGCGGAAGCCTGGTCGGTCCACGGCTCGACGAGCTCGTTGACCTTCTCGCTCAGGTTGAGCGCGGCACCGACCGGGACGTCAACGACGGTCCGGACGTAATCGGCGGCAACCTCTTCGAGGTCATCGAAGCGGCCCTTGGCCTGCTCGACGTCGAGCTCGGCGGCGTGCTTGGCCTTGGCACCGGCCTCGGCACGAAGCTGCGCGGCGGTGCGGGGCTTGCTCTTGGCGGTGGACTTGGTCGAAGCCTTCTTGGCGGCCGGCTTCTTAGCGGCCGGCTTCTTGGCGGTCTTCTTGGTGGTTTCGGGACTCATATCGGTGTAGCTCCTCGTTTGTTGGAATCAAACTACTTATTTGTAAGGATGTTTGAAGTGTAGCAGTTATACGAACATCTGTTCCTGTTTCCTTCTGTGCGTGCATCACACAACGGGAATCCTCTTGGCAGAGGGGAAAATGGCCAGTTACGCGGCCGAAACGGTGGCCCGGCGGGCCCGAATACGACGATCCGGAGCGGTTCGGACCGGCCGATCTGTTCGTATTGACGAGGGCGGAGCCGGTGGTTCAGGCCGATTCGCGCGAGGCGACCAGGGTCTCCAGGCCCTGGTTCGAGCTGGCCGCGGCGACCAGGAATCTCTGGTCGAGTTCGAAGCCGACCTCGCTCAGGCCGCTATCGCCGAGCGCCACCAGGGCGCCGGCTTCACGGGCAATCAGCTGGGAGGCGGCGACATCGACCGACCGCGAGAGCACCGGGGAGACCATCCCGTCCATGCGCCCGGACGCCACCGACGACATGGTTATCGCCAGCGACCCGACACAGCGCAGGCGGTGGACCTCGCCGGTCAGGCGCTCGAGCAGCGGGATGATCCGCTCGGGGTTGGCGCCCTCGATCCCGACGATTTCGAGCCGGTCGGCCGGGGTCACCCTCAATCGGCGGTCGTTGAGGAAGGCGCCCGAGCCGGACCGGGCGAGGTACTCCTCCTTGGGGCCGAAGTCGTAGACGTAGCCGAACTCGACCGCGCCCATGTTCGGGGCCGAGGCGATCGCGATCGAGAGGCTGTGCTGGGGAAGGGTCCGCCGGACGTTGAGCGAGCCGTCGATCGGGTCGATCACCACCCAGGTCTGGCCGCCGCCGTTGAACTCGACCGTTCCCCGCTCCTCGGAGATCGCGGTGAACGCGGCTCCGGACGAGGCCAGCTGGTCGAGTTCGGCGAAGACCAGGTCTTCGCACTGCCGGTCGAGCACCAGGGTGTGGTCGCCCCCTTCGCCGACCCCGTCGTAAACGGTTCGCTCCCCGACCGTGAGGGTGGCGTCGAACAGTTCCTGCTGCCCGGCGACGATCCGGCGACAGATCCCGGTCCAGTCGGCGTCGAGCGCCTGGTCTGATCGTGGCGGGGTCACCGGGCCGATGTTATTGACCGGGGGGCCGGGGCGCTGCCGGAGCGACTGCCGCCGGTCAGCTAATTTGGAGTCAGTGAATGCCGATCGAGAAGACCCTCCCGGCGGTTCCGGGCTGAGCCCGGAGCAGACCGCTGTCCGGGATCACCGGGACGGCCCGCTGCTTCTCGGCGGCCCGGCCGGGACCGGGAAATCGACTGCGCTCAGGCACCGGCTGCTCGCCCTTGCGCGGGACGGACTCGATCCTTCGAGGATCGCCCTGATCACATCGACTGCGAGGGCGGCGGCCGAGCACCGGCGCGGTCTCGAGGCGCTGCTGCCCGGGCCGTACGAAAGCCTGGCCGTCTTCACCTGGGAGGGCTTCGCCGAGCGGATCCTCAGGAGGTGGCCGGTCGAAGCCGGCCTCGACCCCGGCTTCGGGGTGCTCGGACCGGCCGAGCGGCTGGCCCTTCTGCTGGTCAGGTTCGAGGAGCTCCCACTTCGCCATCACCAGATCCGGGGCAACCCGGCCGGTCTGCTGCGCGGGCTGCTCGGGGAGATCGACAGCCTGAAGCGGGCCGGCATCACGGCCGATCAGCTCGAGCGGATGGCGCAGGCCGCACCCGAGCCGGGGGACTCCGGAGAGGGGGGTGAAGCGCTGAGGCGGGCCGAGCTCGCCCGTCTGGTCGCGATCCACGACCGGGTGCTGACCGGGTTCGGCTGCCTGGACCGGGCCGACCTCTGCCGGGAGGCCTCGGCGCTCCTTGAACGCAACCCCGACCTGGGTGAGGCAGTGGCCGAGACCTACCCGCACATGATCGTCGACGAGCTGGAGGACCTCGACCCGGTCAGGGCGTCGCTGATGGGGGTTCTGGCCGGCCGCTGCCTGAGCGTGGTCGGCGCCGACGGTTCGCTCACCGGTGGGGCGTTCGACGCCGATGCGCTGTTTCCCGGAGCCGAGAGGATCGAGCTGGAAGAAGCCTGGCGCCTCGGTGCCGGCAGGATCGCGGCGGCCCGGGCGGTTCTCGGCGAGAGCGGTCCTCCCGGTCCGGACGGGTGGCAGCCTTCGAAGCGCAGCGACTCGATCAGGTTCTGGAGCTCGGAGACCTCGCAGGCCGAGGCACAGGCGGTTGCCCGGGACCTGGAGCACCAACTCGGCGAGGGCCTGGATCCGGGCGATGCGGTGATAGCGGTCGGCGACCTCAACCGCGAGGGCCAGCTGGTCGCCACCGCTCTGAGCGAGCGCGGGATACCGGCCCGGCTTGGCGGGGGAGGCAACCTGTTCCGCCAGGCAGAGGTCCGTGACGCGCTCGCCTGGCTGCGCGCGCTCGACGACCCCGACGACGCCACCGCGGTCACCCGGGCCCTGACCCGCCCGCCGGTCGAGCTGCGTTCGGTCGACCTGGCCAAGCTGGCCGTGATCGCCCGGCGGCGCAAGCTCGACCTGGTCTCGGCCGCCGAGGCGGCGCTGGAGAGCCCCCGGATCACTCCCGAGGCCCGTCAGCGGCTGGAGTCATTTCTCAAGCTCTACCGGGCGGCGGCAGCGGTACTCGACAGCCGCCGGCCGGACGGGTTCGTGCGCCGTCTGATCGAGCGGGTCGGGTTCCGCCGCCAGCGGCTGTTCGCCGCGCAACCGGAGACCACCGAACGGCTGATCGAGCTTTCGCACCTGGCCGACATCGCCGCCAAGTACTCCCGGATGGACCCGGACGGCTCGACCCGGGAGTTCATCCGCTATCTGGCCGCTCTGGCCGAGTCCGGGCTGGCGATCGACGACCTGCCCGGGGGCAGCCTCCCGGGAGCGGTCGAGGTGCTTCCGGTCGGCGACCTGAAAGGCGGCGAATGGCAGCGGGTGTACCTGCTCGGCCTCGACCGGGCCGGCGACCGCGACCGCGGAAATCTGGCGAGCGCGGTCACCGCGGTCGGCGGCGAGCTGGTGCTGTCACGGGTGGCTCCGGCCGACGGAGGCGACCGGGCCGGCGGCTCCACCGGCGGATCCGGCCCGTTCGAGCGGATGCTTGCGGCGGTAGGCGGGATCGAAGAGGTCCACGAGGAGGAGCTGTTCGGCCCGGCCGAGGACCTGCAGGCGACCTACCGGATGATGCGCGACGAGGTGATCGAGGCCTCCTGGCGGGCCGGGCGCGAGCTGAACGAGCCGCGGCTCGATACGGCGGTAGACGTGAACCGGGCGATCGCCCGCTACCTCGAGCTGCTGAAGCTGGCCGCGCTGGCCCAGCGCTCCGGGGGAGACACCGACTCGGAGGCGATCGACGCGGTCAACGGCCTGCTGGCCCAGGTTGCCACCGAGGAGCAGCGGGCCGAGCTCGAGCGCTCGAGCCTCGACCCCTTTCTGCTCGACAGCGAACGCGAACGCGGCCTCCGCCGCCATCTCGCCGAGGCCAGGGTCGAGCCCTCGCTGGCCGAGTTCCTGCCCCGGCGGGGCGATGATCTGAGGCTGTCCGCGACCGACCTCGACCTCTATCTGACCTGTCCGCTCAAGTACAAGTTCGCCCGGGTCTTTTCGATCCCCAAGGCGCCGACGATCAACATGAGGTTCGGGATCCTGGTCCACAACGTGCTCCAGCGTTTTCACGAGCCGGGCGCCGGCGGCGACCGGTCCGGCAGCCTCGAGTACCTGATGGAGCTCCTGGAAAGCGGCTGGCGGCGCTCGGGGTTCGGCGATACGAACGACGAGCTGCAGTTCCGCGATCGGGCCCGCGAGGCGATGAGGAGCTACTGGGAGAACGAGCGGGCTTCCGACGCGCAGCCGGTCTGGCTGGAGCGACAGTTCGAGTTCAAGCTGGGCCCCCATTACCTCCGGGGCCGGGTCGACCGGGTCGACCGCACCGAATCCGGCGACTACGAGGTGATCGACTACAAGACCGGCCTCAGGGTCGACACCGAGCGCCTCGGCGGTGACATCCAGCTGGCGCTCTACCGGCTCGGTGCCCGCGAGGCCTGGGATGTCGAGGTCGGCGGCGGCAGCTACTACTACGTGCTCGAGGGCGAGAAGGTCGCTGTCGAGTGCGGCCCGGATGACGTCGAGAGGGTCGAGCGAACCGTGCTCGAGGTCGGCGAGGGAGTGCTCGGCCAGGACTTCGAGCCACGGCCCTCACCGGAGGTCTGCGGCTGGTGCGACTACCGCATGGTCTGTCCGGCCTCGGAGGCCTGAACGGAGCCGGTCAGTCCGAGTCGCGCTGCTTGAGGAAGCGCTGGAACTCGATCGCCAGGGCGTCGCCGCTGGGGACGTCCGGCTCGGTACCTCCCCGGTTTCGCTGGTCGGCCTCGATCCGGTTGACCAGCTCCTCGACCTCGGGGTCGGCCGAGACGGCCCGCCCGATCTGCTCTTCATAGGTGGCGGTCTCGTCTTCGAGCCCTGAGATGTCGGCGGCGACGCCGGTGATCTTCTCGAGCCGTTCGCTCAGCGCCAGCGCGGCCTTCGGGTTGGGTACCGCCGCGACGTAGTGGGGGACCGCCGCCCAGAGCGAGCACGAGGCGACCCCGGATGCCCGGCAGCGGTCATGGAGAACCCCGACGATCCCGGTCGGGCCCTCGTAGTCGGAGCGGTCGAGATCGAGCTCGCGCACGATCGAGTCGTCCGAGGCCAGCCCGGTGATCGGCACCGGCAGGGTGTGGGCGACCTCGGCGATCAGTGAGCCCATCACCACCACCGACTCGACCTCGAGGTACTCGGCCACCTTGACCACGGTCTCGGAGTAGGTGCGCCACTTGAGGTTCGGTTCGGTCCCGTCGAGCAGGACCAGGTCCCGTTCGGCGCCCTGCGCCCGGGCGGCGATGAAGGTATTGCTCGGCCAGTCGATCCTGCGGTGGGCGCCGTCGGAAAACGAGATCGTCGGGCGGTTGGCCTGAAAGTCGAAGTACTCCTCCGGGTCGATCTCGGCCAGCACGTCGACCTCGAGCGAGTCGGCGAGGGTCTCCAGGGCAGAAGAGGCCGCCGAGGCGGCATCGTTCCATCCCCGGAAGGCACAGACCAGAATCGGGCGCCGCAGCTTCGGAGGGTTCATCTCCCATCGCAGATGATCCATGTGTTCAATCTAGACGATGGAGCATCTCCGCTCGGCGTATGGCGCCCGTCTGCCCGGTAGTTCAGGATGTCGGTCGTGGAAAGCGCCACGCAATCCGCCGGCCCGCCACCGGGCCCTCCGGTGGCCGAGCTGACTCCCGGCCAGGTCTTCTCGGGACGCTACGCCTGCGCCAGGAAGGACCGTCTCACCGCCAAGAACGGATCCACCTACCTCAGCCTCGAGCTGCGGGACCGCTCCGGGGCGATCCCGGCCCGGGTCTTCCGCGACGCCGACCGGATCGGGCTGCGATTCGAGCAGGGCGACGTGATCGAGGTCCGGGGCAGGGTCGAGCGCTATCGCGGCCAGCTCAGCGCCGAGCTCGAGAATGCGAGCCGGGTGGACCCGGCCGAGATCGACCCGACCGAGTTCCTGCCGGCTGCCTACCGCGACCGGGAAGAGCTGGAGGGGTTCCTCGAGCACCTGACCCGGGAGGTCCACGCGGCCGACCTCCGGGCGGTGGTCGAGACCCTGCTGTTCAGCGGCCGGAGCGCCGAAGAGTTCCGCCGGGCCCCCTGTACCCGCGGCGGCCACCACGCCTATGTCGGCGGCCTGATCGAGCACACGGTCGCGGTCGCCACCCTGGTCACCGAGACCTGCGTGCTTCACCCCAGGCTCAACTCCGACCTGCTGATGGCCGCGGCGCTGATCCACGACATCGGCAAGACCGGCGAGTTCACCTACGGGGCGGAGATCGGGCTGTCCGAGCGCGGCCGCACCCTGGGCCACCTCCAGATCGGGGCCGAGCTGATCACCGCCGCCTCGGGTGAGCTCGAACCGGCCCGGCGGGACGACCTGCTGGCCTGCGTGATGTGCCACCACGGGACCGACGCGCTCCGCCTGCGCCACTTTCCCTCGCCGGAAGCGATCGCGCTCTACCGGCTGAACGCACTGGACGCCCAGGTCAAGACCGCGCTCGAGCACGGCATCGGCTGACCGGCGTCGCGCAGCGGCGGCCGCTCACACTCCTACCACCCGGACGGTCGAGCCCGCTCTGCCGGCGCTGACCTCGATTCTCGCGGTGACCCGGTTGCGGAGCTCGTCGACGTGGCTGACTAGCCCGACCGTGCGGCCGCCCTCTCGGAGGTCGTCGATCACGTCCATCACCTGGTCGAGCGTCCTGCTGTCCAGGGTCCCGAAGCCCTCGTCGATGAACAGCGTCTCCAGAGGCTTGCCACCGGATTCATGCTGGACCACCTCGGCCAGCCCGAGCGCGAGAGAGAGTGAGGCGTAGAAGCTCTCGCCTCCGGAAAGGGTCCCGGTCGAGCGAGTCTCGGAAGTGTGGGAGTCGAAGACCCGGATGCCGAGCCCCGAGCTGGCGCCGTGTGCCTCGACATCACCGCTGTAGACCAGTTCGTAGCGGTCGTTCGACATCCGCTGAAGGTGTCGGTTCGCGGCCTGGATCACCTGCTTCAACCTGACCGCCAGCACATAGGTCGAAAGCTTGATGCGCTGCTCGTTGTCCCCCGAAGCCAGCCGGTGCAGCTCAGCCGAGCGGGCGGCGGCGTCCCGCAGCGGCCCGAGTTCTTCGTACAGGGCCGGGATCTCCCCGGTGACGCCGTCGAAGGTCTGCTGCCTCTCGGTCGCGGTGGCGTGGATCTCGATGTCGCGGTCGCGTAGTCCCGCCGCCTCTGTCGCCGCCTTCTCGAGCGGTGCGGTTTCCACGGTCTCGTTGCGGTCGATCTCTTTGAGCTCGCCGCCGAGCAGCCCCTTGGCCAGGTTGAGTTCCCTGTCGTGGTCGGCAACCTCGGTTTTCAGGTCAGCCAGCTCGCCCGGATCGATCCAGGCGGCCGCGGCCGTGTCGAGGTCGGGGAAGCCGCGCCCGCCGGTCTCCTTTTCGACGGACTCTGCGGCCTGTTCGGCGGCGGCCCTGGCCTCGGTGGCCCTCTGGCTCGACCGCAGGAAGGAATCGATCTGTTCGATCAGTGCTTCGAGCAGTTCCCGGCGCGCGGTCGGGCCGGCCTCACCGGCCGCCAGTTTCTCCTCCTTCTCGAGCAGTCCCTTTCGCTCGCCGTAGAGGTGACCGATCTCGTCTCTCAGTTTCGTCACCCGGCTACGGCTCTCGGCCGCGGCGGCGTCGTGCGACTGGGTTGCCCCGGTCAGCGCCAGTTCGCTCTCTGCGTCCCGGTCGGCGGCCAGCTTCTCTTCTTCCTCGCTGACCGGCGGGGCTTCGGTGTGATCGACCCCCGGGTGCTCGGTCGAGCCGCAGACGGGGCAGGGAATACCCTCCTCGAGCTTGTCGGCAAGTTCGGCCGCCATGCCGGCGGTACGCCGCCGCCTGATCTCGATCAGCCGCTCGCGGGCGGCATCCCGGGCCTTCCTGGCTTCGGTGAGCGCCGCCCTGGAGCGGGCCAGCTCGGTTTCCGGCCCCCCCTTTTCAAGCGCTTCCAGTTCGGCCTCCCTTTCGCCGACAAGCCGGTCCAGCTCTCTCCGCCGCCTCAGGCCTTCCCCTTCGAAGTTCTCTATCGCGGCGGCCTCCTTGCTGGAGTCGGCCCGCAGCTCTTGGAGCTTCGGCTCTTCGTCGGTCCCCGCCGAGTCGGCCGATCGGAGCCCGGCGGCCAGTTCGTTCGATTGCCTTTCGAGGGCGGACGCCAACTCGGCCTGCCGGCGGGACCCCAGGATGGCCGGGACCACGGAGGCGGCCCGGTCGGCGGCGTCGATCCGGGATGCGAGCCCGTCGCGCCAATCAGATTCCGCCTCGAGCTCCTTGACCCGGTCCTCGGCCTCCGCCCTCTGCCTGACCAGATCCCGTTTCCTGTTTGCGGCGGCGAGTGCCTGATCCGCTTTGGCGGAGGCCCGCTGGCTCTTCTCCCTGGCCCCGGTAGCCGCGGCCGTCATTTCGCTCAGCTTGGCCGACACGGCCCCGGTCCACTCGATCACCGGCCCGGGTTCGTCGTGGGCCGGAAATGGGGGCAGTCCTTGCGCCGTCTCTTCATCCAGCTCGGCAATCAGGCTGTCGAAGTCGGGACGCGCCTGTTCGAGCCGGTCGGAGATCTCTCCCAGCTTCCCGTTCCTGGCCTCGGCGTCCCTGCGGGCCCGGTCCTTGAGCCAGTCCTCGACGTAGGTCAGGTCGTTGCCCGGGAACAGGGTTTCCAGCAGGTCTTTCCTCTCCACGGCGCCGGATTCGAGGAAGCGGGCGAACTTGCCCTGTGGAAGCAGCACGAGCTGGTGGAACTGGTCGGCGTTCATCCCGACCAGTTCGCGCAGGCGGTTGTTGGTCTCGCTCCAGCCGGTGGATTCTTCGGTCCACTCTGCACCCTGGCGCCGCTCGAGCCTGACCGACTGCTTCTGGGTCGTGAACTCCTCGGGATGGTGCTTCTTCGGCCGACGGTACTCCGGGCTGCGGGTCACCCGGAGTCGCGATCCGGCGACGGTGAAGTCGAGCACCGCCTCCGGAACGGTGTCCGGTCTGCGGTGGTCGCTCACGATCTCGCTCCCCTTGGCGGCGCGAGGGATCTCCCCGTAGACCGCGAAGCAGACCGCGTCGAGGATGGTCGTCTTGCCGGAGCCGGTCGGACCGCTGAGCAGCAGCACGCCGGCCTCGTTCAGGCCGTCGAAGGCGATCTCCTCGGTGCCGGCATACGGACCGAGGCCGGTGATTTCGAGCCCGTGAATCCTCACCCCGCCACCTCTTCGGCCGCCTTGGACTTCACGGCCTCCTCGAGCAGTGCGGCTTCGGCATCGGTCGGACCCCCGCCGCGCACCTGCTCGAGGAACCGACCGGCCAGTTCGACCGGGTCGGCCTGGGCGAGGCCGGTCAGCTCGGCGGCGTGCTGGTCGTCGGCGGTCGAGATCGGGGACTCGAACCTGAGGCTCATGATCTGCTCGAATTTGCTCCGCAGGCGCTCCATCGGCTGGTCCGGGCGGGTTTCGTCGGTCAACGTGATCTCCAGCCAGTGATCCCTGCGGTCCTCGTAGACACCGTCCGCGAGTAGCTCATCCAGCGTCCCGCTGATGCGGCCGAACTCCCGATGCTGGGGGATCTCGACGGTCTCGATCGAAGGCGGGCCGGCGGCCGGGAGATCGATGATCGTGACCGACTTCGAGAGCCCCGGTCCGACTTCGGAGTAGGAAAGGGGGATCGGCGAGCCGCTGTAGCGGATGCCGTCGGCGACCTGCTGGGGCCGGTGAAGGTGGCCCATCGCCACGTAGTCGAACCCCTCCAGCAGGCCGGGCGGGACCCGGTCCGCGTCGCCGATCGAGATGGTGCGCTCCGAGTCGCTCTCTTCCGCCCCGCTGACGAAGGCATGGGCCACCGCGATCGAGCGGGGCGAGCCCGGGTGCGCGCCGAGGTCGGTCCGGCAGCGGTCGAAGGCGGCCTGGAGGACCGCCTCGTGGCGACTCTCTTCGACCTCGAGTTCCCCGGCCGTGAGGCCGGGGTCGAGGTAGGGGACCGGATAGATCAGCAGGTCGATCCCGTGGTGGCTGACCGGGATCGCACGGCCGACGCCGTCGGTGCCCGAGTCCAGGTGGATGCCCGGTTTGAGCAGCGGCCCGTGGCTGAGTCTCTTCATCGAATCGTGGTTGCCGGCTATCAGGGCGATTTCGCAGCCGTCGGAAAGCCGGGCAAGCTGCTCGTTCAGCAACTCGACCGATGCGGCCGGGGGCAGGGCGCGGTCGAAGATGTCCCCGGCCATGATCACGACGTCGATCTGGCGCTCTTCGATCTGGCCGGCCAGCCAGTCGAAGAAGTGCTGGTGGGCCTCGGTCAGATCGGCGCCGTGGAACTCCCGGCCGAGATGCCAGTCGGCGGTGTGGAGGATGCGGATCGGTCTGTTTTCGGTGCTTTTGGGCATCTCTTCTAGGGTCGGCGTCGGGACAGCGATTCTGACACCGGCCGGAGACGCCGCTGCCGCAGGTTCAGTCCCCCGAGCTGTCCGGGCGGCGGCGGTAGCGCTTGGTCTGGGAGCGCTGCCTCTTCTGTTCCAGGCGGCGGTTCTTCGAAGACCGGCTCGGTTTGGTCGGGCGGCGGCGCTTGGGGATCGCCAGCGCGGCCGACAGCTTGTGCTCCAGCCGCTCCAGGGCGAGGTCGCGGTTGCGGGCCTGGGAGCGGCCATCCTGGCTCACCGCGGTCACCACCGGGCCGAGCTTGCGCCCGATCCTCGCCTTCTGGCTTTCCGACAGGGACGTCGCCTGATCGACGACCAGGACCGCCTCGATTCTCGAGGCGGTGACGTTGGCGTGCTGGCCGCCGGGACCGGAGGAGCGCGAGGCCCGCAGCGTGATCTCGGCCGCCGGGATGAACGGGCCGTTGGCCGGGCGGATCCCCGGTTTCATGATCCGGTCGGTCCGGGCGTTGAGCCGGGGGCGGTCGCCGGGCCGGCTGCGGCCGGGGCAGAGGATGCGCCGGGGCCGGGATCGTCCGGGGTGAAGACCCGGCGGAGCAGCCGTGCGGCCATGTAGAGGAGGAGGATCGCGAAGCCGATCCTCAGTGCCCGTTCGGGCAGGTTGTTGGCGGCGACCACTCCGATCACCACCCCGACCGGCGAGAGCAGCCCGATCAGCAGGGCATCGCGCAGATTGACGTTTCCGTAGCGCTTCTGCCGCCAGGTGCCGACCAGCGAGACCAGGGCGATCATCAGCAGCGAGGTCGCCTCGGCCTCGACCTGTCCCTTGGACAGCACGATGGTCATCGCCGGGACGAAGATGATCCCGCCGCCGACCCCGATCAGGCCGGCCACGCAGCCGCCCAGCGCACAGAGCAGCGCCGCCAGTGCGAGGTCCATCAGCCGACCACCATTTCGATCGCGACGCCGATCAGCAGTACCGAGAAGATCAGCGATACCGCCTTTTCCGGGATCCGCTGCTGGAGGGCGGTGCCGAAGATCACGCCGGCGATCGCGGGAACGGTCAGGATCAGCCCGGTATCGAGGTCGACCTTGCCGTAGATCCCGCCGTGGAGCGCCGCGGCCAGGACGGCGATGATCACGATCGCGGCCAGGCTGGTCCCGGTCGCGAGCCTCTCGCCGTAAGCGAACAGGGCGATCAGCATCGGCACGATCACGGTCCCGCCGCCGACTCCGAACAGGCCGCTGAAGGCCCCGGCGAGCGTGCCGATGGCCGCGAGTCTCCAGATTCTCCGCGATCCCATCCGGCGATACTATGGCGACCGGTACCCTGCGCCCATGAGCACCCCCGAATCCCAACTCTCGATCCTTCTGGAAGACCCCGGGCGCTCAGCCCTCCTGTCGGACATCGACGGCACCCTCTGCCGGATTGTCGACCGTCCGGAGAACGCCAAGGTCCCGGTCAAGGCGACGGAAAGCCTGGACAGGCTCTGCGAGAGGCTGGGTCTGGTCGCCTGCGTGACCGGCAGGCCGGCACTGGTCGGCCGACGGATGGTCGGTGCCGAGGGTGTGACCTACTTCGGCAATCACGGGCTCGAGCTGCTGCGACCCGGAGACGAGCAGCCCGAGCTGAATCTGGACGCGGAACAGATCGATCGTGCGGCCCGCTTCATCGCCGAGCACGACAGCCCGATGTGGGTCGAGGCCAAGATCCGCCTCGAGGACAAGGGCCCGATCCAGGCGCTTCACTGGCGCGGCGCCGGTCCCCGCACCGAGGCGATGGTCCACCAGATCGCCGACCACGCGATCGCGGCCGACCTGACCGCCCACTGGGGCCGCAAGGTGCTCGAGCTGCGGCCGCCCGACATGGAAGGCAAGGCCGGAGCGGTCGAGCAGCTGCTCGCCGTCAACGGCTTTGAGACCGTGGTCTTTGCCGGAGACGACAAGACCGACCTCGAGGCGGTCCGGCGGCTGCAGGAGATGCGCGATCAGGGTCAGATCCCGAGACTGCTGGTTGTAGCGGTCGGCTCGTCCGAGGGTCCGGAAGAGCTTTTCGAGCGGGCCGACGTCCTGGTCACCGAATCAGACGACTGGATTGAGCTGATCTCCGGGCTGGCAGCGCGGGATGCCTGAGAGGGCCGGCCCTGGTGTCAGCCCGCCGGTGCCGGTCGACGACCGGTAGACAGAGGCCATGCCTTTCGCCGACCTGCTTCGCGCCACCGTCTTCCTGACGGCGGGGGGAGCGACCGCGCTCGGGGCGATCGCGGTGATCGGCGTGCAGCGCGACCAGAACGAGACCGCCCTGATCGTCGGCGTGGTCTGGTGGCTGGTCGCGACCTGGATCGGCCTGTCGAACGGCCGGCCCGATCGGGCGGCCGAGTCGATGCGCGGTGTGCTCGCCGCGGCCCGGACGGTCACCTCGTCGGCCCCCGGGATGTCGCTTCCTCCGCTGGGACGGATCGCCTGGGCCAGGCTCTGGCCGATCCTGGCTGCGGTGTTGGTCGCCGGCGGGCTCGGGATCGTCTTTCCCGAGGTGGCGATGGTCGGGAGCGGCTACGCCCTGCTGGTGGCACTCACCTGGCGCAACCGGGAGGGCGCGGTGCTGGCGATCGAGGGCCGCGACGGGGTCCGGTTCCTGGTCGAGTCGGGCTCGGCCTTCCGCCCGGTCAGGCTGCTCCGCTCACCCGGTTTCACGACCTTCTGAGCCCGGGGCGCCGGCCTCAGCCCCACCAGGGCCCGGTATTGAGTATCTGATCCGGTCCGAGCCAGGCCCGGCGGGCCGTGGCGACCGCGTACTCCATCAGGCCGAGCCCGGCGGTGGAGTGGGCGTCCGTGTTGAGGACCAGCTTGACCCCGGCCCCCGAGGCCATGCGGGCGTGGATGTCGGACAGGTCGCGGCGGTTCGGGTTTCCGTTGATCTCGAAGACCGTGTCGTTGGCCGCGGCCGCCCCGATCACCGCCTCGATGTTCAGCGGGTAGGGGGGTCGCCGGTCGAGGAGCCGACCGGTGGGGTGGCCGATGCAGTCCACCTCCGGGTGCTCGATCGCGGCGATCATCCTGGCCGTCATGTAGTCCGGATCGTCTTTGAACGAGGTGTGGATCGAGGCGATCACCCAGTCGAGCTCGGCCAGCAGACCGTCTTCGTAGTCGAGCGTGCCGTCGGTCTGGATGTTGACTTCTGAGCCGGCCAGCAGGCGAAAACCGTCCCCCGAATCGCGGTTGTAGTCCCTGATCTCCTCGATCCTCTGCCAGAGCCGGTCGGCGGTCACGTGATCGCCGAAGCCGTGGCTCGCCGAGTGGTCGGTGATCGCCAGGTACTCGTAGCCGATCGCGCGGGCGGCGTCGGCCATCTCCTCCAGGTTCGCCTTGCCGTCGGACAGCGTGGTGTGGGAGTGGAGGTCACCCCGGATCTGGTCGAGCTCGACCAGCTCGGGCAGGCTGCCATCGCGGGCGGCTTCGAGCTCACCGCGGTTCTCCCTGAGTTCGGGCTCGATGA
The DNA here is from genome assembly GCA_963766115.1 of uncultured Solirubrobacterales bacterium. Classification (GTDB taxonomy): domain Bacteria; phylum Actinomycetota; class Thermoleophilia; order Solirubrobacterales; family 70-9; genus 67-14. The sequence continues at coordinate 243,763 of CAVXYR010000004.1, forward strand.
ACTCGTAGCCGAGCCGCCGGTAGACGTCTTCCTCGGCGGCGAACCGCTCGGTCTCCCCGGTCTTTTCGTCCTCGATCCCGTGCTCGGAGACGTGCAGCCCCTCGCTGACCGCGATCTCGCGGAGCTCAGTGTTGTGGGCTGCCGATCCGGTGAAGTGCTGAAGCAGGTTGCCGAACGCGTCGGGGGCGACGATCCGGACGTCCACCCCGATCCCGGAATGGGTCTCGAGCTTGACCCCCTTTTCACTCGGGCTGCCGGCTGAGGCGACCGAGTCGTGGCCGGCAATGTGGGACGAGAGCTCCAGCGGGCTCTCCGAGGTGGCGATCAGGTCGATGTCCTTGCAGGTGTCGGCCAGCCGCCGGACCGAGCCGGCGATCTCGGCCCGGTCGCAGCCCGGGTGCGAGCGCAGTGCCTCGACCAGCTCCTCGGCGACCGGGCGGATCTGGTCCAGCCGCCGCCGGACCGGGCCCTCCGGTTCTTCTGAGAGCTTTTCGAGCCCGGCAAGGATGTTCTCCTCCGCCTTGGGACCCAGTCCCTTCAGTTCCCTCACCTGCTTGCTCTCGGCGGCCTCACGCAACTCTTCGGGGGTGTCCACGCCGAGTTCGTCGTGGAGCCTGCGGACGGTCTTGGGACCGAGGCCGGGGATCCGGTTGATCTCGATCAGCCCGGCCGGCAGCTTCTCCTTGAGCTTGACCGCGGCCGGGATGTCGCCGGTCTCGATCAGGGCGAGGATCTTTTCTTCGAGCGTCTTGCCGACCCCCGGCAACTCGGTGACCTGGCCATCGCGGGCCATTTCTTCGACTGACCTCCCCTGGTCCTTGATCGCCCGCGCGGCGTTTGTATAGGCGAGTACCCGGTAGCGGTCGGCGCCGTCGAGCTGGTAGAGCACGGCCAGTTCCTCGAGGGCCGCGGCGATCTCGGCGTTGGTCATGGGCCAACCCTAAGCGACGACCGGGCCGGCGGGGACCGGATCCGATCGCCGGGTTGCTTGGCATAGCATCCGGGCGTGCCAGATCGCGACCCAGACCCTCGCGGCCCAGCCTGGGTGATCCTGCCGACATTCAACGAAGCCGGGAACATCGAGCCGATGGTCGAAGCGCTCAGGCCGAAACTGGGCGACCGCGACAGGATCCTGATCGTCGACGACGACTCGCCCGACGGGACCGGCCGGATCGCCGATCGCCTGGCCGAAGCCGACCCGGTGGTCGAGGTGCTTCACCGCTCCGAAAAGCAGGGAATCGGTCCGGCCTACCTGGCCGGCTTTGAGCGGGCGCTCGCAGGGGGTGCCGGGCTGATCGTGCAGATGGACGCCGACTTCTCGCACGACCCGGCCTATCTGCCGCGGCTCCTGGCAGCCTCGGAGCTGGCCGATCTGGTGATCGGCTCCCGGTACGTGCCGGGCGGCGGGATCACCGAGTGGGGCCGGGCCCGGCGCCTGCTGAGCCTGGGCGGCAGCCTTTACGCCCGCACCCTGCTGGGAGTCCCGGTGCGCGACCTCACCGGCGGGTTCAAGTGCTTCCGCCGCGAGGTGCTCGAGACGATCGATCTCGAACGGGTCGCCGCTTCGGGCTACTCGTTCCAGGTCGAGATGACTTACCGGGTGCTGGAGGCCGGCTTCGAGGTGGTCGAGGTTCCGATCACCTTCCGCGAACGGCAGACAGGGGATTCGAAGATGAGCGCCGCGATCGTCGCCGAAGCGGCCTGGCGGGTACCGGCCATGAGGCTCGGCCACAAGCGCCCTCCCGGCTAGTGCGGTTGCGTTACGGTGCGGGGAGCGCCGGGGCCCGGCGAGGGGCCTTACTTCATTTTGTATAGTATGGGTAGCCAGTAACCGAGCAAGCAGATTCAGACCAACCGATCAGGAGGCCGAGATGGCACTTACCCCAGTAACCGATGCGACCTTCAAAGCAGACGCACTTGACGACGCCGGTCCGGTGCTGGTCGATTTCTGGGCCCCCTGGTGCGGCCCCTGCCGCGTCGTACATCCGGTCCTCGAAGAGATCGACGGCGAGCGCGACGACCTCAAGATCATCAGCCTGAACATCGATGAGAACCCCCATACCGCGGCGCAGTACGAGGTGCTCTCGATCCCGACGATGATTCTGTTCAGGGACGGGGCGATGGTCAAGAAGCTGGTCGGGGCGATGCCCAAGCGCAGGCTCCTGGCCGAACTCGAGCCGGCCCTCTCGGCCTGACCGGCCGGCAGAGCCGATGCCGTTCGTTCAGGTTCACTGGTTCGAGGGCCGCTCCGACGAGCAGAAGGCCGAGATCGCCAAGCGGATCGAAGATGCCCTGGTCGAGGTGGCGGGAGTCCAGCCGGAGCACTGCTGGGTCAAGTTCTCCGACTCGGCTGAGCCGGATCTGATCATCCCCGAAGCCCGGGACTGACCCGGAAACGGGACCGGCGCCCGTCCCGGCCCCGGCGGGTCCGTTCGTCGTGCTCCCGGTGGCACGGCTTTCGCCGGGGCCCGGCGGCCGGGTTCCGCTAGCGGGTACCGCGGGGTCGCGAGAGCCGCAGCAGCCAGACCCAGCCGAGGACGAGGGCCAGGGCCCAGAGGCCCAGTTCGAGGATCCCGGTGACCAGCCCGGTCGCCAGGAAGAACAGCATCAATACGGTGAAGGCGCCCCCGAGCCAGATCGCCCGCCCGAAGGTCAAGCTCGGGTCCGGACGACCCTTATCGCCAGCCTGCGACCGTCGACGGTTGTCTCGGTCGCGCCTTCGGCGCCGTCGAGCGAGACCGAATTTGCCAGTACTTCCTCGCTCAGATAGTCGCTGTGCTCGTTGGCTGCCGCCAGGAGCTCGGGGTCGCCGCCGAGATCGAGGGTTATCCGGTCGGTGATCTCCAGCCCGGCCTCCTTGCGGGCGTTCTGGACCGCGTGCACGATTTCACGGGCCAGTCCCTCCCGGATCAGGTCTTCGTCGAGTTCGAGCGCGAGCGCGACCGCGTGCCCGGATTCGGACTCGACCTGGTAGCCGGCGACCGGCTCCATCGACATGATCAGATCGTCGGGCCCCAGGGTGTGGTCCCTGCCCTCCAGGTTGATCCCGACCTCGCCTCCGGCCTCGATCGTGGCCGCGACCCGTTGCGCGTCCAGGCCCTCGACCGCCGCGGCGACTGTCGGCATCGACTTTCCGAAGCGGGGTCCGAGCGAGCGGTAGTTCGGCTTGACCCGGTAGCTGACCAGCTCTGACTGATCGGTGACGAACTCGACCTCCTTCACGTTCAGCTCGGCCTTGATCAGCGCGGTTTGGGTCGCGATCGCCTCCCGTTCGGCGTCGGTAGCCACCACCACCGCCCTGGCAAGCGGCTGGCGCACCTTCGCCTTGGCCTGGGCCCGGCCGGCCCGGCCGAGCTCGACGGTCCGGCGGGCGGCCGCCATCGCGGCCTCGAGCCCGGGGTCGCGCCTGGAGCGATCGGGCTCCGGCCAGTCGCGCAGGTGGACCGAATCGGGGAGCTCGCCGAATCCGCCGTCGGCACCGCCGGCAAGGTTCGCGTGGATTTCGTCGGCGATGAACGGGGTGAACGGGGCCAGCATCGCGGCGATCTCGACCAGGCAGAAACGGAGGGTGTCGAAAGCGTCGGCATCGCCCTCCCAGAAACGGCGCCGGGAGAGCCTCACGTACCAGTTGGACAGCTCTTCGACCAGCTCGGCGATCTCGCGACCGGCACCGGTGCAGTCGAACCCGTCCATCTCCGCGGTCACCTTCTCGACCGTCGCCTCCAGCCGGGAGAGCGCCCAGCGGTCGAGATCGCCGGGCTGCTCGGGGGGCCGGACCGGCCTCCCGGCGTCGAAGTCCTCGGCGTTGGCGTAGAGGACCAGGAACGAGTAGGTGTTCCAGAGGGTTAGAAGGAAACTGCGCAGGGCCTCCGAGATCGCCTCGAGCGAGAAGCGATAACCGGACCAGGGCTGCTGGGCGGTGAACAGGTACCAGCGGAACGCGTCGGCACCGAACTTGTCGAGCACCTCCCACGGTGCGACCACGTTGCCCTTCGACTTCGACATCTTCTGTCCCTCGGCGTCGAGGATCAGGCCCAGGCAGACGCAGTTCCTGTAGCTGGTCTGGTCGAACAGCATGGTCGACTCGGCCAGCAGGGTGTAGAACCAGCCCCGGGTCTGGTCGATCGCCTCGCAGATGAAATCGGCCGGGAAACGCTGCTCGAACTCGTCCCGGTTTTCGAACGGGTAGTGGAACTGCGCGAACGGCATCGCGCCCGAGTCGTACCAGGTGTCGATCACCGAGACGACCCGTTTCATCTCGCCGTTGCCGCACTCGCAGGCCCAGCTGACCTCGTCGATGTAAGGCCGGTGGAGGTCGTCCGGGACCTCGCCGGCCACCTCTCGCAGATCTTCGATCGAGCCGGCGCAGAAGGAGTGCCCGCAGCCCGGGTCGGTGCACTCCCAGATCGGCAGCGGGGTGCCCCAGTAGCGGTCGCGCGAAAGTGCCCAGTCGACGTTGTTCTCCAGCCACTGCCCGAAGCGGCCATCCCTGATGTGCTCGGGATGCCAGCCGATCCCGTCGTTGTTGGCCATCATCTGCTCGCGGGCGGCCGAGGTCCGGATGTACCAGCTCGCCTTGGCGTAGTAGAGAAGCGGTGTGCCGCAGCGCCAGCAGTGAGGATACGAATGCTCGTACTCGGCCGACATGAACAGCAGGCCGCGGCTCTCGAGGTCTTCGATCAGTCGCTCGGTCACCCGTTCGTCCTTGACGAAGTCGCCGTTGAACCCGGTGACCTGGTCGGTGAATTTCCCGTCGAGCCCGACCGGGTTGTAGAGCGGGGCGTCGCCCGCCACCGGGTCGTACAGCCCGTTCTCGACCGCGGCCCGGTAGTCGTCTTCACCGTAGGCGGGGGCGATGTGAACCAGGCCGGTGCCGTCGTCGGTGGTGACGAAGTCGCCGGTGATCACCTCGAACCGGCCCGAGCCGCCGTCGCTCAACCCGTAGATCGGCCCGTCGTAGCGCCTCCCCGCCAGCTCGCCGGCTTCGACCCGGCCGGCGATCTGCGTACCTTCGCCGATCACCTTCTCGACCAGCGGCTCGGCCAGGATCAGCGTTTCGCCGTCGAGCTCGACCCGGGCGTAGGTGACCTCGGGGTTGATCGCAACGGCGTAGTTGCCGGGCAGGGTCCAGGGGGTGGTGGTCCAGACCAGCAGCGATTCGCCGGTCCGGGCGCCGTCGTCACCGAGCAGCGGAAAGCGCACGTAGACCGAAGGGTCGACCACGTCCCGGTATCCGAGCGCGACCTCATGGGAGGAGAGCGCCGTGCCGCAACGGGGACAGTAGGGCGAGACCCGGTGGCCCTCGTACAGCCGGTCGCTCTCCCACAGTTCCTTGAGCGACCACCAGACCGACTCGATGTACTCGTTGTCGAGCGTGACGTAAGGGTCGTCGAGGTCGATCCAGAAGCCGATCCGCTCGGTCAGGCGGTTCCATTCCTCGACGTAAGCGAACACCGACTCGCGGCAGCGCTGGTTGAATTCGGCGATCCCGAACTCCTCGATCTCCTGCTTGGAGGAGATCCCGAGCTCCTTTTCGACCTCGAGTTCGACCGGCAGCCCGTGGCAGTCCCAGCCGGCCTTGCGCGGGACCCTGTATCCCCGCATCGAGCGGTACCGCGGGTAGATGTCCTTGAAGACCCGTGAGAGCACGTGGTGCGAGCCGGGCTGCCCGTTGGCGGTCGGCGGGCCTTCGTAAAAACTCCAGACCTCGGCCCCGTCCCGCTGCTCCATCGAACGCTCGAAGATCCGGTCCTCTTTCCAGCGGGCGGCGACCCGCTGCTCCATCTCGGGAAATGACTGCTTCGGGTCGACCGGCTTGAACGGGGGCATCGGAGCGGTGATTGTATGAGTCGGCGGTCGGACCGGCGTGTGCGGGCCGCCGTTCAGTGGCCGCGCTCGCAATATGCTCCGGTGATGAGCGCCTACGACCTGAACGGCAAGGTAGTCCTGATCACCGGTGGGGCGAGGGGGATCGGGCTCGAGACGGCAAGGGCGATCCATGCTCGTGGCGCCTCGGTGGCCCTGGTCGATCTCGACCCGGAGCTGGCTACCGAATCGGCCACATCGATCGGCGAGCGGGCGATCGGGATCGGTGCCGACGTTGCCGTCGCCGAACAGATCGAGGCCGCGGTGGATTCGGCCGTCGAGCGGCTCGGGAGCGTGGACGTGGTGATCGCCAACGCCGGCATCACCCCGAGGAAGACGACGACCCGCGCGATCGGGGAGGACGAGTGGGAGCGCATCGTCGAGGTGAACCTGCTCGGTGTCTGGCGCACGATCCGGGCCGGGATCGAGCAGGTGATCGCCAACCGGGGACAGTTCGTCCTGATCAGCTCCTCCTACGCCCACGCCAACGGGATCTTCAACAGCAGCTACGCGACCTCGAAGGCGGCGGTCGAGGCGCTGGGGCGTGCTCTGCGGGCCGAGCTGGCGCCGCACGGGGCCAGCGCCACCGTCGCCTATTTCGCCTTCGTCAAGACCGGTCTGATCGGCGACATTTTCGACAACCCGGTGGCCGACCGCTTCCGTCGCGAGATGGTCCCCGGAATCCTCACCCGGCCGATGGAGGTCGAACAGGTGGCCGGCGCCCTGGTCGAAGGGATCGAGCAGCGCTCGGCCCGGGTGGTCGAGCCTCCGGTCTGGCGCCCGCCGCTTTTCGCACGGGGCCTGCTCGGCCCCCTGACCGACCGCCGGCTCGACCGGGACCCGAGAGTTCCCCGTTTCGTCGAGGAGATCGAAGCGCTCGAAGAGGGCGGCGGCCCGGAGCCCAGGGCGGGCCGGCCGCGCCGGGGGGGCGGATCGCCCGGATCGGACTACGACCTGCTCGGCAAGGCCGTGCTGATCACCGGCGGCGCCCGCGGGATCGGATTCGAAATCGGCCGCAGGGCCTACGGCCGCGGAGCATCGGTCGCCCTGGTGGACCTGGACGGGGATCAGGTCGAAGCTGCCGCCGCGGAGCTGGGTCCGCGCGCGGTCGGAATCGCCGGCGACGTTTCGCAGCGCGATTCGATCGAGGCCGCGGTCGCCCGGGCCAGGGACGAGTTCGGCCGGATCGATGTGGTCGTCGCCAACGCCGGCATCGCTCCCCGCATCGCCAGCATCCGCTCGATTCCACCGGAGGACTGGGAGCGGGTAGTCGAGGTGAACCTGTTCGGGGTCTGGCGTACCGTGCGGGCGGGCATGGACGAGATCGTCAGGAACGGCGGGCAGTTCGTCCTGGTCTCGTCGTCCTACGCCTTCGTCAACGGAGTGCTTGCCAGCCCATATGCCGCCGCCAAGGCCGGGGTCGAGGCTCTCGGCAGGGCGCTCCGGGCCGAGCTGAGGCCGCTCGGTGCCAGCGCGACCGTCGCCTATTTCGGCTGGATCAAGACCGAGATGGTCCGGTCCGCCTTCGAAGACGAGAACGCCGAACGGCTCCGGACAGAGGTCTTTCCCAAGGTCATCGTCCGCCAGGTCCCGGTATCCAGCGCCGGGCGGGTAGTGATCAGGGCAATCGAGAGGCGCTCGCCCCGGGCGATCGCCCCCTGGGAGTGGAGGCCGCTCTTTCTGACCCGCGGGTTGACCGGGCCGCTTTCCGACCGACAGCTCGAGTCCCATCCGGTCGCGAGCGAAGTCATCCTGGCGGCCGAGGCGGCCGCGTTCGAGCGCGAGACCAGCTAGCCGTCGCGCCCCGGCCGGTGGCTCGGGCTAGCGGGATCGACTGATCTTCAGGGTCTTCTTCGCCGTACCGTTGCCGGCTTCGTCGGTGGCTACCTTGAATTTCAGCTTGACCTTGCCGCGGGAACCCTTCCCGGTCACCACTTTGAACCGGGGGTTGAACACGCCGCCGGGGCCGATCTTCCTGATCGGTGTACACCGTCGGGGCAGCTTCACCTTGCGACGCTGCTTCTGAGGCACCGTGAGGCAGACCTCTGCCCCCTCCATCGCCGCGTCGCCGGTGTTCTGGAGCAGGATCCGGTAGCCGGGGCTCCTGCCGGCCCTGACCTTCGACTTGCCGGTAACCGAGTAGACCTCGAGCGCGGCCTCGGGATCGGGCAGGATCGGGGTGCAGGTCGGCGCCTGGCCCTCGGTCCCATCGGGGCAGGGCACCACGTCGGGCGCCTGGAGCGCGCAGCGCTGGCTGCCGTCCGGTCGGCGGATGCCCGCTTCACAGAGGTACTGGTGGAGCGCACTCGGTCGCTGGGTGAAGAAGCCGTCGGCCCCTTCGTCGATCAGCTTTGCGTAGAACGGGTCTGACTCCTGAAGCGGATCCTCGTCCGAGCCCCAGACGTGGACCGCAAATCCGTCGTAATCGGCCAGCGGCTTGAGAATCGGGACCGTTCTCAGGACCGGAGGCAGGTTGAAAATGTCGGGCGGCTGGACCGCTACCGGCGTCGGGGTGAGCGGGTCACCACTCACGTATCCCAGGGTTGCGTCGAGGCTGCCGGAAAGTGCCTTGTGGCCCGGTGCGAGCTGGTTGAACTTCTCGACCGACTCCTGGGCGAACGAGGCCACGATCACATCTTCGCTGCGCTCGGGGTGGGCGTTCATGATCGCCGCCAGTTTCTCCGCGGCCTCCAGGGTGACCGAGGGATCGGGGCCGTAGTCCTTCATGTCGATATTGAGCGGAGTGTCCGGGAAGGCCTCGAGTACTTCTTCGAAGGTGGCGATCCTGAAGTCGTTGGCCGTGTATCCGGTCGGCGGCGGGACGTCCCCGGTGGCGATGCCACGGTAGGGGTGGGGATCGGTCGGGTCGTAACCGTAGTGGCCCTTGCCGGGGGTGAACTTGTAGGCGAAGTCGTAGGTCTTGAGCTCCGCCAGGGTCAGATCGCGGATCTCGTGGTCGCTGTCGTTCGGGGCGTCCGAGGTTCCGGCCGGCCTCATGTCGTGGGTGACCATCAGCACTCCGTCGGCACTCACGTAGCTGTCCATCTCGAGGGTGTCGGCGCCGCGGTAGCGGACCGCCGTCTTGAAGGCGTAGAGCGTGTTGCCGGGAGCCTCGAGTTCGCCGCCCTGGTGGGCCATGTTCATGAAGTTCTTGTTCTGCCAGAAGTCGGTCGGCGGCGGAGTGGCCGGCCTGTCCGGGTCGGCGGCCGGGGCGGTCGCCGCGGAGAAGGCGCCGAGCAGCAGTGTCAGCACGGTGGCAATCGAGAATCGTTTCAACATCTGTTTCCCCTCGGTTTCCCCGCAAAGGAGGCTGTTTGAAGTGGGTGGACGGCCCTTCGGCGGCCAGCCACGTCCCCGTGCGCAGATTGTATGGCGCGGCCGGGGTGCTCGTCTGTAAACCCACGGGCCGGCCGTTCGATTCGCCGGGTTGCGCTACCGGGTCAGCTCTTCGAGCAGGTAGATCAGGGAGCCGTAGGGCTCGCCGGTCGCCCGCTCAAGGCCGACCTCACAGGTCCGGTTGGACGAGATGTGGCGGTCGGTCGGGTTCGCCCTCACATCGGCCGCTTCCGGCGCGGTGGCGCTCGCGGTCAGCTCGGGATGGAGCATTCCCCGGTCGCCGGCAAAACCGCAGCAACCGGCCGAGACCGGAACCTCCACGCGCTCGGCCATTTCGCCCGCGACCCGGGTCAGGGCCCGGTCGAGTCCCAGGTGACGGCCGGAGCAGGTCGGATGTACGGTCACCGAATCGACCTTGCCGTTCAGGTCCAGGTTCGGCAGCAGGAAGCGCTCGGCCCAGGCGACCGAGTCGATCACTTCGACCTCGGCGTGCCTGGCCTCGTTCTCCTCGCTCAGCACTCCGGGCCCGGGGTCGGTCAGGCCGTGGGTGCATGACGAGGCGTCGACCACTACCGGGAGGGCTCCACCGCCGGTCCAGCGCCAGAGCCGCTCGACCGTCTGGTTGGCCTTGAAAGAGTGGGCATCCCGGAAGCCTTTGGAGCTCCAGGGGACCGAGCAGCAGGTGCCTTCGACGTCCTCCGGGATCCAGACGGGTCGGCCGGCGCGGGCCGAGACCTCGACCAGGGCTTCGGGCAGCGAGAGGACTCCCGGGTCCGCCTTCGAGCGGCCGAACATGCGGTTGATGCACGCCGGCAGGTAGACCGCGGCCGCACCGTGTGAACTGGTCGCGGGCAGCTTCGGGCCCGCGGCCGCCGGCATCTTCTCGCCCCATTCCGGAATCAGGTCCTTGCTGAGGAAGCTGCGCGCCGCCCGGGTGACCCCCCGCATCGCGCCATCGCCGGTGACCTTCCCGATCGCGTTGCCGAGCCCCAGTCCGGAACGGGCCAGCCTCTCGACCCGGTCCCATCGCCGGGCCGCCCGCAAGGCCATCTTCTCGGCCGCCGGGCCGTTTTCCGATGCCCTGAACTGCTTGACCAGCGCGCCGGTGTCGATCCCGACCGGGCAGGCGAGCAGGCAGGAGCCGTCGACCGCGCATGTCTGGAGTGCGTCGTAGTCGAACTGCTCGATCAGCGCCCGCCGGACCGCCGTGTCTTCGCCCTGCCGCACCATCTCCCGTCGCAAGACGATCCGCTGTCGCGGGGTGGTGGTCAGATCCCGGCTCGGGCATACCGGCTCGCAGAATCCGCACTCGACGCAGGCGTTGGCGACCTCTTCGATTTCGGGAGTGGTCTTCAGGTCCCGCAGGTGGACCCCGGGATCGCGATTCAGCACCACTCCGGGGTTGAGTGCGTCGTCGGGGTCGACCAGTTCTTTGGTCCGCCACATCATCCCGGTGGCCTTCTCGCCCCACTCGAGCTCGACGAACGGGGCCATGTTGATCCCGGTCCCGTGTTCGGCCTTCAGCGAACCGTCGTACTTCTCGCAGATCAGCTCGACCAGCCTGGTCATGAATGCCTCGTATCGCTCGAGGTCTTCCTCCTTGGCGAAGTCCGGAGTCAGCATGAAATGGCAGGTTGCCGGCCGAAGCATGTCCGGCGACGCCGGCGAGGAAGCCGTGCTCGGCCAGCAGTTCACGGAGTTCCTCGGCGCCTTCGGCGATCCGGGCCGGGGGCACGCAGACGTCCTCGACGATCAGCGCGGTACCCGGGACCCGGATCTTGCCGACCAGGCCGTGAAGGCCTTCGCGCACCCGCCAGTTCAGCTCGATCACTTCTTCGTCCCGGCTGAACTCGACCTCGCGGATCAGTTCGTGCCCGGACAGGATTTCGAGGGCGGACGCCTCGCTGGCGTCGAGCGCGGCGTCATCGTCTCCGCCGAACTCGATCAACAGCGCTGCCGATTCAGGGTCGAGCTCTCTCCACTGCTCCGGAGCGCCGGGCATGTTCCAGGAGGCGACGATCAGGGCCGGAGCGACCATCAGCTCGACCGCGGTGGCCCCCGCACCGACCAGATCGGTGACCGGTTCGACCGCCGAGGGGATGTCGGGGAAGTGGACCCAGGCGAGGGTGGTCTTCTCGGGCAGCCCGACCGTCTCGAAGGTGACCCGGGAGATGAAGCCGAGGGTCCCCTCGGAGCCGACCATCAGCCGCCTCAGGATCCCGACCGGCGTCTCGCCGTCGATAAACGAGCAGAGCCGGTAGCCGGTGGTGTTCTTGATCTCGAATTTCCGGCGGATCATCGCGGTGAGGTCGGGGTCGGCCAGGATCTCGTCCCGGATCCCCATCAGCCCGCGGACCAGTTCCGGTTCATCCCGGGCAAGCTTCTCGTCGGCATCGGGCGCGGCGCTGTCGACCACGGTCCCGGAGGCGAGCACGAACTCCATCGCGGTCACGGTCGAATAGGAGTCGAGCTTCGTCCCGCAGCGCATGCCGCCGGCGTTGTTGGCCACCACGCCGCCGATCGTGGCGATGTCGGTCGAGGCCGGATCCGGGCCGAGCTTGTAGCCGTAGGGTGCCAGTACGGCGTTGGCGTGCCCGAGCACGGTTCCGGGCCCGATCGTCGCACTGCGGCCGTCGTCGTGGACCTCCACGCCGGTGAAGTGCCGGCGCACGTCGACCAGGATGCCGTCGGTCTGGCTCTGGCCGTTGAGGCTGGTCCCGCCGGCCCGGAAGGTGACGCCGATCCCATTCTCCCGGCCGTAGGCGAGGACTTTGGCGACGTCGCCCGAGTCGTGGGCCATCACCACGACCTGCGGCAGCTTGCGGTAGGGGCTGGCGTCGGAGGCGTATCGGATCAGGTCGCTGGCCCGGTCTAGTACCCGGTCCTCTCCGAGCAGGTCGGTCAGCTCGGACCGGAGTGGCTCCGGGGTCCCGCCGGCCACCCACTCCGGTGCGCGGTCGTCGGCGGCACGGCCCGGCTCCGGGGCGATCTTTGAAACGTCGGGCTCGAGCAGTGGCATCTGCCGGCCTCCTAGAAGAGCGACATTCCCGGTTGCACCGGCACCTCGACCAGGCGGGGACGGTCGTCGGCGATCGCCTCGCGTAGCGCCGCTTCGACCTCGTCGGCCGAGTTGACCAGGGTGCTTTCGATGCCGTACCCGGACGCGATCGCGGCCGATTCCAGCGCCGGCAGGTCGAGCCCGGGCGAGCCGGTCACCTTCTCCACCTCGGCGAACCATTTGAGGATCGCGTATTCCTCGTTGCGAAGGACCAGGAAGGTCACCGGGACCTCGTAGGCGACGGCCGTCCAGAACGCGGCGACCGCGTACTGGATCGAGCCTTCGCCGAGAACGCAGACCACTTTGCGCTCCGGTTCGGCGATGCCGATCCCGACCGCGGCGGCGAGGCCGAAGCCCAGCCCTCCGCCGGCGCCGAAGAAGTAGCTGTTCGGCCTGGAAATCCGCAGCTGGTTTCGGAGGGCGAGGGTGTTGGAGGGCGACTCGAGCACGATGATCGCGTCCTCCGGAAGCTCCTCCTTGAGGATCGAGTGCACGGTCGAGGCATTCAGCGGGTCGCTGTCCTCGACCCGGGCGGGCCCGGGCCATTCCGGCGGCGGATCGCGGTCGGTGCCGTCGAGGTGGGCCAGCAGCGCGCCCATGGTCAGCTTCACGTCGGCGACGATCGCGTCGCCCATCGGTGCCCGGGCGGCCTCATCCGGGTCGGAAGTGATCGCGAACAGCTCGGCTCCCTCGGGAAGTTTGGGGCCGGGCACGTGCGGGTAGTAGGGGAAGACCGACGAGCCGATCACCAGGATCAGGTCGTGTCCGGCAAGGGTCTCGGTGACCGGCCCGATCGCCGGAGGCAGGACCGCGCGGAAGTTGGGGTGGTTCTCGGGGAAGCCGAGACGGCCCCCGCCCGGCGCCGGGGAGGCCCAGACGCCGAGGTTCTGGTTTTCCGAGAGGGCGATCGCCTCGTCCCAGGCCCCCGAAGCGTCGATGTCGGGTCCGGCGATCATGATCGGGTTCGAGGCCGACTTGATCCGCTCGGCCAGGGCGGCGACCGCCTCGGGGTCGGCCGCCGACCTGCCGCCGACGTCCCTGGCGATCACGTGCCCGGCGTCGAGTTCGTCCATCTCGACCTCCCAGTCGTCCATCGGGATCGAGACCATCACCGGGCCGCGGGGTGGCAGCGAGGCGAGATGGATCGCGTGGGCCAGGGCGAGCGGAACGTCTTCGGCCCGTGGCGGTTCGTACGAGAACTTGACATACGGATGAGGGACCCTGCTCGCATCGCGATGGGTCAGGTTGGCCTGCATCGTCACCTGGGCGCGGACCTGCTGGCCGACCGTGATCACCACCGGGGAGTGGTTTGCCTGGGCGTTGAACAGCGCTCCCATCGCGTTGCCCAGTCCGGGGGCGGTGTGAAGGTTGACCAGCGAGGGCCTGCCCGTCACCTGGGCGTAACCGTCGGCCATGCCGACCACTGCCGCCTCCTGCAGCCCCAGTACGTAGTCGAAGTCGTCGGGGAAGTCGGCGAGCATCGGCAACTCGGTCGAACCAGGATTGCCGAACATCGTCGTCATCCCATGCTTGCGGAACAGGTCGAAGGTAGCTTCGCGCACGGTTGGCATGGCCTGAGCCTATATGCGCGGGACTGTCAAGATGATCCGGTGCGACTCCCCGGATTCGACTCCATCAGAAGGGCGACGGTGCTACTGCTGGCCATGCCGCTTGTCGTTCTCGGCGCCACCGGCTGCGGTGAGACGGACCCGGCTACGCCGGCCGCCTGCCTGGGCGGCCCGGCCGGGTTCCGCCAGGCTCTGGCGGACGCTCCCGATCCGGTCCGGCTCGAAGGCGACCTGGCGATCAGCGACTGCCTGCCGCGCAACCAGGGGGCCGGGCTCCAGGAATCGGTCGGTCGCAGCCTGCTACTGGTGGCAAGCGGGCTCGCCGGACAGCGGACCGGGGGCGGCGAGGCGGAGTCGTCGGCCAATGCCGAAACGGCGGCGCTTCAGGCCGGCTACCTGGTCGGGGCGGTCAGGCGCGGGGCCGAAGACAGCGAGGGCATTCACGCGACCATGGTCGACCGGGTCTCATCCTCGGCCGAGAATGGGCTGGACCGGGAGCCGGCCGCAGTCCGGCAGGCCTACGATCGCGGGCTTGCGGCCGGGCTGGACGACGGATGACCAGCGTGACGCCGGGTGACCGGTCGGCCACGCGGGGCGACCCGTCGGCCGGTACGCCCCGCGGGGCGGCCCGGAGTGAAAGACTGAACCGGCAACCATCCGACGCCCGAAAGGCCCATCAGTGAGCGATCAACTCTGGGGTGGCGAGACCACCAAGGCGGTAAGCAACTTCCCGGTATCGGGCGAGCGGATTCCGGCCCCGGTGGTCAAATGGCTCGGGCTGATCAAGGCGAACGCGGCCCGTTCCAACGCCGAGCTGGGGTTGCTCCCCGAAGACGTCGCCGAGCGCATCGCGAGCGCCGGTGAAGCGATCGGTGCGGGCGAGTACGATGACCAGTTCCCGATTGACGTGTTCCAGACCGGTTCCGGCACCTCGTCGAACATGAACTCGAACGAGGTGATCGCCGCGCTCGCCGGGGAAGAGGTGCACCCCAACGATCACGTCAACATGGGCCAGTCGTCGAACGACGTCTTTCCCTCGGCGGTCCACCTGGCGGCCCTCGACCAGGTGACCAACGAGCTGCTGCCGGCGATGGACGGCCTTGCCGGTTCACTCGAAGCGAAATCGGAGGAGTTCAGCGACGTGGTCAAGGCCGGCCGCACCCACCTGATGGATGCGGTTCCGGTCACCCTCGGCCAGGAGTTCGGTGGCTACGCCGCCCAGGTCCGGCTCGGGATCGACCGGGTGACCGGGACCCTCGGCCGGGTCGGACAGATCCCGCTCGGCGGCACCGCGACCGGCACCGGCCTCAACACCCACGCAGATTTCGCGGCCGGAGTCAGGCGGCGCCTCGAGGAGGCCTCCGGGCTGACCATCACTGCCCCGGACGACCGCTTCGAGGCCCAGGCAAACCGCGATTCGCTGGTCGAGCTCTCGGGCGCCCTCAAGGTGTACGCGGTCTCGCTCAACAAGGTCGCCAACGACCTCGCGCTTATGGGTTCGGGCCCGCGGGCCGGGCTCGCCGAGCTCCGCCTGCCCGAGCTGCAGAAGGGCTCGTCGATCATGCCGGGCAAGGTCAACCCGGTGATTCCAGAGGTGGTGATCCAGGTCGCGGCCCAGGTGATCGGTAACGACGCGGCGATCACCGTGGCAGGCTCCCAGGGTCAGTTCGAGCTCAACGTCCGGGTCCCGCTGATCGCCCGCAACCTGCTCGACTCGATCAAGATCCTCGCCTCCTGCTCGCGGCTGCTCGACCGGAAGTGCGTCGCCGGAATCGAAGCCGACACCGAGCGAACCGAGCTGCACGCCGAGTCGACCCTGGCGACGGCCACCGCGCTCAACCCCCACATCGGCTACGACCGTGCCGCCGAAATCGTCAAGGAGGCGGCCGCCACCGGACGGCTACTGCGCGAGGTCGCGCTGGAGCTCGGCGTGGAGGCCGAGATCCTCGACCAGGCCCTCGACCATCGAAAGATGGCCGACCCAGACGGCTGACCGGCCGGGTCGCCGCGCCGACCTCAGGCGAGGGTCAAAAGCGCCGCGGCAAAGCCGGCCACGATCGTCCCCAGCATCCCGATCATCCCCAGGATCAGAGTCCGCTGAAGGGCGTCGAACCGGCCATTCAGAAGCTCGGTCTGCGCGTCGATCTTCCTGCTCAGATCGCGGTCCTGCGCATCAAGGCGGACCAGGCCGTCGCGCATGGTCTGCGAGAGATCGTCGAGGTAGCCCGCGACAGTTCCGCCCAAGCGCTACCTCTTCAGCTTTTCTGCCCCCATAACCGGACCATTCCCCCAACCCGGTGAGCCGGTACGTCGCGGCCGGAATCGGCGCCGGACCAAACCGGCGGGATCGGTCAGCCGGCCGGGTGCTCCGGCGGTTCCGCCAGGTCGCCGGACTCCGGCTTTTCGCCGGCTCCTCCACCGTCGGCCTCGCTCCAGCCGAGCCGGTCGCGCATCGCCAGCGCGGCGACCGGATAGACCAGCAGGGCCGCACCGAGAACGAGCGAAAGCAGCACGGTTCCGGCGCCGAGCTGTCCGTCCTCTCCTGCCGCCCAGTACATCCAGGCGGCGACCGGCAGGTAGATGAATACGGCGCTCAGGGTTCCCGGCGTCAGGCGGTCGCCCCGGATGCTCGGCAGCATGTGGAAGAAGATCGCGTTGATCACGAACAGGGCCGGTATCGCCAGGCTGACCGCCGGCGCCCACCAGCCGATCGCGGCGCCGGCGAGAGTGGTGAACAGCAGAAGCGCCGCGCCCAGGAAGAAGTCGGCGTCGGTGACCTCGAACCCCAGGCGGGGGCCGGCCGTCTGGTTGACCCAGGCGACCCATCCCTCCACGTACTCCTCGAACACGTGCAGGCCGGCGGCCACGATTCCGACCCAGAGGACCCAGGAATGCGTATCCACCCGGTCTCAGCCGCCCTGGAAGGTGACGAAGCGCTCCTCGGTCATCTCGATGATCGAGTAGGCCGGGCCTTCGCGGGTGTTGCCCGAATCCTTGACCCCGCCGTATGGCTGCTGGTCGGCCCGGAAGGTCGGTACCTCGTTGATCAGGATGCCGCCGAACTCCAGCGTCTCGGCGGCCTTGATGCCATTGCCGATATCCCGGGTGAAGACTCCGGCCTGGAGCCCGAACTTCGAGTCGTTGGCCCGCTCCAGCGCCGCTTCGAAGTCGGTGAAGCGGTCGACCGTGGCCACCGGGCCGAAGATCTCCTCGCACCAGACCCGGGCCTCCGGATCGGGGTGGGCGATCAGGGTCGGCGCCAGGCAGCGGCCTTCATCCACGAGTTCTCCTCCGGTCAGGATCTCGCCGCCGGATTCGACCGCTTCGTCGACCCACTCCTTGACCCGGTCGCGGTCCGCCGGGCTGATCAGCGGGCCGACATCGGTTTCGGGGTCGAGCGGGTCGCCGATCCTGAGCGCCTCGACGTTGGCCACCAGCCGTTCGATGAACCGGTCGGCGATCTCCTCGTGCAGCAGGATGCGCTGGGTCGAGATGCAGCTCTGGCCGGCGTGCGAAAAGGCGTGTACACGAGCCTTGTCGGCCGCCGTCTCCCAGTCGCCGTCGTGGTTGACGATCAGCGGGGCGTTCGAGCCCAGCTCGAGCCCGACCCGCTTGTGGGGGACCCGGCTGCGGATTCCCCAGCCGACCGGGGCCGAACCGGTGAACGAGATCGCGGCGGTCAGCTCGTGCTCGACCAGGGCGTTGCCGACACTCTGGCCGCCTCCCGGAATGACGCTGAGCCAGCCGTCCGGCAGGCCGGCCTCGATCAGGATCTCGGCCAGCTTCATCGAAGAAAGCGGCGTCTGGCTGGCCGGCTTCAGCACCACGGCGTTTCCGGCCGCGATCGCCGGACCGAGCTTGTGGGCGACCAGGTTGAGCGGGAAGTTGAACGGGCTGATCGCACCGACGACCCCGAGCGGGACCCGCAGCAGCACCCCGAGCTTGCCGACCCCGGCGGCCGAGGCCTCCATCGGAACGGTCGAGCCGGTCAGCTTGCGCGCCTCGACTGCGGAGAAGGTCAGGGTGTCGACCGTGCGGGCCGCTTCGCCGCGGGCCGTCTTGATCGGTTTGCCGGCCTCGCGGGCGATCGTCTGTGCCAGGTCCTCCTGGCGCTCGGCGACCAGGCCCGCCGCCCGGCTGAGGATCTCGGCCCGTTCGAACTGCGGCAGGCCGCCCTCGGAAAAGACCTTGTGAGCCGCTTTGACCGCACGGTCGACCAGTTCCTCGGAGCCGTGGGCGACCCGGGCGACAGGGCTCTCGTCCCAGGGGCTTTTGAGCTCGTCCCAGTCGCCGGTTTCGATCCATTCTCCCGCCAGAAGCAGCTTCTGTTCCAACTCTGTCCTCTCGTCGTATCGACTCCGGTAGTCCTGCTCCCCCAAAGATACTCCTGTCCCGGCCCGCTCCACCAGGGACGGATGGTGAAATCCGGGTGGCAGGGTGAGACTAATCGGCGCCGAATCTGTTTGGTGGTACTGATGCCTGAGCGAAGGACAGACGGGCGTGCGGCCCCGGGGGCCGGCTTCGCCACGCCCGCGGCGGCAGGGGCGGCCCGGCCGGGCCCGAAAGTCCTGCGCCGACGGGGGACTCCCGCTGCGCTACCCCTGCGCCGTTGGTTGACCCCCATTGCGATTTTGGTGGTCGTCTCGTGCGCCCTCGCCCCGGCCGGGGCAGGCGCGGCAAAGTGGGTGGTCAAGGGGGGCGGCTTCGGACACGGCGTCGGAATGAGCCAGTGGGGTGCGTATGGGATGGCCGAGAAGGGCTCGTCCGCGACCGGGATCATCCGCCACTACTACCGGGGCACCAGGGTCTCGAAGCTGAAGAAGGCCCGCAGCGTCAGGGTGCTGCTCGACGTCTCGCCTTCTGCGGTCCGGTTTTCGGGGATCGAACGGGCTTGCGGGCGGAAGCTGAGCAGGGACCGGGCCTACGGGGCGAGGCTCAAAGGGCGCAGCGTGATCCTCATGCGCAGCAACGGGAAGGCGCTGGCCAATTGCGGATCCCGGCTTCAGTCCGAGCGTGGCGGCCGGGTCACGTTCAACGGTTTCGGCGTCTACAGGGGCGGGGTCGAGGTGGTGCCGACCGAGGAACCGCGTGGCTCGCTCAACCTGGTCAACGCCGTTCCGATCAACGCCTACGTCAAGGGCGTGATCGCGAACGAGGTGATCTCGAGCTGGCCGATGGAGTCGCTCAAGGCGCAGGCGATCGCCGCCCGTTCGTTCGCGCTCGCCTCGGGCATCGACGGAAACGGCTTCGACCTCTACCCGGATACGCGCAGCCAGGTCTACGGTGGCATCGCATCCGAGACGGCCCGCACCAATCGGGCCGCGAAGAAGACCTCCAGCCGGGTGGCCACCTACCGCAACCGGATCGCCCAGACCTTCTTCTTCGACACGTCCGGCGGCCGGACCGAGAACGTCGAGAACGTCTGGTTCGGGGAGCCGGTCCCGTACCTGAAGAGCGTCAACGACCCTTACGACTCGATATCTCCGATGCATCGCTGGACCTACCGGTTCTCACAGGGCGAGATCAACGACCGGCTCTCGAGCTACCTCAAGGTCAAGGGCAGCCTGAAGCGGATCAAGGTGACCAGGCGCGGCAGATCGCCCCGGGTCATCTGGGCCCGGCTCTATGGAACCCGCGGCAACGCGACGATCCGCGGTGACGCGCTCCAGTTCGCCCTCGGCCTGCCCGACCGCCTGATCCTCGGTATACGGCGCAGGTAGCCGCGGCCCGGTCGGCCGGACCCGGCCCCGCGGTCGGGAAACCGGTCCGCCGGTGGGCGTCGCCCTATTCCGGGAGGGGCGGTGGCTGATCCGGACCGGGCAATGGCACGATTGCTCCGAGGGCCGAGCCGAGGGCGGCTCCGGCCAGTACGTCCGAGGGATAGTGCATGCCGAGGTACGGCCGGGTCACCGCCATCAATGCCGCCGCCGCGAACAGGGCCGCCCCGGCGCGGGGCTCGATCCGGGTCATCGCCGTCGCGGCGGCGAACGACGCGGTCGCGTGGGCCGATGGAAAAGAGAGGGAGGAAGGAGCGCCGCCCAGTGGCGGCAGTTCCTCGAGTTGCGGCCGCGGCCTCTTGACCAGCAGCTTGATCCCGAAGTTGAACCCGATCGCGGCGGGACCGACCAGCGAGGCGGCAAGCCACCGACGGCGCCGCGGACGGTCGGCGGCGGCCCCGGCCAGGCCGATCCCGAACCAGAGGTAGCCGTTCTCGCCGCTCTTGGCGATCAGCTGGGCGGCCCGCTCGGCCCACCGGGCGTGGCCGCGGGTCCGCATCAGGTAGAGCAGGGAGAGGTCGGCGTCCTTCATCGCCCGGTTATCGCCCCGAGCCGTTCACTCGCCGGCTAGAAGCCGACCTTCTGGTCCGAAGAGGAAAACCGCACGAATATGACCTTGGCCAGGTCGACAGAAAGCGTGCCTTCGTCGTTGGCGATCTCGTGCCAGCCCCCGCCCGCACCGAGTGCGCCCCGAAGTTCTTTCAGGTGTTCGTCGTTGAGCCGCACCGGAAGCACCTGGCCCCCTTCGAATCCGATCTCGACCCGGTTCAGCGGCGACATCAGTGTGCGCCTTCCGCGGGTTGGACGATCTCGGTGAGCACCGATCCGGTTGCGGCCGGATGGACGAATGCCACCTTGCTTCCGCGGATTCCGGTCCTCGGGGTCCGGTCGATCATCTTCATTCCGATGGCCTCGACCTGGGCAAGCGTCTTCTCGATGTCGTCGACCGAGTAGGCGACGTGGTGGATCCCGGGCCCCTTCTTCGCGATGAACTTGCCGACCGGGGTGTCCGGCCCGAGTGGCGCCAGCAGTTCGATGTGCCCTTCGCCGACGTCCAGCAAAACGGCCTCGACCCCCTGCGATTCGACGGTCTCGCGATGCACCAGCTCCATCTCGAAGCTTCGTTCGTAAAGCTTGATCGCCGGGTCGAGGTCCTCGACCGCGACGCCGATGTGGTCTATGCGCTTGAACATGAGGCCGGAATCCTAACTGTCGGCGGACCCCGGCACCCCGGCGGTGCCGAGCAGGCGGGGCGGCAGCCAGGTGAACAGGTTCTCCATCAACTCGACGTCCGCGACCGCGACGCGTTCGTCGGCGCCGTGGACCAGCGGCTTGGTTTCGGCCAGGCTCATCGCGCTCTGGGGGCAGAAGCCGAACACTGTCGCGTCGAACGCCTTGCGGAACCAGTGGGAGTCGGAAAAACCGGGCATCACCAGTGGCAGCACCTCCGCGCCCGGCTCCGCCAGGTCGACCCATTCCTCGATCGCCTCGGCCAGCGGGCCCACGTATTCGGAGCGGTTGCCGACCACGGGGTCGTTGAATTCGATGATCCAGTCGCCGTCACCGAGGACCGACTCGATCCGTTCGAGGGCCTGGTCCCCGGTCATCCCCGGAGGGGTCCGGCAGTCGACCACCAGCTCGGCCCGGGAGGGGATCACGTTTTCCCGGGCCGAGGCCGAGGCCATGGTCGGGGCCAGGGTGACCCCCAGCATCGGGTCGGCCAGCAGCTTTGCCAGCAGAGGGTCGGCCGCTTCGATCTCGGCCAGGGCCTCATCGAGATCCTCGGGGACCCGGCCGAGCAGGCGCTCGAGGAAACGGTCGGTATCCGGGGTCGACTCGCGTGGCGGCTGATTCTGGAGGCGGGGAAGGGCCGGGGCGAGTTTGAGCAGGGCGTTGTCCCCTACGCCGGGGATCGAGCCGTGGCCGGCAATCCCCCTGGCCCGGATCGTGAACCTGAAAGTCCCCTTCTCGCCGACCGAGAGGGTGAAGTAGCGGCGCCCGTTCATGCCGACCATCTCGCCGGCCCCCTCGTTGACGACCCAGTCACAGCGGACCTTGTCGGGGACGGCCTCGCAGAGCCACTTCGCACCGAAGTGGGCTCCGGTCTCCTCGTCGGCGGCGACCACCAGGAGCAGGTCACCGCGGGCCGGCCTCCAGCCGGATTCCGCCAGCGCGAGGCAGGCCGCCGTCTCGGAGGCGACCTGGTCTTTCATGTCGAGAGCGCCCCGTCCCCAGATGTAGCCGTCGACCAGATCACCGGACCATGGATCCCGCCGCCACTCGGCAGGATCTGCCGGCACCGTGTCGACGTGGCTGATCAGGGCCAGGTTGGGACCGGGTTCGTCGCCGCCGAGACGGGCGACCAGGTTGGGCCGCTCGGGCACCTTGGACAGCAACTCGCACTCCCAGCCGGCCTCGTCGAGCAGCCCCTCGAGGTAGGCCAGGGACTCACCTTCGTTGCCGGGCGGATTGACCGTGTTGAACCGGATCAGGCGCTGCAGCAGGTCAGGTGCCTTCATCGACCGATTATCCCACCGGCCGGCCCGCCCGGGGCCTGCCGGCGATCGAGTCACCGGGCGGAAAGAATCCACCGAGCGCGCCTTCATACTCGTGACCGATGGATGAGCAGTTGTTTAATTCCGATGAACACGGTCCACCTCCACCGGCCGGCCCGGGAAAGGACGCGCCGCTGGCGGCCAGGATGCGGCCGGCAAGGCTTGATGACCTGGTCGGCCAGGAACACATTCTCGGCCCCGGGACGTCGCTGCGCGGGGCGATCGAGGCCGGACGTCCGCACAGCGCCATCCTCTACGGCCCGCCCGGCAGCGGCAAGACCACTCTCGCCCGGATCGTCGCCACGACCTCCGACGGGGCGTTCGAGGAGGAGTCGGCGGTCAACGCCGGCCGGGCAGAGATCCGCGCCGTGATCGAACGGGCCGAGGAGCGCCGGCGTCTCTCCGACCGCCGAACCGTGCTCTTCCTCGACGAGATCCACCGGTTCAACAAGGCACAGCAGGACGCGCTGCTGCCGGCGGTCGAGAGCGGAGTCCTGACCCTGATCGGGGCGACCACCGAAAACCCCTACTTCGAGGTCAACTCGGCTCTCATTTCCCGCTGCCAGGTCTACGAGCTGACCGCGCTCGGACCACCCGAGATACGCGATCTGCTCGACCGGGCCCTGTCCGACGGAGATCGGGGCGTAGCCGGGCAGGTGACCGTCGCCCCCGAGGCGCTCGACCTGCTGGCCGAACGGGCCGGGGGAGATGCCAGGTCGGCCCTGGCCGCCCTGGAGAGGGTGGCGGCGGCCGGCGGCGAGGCCGGGATCGCCGAGATCGAAGATGCGCTCCAGGCCCAGGCGATCGCCTACGACAAGGGCGGCGACCACCACTACGACTACATCTCGGCCTGGATCAAGGCGACCCGGGGATCCGACGCCGACGCGTCTCTCTACTACCTGGCGGTGATGATCGAGGCCGGCGAAGACGCCCGCTACATCGCCCGCCGGATGGTCATCCTCGCCTCCGAGGACATAAGCAACGCCGATCCTCAGGCCCTGCTGGTC
This sequence comes from uncultured Solirubrobacterales bacterium, assembly GCA_963766115.1. GTDB lineage: Bacteria > Actinomycetota > Thermoleophilia > Solirubrobacterales > 70-9 > 67-14. The sequence continues at coordinate 266,929 of CAVXYR010000004.1, forward strand.
GCCACGGCCGCCGCTGCGGCGGTCGATCGGGTCGGGCTGCCGGAGGCCGCGATCAACCTCGCCCAGGCCGCGACCTATCTGGCCCTGGCACCGAAGTCGAATGCGTCATACGTGGGCCTCAACCGGGCCCGCGCGGAAGTCAGGGCCTCCGGTCCGAAGCTGCCCCCCGACCATCTGCGCGACTCGAGCTACGCCGGTGCGAAAAAGCTCGGCCGGGGTCAGGGCTATCGCTACCCGCACGACGAGCCGGGCGGGGTGACCGACCAGCCGATGCTCCCGCCCGGACTGGAGGGGTCGAACTACTACGAACCGACCGAGTACGGCTTCGAGGCTGAACTGAAGCGCCGCCGGCAGGCGGCTGAGCGGATCAGGTCACACGCCCACGGCCGGGACGGTGAAAGTGCCCCGGGTGGTGGCGGGCCAAACGCTTAGGGAGCCTTAAGGCCGGCCGACACAACTCAGGGCCGTTTCCGGGGTTTTTGTATGTGACCCGGCTTGAGCAAGACGCCATGAAGGGTGCATCGTCGGTCGGAGGCTCGGACTGGGGGTCTCCGACCGGTTTGACTTCGGAGCCGGCCCGGCAGACTGGCCGGCCGGCTCCGGTCTTCCGGCCGGCCCGGCCAGGCTCAACGGTCGTGGCCGGAGCGAACCGACCGACTCGGCAGGCCGGCGGGCATTCGGGGCTACACTCCTTTGATGCCCCTTGTCACCCCTTCTCGCAAAAAGTCCGCCGTCGCAGGGACCCTGGAGTCCCTCAACCCGGCCACCGGCGAAGTAGTCGGCTCGGTCTCGACCATCGCACCCGACCAGGTGCAGGGAATCGTCACTGAGGTCGAGGCGATACAGCCGGCCTGGGCCGAGCTGACGCCGCAAGACCGGGCCGTCTACATGCGCCGGGCCGCCACGGTTCTGCTCGACCGGCTGGACGAAACGGCGGAGTTGCTCACGGCCGAGCAGGGCAAGCCGATCTCGGAGGCGTACACGATGGAGCTGATCCCTTCGATCGACGCGCTCCGCTGGTGCGCGAAGGAGGGGCCGAAGATCCTCCGGGACGAAAAGGTCCGCTTCCCGCAGCCCATTTTCAAGACGAAGCGGTCGAAGGTCCGCTTCGAGCCGATCGGCGTGGTCGGGGTGATCGCACCCTGGAACTACCCCTGGACGATCCCGGTGCAGGAGATCGCGATCGCCCTGATGGCCGGCAACGGTGTCGTGCTGAAGCCGGCCAGCCTCACCCCCCTTCTCGGCGAGGCGATCCAGAGCGTCTTCGAGGACGCGGGCTTTCCCCAGGGTTTGATCCGGACGGTGCACGGTGGCGGCCGGATCGGAGACGCCCTGACCAAGTCGAGTGTCGGCAAAGTCTTCTTCACCGGCTCGGTCCCGATCGGCTACAAAGTCGGTGAAGAGTGCGCCAGGCTGATGAAGGGGTGCGTCCTCGAGCTTGGGGGCAAGGATCCGATGATCGTGCTTCCCGACGCCAATCTCGATTTTGCGGTCTCGGGCGCTGTCTGGGGCGGATTCGCCAATGCCGGCCAGACCTGTGCCGGGATCGAGCGCGCCTACGTGATTGAAGAGGTCAGCGAGCGGTTCGTCGAGGGAGTGGTCCGCGAGGCCGGCGCGCTCAAGGTCGGCGATCCGACCAGCGCCGATACCGAGATCGGCCCGATGGTGTCCGAAGATCAGTACGACCTGGTCTGTGAGCTGGTCGATGACGCGATCGCCGGCGGGGCAGAGCGCCGCTGCGGCGGTCCGGTCGAGGTCGAAGGTTTCCCCGGCAAGTTCATCGCTCCGACGGTGCTTACCGGAGTAACCCACGAGATGAGGATCATGAATGAGGAGATCTTCGGACCGGTTCTGCCGATCATGACCGTCACCTCCGAGCAGGAAGCGCTCGACCTGGCCAACGACTCGGAGTTTGGCCTGGGCGCTTCGGTCTGGACCAGAGACCGGCAACGGGGCGAACGGATCGCCGGCCGGATCGAGTCGGGCATGGTCTGGATCAACGACCACATGTTCACCCATGGCGCCTGCCAGTGCGCCTGGGGAGGGGTCAAGGATTCCGGCCTGGGGCATTCCCATTCGAAGTTCGGCTTCTACGAGTGCGTTGAGGTAAAACTGATCACCTACGAGCCCGGCCTGACCCGCAACTTCTGGTGGCACCCCTACGACGAGACTTTCACGGAGGCGGTGCGTTCCTCGGCCCGCCTTCTCTACGGCAAGGGCGGCGAGCGGGTCGAGGCGCTCAAAGAGGGGGCCGGCCCGTTGTTCGAGCTCGGCAAGCGCATCACCCGGCGCGGAGACTGAGCAGCAGGGAGCGACTACCCGGCGTCCGTGGCCTCGGGCCTTTCCGCGGACCCGGGGACCTCTGTCGTATCCGGTCGGTCCTGATCACCGCCGGAGGCCGGCAGCGAAGACTCGGCGATCGAGAACTGGGCCGCAATCACGGTCAGGTAGATCGTGGTGATCACAAAGCCGACCAGAAACCAGGCCAGGGAGTTGTGGACCAGTTCCGAGACCAGGGCCGCCCCGGCGATCGCCAGCCCCACCGAGGGCAGGTGGAACCCTCCCCAGAGCCTCACCTTGGTCGCACCTCCGGCCAGCCGCTCTGAACGAATCTTTCGCACGCCGACCCATTCTATGAGGCGTCGACCCGCGGTAAGGTGGAATTCCCTTGACCGCTTCCGTCGCCTGGATCTCGATCGCGCCTGTCAAAGGAATGCGCCTTCAGGAGCTTTCCGAGGTCGAGTTGACCAGGCAGGGCGCGACCGGTGATCGGGAGTTCTTCCTGGTCGACGGCAACGAGAAGATGATCAGCGTGACCCGGCTGGGCCCCCTGGTCGAGATCGTGCCCGATCATGACCCCGTCGCCGGCACGCTCGCCCTGCGCTTTCCCGACGACCGGGTCGTTTCAGGGGCCGTTGAACTGGGGGAGGCCGAGCCGGTGGACTTCTACGGGCTCACCCTGGAGGTCAGGCCCGTCCTCGGCGAGTTCTCCAGCGCAGTCTCGAACCATTGCGGTACGGAGCTCAGACTGATGGAGCGGCCCGACAACAGGCCGGCGGTCGATCGCGGCTCGATCGCCGGGGTGACGCTGCTCGGCGTAGGGTCGCTCGGGCGGCTGGAGTCGGCCGCAGGCGAAGGGGGCGAGGCCGGCCCGATCGACCGGCGCCGGTTCCGGATGAACTTCGGGGTCGAGGGGCTCTCGCCCCACGAAGAGGACGACTGGATCGACGGGACCGTCGCAGTCGGGGAGGCCGAAGTGCGGGTTCATGGCCGGGTCGGCCGCTGTGCGGCGACCACCAGAGATCCTGATCGCGGTGAGGTCGACCTGAAGACGCTTCACCACATCCGCTCCTACCGCGACGAGGTGGTTTCGGAAGAGCCGCTGCCGTTCGGCGTTTATGCCAGTATCGGCCGCCCCGGCATGGTCCGTCTCGGCGACCCGGTCGCCCCGGCCGGCTGAGGTTCCGGCTGTGACAGCCTCTTGACATGAGCTTCCGGCGACTCCTGGCGACCCTGGCGGTGCTTGCCGTGGTCGGCCTCGCCGGGGTCCTCGCGTGGGGCGCGTCTACTTCGAGTGAGGACGGGAGCGGATCCGGTGAACCTGCCACCGGCGCGCGGCAGGGTGAGCAGGGGGCCGTTCAGGACGAAGGGCAGGACGGTCCGGCAGGTACCGCGGATTCCCAGGCCGACCCCCGGCCCGGGCTGGAGGCCTCGAGCTGTCCGCCGGACCTTTCGAACTGTGTGGTCGCGAGCGGCAGGGTGATCTACGTCGAGGCGGTCGATCCCGACGGCGACGGCGACGCCCATTTCGTGACCAGCAGCCGCCAGGGGGTGACCCTGCCGGGGATCACGATCTTCGACGTGAAGGAGGGGCTCAGGCCAGACCCGCTGCCGGGCGTGGGTGATCTGGTCGGGGGTGCCGGCCCCGTGTACCCCGGCTCGCGGGGTCAGAAGCAGATCGAAGTGATCGAGTTCGAGGTCGCCCGGTAGCCCGCAGGATCCGCCTTCACGGAGGCCTGCAGGGGGTTCGCATCGCGCTCCGGAAGGGTTCGAGGTGCCAGACTGCCCGGGATGACCGAGCGGGCCGAGACGGCGATCAGATTGCGTGGACTGGGCCGTGATTACGGCGACCGGATCGCACTTGACGGAATCGACCTCGACCTCGGCGCCGGCCAGACCCTGGTCGTCCTCGGGCCCAATGGTTCCGGCAAGAGCACCCTGCTGAGGGTCCTGGCGACCCTGCTCCGGCCGGGCCGCGGCGAGGTCTCGGTGCTCGGATCGGAGCTCCCGAGAGACAGCTGGAAGCTGCGCGGCAGGATCGGGTACCTCGGTCACGAGCCGCTTCTGTATGAAGACCTGACCGGTCGCGAGAACCTCCTTTTCCATGCCCGCCTCCACGGCCTCGGCCAGGACGAGGCCGAATCCAGGATCGAGTCCGACCTCGAGTCGATGGAGATGAGCCGCCGGGCCGACGACCGGGTCAGCGAGTTTTCGGCCGGCATGCGGCAGCGGATCGCGATCTGCCGGGCGGTGCTCCACCGGCCCGATCTGCTCCTGCTGGACGAGCCCGATTCCAACCTCGACCCCGACGGCCGCGAACTGGCCCGGCGGCTGATCGGAGCGGCGCCCGGGCGGACCAGGGTCCTGGTGTCGCACGAGCCGGACAGGGCCGGTGCCGAGGCCGACCGGGTTCTCGAGCTCACCCACGGGGGAAGGGTGGCGGCATGACCTCGTCTCTCACAGCTTTCGGGACGATCCTCGGCAAAGACCTGCGAACCGAGCTCAGGACGATGCGCTCGCTGCCGGCGATGGTCCTGTTCGCGGTCACCACCTTCGTCATCTTCCGCTTCGGGCTCGACCGGACCGTGCTCTCGGGGAGCCTGGCCGGAGGGGTGCTCTGGATGACCCTGCTGTTCGCCGCGATCCTCGGCATCAACCGGATCTTTCTGGCCGAGCGGGAAGAGGGCGGCTTTGACGCGATCCGGCTCGCCCCGGTCGACCGCAGCGCGCTCTTTCTGGCCAAGGCCGCGGCGCTGTTCACCTATCTGGTGGTGCTCGAGCTGATCGTGGTGCCCACCTTCGCCCTGTTCTTCCTGCCGCACTGGTCGGGGCTGATCCCGCTGATTCCGGTCCTTGCGGCGGCCAACCTCGGCCTGGCGGTGCTCGGAACCCTGATCTCCTCGATGGCGGTCAACTCGCGCGCCCGCGACCTGCTGGTTCCCCTGCTGCTCCTGCCCCTGGTGGTGCCGCTGATGATCGCGGCCACCGGCGCGACCGCGCCGCTGTTCGATCGGGCCGGTCCGGCCTACGACGACTACGGAACTTGGCTGCTGGTCATGGCTCTATACGATGGGATCTTCTGCCTCGTCGGATATACGGTCTTCGAGTTCCTTCTGGAGGACTGAAACCGGCACCGGGGGCGGGAAATGAAGATGTCGGGCAGCGGCCTCAAAGCAATCTCCATCGCCACGGTGATCACCCTGATCATCGGCTTCGGCCTGGTCTTTTTCTGGACCCCGATGGATGCCGACCAGGGCTTCAAGCAGAAGATCTTCTACGTGCACGTCCCGCTCGCGGTGGTGGCCCTGGCCGGGTTCATCGCCGGCGGGGTCGAGGGGATCCGCCACCTGCGCTCGAACAACAGCAGGCACGACCTCAACTCCTATGTCTTCATCCACCTGTCAGTGGTTTTCGGCGTCGGCGCGCTGCTGACCGGGGCGATCTGGGCGAAGGCCTCCTGGGGTCACTGGTGGGTCTGGGAGGAGCCGACCCTGGTCAGCTTCCTGATCGTCTTCCTCATGTACTGCACCTACTACCCGTTCCGCTACGCGATCGAGGACCGCGACCGCCAGGCCCGCTACGCCTCGGTGTTCGCGATCACCGCCGGCGCGTTCGTGCCACTCAACTTCATGGCCGTACGGATGGCCGACAGCATCATCCACCCGCGGGTCTTCGCCACCAGCGAGGGTGGCCTGCCGGGATCGATGCTGTTCACCTTCCTGATCTGCCTGCTCGGCATCGGGCTGCTCTGGCTGACCCTGGTCAAGCTGGAGCAGGTCGGCAAGCGGGCTTCCGGCCAGGTCTCAAGGCTGCGACGGGCGCTCGATGCCGACCCCGGGGGCCGTGGTTCGGTGGGCGGCAGGATCGCTCCGAGCGGGGAGGTCCGGTAGGTGTTCGACTCGGTTCCCAGCGACGCCACCGCCTACGTGGCGGCCGCCTACATGGTCTTCCTGCTCCTGGTCCTGATCTACATCGGGATCATCGGGGTCAAGTTCCAGCGGGTGAGCCGTGACCTCGGGGAGCTGATCGACGAGGTCGAGGCAGGTCAGGCCGGAGGGGCCGAAGCCCCCGGGAGTGATCCCGGGCGGATAACCGATTCCGACCGGACCGCCAACCCCGTCCGGACCGCCGGTTCGGAGTAGCCGTGTCCGAGCTGATCGCCCTCGGTCTCTCGCACAAAACCGCGCCGCTCCAGCTCCGCGAGCGACTGGCCCTGACCGAAGGCCGCGCCGCCGGGGTGATGACCGAACTGACCGGAAACCGGGCGATCGCCGAGGCGACCGTGGTCTCGACCTGCAACCGGACCGAGATCTACCTCTATGCGCCTGATCCGGTAGAGGCCGAGTCGCTGGCCCTCTCGGCACTGTCGCGGCAGGCCGGGACGCGGCCGACCGAGCTCACCCCGCGGCTGTACTCGCTGCGGGCCGGCGAGGCCGTCCGCCACCTGTTCGAGGTCACGGCCGGGCTCGATTCGATGATCATCGGAGAGGCCGAGATCCAGGGCCAGGTCAAGAGGGCTCACGAGCTGGCCCTGGTCGAGGGCGCATCGGGCCCCGTCCTGAGCCGGCTGTTCCACGGGGCGTCGGCGGCCGCCGGCCAGGCCAGGAACCAGACCGGGATCGGAGAGAAGGGGGTTTCCATCTCCTCGGTGTCGGTCGAGGCGGCGGCACGGGCCCTCGGCGACCTGAGCCGTCGGCGGGCACTCGTGGTCGGGGCCGGAGAGACCGCCGGTCAGGTCGCCCGGGCCCTTCAGGAGCGTGGCGCCAGAACGGTGTACATCGCCAACCGCCACTTCGACCGGGCCTGCGAGCTGGCCGGCCGGTTCGGCGGGGAGGCGGTGCGCATGGACCGTCTCCAGGCGCAGCTCGAGGTGGCCGATCTGGTCATCTCGGCGACCAACTCGCCCCATCACCTGATCGATCCCGAGATGCTCGAACCGGTGATGGAGGCCCGGGAAGGCCGCCCGGTCCTGCTGGTCGACCTGGCGGTCCCGCGTGACGTCGCCCCCGCGGTCCGGGCGATCGCCGGGGTGAGCGTGTCCGACATCGAGGACATCCAGGCGATCGTCGAGCGAAATGCGGGCAGTCGCGAGGCCGAAGCGGTCCGGGCCAAGCGGATCCTCGAATCCGGGGTCGACCGGTTCGAGCGGTGGCTGGCCTCGCTCGAGGTCGTTCCGACCGTGATCGCGCTGCGCGAGGCGGCGGACGAGATCGCCCGTCGGGTGCTGGCCGAAAACGAGGCCAGATGGAACGACCTGACCGGGGGAGACCGGGAGCGGCTGGAGACTGTTGCCCGAACGATCGTGAGCCGCATGCTGCACCATCCGACCGTGAGGCTGAAGCAGTCGGCCGGCTCCGAGGACGTCTACCGGAAGGTCAACGCGCTGCAGGAGCTGTTCGGGCTGGACCCCGAGTCCGCACCCGAGGCAGGGAACGAGGCGACGGTCACCCCGATCCGCCCCGAAGAGCGCGAGCTGTGAGCCTCCGCATCGCGACCCGGTCCAGCAGGCTGGCCCGGGTCCAGGCGGAACTGGTCGGCCGGGCGCTGTCTGGTTCGCCGGCCGACGGGTTCGACCTGGTCCCGGTCGATACGGCAGGTGAGAGCGGCGACAAGGAGCGATTCGTTCGTGGCGTGGAACGGGAAGTGATCGAGGGAAGAGCCGACGTCGGGGTCCACTCGGCCAAGGACCTGCCGGCGAGGATGACCCCCAGGTCTGGCGATCGCCGCGGTCCCCGGGCGCGAGGATCCGCGCGACGTCTGGCTGGGGCCGGGCGGTTCGCTGGAGGAGATCCCGGCCGGAGCCCGGGTTGGCACCTCGAGTCTGCGCCGCCGTTCACAGCTGCTGGCAGCCAGGCCCGACCTGGTGCCGCTGGAGATCAGGGGAAATGTCGACACCAGGATCGAGAAGCTGGCAGGGGGCGGGTACGACGGAATCGTCCTGGCGATGGCCGGGCTGAAACGTCTCGGGCGCGAGGGTGAAGCGGCCTTCACCTTTTCCCTGGAGCAGATGATCCCGGCCGCCGGTCAGGGTGCGCTGGTCGTCCAGTCGCGCGTGCCGAGCGGCACCGCCGCGGTGGTCCGACCAGTCAACGACGAGGCCGCCGAGCGCGAGCTCACCGCCGAGCGCGCCGCGGTGGCGGCGCTCGAAGCCGACTGCTCCAGCCCGGTCGGCATCCACGCCCGGCACACGGGCGATGGCCTGGAGATCGCCGGGTACGTCGGGTCGGCAGATGGCTCGAAGTGGGTACGTGACAGGATCGAGGGTGATCCGGCCCGCCCCGAGGCGCTCGGTAACGAACTCGCCCGGCGTATGTCGCTGGCCGGCGCGGCCGCGATCCTGGCCCACGCCTCTACGCTGTAGGCGTGCTGCCGGAGCCCCTCGAAACCTGCGTGTACCTGGTCGGATCCGGGCCCGGCGACCCCGGCCTGATGACCGCGAGGGCGGTCGAGCTGATCGCCACGGCCGACGTCATCTACTACGACCGGCTGATCCCGGCCGGCGCACTCGACGGCGCCCGCGCCGGTGCGGAAATGGTCTACGTCGGCAAGCAGCCCGGGGTGGCCGGCATGAGCCAGGAAGAGATCAACGACCGCCTGGTCGAGAGCGGCCGTCAGGGGCTTCGCGTGGTCAGGCTGAAGGGCGGGGATCCCTTTCTGTTCGGAAGGGGAAGCGAAGAGGCGGCGGCGCTGGCCGAAGCCGGGCTCGGTTTCGAGGTGGTCCCCGGGGTGACCGCCGGGATCGCCGCTCCCGCCTACGCGGGCATCCCGGCCACCCACCGGGGCGCGGCTTCGGCGGTCGCTTTCGTGACCGGCCACGAGGACCCTGACAAGCCGGAGACCGCGCTCGACTGGGCAGCTCTGGCCGCCTTTCCCGGCACGCTGGCGATCTACATGGGGGTCGGCCGGCTGGGGGAAAATGCTGCTGCCCTGATCGACGCCGGCCGGCCGGCAAACCAGCCGGCGGCCGTGATCGAACGCGGCACCACCCCCCGTCAACGGGTGGTGACCGGCACTCTTTCGTCGATCTCCGGGAAAGCCGCGGCAGCGGCGATCGGGTCGCCGGCCCTGGTCGTAGTCGGCGAAGTCGTCAGCTGCCGGGAGCAGATCGCCTGGGTCGAGCGGCGGCCGCTGTTCGGCAGGAAGATCATCGTGACCCGGGCCCGGCCCGGCGCGGCGGCCCTGACCGGGCGGCTCCGTGAGCTGGGTGCCGAAGTCGTTGAGCTGCCGATGATCCGCATCGAGCCGAGGCTCGACTCGGCCGATGTCGATCGGGCAATCGACCGGCTCGACGAGTATGAGCTGGTCTGCCTGACCAGCCCGAACGGGGTCGACCTGCTGTTCGAAGCCCTGGCGGAGCGGCGCCTTGATGCCCGGGCCCTGGCCGCTGCGCGGGTAGCGGCGATCGGGCCGGGCACCGCCGCCGCCCTGGCAGCGCACGGGGTCAGGGCCGACCTGATCCCGGAACGGGCGGTCGCCGAGAGCATGGTCGAGGCGGTCTCAGCGCTCGAGCCGGCCCCGGACAGGGTTCTCTTCGCCCGTGCCGGCGAGGCGAGGCGGGTCATTCCCGAGGCGCTGGAGAAAACCGGGATGAGCGTTGACGAGGTCGTCCTCTATCAGACGGTGGCCGAGCCACCCGACGAGCGGGCGCTGGTCGCTGTCGCGGACGCCGACTGGATCACTTTCACCTCGGGATCGGCCGTACGGAGCTTCGCTTCGGCGACGCAGGCGGGCCTGTTCGACGGCGCCAGGTTCGCGTCGATCGGCCCGGTCACTTCGCAGGCGATGTGCGATGCCGGAATCAGGGTGGACGTTGAAGCCGGCCGCCACGACCTCGACGGCCTTATCGAGGTCCTGCTCGCCAGGGTCGACAAGGGGTCGGTCGCGTGAGTTCAAACGCCGGACAGTCGAGGATGGTCACATTTCTCACCGACTTCGGCTATGCGGATGAGTTCGCCGGGGTCTGCCGCGGCGTGATCGGCCGGATCAACCCGGAGCTGACGGTAATCGACGTGACCCACGGGATCGAAGCCGGCGACGTCCAGCGCGGTGCTCTCGCGCTGGCCGCGTTCGTCGCCTTCTCGGCCCCGGCGGTACACCTGGCGGTGGTCGATCCCGGGGTCGGCACAGGGCGCCGGGCGCTGGCGCTGGCCGTGGGTGAGCACTTTCTGGTCGGGCCCGACAACGGCCTGCTCCAGCCTGCGGCCGACCGTCTCGGCGGGATCGATGAGGCGGTCGAGATCTCCGAGTCGCCGTACCGGCTCGAACCGACCCACCGGACCTTTCACGGCCGTGACATCTTCAGCCCGGTAGCCGCCCACCTTGCCTCGGGAGTGCCGGTCCTGGAGGTCGGGGATCCGGTCGAGCCGGGCTCGGTGGTCCCGTTCGACCTGCCCCGTCCACGGCTGGAGGGAGAGCTGCTGGTAGGCCACGTGATCGCCGCCGATCGCTACGGCAACATCATGCTCAACGTGACCGGAGACCTGATCGAGAGTTCGTTCCTGGATCCTGGCGGCCGGGTCGCGATGGAGTCGCCGGGCCCGGTGGTCACCGAGATCGCGGTCGGCGGAACCTTCGGCGAAGTCGGCCCGGGCGAGCCGGTGCTCTACCCCGACTCCTCCGGATCTCTCGCCCTGGCTGTCAACCGGGGCGACGCCGCCTCGACCTTCGCCCTGTCCCCGGGCGACGAGATATCGCTGTCTCCGCTGACCTGATGGCGACCGGAACGCGATGCTGATCGGAAGGCCCCACCTCCACCTCCGCACGGTCGGCTCGACCAATACCGAGGCCCGCGAACTGGCGGTTGCGGGTGCCCCGGGAGGCACTCTGGTCACCAGCGAGGAACAGACCGCCGGTCGGGGCCGGCAGGGCCGCTCCTGGTCGACTCCGGCCGGCGCGTCGCTGGCCTACTCGTTCATCCTGCGACGCGAGGTCAAGCCCCCCAGCACGCTGCCGCTCCAGATCGGGGTCGCTGTGTGCGAGGCGGTGGAAGCCCTGGGGGTCGAGCGGGCCGATCTGAAATGGCCGAATGACGTCTGGATCGACGGCCGAAAGTGCGCCGGCGTCCTGGTCGAGTCCCGGCCCCAGGACGGCTGGGCCGTTGCCGGTATCGGTCTCAACCTGACAATCGAGCCACACGAGTTTCCGCCGGAACTGCGTGAGACGGCGACCTCAGTCGGTGGGGGGAGCGACGTGGTCTCGGCGACCAGGGCCCTGAACGAGGCGATCGGGCGGAGGCTGGAGATGCCGTTCGAAGCAACCCTGGTCGAGTTGTCGGAGCGGGACGCCCTGAAAGGCGGGACCGTCAGCTGGGATGAGGGCAGCGGGACCGCGGCCGGGTTCGACCGTGAGGGCAACCTGCTGATCGAGGGTACGGCCGGCTGCCTGACCGCCCTGAACGCGGGCGAGGTACATCTTGAGCTCTGAGATCAACCTCGGTGGCAGCACCGGGATCGACCTCGGCCGAAGGGGCGTGGTCTGGCTCGGAGGCCTGCCGATCCCGGTCGAGCGCAGCGGCGCCGAGCGGGCGGTCGCGCGAATTACCAATGCGGCAGGATCGCCTCCGGCCAGTAGCCCGGTTGTCGCCGCGTCGTTCGGCCCGGTGCCCGAAGGGCGCCTGTTCGACCCGGAACGCCCGATCGGATCCGGAGGGGTCGGCTCCGGGACGGAGACCGGGTCGGCGGGAGCCCCCGGAACAGACGCCGCAGGGTCCCTGCTGGTCGGCGGTCGGCGCAAGAAGCAGTCCCTGGCGGCGATCGACCGCTGGTATCGCCGCGAGGCCCGTGAGCGGATCGAATCCGAGGTCACCGTCGAGGCGGACCGGCTGGGGTTGAACCCGGGCAAGATTTCAATCCGGGACCAGAAGACCCGCTGGGGATCCTGTTCCACTTCGGGCACGCTTTCGTTCAACTGGCGCCTGGTTATCGGACCGCGCGAGGCGCTGCGCTACGTGGTGATCCACGAACTGGTCCACATCGAGCACCACAACCACTCCCGCGCCTTCTGGTCGGCGCTCACGCAGGCGATGCCGGACTGGAAGAGGCAGGCCGCCTGGCTCAAGTCGAACGAGCGGAATCTGACCGCCTACCGGCCGAGGCTCTAGCCCGATCGCGTAACCTGCGAGAAGACCGTGAGGAGGGTGGTCGGGACTGCGGGTGGGGGGCAGCAAGTAGGATTCGCCGGTGATTTCGTTCAGCCAGGGAAAGTCGGCAGCTGCTGCCACTGTGATTCTCGGTGCGCTGCTCATCGGGGCCGGCTCCAGCTCGGCCGGGTCGTCAGTTGATCCGGACGGAACCGTCGCGGCGAAATCCGGCACGCGGTCCGAGCTCAACCAGGCCCTCAACCGGGTCATGGCCGACCCGGGTGCACCTCCGGGGCTCTCGGTCCTGATCAACCGCAACGGCAAGTCCGAGTACTTCAGGCGGGGGGTGGCCGATGTCGAGTCGGCCGGGCCCCCTGACCGCAAGCTTCACTTCCGCATCGCCAGCGTTGCCAAGGCCTTCAGCGGGGCGATCGCCCTGCGCCTGGTCTCCCGCGGCAGGCTGAAGCTGAGCGACACGATCGGCAGGTTGCTCCCGGGTCTGCTTCCGAAGGCCAGGAAGGTCACCCTGGCCCAGGCCCTGCACCACACCGGCGGGCTGCCCGACTACATCAAGAGCGAGGCGTTCATCGACATGCTGACCGCGGATCCGTCCGGCTACATCGGGCCGCGTGAGATCGTGGGATTCGTCAAGGATGAAAAGCTCGAGTTCAAGCCCGGCTCGCGGTACGAGTACTCCGACACCGACAACATCGTGGTCGGCCTGATGGCCGAGAAGGCAACCGGGATCCCATACGAACGGCTGGTCAAGCGCCGCATTGGCCGGCTGGCGAAGCTGAACAGCACCACGCTGCCGAAGACGGTCACGATGCCGCAGCCCTACATGCGCGGCTACGCCATCGAATCCGGTCAGCCGCCGGCCGATTTCAGCGAGTACATCAATCCTGCCGGCGCATGGGCTTCGGGCGGAATCGTCTCGACCCTGCCCGATCTCGGCCGGTTCTTCCGCAGCTACGTCGGCGGAAAACTGTTCGGCCCTGAGGTGACCCGGAAGCAGCGCCGCTGGGTAGGGGGCGAGTCGCAGCCCCCCGGCCCCGGTGTCAACGTGGCCGGCCTGGGGCTGTTCCGCTACCGCTCCCGCTGCGGGACGGTTTTCGGCCACACCGGATCGTTCCCGGGCTACCGGGCTTTCTCGGCATCTAGCGCCGACGGCTCCCGGTCGATCGCTTTCGTGGCCAACGCCCAGATCATTCCCAGCAAGAAGTCGGACCCGGATCCGGATGCAGATCGGGTTTCGGCCCTGATCCGCCGCTCCCAGGTCGCCGCGGTCTGTCACGCGCTCCGCTAGCGGCGCGTTCGCGTCGAGTCGCGGGCGGCGCTACCATCGCGGGGTCCGCAAATGAACGTTGGAGGGTGGGGATGAGAACGGTCAAGGGAATGATCCTGCTGTTGCTGCTGGGTGTCACCGGAATGGTGCTGCTCCCGGGCGTCGCGAGTGCCGGGGGAAAGACGGTCTGGCTGTGCAAGCCGGGACTGGCCGACAACCCTTGTGAGCCGGGGCTGAAGACGACGATCGCTGATCCGTCGGGCGAGCCGATCGGGACGGAAGCGGTGAAGGCCGACCGCAAGCGCAAGATCGACTGCTTCTACGTCTACCCGACGGTCAGCGATGACCCCGGTGTCAACTCGGATCTCGTGGCCGATCCCGAGGAGCGCTCGATCGCCCTCTATCAGGCGGCGCGCTACTCACAACACTGCCGGATCTTCGCGCCGATGTACCGACAGATCACCCTGACTCAGCTGCTGAGCGGCCAGCCGATCACCGAGGAGGAAGCGGACCTCGGTTACGGCGACGTGGTCAGGGCCTGGAAGACCTACCTGAACAAGTACAACAAGGGCCGCGGGGTGGTCTTCATCAGCCACTCGCAGGGTACGGTCGTGCTGCGCAAACTGGTCAGCGAGAAGGTCGACCGCAAGCCGGAGGTTCGCAAGCGGATGCTCTCGGCGCTGCTGCTCGGCGGCGACGTGCTCGTTCCCAAGGGCAAGACCGGCAAGGAGAAGCGCAAGAAGGCCGGCGACTTCCGCAACATCGTCCCCTGTGAGTCGAACAGGCAGCTCGGCTGCGTGGTCGGCTTCTCGGCCTTCAACGCGCCGGTTCCCGAAGGTGCACTGTTCGGCCGGGCGGGCGACGATCCTCTGTTCGGCGGCGACCCGGAGACCGACCGGGTTCTCTGCGCCAACCCGGCTGCTCTGGGCGGTGGCACCCGGAAGTTGACGTCGATATATCCCAGCGAGCCGTTTGCACCCGGAACCACGATCGGGGTGGCCACATCGCTGATCGGCACTCCGCAGCCCGAGGCCGACACACCCTGGGTCGAGTACCGGGGCGCCTACAAGGCCGGTTGCTCATCCGCCGACAACGCCAACGTCCTGCAGGTCACCGGCCTGCCGGGCTCGCCGGAGCTTCACGCGGTTCCCGACGCCTCGTGGGGACTCCACCTGGTCGACGCCAACATCGCCCTCGGCAACCTGGTCTCACTGGTCGGCAAAGAAAGCAAGGCCTACGCCAAGAAGCTGAAGAAGCAGAAGCAGAAGCAGAAAAAGAAGGCAAAGAAGAAGGCCAACAGGAAGTAGGCGAGCCACCCGAGCCCCGGTTCGGACGCCCGGAGCCGGCACCCCTGGAATCTGTTCGACGCTGCTAGGGCTTGGCCCGGTCGCCGCCGGGATCTTCGTCCGGCGGGCCGGAGGGCTGCGGTCGGCCCCCGTTCCGGTCCCCGGAACTGTCCTCGGCCTGGTCCCGTGCCTCCCGGTCCTTTGCCTTGCCGCTCGACTGATCGGGACTCCCGGCGCCGTTTCCGTCACCGTTACCGCCGTTGGAGCCACTGCCCTTTTTCTTCTTCTTGCGGCGGCGCTTCTTGCCGCCCTTGGGGAAGTTGCGGAGTAGCTCGCGGGCCACCGCCGACGGTTTCCTGGCCATCCGCATGCGGGCGCCGCGCAGGACCTCCTCGCCCTCCGGCGTGTGGGCGACCGCGGCGGCCAGCAGCGAGACGGCGAGACGGCGGTCCTGCTTGCGGGCCGACTGGACCAGCCGGCGGGCGTTCTTGCCGTGGGCCCGTCCGGCCGAGTTGACCAGCAGGCCGAGCAGGCGCTTGGTCTCGGGCCAGCGCTGGACCGCGTATTCCTCGTGGAGCTCCCGGGTGTAGGAGGCCAGCCGCCAGACCCAGGCCTGGGCCTGGTCGCGGCGGCCGATGCGTTTGTCGACCAGGGCCTGCAGCAGGACCTTGGTGCCGGCCCGCTTGTCCTCCCGGCTCCAGGCGCCGACGATGTCGATCGCGTCGTCGAACGCCTCGGGGTCTTTAAGGTTGGCGATCTCGCCGAGCGCCTTGACCCGGAGCTGGGCGTTGCGGTTGCGCTGGACGCAGGTCAGCAGGTAGCGCCTGCGCAGATCCCTGGTCCGGTCGTGCTGGAGCATCGCCTTGGCCCTCCGCCAGCCCTGGGTGGTGACCCGGGCCCCGGCCAGGGCGGCCCAGACGTGCTGCTCGGCGTAGTCGAGGTTCTCCACTGCGATCCGCCAGATGTCGCGCTCGAGCACTTCGATCCGGCGTTGCGGATCGTCGGAGACCGGCACGATCCGGCGCTCGACCCGGACCTTGCGACCACGGCCGCGCCGGACCGGCCCGACCACGATCGCGCCGCCGCGGTAGACGTCGCGGTCGAGCAGGCTGTGCAGAGTGACGATCGACTCGTCGTGGGTAGTCGCCGGGTGGACAAAGTCGATCACCAGGCCTGCTTCCTTGCCCGGGGCCCGGCGGGTCACCCGGCCGACCCGCTGCTGGTAGACCCGCCTGGACGCGGTCGGGGCCAGATGCATGCAGATGGTCGCACGCGGAGAGTTCCATCCCTCGGCCAGCAGCATCGCGTTGCAGAGCACGTCGACCTCGCCGCGCTCGAACGCGGCCAGGGTCTCGGCGAGCTCACGCTTGGGGGTCTCGCCGGAGACGGCCTGTGCGTTGATCCCGATCTCCTGGAAAGCCGCAGCGACGTTCCTCGCGTGCTGGACCCCTGCCGTGTAGAGCACGCCGGGGGCCTTGCGGAAGCGGGACTTGTAGAGGTCGGCGATCGCCAGGTTGAACGGGGCCTGGTCGAGCAGTTTGGCCAGTTCCTCCTGGTCGAAGTCCTGGTCCACCTCGCCTTTTCGCAGCGGGACCTTGGCGATCGTCCTCACCCCCGGGCCGGGCGGAATCCGCAGGCAGCGCAGCGGTGAGATCACACCGCGCCGGGCGGCCTGGGCCAGGTCGAAGCGCGAGGTCTGGGTCGGGAACAGGTCGGCCACGTGCCGCGCGATCAGCGCCCCGGTCGCGGTCATGCCGACGAAGATCGGGCCGGTCCAGGCACGGATGCAGGCGCTGGTCTTTTCGCCGAGCGCGGTGTGGGCCTCGTCGCAGATGACCACCGTGTAGGCGTTCGAGATGCGCTTGGAGTTGCGGACGAACCACTGGTAGGTCTCGACCGTGACCGGGCCGTCGGCCTCGTCGCGGCCGTCGAGCAGCGGCGGGCGGAGGCGCTCACGGTAGCCGCGGTCGGAGATCTCGCCGATGAACTGGTCGACCAGGTTGCGGCGGTGGGTGAGGATCAGCACGCCGCCCGTCCGGGTGGCCTCGATGAAGCCGACCGCGGCCACCGTCTTCCCGGCCCCGGTTGCGTGTTCGAACCAGAATCGGCGCTCGGCCCCGGGATCGTCCGAGTCCGACCCGGGCGCCGGTTCCTCGTCATCGTCGGCGCCGTCATCGACCCAGTCGACCGGCTCCTCGTCCTCGTCCTCCTCGTCTTCCTCGGCCTCTTCTTCGCCGGCTTCTTCCTCGGCTTCGTCGTCGGCGTCTTCGTCAGCTTCCGTGTCGTCATCCTCGGAGTCAATTTCGGGCTCGTCTCCGGGATCGCCGTCGGCTCCGACCCCGGTCGCCTCTTCTTCAGATCCGAGCCCGGCGAGGGCGTCGTCGTCCCCGGTCGCCGCGACCTGCTGTTCGGCAAGCAACTCGGTCAGGGTGCCCGAGAGCGCGTCGATCTGGTGGGGGTTGAGCTCGGCCCCGTCGCGCAGCGTGGGGGGCTCCTGGCCGATCAGCCGTTCAAGGCCGAGCAGCAGCGAGAAGTTCCGTCGCCACTCGATCGAGGGCTCTTCAGCGCCCGCCTCGATCTCGGCGAGCGCCATGTCCAGGGCCCGGCGGCGGGCCGTGCCGGGGACCAGCGATTCGGGCCCGTCCCCATTGAGCAGGAGCGGCTCCCGCGCGAACTCCTCTGCGCGTTTGATCTCTGTTGCTGAAGGAACCGCTTCTCCGGCGGGCGTTGCTGTACTTGTGGCCAAATAGCCTTCACAGGTAGTCCAGGCCCCTGGAACCAGGTTCCGCCCGGACGGGTGGATGGATGAAGATCTCCGGCGGCGACAGCACATGCCGGCCACCGGCTACCTCCGTGATCCGCGACACGGCGGATCGAATGACTGTATTTAATCATTACTGGCATGTTGCGGTCGTCTCACACCCGGATCGGGAAATATCTGGCCCTCGGGACGCTGTTCGCGGCGGTCCTCGCCGGGACCGGCTGCGGCGGCGGAAGCGGGGATGAGTCAGGCTCTCCACCCCCGGACTACGCCCGGCTCCTGAAGGGTTCGCCACCCCCGCTGGCCGACCTTCATGGCCAGAGTGACCAGCTGCTGGGCGGAGGCAAGCCGGCCTTCGAGGAGCGGCTTGCAGAGCTCAACGGCTTTCCTTCAGTGGTCAACGTATGGGCTTCGTGGTGCGGTCCCTGCCGGGCCGAGTTTCCCCACTTTCAGCGGGTCGGAGCCGACCTCGGCCGCGAGGTCGCGTTCATCGGGGTCGATTCCGACGACGATTCGGACTCGGCCATGACATTCCTCGACTCGAACCCGGTCCCCTACCCGAGCTACTCCGACCCCGACAAGGAGATCGCGACCGCGCTGGGAGCGACCCTGGGCTTTCCCGCGACCGCGTTCTTCGACGGCGAAGGAAGGCAGACCCACATCAGGCACGGTCCCTACGCGAATGTTGCCGAGCTCGAAGCCGACGTCAGGCGCTTCGCGATTGATGGCGAATCGGGCTGAGTGCCCGGCCCGACGCGGTCGCGCCCGGTGCCGGGGCCCCCGGGTCGTTACGCTCGCAGGGTGGAGAAAGAGGCTTGGAGATAACTGACCCGACACTCGTCTTCTTCCTGATCACGATCGGGCTGGTCGGGATCGGTGCCGAGACGGCCACCCCCGGCGGCATTTTCCCGGGCGTGATCGGGCTGATCTCTCTGATCCTCGGCGTCGTCGGCGCGGTCCAGATCGGTGTCTCCGCGGCCGGCGCCGGCCTGCTGCTGCTCTCGATCGCGCTGTTTTTCAGCGCCGCGGCATTCTCGAACGCCTTTCGCCCGCTTTCGATCGCCAGCGTGGTCGTCCTGATCTGCAGCGGCATCTTTCTTTTCCCGCGGGACCAGGATCCGACCTCGATCATCGCCGTGGTCATCGGCGGGGCCGCCCTGGGGGCGTTGCTGCTGTTCGTGATCGAACGCGCCGCCAGGGTCAGGGTTTCACCGGTCCGCTACGGGCCCGAGGAACTGGTCGGCGTGACCGGAGAGGTCAGGGCCAGCGTTGACCCGACCGGCCAGGTCTTCGTGGACGGCACGCTCTGGCAGGCCGAGCTCGCCGAAGGGGCCGAACCGGTCCGGCTCGGCCGGCGGATAACGGTCGAGGAGGTGCGGGGCCTGACCCTGGTGGTCAGCGGCGCCGAATCGATCCCGCCCGAAAAAGACATGACAAGCAACAAGGAAAACGAAGGAGTTGATCGGTGATGGAAGTCGTCGGCGTACTGGTGTTCATGCTGGCCATCTTTGCCCTGGTCGTGCTGTTTTCGGCGATCAAGATCCTGCGGGAGTACGAGCGCGGGGTGATCTTCAGGCTAGGTCGCCTGATCGACCAGAAGGGCCCCGGCCTGATCCTGCTGATCCCGTTCATCGACCGCATGGTGAAGATCGACCTGCGTACGGTCACCCTGAACATCCCGCCACAGGAAGTGATCACCCGCGACAACGTGCCGACCTCGGTCAACGCCGTCTGTTATTTCCGCGTACTCGATGCGAACCGGGCGATCACCGACGTGGAGAACTACCTGATCGCGACCTCCCAGATCTCCCAGACCTCGCTCAGGGCGGTACTCGGCAAGGCCGAGCTCGACGAGATCCTGGCTGAGCGGGAACGTCTCAACGCGTCCCTGCAGAAGATCATCGACGAGCAGACCGAACCCTGGGGGGTCAAGGTGAGCACGGTCGAGATCAAGGACGTCGAGATCCCGGAACAGATGCAGCGCGCGATGGCGCGTCAGGCCGAAGCCGAACGTGAACGGCGGGCCAAGATCATCAACTCCGAGGGCGAATACCAGGCGGCGGAGAAGCTGGCCCAGGCGGCCGACATCATCGGCCGTAACCCGGCCTCGCTTCAGCTGCGCTACCTGCAGACCCTGATCGAGATCGGTGGCAACCAGAACTCGACGGTGATCTTCCCGCTGCCGATGGACCTGATCTCGGCCTTCCGGGAGGGCGGTATCGACGGAGTGATCGACGCGGTCGGCTCCTCCGACAATCCGGATGACGCCCGGTAACGGGCCCGAGGTCCGGATAGACCAGCTGACCGGCGGCAGGGTGCTGATCGCGCCCGGCCGCGCCGGTCGCCCGGTTCAGTTCGAATCGCGCAACTGGACGACCGGAGACCTCGACGCCTGTCAGTTCTGCGAGGGATCCGAAGCGGAGACCCCACCCGAGCTCGATGCCGATCGCCCCGACGGAGGCGAACCGGACGGGCCCGGCTGGCGGACCCGCGCCGTCCCCAACCTCTACCCGGCAGCCCTCCCGGACGAATCCGGGACCGGGGACGACTCACGGTCGGCCAGTGCGTTCTCGAGTCCGGCCGATCCTCTGTTGGCCTCCGCGCGGGGAGGGGAACCGGACATGTTCGCCGCCCGCCCGGCGATCGGTGCCCACGAGGTGATCATCAACTCGGCCCGTCATGTCGCCTCGCTGGGTGAGCTCGAACCGGACGAACTCGAGGCCGCGGTCGCCGCCTGGCGTAGGCGCATGCTGGCCCATTCCGATGCCGCCTACGTCCAGCTGGTCCTCAACCAGGGACCGGCGTCGGGGGCCACGGTCGAGCACAGCCACGCCCAGTTGGGTGCGCTCAACCTGGTCCCGGCAGCGGTTGCCCGCGAGCGTGAGCGGTTCAACTCCTACCGCGAGCAGACCGCCGGGTCCAGCCTGCTCGGCGAAGTCCTGCGCGAGGAGATCCGGCGGGGCGAGCGGCTGGTGGCGATCGATGACGAGGTGGCCCTGGTCTGTCCCTGGGCGTCACGCTTCCCCTACGAGATGAGACTGATCCCGCGGCGGCCGAACCCCGGCTTCGAGCGGGATACCGGTGGGGCCGCGATGCTCGGACGGGCGCTGGCCGCGCTCGATTCGGTGCTGGGCGGCCCGCCGCAGCTGAACCTCTGGGTCAAGACCGCGCCCCGCGGGGTGGAGCATTTCCACTGGCATCTCGACATCGCCCCGGCCCTGGAAGCCAGGGCCTCGTTCGAGATGGCGACCGGGATCGACATCAACAACTCATCGCCCGAGATTGCCGCGAGCGAACTCCGCGAGGCGATCGCGTAGGGTCAGCGCCATGGCTATCGACAACCTGCCCATTCCGCGATTCGTCGCCGACGCCTCCCAGCACGGCATCCCCCACGGCCGCTTCGCCGAGCGGCTCTCGACCGTGTTCAGGGATGCGATCGGCGAGATCGACGACCTGCCTGACGGAACTGGGCTCCCGGAGGAGATCACCTGGTTCCCGGAGCGGTCATGGAGCGGCCGGGTCTGGATCCCGGCCTCGGCCGATGGCGAAGCGGTCCTCGCCGACGGCGAGGAGCCCGAGGCGATCGAGTTCTTCGGTTTCGTCAGCTTCGTGCAGCCGGAAGGAGGCGATCCCTCGGATTTCCGCTCCTCGGCCGACTTCACCGACGTGATCGCCGCCGACAATCGCGACTGGGCGATCGATCTGAGCGACGAGGTGATCGGCCCCTGGCAGGGCGAGAACGGCCGGGCCGCCGACATCACCCTGGTCTGGGGCCGTTCGATGGTGCGGGACGCTTATGCGGCGACCGCCGAGATCGCCGGGATCACGGTCGACCAGGATCCCCTGTTTTCGAACCGTTTCACTCTGATCGCGCCCGACGCGCTGAAGAACTACGGCGACGACGCCTTCCTCGAGGTCCATCTCTGGAACTCGCGCGGAAAGAAGCTGGGCAGCGAGAGCCTCTACGACATCGATGTCCCCGACCCCGAAATCGAAGAACCGACGGAGGGAGTGGAGAAGCAATGAACATTCATCGGATAGCCGAACTGCGGGAGCTGATCGACCGGGAGTCCGAAGGGCCCGTGCTTTCGGCGTTCTGCCGTACCGACCCGCGTGACCCGGCCAACAAGGGAGAGGCACCGGGATGGCTGGTCGCCCTGAGGAACGGCCTCCGTGAGGCCGTAGCCTCGGCAGACGGCGATCACGAGAGCGCCGAGACGGCCCGCAAGCTGAGTGGTGAGGCCGAGCGCCGGCTGACCGAGATTTCTGCGTCCGATCGCGGTCGCAGCGTAGCCCTGTTCCTCAGTGCCGACGGCTCGATCGACGCCCTGCACACCTTCCAGATCCCGGTACGCGAGGACTACGTGTGCCTCGACGGTGGCCCGGTCATCTGGCCGATGATGGACGTGATCGACCGCGGCCGCCGAACCGGCCTGGTACTGGTCAGCCAGGACCGCATCCGGTTGCTCGAGTGGCGCGACGGCCACGTCGAGGAACTGGAGACCTCGACCTTCGATCCCGAACTGGATGACTGGCGCGAGTACCGCGGATCGGCCCGGGGCAATCCCGGTCGAGGCCAGCAGAGCGTGAGCCACTCCAGGGCTTTTGAGGACCGGGTCGACGAGTGGCGGGGCCGTTTCGTCAAGGCAGCCGGCAAGGCGATCGCCGAGAGCGCCGGCGATCTGCGGCTCGAAAGGCTCCTGATCGCCGCCGACGGCGAGCTCGGTCGCGAGTTCGCGGAGGCGCTGCCGCGGCGGCATTCGCGACATCGTGGCCGAGGTGGTGCCGATCAACCTGATCGACCTGAGCGCCGCCGAGGCGGCGCAGCGACTGGACCCCCACCTGCGCGAGGCCTGGCGCCGACGGGTCAACGGAATCGCCGACCACGCGATGGAGCGCGTCCAGGCGGGGCTTCGCGGTTCGAGCGGTCCCGACGAGACGCTGCTCGCACTGGCCCAGGGACGGGTGGAGCACCTGCTGGTCGACCCCTATCTCGAGGACAAGCAGGAAGCGCTCTCCGACGGGGCCCGCCAGGCGGTCAAGGACGCCGGTGAGGCCTCGGTCCGGGAGGCGCTGGTCGAACTGGCCCTGCGGACCGACGCGCAGGTCAGCTCGGCCTCGGTCGAGGAGGTCCCGGCCCTGGCCGAGGCCGGCGGGGTTCTCGCACTACTGCGCTACTGACCGGCCTTCTTGACGGGCCGCGGCCTGATTACCGCGACCCGGTTGAAACAATCCGCGACCCGGCCGGCGGCCGGATAAAGTCCCTCGTCGGCCCCGATAGCTCAGCTGGATAGAGCGACTCCCTCCTAAGGAGTAGGCCCCAGGTTCGAATCCTGGTCGGGGCGTGGACCGGCTAGCCGAAGATCGTCGCGTAGATCAGGTAGACGTTCAGAGCGCTGATGATCGCCGCGATCACCGAGGCCACCGCCGTGGTGTGCGGCCGGTTGACCAGGGTGCCCATCAGCTCGGCCTTGCGGGTGACCAGGATCAGCGGGATCAGGGCGAACGGAATGCCGAAAGAGAGGATCACCTGGGAGATGACCAGGGTCTCGGTCGTCGGCAGGCCGAGCGCCAGGACCACGAGGGCCGGCGTCATGGTCACCAGCCGCCGGACGTAGATCGGGATCCTGCGCTGGATGAAGCCCTGCATCACGACCTGCCCGGCGTAGGTCCCGACGCTCGACGAAGAAAGACCCGAGGCCAGCAGGGCGACCGCGAAGGCCAGCGCGGCGCCGCCTCCCACCAGGGTCAGGAGGCCGTCGTAAGCGGCCTCGATCGAGTCGACCCCGGTGTTACCGGTCTTGTTGAACAGGGCCACCGCGACGAACAGCATCGAGAGGTTGATCAGCCCGGCGATGCCGAGCCCGACGATGCAGTCGAACCGCGTGTAGCGCAGCAGTTCCTGCCGCTCCTCCTCGTTGACCGGCACGATCCGCCGCTGGGTCAGGGCCGAGTGCAGGTAGATCACGTGCGGCATGACCGTAGCGCCGATGATCGCGATCGCCAGATAGACCGACTCGGTGCCGCTGAAGCCGGGCACGAGCCCGCTGGCGATTCCCGAGGCCGACTGGTCGCCGACCGCGATCAGGTCGTAGAGGAAACCCAGTGCGACCAGCCCGAGCAGGCCGACGATCGCCAGCTCGAACTTGCGGTAGCCCCGCTGCTCGAGGGTGAGGATTCCGATCGCGACCACCGCAGTGATCAGGCCGGCCGGGAACAGCGGCACCCCGAACAGCAGGTTGAGCCCGATCGCTGCGCCGACGAATTCGGCCAGGTCGGTGGCGATCGCGACGATCTCGGCCTGCACCCAGAGGAAGAAGTTGGTCGTCCTGGGAAAGCTCTCGCGGCAGAGCTCGGGCAGGCTGCGGCCGGAGGCCAGTCCGGCCTTGGCCGAGAGGTACTGCACCAGCATCGCCATCAGGTTGGCCATCACGATCACCCAGGCCAGCGTGTAGCCGAACTTCGCACCGGACTCGAAGTTGGTGGCGAAGTTCCCCGGGTCGATGTAGGCCACCGCCGCGACGAAGGCCGGCCCCATCAGCCCGATCCGGCCGCGGATCTTTCCGCGCCGCTTGATCCGGCTGAGCGGAGATACGGGCAGATCGAGCTGTGGCCCGGGACCGGTCGGGGTCCCACTGCCGGTGTCCGGCGGACTGGCGCTCATCCGCCTCCCTCCATCCGCATCGCCCGGGCGAGGTTGGCTCCCAGCGGTACCACCCGCCCGCCGGCGCGCGTCAGGCAGGGGCCGTCGAAGGGCTGCTGTTCGACCAGCTCGAGCTCCTGGCCGATCGCGATCCCGATGTCCGAGAGGTACTCCAGCATCTCGGGATCCGAGTCCGAGACCCGGACGAACGCTGCCTTCTCGCCGGGCTCCAGTTCAGTCAGGTTCCGGGTCGCCGGCTCATCGATGACCAGCTCGCGGGTCGGAATGGGGTCTCCGTGGGGATCTACCGCGGGCTCGCCGAGTTTGCCCGCGATCAGCTCGGTCAACTCCTCCGAGAGCGCGTGTTCGAGCACTTCGGCCTCCTGGTGAACCTGTTCCCAGGGCAGGCCGAGCTGGTCGTTCAGGAACAGCTCGAGCAGCCGGTGGCGGCGGATCACCGAGAGGGCGACCCGCTCGCCGTCCCGGGTGAGGCGGACGCCGTGGTAGGGCACGTGTTCGACCAGGCCGGCGTCGCCCAGTTTGCGCAGCATCGCCGATACCGAACCCGGGGTCAGGTCGAGCTTCTCGGCCAGGTCGCTGGTCGACGCGGTCTTCGACCTGGCTCCGGTAAGCGAGTAGATCGCCTTGGCGTAGTCCTCGACCGCGGCGGTCGAGCCCTGTCCTGAAGACGGGCTCAACGCCGGGTGGCCGAAGCCGGGTCGGGTTCTTGCGGAAGCATGCCGGAGGAAATATACGCACTCCACGAAAAAAGATGTGGCATGCCAAAGTTTACCGGCATCCTCTCCATGGTCGAGGTGGCGCCGGGACCTGGCACCGGCTGAACCCGGCCGGGCTATGATCGGCCCGTGGGAAAGTGGGCAGATGAATTCTTCGTCGACTGGCAGGCGGCCTGGAACAGCGGCACCGCCGAGGTCCTGGAGTACGTGACCGACGACATCGAGTACTGGGACGTCACCCTGCCGGAGCCGATCCACGGACGGGATGAGTACGCAGCCCACTGCGACCGCTTCTTTGCCGCGTTCACCGAGCTCAACTGGACCATGCGCGAGCCGGTGATCCATGAAGGCGACCGGGTCACCGAGCCCTGGGCCTTCACCGGACTGAACAGCGGTCCGCTCTGGATCGGGCTGCCGGCGTCGGGCGAGCGGATCGAGACGGCCGGAACCGACATCTTCGAATTCCGCGACGGCAGGGTCTGCCGCGAGCACTCCTATTACGACGTGGTCGGCTCTCTGCGGCAGCTCGGGCTTTGGCCGGCGATCGGTGGCCGCGGTGAGAGTGCGGCGATGACCGTCGGTGGAGCCGCGGTCAGAGGTCGCCGGGCCCTGAAGAGCATCGGGTTGACATAGGGTTCGCTCATGGTTGCACTGATCACGGGCGCCTCCAGCGGGATCGGCGAGGCGACCGCGGAGCGGCTCGCCCGCGAGCCTGGAGCCGAGCTCGTCCTGGTTGCGCGCCGCGAAGGTCACCTGAGGAAGATCGCCTCCCGCCTTCCCTGCCCGGCGACCTGGCTGGCGGCCGACCTGACCGAACCGGAAGCCCCCGGTCGCGTGCTGGCCCATCTACAGGAGCACCACGATCGCCTCGACCTTCTGGTCAACAACGCCGGCGCCGCCTGGCGGGCCGAGTTCGGTGACGGTGGATGGGAGAACGTCCGGCGGACCATGGAGCTCAATTTCGACGCGACGGTCAGGCTGACCGAGGCGCTTCTGCCGCTGCTCAGAAGCTCGGCCCCGAGCTCGATCGTCAACGTTTCGAGTACCGCCGGCCGGGTGGCGAGGGGCGGCTCCGGCGCCTATTCGGCTTCCAAGTTCGCGCTGATCGGCTGGACCGATGCCCTGCATCTCGAAGAGGCGTCCAACGGGGTCCATGTCGGGACGGTGCTGCCCGGGTTCATCGAGACTGAAGGTTTTCCCGCCGCCGAGCTGAAGGCGAAAATCGCGACCCGCTGGCTCGTCTCGACTCCCGGGAAGGCGGCCGAGGCCGTCTTCGACGCCGGGCCGGGCGGTCACGCCGAGCGCTATGTGCCGCGGCCCTACCGGCTGGTGGCGATCCTGCGCGTCCTGCTTCCCGGCCTGACCCGCCGCGTGCTCGGTGGCGGGTCGGCACAGGTAATGACCACCAGGACCGGAGCCGACGCGGCCGACTCCGAAGGCACGTAGGGTTCGGCCGGACCTCAGCCCGGTCGTCCGGACCTCAGTCGGGCCGGTCGGGGTAGATCTCGTCGATGGTCGTCAGGGCGGTGTACGGGGCGCCGGCCGCGGCCGTGATCTTCTCGCCGCCTCCGGCCAGCCGGTCGACCAGGCTGAGCACCCCCGCGATTTCGAACCCCTCGTCGCGGATCCGCTCGATCGCCGAGACCGTCGATCCGCCGGTGGTGACCGTGTCTTCGACCACCAGCACCCGGTCGCCGGGTTCGGCCCCGCCCTCGACCCAGCGCTGCAGGCCGTGCGACTTGCGCTCCTTGCGCACGAAGAAGCCGACCAGGCCTTCGCCTTCCGGCACCGCGATCGCGGCACAGGCCAGGGGAATCGCCGCCATGACGGGCCCCCCGACCGCGCTCGCCCCGACCTCTTTCGCGTGACCGGCGATCAGCGCACCGGCGCACTTCAGGCCGTCCGGGCGCATCACGGTCCGCCTTGCGTCGATGTAATAGGAGGCCTTCGCCCCGCCGGAAAGGGTTACCTCTCCGAGTACCAGCGAATGCCGCTTCAGCAGCTCGATCAGCTCGGCCCGGGTCGCTTCGGAGTCGCTCATGGCGGTGATCCTACGGGCTGGCGGCGGCGGTGCTCACGAGTTGAGCGCGATAAGGGCGATGCAGTTGTTGACGGCGTGCATGCCGATCGGGGCCCACAGTGAGCCCGACTTCTCGTAGACGACCGCGAAGATCACGCCGAGTGCGACCAGCGGGCCGACCGCCGACCAGCCGGTCGAGTAGTGGAGCACCCCGAAGACGATGCCGGCCGCGAGCGAGGCCGACCAGAGCGGCAACCTCGTCCTGATCCCGCCGAACAGCATCCCCCGGAAGCAGACCTCCTCGGCCACCGGCGCGGCGATCCCGATCAGCAGGATCTGGACCCAGATCGGACCGAAGTCGCTGGCGATGTCGTCCTGTTCCGGGGTGCCGACCACGATCGAGTAGACCGTCAGGAATACGAGGTAGCTGAGGATCCCGATCACGATCCACTTCAGGGCCCGGCCGATCCTGAACCGGACGAATCCGAGTCGCCGGAAGGCCGCCCGGACCGGCCCGCCCGCCATCTGGGCGAGCAGCAGGGGAACCACCAGGAAGCCGATCGCGGTGCAGACCTGGGTCGCGATTCTCGTGGTCAGGCTGAGGTCGTCGCTGCCGGACCCGGGATCTACCGCGAAGAAGGGAAGGCTGAGGAGCAGGCCGAACAGGAGCGCCCCGAAGGTCGCCGCGAGTGCGATCCAGGGACCCCAGGTGGCGTAAGGGAAGGAGCCCTTGTCCGGGAGCCCGGGCCGAGCCGGATCGGCCGGATTCACGGGGTCGGGTGGAGCGGCTGGAAGCGCTGAATCCGGCATCGGTCGCCCATTCTCACAGTTGACGGCCGGGGACGCCGCCGCATCCGGGCCTGCCAGCCGTGGCCCCGCCGGGCTCTCTTTAGGAAACCGGAAACCCCGGACAGGTACCCTGTGCGAATGACCAGGCGCCAGAGAAGGGTGCGCCGACATCAGGGGTCGCCGCGCAAGAAATTGGTCGTCGCGGCCGCTGTGATCGGCGGATTGCTGCTTTCCGCAGGAGCGGCGGCGGGCGGCTGGGTACTCAGTATCGCCAGCGACGCCCCGGACGTATCCGAACTCAAGCCGATCAACAAAGGCCTGAATTCGGTCGTTTTCGCCGGCGACGGCAGTCGGCTGGGCCTGATCGACTCGGACGAGATCCGGACTCCGATATCGATCGGGGCCATGCCGAAGTCGATCCAGAACGCGACGATTGCGATCGAGGACGAGCGTTTCTACAGCCACAACGGGATCGATATCGAAGGCGGTTTCCGGGCCCTCGCCCGCAACGTCGAGGAAGGCGAGGTGACCGAGGGCGCTTCGACGATCACCATGCAGTTGATGCGCAACCTCTACATCGTCAATCCGGAGCGTGACGTCGAGCGCAAGATCGTAGAGGCCCGGATGGCGCTCGACTACGAGCAGGACCACGGAAAGAGGCAGATCCTCCAGTCTTACCTGAACACGGCGCCCTACGGCACCAACCAGGGCCGGACCGCGATCGGCGTGGAGGCGGCCTCCAGGGTCTACTTCTCGAAGAGCCCGGAGGACCTCACCCTGCCGCAGGCGGCACTGCTGGCCGGGCTGCCCCAGGCGCCTACCGACAACAATCCGATCCAGAACCCGAACGGCGCCCGCGAACGGCGCAACGACGTGCTCGACGCGATGGCCGACAGCGGAAAGATCACCGAAGAGCGGGCGGCGCTCGCCAGGAAGTCGGGACTCCAACTCGACCCCGCAGGCAATCTGTTCGACCGGCGTGAACCCTTCTTCTTCGACTACGTTCAGAACGAGCTGATCAAGGAGTACGGTGTCAACACGGTGAGGCGCGGCGGCCTCCGGGTCCACACGACGATCGAGCCGAACATGCAGGAGGCCGGCCTGGCGGCCCTGTCGTCAAGCCTGTACGCCGGCGGTCCCTCGGGTGCGCTGGTCGCGATCGATCCCGGAAACGGCGAGGTCAAGGCGATGGTCTCGTCCTCTTCCTACAGCGACAACCAGTACAACCTGGCCGCCCAGGGCAAGCGCCAGCCCGGCTCGACCTTCAAGACCTTCACCCTCGCCACCGCGATCAGCGAGGGCATCGACCCGAACACGACCTACTACGAATCGAAGCCGCTCAGCATCAACGACCCGATCTGGGGCCAGTGGGACGTCTCGACCTACTCGAACTCCTATTCCGGCACGGAGTCCATCACCCAGGCGACCCTCGCCTCCGACAACACCGTGTTCGCCCAGCTCGCTTTGGACGTCGGTCCCGACAAGGTCGCCGAGATGGCCAAGGCGCTGGGTGTCATGACCAAGCTCGACGGCTACCCGGCAGAGACGCTCGGCGGCCTGACCATCGGCGTCTCACCGCTGGAGATGGCCTCGGCCTATTCGACCCTGGCCGCCGGCGGAGTCCACCGCGATCCGGTCGCGATCCGCAGGGTGGTTTTCCCGGACGGGGAGGTGGACAAGCCGGACAAGTCGAATCCGAAGCGGGTGATGACCGAGCCGGCCGCGTACGAAGTGACCAAGGTCTTGAACGCGAACATCACCGGCGGCACCGGCACCGGCGCCTACACCGGCTGCTCCGGGCAGGCCGGCAAGACCGGTACCACCGACAACTTCACCGACGCCTGGTTCGTCGGCTACCAGCCCAACCTGGCCACGGCTACCTGGGTCGGGTACCCGGAGTCGAACAACATCAGCACGGGTATCGCGGGTGGCGAGACCCCGGCGACGATCTGGAATCGTTTTTACACCAACGCGGCTGTCCCCTGTGAGAGCTTCCCGGTGCCGGACGAGGCCATGGAGTGGAGCAAGTTCGGTGGCAACTACACGGTCAACAGCAAAAAGAAGAGCGACTACGACCCCGACGCCGAGACCTATGAAACGCCGGCCGGCTCGGGAAAGAAGAAAAACAAGAATGACGGAGGAGCCGTCGGCGACACCAGCAATCCCGATCAGTACGCACCCGGCGTCGGCCAGGAGCCGGCCGGGACCGGCGGCGGTGGTGGCACCGGTGGAGACACCGGCAGCGGAGCGCCGCCTCCCTCGACCGGCGGCGGTGGCGGCGGCACCGGCGGTGGCGGCACGGTGGCCCCTCCGGCAAGCGGCGGAGTCGCCCCGGGCTGACCCGTCGCTCGCCCGGCCGGGTCAGTCGACCGGGTCCGGAGCCGGGTCCGGAGTCTGGTGCTCAACCGGCATGAGAATTCCCTGGCGCCTGGTCACCGCGGTGACCGCGCCGACGTAGATCAACTCGACCACGGTCTGGGTGGCGCGGACGGCGATCGCAATCGCGGCACCGATTCCGAAGCTGCCGCTCGGCAGAGCGACCTTCACCGCCCAGGCGAACGCCGCATCGCGCACCCCGAGCCCCGCCGGGGTGACCGCCGAGACCACGGCCGCGAGGAAGCCGACGGCCTGCGAGGCGGCGACGATCGGCAACTCGGACAGGTCGAGGAAGTAGACCGATCGGGCCGCCAGGTAGACGCCCACTCCCATCAGACACCAGAGCCCGACGTAGCAGACGTAGATCGTGAGGACGCCGCCGAACGAGAGCAGCTTCGGCAGGCGGTCACGACCGAGCGCGGTCAGCAGCCGGCCTGAGACCGGCCCGAAGACGCGTGGATGGAGAAAGCCGACCATCACCGGAATGATCAGTAGCGGCAGCCAGCGGATCGGCTTGCCCTGAAGATCGGGGTGGGCGATCAGGAAATATGTCGCCACGGTCAGCGCGCCGGCTATCGAGACGGCCTGTTCGTAGACGATCCCGGCCGACGTCACCCGGCGGGATACACCGGCCCTTTCGGCCATCAGAACCCGGGCCAGGAGAAACAGCACCGTGCCGGGGATGTAGCGGACCAGCAGCGGCTGGGCCCAGATCTTCTGGACCTCCGCCGGGGGTACCGGGCTGTGCATGAACCTCAGGATCAGTCCCCAGACCGAGGCGCTACCCAGGTAGTAGAAGAGCATCGCGACCATCGCCGGAAGAAGCCAGACCAGGTTGAAGGCGACCCCCTTGTCCTGAAGCTCGGACCACTGAGTGACCACGGTAAGGACCAGGAAGCCGAAGATCAGAAAGGCGAAACCGCCCTGGAGGATGAGCTTGGTCGAGCGCTTCTTCGGCGCCTTGCGGCCGACCGTCGAGCCCAGGTGCCCGATGCGGTGAAGCAGGCTGGGGCTGTCGCCCGGGGTTTCGGTCGGTTCCTGGTCCATAGGGGAGGTCATAGTGTCAGAGAGCAATGAAGCGGGGTCTGACTGAATTCGAATTGATCGAACTGCTCCGGCAGCAGGCTCCGGGCTCGGAGCGGCTGCGCATCGGCATCGGCGACGACGCCGCGATCTCGGTCCCCGGAGGAGCGACCGCGACAACGGTCGACGCGGTGGTCGACGGAGTCCATTTCCGGTCGGGAATCAGCACCCCCGAACAGATCGCCCAGAAGGCGATCGCGACCGCGCTGTCGGACCTGGCCGCGATGGCCGCGGAACCCGGCGAGGTATATGTCTCGGCCGGTCTCGTGCGCGGGAGCGACGATGACTTCCTGGAACGGCTGGCCCGGGGCCTGGCGAAGGCGGCCGATCGCTACGGTGCCGCCCTGGCCGGCGGCGACTCTGTCGCCTCGCCGGTGCTGTTTCTCAGCGTTACGGCGGTCGGCCACGCTCCCGCGGAGCGGGACTTCGTGACCAGGTCCGGCGCCGGACCGGGCGAGCTGATCGCCGTGACCGGCCGGATCGGAGGGGCCCGGGCCGGCCTTTGGCTGCTCGAGCGGGCTGAACGGGATCCGGGCGGGCTGGACGACCGGACCAGGCGGGAGATGATCGGACGCCAGCTCGCTCCGGAGCCACAACTGGAGGCCGGCGCGGCCCTCGGACGCGCCGGTGTCTCCGCGATGATCGATATCAGCGACGGGCTGGCCGCCGACCTCGGCCATCTGGCCGGCTCGTCGTCCGTCGGAATCGAGATCGACGCCTCCCGCCTGCCGCTGATGGCCGGCGTTGCCCAGGTCGCGACTGCAGCCGGTCTGGACCCGGCAGGGTTCGCCCTCGGCAGCGGCGAGGAGTACGAACTGGCCCTGGCCTTACCCGAGTCGGCGCTGGAAGCCGCCTTATCCGCCGTCGGGGAGCGCGGTACCGAACTGACCGTCATCGGCCGGACCGGATCGGGCCCACCCGGGGTCGAAGTCAGCCGGGACGGCCGCCCGCTCCCGCCGACCCCGGGCTACGACCATCTCGCCTGACCACCGGACCGGCGGGCGCCATGCCGTAGTCTGATTTCTCCCATGCCGAACCACGATCCGAGCCTTCCGCCCTCCTGCGGCATGTCCCCCGGCGGGAAATCCCCTCTGATCCCGGCGCCCTTTCGCCGCGGAGGGATCTGCTGGTCACCGGTGCTGATGCTGGCCGTCGTCGCGGCCCTGGCGATCGCCGGCTGCGGCTCCGATTCCGGGTCCGACCCCGGCGAACAGCCTCCGGCGAAGGCGGCCGAGCCGGTGATCCTCAGCTCGGACGGCACCACGTTCAACCCGGCCCGGATCTACAAAGAGGCCGTGCCCGGCGTGGTTTCGGTGCGCTCGATCTTCACCGGCAAGTCGGCCGGCCCGTTCGGGCCACAGGCCGCCGGTGGTTCCGGATTCGTGCTCAACGGCGATGGCGAGATCGTCACCAATGCCCATGTCATCTCCAACGGTGAGGGCGAGAACCGGGTCGCCGCGTCTCAGGTCTACGTCGAGTTCGACGATGGAAACGTGCTGCCGGCCAAAGTCGTCGGCTTTGATCCGTTCGCCGACGTCGGACTGCTCCAGGTGGACCCGGCCGATGCCGATCTCGTTCCGGTCGGGCTGGCCGACAGCGACAAGGTCGTGGTCGGCCAGCCGATCGCGGTTATCGGCAGTCCGTTCGGTCAGAACCAGTCGCTCTCGACCGGAGTCGTATCCCAGACCGGCCGGTCGGTGATGTCGCTGACCGACTTTCAGATCGAAGGTGCGATCCAGACTGACGCTTCGATCAACCCCGGCAACTCGGGCGGCCCGATGCTGGACGGAAGCGGAGACGTGATCGGGATCAGCCAGCAGATGCGAAGCGGTTCCGGCTCGAGCGACGGGGTCGGGTTCGGCGTACCGGTGAATTCGATCAAGAGGTCGGTCGAGCAACTCCGCGAGAACGGTGAAGTCAGCTACGCGTACATCGGGGTCAGCACCCAGCCGCTCTACCCGCAGCTCGCCGACAAGCTGGGCATCGATGCCGAACGGGGCGCGATCGTGGCCGAAGTTGTCGACGGCAGCCCCGCGGCCAGGGCCGGCCTGCGCGGCGGCGACGGGCAGATGAGGTTTCAGGGCCGTCAGTTCGAGACCGGGGGTGACGTGATCGTCTCGGCCGACGGCGAGAAGATCGAGCGGGCCGAAGACCTCGGCAGGATCGTCAGCGGCCTGGATCCCGGCAAGACCGTCAAGCTCGAGGTGATCCGCGACGGCAAGAGCGAGACGGTCGAGGTCGAGCTCGACGACCGCCCGACTTCGATCGGGTAGCTGCCGCTCAGAGCCGGCCCGGGACCGTAGACTGGTTCTGTGGAGGCAAACCGAAATCAGGATGATCGGCTCCCGGGCCGGGAGGCAGAAGTGGCGTGAAAGAGCATCCGGCCGACCAGTCGCTGATCATCGTCTCGAACCGGGGCCCGGCCCAGTTCGAGATCGACGCCTACGGTGAGAGGACCCTGACTCGCGGCGGTGGCGGGCTGGTGACCGCGCTGTCTGGCCTGGTCGCCAACCGGGACGCCCTGTGGATCGCCTCGGCGATGACTCCCGAGGACGTGGTAGTCACCGAGGAAAACGGGTACCAGCCGATCGATCTGGAGATCAGCGGCGTCTCTTACAGGGTGCTCATGGTGGAGAGCGACGCCGATGCCTACGACCGTTTCTACAACGTGATCGCCAACCCGATCCTCTGGTTCATCCAGCACTATCTCTGGGACCTCTCGAACGCCCCCGACATCCGGATGACCGAGATCGAGGCGTGGTACGAGGGCTACGAGGTGGTCAACTCCGACATCGCCGAAGTGGTGATCGAGCAGATCAAGGACCGTGAAAAACCGCTGGTCATGCT
Organism: uncultured Solirubrobacterales bacterium; assembly: GCA_963766115.1. Classification (GTDB taxonomy): domain Bacteria; phylum Actinomycetota; class Thermoleophilia; order Solirubrobacterales; family 70-9; genus 67-14. The sequence continues at coordinate 301,114 of CAVXYR010000004.1, forward strand.
GCACGACTACCACCTCTACACCGCTCCGGAAAAGATCCGCGAGGCCCGTCCCGATGCCCTGCTCTATCACTTCGTGCACATCCCCTGGACCCAGCCGGATGCCTGGCGGGTTCTGCCTACCCGGATCCGGGACGCGATCTTCAACGGGATGCTCGCCAACGACATCATCGGCTTTCACACCACTCCCTACTGCACCAACTTCCTCGCCTGCTGCCAGCGCCTGATGGACTACGAGGTCGATTTCGACAAGTTCACCGTCGATCATCCCGGTGGCCGCACCAGGGTCAGGGCGTATCCGCTGCCGATCGATGCCGACCGCCTGAAGCGGGCGGCCGAATCGCCCGAGGTGGCGACCGCGGAGGAGGAAGTCCTCAGCCGTCGCCGCGAGCACATGATCCTCCGCGTAGACCGGGCCGATCTTTCGAAGAATGTGCTGCGGGGATTCACCGCCTTTGACACTTTCCTCACCGGGCACCCCGAGTTTCGCGAGAAGGTCACCTTCATCGCTCACCTGCAACCCTCCCGCCAGGACGTTCCCGAGTACGCCGAGTATCTGGAGCGGATAGAAGCGCTGGTCGCGGTGGTGAACCACCGTCACGGCACCACCGACTGGATGCCGATCGATCTACGGGTATATGAGGACTTTCCCGAGGCCGTCGCCCGCTACAAGCACTTCGACCTGCTGATGGTCAACGCGATCTTCGACGGCATGAACCTGGTCGCCAAGGAGGCCCCGGCGATCAACCTCCACGACGGCGTGGTCATGCTTTCGGAGAACACCGGTTCACACGAAGAGCTCAAGGAGCACGTCCTCACGGTCAACCCGTTCGACATCCAGGACCAGGCCGATTCGATCTACCAGGCTCTGACCATGTCGCCCGAGGAGCGCCGCCGTCGGGCCGACGGTCTTCGGGAGGTGATCGTTTCGCGAACCCCGGACGACTGGATCGAGGCCCAGCTGGACGACATCGATTCGGTCAGGGACCTCCGGGCCAGGGGCAAGAAAAACCACAGCCACAACTAGCGCCGCCTTGGCGGGGAGAGCCGCCCTGGCGGGGGAGCGCCCCCTAACGGGGCGCGAATTCTTCGGAGCCGTCGCCGGAGCCGGCAGGCGGCCGTCCGGGGCCGGACCCGCCACCGACGGGATGGGCCTGAGTCGTGGCCGACGTTGCCGATGGTGGCGCCGATGCCGGGGCCGGTGCAGGCGAGGGTGCCGGGGCTGATCCCGAGGCGGGCGCCGTCGGCGATGAGGCCGGAGGGGCGGTCGCTGTCGTGACGTCTGCCGGTGTCGACGCCGGGCCGGAGGGCCTGACGGGTACCGGAGCCGGCGGGTCTGGTTTGCCGGGGGGATCGGCGGATCCGCGGGACACCTTCTTTGTCCGCTTTCCGTCGAGGTTGCGTCCGGCGCGGCCGGCGACCCCGCCGTTTCCGGTCCGGGCACCCCTGCGAACCGTCAGGCCGGTCTTCGGCCCGGATCGCGCGCCGATCTTCCCGAGGCCGGACCCGAGGCCGGCCGTGGTTTGCTCGGTTGGCAGGAATCCGACGTCGGACGGGACTTCGGGCGCCTCGGGAGTGCGCAGAAGACCGGGCAGGACAGAGACCCCGATCAGGGCCAGGGCGATCATCGCGGCGACCCTGATCGCCCGGTCCCGGTCGATTCGGAGCTCCTTCATGCGACAGTAAGCGCGCGGCGTGGAAGTCTCGCCCCCCAAAGCCCGTTATAGTCCCGCGTCGATTTTGTCTGACGAAGCCCGCCAATACGAACTTGTCCTGATGCTCGACCCCGCCGTCGAGGAATCCGACCGCGAGAAACTGGTCACCGAGACCAAGGCCGCGATCGATTCCGGCGGCGAGCTGAAGCATGAAGACAACTGGGGCGTTCGCAAGATGGCCTACGAGATCGACCACAAGCCGGAGGCCGACTACCGCTGGTTCCGCTTCGACGCCTCCCGTGAGCTGCTCGACAGTCTCGACCACTCACTGAAGATCGCCGACGGCGTCATGCGCTCGCGGATCTTCAAGGTCGACCCCGAAGCTCCCGTGCTTCCCGCACCACCCGCCACCGCGGCGATCATGGCTCCGACCGGAGACGATGACGAGCGCCGCGGACGAGGCGGACGCTACCGCGACGAGTAGCGAGGGATGTTGCCCCGCGGCAGCGTAGCTGCCGCTCGCAGCAGGCCGTCCCGTCCAGCCGCGGGGCGGGAGCCGGTCTCGCCTCCGGACCCACCCCTGGCCCGAAGCACCCCAGGGGCAACAGTCGCGGTCGGCCCGCGTCTTTGATTTGGACGTAGGGCAAGCACTCCTCCGAAGCCACCGGAGACGCGCCTGGCTTCGTCGACGCTCGGAGGTTCGGTCACGTACCGGGGTACGCTCCCTTCACCACCGTCGCTTTGCTCCTCGCCATGCACGCCCCGGTGGCCCCGGAGAAGCACTTGCGTGGTGGGACAGCCGAGTCTCGAGGACTCTCTCGCTTCGCTCCGCGCTTCGCGCGCTGGGACTACCTGGCGGAGCCTCGGTGACCCACCTTGACCGGGCGGCCGGCGGTTCGAACCGGGGCCGTCGGCTTCGAAGCACGAAGCCGGCGATCAAGACTTCCAGCGCCGGAGGCGGTGGAGGTATTCCTCGCCGTCCTCCACAGGAGGACACCATCCAAGTCGCAAAGCGAAGCGAAGCGACTTGGATGCCTTATGCGGAAGCGACTTGGATGCCTTATGCGGAAGCGACCCGGATGCCCTGTCGCCCCAGTTTCTCACCCAATTTGCGGGGATGGGGGGAGAGCTTCGGGGTGGTGGCCCTTTATGGCGTCAAGGCCTCTCGCTAGGTTCTTGTTCGGTGCCGGATCGACGGCGCCGGGATCGATTCGGCGGGCGATGTCAGAAAGGCGTCCGCCGGGCAGACCCAGAGACCGACTCGAGATGCACAAAAAGAACGAACAGGAGCGAATACGCAATGGCTGAGAACATCAACAGAGTCACGATCACCGGCAACCTCACCGCCGACCCCGAGCTTCGCCACACCCCGAGCGGCACTGCCGTCTGCTCCCTGCGGGTGGCGGTCAACGGACGTCGCAAAGACCAGAGCGGCCAGTGGGTCGACAAGCCCAACTACTTCAACATCGTCGTCTGGGGAGCCCAGGGCGAGAACTGTTCCAACTACCTTTCGAAGGGCCGCCCGGTGGCGGTTGACGGCCGGCTGGAGTGGCGCGAATGGGAGGCCAAGGACGGATCCGGTAAGCGGCAGGCGGTGGAAATCGTCGCCGACACGGTCCAGTTCCTCGGATCCCGGGACGGCTCGGCGCCCGGAGGCCAAAACGGCCAGGGTGGCCAGGGAGGTGGCTTCCAGCCCTCATCCGACGTGCCGGCCGACTCCGGGGACTTCGCTCCGACCGGCGGCGGTGGCGGGGCCGACGACGACATACCGTTCTAGCGGCGGGCCTCGGGGCACCGCCCCCTGGCGGGAGCCGTGTGGCGGAAGCTGCGTACCGGCCCGCCGGGCGCCGGCTTGGCGGTCGGCGCCGCGCAGAGGCCGCAGTTTGCGGAGCACACCCGGTCGGGCTGCTGTGGAGGCATGCCGGTTGCGACCGGGAACCGTTAGGATTGCTTGTCCGAGAATGCCCGGGCTACCGGGCCACAACCATGTAAGGCATCAAAAGCAAGTGGCTAAGACACGAGAAGCAGGATCATCGCGACGCGGACGGCGCTTCAACGAGCGCATCCGTCCCCGCAAGTACACCAAGATTTCCGCGGAGAACATCGACTACAAGGACCTGACGCTCCTGCGGCGGTTCATCTCCGACAAGGGCAAGACCCGGTCACGCCGGGTCACCGGACTCTCCCGCAAGCACCAGGCACAGCTTTCGGTCGCGGTCAAGCGCGCCCGCGAGGTCGCCCTGCTCCCCTACGTAGGTGAGCGCTAGTGGCGCAGCAGGCGATTCTCCTGGCCGACGTCGAGGGACTCGGCGAGAACGGCACGGCGGTCGAGGTTTCGCCGGGCTACCTGCGTAACTACCTGCAGCCCAGGGGACTGGCCCAGCCGGCCACCCCGGGTGCGCTGGAAGAGGCCGTTCGTCGCAAGGAGCAGGCCGAGAGGGTGGCCCTCGAGGCCGCGGCCCGGGCCAAGGAATCGGCATCGCTGCTGGCCAAGACCGTTCTGACGATTCACCACCGGGCCGGCGAGGACGGCAAGCTCTACGGGTCGGTCACGACCAAGGAGATCGCCGAGGCGATCCGTGACGCACGCGGGATCAAGGTCGACCGACGCAAGATTCGCCTCGATGTCCCGATTCACCAGATCGGCACCTACATGATCGACGTCGAAGTAACCGGCGGCGCCACGGCTTCGGTCAAGACGATCGTCGCCGAAGAGAAATAGCCCAGGTACCGCCCCAGAACATCGAGGCCGAGGAGTCAGTCCTCGGCGCGATGCTGGTCAGCGAGCCCGCGGTCAACCGGGTTATCGATGACGTCCGCCTGAAGGCCGGGGACTTCTACCTCGACCGTCACCGGGCGATCTACGGGGTGATGCTCGGCCTCTACACCACCGACAAGCCCTGCGACGAGCTGACCGTGGGCGAGGCCCTGGTCACGGCCGGCCAGATCGAAGAGGCCGGTGGCAAGAATTACGTCTCCGAGCTGGCGGCCAAGGTCCCGGCCCCGGGCAACGCCCGCCACTACGCCGAGATCGTCCAGGAAAACGCGCTGCTCCGGCGCCTGCTCGACACCAGTCACCAGATCGGCAGCTGGGTCAATGAACGCGATGCGGGCGGCCAGGAGCTTTCCGAGCGGGCCGAGCAACTGCTGTTCGACGTCGCCCACAAGGAGCAGGCCGGAGACTTCCGCCGCTTGAACGAGGTCCTCGGTGACGAGGTCGAGCGCCTCGAGAAGCTCTCGCAGGGCGAGATCGAGATGACCGGCGTTCCTTCGGGCTTCGCCCACCTCGACGAGATGACCGGGGGCTTTCAGCCGTCCAATCTGATCATCGTCGCCGCCCGGCCCTCGGTCGGCAAGAGCGCCTTCGTAGCCAACGTAGCCGAGAACGTCGCGGTCGAGAAGGGCCGTTCGGTCGCCTTCTTCTCGCTCGAGATGTCCGAGGTCGAGTTGGCCCAGCGATTCATTGCCTCGCAGTCAAAGGTCCATGGCGACCTGCTGAGAAAGGGCACGGTGAGCCAGCGGGACTGGACCAAGGTCCTAAAGGCCTGCAACCGCCTGGAGACGGCGCCGCTCTGGATCGACACGACCTCCGACCTCGGTCTGCTGGACCTTCGCGCCAAGGCCCGCCGGCTCCACGTCAAGGAGGAGGCCAACGGAGGTCTCGCCCTGATCATCGTCGACTATCTGCAACTGATGCGGATGGACGAATCGCGTTCGAGCATGGTCGAGAAGGTCGGCCAGATAAGCCGGGGGCTGAAACTGCTGGCAAACGAGCTCGAGGTGCCGGTGATGGCGCTCTCGCAGCTTTCGCGGAGCAACGAGAGCCGGCCGGACAAACGGCCGATCCTGTCCGACCTGCGTGATTCGGGCAACATCGAGCAGGACGCCGACCTGGTCGCCTTTCTCTACCGCGAGGACGTCTACCGCAAGCCGGAAGAGCGGGACGGCACCGCCGAGGTGATCATGGCAAAGCACAGGAACGGTCCGATCGGAACGAGTCACCTGACCTTCATGCCCCGTTACCCGAAGTTCGTCGAAGCCGCTCCCGAGCACCCGGCAGGCGAAGGCTCGCCGGCGGCGGTCCGGGCCGAGAGCGCCGTGGAAGGCATCTGATGGCGGGTAGGGGCTCCAGCGGCCCGGACAGCAACGGGGCCGGGAGATCGGGCCCGGCCGAACGGAGCTGCCCGTTCGGGCGCTGCGACGGCTCCGGCTGGATCCTCGGCGAAGACAACCTGGCCCACAAGTGCGACTGCCTCGAACCCCGGCTGAGCCGGGCCCGATCGTCGGGGATCAACTCGGTCATCCCGCCGCGCTATCGCGGTGTCTCGTTTGACCGCCCCCCGGTGACCGAGATCGATTCGGTGGTGGTCAACTCGGTCCGTGACTGGATCGATTCGGCCCCCGCGAATCTGGCCGAAGGACACGGACTCTGGCTGATGGGCAACACCGGGACCGGCAAGACGACCCTCGCCATGCTGGTCTCAAAGGAAGTGCTGCGGCGCGGCAATACGGTCGCGATCTATTCGCTGCCCAAGCTGCTTGCCCGGATCAGGGCCACCTTTGATGCCGGACTCGGAGAGGAGTCCTACGCGGACTTCTTCGAGCGGCTGTGCGAGGTCGACCTGCTCCACATCGACGATCTCGGGGCCGAGAAGCAGACCGAATGGGTGCTGGAACAGCTGTACGCCCTGATCAACGAACGCTACGAGCGCCAGCGCCCGATCGTGGTCACGACCAACCTCTCGCAGGAGGAGCTCGAGCAGCAGATCGGCGAGCGCACCGTCTCCCGGCTGATCGAGATCTGCGGCGAGGCGCTGCCGCTCTGGGGCGACGACGCCCGCCAGAAGCCGCGCCTCAGAAGCGATTCGTAGACTGCTTGCTTCGATGCCAGGTTTAGCCATAGTCGGTACCCAGTGGGGCGACGAGGGCAAGGGCAAGATCACCGATCTGCTCGCCCGCGACGCTTCCGCGATCGTGCGATTCCAGGGTGGCAACAACGCCGGGCACACGATCGTGCGCGACGGCGAGGAGTTCAAGTTCCATCTGATCCCTTCGGGCATCCTGCACGAGGACAAGTACTGCGTGATCGGCAACGGAGTGGTGGTCGACCCGAAAATCCTGCTGGAGGAGATCGAGGGGCTGAGGAAGGCCGGGATCTCGGTCTCGAACCTCCGGGTCTCGTCCAACGCCCACCTGATCATGCCGTACCACATCCTGCTCGACACAGCCGGGGAGCTGAAGCTCGGGAAGCTCTCGATCGGCACGACCAGGCGCGGGATCGGGCCCTCCTACGCCGACAAGGCGCTCCGGCTCGGGATCCGGGTTCAGGACCTGCTCGACGAGAAGATCCTCCGCAAGAAGATCATGGCCGCGCTCGAAGACAAACAGCAGGCGCTGAGGGAGTTGGCAGTCAGAAGGCGGAAGCTCAAACGGGAGGGCGAGGCCGACGGTGAGGTCGCGTTCGACGACCGGCTCGACCTGCACTCGATCACCGAGGATTACCTCAGCTACGGGCACCGGCTCGAGCCCTACATCGCCGATACCGCCCGGCTCTGCTGGAGCGAGCTCGACGCCGGCAACAAAGTGATCTTCGAAGGAGCCCAGGCCGCTCTGCTCGATCTCGACCACGGTACCTATCCGTTCGTCACCTCCTCGAACCCGATCGCCGGGGCGGCCTGTGTGGGCGCCGGGGTCGGGCCGCGCGATATCGAGCAGGTCTGGGGAGTGGTCAAGGCCTACACCACCCGGGTCGGCGCCGGTCCGTTCCCGACCGAGCTCGACGACGAGGCCGGCCGGCACATGTCAGAGCGCGGTCACGAGTTCGGGACGACCACCGGCCGTCCCCGCCGCTGCGGCTGGCTCGACCTGGTCGCGCTCAGGTATGCGGTTCGCCTGAACGGGACGACCGCCCTGGCGTTGACCAAGCTCGATGTGCTGGCCGGGCTGGAGACGATCAAGGTAGCGGTCCGGTACCGCTCGAAAGAGGGTGCGGTGCTGAACGAGTTCCCCTACCACCAGTCGATCCTCCACAACGCGACCCCCGAGTACGTGGAGCTGGCCGGCTTCGGAGAGGAGATCACCGACTGCCGCGAGCAGGACGATCTGCCCCCGTCCGCCCGCGAGTACCTGAACTTCATCAGCGATTTCGTCGGGGTCCCGATCACTCTGGTCGGAGTCGGCCCCGGTCGCGAACAGGTCGTCTGGACCACCTCAGACGTCTAGGCCGGGGGGTTTACGACCGGCGCCCGGAAATGGGCGCTACCTGTCACATAAACACAACCATTCGTGTAACCTCTTTTCAATGCAGATCCTGCACAGGACGTGGGGACTGCAGTTACATCGTTGACTGGGGACCCTCCCTACCCTCAGCAACGCTTTGTCGGTGATATGGCGGATCGGCTCACTCTCCCTTGAGCTGATCCGCCCACCGGCATTTTTTTTGGCTCTGACAAAGGCATTTTGGCCGTTGCCAGTCGCATTCGGACCGGCCCGCCAACCGCCGTTCGGGCCCGACCCACGGGCTGTTGCCCCCGGAACCGGCCCCCTCCCGGGACCACTCGACCTGGTGGCGCGATTTGCCGTACCTCACTGTTTACGAAACCTGTACCCCACCGTTTATCGAAGCATCTACCGGGCTTCCCGGCGTCCCCCTTCTCCTGGTCACGATCTTTCAGCCCGCCGGGGGGATCTCGCCCGCCTCCTCCTGGTGGCGCTCGCCACGACCGAGGAGGCGGAAAGTGAGCACGGTGGCGCCAAGGGTCGCGGCGGTGGCCAGGCTCACCTGCACGCTCAGTAGCCCTTCCGGGCTCCAGTAGACGTCCCTCATGTCGAGCAGCAGGGCGGCCTCATCGAAGGTCAAACCGATTCCGATCCCCATCGCGACCGCGATCCGGTCTTCGCTGGTCTCCCCCTGGGTGAGCAGCGCGGCCAGGCCGGAACCGAACGCGATCAGGATCCCGGGAACGAAGTGATGGATGTGCCGCTCGCCGACCTTCACGTTGCGGAACGGCCCCTGTCCCTCCCGGATCGCCCAGGTCGACAGCCGGACCACGGCGAACGCTCCGAGGAACCCCGACAGCAGGTTGAACAGCAGGGTCTCCCGGCGCGGGGTGGCGATGTAGCCCTCGACCGCGACCCCGACCGCATCTGCGGCGGCCGCCGGGGCCGAGTCGATCAGGTGTTCCTCTCCTCCCCCCTCATGGGATCGGCGTCCGAGCAGCCGGGTGAACTGCCCGGCGACCACGGCGGTCGCGATCGCCACGGTGCCGAAGGCGAGGCCGACGTTCACCCGGTCGGCGGTGAACGTCTGCCAGCTGGTCGGCTTCGGTGGAGCCAGTCGGCCGAACAGGCTCACGGCCGCCTACAGCCTGGTGACGTGTTCCGCCTCGATCTCGCGGGTCACCCCGCGGAGATCGAGCACCAGTTTGCTGCCGGCGACGACCTGGTCGAGGTCGACCTCGGGATGGGCGGTGACGATCACCGCCAGGTCGGCCGCCGTAAGTGCCGCCTCGAGGTCGGTCGAGTTCGAGAGCCCGGCGTCGGCGAGCTCGGGGACGTGCGGGTCGTGGTAGCTGAGGTCGGCCCCCAGCTCGTCAAGCAGCCGGATGATCTTCAGCGACGGCGACTCTCTGATGTCGCCGACCCCGGCCTTGTAGCTGACCCCGAGTATCAGGATCTTCGAGCCGTTGACCGGGAGGGCGTTGTCGTTCAGCACCCGTTCGATCCGGGTGACGCAGAAAAGCGGCTGGGACTGGTTGATCTTGCCGGCCAGCTCGATGAACTCCGGGTAGAAGTCGTGCTCTCTGGCCTTGAACGCGAGATAGAACGGATCGACCGGCAGGCAGTGGCCGCCCATCCCCGGCCCCGGCTCGAAGCGCATGAAGCCGAACGGCTTGGTCGAGGCCGCGTCGACCACCTCCCAGACGTCGACACCGAGCCGGTGGCAGAGCTGGGCCAGCTCGTTGACCAGGGCGATGTTGACCGATCGGAAGATGTTCTCCAGAAGCTTTGCCAGCTCGGCCGCCTCGGGCCCGGAGAGCCGGATCACCTGATCGCAGATCACCTCGTAAAGGGAGGCCGCCTTCTCCGTGCACCCGTCGGTCATGCCGCCGACCAGCTTGGGGGTCGTCCTGACCGTGAAGTCGGTCCTGCCGGGGTCGATCCGCTCGGGCGAGAAGGCCAGATGGAAGTCGTCGCCGACCACGCGGCCGCCGGTCTCTAGCTCGCCGGCCAGGAGGTCGCGGGTGGTTCCGGGGTAGGTGGTCGATTCGAGTACCACCAGCTGGCCGGGCCGGAGGACTTCGGACAGGTTGCGGGCGGCCGACCGGAGGAAGCTCAGGTCGGGCTCGCGGGAACCGGTCAGCGGGGTCGGCACGCAGATGATCACCGCCTCGCAGGCGGACAGCTCGCCGAAGTCGGCCGTGGCCCGGAGCCGCTCGCCCACCACCTCGAGGCTTTTGGTCGGCACGTCCTCGATGTAGCTGGTCGAGCGGTTGATCGAATCGACCTTTTCGGGATCGGTGTCGAGGCCGACCACCGCGCGGCCGGCCTCGGCGAAGGCGACCGCCAGCGGCAGGCCGACGTAGCCGAGGCCGATGATGCCGATGGTCCGGAACTCTGATGCCGGGGGGCTCACGGCGCCCAGTCTAGCCTTGCCGATCACCGTCGATCGGGATCGCCGTGATGTCCGGGCGAAAATGAAGGGCACCGGACGGCCCCGGGCAGGCGAAGGGGTGGAGTGATTTCAGGGCCGAAGCACGAATCCGGGCAGAATTCCTGCGATGGTTGCTGCGATAGGATCGCCCCGATGGGGCTGGCACAGGAGCAGGCGGAGACCGATCCGATCGATTCGGGACGTCTCCCCAGCGGACGGCACGGGTTGCCCAGGGAGACCGTCGCCCGCTCTCAGCGGGACCGCATGGTCGATTCGATGATCGCCGTGGTCGCGGAAAAGGGGTACACCGAAACCACCGTCGCCGACGTCATCCGCTCGGCCGGGGTGTCCCGGGCGACCTACTACCAGCAGTTCTCCGACAAGGAGGACTGCTTCGTCGCCGCCTACTCCATGGTCACGGACAGCATGCTCGAGCACGTGGCCGAAGGTGTGGCCGAAACGGAATCCGACGACTGGGTCGACCGCGTACGGGGAGGGATCGAGAGGCTTCTGGAATACCTGGCGAACAACCCGCTCTCGGTCAGGACCGGGATCGTCGAGGCTTTCGGGGCGGGGGCCAGGGCCCGGGACCGCTATCAGACGGCGGTCGGATCCTTCCTCCCCTTTCTCGACGCCGGCCGCGAGCTGGCCGACCAGCCGGACCGCATTCCCGGCGAGGTCTCCCGGCTCATCGTCGGCGGCGTCTCTTCGCTGTTGTTCGCCGAGGCATCCGAAGGCAGGGCCGACGGCCTGCCGGATCTGCTGCCGGAAGTGATGTATCTGGTCGTCGCCCCGTACCTCGGCCGGGAAGTGGCCATGAAGGTGATGGAGGAGACCCGGGAGGCCCGTGAGTAGCCGGGCCCCGAACCGGCTTCCTTCGGGACGCCACAACCTGCCACGCGAGTTCGTGGTCAATTCGCAGCGCGACCGCCTGCTCGATTCGATGGCGGAGGCCTGTGCGGAGAAGCGGTACGCCGAGGTGAGCGTCGCCGACATCGTCGCCCGGGCCAAGGTGTCGCGCTCGACCTTTTACGAGATATTCCCCGACAAGGAGGCCTGTTTCCTCGCCACCTACGACGCGATCCTGGGCCGTTTCGTGGCCGAAGTGATCCGTGCCGGCCGGGATCCGTCGATGGAATGGCCGGACCAGATCGAGGCCGGGGTCGAGACCTGCCTCGGCTTCTTCGCGGCCGAGCCCGCCTTTGCCCGGATGTGCATCATCGACATGTTCTCGGCGGGAGACTCGGCGCTGGCCCGCTACCGTTCCGCGGTACGGATGCTGTCGGCGTTCGTGGACCGGGGCCGCCGCGGAATGGCCGACGGGGAAGAGGTACCGGCCTCGGTGGCCGGCATGGTCGTCGGCGGCGCCGCGGTGGTCATCCGGGCCGAGATAGTGGCCGACCGGACCGGGCACCTGCCCGAAGTCGGACCGGACCTGCTCTACTCGATCCTGGCCTGCTACATGGACCAGGACGAGGCGTTGCGACGGACCCGGCGCTATGCCGATCAGGTGGTCCCGCGCTACCTGGGGTGAGAGTTCGGCCGGCCGCGCGGCGGCCGGCCGGCCGGGGGTGGCCCGGCCGGGCCCGGCGCCTTCCGCGACGAAGTTCAGGAAAGCCGAACGAGAGAGCGCAAAATGCGGGAAAACCGGGCGTTCCCGGGAGAGCGGCGAGTCCGCCGGGAGTATTCTCAACCGCTGATGGCAAAAGACACTGAGAAGCTGATTCGACAGCTCTCGCTGATCTCGTTCCTGATGGCCCAGGGCAGGCCCGTTTCGGCCCTGGAGATCAAACGGGAGGTCGAGGGCTACAGCGTAATGAACGAGGATGCCTTCGCCCGGCGCTTCTACGCCGACCGGGCGGAACTCGACAGCCTCGGGATCGAACTCCAGGTCGACCGGCCGGGAGAGGGGTTCTTCGAGGCCGAGCTCTACTCGCTGCCGCCGGAGAACTTCTACCTGCCCGCGATCGAGTTCACCGACGACGAACTGGCCGCCCTGAGAACCTCGCTCAGCCTGCTCAGTGAAGGCGAGTTCGCCTATGCCGAACCGTTGAGGCTCGCTCTCCAGCAGGTCGCCTGGGGCCACCCCAACCCGCTGTCGGACCCCGACAACACCCCGGTTTCGATGGCCAAGTTCGCCTCCACCTCCTCCCGCGATCTGACCCAGCGGCTTGCCCGGATCGAGACCGCGATCTCGAGGCACAAGACCGTCACCTTCGAGTACCACACGATGCAGCGCGACGAGCTCGGCACCCGCAAGGTCGATCCGTACCACCTCGTCTTCCGCGGCGGGCAGTTCTACCTGATCGGATACGCCCATGAACGGGAGGCGGTCCGGGTATTCCGGCTCTCGAGGATCAGGGGCAAGGTCGGTTACGCCTCCAAATCCGAGCACGACTTCAGCCCGCCGGAGGAATTCGAGCGCCGGGATTACGCCGATCTCGCCGACTGGCAGCTCGGCGAGACTGCCGGCACCGCCCGGATCTTCATCCGGGAGAGGATCGCCTGGCTGATCGAGCGCGACTTCGGTCGTCACGGGACGATCACCCAGGCAGATCCGGAAGAGAGTGGCGGCGAGCCCGGCCTGGTGCTCGAAACGGATTACTCGAGCGAGAGGGAGCTGCTCGCCTGGGTCCTGAGGTGGCGGCAGAACGCCGAGGTGCTCGGCCCACCGGACCTGCGCGAGATGGCCGAGGAGAAGATCGGGCTGCTGCGCGACCGGCATCTGAGGGGGTTCGAGGTGGCTGACACCGCCGACCCGGCCCCGGCCCCGGCAAAGGAACGGCGGCAGCGAAACAAGGACCGCAGCTCCGCCGCGATAAGGCCCGAGCGCTTCGGCCGTCTGGTGACCCTGGCCGGCATGCTGATCGGTGCGGCAAAGGAGGACCGCCGGCTCTCGGTGGCCGACCTCTGTCGTCGCCTCGAGCTCTCCGGCGAGGAGCTCAAGGACGATATCGACGTCCTCAACGTGGTCAATTTCGGCGGCGGCACCTATGTCCTCTACGCCGAGATCAAGGGCGACGAGGTGGAGGTGGATTCGGAGCCGTACGGCGACTCGTTCGCCCGGCCCGCGCGGCTGCTCCCGCTTGAGGCCAAGGCCCTGGTCGCGGCGATCGATCTGGTCGGCGACCATCTGCCCCAGACCAGGCTCGACTCGGCCAGGGAAAAGATCGTCGAGGCGCTCGGCCACGACCCGGCCCGGGAAGGGCTTGCGATCGCGGTCGACTCGGGTGGCGCCGAGGCGTCGAGGGTGGTCAACGAGGCAATCGCCGCCCACCGCGTGCTCGAGCTGAACTATTACAAGGAGAACGAAGACGCCTTCAGCCAGCGCCGGGTCGAGCCCTACCGGCTCGAGAACGGCCGCGAGGGGTGGTACGCGGAGTGCTTCGACCTCGACCGGGAAGCGATGCGGCACTTCAAGCTCGACCGGATCAAGGAAGTGACGATCACCGACGAGACCTTCGAGCCGCGGCCCGAGGCAATCGAGCTGGCCGGGGTGGAAGGCTGGATGAGCGACGGTGCCGTTCCCGAGGCCTCGGTGGCCAGGGTCTGGGTTTCACCGGAGCGCTCGCGCTGGCTGCGCGAGGAGCGGGACGTGGTCGAGGAACTGGCCGACGGTTCGGTCGTGGTCGAGTTGCCCTACGCCGGGACCTCCTGGCTGGTCCGCGAGATCCTCCGCGGCGCGGGCGACCTGGTCGTCCTGGAACCGCCCGAGGCCCGCGAGGCGATCAGCCGCGAGCTGGCCGCTTAGCAGGAATCCAGGTCGCGTGAACAAGTAATCCCGACGGCTTCGCTTCGCTGCGCGGTCAGGATTTCGCAGTCTCGCTGACGGTTCGCACGGATCCTGCCCCGGGGATCTGTCGGAGGGGCGGTCGGACCCCTAGTGTTGGCGCATGGAAGTAGCTGACGGGCCGGCGCCCGGGCATCCCGAGATCTACCGGGTCGTGGCCGACAACCCCGGCCCGATGACCCTGACCGGTACCAACACCTGGCTGTACGGGTCGGATCCCTGCTGGGTGATCGATCCCGGTCCCGACGACGCCCGTCATCTGACGGCGGTGGAGGCGGCCGTCGAGCAACGAGGCGGGGCGGCCGGAGCACTGCTCACCCACTCCCACAACGATCATTCCGGCGGTGTTGAAAGGCTCGGCGTAGAACTGGTCGCTGCCGGGGACGGCCGGAAGTTCGGCGATCTTTCTGCAATAGCGACGCCGGGCCACGCGGTTGACCATTTCTGCTTTTTCACCGACGACGGAGTCTGCTTCAGTGGTGACCTGATCCTGGGCTGGGGCTCGACCTACGTACCACCCGACGGAGGATCCCTGGCCGCCTACATGGACTCGCTCCGACTGGTCGGGAGCCTCGGACCGAGCCTGATCTGTCCCGGCCACGGACCCTTCGTCATCGATCCCGAGGCAAAGATCGCCGAATACCTGGAACACCGCGAGTCGCGGGAGCGGGGCCTGATCGCCGCCCTGGCCGAGGGCGAGCGCTCCCGGATGGCCCTTCTCGAGCAGGTCTGGTCGGACGTCCCCGACCAGCTCCGGCCGGCCGCCGCAGTGGTCATGGAGGCGCACCTGCAGAAGCTCGAGGCTGAAGGTCTGTTGCCGCCTGACCTCGGCGAGTAGGGTTGCGTTCAGGTCGTTCCCGGGCCCGTCGGGCGAAACATCGGTCCCCCGACCGGGTTTTGCGGGTGAGGGCACGAACCGGCAAGGATTTTCGACCTGAGATTCACCCCGACCGCAAGCCAGCCAGGAACGGGTAGAGGCAAATGATCCCGAGTGCCGAGGAGAAGAGAATGATCCACCAGAACGGACCGAGCCGCCGGTTCCGGTTTGGCTTGGTTCCATTCGCCCTGCTCCTGGGAATCCTGATCGTCCTTGCGGGCGGCCGGGCCGGTGCCGCCGGCGCTGCGGGCGGTACCGGGCCCAGTCCGTTCTTCGGGATCATCACCCAGCAGCCGATGAGCGAGGCCGACTTCGACAAGATGGCCTGGGGCCGGCTCGGCTCCTATCGGGCGACGATCGACTGGAAGTCGGTCGACCGGCGAGGCGACGGCGACATGGACTGGGAGGCGGTGGACGCCCTGGTCAAGGTCACGGCGGAGCGGGGGATCGAGCTGCTGCCGGCTTTGTATGACACCCCTCCGTGGCTGGCCGGCAATCGCCGCCGCCTGCCGGTCTGGAACGGGTACGCCAGGTATCACTGGAAACAGTTCCTGCGCGAAGCGGTCGGCCGCTACGGAACCGGTGGCACTTTCTGGAGCGAGCACCCCGAAGTGCCGGAGCGCCCGATCCGCAACTGGCAGATCTGGAACGAGCCCAACATCAAGTACTGGGCCTGGCCGATTTCGGCGCGCAAATATTCGAAGCTGATCACGATCTCGGCCAGGGTGATCAGAAACAGCGATCCGACCGCCAGGATCGTGACCGCCGGGTTCTACTCCCGGCCCCGGAAAGGGACCGGTACCGCGGCCCGGAAGTTCCTCACGAGGCTCTACCGGCAGCCGGGATTCCGCAAGAGCTTCGACATCGCAGCGATTCATCCCTACGCCAGCACGACCCGCAAATCGGTCCGGCGCACGTTCCCGATACGGAACGTGATGGACCGCTTCGGGCAGCGCGGTAAGCGCCTGATGGTGACCGAGCTCGGCTGGGGCTCAGACGCGGCGACGGCATATGGAACCGGGAGCCTCGAAGCCCAGGCCGACCAGCTCTCATCTGCCTTCCGGGCATACATCAGGCACCGCCGAGAGCTGAGACTGAAGGCGGTCTACTGGTTCAGCTGGTCCGATCTCCCCCCGGAAACCGTCACCTGCAGGTTCTGCCGGGCGACCGGTCTGTTCGACATCGATGGTCAGGCCAAGCCGGCCTGGCAGAGTCTGCTCGACTTCACTCACGACGTCTGAGGCCCGAGTCCCCCGGAATTTCGCCCGGCGGCATCGATTGGCTCATGGTTGGTTCGCGTTCTAGAGTGAACCGGAAACCTGCAGGTCGAAGTTCTTCCAGTAGGCGGCCCTCGGGTTCAGTTCCCTGGACCGGAAGATCGAGTCTCCGTAGGCGGAGGTCAGCCCCATCTCGGCCTCGATCCGGGCACGGAGGAGCCAGTAAGCGTCATTGGTCGGCGACTTCTCGGTGGCGAGCGTGACACTGGACAGGGCGCCGCCGAGGTTCCCGACCATCTCCTGAACGAGTGCCATCTGGGCGTAGGGTGCTCCCGAGAACGGTGTGGCTGAGGCGGCCTGCTCGGCCCTTTGGAGGGCTTCGCCGCCGTTTCCTTCGGCGAAGGCCGAGCGGCTCTGCTCGATCGCACGGCTGGACTGGTACTGCCGCGTTGACGCCACAAGCGCGACGCCGCCGAACAGGATCACCCCGGCGACGACCACCAGGCGCACCGCGGATCCTGACCCTTGGCTCTTTCGTGCGGCCCAGGCCGGGCCCGACGGAACGCCGGCTTCGGCCGGGCTGGGTCCTTCGAAGCCGTTCTCGCGACGCGGTCCGTACAGGGGGCCGACCATGGCCGCGCAGCAGATCAGCAAAGCTCCGAAAATCAGCGGGAAGTCGCCGGTCCAGTCGACCGACACCGAGATGCCGCCGACGATCAGGATCGCCAGGAAAGCGATCAGCTCGGTCCGTCGCGACGGCTCGCCTCCGTCACGGGGAGTGTTCAGGTCGGGATCGCCGAGCCTGCGCCAGCCCCGGTATACGGAGAAGCCGGCGAAACCGGTCAACAACAGGAATCCGGCCAGTCCGAGTTCGGCCAGGGCCTGGAGTGGCAGAGAGTGCACCTCGATCGTCTTCATCCAGAATGAGCCGTCGGTCTTGAACCAGGCCTCGTAGCCGCCGGCGCCGAGGCCGCCGAAAGGCTGTGAGGCGAACGCGTTGATGGCGCTCCCCCACAGCTGCCAGCGGCCGTTGCCGCTCTGGCTGAGCAGGTGTCCCGTGGCGAATGTCCGGTTGTCGGAGGTGTCCACGCCGGTGAACGGGATCGAGGTGAACGAGCTGATCCGGTCGATCGGGTCGGAGGCGGCGACCAGTCCGATCCCGATCACGGCAAGCGCGGCCAGAGCGATCGTCATCTGCCGGCGGGTCGGGGTCTGACGCGACACCCAACGCTCTAACGGATCCCTGGCCAGGTAGATGGCGAGGCAGCTGACCAGGGTTGCGGCCAGCAGGATCAGGCCCTGGACGGTCGCGGTCGAGCCGGTGTCGGCGTGTGCCACTGCATGGAGCTGTGAAGCCAGCACCACGGCGGGGACCGATCCCGCGATGCCGAGCAGGACGGCGGTGCCGAGGCGACGACGGTTGGGCCCGAAGGCGGTGATCAGCGCGATCCCGCAGGTGAGCGCCACCAGCGATCCCCGGGAGGCCGCGAGGTAGAGGACGACCGCGATCAGCGGAACCACCGCATTGGCCAGTTTCCTGATCCGGTTGCGAGGGTCGTGGCCGGTGTGCCAGAGCAGAGCCATGACCAGCATTACGGCCACGGTTCCGGTGGCGTTCCAGTAGCCCAGCGGCCAGGAGAGCCGGCCGCCGATGATGTTGCCGAGCTGCCTCGTCGACTCGCTGTCATCCCCGATCACGGGAATGAATCGGCTGAACGCCGCCAGCACCACTACCACCGCAAGACCCGCGGTAAGGCCCCAGAGCCAGCCCTTTCCCTCGTCCTGTCTGGAGAAAAGCAGGATGACAATGAATGTCCCGGACACCGCCAGCATCTGGACCGTGCGGGCGTAGGCCAGCCCGGCATCGGCGGCCCAGGAGATCGATGCTGCTGTGAAGCAGGTCAGCCCGAGCAGTAGGCCGGCTGCAATGAGGCCCGGGTAGCCGATCCCGGAGCGCGGCAGAATCGCGGTTCCGAGCCCGACGATCGTGGTGATCCAGAGCAGCACGGCCGCCGCCGAGGTGTACTCGCTACCGTAGCCACCGTAGTTGAAGGCCAGTACAGTGGCCGCAACCGCAACCGCGATGGCGACCACGTGTTTCGGTCCAAACGGACCGCCAAATCCCGACGTCGACCCCGTCAAAGCGACCGAATTCCCGACCCGAGAGATCCAGCAGCCATGTCCAGATGTTTCCGCTCCGTACTGATGGTCCTGATTATGCCGCTATTGATGGCCGTGGTTCCGGTCCAGCCGGCCACCGCCGACTCATCACCGGCGGTCGTCCAGTACGAGTACCAGCCGATCCCGACCGGAGGGGACGGGCCCGGGCCGACCTCGGGTCAGGGCTCCGGAGGCAGTGAACTGGCGGGGGGCGGCATCCCGATGCTGCTGATCGCGGCGGTGGTTCTCGTGCTGGCCGGATTCGGGCTCGCGGCCTGGTTGAGTCGCCGCCGCCAGGGCAAGGGGTTCGACCTGCCCCGGGCCACGCTTCCGCTCGCCCTGGCTGGCGCGGTCCTGATCGCAGCCCTCTCGCTCGGGGCCGGTGGGACGACGGCGGCGCCCGGGCCCAAGGCACCGGAAGGTTTTCTCGGGATCGCTCCGCAGGAGGGGTTCGATGCCGTAGATACGTCGAGAATGACCCAGGGGGGAGTTCGCGCGATCCGGGTTCCGGTTTCCTGGGAACAGGTCCAGCCGGACGGGGCGGGCGGCTACGACTGGGGCCTGCTCGACGATGCGGTAAGGGCCGGAGCGATGAACAATCTCCCGGTGCTGCCGGTTTTGTATGCGACGCCGGGTTGGGTGGCGAAAAAGACCACGACCCTTCCGAGCTCATCCAGCCAGCTGTCCGCATGGCGCGATTTCGTCGCGACGGCGGTCCAGCGGTACGGCGAGAACGGGACCTTCTGGGACGACCCCTTTTGGGACGAGCTCGGTCAGGCCTACAGCACGAAGCCACCGGTGCGTCAGTGGCAGATCTGGAACGAGGTCAATTTCCACTACTTCTCCTATCCCGTCTCGGCGAAGAAGTACGCCAAGGTCCTGAAAGCCGCTTCGAACGTGATCCGGGCCAACGATCCGAATGCCGAGGTGATGGCATCCGGGCTGTTCGGGCGGCCCAAGGGGCCGAAGAAGAAGGCCGTCTCGGCGCCGGCCTTCATCAAGCAGATGGGCAAGTACGTGCAGCCGAAGTACATCGATTCGATCGCCCTCCACCCTTATTCGCCGAACACGGGAGCGCTCAAGAAACTGGTCGCCGACTACCGCAAGGCCGCGAACAAGGCCGGCTACAGGCGCAAGCCGATGGAGGTGACCGAGATCGGATGGGGCTCGGGCAAGCCCGCGAGCAACGCCTTCCTCACCGGAAGCCAGAAGAAACAGGCCAAGCAGCTCACGTCCGCACTCACATTTCTGATCAAGAACCGCAAGAAGTACAAGATCGACAGCGCCTACTGGTTCTCCTGGAAGGACACCGACCCCAAAGGCCAGAACTGCACTTTCTGCTACACCATCGGCCTGTTCAAGTATGGCGAGGAATTGAGACCGAAGAAGGCCTGGTCGGCTTTCGTCAAGTTGACCGGCGGCCGGACCTGAGTTGAGCACGGGATGAGCCGCCGGAAACAGATCGAGCTGGATCCGCAGGAGGTGCTCGATCTGATGGCCGAGAACTACGTAGCGGTCGTCTCCAGCAACGGGCTGCGGGGCTGGCCCCACTCGATGCCGCTCTGGTACGTAGAGCGCGGAGGCGAGATCTGGGCCTGGACCTTCGCCAAGTCCCAGAAAGTCAGGAACCTGGAGCGCGACAACCGGGCGACCGTTCTGATCGAGGCCGGAGAGAGCTACGCCGAGTTGAGGGGGGTGATGGTCGAGGCCGAGACCGAGATCCATCGCGACCCCGCGGTCGTCGGTACCTTCGCGGCAGAGCTGGGAGCCCGCTACGCCGACCGGATCGGGGTCGACGCGGCGGCCGCGCCGGAGGTGTTCGCGCCTCAGGTGCCCAAGCGGGTGGCGCTTCAGTTCAGGCCGGTGCGGACCGCGACCTGGGATCACCGGAAGCTGGCCGGCACCTACTAGAGGTCGTCGGCCGGGTCCCGGTTGCCGACCGGATCCATGACGACCGCCGTGTCGGCCGGGCGGATCCGGCTGATGGCCGCCCTCAGGTTGATGCCGCCCTTCAGACCCACGGTCACCGCGAGCTGGATCGCCGCCGCCAGGATCCCGGCCGCCAGTCCGCCGGTCAGGGTGTCGAACCTGAGCGCCACCGGCAGGCAGATCGCGACCGCCAGGACCAGGCCGGCGGCGGCCGGCAGCATGTCCCGGATCGGACTGTAGGCGGTCTCGCGGCGCACGATCCGGTCGAAGCCGACGAGCAGCACCAGCGAAGTCACGATGGTCGCCACCGATATCGCCTTGAACGAGATCGAAGGGGCCAGGACCAGCGAAAGTGCGACGATTCCGGTGGTGTTGGCGACCGCCATCCACTTGATCCGGGTCGGGGAAGCGGTGAGGAACATCAGCGGCATGAGCAGGTTGGTCGCTATCCCGATGAAGCTGGTGATCGACTCCAGCCGGAGCAGCGGCACGCCGCCGGCCCAGGCGTCGCCGAAGATCTCCAGGGTCAGGGGCTCGGCCGCCACGATCAGGGCGGCGAGCAGCGGAGTCCCGAACAGCAGCAGGCCGCGGAACAGGTTGCTGAAGATGCTCACCCGCTCGGCGACCGACGAGCGGGCCAGCGCCGGGTAGGTCGCCCGGGAGACCATCGGTGCCAGATAGGTCGGGATCGAGGTGATCGCCAGCGCCCAGACGATCAGGCCGACCTCGCTTGCCGTGAACAGCAGCCCGCCCAGTAGCGGGTAGGCGGCATAGCTGGCCTGGTTGGCGATGCGAGCCTGCCACCACTGCGAGGAGAAGCCGCGAAAGAGCGGCTCGCCGGGCGCGAATCTGGGCAGCCAGCGCCAGCGGGCCGCGACCATCATCGCCGGATAGCCGACCAGCGCGGCTGCGGCCGCCGCCACCGGGATCGACCACTGGGCCGGGTCGACGACGGCCAGCGTGATCGCGATCGTGACCAGGATGATCCTCTGCACCACCTCGACCGCCGATATCCGCTTGAAGGCCATCTCCTTTTCGAGCAGCGCGGTCGGCAGGGCCTGGAGCGCCAGCAGCAGCAGCGAAAGCAGTAGCAGGGAACTGGTCAGCTCGGAGAACCCGAATGGATCGAGGATGATCGCCAGGACCAGGGCGAGAAAGCTGACCGGCAGCCAGAACGCGAGCTGCAGGGCGAAGCTCCCGGAGATGTCGCGGTCGGTCGCCCTGGTCTTGATCAGGTAGGCACCCAGGCCGAGGTCGCCCAGGGCGGCGCCGACCAGCACGACCGTATTCACATATCCGTACAGCGAGAATTCGGCCGGGCTGAGCAGCAGCGGCAGCGTGATGATCCCCGCGACCGTGACCAGCCCGACAAGGATCTGGCGGATGCTGAGCAGGGTCGCTCCACGGACGGCCAGCCCTTTGACATCGCCGTTGTCAGTCACCGGATGACCGGGCTCCGCCCGGTACGAGTCCGTCGGAGCCGGTGCGGGAGCCGAGACGGATGTCGACGAAGGCACGGTTACTCCAGGTCGACGCCTCCGGTTCGAGATTCAGCGACCGGCGTGGGTCCAGGCGAACGCGGGCGTAAGCGAGCGCGGCGGCCGGGGTCCGCCGGCTCTTCAGCAGGCTGCTTCGGCGGAAAGCTTCGTTGGCCCGGCGGAAATCGCCGTGGAAGCGAATCTGATGGTCCTCACCGGTGGCCTCGGCGAGTCTCTGGAGCTCGGTTTCATCGGGCAGACCCCGGTCAAGGTGTTCCCCGAGAAAGCGGTGGGGATTTCCGGTCGTCTCCTCGTACCAGGAGGCCAGGTCGGCCTCGGCCGCTACGTGCTCCGGACTGCCCAGGGGGCAGCAGAGAAGGACCTGGCGGCGGGCGACCCGGACCAGCTCACCGAAATGCCCGGTGCGCTCCCCGGCCGGGATGTGCTCGAGCACGTCGAGGCTCACCGCGAGGTCGAAGCTGTCGTCTTCGAACGGAAGTACCGCTCCGTCAAAGTGGGCGTCTGCCCGCTCACCTTCCATGTTGATCGTCGTCACTTCCGCGCCGGGCAGGAAGAGACCGAGTTCCCCCTTGACTCCGCCGACGTCGAGGACCGAGCCGGCCGGGGTGGCCAGCCGGGCGATGATCGAGTGCCGTTCAAAGGTATCCGGCGGCATGCGCAACTTGGCGAGCGGTCTGAGCATTGCGGCCTGCGAGCTTATTTCACCCGGCCCTGAAGGCGGACAGCCCGCACTGATTGACAGGATGATGCCGTGACGGAACAGGAAAATGACGCGGTTCGCGTTCTCGCCTACGCCGATTCCGGGATCTGCTCCGGTGCCGAATCCTTCTTTGCCGAGGTCCTGGCCGGGGTGGCGTCCGACCCGGCCTTCGAGCTCGACTTCGCCGCGCCCGCGGCCAACGCGGAACTGACGGCCATGCTGGGGCGGGCTGTGGGCAGGCCTGCCGTGGCAGATGTGCCGGTCCAGCCCCTGCCGCTGGCGGCGCTCCACCTCTGTGACCCCCGGCGCCGCCGTGCCGTCGACGCCGCCCTTTCCGGGCTCGAGCCGGACGTCGTCCTGCTCAACCTGCCCAGCGCCGAGTACGGAGGCACGCCGCTGGCCCTCGAAAATCTCAGCGGCACCCCTATTGTTGGGCTGGTGCACATCACCGGAAGCATGCAGGAGCTCGGATTCCGGTTGGGGGTAATCCGGGCGCGTATCGCCCGCCGGCTGCTCAGGCGGCTCGACCGTGCCTGCGTTCTCTCGGAAAGCGCTGCGCGCCGCTTCCCGGAGACCTGGGGTTCCCGAGACGCCGACCCGGCGGTGATCCGTATGCCGAGGCCGGATCTGGTCCCGGTCGAGCGGGAAAGGGCCCGGAGGGAACTCGGTCTCGAGGGGGCAGGCCCGCTGGTCGGGATAGGCGGGCGGGTGACCGCGCGGCAGAAGGGCCACGACACACTGGTCGCTGCTTCACGTTTGATCATCCGCCGGCGTCCCGAGGTCGGCTTCGTGGTTGCCGGCGAGGGCCGCGACCGGGCCGCCATCGAGAAGATGGTAGACCGCCGCGGATTGAGCTCGAACTGGCATTTCCTGGGGCAGGTCAGACCGATCGCCGACTTTCTTTCGGCAGTCGACGCGATCGCGATCCCCTCGAGGTTCGAAGGCCTGCCGTTGATCGCGCTGGAGTCGTTGGAGGCCGGCCTGCCGGGGATCGCCAGCTCGGTCGACGGCCTGCCCGACGTATGGCCCCCGGAATGGCTGGTGGAGCCCGACGAACCCCGGGCGCTGGCGGCCGGCCTGCTTGCGATCCTCGACGCCGACCGCGATGAGACCGAGGGATCGCTGGCGGAGGGCCGGCGGCTGATGGATGGCCGGGTGACCGACGATCCCTCGGCCGACCTGCGGGGAGTGCTGGGAGAGGTGGCGGCCCGTGCTTGAGCGGCTCGGTCTGAACAGTTCCTGGCGGATCATCCTGCTCGGGCTCGGCATCGTGACCGTGCTCTGCTGCTCGTTGGCCCCGATGTCGGTCGATCCCCTGCTCCGGGCCTGGGGTTTCGCCGCCGGATTCCTGACGATGGCCCTGGCCCTGATCGGAGCCTCGAGGGTCACCGTGATGCCGCTGATCCTGGCGGTCATCCTCAGCGTCTTCACCGGATTCTCGGCCGTGGTGGCGGTCCCGGAGCCGGCCGAAACGGCGCAAGAGCGGGCCAGCCAGTTGCCGCAGGACCAGCTGGAGGCGAGTGAACCGGCAGAGGGTTTCGAAAGTGTCGGGTCTGACGAGAGCTTCGACTACGCCGCCAGAGTCACCGGGATCGGCGGCCTGGCGATGATGCTGGCGGCGCTCGGTGTGGGAGCGCTGACCGCAGCCGATCGCCCCCGGCGGCGACGGCTTGATTCCAGGATTGAGCGGACCGGAAAGGTCCTGGTGGTACTGGGCTTCATCGGCGTGATCGCCGCCCTGATCCGCTTCGTGGCCACCCAGTTCCCGGTCGATGACATATTCGAGAGTTTCAAGTCCTTCTGGATCGGGGGGACATATCTGCTGTTGCTCGGCACCTTCGCCGTTCCCGGGTTCGGTCTCTGGATCCAGGGCATGATCGGCCGCAAGGCCGAGCGGCGCGAGTTCCTCTACCCGCTGATCACGGCGGCGGTCTTCGTGGGCCTCCTGGCCCCCACCGGGCAGCGCGGCTTTGCGATAGCCCTCGGGGTGATCTTCCTTGCGATCCTGATCGGCAACCGGTACGTAAACCTGAGACAGGTGGTGCTGATCGTCCTGCTCGGCGTGTTCGCGATCGGCCTGACCCAGGCGATCCGCAACGAGGCCAGTGGAACCGGATCGATCACCCTGGAGGGTTCGCTGGAGCGGGTCCAGCCGGACCAGTGGCGGGACCTTTACGCGAGCCAGATAGCCAGCTTCAGCTGGACCATGCTGATCAGTGAAAACAGGGACCGGCTCGACATCCCGAACTCGTTCGCCCAGGGGCTGATGAAACCGATCCCGAGGTTCGTCTACCCCGACAAGAGCCAGGGATTCGGCGACGAGTTCACCCGGCGGGTGTTTCCCAACGCGAGTAAGCAGAACGTTTCGTTCGCCACGCCGCTGGTGGCTGAGGCCGACTACAACTTCGGGCCCGTCGGAGCGGTCCTGATAATGGCGTTGCTCGGGGCGGTCGTGATGCTCGGGGACTCGTTCATTGCCCGACGATCACCCCGCCTGGTCGAACCGATCGTCGCCGCGACGATCTTCTGGACCGCGTTCGAGCTGATCCGGGGGGACCTCGCCAACGCGATCACCTTCAGCTCGGGCTGGATCCTCCCGCTGCTCATCTTCTCGATGGCACTCGGCCTGCGCCGCGATCCTCCGCTCAAGCGGATCCTGGTCGACGCGCTCCAGGTCGCCCCGAATTTTTCCGGGATCGGCCGGCGGGTCGCGGAGCTCGGCGAAAGTCTCAAGTCCGATCCGGTCGGGCTGCCGATCGAGGTTCGCTGTGCCCGCGAGGTCGAAGCAGAGCTCCGGCCCTGTTTTCCCGCGGAAACGAAGTTCCGTACGCCGCTGGCCCGGAGCCGGCCACGCTCGCTGCGAATCCTCTTTCAGCAACTAGTGGCTCCGCTTTCGACCGGTCCGAGGACCCTGTTGCTCTGCCCCGGTGACCAGGCTCCGTTCTGGGGCCGCTCGCCGCTCCTGTTCGTGGTCCACGACGTTCGGAGGCTGGCCGCGCCCGAGACCGCGGTGGCCGGACCCGAGCGGGTCTACTACCAGCGGGTCATGCGGGCCGGGGCCAGACGGGCCCGGTACCTGCTGACGATCTCCGAGTTCTCGAGGGAGGAGATCGGGCGCTATCTCGATTCCGACTGTCCGGTCGCCCTGGTCTCCGAACAGCCCGAGGGCATCGGACCGGTGCCGGAAGGAACCCTGGCCGGCAATCCGCCCAGCTTCCTGCTGGTCGGTGCGCTACGGAAATACAAGGGGATCGAGACCGCGATCACGGCGCTCGCCCGCGCGGAAGCGGACCGGGCGCCGACCGCGGAAGGGCAGCCGCCGGCGGACGCGGAGCGGTCGTCGAACGAGGCGATCAGGGTGGTCTGTGTGGGGGACACGGAAGGAGACCCCGACTACGGCGAGGCGGTCCGCCGGCTCTGTCGAGAGGCCGGGGTCGAGGACCGGTTCGAGCTGCTCGGCTGGGTGTCCGACCAGCGGCTCGGCGAACTGCAGGGCGAGGTGGCAGGCGCGCTCTGCCCTTCGACCTACGAGGGCTACGGGCTGGCGGTAACCGAGGCGATGGCCGCCGGCCTGCCGGTACTGGTCAGCGACATCCCTCCCCACCGCGAGACTGCCGGCGAGGCCGGGCTGTATTTCGAGCCCGGCGATGCCGACCGGCTGGCCCTCCTGCTGGAAGAGGTCGGGCGCGATCCGGCAAGGCGGATCGAGCTGGCCGGCAAGTCCCGCGCCCGCCATGCTGCGCTGGCCGCGGACGAGCGCCCCTGGTCGGTAGCGATCCGTTCGGCGCTGGCCGAGCTGCCCTGAGCTTCCGGCCACCTCAGAGGTAGCGCCAGATCCGGGCCCGCACCGCCGTCCGGAAGGAGAAATCGCTGAGGCCCGTCGGAGGGAGCGGCTTGGCGGGAAGTCCCCTGGCCGCCCTCCAGCCCCGTATCCGGCCCCTGATCCCGTTGGCCGTCCGGTCGATCACCAGCTGACCCATGCAGACCACGAATTCGGTCACCAGGGTGCGGATCAGGCCACTCGGCGTGCTCAGCACGCGGTAGCGACGGAGCAGATACCCGCGGCTCCAGCCGGTCAGGGCATACTTGGCGGCCGAGCGGTCGCCGAGGGTTGAGGACCTCAGGTGAGTCGCCCGGGCCAGGGGTGCCAGTTCCGGCTCATATCCGGCCGATCTCATACGCAAGGCCAGGTCGAGATCCTCATAGTAGGCGAAGATTTCGGGATCGAAGCCACCGACCGAGTCGAATGCGTCCCGGTCGTACAGTGCGGCGCCGCCGGTCGCGCCCAGCGGAGGCCCGGCCGCGGCCGCCTGCCCGACCGGACACCCCTCCAGGTATTCAAAGGCCATCAGCGTGCGGCGGTCGGCGACAACCCCGGCCGAATCGATCAGCCCGGGGTCGGCCGACTGGATCATCACCCCGCATACGACCGGCGCTCCGTTCTCGAAAACTGCCATCAGCTGCTCGACGAAGTCCGGCTGGAGCACGACGTCGTTGTTGATCAGCATCACCGGTCCCTCGCCGGTAGCCGCGATCGCTTCGTTCAGGGCCCGGCCGAAGCCCCTGTTCTCCTCCAGCTCGAAAAGGCCGCATTCCGGGAATTCCTCCCGGACCATTTCCGCAGTGCCGTCGTCGGATGCGTTGTCGACCACGACGACCTCGCACTCCCGGGACTGTCCCTGGATGCTGTGCAGCACCTGCCGGAGGCGTTCGCGGCCGTTGAAGGTCGGTATGTAGGCAGTGGGGATCATCGGGTGCTGAAAGGCCCTGGGCGACCGTGACGAAGCACCCGCCGCAGGGGGCCTACAGGGTGTCCCGCGGCATCATATGTCTATACCCTGCCTCGAATGGAACCACTGAAAGGGCTGATTCTCTCCGGGGGTGCGGGCACCAGGCTCCGGCCGATAACCCATACCTCGGCCAAGCAGCTGGTTCCGGTCGCCAACAAGCCGGTCCTCTTCTACGGGATCGAGGCCCTGGTCGACGCCGGAGTGACCGACATCGGCATCATCATCGCCCCGGAGACCGGCGGCGAGATCCGTGAAGCGGCCGGCGACGGCTCGCAGTTCGGCGCCCGGATCACCTACATCGAGCAGACCGAGCCGGCCGGCCTCGCCCACGCCGTGCTGACCGCCGAGGAATTCCTCGGCGGATCTCCGTTCGTGATGTACCTCGGCGACAACCTCCTGCGGAACGGCCTCAGCGGTCTGGTGGAGACCTTCAAGGCGGAGTCTCCAGAGGCGATCATCCTGCTGACTCCGGT
The DNA here is from genome assembly GCA_963766115.1 of uncultured Solirubrobacterales bacterium. Lineage (GTDB taxonomy): Bacteria > Actinomycetota > Thermoleophilia > Solirubrobacterales > 70-9 > 67-14. The sequence goes on from CAVXYR010000004.1 coordinate 328,854, forward strand.
CGACGACCCCAGCTCGTACGGCGTGGCCGAGCTTGAAGACGATCACGTGGTCCGGCTGGTGGAGAAGCCGAAAGACCCGCCCTCGAACATGGCCCTGGTCGGGGTCTACCTGTTCTCGCCTTCGATCATCGATGCGGCCCGGTCGCTCAAGCCGTCCTGGCGGGGAGAGCTCGAGATCACCGAGGCGATCCAGGTCCTGATCGACCAGGGCTGCAGGGTCCGCTCGGAGGTGGTCGACGGCTGGTGGAAGGACACCGGTCAGCTCGGCGACATGCTTGAAGCAAACCGGCTGGTGCTCGAGGAGATCGAGTCCCGGGTCGACGGCGAACTCGAGGATTCCAAGGTGGAAGGGCGGGTGATCGTCGAAGCGGGCGCGGTCCTCAGGGGCTCTGTGGTGCGCGGCCCGGCCGTGATCGGCGCCGATGCCGTGATCGAGGAGGCCTACATCGGTCCCTACACCTCGATCGGCGAGAACGTGACCATCCGGAGGTCCGAGGTCGAGCATTCGATCCTGCTTGCCGGAGCGACCGTGGAAGACCTCGGCACCCGGATGGAGGCGAGCCTGCTCGGGCGCGACGTCCGGGTGGTGAGGACCGACGGCCCGCCCAAGACCTTCCGGCTCCTGGTCGGTGACCGCTCCGAGATCGAGATCATCTGATGAAGCTGCTGGTCGCCGGAGCCCGGGGAATGCTGGGAAGCGACGTGATGCTCGCTGCCGAGAACGCCGGCCATGCGGTGCGCGGCTTCGGGCATACCGAACTCGACATCACCGACCAGGACGCGCTCCGCAACCGGTTCGAGATCGAGCGCCCCGACGTGGTCTTCAACTGCGCCGCCTGGACCGATGTCGACGGGGCCGAGGACGAGCCGGCGCGGGCGCTCGCGGTGAACGGTGCCGGGGCGGGCAATGTCGCCACGGTGGCCGCCGAGTTCGGGGCACGGGTCGTCTACATCTCGACCGACTACGTCTTCGACGGCACCAAGGGAGCCGACTACGTTGAAAGCGACGCGGTCAACCCGGCCTCGATCTACGGCCAGACCAAGCTGGCCGGGGAAGAGTCGACCATCGCCGCCAACCGCCGCTCCTATGTGGTCCGTTCCTCCTGGCTGTTCGGGATCAACGGGCCGAACTTCGTCGACACGATGCTTCGGCTGGGCAAGACCCACGGCCAGGTCCTGGTCGTGCACGACCAGGTCGGCTCGCCGACCTACACCTGGCACCTGGCCCACGGCCTGGTCCGGTTGATCGATTCCGACGCATACGGGATCCATCACATGGCGGCCGCCGGCAGCTGCTCCTGGTACGAGTTCGCCCGCGAGATCTTCGAGCGGGCCGAGATGGAAGTGACCACGCTTTCGGCGACCACCGAGATGTTCGGCAGCAAGGCGCCCCGTCCGGCCCATTCGGCCCTGACCACCGAAAACCGGCACGCGATCGAGCTGCCTTCCTGGCAGGAGGGGCTGGTCGGTTACCTGGCCCAGCGCCGGTCGCTGGAGGAGGAAGGCGCGAAATGAGGCTTCTGGTAACCGGAGGTGCCGGGTTCATCGGCTCCAACTTCGTGCAGCACCGGCTCGGCAGGCGCCCGGATGACGAGATCGTGGTTCTCGACAAGATGACCTACGCCGGCCGCAAAGAGAACCTGGAAGGCCTCCCGGCCGGGCGTTTCTCGCTGGTCGAAGCAGACATCTGCGATCCCGAGGCGGTCAGGCGGGCCATCGACGGATGCGATGCGGTGGTCAACTTCGCCGCCGAGTCGCACGTCGATCGCTCGATCGAGGCACCCGGCGAGTTCATCACGACCGACGTCTACGGCACCTACGTGCTGCTGGAGGCCGCCCGGGAGGCCGGTATACGCCATCTTCAGATCTCGACCGACGAGGTCTACGGCTCGATCGACGAGGGCTCGTTCACCGAGGTCTCCCCGCTCGATCCGTCGTCGCCGTATTCGGCCTCGAAGGCCGGCGGCGACCTGGTCGTCTCGGCTTTCAAGCAGACCTACGGCTCCGACTCGCTGATCGTCCGCGCCTCGAACAATTACGGCCCTCAGCAACATCCCGAGAAGCTGATCCCGCTGGTCGTCCTCAACGCGATCCACGGCGATCCGATCCCGGTCTACGGTGACGGCATGCAGGTCCGCAACTGGCTGTTCGTGCGCGACTTCTGCACCGCGATCGAGAGCGTGCTCGAGCGGGGCGAGGCCGGGCAGGTCTACAACGTCGGTGGGCCCGACGAGCTGCCCAACATCAAGGTGGTCCGGCGCATCCTCGGCCTGGCCGGCCGTGATGAATCCCTGATCGAATACGTGGAAGACCGGCTCGGGCACGACCAGCGCTACTCGCTGGCTTCACAGAAGACCGAGGACCTGGGCTGGAAGGCGGCGGTCTCGTTCGAAGAGGGGATCGAGCGCACCTTCAACTGGTACCGCGAGAACCGCGGGTGGTGGGGGACCCTGCGCTCGGGCGAGTACCGCGAGTACTACCTGCGCCAGTACGGGACCGAACTGGCCGGGTCGGGGCAGGGCGATGCCGGGCAGGCCGGTGCCGGCGACGGACCCCCCGCCTGATCGTGGCACGGGCGCTCGAAACGGAGCTGGACGGGGTCGTCCTGATCGAGCCCGAGGTCCACGGCGACGAACGCGGGTTCTTCGTCGAGACCTTCAGCCGGGACGCCTGGCGTGATCTGGGGGTCGACGCCGAGTTCGTCCAGCACAACCACTCCCGGTCGGCGAAAGACACCCTGCGCGGCATCCATTTCCAGACCGACCCGGGTCAGGCAAAGCTGCTGCGCTGCCCGAGGGGCCGGATCTTCGATGTCGCGGTCGACCTGCGCCGGGAATCGCCGACCTTCGGCCGGTGGGAAGGCCACGTGCTCGACGACGTGGACCACCATCAGCTGTTCGTCCCGGTCGGTTTCGGACACGGGTTCTGCGTGCTCTCGGACCTGGCCGACGTGACCTACCTGGTCTCAAGCCTCTACAACCCCGAGACCGAGGCCGGGATCCGCTGGGATGATCCCGAAGTGGGCGTCGAGTGGGGAGTCGAATCGCCGCTGCTCTCGGCCCGGGACCGGGAAGCTCCGCTGCTGGGCGAGGCCTCTGATTTACTGACCTTCTGACGCAGGCCGGGCAGGCCGGCCTGCATGAGGATCGCGGTCAAAGGGAGATCCGTCGTGAGCAGCCGAGGAAATCTGAGTCAGGTGTCCGAGCGGGCAAGGCAGGCCGCCAGGGAGTTCAGGTCGCGGCTGTTCCCCCCCGACCCGTACGCCGACATGGACGCGGAGTTCGCCGGCGTCAGGGACCGGGTGGCCGATTTCACGATGACCTCAGTCGAGCGCCAGTACGCGCTCTGGAAGGGGGTCCGCCACATCGAAAACGCCGGGGTCACCGGGGACGTGGTCGAGTGCGGAGTCTGGCGGGGAGGCAGCTCGATGCTGGTCGCGATCACCCTGGCCGACCTCGATGCCGACCCGCGGGAGCTCTGGCTGTTCGACACCTTTGCCGGGATGAGCCCGCCCGGAGAGTTCGACCTCGACCCCGGAGGCCGGCGGATGGTCGACCGGTGGCACAGGCACGAGGGCAGGGTCCACGATTCCGTCTTCGCCTACGGATCGCTGGACGAGGTGCGCCACAACATGGCATCGACCGGCTATCCGGACGAAAAAACCCGTCTGGTCCCCGGGCCGGTCGAACAGACGATCCCTGAACAGGCACCGGAGGAGATCGCCCTGTTGAGGCTCGACACCGACTGGTACGAATCGACCAGGCACGAGCTGGAGCATCTCTGGCCCCGGCTCAGACCCGGCGGTGTGCTGGTGATCGACGACTACGGGCACTGGGCGGGAGCGCGAAAGGCGGTCGACGAGTACTTCGCAGGCCGGCGCGATGCGCCGCTGCTCAACCGGATCGACTACAGCGGCCGGATCGCGATCAAGGCTTGAACCGGGCCAGGGCTCAGCGGCCGCGCGGTCTTCAGCGGCCGCGCGCGGCCGTGATCGCCAGGCTGAACGCCAGCTTGGCCGCGATCCCCAGGTAGACGACGAGGTTCAGCCAGGGCGGGCTGCGGGGGGCGTCGAACCGCCGGTAGAAGCGACCCATGCCGCGATGGAAGGCGATTTCCTGGCGCGGGCGCCGGCGCCCGGGGCTCGAACCTCCTTTGACGTGGAGGACCGTCGCTGCCGGCTCGTAATAGACCTTCCAGCCGGCTCGCCAGAAGCGGCGACACCAGTCGAGATCCTCCATGTAGAGCCAGTAGCCCTCGTCGAGCAGGCCGACCGATTCCACCGCCTCGCGACTGACCAGCATGAACGCCCCGTTGACGGCGTCGACCTCACCGGGCTCGTCGTCCCCGAGCCCTGTCGCGCGGTATTGCGAGAGCGACTCGGGGGCTCCGGCCATGCGTCCGATCCCGGTGAAGTGGGCCAGGGCGCCGAGCGGGGTGGGGAAGGCGCGCTTGCAGGCGTGGTCGAGCTCTCCCGATTCGGTGACCAGCCTGCAGCCGACCATGCCGATCGCCGGATCGCTCTCGAGCCGCTCCAGGGCCGCGTCCAGCGCCCCGGCCGAAAGCTCGGTGTCCGGGTTGAGCAGGAGCACCGACGGCGCCCCCTGCTCTGCCAGCACCAGGTTGTTGGCGGCCGAGAACCCGATGTTGTCGCACCGGATCAGCCGGACCCCGGGGAACTCACGCTCGACCATCTCCGGGGTCGCGTCGGGACTGCCGCTGTCGACCACGGTCACCCGCATCTCCCGCGACGGCGGATGCTCCTCCAGCGAGCCGAGACAGCGCCGCAGGAGATCCCCGGCGCCGTGGCTGACGATGATCACCTCGAGGCCGGGCACCGGACCTTCGTCAGAACGCGCCGTGGCCCCGGATCACCGCGCCGGGCGTCCGCAGGAGGATCGAAATATCGCCCGAGATGGTCATGTTGTCGAGGTAGTCGCGCTCCAGGGCGAGCCTTTCCTCGAAATTGAGCGAGCCCCGGCCGGCGACCTGCATCGGGCCGGTCAGGCCGGGCTTGACCGAGAGCCGCTGGCGCTGGCGTTCGTCGTAGAGGGCCACCACCGCTTCTTCCTCGGGGCGGGGGCCGACCAGCGACATCTGCCCGAGCAATACGTTGATGAACTGCGGCACCTCGTCCAGGCTGGTCCGTCGCAGCACCCTGCCGACCCGGGTAATCCGGGGGTCGTCGCGGATCTTGAACACCGGTTCGTCGAGCGCATCCAGGTCAACCAGGTCGTCGAGCTGCTTTTCGGCGTCGGCGACCATGGTGCGGAGCTTGTACATGCGGAACCGGCGCCCGTTCTTGCCGACCCTCACCTGGCGGAAGAAGACCGGGCCCTGGGAATCCAGCTTGATCAGCACCGCCGAGATCAGCAGCAGCGGCGAGGTCAGGGTCAGCAGCGTGCCGGAGACCAGGATGTCGAGGCCGCGCTTGATCGCCAGGGTCGAGCGGGTCGGGAAGCTGTAATGGAAGTCCAGCATCGGGACCTCGGCGACCCGGCTGAGTTCGGTGTCCGGCCCGAGAACCTCCTGGTTCGAAGGCACCATGGTCACCGCGAGCTGGGCCTCGTGGCAGCGGTTGATGATCGCCCCGATCGCTTTTGCGTCGAGACCGTCGTCGGCGATGACCACCCGGTTCGCCGAGTGTTTTCTGGCGGCTTCGGGCAGTACTCCGACGTCGCCGAAGTAGTCCAGCCCGTGCGACGAAGGCCCGGAATCCGGGCCTTCGGGCGATGCGGCCACGTACCCGGCCAGTTCGATTCCGGCTCCGCCCTGCTCGATCAGGCGCTTCGAGACCATTCCGGCCTTCGGCCCCGAGCCGACCAGGATCGTCCGCTCGGGCCCGGTCACCCGGCGAAAGAACAGCCGGACCAGGCCGCGGAAGACGATCGCGAAAGCGACCGCGATGGCGCCGACCAGGATGATCGTCGAGCTCGGCAGGATCGGCGCCCGGAACGCCATCGAGGTCAGCTTGACCAGGACCACCGTGATTGCCGCGGTCGCCAGAAGCGACGGGATCTCGTCGTAAGTACTGTGCTGGATCCGGCGGTGGTCCCGGTCGTAGAGGTCGTTGACCTTGGCGATGAAGATCCAGACCGGGATGCTGACGAATGCCCAGGGCAGGTTCTCGGGGGTGAACCGGTCGGCCAGGGCGGTGATCCCGATGGCGATCAGGATCGCCGTGGTATCGGACAGCGCGAGAGCCCAGCGCAGAAGGCGCTGCCTCACCGACCCGAGGTCGGAGGGACCGCCCGACGCCGTCGCGGCCCCGCTACCGGAGCCGGTCCTTCTCTCGGAATCTGGACTGGGGGTGTGGCTCACGCAACCTTCCTTGGAAGCCGGCACGGAACGAGACCGGTTTGCCCTGTTGCTCCCTTAACAATGAAGGCACCCTCTAGGTGCGCTTCCGTAGCCACACTTTTTACAGGATCGGCCCGATTGAACCCGTCCGGGGAGTCCGAATGCCGCAGGGATCCCGGTCGAAGAACCCGGTCACGCGGTGAAATCCGCTCTGTCCGCTGATTTTCCGGCCCGGCGCGCCAATCCCGGTGGGAGGGGGCGTAGCATCCGGGGGTTAGCCATGCCCGAAAAGCCGACCCAGGATCCACTAGCTCCGTTCAGCCCCGAGGTCCGGCGCTGGTTCACCGGCTCTTTCGAGGGCCCGACCCCGGCCCAGGCCCTCGGCTGGGGCGCGATCTCGAGCGGTGCACACACCCTGATCTGCGCCCCGACCGGATCCGGGAAGACGCTGGCCAGCTTCCTCTGGGGCATCGACCGGCTCTCGCGCGAGCCGGAAAGCAAGGGCGTCAAGCTGGTCTACGTCTCTCCCCTCAAGGCGCTTTCCTACGACATCGAGCGCAATCTCCGGGCGCCGCTGCGGGGTATCGGATCATCGATCTCGGTCGGGCTGAGGACCGGCGACACGCCGCAGTCGGAGCGGGCGAAGATGCGGCGCAACCCGCCCGACATCCTGATCACCACCCCGGAGTCGCTGTACCTGATGCTCTCGTCCGGGGCGCGCGAGATCTTCGGCACGGTCGAGACGGTGATCGTCGACGAGATCCACGCCGTCGCCGCGACCAAGCGGGGAGCCCACCTCGCCCTGACGCTCGAGCGGCTCGACCACCTGGCCCGGAACGGCACCGGCGCCCCGGAAGCCGGCGACCGGGCCGGGTCGGCCGGTTCGATCCAGCGGATAGGCCTCTCGGCCACCCAGCGGCCGCTGGAGCGGATCGGTGAGTTCCTGGTCGGCCCGCGGAGGGAATGCCAGATCGTCGACGCCGGTCGCAGCAAGGAGCTCGACCTGAGGATCGTGGTGCCGGTCGAGGACATGAGCAATCCGGGCCTTTCGCAATCGCGAGATGCCGGGCCCGGCCCGGCCGAGGACGGGATCGACGCCGCCGGAGCCGGGCCGCTCTCCGAGGTCGAGCAGATCCGGTCGATCTGGCCGGCGATCTACCCGGAGCTGCTGGACCTGGTCAAGTCCCACACCTCGACCATCGTTTTCGTCAACAACCGCCGCTCGGCCGAGCGGCTGGCCCAGCGCCTGAACGAGCTCGACCAGGACCGTGCCGAGGCCGCGGCCGGGCGCGAGGAGGCGGCGGGGTCGGCCGATCCGGCCGAGGGCCCTGACCCGGCAGGCCGCACCGATACCGCCGGGGACGATGGCCCGGTACTGGCCCGGGCGCACCACGGTTCGCTCTCCCACGAGGAGCGGACCCAGGTAGAAGAGCTGCTCAAGTCGGGTCAGATTCCCTGCCTGGTCGCGACCTCCTCACTCGAGTTGGGGATCGACATGGGCGCGGTCGATCTGGTGGTTCAGGTCGAATCGCCGAAATCGGTCAGCCGCGGCCTCCAGCGGATCGGTCGCGCCGGTCACGGACTGGGCGAAGTCTCGCGGGGTCGGATCTTCCCCAAGTTCCGGGGCGACCTGCTGGAAAGCGCGGTGGTCACCCAGCGCATGCGCGACGGCGAGATCGAAGAGACCGTGATCCCGGTCAACCCGATAGACGTGCTTGCCCAGCACCTGATCTCGATGGCGGCCCTCGACCGGTGGAAGACCGGTGAGGCGCTGGAGCTGGTCCGGTCGACCGCTTCGTTTCGCGACCTTTCCGAGGAGCAGTTCGAGAACGTGCTCGACATGCTCGACGGGCGCTACCCGTCCGACCGGTTCGCCGAGCTGAGGCCGCGGATCGTCTGGGACCGGACGGAAGGTGAGATCGAGGGGCGGAAGGGGGCCCGCTCGCTGGTCGTGACCAACGCCGGCACGATCCCCGACCGGGGTCTGTACGGGGTCCACCTGCCGGACGGCCGCCGGGTCGGCGAGCTCGACGAGGAGATGGTCTACGAAGCCCGGGCCGGCCAGGTATTCCTGCTCGGAGCGTCCAGCTGGAGGATTCAGGAGATCACCCGCGACCGGGTGATCGTCACCCCGGCGCCCGGCGTTCCCGGGGCTATCCCGTTCTGGAAAGGCGACGGGATCGGCCGCCCGGCCGAGCTCGGTGAAGCGATCGGGGCGTTCTCGCGCGAGGCGGTCGACGCCGATCCGGCCGACCTCGAAGCAAGCCACCACCTCGATCCGCCGGCCGCCCGCAACCTGGTCGCCTATCTGCAGGAGCAGCAGGACGCGACCCGCGTGGTGCCGTCGGACCGGACGATCGTGATCGAGCGGTTTCGCGACGAGATCGGCGACTGGCGGCTCTGCGTGCTCTCCCCCTATGGCGGACGGGTTCACGCCGCCTGGGGCATGGCGATCGCCCGCAAGCTGCGTGACGAACACGGCCTCGAGGCCGACGCGATCTATTCCGATGACGGCATCGCCGTGCATCTGCCTGACGCCGACGAGCCTCCCTCGAGCGACCTGGTGATGATCGAGCCGGACGAACTCGAGGACCTGGTCGTACGCGAGCTCGGCTCCTCGGCACTGTTCGGCGCCAGGTTCCGCGAGAACGCTGCCCGCTCGCTGCTGATCCCCCGGGCCTACCCGGGTAAGCGGACCCCGCTCTGGCAGCAGCGGCTGAAGGCCCAGAGCCTGCTGGAGGTCGCCCAGGACTTCCCGCGCTTTCCGGTGATCCTCGAGACCTACCGCGAGTGCCTCCAGGACGTTTTCGACCTGCCGGCACTCGACCGGCTGCTGCGCGGCATCCACTCACGCAGCCTTTCGCTGGTCGAAGTCGAGACCCCTACCGCCTCCCCGTTCGCCTCGTCCCTGCTCTTCGACTACGTCGCGACCTACATGTACGAGGGCGATACGCCCAACGCCGAGCGCCGGGCGACCGCGCTTTCGCTCGACCGCGAGCTGCTTCGCGAGCTGCTGGGACAGGACGAACTGCGGGAGCTGATCGAACCGGAGGCGCTGGAGGAGGTCGAGCTCTCACTCCAGCATCTGACCGAACACGGCCGGGCCGGCGACCGTGACGGCCTTCAGCAGATCCTTCGCCGGCTCGGCGACTTGACCGCAGCCGAGGCCGAGGCCCGGGTCGCGGAGGGCTATTCGGCCGGGTCGATGCTCGAGAACCTGGTCCGGGAACGGCGCGCCGCCGAGGTCAGGATCAACGGCGAGCAGCGCTTCATCGCTGCCGAAGATGCCGGGCTCTACCGTGACGCGCTCGGGGTATCCCCCCCGGGCGGGCTGCCGGCCGACTACCTCGAACAACGCGAAGACCCGCTGAGCAATCTGTTCTCGCGTTACGCCCGGACCCACGGGCCGTTCCCCACGGCGCAGCTGAAGGCCCGCTACGGGGTGGACCCGACCCCTGCCCTGAGAGAGCTCGAAGCGGCCGGCACGGTCGTCCGCGGCGAGATCCTGCCGGGCGGAAGCGAGCGGGAGTGGTGTGAGGCGGATGTCCTGCGGCGGGTCCGCCGGGCCAGCCTCGCCAAGCTGCGCCAGGAGGTCGAGCCGGCCGACGCCGCCACCTATGCCCGTTTCCTGGCCTCGTGGCAGGGGATCGACCGCCATCGCCGGACCGGCGCCGGGATCGACCGGCTGCGCGAGATCCTGGTGCCGCTCCAGGGCGTGGCCCTGACCCCGTCGGTGTGGGAGCGCGACGTCCTGCCGCGGCGGCTCGGCGCCTACAGCCCGGCCTGGCTGGACGGCCTCTGCACCAGCGGCGAAATCGTCTGGATCGGCGCCGGCGCGATCGGTCGCTCCGACGGCAGGGTCGCGTTCTATTTTCGTGAAGACGTGCGGCTGGCCGGCCCGCCGCCGGCCAACGCAAAGCTGGAGACCCCTGAAGGTGAAGTCCATGACTCGATCCGCGAGCGGCTTGCGGGCGGCCCCGCATTCTGGCTCGACCTTGCGACCGAACTCGACCACTCGCCGGAGGAGCTGCATTCGGCTCTCTGGGACCTGGCCTTCGCCGGGGAGTTGACCAACGACTCGTTCGCCCCGCTGCGCGCCCCCCGCCTCAGGGCGGTTCCGTCGATCGAGCCCGGGGGCCGGCGGTTCTCCCGGCGGCGGCCGCCGACCGGCCCGACCGTGCAGGGTCGCTGGTCGCTCACCGCGCCACTCTTTGCCGGCGCACCCCCGATCGGACCACGGCTCAGGGCCCAGTCCGAGCTGATGCTCGAACGCCACGGAATCCTGACCAGGGAAATGGCCTTGGCCGAGGGCATTCCCGGGGGCTTTTCGACCCTGTACCCCGAGCTTTCCAACCTCGAAGTGCTCGGCTCCGCCAGGCGCGGCTACTTCATCGAGGGACTGGGCGGAGCCCAGTTCGCCCTCGCCGGTGCGGTCGAGCGGCTCCGCTCCCAACCGCTGGAGGATGAAAGCGTGATGGTTCTGGCGACCACCGACCCGGCCAATCCCTACGGGACCATTCTGCCCTGGCCGAAGCAGGAAAGCCGCCGTCGACCCTCCCGCACCCCGGGCTCCTACCTGATGCTGCGATCCGGTCTGCCGGTGCTGTTTCTGGAGAAGGGGGGCAAAGGGATCCTGCGGCTGGATCCGGCCCTTTCCGGCGAGGAGCTGACCCGACTCCTGGCCGAATTCACCAGGTGCGCCGAATCGGGCCTGATCGCCCCGCTGAAGGTGGAGCGCTTCGACGGTGAACCGCTGATCGGCTCGGGATTCGAGGCTCACCTTTTGGCCGCCGGCTTCAGCCGCCAGCCTCGCCGCCTCGTCGCCCCGGCCTGATGTCCCTTTTCCGGCCCGTCTCGGAGCACCGGCCCACCACGAGGCGCCGGCCCACCCCTGAGCACTGGCCCACCCCCGGGCACCGGCTCACCACGAGGCGTGGGCCCATCCCGGCGGCTACCGCGATCACGGGGAGCCCGGCGAATGGCTGAGGGAGATTCCGTGTTCCGCATGGCCAGGCTGATCGAGTCCGCGTTCGACCGGCGGGAGGTCGGCTCGGCCGAGGCCCCGAATCCGAGGAGCCCGCTCCGCCGGTCGGCCTCGCGCCTGGTCGGAAGCAGGCTGGTCGCCGCCGAGTCCCGGGGCAAGCACCTGATCCTCGACTTCTCGGTCGGCCTCGCGATTCACGCCCACATGGGCATGGTTGGAAGCTGGCAGGTCAACCGGCCGGGGGAATCCCGGCGGCGCCCCCGTTCGGCGGCCTGGCTGGTCCTGGGTCTGAGAAGGCCCGGCGGGACGGGCAGTCCCGGAGTTGCGGGCGGCTCGGAGGGCGGTGGCGATCTCGAGGTCACCCAGTTCGGCGGCCCGACCCTGAGACTTGTGCGCCGGGCCGAGCTCAGCCGGGATTCCCGCCTGGCCCGGCTCGGACCCGACCTGCTCGATCCCGGGCTCTCGATCCGGACGGCAGCCGAACGGCTGTCGGCGGCCGGGCCTGTCGAGCTGGGCGAAGCGCTGCTCGACCAGACGGTTCTCGCCGGGATCGGAAACATCTTCAAGAGCGAGGCATGCCTCGAGGCCGGGGTCAATCCCTGGCGACCGGTCGAGTCGTTCGATCGGGAGCAGATCGAGGAGCTGGTCGCGATCGTCGGAGCGCAGCTCAGGCGCGGCGCCGAAACCGGCCGGCGGCCCAGGCGGATCTACCGTAAGGCCGGCCGGCCCTGCCCGCGGTGCGGCGGCCCGATCCGCTCGCGCGGCCAGGGGCTCGACAACCGGATCACCTACTGGTGCCCACGCTGCCAGACCTGACCTGTCCGACAGCCGCGCGGCACATCCCTGCGAGACGGGGCCGGACGGGACGCCGACGCGAATCAGACGGCCGGTCGGCACCGGTGATCGTTCTGCGGGATACTCGTGGCTGTGGCCTTGGCCGAGGAAAGTGTTGTCGGACTGCTCCGAAGCGTTCCCCTGTTCGCTGAGCTCGACGATGCCGAGCTCGAGCGGTTCTCCCGGGTAGCGGTCCCGAGGTCGTATCCGGCGGGGACGCGCGTCTTCCACGAGGGCGATCATTCCGACGCCTGCTACATCGTCCGGTCGGGCACTTTCCGGGTCACCCGCCAGCATCCCGACGGCCGGGCGATAACCCTGGCCACCCTTGGAGCCGGCGACATCGTCGGCGAACTGGCGATGCTCGACGGCGAGGTCAGGTCGGCCAGTGTCGAGACGCTCGGCGGCGAAGGAGAACTGCTGGCCCTGCCGGCCGGAGACGTCCGGGCCCTGCTGGCCCGCCATCCAGACATCACGGTGAAGATGGTCGCCGCGCTCACCCGCAGGCTGCGGGCCGCCAACGAGCGCATCTCGCGGCAGTCGTTCCAGACGGTGCCGTCCCGGGTCGCCGGGGTGCTGGCCCAGCTGGTGAGCGAGGAGAACTTCGAGAACGGCAACGGCGAGCTCACCATCCGCATGAACCAGGCCGACCTCGCCCAGCTGGCCGGGACGTCGCGTGAGAGCGTCAGTCGCTTCCTGGCCGAGCTCGAACGGTCCGGGGTGGTCCGGGCCGGTCGCGGCCAGGTGACCGTCCTCGAACCCGAAAAGCTCGGCAACTACATATTCTGAGCGGCCATGGCTTCCGGGCTCTACGCACTGAACTTCTACTCACCGCTTTTCGTCGACCAGCTCCGGCGCGGCCGCAAGACCGCGACGATCCGGCTGGGTGACAAGTCGGCCAAGTACGAACGCAGCCAGGTGGTCTGGGTCACCGTCGGCTCGCGTCATTCGCGGCGGGAAAGGATCTTTTCGGCGATCATCGACGAGGTCGAGGTGAAGCGCCTCTCGGAGCTCTCGCCCCGCGATATCGAACGTGACAACCCGGAATTCCGCCGGGTCGAAGAGACCCGCCGCTTTCTCGAGCAGATCTACGACCGCCCGATCGAACCGGACCACCTGGTCACGGTCGTCCATTTCTCGCAGGTAGTCGAGCCCGGGCCGTCCGGTTTCGGCGTCGTCCCCTCGACCAACTGAGCGGGCGGGCGATGGGTCCCGGATCAGGACCGGACTCGGACGACACCGGGGCGTCCGGTGGCCCGGGCCTGCCGGGAGAGCCGGCCCGGCCGGGTTCGTTCCACTTCCTTTCGCGCTGGCAGGTCCGGGCCGATCGCCGGCGGGTCTGGGATGCCCTGGTCGACTTCCAGCGCTGGCCGGAATGGTGGCCCGGTCTGCGGGACGTTGAGCAACTCCGGCCGGGTGGGCCCGACGGGATCGGCCAGAAGGCCACCTCTCACTGGCAGGCCCCACTCGGTTACCACCTCGAGATCACGATCGAAGCGGTCGAGCGGGCCGAACCGGACCGGCTCAAGGGGATCGCCAGCGGTGACCTCGAGGGATTCGGCAGCTGGGACCTGACCGCCGCCGATCAACCGGCCGGTGAACCGCCGGCCGCGGGCGATCCGGTCCCGGGGGGCTGGACCACTGTCTGCTTTCGCTGGGCGGTCAGCCCGACCCGCCGCTGGATGATCGCCCTGGTGCCGATCGCCAGGCCGCTCTTCGTCAAAGGACACGACCACGTTATGGAGGGCGGGGCCGAGGGCCTGGCGGCGCACCTCGGCTGTGAGATCCGCGATTTCCATTCCCGATCGGCCTAGCCATCCTCGATCGGCCTGGCCGCCCGCCCGGCTCTTCCGGGTCTGATTCTTCGCATGTTTGGCACTTTCCGGACCCGTTTGCCAGAAATCGGGCCTGAACCGTCACTCCGGACCGGGTCGAGCGACACGAGCGCTTGACTCATGACGCCGAACCTGTATCGTTCAGCGTGGTTTGGCACTCGCGGTATGAGAGTGCCAATGGCATCGGCCAGTGTTGATGCCGAAAACCCACCTAATCAAGAAAATGACTACGGAGGTATACGAATGAAGCTGAAGCCCCTCGGGGACAGGCTGATCGTCAAGCCGGTCGAGGAAGAAGAGACCACCGCAAGTGGCCTCGTCCTTCCCGAAACGGCCAAGGAGAAGCCCCAGAAGGGAACGGTCCTGGCAGTCGGAGACGGCGCCGTGGCCGAAGACGGAACCCGCCGCCCGCTCGACGTGAGCGAAGGCGACGAGGTCCTCTACTCCAAGTACGGCGGGACCGAACTGACCGTGGAGGGCGACGAAGTGCTCGTCCTGCGGGAGTCGGACATCCTCGCCAAGGTCCAGTAAGTACCCCAAACACAAGATTTCAGGAGGTATTAGAGAAAGATGGCTCACAAAGAGCTGAAGTTCGCAGAAGAAGCCCGGGGGGCACTGCAGGCCGGCGTTGACGCCGTAGCCGACGCAGTCAAGGTCACCCTCGGCCCCAAGGGTCGCTACGTCGTACTCGACAAGGCGTTCGGCGCCCCGACCATCACCAACGACGGTGTCACCATCGCCCGCGAGATCGAGGTCGAGGACGTCTTCGAGAATCAGGGCGCCCAGCTCGTTCGCGAAGTCGCCACGGCGACCAACGACGTCGCCGGTGACGGCACCACCACCGCCACCCTGCTCGCCCAGGTGATCGTTCGCCAGGGCCTGAAGAACGTCGCCGCCGGGGCCAACCCGTTGGCGCTTCGCCGCGGGATCGAGAAGGCCGTTGACTCGGTCGTCGACAATCTCCGCAACAAGCAGTCGGCGGAGATCAACGGCAAGGAGCAGATCGCTCGCGTGGCCGCCATCTCGGCTGCCGACGACGAGATCGGCAACGTCATCGCCGACGCGATCGAGAAGGTCGGCAAGGACGGCGTGGTCAACGTCGAAGAAGGCCAGACCTTCGGTATGGAGCTCGACTTCACCGAGGGCATGCAGTTCGACAAGGGCTACATCTCGCCGTACATGGTGACCGACCAGGACCGCATGGAGGCTGTGCTCGAAGAGCCGTACGTGCTGATCGCCAACCAGAAGATCGGTTCCGTCCGGGACGTACTGCCGATCCTCGAGCAGGTCATGCAGGGCGGTAAGTCGCTGCTGATCGTGGCTGAGGACGTCGAGGGCGAATGCCTCGCGACGCTGGTGGTCAACAAGCTGCGCGGCACCTTCACCGGTGTTGCGGTCAAGGCGCCGGGATTCGGCGACCGCCGCAAGCGCATGCTCGAGGACATCGGCATCCTGACCGGTGGCGAGGTCATCACCGAGGAAATGGGCCTCAAGCTGGAGAACACCCAGCTGACCCAGCTCGGCCAGGCCCGTCGCGTCGTCGTCTCCAAGGACACCACCACGATCATCGATGGTGCCGGTGAGTCCGAGGAGATCAAGGGACGGATCAAGCAGATCAAGTCGGAAATCGAGAACACCGATTCCGAGTTCGACCGCGAGAAGCTCCAGGAGCGCCTCGCCAAGCTGGCCGGCGGCGTTGCCGTGGTCAAGGTCGGCGCTGCTACCGAGACCGAGATGAAAGAGAAGAAGCACCGCGTCGAGGACGCTCTGCAGGCAGCCCGTGCGGCGCTTGAAGAGGGCATCGTCCCCGGTGGCGGAGTCGCTCTGCTCAACGCTCAGGAAGCGCTCGACGTCGACAAGATCGATGAGCACGACGAGCGGACCGGTGCGAAGATCATCCACCGCGCGCTCGAGGAACCGCTCCGTCAGATCTCGGAGAACTCCGGGCTCGAGGGTTCGGTCGTGGTCAACACGGTCCGTGACATGAAAGACGGCGAGGGCCTCAACGCGGCCAGCGGCGAGTACGGCGACATGGTCAAGGAGGGCGTACTCGACCCGACCGTGGTAACCCGCTCGGCGCTGCAGAACGCGGCCTCGATCGCCAAGAACATCCTCACGACGGAGGCCATCGTGGCCCAGCCGCCGGAGGAAGGTGGCGCCGGCGCCCCGGCGATGCCCGACATGGGCGGTATGGGCGGCATGATGTAAGCGGGGACGGGCGCCTGTCGGTGACCCGCGGGCCGCGGCGGCCCGCAACGCTGCGCCAGAGCACACCTCAGGCGGAACGCCGTAGCGCTGCACTTGCTCCGCCCGAGGCGCACTCTGGCTTGTTCCGGACCACCCCGGCTCCGCGTCTCACCTTGTCGACCGTCCCAGTGGGATCTATTGGATTTCCTTCAAGGCCCGGGCTTGCCTGGGCCTTTGCGCTGCCTGAGCCCGTTGCAGCGCCTGTCGGGTCGCGGACACCGAGGGGGTCGGCCTATCGGCTAACGGCGGCGGCCGGTGGTCAGCAGGTAGGTGCGGGACTGCCTGATGACGTCGCCTTCGCGTTCACGTTCGACGAATTCGATCGTCGCCTCGCGGAACTTCTCCCGGTCATCTTCATCCATCGATTCGGCCAGCACCTTGGCGGGCCCGAAGGCGCGCGAATACATATCCCAGAATTCTTCCCCGGACCCGATCTCGAACGGCGTATCGAGCTCCTCGAACTCAAGCTCGAACGCGTCGCCGAGCAGCCGGTCCACGTGTTCCTCCCGGCCCCAGTCGAGCGGGTTGCCGACTCCCTCCGGAGGAGTCGGCTGAAACTGTCGCATGAACATGAAGAAATCGCCGACCCCTCCATCGGGCCTCCAGGCGGTCAGTCCGATTCGGCCGCCCGGGAGCACAGACCCGGGCGAGCTCGGCGGCCGTCGTCCTCTGGTCGGGGGCGAACATGATCCCCACCGAGGAGCTGACCACGTCGAACGAGCCGTCCTGGAACCGGAGGTTCTCGCAGTCACCGGTTTCGTAGTCGACCTCGAGGCCGGCCTCTTTGCTCCGGCGCCGGGCCGTCTCGATCAGAGCGGGAGCGAGGTCGACGCCGGTCACGTCGGCCCCGGCCCGCGCCGCCGCGGATGCGACCGCGCCGGTGCCGCAGGCGACGTCCAGCCAGGTATCCCCCGGCTGGGGACCAAGACCTCCGACGAGGGCGTCATGCATGTCTGAGATGTGGACCTCGATTTCCTCGAACGGTCCCGCACCCCACATCTGACCCTGGAACTTCTTCAGGTCTTCGAAGCTCATCGGTTTCCTCCTGGTTGGTGGCAGCAAGCACAACCTACGCCCCGGTGACCCGCCGCGCAAGCGGCCGCCTCTCGCAGCGCCTGGCACGTGATCCGGTCTTCGGCCATCCGGGAGCCGGCTTAGGCGCGGCTGCCGGACCTACTGTTCGGGCTTGCGCGCAAAGCCGTAGGCGTACGGCACGTAGCGGGGGTTCTTCAGCTTGTTGCGGAGGACCTTCATCGCGTCGGGGTAGAGGTCGGGGTTGTACGGATTGTCGGTTGTGCCGAAGCCCCGGTAGTAGTTGTACATCCGGACCCGGGAGCGCTTCTCCATCCAGGCGAAGATCTGGCGGGGGAACTTGACCTGGTCGGCCCCGGCCACGCCCCACTCGGTCAGGGCGAACGGCTTCTTATTCCAGTTCTTCGCCTTGAAGAACTTGTTCAGGTCCTTCCAGTGGGGGTAGTTCGAGTAGAAGTCGGAGCCGGCCCAGTCGACGAAGTTGGACCCGGGCCAGTAGTTGCCGGGCCAGTTGCCCTTGACCCGTGGTGAGCCGGCCGGCAGCGGGCTCCAGATCAGGGCGACCGGAGGGGCGGGCAGGGCCTTCGGGCGGGGCAGCTCCCCGTACTCGACCGGCGGCATGTCGAGGTTGGCCAGCTTCTTGTCGGTCCGGTTGGCGGCCAGCCCGCCCCGCACGATCACCGCGATCCGGCGGAAGGCCCGCTTGTACCAGATCGTCTTGTGCTCGCCGCCCTTCTTCTCGCCCGAGCAGTAGACCGCGGAGTAGGGGTTGAGGCAGCGGTTGGGCTCGCCCAGCGGCCGGATGTAGGCCCGCAGGTCATTGACCGAGAAGAATGAGTTGATCTCGAGCAGGTACTGGTCGCCGAGCCCCCGGGCGATCTGCTTCGGCGTGATCAGCTCCTCCCGGGTCTCGTCGTCTGCGGTCGAGATGTGGAGCATCGGCCGGACCTCGGCGTTCTGCCAGCGCTTGAAGGCCAGGTCGAGCCCGTTCCCCCACGGGTGGAACGTCTGCAGGACCGCCGGGTGCTTGCCGGTCGTTTCGGCGAAGTCGAGGAAATCCCTTACGTCGCCGGTGTCGCTGACTCCGGTGAAGACCTTTCCCTTGTTCGGGCCGAGCACGGCTCCGTCGGCCGGGCCGGCGGCCAGGAACAGGGCGACCGCCGCGGCGGCGAACATGGCGAGCACGGCGCGCGGGCGCCGGATTCCGGTTGAGACCATGGTGCTTCCAACCGTTCCCGGTCCGGCCGGGTTGCGGTCCGGGTAGCCGGATTCCGCCGGCGGCGCCGTTCAGCCGGCTCGGGCCGGTCTCCGGTCGGTCTTCGCTCAGGCACCGGTCTCAGGCACCGGGGGCTTCGGCGAGCACTGTCGCCATCGGGCGTGGCGAGACCCCGAGCGATTCCACATCTGCCGTTCCCGAGGCCGAGACCATCGGCACCCGCATCAGTTCGGCCTCCTGCCAGGTTGCGAAGACGGCCTCCTTGAAGATCCGGTGGAGTCCGGTCAGGCCGAGATGGACCAGGGGAAGCGGCACCCGGAGCACCGGCCTCGGCCGCCCGGCCAGCAGGCCGACGAGTTCACTCATCTCGGAGTAGGTCATGGTCTCCGGACCGGCCAGGTCGTACTCGTGGCGGGCCGGCACGCCGTCGGCCCCGGGTTGCCCGGTGGCGTCCCCGCCGTCGCTTTTCAGCGAGGTCTCGACCGCCCGGGCGACATCGTCGGCCCAGATCGGCTGGTATCGGGAATCGCCCCTGCCCGACACCGGGATCGCCGGCAGGAAGGAAAGCCGGCGGACCAGCGTGATCCACGGGTCGGAGTGGTCGAAGACGATCGAGGGGCGGAAGATCGTCGTGTCCAGGCTCGATTTGAGCACGGCCTGCTCGGCGACCCACTTGGCCCGGAAGAAGCGGGTCCGCTGGACGGCCGAAGCATTCAGCGCGCTGAAGAAGATGAACCGCCTGGCCCCGGCTCTCTCTGCGGCCTCGAGCAGTCTCACCGTCGCCAGTCCGTTCAACTCTTCGACCCGGTAGGGCGGCTGGTCGCGGATCGATGCGGCGAGGTGAATGACCGTGTCGACACCTCGCAGCGCCTGCCGGAGCAGGTACGGATCGGAGAGCTCGCGCAGATCGCCCATGGTGATCTGGACCTCCACCCGGCCGGTCGCCGAGCCGGCGCGGCTCCCGGACCAGGCAGCGCACCTGCTCCCCGGAAGCCAGCAGCCGCGGCAGAAGCCGTGATCCGATCGAGCCGGTGGCGCCGGTAAGCAGGATCATGAGCCTGTCCCGGCGCTGTCGGCCGGGGGAATCAAGCCTGTCTTCGAGTTTCGATCTGCATCCAGGGCCAGTGTAGTGGTCGATTTGCCGGGGCCCGTGGCAGGAGCCCGCCGTCGCCGGGGATCGTCCGCCGTCAGCCGATCGACCGTCTTCACGGCACGCACGGCACCTAGTCCAACCTCTAATATGCGCTCTCGAGCCGCGCTGGTCTCTTTCGGCTCAGGTAACCCCCGATTCAGGAGCATTTCTTCAATGAGCTACGTCATCGCCGAGCCGTGTATCGGCACCAAGGACAACTCGTGTGTCGAGGTCTGCCCGGTGGACTGCATCCATCCGACTCCGGACGAGCCCGGCTACGAAGAGGCCGAGATGCTCTACATCGACCCGGACGAGTGCATCGACTGCGACGCCTGTGTCGAAGCCTGCCCGGTCGACGCCTGCTTCGCCGAGGACCAGCTGCCCGAAGAATGGGCCAGCTACACCGAGAAGAACGCCCAGTACTTCCAGAGCTGAGCCAGTAGCCCGGGAAGGTTCCGGCCGAATCATCGCCCCGGCCCTGCCCGGCCGTCGGCCTGCCGCGGTGACCGCGAGCGGGATTTCGCTCAGGGCTTGCCGCGCGTGTACTTGACGAACTTCTTCCAGGCCGGCTTCGCCTTGAGCTTGTTCTGATTCCACTTGAACAGGCCGATGGTGTAACAGAAACTGCAGTTCTGGCCCTTGGGATCGGTGTCCTTCCAGGCGTACCAGTAGACGCCCTTCAGGTTGAGCTTGCCGCGATTCTTGACCAGGTAGTTGAAGGCCGATCCGAGCTGTTTGGCCTGGGCGCCCTGGCTGCCGGTCAGGAAGGCGTTGGTCTTCTTGCCCGAGCCCCAGCCGATCTCGGTCACGTAGATCTTCTTCTTCTTGAGGCCGCTCTTGACCGCGGAATTGCGGAAGCCCTTCATGATCGACTTGAGCTTTCCCGTGTTGGCCGCGTAGGGGTGGATCGCGATCGAGTCGAAGCTGCTCTTCTTGACCTTGCGGGAGAACTGCTCCAGGTAGGTGGTCGCGTCGCGCGCCTTCGAGGGCGGGCCCTTGGGCCTGCCGAACAGGCCGGCGAGCACGATTTCTGCCTTGGGGTCCTTCTTCCTGATCGCCGCCGAACCGGCGTCGACCAGCCGGGCGTACTCGTTCGGGTCTGACCTTGGTCGCGAAGTAATGGAAGTTGGGCTCGTTCCAGAGCTGCCACCGGGTGATCGCCAGCCGGGGCAGGTTCGAGTCGGCCTGGGCCGGCTCTGTCCAGAAGTCGCCGTTTCGGCCGTAGCGGTTGGCCGCGGCGGCGACGAAGCTGCGCCAGTCGTCCAGCTGGCTCTTGTTCTTCACCGGCAGGTTGGTCGAGCGCTTGCTGATCCAGGGCGGGGTCGCGTAGAGGGTCGGCATGATCCGGACACCTTCCCGGGCCGCCGCATCGACGGTGGCGTCAAGCCCGGCCCAGTTGAACTCGTTTCGCGAGTTCGGCTGGATCGATTCCCAGGCGATCGAGATCCGCAGGTTCTTGACCTTGCCCTTCTGCATGCGGGCCGTGTCTTTTCTGGCGATCCCCTCCTGGGGCACGATCCCGAGGAACCCGCTGGGCGCCTTCGGCACGGCCTGGGCACCCGGTGCGGTCAGGCCCAGCAGTGTCGCGGCCAGGCCGACGAGCAGGGCCGCGCAGAACCGGCGCCGGACGGCACGTCGCGTTTCCAGGAATTCAGACTTGTTCAATCGGGTAAATGGCATGTGCTGTTCAAACAGGGGCGGGCCGCCGTGGTTGCGGTCGTCCTGCGTGACCCTGCTCCGGTGACCGCCCCTGCTCCGTTCGACGCCGCTACTGGACGACCGGCAGCTCACGCGCGTTGGCGCCCATCTTCGGCGGCTCCGGTGCGGCCGGTGGCGGCTCCTGGACCATCGGCAGCTCGCGGGGGGTCGAGGCGACGATCCGGCGGGCGATTTCGGCGATCGCCTCTCCGGCCGGCGAGTCCGGCCGCTCGGTGACCAGCGGCGTGCCCCGGTCCGCGTGTTCGCGCAGCTCTTCCGACAGCGGGATCGTTCCCAGCAGCGGCACGCCGAGTTCCTCGGCGAGCAGGCCACCGCCGCCCTCGCCGAATATCGAGAAGGTCTCGCCGTCGGGTGTGGTGAACCCGGACATGTTCTCGATGACCCCCATCACCTCGAGGTCGACCTTGTTCGCCATCTCGGCGGAGCGCCGGGCGACCGACTGGGCGGCCGGCTGGGGTGTGGTGACGATCGCGATCTTGGCCTGGGGCAGGAGCTGGGCCAGGGTCATGGCGATGTCGCCGGTTCCTGGTGGAAGGTCGAGCAGCAGGTAGTCGAGTTCGCCCCAGGCGACGTCTTCGAGAAACTGCTGGATCGCCTTGTGGAGCATCGGTCCCCGCCAGACCACGGCCGAGTTCTGCTCGACGAAGTACCCGATCGACATCGTCTTCACCCCGGTGGCCGATTCGGCGGCAGGATCTTGCGTTCGCCGTTGACGTCTGGCTTGCCGCTGATCCCGAGCATGCGCGGGATCGAGTAGCCGTAGACGTCGCAGTCGAGCGCGCCGGCCTTGTGGCCCTGGGCCTGGAGAGCGGCGGCCAGGTTGGCGGTCATGGTCGACTTGCCGACCCCGCCCTTGCCTGAGGCGACGCAGATCACGTTGCTGACCTGGGCCAGCGCCCCGGCGGGCAGCTTGCCGCGGCCCAGGGTCTGCTGAAGGCTGGATTTCTCCTCGTCGCTGAGCACGTCGAAGCCGACCTCGACCCCGGTCACCCCGTCGAGCTGTGAGGTCTGGGCGGTGACCGCGTCCTGAAAATGCGAACGGATCGGGCAGCCGGGGGTGGTCAGGGAGACCACCACGTTCACCTTGCCGTCGGGCTTGATCTCGATCGACCGGACCATGCCGAGCTCGACGATGTTCTTCCGCAGCTCGGGGTCGATCACCGCGGTCAGTTTGTCTTTTACCTCTGATTCGGTGGGTAGGGCCATTGCCTGATTCTGGCAGAGAGGGGGAGAGTCCCCGCCGCTCGGCGCCTAGACGGGGCAGATGCCCCTACCCGAGGAGATGAAGATGGCGCCCAGAACGACTTTGAGGCGACGGCTGCTGGCCGCCTCGCTTTTCACCCGTGCTCGCCCTGGCCGGGTCCGGAGCGCTCTCGGTCGACGGCGCCGCGGCCGCCCGCTACACCGTCGCCCAGTGCGGCTGGCACGTCGGTCACGATGCCGGCTGGTTCGACACCAGCGCGAACAAGTTCGTCCGCAGCAGCTACTGCCAGACACCGGCCTCGGCCGACGGCTTCGACGGGGTCCACCTGAGCAGCGAGACCCGCGGTTCGACCGATTTCGTCGGCGGCACCAGGTTCGCCCGCTGGCGCTGGCAGGCCCCGGCCGGGACCGGGATCGTCACCGTGCACGGCCACCGCTGGCAGGTCCTGCGCGACAACTTCCAGCACCGGATCGGCTCGGTCGCCCCTTCGGGCGGCTTCACGCCGTTCGCCGAGTTCAAGAGCACCGACACCGCCCGGCGCGACTTCAACAAGGCTTTCTCCCCGCATGCGGCGGCGATCGAGTCACGGCTTCTCTGCGCCCGTCCCTCCGACAGGGCCTGCGATGCCTCGGGCAGGTCGCTGGCCGGGGTGCGGGCGCTGACCATCACGCTCGACGACTCGATACTCCCGACTTCATCGATCTCGGGAGGCTTGACCGGTTCCGGCTGGCTGCGGGGCGACCAGTCGCTCGGCTTCAGCGACCGGGACCAGGGATCCGGCCTGCGCTACGCCCAGACCTCGATCGACGGGGCGATCCGCGGCCATACCGAGCTCGGCTGCGCAAAGGCGCTGATCGCCGGCCAGTGGCGGGCCACCCGGATGCGGCCCTGCCCGACCGGGGGCGGCGGGGTTCACACGATCCCGACTTCCGCGTTCAGCGACGGGACCCACCGGCTCCGCCACTGCGCAACCGACTTCGCCGGCAACGCGGGCTGTACGCCCGACCGGCTGATCAAGGTCGACAACAACCCGCCGACCGCGCCGAGAGACCTCGAGGTCGGTGGTGGCGACCGCTGGCGCCGGCACAACGGCTTCGCCCTCGCCTGGACCGATCCCGACCAGGCCCCGGGTGCGCCGATCGTCGGTCACCAGTACCGGGTGACCGGCCCGGACGGCTACGACTCCGGCCCGGTGTCGCGGTACGGGTCGGGCCGGACCGATGGGATCACCGTGCCGGGAGCGGGCGAGTACCGGGTGGCGGTCTGGTTGATCGACGGGGCCGGAAACCTGAGCCGGGCGGCGACCGCGACCGCCGCCCTGCGCTTCGACGACCGGGCTCCGAGTGGCTACTTCGTCGAGCCGGAAGCCGACCGGCCCGAGATCCTGCGGGTCCCGGTCGCCGACGCCCACTCCGGGGTGGCCGGTGGATCGATCGCCTACCGGCTCCAGGGCAGCGGTGCCTGGCACAACCTGCCGACCTCGGCCAGGGACCCGGCGAGCGTGCGCGAGCTGGTCGCCCGCTTCCCGGGAGATGACTTCGAGCCGGGCGTATACGAGTTCCGGGCGGCGGTCGCCGATCGGGCCGGCAACCTCGCGGTGATCGGCACCCGGGCGAACGGCTCGGCGATGACCCTGCGGGCGCCCCGCCGGACCGCCACGGAGCTGACCGCCGGCCTGAGTGGCGCGCGCGACGACGGCGTTCATCGGGCAGGCGGCTCGACGCTCCGGATCCCCTACGGCGGGACCGCCCGGGCGGGCGGAAGGCTCACCACGGCCGACGGCCGGCCGCTCGCCTCGCAGCCGCTTCGGGTCACCGAGACACCGGCATTCGGTGCTCGGACCGGCGTCTCGGTCAGCACGGTGGTGACCGGCCGGGACGGCTACTTCGGCCTGGAGCTGCCGAGAGGTACCTCGCGGCGGGTCGCGGTCGAGTTCCGGGGCGGCGAGCGCTTCACCGGCTCGTCGGTCGGGCCGCTGGAGCTCCAGGTGGCCGGTTCGATCCGTTTCAGGGCCCGCCCGCGCCGGCTCAGGACCGGCCGGCGGGTCCGGCTGCGGGGCCGGGTGAGGGCCGGGTGGGCCCGCCGGCCCGACCGCGGCAACCTGGTCGCGATCCAGTACCTGGAGAGAGCGACCGGCCGGTGGCGCCCGGTCCTGGTCACCCGGACCGACCGCCGAGGCCGTTTCAGCGCCCGCTACCGCTTCCGCTACATCACCGGGCGCGCCCGGATCCGCCTGCGGGCGGTCCTGCTCGACTCGCAGTACTTCCCTTACGCCACCGGCCACTCGAAGGCGGTCACGGTCCGGGTCAGAGGGTGAGGCTCAGGGGATGTGGCGGTCCGACCTGGTCAGGGGGTGTGGAGGTCGGGCTACCTCGTGTAACGATTTGCGCAGCGCTGGATCCGGTTGATGTTGCCGTTCGCGTTCTGAACGCACTTGAGCAGCTTCTGGTGGTCGACCCCGGAGCCGCCCTTGATCTTGCTCTTGATCCTTATCTCGGTCCTGGTTCCGTTCTGGGGTGTTCCGTTGAACGCGTCGTTGACCGAATCGAAGGCCCGCTGGACGCTGCCGTTGGTCGACTCGCTGATGTTCTCGGTGGTCGCCAGGATCGGCTTGAGGATCAGGAAGTAGACCAGGGCCAAGGTGGCCGCCAGGACCGCGATCCTGACCACCGCATTGACCAGAGTTCCGCCGATCTGCATGGCCCGACTCTATCCGCGAATTCGGTCGAAGCGGAACCGGTTCTGCCTGCAGGCCTGTCTCCGGGCGGGAGAAGGGGGCGAATCCCGGCAGCCCGGGCCCGTCGCGCCCCGACACGGTCATAATGTCCCCAAGGTGAAACCGAAAGACTTCCTGGAAATAGACCGGCTGCTCTCCGACGAAGAGCGCCTGATCAAGGAGACGGTCGCCCGCTACGTCAACGAGAAGTACCTGCCGGGCGTGAACGGGCATTTCGAGGCGGGCACGTTCGACCGCGAGGTGCCCGAAGCCCTGGGCGAGCTCGAAGTGCTCGGCATGCACCTGACCGGCTACGGCTGTGCCGGCTCGAGCGCGGTCGCCTACGGGATCGCCTGCATGGAGCTCGAGGCCGGTGACAGCGCCCTGCGCTCGTTCTGCTCGGTCCAGGGATCGCTGGCGATGTTCGCGATCTGGAAGTGGGGCAGCGAGGACCAGAAGCAGAACTGGCTGCCCGAGATGGCGGCCGGCCGGAAGATCGGCTGTTTCGGGCTGACCGAGCCGGACTCGGGATCCGACCCGGGAAGCATGCGGACCACCGCCAGGCAGGACGGTGACGAGTGGGTCATCAACGGGGCCAAGATGTGGATCACGTCGGGCTCGATCGCCGATGTCGCGGTGGTCTGGGCCAGGACCGACGACGGCGTCCAGGGCTTTCTGGTCGAGCCCGGGATGGAGGGCTTCTCCGCTCCCGAGATGCACGGCAAGCTCTCACTCAGGGCTTCGGTCACCTCGGAGTTGATCCTCGACGGCGTCCGGGTGCCGGATTCGAGCCGTCTGCCCGGGGTCCAGTCGCTCAAGGGACCGCTCAGCTGCCTGAACGAGGCCCGCTACGGCATCGTCTGGGGTGTGGTCGGGGCCGCCCGGCGCGAGCTATGAGGCGGCGCTCGAGTACTCGCTGACCCGTGAGCAGTTCGGGGTGCCGATCGCTTCGTTCCAGTTGACCCAGGCCAAGCTGGCCGACATGGCGGCGGCGGTCCAGCAGGGATACCTGCTGGCGCTCCACCTCGGCCGGCTCAAAGACGACGGTCAGCTGACCACCGAACAGATCTCGATGGGCAAGCGGCAGAACGTACGCGCGGCGCTGGCCGTGGCCCGGTCGGCCCGTTCGCTGCTCGGCGCCAACGGGGTGACCCTCGAGTACCCGGTGATGCGCCACGCCAACAACCTCGAGTCGGTCTTCACTTACGAAGGAACCGACGAGATCCACACCCTCTCGGTCGGCATGGCGCTGACCGGCATCCCGGCCTTCCGCTAGGCCGGTCCGGCGGTTGCCGGCGTCGGGGAACTGTCTAGTCGCGCGGGTAGTACGGCGCGAACCTGGGGAATTTCTCGGCCGAGATGAACTTCTTCAGGGTCTTGCGGCCACGCGGGAAGTTCTGGATCCGGAACTCGTTCGAGGTCCCGAAGTCCTGGTAGTAGACCATCATCCGCATCTGCTTGCGGCTCTTGACGAATCGGAAGATCTTCTTGATGAAACCGGGTTTGTCCTTGCCCCAGAGCCCGAACTCGGACAGCGCCATCGGGCGCCTCTTGCCCAGAGACCACTTGACGTAGAACTTCTTCAGGTGTTTCCAGTTGCCGTAGCGGGAATAGAAGTCGGTCGCCACCCAGTCGACCCAGTCGGTACCGGGCCAGTAGTTCTTCGGCCGGTTGACCTTTACGGTCGGCGAACCGGCCGGTAGCGGGCTCCAGACCATCGCGACCGGTGCCTTCGGCAGGATCCGCGGAAGAGTCTTGCTCTTGCTTCGTTTGTAGACCTTCGGCAGACCGATCTTCTTCAGGCTGGCGTTGATCCTGCCCCGCTTGGCCCCGCCGCGGATGATGATCGCGATCCGGCGAAAGGCCGAGCGGTACCACTTGAAGGCATATGAGCCGCCGCGAACGTTGCCCGAGCAGTCGACGCCGGCGTAGTAGTTGAGGCAGCGGTTGGGTTCTCCCAGGGGGCGGATGTAGGCCCGCATCTGGTTGCGGGCGAGCGAGCGGTTGAGCCGGAGCAGGTAGTCGTCGCCTTTGCCGAGCGCGATCTGGCGGGGGTTGATCAGCTCGGTCCCGGAGTCGGAACGGGTCGTGATGTGAAGCATCGGTCGCGCCCGGATCGCCCTCCAGCGCGGCATCGCCCGATGCAGGGTGTTGCCCCAGGGGTGGAAGGTCTGGACCACTGACGGGTGCTTGCCCACGTCCTGGGCGAAGTCACGGAAGTCGTTTCCGATCCCGGTGTCGGTGACCCCGAAGAAGACCTTGCCGGTCGGCGGCTTGAGCAGGTCGGCCTGCGCCCGTCCGGTCAGGGCGAACGAGGCGCAGACGGCCACGCAGAGGGCTGCCAGCGCAGCGAGTCTTGAGTATCGGGCAACGACCATGGGTAGTGAGAACCGGGCAGGGCAGCCCCGGTTGCGGTGTCGCACCATACGCGAGGGCTCGAAATCCCGCCGCGAAAGCCCGCCGGTTGCATGCGGTTTGTCATTCCGGGGCGCGCGATCGTCGTCCCGGCCGGTTGCGGATGTCAGAATGTGCCCATGTCCTCCGGGGTGACAGAAGACGAGTTCGAGGCGATGGTCGCGGCGGCGATCGACAACCTTCCCGACCAGTTCCGCGAGGAGATCGACAAGGTCCCGGTGGTGATCTCGGACAAGGGCCGGGAGCGGCATGCCTACGGCCTCTACTGGGGCGACGGCATCGCCCGGGACAACTGGCCGGACCGCATCGTGATCTTTCGTGACACCCTGACCCGCGATTTCGGCCACGACAGGGAGTTGCTGGCCGCCCAGGTCGAGCGCACCGTCCGCCACGAGCTCGGCCATCACCTCGGATTCCATGAAGAAGGGGTCCGCGGACTCGGGCTCTGACCGCTGCCGGCCGGCCCGGACGCCGGCGGATGTGGCCCGGACGGCGAGGTGGGTATGGTCCGGCCATGTCGAAAGCAACGCTGAACACCACTGCCGGGGCCATCGAGGTCGAGTTCTTTGACGAGGACGCGCCGAAAACGGTCGAGAACTTCCGCAAGCTCTCGGGCGAGGGCTTCTACGACGACCTGGTCTTTCACCGGGTGATCAAGGACTTCATGATCCAGGGCGGCTGCCCGGACGGCGTAGGAACCGGCGGCCCGGGCTACACGTTCGAGGACGAGTTCAACGACAACAAGATCGTTCGCGGAGCGCTGGCGATGGCCAACGCCGGGCCGAACACCAACGGCTCGCAGTTCTTCATCGTCACCACCCCGTCCGCCGAGTGGCTCGACGGCAAGCACACCGTCTTCGGCCAGGTGACCGCCGGGATGGACGTGGTCGACGCGATCGAGGCGACCGAGACCGACGGCCGCGACATGCCGGTCGAGCCTCAGGTGATCACCAAGGTCGAACTCGCCGACTGACCGGCTCCCGCCGAACCGAATCGGGTATTTCGCAATGGCGACCCACTATCTGATTCGGAACGGGACGCTGCGTTGATCGCCAGGAGGGCAGGCCTTCCCGGAACCGGGAAGGGGCGGGTCAGTCGATCGCGAACCAGGCCCGGACCTCGGCTTCGTGGTCGATGTAGGGCTCGCCGGAGAGGTCGACCACGACCTTGTCGAGCTTGCCGCCGGTGAACGGGAACGGAGCTTCGTATTCCGGGGTGACCGCCGAGGCGCTGTCGCGGCCGGCGCAGATCCCGTCACCGGTCAGGCAGAAGTCGCCCGGCTGGGTGACGATCTTGCTCGGAGCCGATCGCCTCGTCGTCGCAGTAGAGGGTCAGCGTGCCTTCGGCGCCGGGCATCTTCGGGTCCTCGCTCTTGCCCTCGACCGTGAACTCGGCCGCGTAGACATGCGGCGCCCGGGTGAGATCTCCGCGTCGGCGACCACGTCCTGGAGGGTCGAGCCGACCCAGTTGAAGGTGTACCTGCAGGCGGCCGTCCTTGATGTAGAGGCTGTGGCCGCCCGGCGACTCCGCCGGCCGCCCAGAGCACGCCCTTCGGCGTCGGCCGATTCGACCGTTGACCCCGGCGGCGATCTTGTAGGAGCGGCCGTTGATCCGCGGACCGGCAGACTCCGGCACATCAGAGGCGCCGGGGAAGAATTCGTACCGATCCCGCGGCGGCGCCGGGGTCGGCCGCTCGGCCAGGACCTGCTCGATCGCCGAGCGGTCGTCCAGCGGAAGGCCGTTGTAGATACCGGCGTAGTAGAACCAGAGGTTCTTCAGCTCGCCGCAGGCGCTCGGGCTCGTCGTCGGCCAGGTTCGTTGGTCTGTGAGCGGTCCTTCTCGAGGTGGTAGAGCTCCCACTCGTCCTGCTCGAACTTGCCCCAGCCCGAAAGCGGCGGGTGGATCGTGCAGGCCAGCCAGCCCTCGTGGTAGATCGAGCGCTGGCCGAGCATCGTGTAGAACTGCGTGCTCTTTCCGGGCGCGTCGGGGTCGGTCAATGCCGCGGCGAAGCTCTCGCCTTCGATCGGGTTCTGCAGGTAGCCGTTGATCGTCTCCGGCGGCTCGATGTCGAGCAGTTCGTAGATCGTCGGCACGACGTCGACCGCGTGGATGTACTGGTCGCGGAACTTGCCCGTCGGCCTTGATCTTCGCCGGCCAGGCGACCAGGCACATGTCGGCGGTTCCGCCTTCGTAGCCGGCCCAGCGCTTCCAGTAGGGGAACGGCGTATCCAGCGCCCAGGCCCAGCCGGTGTTGTAGTGGTTGTTCGAGGCCGGGGTGCCGAGCTCGTCGATGTGCTTGAAGGTCTCTTCGGCCGTATCGGCGATGCCGTTGAAGAAGCGCCACTCGTTGAAGCTGCCGTTCGGCCCGCCCTCGCCGCTGGCCCCGTTGTCGGAGATCGCGACGATCAGCGTGTTGTCGAGCTCGCCGGTCTCCTCGAGGTGGTCGAGGATCCGGCCGAGCCGGTCGTCGTAGTAGGAGATGTAGCCGGCGTAGACCTCGGCCATCCGGGTGAACAGGCGCTTCTCGTCGTCGCTCAGCGAGTCCCACGGGCGGACCGTGTCGAGCAGCGGCCAGTGCTGGCCGTCGGGGCCCTTGCGCCGCGGCTCGCCGTGCGGGTTGATCGGCGAGAGCTCGGTGTCCTCGGGCAGCAGGCCGAGCTCCTTCTGCCGGGCGAGGATGCCGTCACGGATCGCTTCGTAGCCGTCGTCGAAGACGCCCTTGTACTTGTCGGCCCACTCGTCCGGCACGAGGTGCGGAGCGTGACCGGCCTGCGGCGCGAAGTACATGAAGAACGGCTTGTCCGGGTCGATCACCTTGGCGTCCTGGATGAACTGGACCGCCTTGTCCGACAGGTCGTCGGCCAGGTGGTAGCCGTCCTGCGGACGCCCCGGCGGATCGACCTGATGGTTGTCGTGCACGAGATCCGGGTACCAGGAGTTGGTCTCGCCGCCGAGCCAGCCGTAGAAGCGCTCGAAGCCGCGACCGAGCGGCCAGCGGCCCTTGTAGGCGGCGAGGTTGCACTCCTCGCCCGGGGGTCAGGTGCCACTTGCCGACGCAGTAGGTGTTGTAGCCCTGCTCGCCCAGAACCTCGGAGATGAAGCCGCTCTCGAACGGGATCCGGGTGGAGATCCCCGGGAAGCCGGAGGCGAACTCGGCGATCGTCGCCATGCCGTTGGTGGTCGCGTTGCGGCCGGTCAGAAGCGATGCCCGGGTCGGCGAGCAGAGCGCGGTCGTGTGGAAGTTGGAGAACTTGACCCCCATGTCGGCGATGCGCTTCATCGTCGGGGCCTTGACCGGCCCGCCGAAGCAGTCCATGGTCGCGTAGCCGACGTCGTCCCAGGCGATCATCAGCACATTCGGAGCGCCCTCCTCTGGCACTCGGCGCCAGGTACGGGCCCCAGTCCGGATTCGAGTCCCGGATGTCGAGTGCGATCTTGCCGTTGAATTCGCGGCCTGTTTTCGAGTCCTGCTCGAGCCTTTCTCCATGTCCCGGATCATAGATGCGGGGGCAAGCCCGGCATCACCCGGTTCGGTGACGACCGGCCGCGCTCGGCCGGTTCGCGGGGCCGTGGACTCAGACGGTGACGCCGTCTTCGGCGCCTGCCGGGGCTTCCTCATCGATATAGATCAACTGGTCGCCCGGGCGGAGTGGCAGGCAGGCTTCGTCGCCGGGCTGCATGACCTTTTCGTCGCGGACCACCGCGATCGTGGTCTCGGCCGTGCTGCGGTTGAGCGGCTCGCCGCTCGCGGTCACCGTCCGCTCGTTGATGTCGAGACCGTGGCCGAAGGTCAGCAGCTCGTTTACGACCTTGGCCGCCTCCGGAGCCTGGGCGGCCATGCCGAGGATGCGGCCGGCCGAGCTGGCCGAGACGATCACTTCGGTCGCGCCGGAGCGCTTCAGCAGCTCCACGTTCTGCTCCTCCCGGCAGGAGGCGACGATCTTCGCCTTCTTGTTCAGCTCGCGCACCCGGAGGATGGTCAGGATCGTGAGTTCGTCGGTACTCAGTGAGACGATCGCCATGCCGGCCTTTTCGACCTCGGCTGCGCGCAGGATCTCGGTGTCGAACGACTCGCCGAGGATGCCGCTGATCCCCATGCTGTTGGCCAGCTCGAGCGCCTCTTCGGAGGTGTCGATCGCGACCGCCGCCCGTTTCGAGTTGTGATTGGCCAGGTACTCGAGGGCCGACCGGCCCTTGACCCCGAAGCCGCAGACCACGACGTGATCGTCAAGGTCTTTCTTCCAGCTGCGCAGGCGGTACAGGAATCTCGATCGGTCGGCCACGAGCTCAAGAGTAGTGCCTACCAGCAGAACCAGGAAGAGAATCCTCAGCGGGGTGACCACGAGCGTGGTGACCAGCCGCGAGGCCTGGGTCACCGGGACGATGTCGCCGTAGCCGGTGGTGGTGATGGTCACCGTCGCGTAGTAGAGCGCGTCGACGAAGGTCAGCGGGGTGTCGCCGCCGGCCGAATCGGTGTAACCGTCCCGGCCGACGAAGGTGATCGTGGCCAGCAGGATCAGCAGGATGAGAGCCAGGGCCAGTCGCTGGGTGACCGCCCGGTAGGGGTTCTCGCTCACCCGGGCGAATTTGAACCGTTCCGAGGAGACCCGCGGGAGTTCTTCGTACTCTTTCTCGTCTTTAGCCAAGCCTCGTCAGCATAGGGCCGAACGCCGGTGACGGCAAAGCCGGAGAATCCCGGCCGCGTTCGTCGCACCGCGCCGCCGGGGATGGCGGCATCGGCCCGGGCCGGGCAGATACCCTGTGGAGTCCATGTTTACCCCGTCCCCCAGCGATGCCTGAGCCGCTCGCCGCCGGGTTTGACCCGGTTTCATACGAGCAGTGGAGCGAGAAGGCGGGCGGCGGCGATTCCGCGTCCGAGCTCGCCACGACGCTCGAAGAGGGGATCGAGGCCAAGTGGCTCTATACGCCCGAAGACGCGCTCGCCCCCGATCCCGCCGGCCTGCCGGGTAAGGCGCCGTTCGTTCGCGGGACCAGGGCAGGCCGGCATTGGCAGATCCGCCAGCAGCACGGTCATCCCGACCGGGCGGCCGCCAACCGCGAGATCCTCGAGGACTTGAGCGGCGGGGTCACCGAAGTAACCCTCCGGCTCGACCGGGCCGCCCGCATGGGAATCGGCCCCGGGGACCCGGCTTTCGGGGACACCCGCGGCGACGACGGCATCGCGATCTCGGATCTCGATGATCTGAGCCAGGTCCTGGACGGCGTCTATCTCGACATGGCCGGGATCGCACTCGATTCCGGAGGGGCCGCGCTGCCGGCAGCCGCGCTCCTGGCCGCCCACTGGCGCGAGACCGGGATTGCGCCCGACCGGGCGCTCGGCTCGTTCAGGGCCGACCCGCTCGGCACCCTGGCCCGCGAGGGCAGCCTTCCCGTTTCACCCGAGCAGGCCCTGGCGCAGGCGGCCGGCATGGCGCTCGAAGTCAGCCGGGGCATGCCCGGGGTACGGGCGCTCGGCGTCGACACCGGTATCTATGTCGAGGCCGGCGCCAGCACCTCCTGGGAACTCGGCATCGCTGTCGCGACCGGGGTCGAGCACCTGCGGGCGGCGCTCGCCGCGGGTCTCGAGCCGGAAGCGGCGGCCACCCAGATCGAGTTCACCCTGGCCGCCGGGCCGGACCAGTTCCTCGAGATGGCCAAGTTCCGGGCGGTCCGCCGGCTCTGGGCGAGGGTCCTCGAGCAGTGCGGAGTCGAGCCGGGGGCGAGGCATTCCGCCACCTACGGCGAGACGACCGCCCGGATGATCACCGCGGTCGATCCCTGGGTGAACATGCTGAGGGTGACCACCGCAGCTTTCGCCGCCGGGACCGGCGGCGCCGACGGGATCACGGTGACGCCGTTCGACCGGGCTCTCGGACTGCCGTCCAATCTCGGCCGGAGGATCGCCCGCAACACCCAGATCGTGCTCCAGGACGAGGCCTCGCTCGGGCGGATCGCCGATCCGGTGGCCGGCTCCTGGTACGGGGAGGTCCTGACCGACGAGGTCGCCCGTTCCGGCTGGGATTGCTTCACTGCGATCGAAAAGGAGGGCGGCGCCCTGGCCGCGCTCCGCTCCGGTCTGATCGCCGATGCCCTGGCCGGCTCGGCCGACGGCCGCCGGGAAGAGCTGATCCACCGGACCCGGGTGATGACCGGGGTCAACGAATTCCCCCTGCTGGGCGATGACGGCACCTCGCCGCCCGAGCCGGTCGACCGCGAGGCGCTGGCCCGGATCGACCAGGCACGCCTGGCTGAGCGACCGGAGCCGGGTGGGATCGCCGAGATCGCCGGGACCGGGCCGGGGGGGCAGCTCGAGAAGGCGATCTCGCTGGCCGCGGCCGGCGCCCGGATCGACGAGATGACGGCCGCGCTGGCCGACGGGGCCGCGCCGGCCGACCGGGAGCTGGGCGACGGAGAGCCGGGCGGGCCGCGCTCGATCGAGCCGCTGGAGCCCCGTCCCGACGCGGCGCCGTTCGAGCACCTTCGCGATACGGTGGCCGCCCGCGAGTCGGCCGGCAGCGAGCGCCCCCAGATCTATCTGGCCTGCATGGGAGAGGTCGCCGAGCACGTCAACCTGGCCAACTGGGCCAAGAGCTTTTTCGAGGTCGCCGGGATCGAGACCGTCCCGAGCGGCGCGCTGGCAGGCACTTCCGAACAGGCCGAGGTCTTCCGGGCGGGCGGGTTCAGGCTGGCCGCGGTCTGCGCCGGCCGGGACGAGAAGCCGGAGGAGGTGGGCGAGCTGGTCGAGTCGCTGCGGGCGGCCGGGGCCGGGTACGTCTACATGGTCAACTCGACCCCTGAGCTGAACCGGGCGGCCGGGGCCGACGAGATCGTCAGGAACGGCGTCGACATGGTCGAGGTCCTGACGGCCGCGCTCGGCAGGCTGGGAGTCGAAGTGCCGCCGGAGACCGTCGGGGCGACCGGTCACGGCGCCACCGGGGCAGAAGGGGACGCCCGATGAGCGCCCCGCGGATACCCGATTTCTCGGACATCGAACTTGGCGGGGTCGAGAGCGGGCCGGCAGACGTCGAAGAGCTGCAAGGGATCCTCGAGCAGGCGGCCGAGACCGCCCGGACCGAACCCGGCCTCGAGGTCGACCCGGTCCACTGGGAGACCCCGGAGGGGATCGAGCTCGATCCGGCCTACACCTCGGAGGCGCTGGAGGGGCTCGACTTCCTCGACACCAAGCCCGGCTTCGCCCCTTACCTGCGTGGCCCGTACCCGAACATGTACGTCAACCGGCCCTGGACGATCCGCCAGTACGCGGGCTACTCGACCGCCGAAGAGTCGAACGCGTTCTACCGCCGCAACCTGGCGGCCGGCCAGAAGGGCCTCTCGATCGCCTTCGACCTGGCGACCCACCGCGGCTACGACTCCGACCACCCGCGGGTCGCCGGCGATGTCGGCATGGCCGGGGTCGCGATCGACTCGATCTATGACATGCGGACCCTGTTCGACGGCATCCCGCTGGAAGAGATGAGCGTCTCGATGACCATGAACGGCGCCGTGCTGCCGGTGCTCTCGCTGTTCATCGTCGCCGGCGAGGAACAGGGCGTACCGCACGACCAGATGACCGGCACCATCCAGAACGACATCCTCAAAGAGTTCATGGTGCGGAACACCTACATCTACCCGCCCAAGCCTTCGATGCGGATCGTCTCCGACATCATCGCCTACACCTCGGAGGAGCTGCCCCGATTCAACTCGATCTCGATCTCCGGCTACCACATGCAGGAGGCCGGGGCGACCGCCGACCTCGAGCTCGGCTACACGCTGTCCGACGGGGTCGAGTACGTCAAGGCCAGCCTCGACGCCGGTCTCGACATCGACTTCTTCGCCCCGCGGCTCTCCTTCTTCTGGGCGATCGGCATGAACTTCTTCATGGAAGTGGCCAAGATGCGGGCCGGCCGCCTGCTCTGGGCCTCGCTGATGAAGCAGTTCGACCCGAAGAACCCGAAGTCGATGTCGCTCCGTACCCACTGCCAGACCTCGGGCTGGAGCCTGGCCGCCCAGGACGCCTACAACAACGTGGTCCGGACCTGCGTCGAGGCGATGGCCGCGACCCAGGGCCACACCCAGTCGCTGCACTCGAACGCGCTCGACGAGGCTCTCGGCCTGCCATCCGACTTCTCGGCCCGGATCGCCCGCCAGACCCAGCTCTTCCTGCAGCAGGAGTCGGGCACGACCCGGACGGTCGACCCCTGGGCCGGCAGCTACTACGTCGAGTACCTGACCGACCGGCTCGCCCGCAAAGCACTTGCCCACATGAAGGAGATCGAGGAGGCCGGCGGCATGACCGAGGCGATAGCCAAGGGCATCCCCAAGCTGAGGATCGAGGAGTCGGCCGCCCGCACCCAGGCCAGGATCGATTCCGGCCAGCAGACCGTGGTCGGGGTCAACTCCTACCGGCCGGAAGAGGACACGATGGTCGACGTGCTGAAGATCGACAACGAAGAGGTCCGCGCGGCACAGTTGGCCAAGCTGGAGCGGCTCAAGGCCGAGCGCGACCAGGGCGCGGTCGATGCTGCGCTCGAGCAGCTGACCAACGCCGCCGCCTCGGGAGAGGGCAACCTGCTCGAGCTCGGGGTCAACGCCGCCCGCGCTTATGCAACGGTCGGGGAAATCAGCCTCGCTCTGGAAAAGGAGTACGGTCGCCATGCGGCCGAGATCAAGTCGATCGCTGGCGTCTACCAGCAGGAGGTCGGTGTGAGTTCTGATTCCTTCTCGAACACGAAAGAGCTGGTCAAAGAATTTGAGCGGGCCGAGGGGCGCCGCCCGCGGATCCTGGTCGCCAAGATCGGTCAGGACGGCCACGACCGCGGCCAGAAGGTGATCGCCACCGCGTTCGCCGACATCGGTTTCGACGTCGACATCGGCCCGCTGTTCCAGACCCCGGAGGAGGTCGCCCGCCAGGCGGTCGAGGCCGACGTGCACGCGGTCGGGGTCAGCACCCTTGCGGCCGGCCACCTGACCCTGGTCCCGGCGCTCCGCAAGGCGCTCGACGAGGAGGACCGCGGGGACATCGCGATCGTCGCCGGGGGAGTGATCCCGCCGGTCGACTTCGAGCCGCTCAGGGAGGCCGGGGCCGATCTGATCTTCCCGCCCGGGACCGTGATCGGGGAGGCCGCCGGCGAACTGCTCGCGCTGCTGATCGAGCGCCACGGCGTCGACATCCAGACCCCCGCCGCCTGATCGGGAGAACGTGTCCGAGCGCGCTTCGGTCGAAGAGCTGAAAAGCGGCGTGGTCGAAGGTGACCGGGCGGCTCTCTCGCGGGCGATAACCCTGGCCGAGAGCCGGCTGCCCGAAGACCAGGAGGCCGCCCAGGAACTGATCGCCGAGCTTCTGCCGCGGACCGGAGGGGCCCGCCGGGTCGGCATCACCGGCGTGCCGGGAGCCGGCAAGTCGACCGCGATCGAGGCGCTCGGCCTCTGGCTGATCGAGCAGGGGCTGAAGGTGGCCGTACTCGTGATCGACCCCTCGAGCTCACGCAGCGGCGGCTCGATCCTCGGTGACAAGACCAGGATGCAGGGGCTGGCCGTCCACGAGGATGCCTACATCCGTCCTTCGCCGACCTCGGGCATGCTCGGCGGGATCGCCCGCAAGACCCGCGAGGCGATGCTGCTCTGCGAGGCGGCCGGCTACGACGTGGTCATCGTCGAGTCGGTCGGGGTCGGGCAGTCCGAGGCCGAACTGGCCGAACTGGTCGACTGCCTCTGCCTGCTGCTGGTCCCCGGGGCCGGCGACGAGCTCCAGGGCATCAAGCGCGGCATCATGGAGCTGGCCGACCTGGTCGTGGTCAACAAGGCCGACGGCGACCGGGTGACCGATGCCAAGCGGGCCCGTGGCGACTACCGCCAGGCGCTGCGCATGCTGCCGCCCTCGACCGAGGGCTGGGAGACCCCCGTCCTGATGGCCAGCGCGACCGAAGGCACCGGCCTGCCGGAGATCTGGGAGTCGATCGAGGCCCACCGCCGGCTGCTCGAAGAGACCGACCAGCTGACTGAGCGCCGTTTGCGCCAGCGCCAGCGCTGGCTCGAGTCGATGATCGGCGAGGCGGTGCTGGCCTCGTTCCACGACCGGGAAGGCGTACCCGAAGCGATCGCCGAGGCCGAGCAGAAAGTCGCCGAGGAGAAGCTGACCGTGCCTCAGGCCACCGCCGAAGTGATCCGCGCCGCCGGGCTGAATCCCCCCGAGCGGGCCTGATTCCGCCGGAGCCGGCCTGTGCTTCCCGGGGCGGGCCTGTGTCCCCCGGGGCGAGGGCGGCGAATCGAGGACAGGGGCCGACCTGAAGCGCAAATAGTCTGCCCTCCAACTTGTAGTGGGTATAATTACCACTACATGTACGTAGTCGCCCGCAAGAACGGAACCTGGGAAGCGAGGGAGTCTTCGAGGACTCCAGACGGGCCACGGAGCCGGACCCTGGCCGGTTTCAGGGAACTCGACCGCGAGACGATCGAGCTGATCCGGCAGCGGGTATCCGGAGAACTGGACGAAGCCGACCTGCGCCGGATGGCGGCCCGCGCCGGAGCTCCGGTGAACGCGGCGCCGGCCGATCAGGCCGGAGGCGAGTTGCTGCGGAGCCTCTCCCGCGGTGAGAGACCGCGGGCCGCGATCTCGAAGCTGCTGGCGGAATCGCTGGGCAATGGCTCCGAGCCGGTATCCGATGCGGTCAGTGCGATGTCCGGATGGATCGGGGCATCCCAGCGGGAGCGCTCCGATGCCCTGGTCGACCTGCTGCTGCTCGCCGATCACCTGCCGGCACCCGACCGGAGCGGTTCCACCCCGGGTTTCCCCGGGATCAAGTCGGTCTGAAGATGGACGACCTCTCACTTCCACAGAAGGTGGTCGCGCTCGACCTGGCGCTCTCGGAAAACCGGATGGCGCACGCTTTCGGTGGAGCGATCGCGCTCGCCTACTACGCCGAGCCGAGGGCGACGGTCGACATCGACATCAACCTTTTCGTCGATGCCGGCGAATACGAATCGGTGATCGAGGTGCTCGGCGGACTCGGAATCGAGGGGAGGGCCGGCCCGGGCGAGGTCGAGCGTGAAGGCCAGACGCGAACGGACTGGGGCAGGAACCCGGTCGACCTCTTCTTCTCCTACGACCCGTTTCACGAGGCAATGCAGGAGTCGGCCAGGGCCGTCGAATTCGGTGACACCAAGATTCCCGTCCTGGCCCCCGAGCACCTGCTGGTCTGCAAGGCCGCCTATGGCCGTGCCAAGGACTGGATCGATATCGAGCAGATGCTGGTCGGAACCGATCTGATCGACCGTGCCGAGACCTTCCGATGGCTGGAGGCGGTGCTGGGAGCGGACGACGAACGGGTCGAAAGGGTCAGGGACCTGTGGCGCAGGTACCGTTGACCGACCCGCCGGTCTCCCGCGCTGGTGACCGGTAGGTTTGGGCCATGACCGGACCCGATGAAACCGAGATCCGGGTGCTCGGGTGCCTGCTCGAGAAGCAGCGCACCACCCCCGACCAGTACCCGCTGACCCTGAACGCCCTGCGGCTCGCCTGCAACCAGTCGACCAACCGCGACCCGGTGGTCGAATACGACGAAGCGACCGTGCGCCACGCCCTGGGCGAGCTCGGGCGCCGCCGCTGGATCCGCTCGGCCTCAGGGCACACCAGCCGCGCCTCCAAGTACCGCCAGCTGGTCGACACCGAGCTGAGCCTCGACCAGGACCAGCTCGCGGTCCTCGCGGTCCTGATGCTGCGCGGCCCGCAGACCCCGGGCGAGCTCAAGCAGCGAAGCGAGCGGCTTTTCGCCTTCCACGATCTCGACGCGATCCACACCACGCTCGACGCCCTGATCGGCCGCGATCTGGTCGACCGGCTCGACCGGCGGCCCGGTCAGAAGGAGGAGCGCTACCGCCAGCTCCTGGGCGGCCGGCCCGACGATCCCGACGCCGGTACGGAGGCGACGGATTCGGCCCCCGCGACGGCGACGGATTCGGCCCCCACCGGAGCCGCACCGGTCCCGGCTTCGGATCCCGGTCCGGCCGGAGCGCGTCGGCCGCCGCCCCGACTCCGGGTCCGGCCGGAGGCGCGCCCGGAGTAACCCCGGGCGCTCCCGGAGAAGCCGGGCGGATCGATCGCCTGGAGCAGGAAGTGGCCGAGCTGCGGGCCGAGCTGGCCGGCCTCCGCGACCGCCTCGGGTCCTAGGGCGGCGGGCCGACCCCCGAGGCCCGTGCGGTTCGCGGCCGCCAGAGGGCGCTCAGACGGCCGCGGCGATCAGTCTGCCGGCGGCGAGGTCAACCCCTTCCGACATTCGTTCGACATCGGACACGACCCCGGGGTCGGCGCAGAACCCGAAATTGATCTGGTCGTCGTAGGTGATCACCCCGACCCGCAGGGCGTGCCGCTCGGCGATCTCGGCGATCGTATGGATCGAGCTCACCGGGGTACCGAGGATCCTGACCGGGTCGCCGGGGCCGCGCACGTTGGAAACGTTGACCGCGAAGCGACGGGGATCCTCGCCGAAGCGCTTCAGCAGGCCGGTCAGGCGGTTCGAGACGACGGCCGCACGCTGGAACCAGCGGTCGAGGGTCATCGCGTCGCGGTTGGACTTGCGCTCGGCGGTCTCGGTCCTGATCTGTGACAGCCGGGCCATCGGGTCCGGTTCGTCGAGCGGAAGCGTGACCGTGAAGAAGGAGTCCCGGTTGCCGGCGTGATCGTCACCGCGGTGCAGGCTGACCGGCACCTTGGCCCGGATCTCCTCGGGGCTCTGTCCATCCTGGTATTCGAGCCAATGCTCGAACGCACCGGCCAGAACCGCCAGCACGGCGTCGTTCAGGGTCGCCCCGGTAGCTCTCTTGGCCGTGTCGTGCAGCTCGCCCAGCGGGACCGTGGCGAACGAGATCTTCCGGTCGGGTCCGATCTCGCCGTCGAACGGGGAACGGTCGCCGGAACGGGTGAACTCGTGCTCGTACACCCGGAGCAGGTGCTCCCTGCGGCGCTCGGAGTCGGCCTGCCTGGCGGCTGCGTTCGCCGGGGACTCGGCTCCCGCCTGCTCGTCCCAGAGCGTCTCGCGGGCAAAGCGCATCACCGTGGCCCCGTCGGCCAGGGCGTGATGGGTTCGCGAGATCAGGACCGACCCACCGTCTTCGAGCCGGGCGACATGGGTGGCCCAGAGCGGGTGGGCACGGTCCAGCCGCTTCATGAAGAGCTCGGCGGTGACCTCCGGGATCGCGATCTCCGGAATCGGGGACCCCTCGTTCCAGGGGAAGAGATGTCGCTCCAGGCTGAAGCCCTCGTCCTGCACCCAGCTGGGAGGACCGTGCTCGACGGAAAGCCGTGAGCAAAGCTCGGGGACCGAGCGGATCCGCTGGTCGACCATCGAATACAGCGCCTCGAATTCGACTCCGGGCGATTCGAGCCGGATCACCTTGCACGCGTGTCCGGCCACCTTCGGATCCTCCTTCTCGAGGATCATGCGGTCCTCGGCGGAGAGAGGGATCGGTTCAGCCACGATCGGCCCGGAACCTCCTCAGGCGAAGCGAGTTGGAGACCACGAAGACCGAGCTGAGCGCCATCGCCGCCCCGGCCAGGATCGGATTGAGCAGACCGGTCATCGCCACCGGGATCAGGATCACGTTGTAGAGGAAGGCGAAGAAGAGATTCGACTTGATCGTCCTCAGTGTCGCCCGGCTCAGCCGGATCGCATCGCCGGCCCCGCGGGGATCGCCCGAGACCAGGGTCAGGTCGCTGGCCTCGATCGCCACGTCGGACCCGGTCCCGATCGAGATGCCGAGGTCGGCCTGGGCCAGGGCCGGGGAGTCGTTCACCCCGTCGCCGACCATCGCCACCACCCGGCCACGTTCCTGCTGCTCGCGGACCGCGTCGACCTTGCCGGCCGGCATCACCCCGGAGATCACCTTCTCGATCCCGACCTCGTCGGCGACCGCCCGGGCGGTGGTCTCGTTGTCACCGGTCAGCAGGATCGGCTCCAGCCCGAGACGCCCGAACTCGCGGGCCGCTTCGGCCGCGGTCGGCTTGATCTGGTCGGTGATCGCGAACACGGCCCGCGGCCGGCCGTCCCAGGCGGCGGCGATCGCGGTCTGACCACTGGACCCGGCTGCCTCGATCGCTTCGGCTAGGGCCGGGGCAAGCTCGCCGCTGCTTTCGGCGATCAGGCTCGGGCGGCCGACCAGCAGGTCGTGTCCCTCGACCGTGCCCTCGACCCCGGCGCCCTCCAGGTTCCTGAAGCCATCGACCGGGGGAAGTGGACCGGTCTCCTCGCGGGCGCCGGATGCGATCGCCCTGGCGATCGGGTGCTCCGAGGCGTCCTCGATCGCCCCGACCAGGCGAAGCGCCGTCGCCCGGTCGGTTCCGGCTTCGGGGTCCGGGGTGACCGCGGCCAGGGTCATCTGCCCGCTGGTCAGGGTGCCGGTCTTGTCGAGCAGGATCGTGTTTACCTCGCGGGTCGACTCGAGCACCTCGGGGCCCTTGATCAGGATCCCGATCCTCGCACCGCGGCCGGTTCCGACCAGTAGCGCCATCGGAGTGGCCAGGCCGAGGGCACAGGGACAGGCGATGATCAGGACCGATACCGCGGCGCTGATCGCGAACGGGGTTCCGCTTCCCTCGATCATCCAGAAGGTGAAGGTGATCAGCGATAGCACCAGCACCACCGGCACGAACACCGCCGAGATCCGGTCGGCCAGCCGCTGCACCGGTGCCTTGCCGGTCTGGGCCTCCTCGACCAGGCGGGCGATCTGGGCCAGAGCGGTGTCGGACCCGACCCGCTCGGCCTCGACCACCAGCCGCCCGCCGGAGTTGACGCTGGCCCCGATCACCTTCTCGCCGACCGTCCGCTCGACCGGTACCGACTCGCCGGTCAAGAGCGATTCATCGAGCGCCGAGCTGCCCTCGACGATCACCCCGTCGGTCGCCACCTTCTCCCCGGGCCGCACCACGAACCGGCTGCCGATCGCCAGCTCCTCGACGGGGATCTTGAATTCGCCGCCGCCGGGCTCGAGCACCGAGACGTGCTTGGCCCCGAGGTCGACCAGTGCGGTCAGCGCGTTGCCTGCCCGTTCCTTGGCCCGGTCCTCGAAGTAGCGGCCGGCCAGCAGGAAAGTAGTCACCACCGCGGCCGTCTCGAAGTAGAGGTGGTCGAGCGCCGCATCCCGGTTTGGCACCAGCTCGAGCGTCATGGTCATGCCGACGTCGCCGGCGGTGCCGAACAGGAGCGAGTAGAGGCTCCAGAAGAAGGCGGCCAGGGTGCCGAGCGAGATCAGTGTGTCCATGGTGGTGGTGCCGTGGCGGGCCGATTTCCAGGCCGAGCGGTGAAACGGCAGACCGCACCAGAAGACGATCGGGATCGTCAGGGCGAGCACGACCCATTGCCAGTAGTCGAACTGGAGTGCCGGGATCATCGAGATCAGGACGACCGGCACGGCCAGGACCGCACTGAGGACCAGCCGGTGACGCAGGGTGGTCGTACTGGCGACGGCGTGGTGCATGTGGTCCTGGGCCATGGCCACCGAGTCGGCGCCGTGACCATCGGGGGTGCCGTGACCGGGCTCGCCGCCGGTATCGGGGTGCTGACCGGTGTCGGCTCCCGCGCCCGGCTTCCGGCCGGCCGTTACCTGGCTCAGATCGGCGGTGTAGCCGGCCGCGTCGACCGCCCTTGCCAGGTCGCCGGGGCTGCAGGTGTCGCCGTCGAACTCGACCGTC
This sequence comes from uncultured Solirubrobacterales bacterium, assembly GCA_963766115.1. Classification (GTDB taxonomy): domain Bacteria; phylum Actinomycetota; class Thermoleophilia; order Solirubrobacterales; family 70-9; genus 67-14. The sequence goes on from CAVXYR010000004.1 coordinate 372,167, forward strand.
GCCTTCTTCGTGGCGAAGTTGACCGCCGCGTCGACCCCGTCCAGTTGATTCAGCTTCTTCTCGACCTTGGCCACGCAGGAGGCGCAGTTGATGTCAGGTACCGGGAAAGTCAGTTTTTCGCGAGTCTTCTCCACGGACGCTAATCTCCTGGTCGCTTCCGGTCCGCATCCTGCGGCTCGATCCTTGTCTTTGAGTCTACGCGGGCTTCAGGAAACCGGAGACCGGTCAGACCCGACCTCCATGGAGCCGAAACCCCGGCCGGCCGGCTCCTCCTGAAAATCCGGGACGGGTTCGTACCGGGTTGGTGGCGACGGCACACCGAGCGCCGGAAGAAGCGAGGCGGCCGGGGCGGGTGACCCGCCTGTCCGGGGTCGGCTCCCGCAATACTCCGGCCATGGATCAGACCTTCTCTCCCGTCCAGCAACTGCTCGAGCGCCTCCACAGCCGCCACGCCGAAGACGACTCCGGCGAAGTCGCCTCCTACATCCCGGAGCTCGCCACAGCCGACCCGTCCTGGTTCGGCATCGCCCTGGTCACCGCCGGGGGCACCGTCTATGAGGTCGGCGACACCCGCCGGGAGTTCACGATCCAGTCGATCTCGAAGCCGTTGACCTACGCGCTCGCCCTGGAGGCGATCGGGGAGGAGGAGGTCCGCCGGCACGTAGACGTCGAGCCGAGCGGTGAGGCGTTCAACTCGATCACCCTCCAGAAGGGCACCGGCATCCCGCCGAACCCGATGGTCAACGCCGGCGCGATCGCGACCGCCTCGCTGATCGAGCCGCTGGGCTTCGAGAAGCCGATCGACCGCATCCTGAACGAGTACTCGGCCTTCGCCGGGCGCGAGCTGACCGTTGACGAGGCGGTGTACGAGTCCGAGAACCGGACCGGCAGCCGCAACCGGGCGATCGCCTACCTGCTGCAGAACTCGGGCGTCTTGAAGGAGGGCACCGGCGGCGTGGTCGAGGGGGTGGTCGAGACCTACTTCCGCCAGTGCTCGACCCTGGTCGACTGTCGCGACCTGGCCACGATCGCCGCCACCCTGGCCTCGACCGGGGTGAACCCGGTGACCGGGAGCCGGGTCCTGCGCGAGGACACGGTCCGCGACGTGCTCAGCGTGCTGGCGAGTTGCGGCATGTACGACGCGGCCGGCGACTGGCTCTACTCGGTCGGCCTGCCGGCGAAGTCCGGGGTGGCCGGCGGGATCATCGCCGTGCTGCCCGGGCAGCTCGGGATCGCGGTCTATTCCCCGCCGCTCGACGAACATGGCAACAGCGTGCGCGGGATCAGGGTCTGCGAGGAGCTCTCCGGGCAGCTCGACCTGCACGTGATGACCCCGGCCCGCCGGCCGCCGCCACCGGTCCGGGCGGAGCGGACCCTGGCCGAGGCCCGCTCGATGAGGCTGAGGCCCGAGTCCGAGCAGGAGGTGCTGCGCGAGTTCGGCCACAGGGCCCGGGTCCTGGAGCTGCAGGGCGAGATCACTTTTGCCGGTGGTGAGCTGGTGACCAGAAACGTCCTCGACCGGGCCGGGGACACCGACATCACCCTGATCGATCTGGCCGCAGTGCGCGCGATCAACCAGGTCGACGTGCCGATCGTCAGCGACCTGGTCGACAGCTACGGGGAACTCGGGGGAGAGCTCGTCTTCTCCGCGCTCGACGGTCTGCCGGAGTTCAGCGAATCCCTGGCCAGGTTCCGTCGGGCCCGTGACCTCGAGACGCCAAAGGGCTTCTCCGACCTCGACGCGGGCCTCGAGTGGTGTGAGCGGCAGCTGATCGAGCGACACGGTGAAGCGTCCGAACCGGTCAGGCTGGCCCTCCAGCAGCATGGCGCCACCCTGGGCATGAGCCCGGAGCAGGTCGCCCGGCTCAACCGGCGGCTCGAGCCGAGAACCTACGCGGCCGGGGAGCAGATCTACTCGGTCGAAGACACCGAAACCGACGAGATGCTTCTGGTTGCGTCCGGCAGCATCAGTCTGTTCGCCGGACAGACTGCGAGCGAGCTCCACCGGATCGCCACCCTGCCGGCCGGCATGACCCTGAACGAGATTCCGCTGATCAGCCGCAGATCGCGGCTCGGCACCTCCCGGGCCGATACCGAGGTCACCGCCTGGGCCCTCAGCCACGAGAGCCTCGATCAGCTGCGCGCCGAGGACCCGGACCTGGTCTGCACCCTGCTCGAGAACTTCCTCAAGATGCTGGCGGTACGGGTCGGCCACATGGCAAGGGACCTACTGCGGTAGCCGAATCGTTGCAGAGTTGACACATTGGTCAACTGTCGATAGTCATGATGGGTTCGAAAACGAACGAAAGATAAACGAACGAAAGATGTTCGTCTGGTGGGGGACCCCGGTCGAGTGTCATTCGGCGATTCGCCGTCGACAGCGGGAAGGTTCCATCAGTACGGAGCAGGCCGCCGAAACACGGACCAGGCTGGACCGGCTCGCCGGTCTCTGGTCGGTGATCTCTCCGACCGAGGCGATTCGCGCCGAGGCCGATCGTGCCGTGGCGGTTCACGAGCTGGCCGCAGCCGACGCCTTCCAGCTGGCGGCCGCGATCGCCTGGCGCGGCCCGCCGGACAATCGCCGGGACTTCATCAGCCTCGACCGGCAACTTGCCGATCGGGCCCGCCGCGAGGGATTCGACTGCCCGCTTCAGGCGCAGGTTTGGTGCCCGGAGGTAGGCTGAGCCGGTGTACCTGCTCTTTCTCGATGAGTCGGGCAAGCCCGGTGACGGGGTGTTCGCGGTCGGCGGGGTCTCGATCCGGGCCGACCGCTGGCATGCGATCCGCGAGCGCTGGAACGACTGCCTGGCCGACGCGGGCTGGCCGCCCGAAAAGGAGCTGAAGTGGTCAGGGACCCAGCAGGGGGAGGTTCCGCCGGCGGTCGCCGACCTCGCCTACGCTTGTCTGGCCGATCTCGATCTGGAGTGTTTCGTGACTGTGCTCTGGCCCGAAACGACCGGCTACGAGGAGCAGTTCGCCGACGACGAGACCACCTACGCCACGGCGATCACCTTCCTTGCCGAGCGCTTCAACCGCTCGCTGGCCCACCGAGACTCCTACGGGGCTGTCGTCCTCGACAGCCGCCGCAGTGACGAGGACAACCGGATGCGCCGCTTCTTCACCGACATCCAGAACAGAGGAACCAGGTTCGCCGAACTCGACCGGATCGTCGACGGGCTTATGCTCGCACCGTCGCACTTCTCGCTTGGTCTGCAACTTGCCGACCTCGTGGTCGGCCCCACCCGAGCCGCCCATATCGGGATCGGCGACGGATCGCGCCACCTCAGACAATTGATGCCGAAATTCGCCCGCAACCCGGCCAGCGGAGAGGTCGAGGGCGTCGGCCTGAAGCGGTTCCCCTTCAACGAGAGGACGACCGAGGGGTCGGCCGACCGGCTGTTCAATCCCCGCGAGTCGTAGACGAAGCCGCAGGTGCGGCGATTCGGGGACCCTCTGGCGCCTTTCCCCGCATCCGCGATTGTCGGGCTTCTCTCCCGGGTAACCTGTTGTCGACAGGGAAACCGGAACTGATTCCAGATCCGGACGGGCGCCTCCCGGGCGCCCCCGGCAGCCGGCCGGACGGATCGGGGACCCAACCGAACAGGAGAGCCCGATGAATAGTCTGAAGCGCCTGGTCCTGGTACTCGTCGCAGGGGCATGCCTGGCGGCGGCCGCTCCCGCGGCGGCCGCGCCGACCGCCGGGATTGCCGTGATGCTGGACCCCCAGGGCAAGATCTACAGCGACGCGACCCGGCCGGTCAACATGACGCTCGACGTGGCGGTCTCCCCGGAGCCGGGGGCGTCCACGCTCAAGCCGATGGTCAAGGTTCTGCTCGAGCTGCCGAAAGGCGTCGGATTCAAGCCGGACAACAAGAAGACGCCGGTCTGCAAGGCGGTCAACGACATCAACTCGAATGTGCCGCCCTCGGCGGTTATCGCCCGCTGTCCGGATTCGGTACTCGGTAACGGCAGGGCCGATCTCTACCTGGCCCAGCAGGTCTCGGCACTCGTTGTCGATCCGGTGCTGACCATCTTCAATCGCGGCCGCAACAACAAGGGCCAGCCCGAGATCGGCGTGCACGCGTACTCGATTTCGACCAACCAGGGCATCTACATGCAGGCCGCCCTGAAGAACCGCAAGCTCGAGGTCGCGATCCCCCGGCTTACCGCCGACTCCTCGGTCCCCGGATTCCGCTTCAACATCCCCGGTGGAAACGGGCAGGATCCGGCCTACGTCCAGGCCAAGTGCGCGACCGGCTCCTGGGTCAGCCGCGCCTCGATTACCCTGGCCAACCGCAGCGCGACCGGCCAGACCACCGACCGTCAGGTGATCGATACGCCCAAGTACACCGAGGCCTGCAAGGGCAGAAAGGGTGGCAAGAAACAGGGTGGCGGTGGCGGCAACGGCGGCGAAGGCGGCGGCAGCCAGGGCGCCTCGCCGAGGCTGCGCGGCCTCAGGGTCGGCGGCCCGACGGCGATCAGTCGCCGCGGCGTCTGGAAGTTCAACGTCCGGGTGCGCAACAAGGGCGCCGCGACGATGCGCAAGGTCCGGATCACCACGACCGGCCGCTGGGTCAAGAAGCGCACCCACAAGGTCGCCAAGCTCCGCAAGGGCTCGACCCGGTGGTACCCGGTCAGGGTCAGCCTGGTCGGTGGCGCTCCGTCCGGCGGCACCACCGTGGTCAAGTTCAAGGTCAACGGCAGTGGTGTCCGGGCCCGGACGGTCACCAGGCGCGTCCTGATCCTCTACCCGGGTGGCGAAGTCGAGGGGCGCGGTTGACCGGTCCCGCCGGTGCCGCCGGGGAGCGAAGTCCCGCCCGGGGAGCTAACCGGGCAGCGGCACCTTCTTGCCGGGATTGAGCAGCAGCTTCGGGTCGAAGGCCCGCTTGACTTCGGCCTGGAGGCGGAGCGCGTTGGCGTCGAGCGCGTCGGCCACCCGGTCGATCTTAAGGGTGCCGATGCCGTGCTCGCCGCTGATCGAGCCGCCCAGCTCGATCGCCATCGAGAAAAGCTGCTCGGCCGCGGCCCGGCCACGCTCCATCTGACCGGGATCGTCGAGGTCGACCAGGAAGGTCGAGTGCAGGTTGCCGTCGCCGGCGTGACCCCACGAGCAGGCCTCCAGCCCGACCCGCTCGCCGATCGCCAGCGTTCCCTCGACCGCCTCGCGGAAGCGTTCGAGCGGTACCACCACGTCCTCGGAGATTTTGCCGCCGCGCCGCGCCGCCACCGCCGGCGAGACCCGGTCGCGCCAGGACCAGAGCTCCCTGGTCTCGGCCTGGCCGGTCAGGCGCAGCGACCCGCCCGAGCTCCCGGGCGAGAGCGCTTCCTCGAGCTCACCGGCCACCCGGGAGACCTCGTCGGGATGGCCGTCGGCCTCGGAGATCACCGCAAAGCCGGGCCGCTCGGGACGCTCGAACGGGAACGACCCGAGGCTGGCCTCCAGCGCCCCGCGGTCGAGGAACTCGAGCGTGGTCGCCCGGATGCCGGCGCCCATCACCGCGGCGATCGCTTCGCATCCGGCCGCGGAAGCGGTGTCGAAGAAGCCGACCACCGCGGCCCGGGACTCGGGTGCCGGGACCAGCTTCAGCCAGGCGGCGGTGACGATGCCGAGCGTGCCCTCGGAGCCGATCAGCAGGTCGCGCAGGTCGAGCCCGGACACGTCTTTTCGCACCGTCCCGCCGAGCCTGATGATCTCGCCCGGGGCGATCACCGCCTCCAGTCCGGTCACCCAGGCCCGGGTCACCCCGTACTTGAAGGTGTGCGGCCCGCCGGCGTTGGTGGCGATGTTGCCGCCGATGGTCGACTGTTCGCTCGCCCCCGGGTCGGGCGGGAAGAACAGGCCGTTCTCGAGCGCCACCCGGTGGACGGTCGACGGTGCGGACCCCGGCTTCGACCTCCATCCGCCAGAGCCCGGGCTCGATCGAGCGCACCGCGTCCAGCCGCTCGAGCGAGAGCACGACGCCGCCGTGCGGGACCGCGCCGGCGGCCAGGCCGGTGCCGCCGCCGCGGGTGACGACCGGCACGTCGTGCTCGTAACACCAGGCCATGCACCGCCGCCACCTCTTCGGCCGATTCGGGCAGGGCCGAGCAGCTTCGGCGCTGCCCTCGATTCCCGGTTGGCGGTGCCGTCGCTGAGCGCCATCGCGCAGCTCCGGGCCCTCGCGTCCACGACCTGGCCGGGGGAGAGCACGGCGCGGTCAGCTCACCGACCATCTCATGTTCCGCTGACTCTCGAATCGCCCCAAGGAATCTCCCGTCCGCAACCTTCGCCCTTGCTCGATGATGTGCGTAACATGTTACCCGCTGCATCCGAACGGGAAACGTCTTGTGGACAGGCACTTCTGGCAGCGCTTCGAGGAGAGGAGCAACTTGTGGGACTGACCGGTGGCGAGTTCATCGCCGAGTACCTGATCTCCGAGGAGGTGCCGTACGTGTTCGGCATCCCCGGCCACGGCGACATGGCGGTCTTCGACGCCTTCAAGGACCGCGAGGACAGGATCCAGATGATCGCGCCCGCGCCACGAGCAGGCCGCCGCTCACATGGCCGACGCCTACTACCGCGCCTGTGGCAGACCGCTGGCGACGATGACCTCGATCGGCCCGGGCTCGCTGAACATCGCGACCGGCCTGGCGACCGCGTTCGTCGACTCGATCCCGCTGATCTCGTTCACCGGCGGCCCGCAGACCTACATGCTCGGCCGCGGCGTGCTGCAGGAACTCGAGCGCCAGCAGGACAACGTCTTCCCCCACATCCTCCAGCCGATGGTCAAGCGCAACTGGGACGTCCAGCACGTCGACCTGCTGGCCGACGTGCTGCCGCGGGCGATGAACACGGCGCTGTCCGGGCCGGCCCGGGCCCGGTCCACATCGAGCTGCCGATGGACGTGCAGGCCGAGGTCACCGAGAAGGCCGCTGCCCGTACCCGGCCGAGCGCCGCGCGGGCTTCGGCGCGGTGCGGCCCGACCCCGACGCGATGGACGCCGCGGCGGCAGAAGCTGCTCGCCGCGAAACGCCCGGTGATCCTCGCCGGCGGCGGCTGCCTCGAGGCCGAGGCCTCAGACGTGCTGCGGGAGGTCGCCGAGTACCTCGACGCGGCGGTCGTGGTGACCATGATGGGCAAGGGCGTCTTCCCCGAGGACCATCCGCTGGCCGCCGAGCACACCGGCTCGAACGGGACCGCGGTCGGCAACCACATGACCCGCGAGGCCGACGTGCTGCTCGCGGTCGGCACCCGCTTCGCCGAGCAGACCTCTTCCTCCTACATGGACGGCATGAGCTTCTCGATCCCGCCGACCGAGCTGATCCACCTCGACATCGATCCGACCGAGATCGGCAAGAACTACCCGACCGTCGGTCGGCGCGGTCTGCGACGCGAAGGCCGGCCTGGCCGACCTGCTCGACGCGCTGAAGGACCGCGGCGGACCCGACGGCTTCAGCCGCCCCGAATACCGGGCCGAGATCGAGACCTGGCGCAGCCAGTGGCACGAGATGCTGACCGGCCGCTGGACCGACGAGCTCTCGATGAGCCGGGTGCTCCACACCGCATGCGCGAGGTGCTGCCGCGCGAGGCGATCGCGATCGCCTCGGCCGGCCACCCCCAGATCCAGGCCTTCCAGGAGTTCCTCAGCTACGAGCCGCGGACCTGGCTCAGGCCCGGCGGCTACTCGACCATGGGCTACACCCTGCCGGCCGCGATCGGCGCCAAGCTGGCCCGGCCCGACCGTGCCGGTGGTCGGCTTCGCCGGCGACGGCGACCTGCAGCAGACGATCCAGGAGCTGGCGGTCGCCGCCGAGACCGGCGCCGCGGTGATCATCGCCTGCCTCAACAACACCGGCTGGCTCTCGATCCGCGACTTCCAGCGCGGCATGTTCGGCGAGGACCGCGGCTTCCGAGTCGAGTTCCGCTCGCGCAAGGGCGACCAGCTGATGCCGGTCGACTTCGTCGCAGATCGCGAAGGCGTTCAACTGCGGGGCCGAGAAGGTGACGACGCCGGACCAGATCGCCGGCGCGGTCGGGCCGGGCGATCGCCTCCGACGGCCCCTACCTGATCGAGTTCCTGCTCTCCAGCGAGCCGGCCGACACCGAGGGCGTGAACATCGGCCACTGGGACCTGCCCAAGCCGGCCTACCTGCCGTGAACAGAAGTGGACGCGACCCGGCCGCCGGCCGAGCAAAGCGAGGAGCGGAGATGAACCACGAAGCCCCCGAGCGCGATCCGGACGGCGCCGCCCAGCGGCTGCGCGACGAGTCCGACGCGCACGTGATCAAGTGCATGGGCGACGTCGACATGGGCCTGGTCCACGGCGAGGGCGTTCAAGGTCGCCGACGCCGACGGCAACGAGTACCTCGACGCGATCTCGGCCGAGTGGGTGCTGAACCTCGGCTTCCGCCACCCCGAGATCCGCGAGGCGATGGACGACCAGTTCGGGAAGATCGACTACGTCTCGCCGGTCTTCGAGGACGAAGCCCGCACCGCGCTACGCGAAGAAGCTGGCCGAGCTGGCCCCCGGCGCGCTGTCGAAGGTGCTCTACGGGATCTCCGGCGCCGCGCGCGGTCGAGGGCGCGATGCACCTGGCGATGCGGACCACCGGCGGCACCGACTTCGTCTGCCTCGACGCCGCCTTCCACGGCCGCTCCTTCGCCACGATCGGCCTGACCTACGTCCACCCGGGCATGGTCGAGGGCTCGAACAAGGGCCTCGACCGCTACCTGCCGCGGCAGATGCGGATCCCCAACTACAACTGCTACCGCTGCCCGCTCGGCCTGAAGCGCGAGACCTGCGACCTGGCCTGCGCCGAGGCGATCGACTGGGCGCTCGAGCGCGGCCACCTCAACGGCCCGGCCGGGGTGATCGTCGAGCCGTACCAGGCCAACGGCGGCATGGTCCCGGCCCCCGACGGCTACCTCGAGCGGGCCCACGAGATCGCGAAGTCGCATGAGGTGCCGCTGATCGTCGACGAGATCCAGGGAGCGCTCTGCCGCTGCGGGCCGATGTACGCATCCGAGCGGGCCGGGATCGAGCCGGAGATGATCATCCTCGGCAAGGCGCTCGGTGGCGGCCTGCCGCTCTCGGCCACGATCACCACGCCCGAGTACTCGGAGCTGCTGCCCTGGGAGTACGGCTTCACCCAGGCCGGCAACCCGATGGCCTGCGCCGCCGGGCTCGCGATGGTCGAGATCATGGTGCGCGACGACCTGCCCGCCAACTCGGAGCGGATCGGCGGCCTGATGGTCGACCGCCTGGCGGAGATCGAGAAGGACTCGAAGCTGATCGGCGACATCCGCGGCCAGGGCCTGATGATCGGGGTCGAGCTGGTCCGCGACCGCGAGACCAAGGAGCCGGCCATCGAGGAGATCGACAAGCTGATGGCGGCCTGCCTCGAGCACGGCCTGATGATCGGCAAGACCGGGCCGGTCTTCGGCTCGAACGGCAACGTCGTCAAGTTCAAGCCGGCGGTGAACGTGACCGAGGAGGACGCCGAGAGATGGTCGAGCTGTTCGGCCGCGCGCTTCGCGACGTCGAGGCGACGCTTTGACGCCGCCGGCCGATCTCCTTCATCGCCACGCTCGGCTACGACGACATGGGAGGCCGCAGAGGTGCGTCGAGTCGCTGCTCGCCGCCGGCTACGACTCGGTCGAGTGGACGCATGGCCCACGCTCGACTCGCTGCTCGACCCCGGCCTCGGCGCTCGCCTGCCAGCAGGACCTGGTCACCGGTGGCGACGAGGCGGTCGCGTCACGCTCGCAGGCGGTCGACGCATGCGGCCGAGGCCGGCATCGACGTGGTCAACGTGCTGACCGGTCCCAACCTGTGGGAGGGAGCGGTCGCCCGGCGGACCGCGGCACGACGAGGCCGCCTGGACGCGGGCCCTGTCCGGCCTCGAGAAGATCTGCGCCGACGGCGAGGGCTCCGGGCGTGAAGATCGGCTCTCGAGCCCTGCTGGGGCAACGCTCGCCCACGACGGCGGAGACCGCCCAGCGGGTGCTCGACGCCGTGCCGGTCTCGGTCTGCTTCGACCCCAGCCACTTCGTGATGACCGGCGACGACATCCCCGGCGCTGATCGAGCGCTGGGGCGAGCGCATCGTCCACTTCCACCTCAAGGACGCCTTCGGCCGCGCCCGGCATCGACGGCGAGGACTTCATCTTCTGCCTGCTCGGCGAGGGCAAGGTGCCGTGGCCCGAGGTCTTCGCCGCCCTCGACGGGTCGGCTACGACGGCGCGCTGTCGGTCGAGTTCGAGGCCTACCGCTACTACGAGCAGGTGCTCGGCCGGGACCCCGAGGCCGCGGCCAGGCTCTGCCGTGCGCAGGTGGCGGCGCTGCTCGGGGAGGAGCCGTTGAGCGCGGCAGGACGACGGACCGAGCTGCGGGTCGCGCTCTGCGGGCTCGGCGAGATCGGCCAGTTCCACCTCCGGGCGATCCAGCGACTCGCCCGACGCCGAGCTGGTCGCGGTCTGCGACCTCGACCGCGACCTGGCCGAGCGAGAGCGTCGCCGAGACCGGTCGCGATCCACTCCGACATCGGCGGTGATGCTGGCCGGCAACGGGATCGACGTGCGTCGACGTCTGCCTGCCGCACCACCTCCACCTGCCGGTCGCGCTCGACGCGCTCGAGGCCGGCTGCGACGTGATCCTCGAGAAGCCGATGGCGATCGACCTCGACGGCTGCGACGCGATCGCCGCGGCCGCCGCGGCGGCCGGCCGGCGGGTCGGCGTCTCCCACAACCAGGTCTTCTTCGAGCCGCACCGGCCGGCTCGCCGAGTTGATCGACGGCGGGCGAGCTGGGCGAGGTCCGCTCGCTCTACGAACGGCTCTGGATGGGCGGCAAGTACGGCGGCTGGCGCGAGGACGCCGACCAGGTCGGCGGCGGGCTGCTGATGGACGCCGGCGTCCACCGCGTCTACATGGCGCTGACCCTCGGCGGACCGGTCGCGATCGGTCACCGCGACCATGGACCGGCCGCGGAGCGAGGACTCGTTCGCGCTCACGCTCGGCTTCGAGAGCGGCGCGACCGGCGTGATCCAGGGCTCCTACCACGGGCCCGACGGCGTCTTCGACGACCGGATCGAGGTCCAGGCGTCGACAGCGGCATGGCCGAGGTCGCTCGGCTGCGAGGCCTTCTTCGAAGGCGACCTGACCGGCGATACCGCAGCTGCGGACCCGGATCGACGGCCGGTGGCTCGACGACCCGGTCGACCGACAGCTGGGACGCCTCGGTCCGCGCTCGGTCACGGTCGATCCTCGCCTCGTTCGCCGCCGGCGAGGAGCCCGGAGGTCGGGCATCGAGCGAGGGCCGCGCAGCGGTCGCGCTGATCGAGGCCGCCTACCGATCCGCCGAGCAGGGCCGCACAATCAGCTGATGGAGGAGATCGTGACCGGAACGACGGCAGCCTCCAGGAGATCAAGGCCGAGACCAGCCTGACCGACCGGGTCCGGGACGTCGATCCGCGCAGGCGATCATCGACGGCCAGCTCGCGCCCGGGCTCGCTCCACTCGGTCCAGACGCTGGCCGACGTCTTCAAGGTCTCGCGCACCCCGGTCCGCGAGGCGCTGATCGATCTCGCCTCCGCCGGCATGGTCGAGTTCGAGCGAAACCGCGGGGTGCGGATCCTCGAGACCTCGGTCCACGACCTCGAGGAGATCCTGGTGCTGCGGATCCTGCTCGAGGTCCCGGCCAGCCTACCGCGCGGCGACGCAGATCGACGACGCAGGGCCTGCGCCTGATCAGGGCCGAGCTGAAGGCGATGAATCGCCGCGGCGAAGGCCGGGGACGACGAGTCGACGATGATGTACCACGACCGCGCTCTTCCACGAGCTGATCAACTCCGGCCTCGGGCAACGCCAGGCTGACCGAGTACGTCGACTCGCTGCGCGACCTGATCCTGACCCGCGGGGTCTCCACCGTCGACCGCACCCGCTCGCTGAAGGACGATCGTCGCCGAGCACACGCGCGATCATCGAGCGCGCTCGAGGCGCGCGACCCCGAAGCCGCCGCGGCGGCGATGAAGGCCCACCTGGTCAACACTCGGCGCCTGCTGCTCGAGCAGGAGGGCGGCCGCGACTCGGCCGTCGGCCTCGGCTGGGACGACCTGGTCGTCGGAGGCATCCGAAGCGAAGCGCGAAGAAGGCGGCCTGATGGCAGAGACGATCAAGAGCACCAACCCGTTCGACCCGGCCGACGTGGTCGCCGAGGTCGAGGTCGGCCGACCGCCGGCGGCAGTCGACGGCCGCGCTCGGACGCGGCGGCCGACCGCCCAGGCCGCCTGGGCGGCTCGACGCGATGCTGCGCTCGCGCTCGCTGACCGCACTCGGCGAGGCGATCGCGGCCCGGGCAGGACGAGTTCACCGAGCTGATGGTCCGCGAGGTCGGCAAGCCGGTGGCCGAGGCCGACGGGCGAAGTCGAGCGGGCGCTGGCGATCCTGCGCTTCTACTCCCAGGTCGCGCTCGACCCCGACGGCGAGATCCTGCCCGGCTCGACCCCGGGGCGCAGCGTGGTCGTCCGGCGCGAGCCGCTCGGCGTGGTCCTCGCGATCTGCCCCTGGAACTTCCCGCTGGCGATCCCGCTCTGGAAGGCGGCCCCGGCGATGGCCTACGGCAATACGGTCCTGCTCAAGCCGGCCGGCCCGGCGATCGCCACCGCCGCGCTGCTCAGCGAGTGCGCCGACAGAGGCCCTGCCCGAAGGCGTGTTCGACCGGCCTGTCGATGCCCGGCGTCGCAGGCCGGCGAGCTGCTCGACGACGGGCGCATCGCCGCGGTCACCTTCACCGGCTCGACCGGGGTCGGCATCTCGGTGGCCGAGCGGATGGCCCGGCGGGCCGCCCCGGCCCAGGCCGAGATGGGCGGCCAGAACCCGGCCGTCGTGCTCGCCGACGCCAACCTCGACGCCGCCGCCGCGGCGATCGTCGGCGGCGCGATGGGCTACGCCGGCCAGAAGTGCACCGCCACCCGGCGGGTGATCGCGGTCGCCGGGGTCGCCGACGAGCTCGAGCACAGATCGCCGAGCTCGTCGCCGGGCCTCGAGGTCGGCGACCCGCGCCAGCGACGGGGTCACCGTCGGTCCGCTGATCAGCGACGACGCGGCCGACGAGTTCGAGCAGGCGGTCTCCGTCGGCGCTCGAGGCCGGGGCCACCGAGACTGGCCCGCGCGTCAGCCGGCCGCCGCGTCCGGCGACAACGGCGCCCGGACGGCGGACCCGGCCCGGCCGGCCACTTACGTCAGCCCGGCTCTGCTGCGCCAGGACGACCCGGGGCGACGGTCAACCAGGAGGAGACCTTCGGGCCGCTGCTGACCTTCCTGTCGGGTCAAGGACGAAGCGGCCGCGATCGCGGCCGCCAACGCGACCGCGCTTCGGCCTGGTCGGCGCGGTCCACGGACGCGACCTCGGCCGCGCGGTCGAGGTCGCCTCGCGGATCGACTGCGGCCTGCGGCGGATCAACGCGCCCGACCCCCGGGGTCGACTACTACGCGCCGTTCGGTGGCGAGAGGCCACTCCAGCCACGGCCCCCGCGAGCAGGGCCGCGCCGCCCGCGAGTTCTTCACCACCTCCCGCACGATGACTATTCTCCCGGCCTCCGAATAGGGTGAGGCAATGGTCCGATCGAGTCATTTCGCCGACCTGACCGGAAAGACCGCGCTGGTCACCGGCTGCGGCAGTGAATCGGGAATCGGGTTCGCCGCGGCCCGTGCCCTGGGAGGCCAGGGTGCACGGGTGGCGATCAGCTCGACCACCGACCGGATCGGGCAAAGGGCGGATGAACTGCGCGAGTCGGGCGTCGAGGTGAGCTCCCACATCGCCGACCTGACCGACCCGGACCAGGCCGGGCGCATGGTCGAGGAGGCGATAGCGGCCCACAAAAGGCTCGACATCCTGGTCAACAACGCCGGCATGACCCAGGTCGGGACCGACGACCCCGATCGTCCCTTCAGTGCGCTCGGCCCGGAAGAATGGCGGGCCGGCATCGCCCGCAACCTCGATCTCGCCGCCTATGTAACCCGGGCCGCCCTGGCCGAGATCGCCCGCTCCGACGGCGGCCGGATCATCTTCGTCACCTCGGTCACCGGCCCGCTGGTCAGCTTTCCCGGCAGCCCCGCCTACAGCGCCGCCAAGGCCGGTCTCGACGGCCTGATGCGCGCCTTGGCGATCGAGCTGGGCGAGGTCGGGACCACGGTCAACTCGGTAAATCCCGGCTGGATCGAGACCGGCAGCTCCCCGCCGGAAGAGATCGAGGCCGGCAGGCACACCCCGGTCGGCCGCCCCGGCACCCCGGACGAGGTCGCCGCCGCGGTCCTCATGCTCGCCCTCCCCGAGGCCTCCTACATAACCGGTCAGACCCTGGTCGTCGACGGCGGCAACGTGATCCAGGACATGAAGGGGCCTTGACCGTCGATCTGCTTCCGGGCGCCGGTTTGCTCCCAGGCGCAATGTACTTCGGAGCTTGGGTAGGTTGAGGCCATGTCAATCGAACCGACGGCGATAGACGCAGACCTCGCGCAGTACGTCCGTGACCACGCCTGGGGCAGGGACGAGGCGATCAGAGAAGTCGAGGACAGGACGGCCGAGCTGGGCGACCTGGTGATCATGCAGACCGCCCCCGAACAGGCGGCATTCCTGGAGATGCTGGTCCGCACGGTCGGGGCGAGGCGGGCGATCGAGGTCGGCACGTTCACCGGGTACGGAGCGATCCGGATCGCCCGCGGCCTTGCCGAGGATGGCTCACTGCTCTGCTGCGAGCTCGACCCGGAGCGGGCGGCGACGGCCAGGGAGAACCTGGACGCCGCCGGGGTGGGCGAGAAGGTCGAGATCAGGGTCGGTCCGGCGATCGACACGATCCGGGGGCTGCCGGACGAACCGTATATCGACTTCGCCTACCTCGATGCCGACAAGACCGGCTACCCCGACTACTACGAGGAACTGGTCGGCCGGCTCAGCCCCGGCGGACTGCTGGCGCTCGACAACGTCTTCATGGGAGGCCGGATCCTCGAGCCGGAGGACGAGGGAACGATCGCGATGGCCGGCCTCAACGACCGGATCCTCGAGGACGAAAGGGTCGAATCGGTGATGCTCGGCATGGCCGACGGCCTGACCATCGTTCGTCGCCGCACGACCTGAAGGCACTTCTCCGCTCTTGCGGGGCCGGCCTCGCCGGTCTGCTTTGGTTAAGGATGAAAGCAGTCGATCTCAGCAGCCGAGGATTGCGAGCGGGTCCACATGCGCCGAGACAGGAACACCGATCAGGAAACGGACGAGGCCGAAGTCGGACTGGCCAAGGACGAGCCGGAGTTCTACGACGAGCCCGAGTACGAAGATGAGTTCGGGGACGATTTCGAGGAACCCGATGACGATGAGTATGAGGAGTTCGACGAAGAGGCCGAGGACGGCGAGGACGGGTTCTACGGGGACGACTTCTACGAAGAAGAAGCAGAAGACGTGGACGAGGTCGAGCTCCTCGACGCACCCGAGGGCGAGTCCGGGACGAAGAAGGTGCCCCGCGAGCCGCCCTGGTTGAGGGCAAGGGCGCTCTGGGCCACGGTGCTCGCCCAGGCCCGGGGAATCGAGCTTCCCGGAAGGCCCGAGGTCAACCTGAAACGGGCCGGCGGCGTGGCCGCCATCGTGCTCGTCTCGCTCGTGGTCGGGGTCGGCGCGTTCCTGATCGGCAGGAGCACCGGCGACGACCTCGAGAAGGCCCGCCTGGAAGGCGAGACCGCAGGCAGGCAGGCGGGAGCGATCGAAGGTGCGGCGGAGGGCTACGCGGCCGGCTTCAGGAAGGGCAGGGAGAGGGGATTCCGAAAGGCCTACGTCCCCGCCTACAGGACCTACTACAAGCGCGCCCTGGAACAGGCCGGGCTCGACGTGCCGGCATCGAAAGAGATCGACGTCCCCGCGCCATGAACTGGATCCGGGCCAACCCCTGGCTGTTCGCCGGAGCCCTGGCGGTGCTGCTCGCGGCCGGCGCCGGCTACGCAATCGGCTCGACCACCGCCGACAGCAGGAGCGATTCCGAAGCGGCGAGGGAGCAGGCATATGAGACGGCGTACACCCAGACCTTCGCCACGGTTCAGGCGATCTCGAACGAGCGCGGCCTGGCCGTCGGGGAAAGCCGGGGTGAAAAGGCCGGCGAGCAGATCGGCAACCGGGAAGGATTCGACCTAGGGGGCGGCGTGGCAGGAGTCCAGGTCGCCAGGGAGGCGGCCGACGCGGCCGAAGCGGCGAAGTCCGCCGCCGAAGCCGAGATCGCCGAGCGCCGGGCGAACTGCGGCTCGATCCCCGGCGCACCGAAGATCTGCCCGACCGACGCGGAGCTGGCCGAATACCGGTCGGCACTCGAGGCAGCCAGCAAACCGGAACCGAAGAAGCCCGGGAACAGGAAACCCGGCCGGGGAGCGAACAACGGCGATGGCTGAGGACGAAATTGATCGCCAGCCGACCCGGTCCAGGCGGATCCACCCCGCCGCGGCCGGCGCAGTCGCGATCCTGGTCGCCGCGATCGCCGGCCTGAGTATCGGCAGCGGGGCGATCGCCGGAAGAGGTCGATCCCGCGGTGGCCGGCGAAGAGGCCGCGACCGCCGCTCGCGAGTCGACGCTGGTCGAGGTTCGCCGCGAGACGGCCGGGAGGGGTTTCCGCGAGGGCCGCAGGTACGGAACCCGGCAGGGAAGGAGATCCGGCAGAAGGGCCGGCCGGGCCGACGGCAGGGTCCGGGCCGAGCTCGAGATCACCGAAGCCGCCGAGTCAGAGGCCGCCTCCGCCCAGGCCGAGCTGTCGGAGATCTCGGATCCACCGCCGACCCCGAAGGCCCGCGGGCGGGGCCCGGGACGCTAGACCGAAGCCACTGCCGCGACAGTCCCGGATCCCCTTGTCAGATCCCGCCGGAACGGCCCGATCCTTCAGGCGTGATCGAATCCCCGAAATCCCGGACTGACGCGCGGACCGATACGACGGGCCGTGCTCCGACAGGATTGAGCGTGCTGCGCATTCTTCTCTGAATTGCCTTGTTCTGTGAGGGTCTTCGGCGGACCATCGGTCCATGTCTCCTGGTCGGGAAATCGAAGGAAAGGTCAAGCAGGCCGACGCTCCGAACTGGGACCCCCTGGTCCGGGCGGTCGGCGAAGAGTTTGCCGACCGCTTCATGTGGATGGCCGAAATCCGGCTGCCGGATGGCACCGATGTCCACGCCTACAAGAACCGCATGAATCGGAGCTATCTCCACCTGACCGAAGACGGACGCCTCTACTTCTATGACTCCGGCGAGTACATCGAGGTCAAGCTGAACGCCTCGCAGCCGGAATCTGGGGTGCCGGAATCGGAATAGGCGATAATATGTCTACAGGATGTCTACAAAGACCACGACGATCCGCGTTTCCCGAATGACCCGTGACCTTCTGGCCGAACAGGCGAAGGAGAGGGGGATCTCCCTTTCGGCGATGCTGACCCGGCTCGCACGGCGCGAGACGCGCGAAGCGATCTTCAAGGCCGAGCGCGAAGCGACGATGCTGGACCGCGAGGATCGCGGCGCGAGCGATGAAGCCGAGGAGTGGGAGGCAACCGTTGGCGACGGGATCGACTGAGCCGGTCCGCGGAGAGATCTGGCTGGTCGCACTCGGCGCATCCCGACCGGGCGAGCCCGGAAAGACCAGACCCGCGACCGTGGTTTCGGTCGATGATCTTGTGACCGGATCCGATGAGGACCTCGTAGTGATCATCCCGCTGTCGAGCTCGGCCAATCCCTCACCCCTCCGCCCGGTGATAACCCCTGACCAGGGGGTGGAGGAGCCGAGCGTCGCCGTGTGTAGTGCAGTGAGGGCCGTATCGCGCCGGCGACTGGTCAACCGGATCGGGCAGACCGACCGCGAAACGCTGGAAGAGATCGAACGGAGCCTGGCGCTCATCCTCGGTCTCGCCGATGGCCGATCTGGTTGACGGCGTTTCGCCTGACGCTGAAATGATTCGGTTGGACGGGGTCGGAGGTGGGACCACAGGCGTGCCGGAACTGCCGCGGGGCCCGGGACGCTAGACCGAAGCCACTGCCGCGACAGTCCCGGATCCCCTTGTCAGATCCCGCCGGAACCGCCCGACCCTTCAGGCGTGACCGAATTCCCGAAATCCCGAACTGACTCGCGGACCGATACGAACGGGCCCTGCTCCGACGCGGAGAAGCGCGCAAGCCGACCGGAACCGACACTGCCCCGGGCCGATGCCTGGAGGGACACGGTCAGGGTGTTCAGCGACAACCGATGGCGCCGCCACGGCATCGTCGACGGACAGGCGACCCTGCCGCTTCGGCTGCGGCGAGGCGCGGTGGGCAGGCTGTCATGAGGGCGAAGCGCGGAGCGGCGACCGGGCGGCAGCAGCTGGACAGGACGGGTTGACGGATTTGTTGCCAGGGGGCCGGCACAGGGACTCCCTGGGCGCCCTTCGCATGGCGGCACACCGCTCGGCGCAATTTGACGCGGTAGTTTCGCGGGAGTAGTGTCGGAGGGCAGTCGTCCATCGAACAGGAAAGCCAAGGGGTAACGGTGCAGTCCAGAATCAGCGACCACCTTCGCAGTAACGTAATCGGCTACCTGGCACTTTTCGTCGCCTTGACCGGCACCGCGTACGCCGCGAACAAGGTCGGTACCAAAGACATAAAGAAAGGCGCCGTCAAGTCGAAGCAGATCGGCGACAATCAAGTCAGATCGAATGACGTCAAGGACGGCAACATCCGGTCCATCGACATCAAGGACGGCGATCTCACCCTGGCGGATATCGACGCGTCCACCCTCCCTTCGGGGGGCCCACCCACCGGTTCGGCCGGAGGCGACCTGAACGGCACCTATCCGAATCCTGGCATCGCCCCGAACAGCGTCTCGGGAGCCGAGGTCTCGGACGATTCGCTTGGCGGAAATGACATCAACGAGAGCACGCTCGGATCAGTGCCTGACGCCGGCACGCTGGGCGGAATCCTCCCTGGCGGATTCCTCCAGACCGATGCGCCGGCGGGCGGTGACCTGAACGGCACCTATCCGAATCCGGGCATCGCCCCGAACAGCGTCGCGGGAGCCGAGGTCCTGGACAATTCACTTGGTGGGGCTGACATAAATGAAGGTACGCTCGGAACCGTTCCGAATGCCAGCACGGTCGGAGGCATCTTCCCCAGCGGATTCCTCCAGACCAACGCGCCGGCGGGCGGTGACCTGAACGGCACCTATCCGAATCCGGGCATAGCCCCCAATACGGTCACCGGAGCCGAAGTCTCCAACAGGTCACTCGGCCTGGCAGACGTAGCGGTCGCCAACTCGGGCCAGACCGCGATCAATTTCCCGTCGATTCCGGCCCAGTCGTGTGTCGACACCACGGTTGGCGTCACCAACGTGCTGAGTACGGACGTCGTCCTGGTGACCCCACCCCCGACGCTGCCGGCAGGCGTTATCGTCGGCGCCGTCAAGGCCTCTAACAATGGGCAGATCGTGGTTCGTGCCTGCAACGTGGCCGCTTCGGCGTCCGCGAACCCGGACAACTCCGCGATGTCGTTCGCCGTCTTCCGCTAGTCGTTTACCGATAGTTCCACCGGGCCGGGAATCTGCGGGCTCGGCTGCGTTGGCCGATGGCACAGCAGATCCCCGCGAGGCCTGGCCCAGGCCGAGCTCCGGGACGGCCCCGGACCTAGAGTTCTGCGACTGCGATCGTGCCGGCGTCGCGAAGCGCCTTCTCGCTCGCTCCGAGCTCGCTCAGCGGCCGATACGCAAGCCCGTCCTGATCGATTCCGAGCTCGGCCGCATCGTCCGGACCGAGCCGCTCGACCAGCGGCTTGGAACCCAGGACCGCGCCCCCCGAGGCGACGCTCTCGATCCGGGCCGCCTCGTTCATCTCGTCTCCGAGCGCCGTGACCTCCAGTCGTCCCACCGCCGAGACCTGCCCGACCATCAGCGTCGCCCCCCAGTGAAGGCCGACGTTGATCCGGATCTCATCTCCTCCGTCTTCGATCAGATCACCGGCACCGGCCCGGATCGCCCTCGCCGCGGAGATCGCGTTGCGGGCAGCCTCCGACTCGGCGCCTGCTTCGACGACGAACAGCGCCGATCCGCCATCGCCGGCGTGTTTGCCGATGATCCCCCCGCTGGCCATCACCGAGCCGTCGATCAGGTCGGTGAGCGAGCGGATCAGCCCGAAGTAGGCCCGCGAGGAGAGGCGCCGCGACAGATCACCGGAGGCTTCGAGGTCGGCGAAAAGGATCGCCGCCGGACGGCGTTCCGGCAGGCTCAGCCGGTTCATCCGCTCGAACATCTCGACGTGTCCGCGCGCCAGCCGTGCTGCCAACGTCGATGACACGGCCGGCCTGGAGACAGCCAGGACGCCTACCAACGAACCGCCTTCGTCATGCAGGCGTTCGTAGAGAAAGTCGACTTCACCCAGCCAGTTGTGGTGCATGCGGTCGAGTCCGGGAAAACTCTGCCTGAGCGGAATCAGCAGCGGCGGGTTCGTCGCCGGATTCAGCCCACTCGCCAGCTTGGCCAGGCCTCCGAACACGGATTCGAAGTCGGGATCCCCGGGGGGAACATCATGGACGATTACCGGTGCGACCTTGTCCCACCAGACTGCGGCGGACTCTTCGCTGTTTCCCCAGAGTTCGGCGTGGACGTGGTTTCGGATGATCGGCGAGAGACCGTAAAAGCGTGCCGCCTCCGCGGGGGGAATGTCGAGCATCTGGCAGAGCTCGCTGCTGATGTAGACGATTCGCCACTTGCTGTCCATCAGCTCGCCCATCGCACCGTTCTCCTCTAATGCCTCGGCGATCGAACGCAGGCCTGGATCGTCAGGCATCGAAGGACTGTCACCCATGCCCGAACCCTACAACCGGGCTCCCGTACCGCCGGCATATGCCGGCCAGACCGCGAGGTACGGTCGTCAGGCTAGAAGTGCTTCTTGAGCTGCTCGGCCGTGACGACCGTGCCGTCCTTCAGGGTTATCGAGAAGTCGTCCGGCATCGCGCTCATGTCCTTCTCGACCCAGTCCGCCATCTCCTTGCGGCCCGCCGGCCGGGCATCCTCCCGCTCCTCTTTCTCATCTTCCGATCCTGCTTCCGGTTTCTTCTCTCTCTTTTCGTCCGTCATGCGTCAGGCCTCCTGTGCCGGGCAGTGTTCAGATAGCGATGTCACGAGTCTACGAGCCGCTTCGGTTTGGGCAGCAAGAAACGACGGGTCACCCGATGGACAATCGATTCCCTCTTCTGTGCGGGCTTCTGGAAATCCCGCCATGACTTCGGACGGGAACCCAACCCCCAGCTGTATCGCTCCCAGGCTCTCGCGTAGGCGATCCCGGTCGCGCCGGCGTAGCGGATCATCCCCGAGGGATAGTAGGGATCAGCTCGTCGACGACGGCGGATCTCCGGGACAGGCAGCTGCCCCGAGTCATCTTCGGTAGCCGCCGACTTCGCGGCATCGCGTTGTTCCCGCGATTCCTCGATCCGCCTCGACTCGATCTGGCTTCGCCGTTCCGGGCCGACCTGGTCGGCCGCCTCGGCCCGGACATCGATCGGCCGCTCCTTCCACGAACGAGGCCGGCCGAATTCCGAAAACCGACGCGAATCATCCAGGCTTCTGACCCAGTCGAGGTCGTTCACTGTTCGCCACCTGGCAGGGTTTATCCGGAACCTTGGCTGGCCGCGACCGTTCAGCGACGGCTCGACCTCCACCGATTCCGGCAGGTTCTCGATCGCCCGCCTCATCCCGTCTCTGGCAGACGAGTTGGAAGTGTGAAGGCAGATCCCGTCGCGGGGCCAGAGCGGCCTGCCCTCGGAGAAGTGCAGCTCCTCGAGGAAGTCGATCACCTGGTTACCGAGTCCGAACTCGATCTCGCCCGGCAGGTACCGATCTTCCTCTTCGACGATGTAGCGGCCATCCTCGCCGGTCGGGCGTCGAATCGCCCAGATCGTTGTCCAGCGAGAGCTCGACCGACCCGTCCGCTGAGCAGGATCAGACAGACCTCCCGCGCTGTGCGGAGGTGGACCCATCCATCCGGGGCGCGTCGCTTGATCAGGTCGTCGTCCAGCCAGACCCGGAGATCCCCTTCCAGCGGAATCATCCTGCCGAGCGCGTCTCTCAGGGCACTTCTGTAGTTGGCGATCTCTTCGACTCGTTCTTCGCTCATTCCTTTTCCTTCCTGGGAGTCTTGTCTCCCTTTCCGCGGCCTTTGTTCCGGCTCATCGCGCGTGCCGCCGTCTCGGTCAACGGCGTGATCTCGACCCCCGGCCTGCCCTCCCGGGCGGTTCGACCCCGGCGATACCTCTTCGGCCCGGACCGGTCGTCGCCGTCGTCTTTCACCACTTCACTCACCTCCCCGATTTTCACTACTGACCGGACTTTCGCCCGCGTGTTCATTCTGCTTCCGGGCGCCGGAATTGAAGTGGGTTCGGCCGTGCTCGTTCTCCGAGACCACGAGCTCGACTCCCCCGATCTCCATCAGGGAGGTGATCGCCTCGATCAGGTTCTCGGTCTCGCGAGGGCTCGGAAGTGTGGATCGTGATGCCGTCACGCGGCCAGAGCAGCAGCCGGTACTGGGTGTACATCGTGATGATGAACCCGACCACCTGCCTCGCCGGGCTCGTTCCTCGCCTTCGGGCCTGGTGCCTTCGAGCGAGAGTTCGACAACCCGACCTTCCATCAGCTCCAGGTTGACTTCCCGCACGCTGTGCCGTCGGACCCAATCCACCGATCGCCGGGCCCTCTCCGGCCTTCGCCCTGCCACACACGGAACGGCCTTCGGAAGGGATCCTCCCACCGCGAGGGTGTACTCCGCTCGCTCACGGGACCTCTTGTTCCTGAGGTTTCCCACCCAGTCGTTGGTCAGCAGCACCGGTTCCGGTTCATGTTTCGACGACATTCACTTCACCTCCATTGTGTCGGGCGTTCGCACCGTGTCCCGTGGGATCGGTTGCGGCGGCGTCGTCGGGCCCGGACCCTCGACCGCTCTGAATGGACGGTGCGTGTGTCGCACCTGTTGTAGGGTCGGCCGGGCAGGGTCGAATCTGACCGGCGATTCAAGTTCCCGTCTCCTTGTCGATCTCCCGCCGTACGTATTCCTGAAGGGCTATTTCGTACTGCGCCGGTCTCAAGTGACGGTTGGGTTGGGCGGTTCATCGCACTTTCCCTCGAGGAATTCCGCCATCTCGAATGTACTGGGCTCCCCCGGGGCTCTTGACGACCGAACCCGACCCGCGATTCGGGTAATCGGGGTAGTCGGATCGATTCCTGACGTATCGGGGCGAGCCCCACTCGCGGCCCTTCTGCGCCTGGTCAAGGATGGCGACCAGTCCCTGGTCGTCGAATCCTCAGTTCGCCCGCTTGCCGTTCCAGGTCGGCGGCCTCTTCCATCTGGCGGGCGAGGGACTGGAAAA
>CAVXYR010000005.1:0-26332 GCA_963766115.1 uncultured Solirubrobacterales bacterium
CACGACAAGGTCGTAACGCCTAGCCATCTTCGACCTCATTCCTCGCCCGGTGCAGATGCGTGAGAACCTTACTCCGGCCACGTTCAGGCTTCCCGCTCGAGCAGGAACGGAGCCCCGACCGAGCGCGCCCCGGGAAGGTCGAACACGGTCATGCCGAGCATGGCCCCGGGGCCGAAGGCACGGAACTCGTCCCGTACGCGCCGCCACGGCAGCGGCGACTCGGGGTCGTAGGTGACCACCAGTGCCGGGGCGCCGTCCTGGCGGGACTGCTCTATCCGGGCCTCCATTTCCAGGTACTCGGTCAGCCCGACTCGGGAGGTGAGCAGGTTCATCCCGGCAAGGCGATCGCCTTGGCGCTCGAACCGCTTGCCGTACCAGCCGGGAAGACCGAGCAGCCGGACGGCATGGGGCGCGAATTCCCGAATCGGAGCGGGGCCGACGAAACTCGCCCGATGGGTACCGATCAGGGCTTCCTCGTCGGGAGCCGGCAGGGCCTTCCAGAGCCGCCTGATCGCGAACGGCGAAACCGGCATCTCCGGACGCTCCGGCTCGGGCGGCCCACTTCGAGTCTCCGGCGGATTCTCTTCGGCGCCCTTTTCGTCCCATTGCGCCGCGAACCGCTCGGCCATCGCGGTGATCGTGAGGCTCGGATTGACTCCGAGGTTGACCGGTATGGCCGCGGCGTCGGCGACGAACAGCCCCGGGTGCCCGTGGACCTCGTGGCTGCGGTCGATCACCCCCTCTTCCGGGGTCTCGCCGATCACCGCGCCACCGAGGATGTGCGCGGTGAAGGAAAGGCCTCCCGTACTTTCGGCCAGCAGATTCATCGGGGTGCCGCCGGAATATCGGGCAAAGGCCCGGGTGACCTCGTTGGCCAGCGGCAGATAACTCGGCGCCTTGTTGCCGGCCACAGGTCGCGACCGGAGGACCCGCTTCCAGGGTCGGCCCGGTGATCGCCCGTAGTGAAAGCTGATCTCGTTGTCGAGGTTCTGCATCACGGTCAGCGCGGTCAGCCGTCGCTCGAAGTTCCGGGCAGTGACCGAACGGATGTGGCGAACCGGATGGCGCAGAATCGATGACAGGGTGGCCAGCGCCCTCCGGCCCGGTCGTGGCCCATCGGTCAACGGCCCGACCTGCCAGCGCAGCATCTTGCCGCCCCCGACGTAGCGGTTCTGTGTCACGTGGGTACGAGAGTCTGGATGGAAGTCGGTCGAGATTGCCGGGCCGCGGCTCAGGTCGGCTTCCGGGTCGTCGTCGAGGATCATGGTCACCGCCTCGGAGTTGGTCCGCACCTTCTGGCCGAGCCGCGGCGAGATCGAGCCGAGCGTGCCGGTCTCGTCCCGGCAGTGAAAGAGCAACTCGAGGGTCCCCAGCACGCCGGCCGCCAGCACCACCCTCTCGGCCCGCAGCGGCGACGGAGACTCTCCCGGGCGCCAGGGATGCTTCGACTTGAGCTCGTAGCCGCCACCGGGCAGCGGGGCGATCGAGACGACCCTGCGCTCGGCCAGGATCCGTGCGCCCAGCTTTTCGGCCAGATACAGGTAGTTCCTGTCGAGGCTGTTCTTGGCGCCGTAGGGACATCCGGCCAGGCACCCACCGCAGAGGCGACAACCCGTGCGCTCGGGGCCCGCGCCTCCGAAGTAGGGATCGGGCACGGTCTCGCCCGGCTCACCGAAGTGGATGGCGAGCGGCACCGGGCCGAAGCTCTCCACTCCCCCGAACTCGGCGGCAGTCGCCCGGAGGAGATCATCCATCGGGCCGGTGAACGGGTTGGTCGTGCGACCCAGCATGCGGCCGGCTTCGTCGTAGTGCCGACTCAGGGCCGACTCCCAATCCGGCTCCCCGGCGCCCCAGGCCGGATCGGCGAAGACCGGGGACTCCGGTTTCAACAGGACGCCGCCCCAGACGATCGAGCCGCCCCCGACCCCGGCGGCGCCGATGATTCCGACGTCGCGAAACACACGCTGCCAGAAAAAGCCGCGGAACCCGAGGTCGGGCTCCCAGAGATGGGCCCGCAAGCTCTTCCTTGCCCTGAGGATATCGTCCGGTTCCAGCCGCCTCCCCTGCTCCAGAACGGCAACGTCGTAGCCCTTCTCGGTCAGCCGCAGCGCACTGACCGCGCCGCCGAACCCGCTGCCGATGACCGCCACGTCGAAGTCGAATTCAGCGCTCATCGGCCGATTGTGCCAGTTGTCGAAGCCGTCAGGCCGGTCGCTCCGGGCACCGTCCGTGTCCGGTCCGTCTCAGAGTCGCCGGGCCTCGAGGGTGAGGGCGACCCTGGCCCCGGGCAGATCGCCGTCGATGATTTCCGCTTCGCCATCGTGGGCCCGGGCAGTCGCCCGGACTATCGCCAGCCCGAGCCCGGCCCCGGGGCCGCTCCTTCCCGCTTCGGCCTGGCTGAACCGCTCGAATGCCTTCGACTCGAAGTCCGCCGGAAACCCTTTACCGTCGTCACAGACCAGGAATCTGAGCCTATGGTCGTCGCCCGAAGCACTCACGGTGATCGTCTCCCCGCCGTGCCGGAGAGCGTTCTCGACCAGGTTGTTCAGTGCCTGCTCCACCCGCTGGCGGTCGACTTCGTAGCAGCCGACGTCCCCGGAGTCGACGGCCAGTGACTTGCCGGCCTCGTTCAGTCTCCCCTGGAACCTGGTGGCCACCCGCTCGAGCATCGGCTCGAGGCCGACCGGCTCCCGCTTGAGCGGCAGGCGTCCCTGCTCGGCGCGGGCGATCACAAGCAGGTCCTCGGCCAGCAGTATCAGGTGATCGACCTCTTCGTTGGCCGAAACCAGGGCGGCCTCGAGATCCTCCCTCGGGCCACCCGTCCTCAGCGCCAGTTCGATTTCCGACTTGAGGATGGCCAACGGAGTGCGCAACTCGTGGCTGGCGTCGGCGACAAAAACCCGCTCCCGCTGAAGCGAGCCCTCGACCCGGTCGAGCATCTCGTTCAGCGTGTCCGCGAGCCGCTGCAGCTCGTCGCGGGCCACCGGCCTCGGCAGGCGGTCACCAGCCCGATCGAGGGTGATCTCCCGCGCCCGGGAACGCATCGCCTCGACCGGCGCCAAGGCCCGACCCCCGAGCCCATAGCCGATCAGCGAGGCCAATAGCAGGGCGAACGGGCCCCCGATCGCAAAAGCTCGCAGGACCCCGGCGAGGGTCTCCTCCCGGTCGCCAATCGTCACGCCGACCACGGCAATCCGCTTTCCGGTCGGCCCCTCCACCGGGAACGTTTCGGTCCGGAAAGGGCCCTCAAGACCGGCCACTTCGACTGGCTCGCTGAACACCGGGCGATCGGCCGCTTCGGCCAGCGTGGCCCGGTCGACAACCGGCTCGGCTCCCGGGAAAGTCGCCTCGACCACCCTGGCGCCGGGAGTCAGGATCTGGGTGAAGGTCGACTCTCCCTCTCCGACCCGGCTCCCGCCGAAATTGATGCCCGCCGCGGGCGTCCCCTCGATCAGGGCCTCCGTGTCGGCAGCCCGGGCAGCGAGGTTCACCTCGATTGCGTCATTCAGGCTGTGGCGAAGTTGAATGAAGACGAACGCGCCGGCCAGGACCAGCACCACCAGGAGCCCGGCCGAAAACCCGGCGGCCAGGCGAATGCGTATCGGCCACCGGTCGAACATCAGGAGCCATCTCTGAGACGGTAGCCGACCCCACGGACCGTCTCGATCGAATCGGTGCCGAACGGCGCATCGATCTTGCGCCGGAGGTAGTTGATGTAGACGTTGACCACATTCGAGCGGTTCTCATAGGAATAGTCCCAGGCGTGTTCCAGCAGTTGGAACCGGGTGAGAACATCGCCCGGCCGCCGCATGAAGGTCTCCAGCAGGGCGAATTCCTTAGCCGACAGATTGATCTCTGAATCCCCCCGCCAGACCCGCTTTCGCGCCGGGTCCATCCTGAGGTCACCCACCTCCAGCACCACCGGGCGCTCGTTGGGGCCGCGGCGGACAAGGGCCCGCAGCCGGGCGAACAGTTCGGAGAAGGAGAACGGCTTGACCAGGTAGTCGTCGGCTCCTCTGTCCAATCCCGCCACCCGGTCTTCAACCGAGTCCCGCGCGGTCAGCATCAGCACCGGCGCCCAGACGCCGTCCTCCCGCAGTCGGGCACAGGTTTCGAAGCCGTCGATCCCGGGCATCATCACGTCGAGCACGATCGCGTCGTACTCGGTCGAACCGGCCATCCAGAGGGCATCCTCGCCCTGCTCGGCATGATCGGCGGCGAAACCCTCGGACTCCAGGCCGCGGCAGATCAGCCGCGCCATCTTCGCCTGGTCTTCGACCACCAGAACCCTCATGCAGGCGATTATCCGGCTTGAGGTTAAAGCGAGGTTAGAACGTTTCGATCGGGTCAGCCCCGGCCCGAAACGTGCGACGCGGCGTCAGTATTCGCCGAAGGCCGGCTTCCTGCGGTAGCGATCGCCCAGCAGGCCCGCCGTGGGATACTCCCGCCATGCCTGAACGGGATCTGAACGGGGCCGTCGTGGCGATTACCGGCGGCGCCCGGGGAATCGGCGCGGCGACCGCGAGGATGCTCGCCGACGAAGGGGCCAGAGTCGCGATCGGAGATCTCGACGGCGGACTGGCCGCTGCCGTGGCCGAGGAAATCGGACGAGGCGCGACCGGTTACGAGCTCGAGGTTCGCGACCGCGACTCGGTCGAGGCCTTTCTCGACGCCGTCGAATCGGAAGTGGGGCCGCTCGATACGCTGGTCAACAACGCCGGCATCGCGCCCACCTCGCCGCTGGTGACCGACCAGCCGGAAGCGGTGATCGAGCGAACGATCGAGGTGAACCTGAACGGGGTGATCAACGGAACCGTCGCCGCGGTGCGCAGGATGGTCCCCCGGGGATCCGGGCAGGTCGTCAACGTCGCCTCGCTGGCCGGGATCAACGGGGTCAAGGGCCTGTCTGCCTATTCGGCCTCGAAGTTCGGCGTGGTCGGTTTCACCGAGTCGATCAGGATCGAGTTCGCGGGTTCCGGCCTTGTCTTCACCTGCGTCATGCCCGGCCCGGTCAGCACCGAAATGATGGACGGGACGAGTGACAGCCCGATGATCAAATTGATCCCGCCGGGGCAGGTCGCCGAAGCGATCGTGGGGGCGATGAAGAGCGGCAAGGAGAGGGTTCCCGTACCGAGATCGGTGGGCGCACTGGCCCGCTTCGTATCGTTGCTTCCGCCGCGGACCGCTATCCGGTTGAACCGGATGCTGGGCATGGACCGGGTCTACGCCGAGGTCGACCCGCCGGCCCGGGCGGCCTACGTCGAGCGCACCACGGGCGACATCGAATCCTGAGCGGCGGGGCCGGCGGCGAGTCCAGCGATGCCCTCGTCCAACTCGATCCAGCGCATCTACCTGACCTTGATGCTCGGCAACACGCTTGCCGCATCGTTCATCTGGGGCATCAACACGATCTTCCTGCTCGATGCCGGGCTCTCCAACCTCGAGGCGTTCGCGGCCAACGCCTTCTTCACCGCCGGGATGGTCCTGTTCGAGGTCCCGACCGGTGTGGTGGCCGACACGATCGGCCGAAGGGTCTCCTATCTGGCCGGCACCGTGACCCTGATGGTCACCACCCTGCTGTACGTGATGCTCTGGCAGATCGAGGGACCCTTCTGGGCCTGGGCGTCGGTCTCCCTGCTGCTCGGGCTGGGTTTTACCTTCTTCTCCGGCGCGGTCGAGGCCTGGCTGGTCGACGCCCTGGAAGCGACCGGATACGAAGGCACCCTGGAGTCGATTTTCGGCAAGGGCCAGATAGTCACCGGTATCGGCATGCTGACCGGCTCGATCGCGGGCGGCTTCATCGCGCAGCTGACCAGTCTCGGGGTTCCGTTCGTAATGCGCGCTGCGGTCCTCCTGGTGATGTTCGGCTTCGCCTTCACGGCCATGAAGGACGTCGGCTTCACACCGAAGAGGAGCAGCGGCGCGATCCGCGAGATGAAAGCAATAGCCGGCGACTCGATCGAGTACGGCTGGCGGGTTCCCTCGGTCAAGTGGATCATGCTCGCCTCACCGTTCACCGCCGGGGTCGGCTTCTACGCCTTCTACGCTCTGCAGCCCTACCTGCTCGAACTGGCCGGTGACTCCGAGGCTTACGGGATCGCCGGCATCACCGCGGCCCTCGTCGCCGGGGCCCAGATCGCCGGCGGCATCCTCGCTCCACGGATCCGCGGGATCTTCCGGCTGCGTACCTCGGCCCTGCTGGTCGCGGTCGGCCTCGGCTCGGTCGCCCTGGCCCTGATCGGCGCACTGGATTCATTCTGGGTGGTGATCGCACTGATCGCGGTCTGGGCGATGATGTTCGCCGCGTCGATGCCGATTCGCCAGTCGTACATCAACGGAATGATCCCCTCCGGCCAGCGGGCCACGATCCTCTCGTTCGACTCAATGCTCGGCTCCGGCGGAGGGGTCGTTTTCCAGCCGGCGCTTGGCCGGGCGGCCGACTCGATGGGATACGCCAGTTCCTACCTGTTCGCGGCGGCGATCTCGGCGGCGGCGCTGCCGTTCATCTACCGCTCACGCCGCCAGCGGTCCGACGCCGACGCCGGTGCCGCCGGTTGACCGGCGGCCGCACCCGGGTTGCCCGGGACCGACGGCGGCCACGCGGACCGGGCGGCGGTCGCGCAGATAAGGTTGCCCGATGCCGACACCGAAGATCCCTCGCAACGCAGAAAACGACTACAGCGCCGAGGCCGCTGCCGCCCGTCGGGAGTTCGCGTCCGAGCTGTCAGGGTCCGGCCTCGATCACGTCGGTTCATTTTCGCTCGATCCGGAGAGCCTGCCCGGAAACATCGAAGGTTTCGCCGGGGTGGCCCAGGTGCCGATCGGGCTGGCCGGCCCCGTACTGGTAAACGGTGAACACGCCAAGGGCGAGTTCTTCGTTCCGCTGGCGACCACGGAAGGAACCCTGGTCGCCTCCTACAGCCGCGGCATGAAGCTGCTGCGCGAGGCGGGCGGAGTCAAGGTGACCGTGGTCGACGACGCCATGCAGCGGGCACCGGCCTTCACCTTCGAATCGGCCCGCGGGGCACGCGATTTCGTTGCCTGGCTGGACGACAACTTCGAGGCGATCCGCGAAGTCGCCGAATCGACAACCTCCACCGGCAAATTGCGTGACGTCGAGCGCTACGTCGCCGGCCGGTTCGTCTTCACCCGCTTCAACTACACCTCGGGCGACGCGGCGGGCCAGAACATGACGGGGAAGGCTACCTGGGCTGCGGCCGAGTGGATTCGGCGGAAAAACGACTCTGTCACCGACTACATGCTCGAAAGCCAGCTCGCCACCGACAAGAAACACTCGCAGATCAACACCCTGCGAACCCGGGGCAAGCGGGTGGTCGCCGAGGCGGTCATACCCGACGCCCTGCTCCAGGAACACATGAGGGTCGGTAGCCGCAAGCTCTACCGCTCGCGCAATCTCTCGAACCTGGGCGCCCGCCTTTCGGCTGCGGCAGCCAACGCCTCCCATCCGGCCAACGGGATCGCCGCAATGTTCATCGCCTGCGGCCAGGACGCCGGCAACGTGGCCGAGTCCCACGCGGCGCTCACCCACATCGAACTGCGCGAGAATGACGACTACTACTACTCGATCACCCTGCCGTCATTGATCGTCGCGACCTACGGGGGCGGGACCGGCCTGGCCACCCAGCGCGAGTGCCTGGAGTTGATGGGCTGCTACGGCTCCGGCAAGGTGCTCAAGTTCGCCGAGATCGTCGCCGCCACGGTGCTCTGCGGCGAGGTATCACTGGGGTCGGCCGTGGTCGCCGACGAGTGGGTCTCATCCCACGACGATCTCGGCCGAAACCGCTAGCGACCGGCCACGCGACCGCCGGTAACGCGACGGCCGGGAGCAGCCGGCGACGGAGGCCGCTCACCGGTAGTGGGTGCGATCCGCGCACACATGGTGCGCTGATCGCCCCCACTGTGCCGGTACATCCGTTCGCGGCCATACCGCCCAAGCCCCGAGGCGGCCGATCCGGAGCTGTCCCGGTGGCCTCTTCGCCGCGGACGCGGCGACCCGGAATCAGGCCGGCGGGTTCTCGGCGAACTGCGGCGCGTCGTCGCCGATCTCGTGCCAACTCGGCTTGTAAGCGACCTGGAGGTGGAAACTCGGCTTCATGTCGAGTTCCCGCATCAGCCCCGCGGCTACGAAGTATTTGCCCCCGAGGTCGTCATAGATGCTCGATCCGCAATTGCCGCAGAAGTTGCGGGGTGCGAATTCGCTCTCGTAGGTCCTGACCAGGTCCTCGCCTTTGGTGAACCTGAAGTTCTCCTCGGGTACCACCACCCCCGCCAGGCTGGATCCCGTCCACCGCTGACATCGGGTGCAGTGGCAGTAGCCCATCGATTCAGGGTTCTGAACTTCGTACTCCACCCCACCGCACAGGCAAGCTCCTTTGAGCGTTTCAGACATCGTGACCCCTCCTCGAATTGGCGTTGGAATATCTACGCCGATACTAGCGCCGGCAGGCTGAGCCGTCGCCAGGAATTTCGTGGACCGAACCACCCGGTCGGGAGCCGAGTCCGTCCTGACCGGATGCGAACATCGGTTCGTGAACGAACAAAACGACACAGCGGGTCCCGGCCGGGCCTCGATCGTGCACGCCGACCTCGATGCGTTCTACGCCTCGGTCGAGCAGCGCGACGACCCCAAGCTGCGTGGGCTGCCCGTGATCGTCGGCGGCGGGGTCGTCCTGGCGTGCGCTACGAGGCGAAGGCCCGCGGCGTGCGGACCGCGATGAACGGCGGCCAGGCGAAGCGGCTCTGCCCGGAGGCGATCGTGGTGCCGCCGAGGATGGCCGCATACACCGAAGCGAGCCGCGCCGTCTACGAGGTATTCGAAGGCACGTCGCCGGTGGTCGAGGCGCTCTCGATCGACGAGGCGTTCCTCGACGTAAGAGGGCTGGAGCACATCTCCGGCACACCGCCGGAGATCGCCGTGACCCTGCGGCGCGAGGTGCTCGACCGGGTCGGCCTGAAAATCTCGGTCGGTGTGGCCCGGACCAAGTTCCTGGCGAAGGTCGCCAGCGGGGCCTGCAAGCCGGACGGCCTGCTGGTCGTCGAGGAGGACGACGAGACCGCCTTCCTCCACCCCTTGCCGATCGAGCGGCTCTGGGGTGTCGGCAAGGTGACTTCGCAGAAGCTTCATTCGTTGGGGATCAGCACGGTCGGCGAGATCGCCGCCTGCCGCGAGGAGAGCCTGGTCGCCGCGCTCGGGCCCGCCTCCGGGCGTCGGCTGCTCGACCTGGCCAACAACCGCGATCCGCGTGACGTTCAAAAGCGGGAGCCGCGGCGCTCGATCGGTGCCCAGAGCGCCTTCCCGCGGGACTCACGGGATGCCGAAGAACTCGACAGCCTGGCCGCCTCGCTGGTCGACCGGACCGCCCGCCGGCTGCGCAGGAGCGACCAGGTCTGCCGCACGATCACGGTCGGGCTGCGCTTCGGCGACTTCGGCCGGGCCAGCCGCTCCCACACCCTGCCCGGCCCTACCTGCCAGACCGAAACGATCCTCGCCGCCGTACGCGACCTGCTCGCCGCGACCCGGCCGTTGATCGAAGACCGGGGCCTCACCCTGCTCTCGATCTCGCTTGCCAACCTCGAAGGAGACGACGCGGTCCAGATGGAGCTGCCGTTCGAAGGAGACGACTCATCGGCACTCGACGCCGCGCTGGACGACCTGCGTGAGCGGTTCGGCGCCGACGCCGTCACCCGGGCCTCGCTGATCGACCGCGATGCCGGGGTGTCGGTGCCGCTGCTGCCCGATTGAGGACTGACCGGGCCGGGTCACCGGCACGGGTCAGCCCGGCCTTGTCGCCCTGACGATCGCCGATGCGGCGTGGTCGTGAACCCGATGGGTCTCCTCGATCTCGATCGACTCGAACCCGGCTGTGGCGAGCTGCTTTTCGAAGTCGTCCCGGGTGAGGGCACCGGCTATGCACCCGGTCCACTGGGCCATGTCACTGCGGGTCGCCTCGTCCATGTCCGGATCTGCGATCACGTCGGACACGGCGAATCGGCCTCCCGGACGGAGCACCCGGAAGGCCTCACCGAGGACCCGAGGCTTGTCGCCGGAAAGATTGATCACGCAGTTGGAGATGATCACGTCGACCGAAGAGTCCGGCAGCGGGATCCGCTCGATCTCTCCCCGGAGGAACTCGACGTTCTCCACCCCGGCCTCGCGCTGGTTTCGCCGGGCTAGATCGAGCATCTCATCGGTCATGTCCAGGCCGTATGCCTTGCCGGCCGGACCGACCCGCCGGGCCGAGAGCAGGACGTCGATACCTCCGCCCGAGCCCAGGTCCAGAACGGTCTGCCCCTGCTCGAGATCAGCTATCGCGGTCGGGTTTCCACAGCCGAGTGAAGCCAGCTGCGCGGCCTCGGGCAGCTCTGCGCGATCCTCCTCCTCGTAGAGGCCGGACCCGAAGACGGCTCGCTGCTCGAGGGTGATCATCGTGTCCTGTCCGCAGCAGGACGCGTCACGACCGGCCGCGTCGACTGCCGCGGCTGCGTAGCGATCCCTGACGGTCTCCCGGAGCCCGTCGGGATCGCCGGGATCGACCCGCCCGGCCTCGCAACCGCAGTCCGACCCTTCGCCGCAGCAGTCCTCTTTGGCCTCGGGCTCGCAACAACTCTCCCGCTCTTCGGGCGTGCAGCACCTGCCGGTTTTATCTAGCTCAGCCATCCGCTCAGTTCCTCCAGCGCATCCGGTTTTACGAAGTAGTAGGCCCACAGTCCCCGGCGCTCCGAATCGACGATGCCGGCGTCACGGAGCTTCTTGAGGTGATGGGACAGGGTCGGCTGGCTGACCTCGAACAGCGGCACCAGTTCGCATACGCAGACCTCGCCCGCATGCTTTCTCAGCACGTCGACCAGGGTCAGCCGGATCGGATCACCGAGCGCGTTGGCGATCTCCGCGACCCGTTCGGCCCGGGACCGGTCAACCTCCGGATAGACGACCGGCTCGCAGCACGGCTGCCCGTTCGGGCTCTTCTGCTTCGGGGTTAGGGTCAGTCCGGAACTCATTGCGAACCATTGAATCACTTACATAGAGATTTGTCAATTCAGTAGGTGATTCTCGATAAAGCTGGAGTCTGCCTGAGGGGTCTGGCTCGCGGACGGGTCTGGCTCGCGAACCAACCGCAGGCTCGGCGCCGGTGCTACTCGATGACCGGGCCCGATCCCAGCCAGCCTACGAACGCGCCCACTTCAGAAAACTTCGCCCAGGTGGACGCTCAGTCCGTGCTCCACTCGCCCACGAACCCCGAGATCGTCTCACCCTGGATGACCTTAGGGACATCGGGCGTCTGGCTCACGTGTTCCAGCACCCACCTCGCGGCGACTCTGGACGATTCCTCGGCGCCGGCCTTGTCCCGGCAGATCGAGACCGCCGTGCCGCCGTCCTCGGTTCGAAATGCCACGTAGCCGACGAACCCCGGTACCTGGGCGATCACTTCCTCGGCCTCGTCCTGTTTCTGCTCAATCAGATCGAAGACCTCTGAAGCTGCCTCGCCGGAATAGCTGCGAATGACCACGTACATAGCTTCCCTCCTTGTGCCGGTTGTTCCGTAGGCCCAGCCTATTAGCTTTCGCTGACCGCAGGCGCGGTCCAGCCGCTGCCGTCGAGGATTCCGGCGACCTTGTTCGGCTGCGGATCGTAGATCCGCCAGATCAGGCGGTACTCACTGCCGTCGGCAGGTGCTGGCAGCCAGTTCCGGGACCGGCCGGGGTCGGACGGCCTGCTGCTCTGGAGGAAGAGGTCCAGGGAACCGTCCTCGTTGAAATACAGGTCGGTGCGGTCGTGGATCGCGTAGCGGTCGGCCGAATTCGGCACCAGGTAGCCGGCCTGGTCGTACAGGGTCAGTGACCAGAACGCCCGCGCCGGCGGCAGCTGGCCCTTCGGAATGTGCATTGTGTATCTCTTCGAGCCGGTCAGCGAGGCCAGGGAACGATCGGTCTGCGTGAACGGGTAGATCGCCTCGGTCGGGACCAGCGCCCCGAGGCCGATCCTGGTGACCGTCGCCCGGGCGACGTAATCGGTCCCGTAGGTTCCGGTCGGCCGCACCAGATAACCGTTGTGGTCGGCGAAGCTGGCCAGGTATGCGGCCCTTACGTCGGCATCGACCGAGGCGGGGCCGTCGGCGACCGCGTCACGCAGGCCGCTCAACATGTCGAGGTGGAGTCCGGCCTGGTCAGGTCTCATGCCCGGTCCGACGCCCACCTCGGCAAGCTTCTCGAGTTCGGCCGCGTCGGCGGCGGGCGGCGGGAACTTCTCGAGTTCAATACCGAGCTTGTTGAAAAAAGCGAGGCCCTGCGGCAGGGCGAAGTCGTCGACCTCCGTGTCTTTCTTCTTCGGATTCGGCCGCTTCCAGTTCTTCTCGCCGTACTTGCTCAGCGGCGTCACCGTGGTCCGCTTCTGGAACCGGTGGACCTTGCTGATGTCCTTCTTCGACTCGGGCTCGGCGAAAATCCGCTCGAGTATCCAGACCCGGCTGTAGGGGGACCTGATCCTCTTGACGCCTTTCGGCAACTTCACCCCGTACTGACCGGGGCCGACGATCGCGTAGTCGCCGGGCTTCGTCCGGTTGACTGAGCCCAGGTTCCTGAAGTTCTCGGTATACGGGCTCATCAGCGGGATCACGAAGTAGCGATTCCTGATCCTCGGCACGTGGATCACCCTGGGCTGTCTCTTGAGGTTCACCCAGGCGACCGAATAGAGCGTGTCGAAGTTTGCCGCCACGACCGAACGCACCCGCGGGTTGGCAAACTTCTTTCCCGGGTTGAACCGGTTGGGTGGACCGAAACCGCGCCCGTCGGGCACGTTGATGCTGGTCTGGTTCCTGTACGTGTTCTTCATCGTCAGGAGCGGCAGGCCGTACTTGTAGGCGTCGATGCCGGTCTCGTACCCGCGGTCGTAGTCGGCCTGCGACGCCGGCGCCGAGCCGGCACTGGCGATCAGCGCCAGACATGCGACAAGCGGTAGCGCGGACAGCACTCGAAGGCCCCTGCAACCCGAAAACATCGGACGATTGTACCGGTGGGTCATGCACGCCCGGACCTGAGACGTTGCGCCCAGGTTCATTTGGCCAAGGTCGGATCCATGCCCAGCCGATGGAGTCGGGCGGCGCCTGCGACCACCACAGCGAATACCAGATGCGGGGTGCGATCTCCGAAGCCGAACTCGTGGAATCGATCGCCGCCGGCCGTCAGGTTCCGGGAAGACGGCGACGCAGAGGCGTTGGCCCGGGACTTCACCGCCTTCTTCCGGGCCTTCAGTGAGCCCAGCCTCCGGGTCGGCCGGGCGGCCGACGACGCGGCTATCGACGAGCTGTACCGAAGGGTTCAGTCACGCCTGAAAGGGGAGGCGGACACCTTCGTCTTCGAGGTCAACGCCCTGACCGCCGTGATCGTTCGCAGCCGACAGCTGATCCCGGATTCAACGCCGTTTCGGGTACCGGCAGCGAATCGCTCCGGCGAACGAGTAGCCCTCGGTGGCGCTTCGGTTGGAGGCGGCGTAGAGACCGATCCCAACCCGTCGGCCGTGCTTGCGGAATGCGATGGCACCGGCGCCCAGCGTGCCGGGAGGCGTACCCGGCAGCTTGAAGTTGCTGAACACTTCGTCGTCGGAATTCCGATGGAGGAAGATCTGCGGATCCCCGCCCCCGTAGTAGGCAATGTAGATATCGCCAAACCCCTTGAACACGGGAGCGTCGAGAAACGCGGTCAGGGAAAACTTCCCGGATCTCGACTTCGCGGTCAGAAAGAAGTCGCGGTTGCCTTTCTTGCCACTCACCCGACACCGGCCCTTGCTGATCGTGTCGACCTCTCTCCCCTGGTCGGTCAGGATCGTGACCTTGGCACCGGAGGTCGGCGCGAGAAGCGCGAGGACCAGACCGGACGCAATTAGGGCCAAGCCCATTCGCTTCACCCGGCCAACCTCGCACATCAATCATCCCCGTGTCAAGCGCTCCTTGCCGTGCCCCTTCGCCCGGTCCCAGGGGCGTGGCTGCTATGGAGGGGCCTTTGTGAGGGGTGAGGGGTGAGGGGTGAGGGGTGAGGGGTGAGGGGTGAGCGACGGGGATCGAACCCGCGACCGCCTGGACCACAACCAGGAGCTCTACCAACTGAGCTACGCCCACCGCGAACGGCTAAATCTAGCGGTCGCCCGGAACCTGCTGCGTTACGCTTGCGCGATGTTCAGGCGAGACCGAAGCCCGCTGCGACGGGAGTCCCTGGGTTTCGCGATCGGCTCGTTCTTCTTCGCGCTGGGTGCCATGCCGGGCTACCTCAGCCTGGTCGGTGGAGTGGCCGACAACGCGACCTTCTTCATCGGCTCGCTGTTTTTCACGACCGCCGGCTTCATCCAGCTCCGGCTGACCGGCCGATGGCGGCCCGGGGCCTGGAAGTCGAAGTCCGACTGGGACGACTGGTGGTCGGCCGCCACCCAGTTCATCGGCACGCTCGCCTTCAACATCTCAACCGGCGTCGCTCTGTTCGCGCATCTCTCGGCCGAGCAGGCCAGGGACCACGTCTGGAGGCCGGACATGATCGGTTCGATCCTGTTCCTGATCGCCAGCTACCTGGCGATCCGGGCGACCAGTCATGTCGACCGGCTCTGGGACCCGAAGTCACGCAACTGGTGGACCTCATGGCTGAACATGACCGGCTCGGTCTTCTTCGGCATATCGGCCATTGCCTCGTACGTCGATCCATCTTCCGGGCAGCCGATCGACGTCGAGTGGATCAATATCGGCACCTTCCTCGGGGCCCTTTGCTTTTTCGCCGGTGCAATGCTGCTCCGCCAGGCGGATCCGGCCGAAAAAGGCCCCGAGCCGGCCGGCAACTGAGGCTTACAAGCGTTACGGCCCGCGCTCAGGGCTCGATCGGGGCCGGAGCCCGGCTCGAGCGGAGCGCCCCGGCCGAGGCGGCGACCACCAGGAGGATCGCCAGCCCCTCCCGGGGGATCAGGCCCTGGCCGAGCAGCACGAAGCCGACGGTTGCGGCCACCGCCGGCTCGAGGCTCATCATCACTCCGAACACACTCGACGGCAGCCGGCGCATCGCTTCGATCTCCAGTGAGAACGGCAGGGCCGAGCTGAGAATGCCTATCCCGATTCCGACCACGATCACTTCCGGCTGCAGGAGGTCGGTCCCTCCATCTGCGATCCCGAGAGGAGCGGTCATCAGGGCCGAGAGCACCATCGCAACGGCCAGCCCCTTGCCTCCTGTCGCCTGCTGGCCCATGCGCTTTCCGAGCAGGATGTAGGAACCCCAGAAGAAGCCGGCGACCAGGGCCAGTGCCACCCCCAGGGGATCGAGGTCATCCCCGCCGACGCCGCCGGTCAGCAGGACGATTCCGATCGCGGCCATCCCGGCCCAGGCCCAGTCCCGCCTGCGTCGCGAGGTGATCAGGGCGACGGTCAGCGGACCGATGAACTCGAAGGTGACTGCCGTACCAAGCGGTATCCGGTCGATCGCCTGGTAAACCCAAGTTCATCCCGGTAAGGGCCACCGCGAACAGCAGGGTCACCTTGAGCTGGTCCCGCGGAATCCGGAAGTCCGGCCGCCAGATCAGCGACAGCAGTACGGCCGACACGAAGGCCCGGATGAAGACGACCCCGGCCGGACCGACCTCGGCGAACAGCTCGGTAGCGATCGCCGAGCCGACCTGGATCGAGAGGATCGCCCCGAGGACCATGCTGACCGCAGCAGGGGTCGGTGATTGATCTCTGGCGGTCACCGGCACAGTCAAGCACCCCTCGCCCTCCGTGGTCTGCCCCGAACGGCGATAATCGCGCCATGCCCGAATCAGCCCCGCCCACGCGCGATCAGTATCGCCACGTCCGCCCGATCCCGACCCGCTGGTACGACAACGACATCTACGGTCATGTGAACAACGTCCAGTACTACGCCTTTTTCGACACCGTGATCAACGCCTGGCTGATCGAGGAGGGCGGGCTGGACATCCACGCCGGCGAGACGATCGGCCTCTGCGCCGAGTCGCACTGCCGCTTCCTGGCCCCGGTCGCCTTTCCCGAGACGGTCGAAGCCGGTCTCCGCGTGGGTCACCTGGGCAACTCCAGCGTGCGTTATGAGATCGGGTTGTTCACGGAAGGCGGGGAGCCGCTGGCCGAAGGGTGGTTCGTACACGTATTCGTCGACAGGGCCGGCCGTAAACCGGCCTCGATTCCCGGCCCGGTACGGGCATCGCTCGAGCGACTGGAGACCGAGCTCTCATGAAGACCACCGCGACGGTCCTGTCCGAGATGGGCTCCACCGGCCCGTTCGCCGAGTCGAAACCACTGGTCCGGACCGAACTGGAGCTCGACCGTCCGGGAGAGGACGAGCTGCTGGTCCGGGTCCGGGCGGCCGGGCTCTGCCACTCCGACCTCTCGGTGATTACCGGGCAGCGGCCCCGGGCGATGCCGATGGCCCTCGGCCACGAGGCGTCGGGTGAGGTCGTCGAAGCCGGTTCGGCGGGCTCCGAATTCAGTCCGGGCGACCAGGTGATCCTGACCTTCATGCCGGCATGTGGCAAGTGCAGCTTCTGCCGGTCGGGGCGCCCGGCGCTCTGCGAACCGGGAGCCGCCGCAAATCACGAAGGTACGCTGCTTGGAGGTGCGATCCGCCTCCACGACGATCGTGGCAAGCCGGTCCACCACCACCTGGGGGTTTCGGCCTTTTCCGACCACATAGTGGTCTCGGAGCGCTCGGCGGTCAAGGTCCCGGGCGACCTCGACTTCGAGATCGCGGCGCTGTTCGGCTGCGCCGTGCTGACCGGGGCCGGCGCCGTGTTCAACACCGCCGCCTCCGCCCTCCCGGCCGAGTCGGTTGCGATCTTCGGGCTCGGCGGGGTCGGACTGGCCGCCCTCCTGGCCGCCCGGGCCCAGGGCGCAGAGCAGATCATCGCGGTCGACCGGGTCGGATCCAAGCTCGAACTGGCGCGCGACCTGGGCGCGACCGAAACGGTCAACGCAACCGCGGAAAGCTCCGGTGGCGGCGCGACCGACGCCCGGATCAGGGAAATGAGCGGCGGCGGCGTCAGGCTCGCCCTGGAGACGGTCGGCAACGAGAACGTGCTGGCCCAGGCGTATGCCGCGACCGGGCGTGGCGGGATGACCGTGACCGCCGGCCTGCCCCACCCCGAGCGGATGCTCCAGATCCCGGCGATCTCCCTGGTAGCCGAAGAGCGCACCCTCAAGGGCTCCTACCTCGGCTCGAGCGTTCCCTCCCGTGACATCCCCCGCTTCATCGAGATGTACCGGAACGGCGAGCTGCCGGTGGACCGGCTGCTCAGCGACACCCTCGTGCCCGAAGAGATCAACGGGGGGTTCGACCGCCTCGCTTCGGGCGAGGCGGTCCGTCAGGTCGCGCTGTTCTGAGCGTCTCTCCCACGGCCGCCGGTCCCTGACCTGCGCTGCCGTTCAACCCCGCTCTACTTGATCTTCTTTTTGAGAAACGGCGCCAGCGTCTTGATGAAGTCGTTCTTTTCCGGCGCGGCGCTCAGCGGGTCGATGTGGGCGAAAGAGCCGGAGCGGTCGACCGTGCGGACCCATTTGTCGGGGACGCCAGACTGCTTTGCCAGCGCTCTGACCGCCTCGCCGACGCGGCCGCCACCAAGGGCGGCGTCGAACCCGTACATCGGGAGCCTGACCCGGTCCCCGTAGACCGCCCTCACTCCGTAGACCTTCTGGGCCGGGTTGGAAATCCCGTTGTTGATCACGCCGGCATCAATGCTGAGACGCACTGGGTGGTACCAGGAAGATCCGTCCATGCCATCGATTTCGGCGAAGACCGACGCCGCACGACTGACGCTTCCGAGCTCACCATTGACCCATCCCCGAGGGTCGCCCGAGTCGGCCAGGTGGCCGATGTTGCTATGGACCAGGGCTAGGTATGAAGGCGAGGTCTCGGC
This sequence comes from uncultured Solirubrobacterales bacterium, assembly GCA_963766115.1. Taxonomy (GTDB): domain Bacteria; phylum Actinomycetota; class Thermoleophilia; order Solirubrobacterales; family 70-9; genus 67-14. The sequence goes on from CAVXYR010000005.1 coordinate 17,909, forward strand.
GTCTACCGCGTACCCGTACTGGGCCCGGTTCGTGGTCGGTACCGGCGGCCGCAGGTCAGCCGGCAGGAGCGGGAACTGCTGGGCGATCGAAGGCTCACCCGGTTCGACCAGCGCGGCCGTGGAACCCAACGCGTTAGACAGCCCGGCCGCCCAGGGCAGCGGCAGCGGCAGCAGACTCAGGAACGGTGAGGACTGGCTGAACTCGTCCAGCCTCTCTCGTGCCTCGGTCGCGGTGGGCGACTCACTTCTGGCCCCACCGGCGCCGTCAATGAAAACCAGACCGTCCAGGTCCTTCGCCCCGGCGCGTCCGCTGCGGAATTTCCAGGTGGCGTAAGCAGTGGTGATCGATCCGCCGAGCGAATGTCCGCCGAGAACCACCTTGCGTCCGTTGCTACCGGCCTTGCGGACCACCCGGCGAACGTCCTTGACCGCGACCTTGAGGCCCCAGTTCCGGGCGAAGGCCGTCTCCTCGATCGTCTTCGGAGTGAAGCGGGGCGAAATCGACGGGTCGATCAGCGAGTTGAGGTAGTAGTCGAGCATCTCCTGGGCGCTCGCCTCACCGTTCCTGTAGGCCTCGAGGACGGAGTGGTCCTCCAGCATGTTTTCGCGACGCTCGATCGACCAGACCTGCCAGCCCTTGAGGCGCTTGAGCAGCGCGCTGGCCATCGGACGGAAGTTGGTCGCCCCGGCCGAAGTGCCGGGTATCAGGACCAGGATCTTCTTTGCCTTCCTCGGACCCTGCTTAAGAACCTTGACCTTGTTGTACTTGAAAGGGGTGCCGGGAGTGTCGGGGGTGGCGCCGCTGGATTCGCTGGTAGTGACGTGTGCACCATCCAGGGTGAAGGTCCTGAGCGCCTGCGCGCCGGTGGCCGATGTAAACAGCAGTACGAATGCGAGCGCGATCGTGCTGCCGGCTGCGATAAGGGTCCTGCGCTGAACGACCACCAAGTCTCCTTGCTTCGATTTCGGAAGGCCGGCGAGCCCGGGCCCATCACTTCCAACACACATTCAACACGGCGCTCGGTCAAGAGTAGCGCGGCCCGCTTCCAGTGGCGCACGGAGCGGCGACCACACTGTGTTATCAATCCCCTATGGAAAAGCGAGATAACAGCGAAAGAGAAACAGGTCGAACGCCTTCGCCGACCGGTCTCGCATCGGCCAAGTCAAGGGCGAGGGCACTCTTTCTCCTGGCCGCATTTCTCTCGTTCGTCCTGTCGGTGGTCCTGTTCTTCGGCGGCAACGAGGAAGAGGGCATTTTCGTCGGGCTCTGGGTGCCGTCGATTCTTTCGCTCGGCGCCCTGCTCGCGCCGTCCTGGCGGGACTGATGGAGAACGTCGGCATTTTTATTTTCGGCCTGGCGATCACCGCGATCGTAATGACGGCCTGTGGCCTGATCGTCTACGGCATCATCACCGAGCGCAGAGAGCGCGAGAAGCTTGAAGCTGAGCTCCAGGCCGACGTTGATACTTCGGAGAGTTGAGCTTTCTCCTGGCCGATCGCTGATGACGGTTCAGGGATCCAGCTTCAAGACGAACTCCCTGGCCCGGCTTAGCAGGCTCCTCCACTCGCCGGCCTCCGCCCCCTGAACCTCGGCCCACTCCCTGAACACCTTCCCGGCCGGCGCGAACGGTGTGGCCGACCCGCTGTTGACCAACTCGCTCACTTCTCCGGCCGGCAACTTGACGATCAGGTTTCCGCTCGAGCGTTCGAGTGAGGCGAAGAACTCGCCGTCGACCCGCAAGCAGGGAAGACCCATCATCGTCCCACGGGCGACCGCAGGGTCTTGGCACATCTCCGCGGCGAGCCGTTCGTAGAGTTGCTCTCGTTCTTCTGGCGCCATTTCCACACCTTCCTTGACCTCTGGCTCACGACAGACCAGCGACGGGCAGATCCGGAACTCGAGCCTAGCCGCAAGAGAGAACCCGCGAAGTGCGCCTTGCCGTGGCCGGCGTGAACCTCGGCAGACAAACGCCCCCGGCAGGATTCGAACCTGCGACATCCGGCTTAGAAGGCCGGCGCTCTATCCAGCTGAGCTACGGGGGCAGGCAGACCCGAAGATAACCGGACCAACCGGCTTGCGGTCCCGTGAGGTCGCAGTGTCGCCCTACTACCCGCCGGGACTTTCGGGCACGATGATCCCGGCCGGAGCCTCGCCGGTTCCGCGAGGACCACGCAGAGCTTCAGGGTCCAGGTCCTGGCAGGTGGCCGGATCCAGCTTGCCTTTGATCCTGTAGACGTAGTCGGGTTGGGGCGTGATGTCGGGCTCGGCGACCACTTCTTCGACCGCGGGGTCGTCCTTGACCCAGGCCCGGACCGGGAACCGAAGCGGCGCCGACGGGTCATCCTGGGTGAACTCGCTGGTAACCAGGTAGTCGTAGTCGCCACGGTTCAGTTCCTTGATGAAATTTTCGCACTTGGTGATCAGCCGATAGCTGCCGTTCGGCCCTTCCTGGCCGATGTACTGGACGTGGTTGGACCGGTCGACTCCGTAGAAGCCGTACTGGCCGAAGAAGATCTCGCCCGAGCCGGCCAGCGCGATCCGCTTGTCCTTCAGGTCACGGGTGAAGTCGAACGCATCCTGTGGTCCGCCTTCCTGCAGGAACAGGGTCGAGCGGGTGTAGTGCTTCTCGGCATAGCCGACCTCCTCCCCGCGCCCCCAGATCGCCCCGATCAGGGCTATAGCCGCCACCGACCCGACGATCACGCTGGTCGGGATCTTGTTGTGCTCCTTCAGCCAGGAGAGTCCCACCGGAGCCCAGACGATCGCCAGGCAGAAGAAGACCGCCCCGGGCAGGAAGCTCGGATACCACCTCGGCGAGGTCAGCACCGAGATCGCGAAGACCACGGTGAGGAAGATCAGGACCTTCCTCGCCCGGTCTTCGGGCATGCGGAGCGGCCGGGCGATAGGCAGCAGGGTGGCGGCGAGGAGCAGGCCCGGCAGCAGGTACCGGGTGTTAGTGAAGAAGCCACGGGGCTGGCCCTCCTGGCCGGCGGCGGTCAGCGGGGTGAACAGATAGACCACGGCGGTCACCAGGGCGGCGGCCGCCAGGACGCGGACCACCTTGTTGCGGGACCTGAAGACGAGATAGATCGCGGCCGCCGCAAGCATGATCAGGATCAGCGGGAACAGGACGCCGAAGGCGTCGTCGAGCCGCGGAAAAAACCACCAGCGAAAGATCGATGGGTCGTTGAAGTAGTGCGCCACTGAAAAGCGGGGCCGCGGGTCGAGCGGCATCTGGTCGGGCTGGGGCAGCTTGAGCGGCCCCCAGCCGATTGCCGGGACCGGGTTGCCGCCGGTGTAGATCATCGCCCGCACGTACCAGTAGCCGCCGACGATCAGCATCGCCCCGCCGAGCCAGAAAGTGGTGACTAACCGCCTGCCGTGGCCGCTGATCAGGATCATGCCGAGGAAGATCACTCCGACCGGGGCCAGCATCGAAACCTTGACCGAAATCGCGACGCCGGCGGCTATGCCGGCCAGGATCAGCGGGCCCTTGTCAAGCAGCGGCGCGTTGGGGTCCGGCCGGTCGTCGACAGCTCCCTCGACTGGAGCTCGGCGCTGGTGGCCGTTGATCAGAAAAGCCGCGAACGCGACCAGGAATGCAAAAGCGAGGATGTCGTTCCGGCCCTCGCCGGGCTGGGTGATGATCATCACCCCTCCCGAAAGGAGGATCGCCCCGCCGACCAGGGTGGCCGGACCCACCCCGTAGGGGCGGCCCACCGTCCAGCAGGCGAGCAGGCCGACGCCGACGCAGAACATGTTGAACAGTGGCGAGAGCCAGTCGCTCTGCATGAGCGCGATCAGCGAGCCGTGCATCAGCTCGGAGCTCTGCGGGTAAAACCAGACCGCCAGCCGCAGCGGGTCGGTGAAGTGGAGTGGGTTCGTCGAAGCCTCCTGGACGAACCGGGCGGCAGCCGGCATGTGGTACCAGGTGGTGTCGCCGCCGAACATGCCCTGATCGAGGCTGAGCTGCGAAGGGAAGCTCCACTCAGCGACGACCCACGAGGCGACTCCTACGGCGACGAGGAAGGCCCAGGTCGGAACCTTCGGCGCCGCGATCTGCTCAACGCCGTGAGGCGCGAAGCGGTATCCGAGCCCCGCCGCCGCCAGCCCCACGAGCACACAGCCGACGATGATCCAGCCGAGCGTGAGGATCGAGAGCGACCCGAGGATCTGGAGGGCGATGATCAGCAGGGCCACCCCGAGGGTGAGCTCGGCCAGCCTTGCCAGCGCGCCGGAGAACTCGGGTACGATCCAGCGCCTGAGCCAGTAGGCGCCCAGCCACGTGGACAGGACGATCACCGCGATTGCGGCGGTCCCTACGACATAGGAGGAGAGGGTCGGGGTCAACCCCGGCCTTTGAGCTCGGCAAACACCGGGGGCATCCTAAATGAGTAGGGCGGCGAAGCGGCCCACGCCGCGGGGCGGGGAGATCAGGTGCCGGGCGCCGGACCGACGCCGGCTCCCACCTGGCAGGCGACCCCGGTCCTGGCCAGCCCGCAGTAGCCGCCTGGAACCTTGTCGAGGTACTGCTGGTGGGGCTCCTCGGCGTAGTAGAAAGTTCCGGCCGGTTCGATCACGGTCGTGATCTGGCCCTTGCCGTGCTGGTCAAGGGCGGACTGGTAGCTGTCACGCACCCGCTCGGCGATCTCCCGCTGCTTCTCGCCGACCGTGAATATCCCTGAGCGGTACTGGGTGCCGACGTCGTTTCCCTGGCGCATCCCCTGGGTCGGATCGTGCTCGGTGAAAAAGACCGCCAGCAACTCCTCGTAGCTGATCACCTCCGGGTCGAAGGCGACCATCACCGCCTCGGCATGTCCGGTCATCCCCGAACAGACTTCCTCATAGGTCGGGTACGGCGTGGTCCCGTTCTGGTATCCGACCGCGGTGGTGTAGACCCCGTCGAGTTTCCAGAAGAGCCGCTCGGCTCCCCAGAAACAGCCGAGGGCGAAGTAGGCCACCTCCGTCCCTTCGGGGAAGGGACCCTGGATCGAGTTGCCGAGCACGGTGTGGCGACCGGCAACCGGAAAGGGCGAGGCCGACCTGCCCGGGAGCACCTCGTCCTCGGTTGGAAGTTCTGAATTCTTGCGGCCGAAAAGCATGACCCGATGATATCGGGCTGCCGGGCCGGGCCGGGCCATTTCCCATCCCGATTATCCGGTTGGGCCTCCCGCCCGATCCGGCGGGTAGCGATCCGACCGGGCGGAGAGCCCCCGGGCGCCGACAGCTAGACTGACCGCCATGCAGACCCGGACAATCGACGAAAGCGAGCTCGGCATCACCTGGGTGATGGACCACCCGTTGGAGCTGGCTTCCCATGCGCTGGTCAGCGACGGCAGGGTCTGGATCATCGATCCGATCGACGACCCCGAGGTAATGGAAAAGGTTGCCGACCTGGGAGAGCCGCAGGCGGTGCTGCAGCTGCTTGACCGCCACAACCGGCACTCGAAGAGGATCGCCGACCGGCTCGACATCCCCCACATCGTCCTGCCCGAGGAGCTCAGGGGAACCCCGTTCGAAGCGGTCGACGTGGTCGACAACCGCATCTGGAAGGAACGGGCGCTCTGGTGGAAGGCCAAGAAGGCGTTGGTCGTGCCCGAAGCGGTCGGCACCGCCGAACATTTCTACCCCTCCGAGGCCGGTGCCGGCGTCCACATCGGCCTGCGGCTGAACCCGCCGAAGAAGTCGATCGGGACCTTCATGCCGCAGCATCTGCTGGTCGGACACGGCGAAGCGATCCACGGTCCCCGGGCGACCAAGGCACTTCAGGAGGCGATCGACCGCTCCCGCCGCGACCTCCCCGGAGCGATCGCGATCATTCCGGGGCAGGTCACCAAGAGGTGGCGCGGGTAGTACCGGACCGCCCGTGGCCGGACTTCAGGCGACAGCGGTATCTGCGTCGTCTGCGGGCGTTTTGCCCTCGTCCCCGGCGAGATAGAGCCGCCACGATCCCGGTACACCTTTCAGCTCCCGCTCACCGCGATCGCTGAACTGGATGCCGGAGCCCACGGACAGATCCTTGACGGTGGAAGAGACGACCACCTCGCCGGCATCCGCGGTGGCACTGACCCGGGCGCCGATGTGAACGGCCATCCCGGCGATGTCGTCGCCGATGAACTCGCACTCGCCGGTGTGGATCCCTGCCCTGATCTCGATCTCAAGCGGGTCTGACCGCCTCGGTCAAGTCGCTGGCGCAGTTGACCGCACTGGTCGGCCCGTCAAAGGTCGCCAGGTATCCGTCGCCGGTGCTCTTGATTGGCCGTCCACCCGACCTTTCGACATGGCTGCGGGTTAGTTCGTTGTGCCGCTCCAGCACCTGCCGCCAGCCGGAATCGCCGAGCTCGCCTGCCCGTTCGGTCGAGCCGACGATGTCGGTGAACATGACCGTCGCCAGAGCCCGCTCGGCGACCGGGGCATTGCGAGTGCCCGTCACGAACTCCTCGATCTCGCCGACGATCGCGTCGGTGTCGCCGAAGTGCAGCATGTGATCACGGCCGTCGAGTTCGACGAAACGCGCGCCGGGGATCTGTTCGGCCATCTCACGAGCACCCTCGATCGGGATGAAATCACCCCGCCGGTGAAGCACGAGCGTCGGGACCCGGACGTTGGGCAGTACGTCGGTCACGTCGGTTTCGTCAATGGCGGAAATGAGGGCCCTGACCATGCTCGGGCTGGCGGCGGCCCGCTCGTAGATCCCCATCTTGGCCATGCTCTCGGGGTCGCCGGCGATCGACGGAGCGAATACTTCGAGTGAATGGCCCTCACCCCAACGGTCGAGGAAGTCGTCAATCATCCTGTTTGTCTCGCCGGAAACGGACCTGAGGGGGGCACCATCCGGGTAGCTGCCGTAGATGGCCAGTCCCACGGTCCTTTCGGGATAGGTGGCGGCGAACAAAACGGACATCGGTCCTCCTTCGGAGTAGCCGAGAAGCGTGGCCCGTTCTGACCCAACGGCGTCCATGACGGCTCGCACGTCCTCCATCCGCTCCTCCAGGGTCGGGACCCCGAATACCGGATCGGAAAGCCCGGTGCCACGCTTGTCGAACCGGATCAGGCGACAGAACGAGGAGAGCCTCTCGATGAAGTGGGCAAGCTGGGGACTTCCCCAGTCCATCTCGACGTGCGAGATGAATCCGGGAACCACGACCAGGTCGCTCGGTCCGTCACCGGTCACCTGATAGGCGATGTTCACATCGCCGTTCCGCGCGTACTGGGTCTTTGCTTCCATGCTGGCCTGAGCCTAACCGCTCAGGCCCCGGTACAAGACGGGGTCCCGCTCTGGCAGGGAGGGCTCCGCTTTCGCCGGACGCACGTCGAGTTGCCCCGGCCAGGGGCCTGCGGCTAAGGTCGTTTGCGTGCAAGCGACCCTGACCATCCTCTTCACCGACGCCGTAGCGTCCACCGAGGCGCTCGCCCGGTTGGGCGACGAGGAGTTCCGGGCCGTACAGGAGTCGCACCTCAGCCTGCTTCGCGGACCGATCAAGGACCAGAACGGGCGCGAAGTCAAGAGCCTCGGAGACGGCCTGATGGTCGCGTTCACCGGAGCGGCGGATGCCCTGGCCTGTGGGGTTGCTATGCAGCAGGCGGTCGAGGCCTCGGCCCGCCGGGGCGAGCAGGGACTGCCCCTGCGGGTCGGCATCTCTTCGGGCGACGTCGACGTCGCCGAAGACGACGACATCCACGGGACCGCCGTGGTCGAGGCGGCCCGGCTCTGCGCCGCGGCTACCGGCGGCCAGATCCTGGTAGCCGAGACCGTGCGCGCGCTCGCCGGCTCGAGGGGCGGCCACGCCTTCACCTCCCTCGGTCCCAGGAATCTCAAGGGGATGTCCGACCCGGTCCCCACCGTCGAGGTCGGCTGGGCGCCGCTGGCCGAAGGTGACCTGGTCGCACCCGTCCCGCTGCCACCCAGGCTTGCCCTGGAAGCGAACTGGGAATTCTGCGGGCGACACCGCGAGATCGAGACGCTCGAATCGATGTGGCGGAACGCGACCGAGGGCACTCCCGGCGTGGCGCTACTCGGCGGAGAACCGGGTGCCGGAAAGACCCGTCTGGCCCGCGAGGTCGCGGTGCGGGCACAGGAGGAAGGCGGTCTGGTCCTGTTCGGCCGGGTCGATGAAGACGCCGCGATCGCCTACCAGCCCTTCGCCGAAGCGCTCCGCCACTACCTGGCGAACGTCGACGAGGAAACGCGCTCGCGCCTACTCGAACTGCGCGGCGGGGTGCTGGCCCGCCTCGCCCCCGAGCTGAGCGAAGATTCCCCCAGCGGGCCCGCCGATGCCCTGACCCTGTTCGACGGCCTCGCCGACTGGCTCTCCGAGGAAGGCGAGCGTCGCCCTGTGCTGCTGGTCCTCGACGACCTGCATCTGGCTGGACGGCCGACTCTCCAGGCTCTGGTGAACCTGGTTCGAAGCGGTCGCCTGGGT
>CAVXYR010000006.1:0-243560 GCA_963766115.1 uncultured Solirubrobacterales bacterium
TTGCGTGATCAACCTGTCCGGTGACAAGCCCCGGGTCCTCGGCGAAGCTTTCCGCGTGCTTCGTCCGGGTGGTCGATTCGCCGTCTCCGACGTGATTGCCGACCCGGAGATGGACGAGGCGACCAGGAACGACATGGCGCAATGGACCGGATGATCGCCGGTGCCTTCACCCGGGACGACTTCGAAAGGCAACTGGCAGCCGCCGGGTTCGAGTCGATCAGATCGAGGAGACCCACCGGGTCCACGACCACGCCGCCTCGGCGATCATCAGGGCGACCAGGCCGCGCTGAACGGCGCCGTCGATTCGGTTCGGTCCGCCCTCAGTCGGGCAGTAGCGGGACAGAGACGCCCGCGTCGCGGTCGATCAGCGAGGCGCGGGTGATCGCGTCGGCGCCGAACCGGTCGCGCAGGTCGTCTATCGCGGTGTCGAGGCGCTCGACGGCTCGTCCCGCCTCGAGCGGTAGCTCGATCTGGACCGCGTCGTCGCCGGCCGAGGTTCGCCAGCGAGATCGCGAGCAGGGTCATGCCCGTTCTTCGGTCGTCGGCCTGATCGCTTCGAGCAGGTCACGCACCGCGGCCAGGATGGTTTCGGTGGAAGATGGCGCCGGGGAGGGTGTGGGAGCGGCTTGCCCGGCCCAAGTGGTCGAAGCGCGACCGACCGTGATCGTGCCGCATACCTGGTCGCCTTGCGCAGCCGGCGGGTGGTCCGGTCGACCAGCCCGGCCGCCAGCGCTGTCGAGTCTCCCGCTCCCGTGACTCACGCGGGAACGCGCTCTGGGCACCGATCGAGCGACGCGGCTCCCGTTCCGCCACGTCACGCGGGTCACGGTTGTTGGCGAGGTCGAGCAGGCGCCGCCCGCGAGTCGGGCCCGAGCGCGGCGACGAGGCTCGCCTCGCGGCAGGCGGGCGATCTCGCCGACCGTTGTGATCCCCATTCATGGAGCTTCTGCGAGGTTACCTTGCCGACCCCCCAGAGCCGCTCGATCGGCAGCGGGTGGAGGAAGGCCGCCTCCTCGTCCGGTCTTCGACAACCAGCAGGCCGTCCGGCTTCGAGGCCGCCACTCGCCACCTTGGCCAGGAACTTGGTCCGGGCGACGCCGACCGAGATCTTCAGGCCGACCCTGTCCAGCACGTCGCGACGCAGCCCGGCGGCGATCTCGGGGGTCCCGGAGATGTGCTCGAGCCCTCGGACGTCGAGGAACGCCTCGTCGATCGAGAGCGCCTCGACGACCGGCGACGTGTCGTCGAAGACCTCGTAGACCGCGCGGCTGGCCTGCGTGTAGGCCGCCATGCGGGGGGCACCACGATCGCCTCGGGGCAGAGCCGCTTGGCCTCGGCACCGTTCATCGCGGTCCGCACGCCGCGGGCCTTGGCCTCGTAGGCTGCAGGCGAGCACGACTCCGCGGCCGACGATCACGGGCGGCCCACGCAGCTCGGGATCGTCGCGCTGCTCGACCGACGCGTAGAAGGCGTCGAGGTCGGCGTGCAAGATCGAGGCCCGGCCCGGGCTCGCTTTGGCGCTCTGTTCAGTCACGAACCGATGTTCGCACCCGGTGAGGACGAATCGGCTCCGGGCCGGATGCCTCGGGACATGGAATTCGTTGCAACGGCTAGAGCCTGCCGGCGTTAGTATCGGGGCAGCCGCCAATACACCAACCCGAGGAGGGGTCGCGATGTCTGAAACACTCAAAGGAGCCTGCCTGTGTGGTGGGGTCGAGTACGAAGTTCAGACCGAGTCACTGGGCTACTGCCGCTGCACCCGATGCCAGAGGTGGACGGGCGAGAGCCTTGCGGGTGTGGTCGTCGACCCGGAGAACTTCAAGTTCACCAAGGGCGAGGACCTGGTCAAGCGGTTTGAAAGCGAGTTCGCGCCGCGCAACTTCTGCGGTAACTGCGGATCCTGCCTGTATGACGACCTGGGTGAGAAATACTTCGTCGCCGCGGGGCTGATGCGCGAGCTCGATCTCGAGCCGAGCTTCCACCTCCAGGTCGCCTACAAGGCCGACTGGCACGAGATCGGCGACAACGTGCCGCAGTTCGCCGAGAACCCGCCGGCCTGACTTCGACCCGGTCGCGCAAGAAGACACCCCGGGAAACGGCTACGAGCCGCTAGCGGTTTCGGCCGAGATCGTCGTGGGATGAAACCCACTCGTCGGCGACAACCGCTGAGCCCAGCGAAACCTCGCCGCACAGCACCGTGGCGGCGACGATCTCGGCGAGCTTGAGCACTTTGCCGGAGCCGTAGCAGCCCATCAATTCCAGGCACTCGCGCTGGGTGGCCAGGCCGGTCCCGCCCCCGTAGGTTGCGACGATCAGGGATGGCAGGGTGATCGAGTAGTAGTAGTCGTCGTTCTCGCGCAGTTCGATGTGGGTGAGCGCCGCGTGGGACTCGGCCACGTTGCCGGCGTCCTGGCCGCAGGCGATAAACATCGCGGCGATGCCGTTGGCCGGATGGGAGGCGTTGGCGGATGCGGCCGAAAGGCGGGCGCCCAGGTTTGAGAGATTGCGCGAGCGGTAGAGCTTGCGGCTACTGACCCTCATGTGTTCCTGGAGCAGGGCGTCGGGTATGACCGCCTCGGCGACCACCCGCTTTCCCCGGGTTCGCAGGGTGTTGATCTGCGAGTGCTTCTTGTCGGTGGCGAGCTGGCTTTCGAGCATGTAGTCGGTGACAAATTCGTTCTCACGCCGGATCCACTCGGCCGCGGCCCAGGTTGCCTTCCCGGTAATATTCTGGCCCGCGGCGTCGCCTGAGGTGTAGTTGAAGCGGGTGAAGACGAACCGGCCGGCGACGTAGCGCTCGACGTCACGCAATTTGCCGGTGGAGGTCGTCGATTCGGCGACTTCGCGGATCGTCTCGATGTTGTCGTCCAGCCAGGCAACGAAGTCCCGTGCTCCGCGGGCCGATTCAAATGTGAATGCCGGTGCTCGCTGCATGGCGTCGTCGACCACGGTCACCTTGACTCCGCCCGCCTCGCGCAGCAGTTTCATACCGCGGCTGTCGGAGGCAACCAGGGTTCCTTCGGTGGTCGCCAGCGGAACCAGGAACTCGCCCTTGGCGTACTCGCCGTCTACCAGAACGGGGCCGGCCAGCCCGATCGGCACCTGCGCCACCCCGGCGAAACCTTCGATGTTTCCGGGCAGGCTTTCCGGATCAAGCGAGAAAGAGCCGACGTGGTCGAGGCCGGTCCCTGACAGCTCGGACGCAAACTCCCGACGAGCCCCGGCGGCCTCGGCGCTGTAGTCGTTTTCTGCGTCACGGGGGATCCTTGGTGTCGGCATCGGAGAAGCCTATCGGCGTGTTCGCTGGCTCGATTGCGCCTACGCCGTTCCCGAAAGCCCGGGTCCGGTGACCGGTCAGCCGCCGGCGCCGGCGTCGGCTTCGGGTCGCTGGCGACGCGAGCGATAGATGAACGGCAGGGCCGCCGCCGAGATCACCGCGGCGAACAGATAGGAACTGGCATATCCCATCGAGTCGGCCGCCCGGCCCAGCGCCGGCTCGACGACAACCCTGCCGCCGGAGCCGAGCATCGAATCGAACGAGAGGATCGTCGCCCGCTGGCCGAGGGGATCATTCCGTTGATGTACGACTGGCGGATCGGCATCGACGCGGCGAACATCATCGCCCAGACCGCGATCAGCCCGATCGCCACCCAGAACGAATCCAGTGCGCCGATCAGGGCCAGGGCGACCGAGCCGAGGCCGACCGCGACCATCAGGGCGGACGTGCGCAGCGGAAAATCCCGCGGATCCGGGGAGCGAGGATGCCGCCGGCGATCTGTGCCCCGGCGACGAGGGCCGCGGTGATCCCGGCTATGCCGTAAGCCTCGGGGTCGCCGGCCAGTTCCAGCAGGTAGGGCTGCAGGGCGTAGAAGGCGTAGAAGCCGAGAACCAGGCGGTGAACGGGGAGGCCAGCATGATCCACTTGACCGAGGGAACCCGCCAGCCGTACGCGATCGAGTCGCCGGCGATCGTCTTCATCTCGCGGATCGCGCCGCTGCTCCTCTTTGGCGTGAAGCCGACGTCCTTCATGGCCGTGAAGGCAAAGCCGAACATCACCAGCAGTACCGCGGCCCGCATCACGAACGGGACTCCCAGGCTGGTCAGCTGCGCGATGAAGCCGCCGGCAACCGAGCCGGTCAGCATGCCGATCCCGGTGACTATCTGGCCCTTGCCGAAGATCGATTCCAGGGTGCCTTCGTATCCGGTCGCTTCCAGGGCGTCGACCAGCCAGGCCTCCAACCGCGCCGGAAAAAAAGGTAAAGCCCAGCCCGAGCAGCAGAGAGACCGACGCCCAGGCCCAGAACGGTCCCTCGATCTGCCAGAGCATCACGTAGAGCAGGGTCGTGACCATCAGGGTCACCGTGCCGGCCAGGTAGGAGACGCGGCGGCCGATCGTGTCGGCCACCACCCCGGTCGGGACCTCGAACAGGACCATCCCGGCGGTGAAGAACGCGTTGAGCGAACGCCTCCAGGTTGGACAGCCCGGCGTCGAGCAGGAAGATCGTGTTGATGCCCCAGATGAACGACGCGGCAAGCGTATTGCCGAGCATCAGGGTCAGATAGATCCGCTGGATGGAGGCGGAGGTGGGCATCGGTGGCGCCGGCGGCGGACCGGTCCCTCAGGATTCGATGTCGCCGGTGGTGCGCTCGACGTAGGCGGCTCTGGCCGACCGGTCGATCTCGGTGTAGACCCGGTCGATGCCGAGCAGCCGGTTCAGCCGGATTGCGGCCCGCGGCGGCAGCAGCGAGCCGATGCGAGCGATCACGCCGACGGATTTTGGCACTGAAACCCTCTCCTTACCGGTCTTCATCGCGTCGACGATCGCCCCGGCGACCTGCTCGGGCGGGATCAGCTTGATCACCGGGCTGTCGGCCGTTCCGTCCATCATGCCGGTCCTGACCGGTCCCGGCATCACGCAGGTGAAGATGAGGCCGGAGCTGTCGAACTCGGTCCGGATCGACTCGGTGAAACCGACCACTCCGAATTTGGAGGCGGAATAGGCCGCCAGGCCCTTGACCCCGTTGATCCCGGCGAGCGATGCGACGTTGATGATCTGACCGGTGCCCCGCTCCACCATGCCGGGCACTGCGGTGACGGTGCCATTGATCACTCCGGTCAGGTTTACTGCGATGGTTCGTTCGATGACCGCCATCGGCTGGTCGGTCACGCGGCGGCGAGGTGGGCGCGATGCCGGCGTTGTTGACCAGCGTGTCGAGCGGCCCGACTTCCCGTTCGACGCGGTCGATGAAAGGCCTCGAAAGCCTCGAGTCACGGTCGACGTCGAGCTCGTACCCGGTCGCGCCTCTTCCGATCCTCTGCCAGCGGCGTCCGATGCCAGCTCACCGTCGAGGTCTCCGATCGCCACTCTGGCCCCCTCGTCGAGCCAGCTTCCTCGCCGTTACCGCACCGATCCCCCGGGCACCGCCGGTGATCACTACGACCAACCCGTTCAGCTGTCGTTCGGCCACGCGCGCAGTACTCCCACGCCGGTCGGGCTCCGGGATCGAGAGTGATTGGCGGGCCGGGACGGCGGGCGGATGGCCAGTCGACTTGCTGCCCTTGCGTAACGGCAGATGCTGACATAGGCTGAACGGAAACCGCCGGGCGCAGCGCGCAGCTTGTATCCGGGGGTGGTTTCTACCGCTTCTGGCACCCGGTTAAACCGACCGAAAGGAAGGACCACGATGTCGAAGCTCAAGGGGCGCCCATCGCCGGCGCTGGTGATTTCGCTGATTGCGTTGTTCGTGGCGCTGGGCAGCGGTGCCTACGCGGCGAAGAAGATCGGCACCAACCAGATCAAGAACAAGGCGATCACCACCAAGAAGCTGAGGAACAAGGCGGTGACCACCAAGAAGGTGAAGAACAAGACGGTCGGCACCAACAAGCTGAAGGATGACGCCGTCGATTCGCGAAAAGCTGCAGGCGGCTCCCGTCGGCACCAACAAGCTGAAGGACGATGCGGTCGACACCGACAAGCTTCAGAGCGAGGCGGTCGGTGAGTCGAAGATCGGCCCGGCGGCCGTCACGGGGTCGAAGATCCATCGAGCGCCGTTGTTACGGAGAAGATCGCCGATGACGCGGTGACCAGCGCGAAGGTGTCTTCCGACATCCCCTATCGCCGCACCCTGCAGTCAACGTTGGTGCCGTTGGCCGCCTCCGTGTATCAGCCGCTGGTGACATTCGGTGACGCGGAGCTGCACGGCCGCTGCGCCACCGCCGGCGCCAACGGCTTCATGCCGTGCGGGTGATCAGCCCGAACAACGGCGCGCAGGCGGACATGACGGCGACCGACGCCGGCGCCATTCCACGGTTCGCCAACAGCGGGTTACTGGGTCCGAATACCGGTGTTGAACTGCCGACGCTCCTCCTCGGCAACTTCAGTTCCCCGGGAGTAGGTTCGGCTCGGGTCGCCGCGCGGGCGCCTGACGGGACGGCGCTTGCTCGCCCACGGTCGGATCTCACTCGCTCGGCGGGGGGAGCTGCGTGTTCAACACGCTGGCGCTGTAGTCGCGCCGACCCGTTCGGAAACCTGGAGGGGCCACTGAGGGCCCCTCCTCGCTACCCGACCCCGGTCAGATTCGAACGGGGCTCAGCTCCGACACGGGCCGATCCCCGCGACGCCCGGGAACGGGGTGTTCATCGCCCGAACTGCTGGAGACGGTTCTAACCTCGCTCTAACCTGGAGACGGATAATCGAGCTCATGAGATTTCTGGTGGTCGAGGATCAGGCGAAGATGGCACGGCTGATCTGCCGTGGGCTCGAGTCGGAGGGCTTTGCCGCCGACCACGCCGGGCGCGGTGAGGATGCCCTCTGGATGGCCGGGTCGACCGACTACGACGCGATCGTGCTCGACCTGATGATGCCGGGGATCGACGGCTTCGAGACCTGCGCGCGGCTGCGGGAGGACGGGGTATGGGCGCCGGTGCTGATGCTGACCGCGCGCGACTCGGTCGAGGACCGCGTCGCAGGGCTCGATCGCGGGGCAGACGACTACCTGATCAAGCCCTTCTCTTTCGCCGAGTTGTTCGCCCGCCTGCGGGCGCTGGTCCGCCGTGGTCCGATCGAGCGCCCGGTTGTGCTCGAGGTCGGCGACCTCCGGATGGATCCGGCAAGGCGCCGGGTCTGGCGCGGAGAAGCCGAGATATCGCTTTCGCCGAAGGAGTTCGCGCTGCTGGAAACGTTCATGCGCCGCCCCGGCGAGGTGCTGAGCCGGTTTCAGCTGCTGGAGCACGCCTGGGACTACGCCTACGAGAACCGTTCCAACGTCGTCAACGTCTACATCAACTACCTGCGAGGCAAGATCGACGCACCATTCGGTACCGACTCGATCGAGACTGTGCGTGGTGTCGGGTATCGGCTCAGGGACGAATCCTGATGTTCAGCCGCTGGCCGATCCGCGTCCGCCTGGCTGCCGGATTCTCGGCCGGGCTGCTGGTGGTACTCGTCCTGGCCGGCGCGTTCGTCTTCATTCAGCTTCGTCACAGCCTGAATGACGCGATCGAGGTGAACCTCGCTGCCCGGGCTGCCGACACGGAGGCTCTGATTGAGGGCACGCCCGCGGCAAACATCGATCTCGGCGGGAGCCGGGTCGGGGAGGGTGAGTCGACATTCACCCAGATCCTGACTCCCGGCGCCAGGGTGGTCGAGGCAACCTTTCCGGGAGGGGAGCCGGTTGTCGACCGGGCCGCGCTGGCCGAAGCGGCTGACCGCCCGGTGTACAGCGAGCCGGTCGAGGTTGCAGGGCTCGACGGCCCGTTCCGGACCGAGGCATTCCCGGTCGAGGGGACTGCCGGCAAGCGCATTGCCGTGGTCGGCGTGACCATCGGCGACCGGGAGGAGGCACTTGACGGGGTCCTGCGGGCTTTCGCCGTCGGGGGCCCGTTCGCCCTGCTGCTGGCGTCGCTGATCGGTTACGGGCTCGGGGGTCGGGCCCTGGCTCCGGTCGAGGCGATGCGTTCCCGGGCCCGGGAGATCACGCTCGATCGGGCCGGTGAACGCCTGCCGAGGCCGGCGGCCCGCGACGAACTGCAGCACGGCTCGCCGACACGCTTAACGAGATGCTCGACCGGGTTGAGGGCTCGCTTCAGCGCGAGCGGGTATTTGTCGCCGATGCCAGCCATGAGTTGCGCACTCCGTTGGCCATCCTCAAGTCGGAAATCGAGCTCGCGCTGAGGACGGGCGGCCCGAGGATCTCGAGGCCGCCCTGGTCTCGGCCAACGAAGAAGTCGATCACCTGGTACTGCTGGCCGAGGACCTGCTGGTGATCGCCCGCGCCGAGCAGGGACGCCTGCCGCTCAAGCGGGAACCGGTCGACCTCGGGCCGATGCTCGAGCGGGTGGCCACCAGGTTCCAGGGGCCGACTGAACGAGTCCGGCAAGTCACTGGCCGTCGACTCCGGGGACGTCGGCTGCTACGAAGTCGACCGCCAGCGGGTGGAGCAGGCACTGAACAACCTGGTCGAGAACGCTCTCCGGCACGGCGGGGAGACGATCACCGTGAGTGCTTCGGGCGACGACCATAGGCTCAGATTCCTGGTCTGTGACGACGGTAAAGGGTTTCCGGCGGACTTCGAGCCGAAGGCATTCGAGCGGTTCAGCCAGGCCGAAGCGGGAAGGAGCGGCCCCGGGGCCGGCCTCGGCCTGGCGATAGTGCGGGCGATAGCCCGGTGCCCACGACGGTGAGGCGGAGATCATCGACGGCGATCTGCCCGGGGCCAGGGTCGCCTTCTCGGTTGAGGCCCGGCGGCTCTCAGGGAAGCGACGGGCGGCCGTAGCGGCCCGGCCTGACGGCCGGGACAACTGGCACAATCGGCCGATGGCGCTGACTTCGACTTCGACGTGGCGATTATCGGCAGCGGGTTCGGCGGCGCAGTCAGCGCCCTGAGGTTGACCGAAAAGGGCTACGACGTTGCCGTGCTGGAGCAGGGTAGGCGGCTGGATCCCGATGACATCACCGCGCCAGGACGAGCATGCGGGCCCATCTCTGGGAGCCCGAACTCGGTTTCCGCGGGTTTTTCTGGCAGCGAGTGTTTCGCGACGTCGGGATCATCGGTGCTGCCGGGGTCGGGGGCGGCTCGATCGTCTGGGGCGGCGTCCTGTTGAAACCGGAGTCCTCGGTCTTTGCCGATCCTGCCTGGGGTGACGGGGAGCCGGATTGGGAGTCGGCTCTGAGTCGGCACTACGACGAAGCCGGACGCATGCTGGGCCGCACGGCCAACCCGTTCACCGGCCCGATGGATGATCACCTCCGGGCGACTGCCGCCGAGGTCGGGGGAGACGAGACCTTCGGCCCGGTGCCACTCGCGATCCACTTCGGCGATCCGGGCGAGACCGTGCCCGACCCCTACTTCGGTGGCGAGGGTCCCGAGCGGACCGGCTGCCACCTCTGCGGCGGGTGCCTGGCAGGATGTCCCTACGGCGCCAAGAACAGCCTCGACAAGAACTACCTCTACCTGGCCGAAAAGCTGGGCGCACGGATCCTGGCCGAGCGCAGGGTCGTCTCGATCGCCCCGCTTCCCGGGGGTGGCTATGAGCTCAAATCGAGGCATCCCTGGCGCCGCAGGGAGTCTCCGTCGCCACTGCGGGCCGAGAGGGTGGTGCTCGCGGCGGGCGTGCTGGGGACCCTCGAATTGCTCTTTCGCTGCCGGGACGAGACTCGGCACGCTCGGCTCGATTTCGCCGCGGCTCGGCCAGAAGGTGCGAACCAACTCCGAGGCGGTGACCGTGGTCCTCGACGACGAACCCGGGGCCGATCTGAGCAGGGGGCCGGCAATCTCGACCGACTTTCATCCCGATTCGCGTACCCACGTGACCCAGAACCGCTACGTCGGAGGCGGCAAGATGCTCCGCTGGCAGATCGGGCCTCTGACCGACGGCTCACGACCGGGCCGGAGGGCGCTGGCCACCCTTGTCATCGATTCTGCGCCATCCGGTTCGCCACATCCGTTCGGTAACTGCGCGGAACTTCGAGCGACGCCTGACCGCGCTGACCGTGATGCAGGACCTCGACAACGAGATCAGCTTTCACTACGGGCGATCGCCGGCCCGGCCCTGGAAACGGGTCCTTCGGTCGCGATCGGTGGCCGGCAACGAGGCGCCGAGTTATCTGCCGCTGGCCAACGAGGTGACGCGTGCCTTTGCGCGGTCGTCCGGCGGCACCCCGATGAATCTGCTGGCCGAAAGCACCGGAGGCGTTTCGTTCACGGCGCACATCCTCGGTGGTGCAGTGATCGGCGAGACACCGGAAGAGGGCGTGACCGACCGCAAACACGAGGTCCACGGGCACCCGGGGCTGTTCGTCGCGGACGCCGCGGCCATACCGGTGAACCTCGGGGTCAACCCGAGCCTCACGATCACGGCGATGGCCGAGCGGTTCGCGGCGCAATGGGACGAAAAGAGTGCCGAAGACGATCCGTCGGAGCCCGGTAACGGGCCGGCAGAGGGGAGTCGGCCGGAGATGCCGGTTTCGCTGCTCGCGATCAAGCGGCTCTGGAAGGCGCTGCCGGCCCCCGATGGAGAGGCGCTGGTCGGTACCCATCGAGCGAGCTTTGTCGGCCCGGCGCCGATGCGGGCACTCGCTCCTCACGCCCTGCGGTTGCTCGGTCTGCCCGGCTGGTACGGCAAGCGGTTCGAGCGTGTGGGCGGTCGACTTGTAGGAATGAACCTGCTCACAACCGGCGACGGCTGGTCGAGTACCTCGAAATGGAGGCGTCGGTCGAGCAGTCCCGCCAGGACCGCGCCCCTGCACTGGTCGTCACTTACCGCCCCGAGGCTCCGCAGCCCTGGCGGAACGTGCGCGACGAGTTCCGGGCCTTCGGTCCCGATGCCCTGCTCGGCCTGACCGTGCTCGACCGCCGCGGGGCGCGGTCGATCGGGACCCCGTTCCTGCTCGAGCGGGAATCCGGATGGCAGCCGGAGACACGGTTCTCGCGCAGCTGAACCCGATCATCCGGGAGAATGGTCAAAGTCAGGAGGCAACCACACAGGAGTTTCATGCCGCAGTTGATTCGGGGAAGGAGTGAGCTCGTTCATGGCTAGGCGCTACGACCTGGTCGTGCTCGGCGGCGGCACCGCCGGGTTGGTCGGCTCGATGATCGCGGCCGCCGCCGGCGCGAGGGTGGCAATGATCGAGCGCGATCGCACCGGCGGCGACTGCCTCTGGACGGGATGTGTTCCGAGCAAGGCCCTGATCGCGTCGGCCGGTGTAGCCCATCTGGTCGGCGAGGCCGGGCGCTACGGAATCAGCGTCGGGGACCCGGAGGTCGATTTTCCGGCGGTGATGGAGCGGGTCCGGGCTACCCGGCGGGAGATCGAACCGCACGACTCGCCGGACCGGCTGCGCGAGGCGGGGGTCGAGGTGCTCGAGGAGGAGGGCCGGTTCCTCGCTCCCGGGCTGATGCTGGCCGGATCCCGGGAATTGCGCTTTCGCTCGGCCATCGTCGCCACCGGTTCGTCCCCGGCACTGCCTCCGGTCCCGGGCCTCGGCGAAGCCGGGCCCCTTACCACCGAAACCGTCTGGGACCTCGAGCGGCTGCCCGGGCGACTGGTGGTGGTCGGGGGTGGCCCGGTCGGTTGCGAACTCGGTCAGGCCTTCGCCCGGCTCGGCTCCCGGGTGACGGTCGTAGAGGAAGAGGGCAGGCTGCTCGCAGGCGACGAGCCTGAGGCATCGGAGCTGGTCGCTGCGACGCTGGCCTCGGAGGGGGTGGAGCTGAAGACCGGGCGACGGCTCGCACGGGTGGAAGGTTCGGCCGGAGAGCGAGAGGTGACTGTAGAGGGCCCGGACGGGACCGAGGAGGCGCTTGTTGCGAGCGACATCCTGATCGCGACCGGGAGGGTTCCGCGGACCGCCGGCTTCGGGCTGGAGGCGCTCGGAGTGGGCCTCGACGGCGAGGGGGCGGTGGCGGTCGACCGTACGATGAGGACCACCGCGGCCGGCGTTTTCGCGGCCGGCGACGTCACCGGTGCGATGCCGTTTACCCACGTCGCCGCCCAGCAGGCCCGGGTTGCCACTCCGAACGCGCTGTTCGGCCTGCGGCAGAAGATCAGCTACTCGTCGGTGCCGGCGGTCACTTTCACCGATCCCGAGATCGCCAGGGTCGGGATCGGCGAGGCCGAAGCACGCCGGCGCTGGGGGTCGAAAGCGGTTGTCGTCGCGTTCGATTACGGGCAGCTCGACCGGGCCATAACCGACGGCGCGCCGCGAGGATTCGCCAAGCTGGTCGCTGAGCCCGACGGCACCCTGGCCGGGGCGACCGTGGCGGCGACCGGCGGGGGTGAAGCGATCGGTGAGATGGCTGCCTGGCTGAGCAGGGGCGCCTCGATCGCCGACATCTCGCGCCAGGTTCACGCCTATCCGACCCTGGCCGAAGGTCCTTCCCGGGCCGCACACGCCTACCTCGAGGCGAAATTGGCGACGCCGCGCAACCGGGCCCTGGCCCGGACGCTGCTGGCCGCACTCCGCGGGCTCGACCGGGTCAGGAAAGGATCCCGCTCGGTATTCGTAAGAATTGAGGAGGAGAGATGAACCGGAACGGACCCGAAATGGACGCAGTGAGGACGGCACGGGAGTGGATGACGATGCTGGCTTCGGAGATCGGGCCCCGGCGGCCCTGCTCGGAGGCAGAGCGGGCCGGGGCCGAAGCGCTGCGAGAACGGCTCGAGGCGTCCGGCATTCCCGGGCTGGAACTCAGGCCGTTCCGGTCACGCGCCTCGTTCGGATCGGTTCACGGCCCGGTCATGGCCGCCGGTGCCCTGGCCGGCCTGGTCGGAAGCCGCTTCCCGCGGACCGGCGTGGCGATGTCGGCGCTGGCGCTGGCGGTGGGAAACGACGAGGGCCGGTTCGGGCGGCTGGGCGAGTCCCGGCTGACCTGCGGCGGCGAAAGCCGGAACCTGGTCGCCACGGTCGAGCCCGAGGGCCCGGTCGCCCGGACCCTCTGCCTGGTCTCGCACATCGACAGTTCGCGCAGCGGCCTGATGTTCAGCCCCGCCGTGACCCCTCACCTCGGCCTGCTCGCCGGCCTGGCCGGCGGAGCGCTCGGGCTCCAGGCGCTCGATCCGGTCGTCCGGAGGTTTCGCGCGGGCCGGTGGGTCACCAGGCTTTCGCGCCTTTTCTGCGCACTGGCCGCCGCCCTCATACTCGAACGGGAGATCAGGGGCGAGGACGTGCCCGGGGCCAACGACAACGCTTCCGGCGCGGCCGTCTCCGGTGTGCTGGCGGCCGAGGTCGCAGAGTCGCCGCTGGGGCAGACCAGACTGGTCCTGCTGGTCACCGGAAGCGAGGAGTCCGGGGTTCTCGGGATGCGCTCGTTCCTGCGTAGCAACGACACCCGCGGCTGGCTCTTTCTCAACTTCGACGGAGTGGGGGCGGACGCACCGCTGCGCTACCTCGAGCGCGAAGGCAACTCGGTGCAGAGCTGGCCGGCCGATTCCGGGATACTCGGCGTGATGAGGAGAATCGAACGGGAGCGCCCCGAGCTCGGACTCAGCCCGATACGGCTCGGCTCGGGTCTGCCGTACGACTCGACCCCGGTTCTGGTCCGCGGCGGGCGGGCGGCGACGCTCGGCGCCCAGGGCGCAAGCATCCCCGACTACCACGCACCGACCGACACCGCCGACCGGATCAGCGACGAGTCACTGGGCCGGGCGATCGAGGTCGGCCGCGAGGTGATCGCGGCGATCGACCGCGGCGAGGCGGACCGACCACAGTGAGCCGGGACAGCGACGGGATTCCACCCAACCTCCTCCTGATCATCACCGACCAGCAGCGCCAGCCGCAGCACTGGCCGGACGATCCCGCCTGGCTCGAGAAGCTGACCCCGGCCGACGCCGAGATAGCCCGGACCGGCGTCACGTTCACCGAGGCCTGCGCTGCCAGCTGCATGTGCTCGCCGAGCCGGGCCTCCCTTCTCACCGGTCGCTGGCCGGATGAGCACGGGGTAGAGCTGACCCTGACCCAGGGTGGGGCGAAGCCCAACCCGAAGCATGCCCATCTGAGTCTTCGGGGGGCGTTCGCCGCGGCAAGGAAGGGGGAGCTGACCGCCCGCCAGGCGTTCGGCACCGTTGTCAAGGGTGCGGTCAGGCGTCCGGACGGCGGGGAAGGCGAGCGGGAACTCGATCCGGCGACGCCGAACATCGCCAAGGTCCTGAAGCGGGCCGGGTACCGCACCGTCCTGAAGGGCAAGTGGCACCTCAGCCAGCCGGTCAATGACGACTGGAGCGACGACGACATCGGCCACCTGGCCGAGAGCTACGCCCTCCAGGACTGGGAGCCGCCCGATGCCGGCGAGAACATCGAGGCCTCGCATTTCGGTGGCGGCAGCGGAGCCGGAGCAAGCCGGCAGGGGTTTGACGAAGATTTCACCCGCCAGGCCGAGCGTTTCCTTGCCGATCCCCCGCCCGAGCCGTGGGCGCTGATCTTCTCCCTGGTCAACCCGCATGACGTACTCGGCTACCCGTCCACCTTCGAGCAGGGCGGATACGATCGCTCCGAGTGGTCGGACCTGGATCAGATCGAGCTACCGGACTCGGTCGACGAGAACCTTGCCTCCAAGCCGAAGGCCCATGCCACGATGAAACTCGGCCAGGCCGCCTATCTCGGCGGCCTCAACGACCGGGAGGCGAAGCTCGACTACTGCCGCTTCTATGCGCATCTGCAGCGACTTGCCGACGAAAAGGTCGGTCGGATCCTCGCCGCGCTCGGCGACCCGGACGACAACGACTCGCTCCGCTCGAAAACGGTGATCGTCAGGACCTCCGACCACGGGGAGATGGGCATGTCGCACGGCGGGCTCAGGCAGAAGATGTTCAACGCCTACGACGAGACGATCAACGTGCCGCTGGTGGTCTCGAATCCGGTGCTGTTCCCGGAGGCGGAGGTCAGCGCCGCGCCGGCCTCGCTCTGCGACATCATGCCGACCGTCGCCTCGATCGCCGGGATCGACACGTCCGGAGACGGCGTCAGGGGCAAAGACCTGACGCCGGTCCTGGCCGCTCGGGCGAAGCCGGTCTCTGGCCGGCTGGCGGAGACGGAACCGGACTGGTCGGCTATCAGCGGGCACCCGGAGCCGGCCGAGTCGGTTCAGGAGTTCTCCTATTTCACCTTCGACGACCACCAGTCCGGGACCGCCTTCAAGGACGTCATCGCCAGGCCGAATCAGATCCGGGCGGTCCGCTCGCCGGAGGCGATGTATGCGGTGTACCGGGATGATTCCGGTGGCGAGGACCCCGAGTACGAGCTGTATGACATGACCTCCGATCCGGATCAGGTGAACAACCTGGTCGGACGTGACTCGGGCGAAGTGCTCGATCCCGGCCACCAGGACCTGCTGGACCGGATGCGGGAAGCTCTGGCCGAAGCCGAAGCCCGGTAGCGGCGGTGCCGGGCGCCAGTGGGATGCCGGGCCGGGAAAGGCGCCTGACTATTGTGACGGTCGATGGCTGTTGACCGACTGCTTCACGACGGGCACGGAAGGCGGATCAGCGACCTGCGGATTTCGGTGACCGATCGCTGCAACTTCCGCTGCCAGTACTGCATGCCGGCGGAGGGCCTGGAGTGGATCGATCGCAATGAGATCCTCACCTTCGAGGAGGTCACCCGGCTGGTCACGATCTTCGCCGGGATGGGCATTCAGGACCTCCGCCTGACCGGGGGCGAGCCGCTGGTCAGGAGAGACTTTCCCGACCTGGTCTCGATGCTCGCCGCGGTCGACGGGATCGAAGACCTGGCGCTGACCACCAACGGCTACCTGCTCGAACGCGATGCCGCCGCACTGGTTTCGGCCGGGGTCCAGCGGGTCAACGTCTCGATCGACTCCCTGCAGCGCGACCGCTTCTTCCAGATGACCCGCCGTGATGCCCTGCCCCGGGTGCTCGACGGCCTGGAGGCCCTCGGCTCACACCCCGAGCTCCGCCCGATCAAGGTAAACGCGGTGGCCGTCCGCGATTTCACCGAGCAAGAAGTTGGGCGGTTCTGCGAGTTCGCCCGCTCGACCGACTACCAGGTCCGGTTCATCGAGTTCATGCCGCTCGACGGAGACCGCTCCTGGGTCCCGGAGTCGGTGCTGGCCGGCGAGGAGCTGCGGGAGCTGGTGGCGGCGATCCACCCGATCGAGGAGATCCCGCGCGAGCCGTCGGCAACCGCCAGGGTCTTCCGCTTCACCGACGGCAGCGGGGAGATCGGGTTCATCAACCCCGTCTCCGAGCCTTTCTGCTCAGACTGCAACCGGATCAGGCTGACCGCCGAAGGCAAACTTCGGACCTGTCTCTTCTCGATAGACGAGACCGATCTCCGGGAGCCGCTACGGAGCGGGGCTGACGATCACGAGATCGACGGGATCATCCGAGAGGCCGTCTGGCGCAAGGAGCTCAAGCACCGGGTAAACGAGCCCGGCTTCCGCCAGCCGCCGCGGACGATGAGCGCGATCGGGGGCTGACCCCCGACCGGGAGCGGGGCACCGGGCACCCGGTCGAGTCGCGATCCCCGGCTCCGAGCGGGCGAATTGCCTATATAGTGCCTAGGCAATGACCGATCTGAGCATTGGCGAAGCGGCCCGGCAGCTGGGCGTCAGCACCGACACTGTCCGGCGCTGGGACAGGGCCGGCAAGGTCAGGACCAGTCGCGACGACCGGAATCGCCGGAGGGTCCCGGTCAGCGAGGTCGAGCGACTGCGCGGCAGCCCGGGCCGGCATGAAACCGGCGACAGCTTCTCGGCCCGCAACCGGTTCGCCGGAGTGGTGCGTTCGGTCGAGGTGGACGGGGTGATGGCCCTGGTCGAGATCGAGGCCGGACCGCACCTGGTGACCGCGGCGGTCACCCGCGATTCGGTTGAAGAGCTCGGGCTGGCCCCCGGGGTCAAGGCGACCGCAATGGTCAAGGCAACCTCGGTCATGATCGACCGCGGCGCGTCAGGTGCCTAGGGGGCTCGGACGGCCGCTGTCGGGGGCCGGGCCGGTGCCGATCCCGGCCCTGCGGATTGCGCTCGCCGCTCTGGCGATCGGCCTGGCAGGGATGGTCGCGGGCGGTTGCGGGAAGGCTGACGGCGGCGACCGGCCCGAAATCACCGTCCTGGGGGCATCTTCGCTCCAGTCGGCACTCACCGCCTACGGGGAGTCGCTGACCGGAACGGAGCTTCGCCAGTCGTTTGCCGGATCCGACCTGTTGGCGGCCCAGATCCGCAACGGCGCCAGGCCGGACGTCTACGCGGCGGCCGACACTGCCCTTCCGGACCGTCTCTTTCGTGAGGGGCTGATCGAAAGGCCGAGGGTCTTCGCCTCCAACCGGCTGGCGGTCGCGGTTCCGGCCGGCAGCGGGATCGACGGCCTGGCCGATCTGGCGGAACCCGACCGGTCGGTGATCCTCGGAGACCGGGGCGTGCCGATCGGCATTTACGCCGACCGGGTCCTGGCGAAGCTCCCCCCGGGAGAACGCGACGGAATCCTGGCGAACGTCGGCTCCCGCGAGCCGGAGGCAAGCTCGATCACGGCCAAGCTCGTCCAGGGGGCGGCCGACGCCGGGATCGTCTACCGGACCGACATCCGGACGGCGGGCGAGTCGCTCGACGACGATCCCGATTCCTCGACCGCCTCCAGCCGGCGATCGCCTACGCCGCAGCCGTGGTTAAAGGCGCCCCGGAGCACGAGCTCGCCGGTGAGTACCTGGACGGCCTGATCGGAGGTGAGGGAGCGGCGCGGCTGCGCCAGGCCGGATTTCTGCCGCCAGACGGATGAGCCTCGGATCCTGGTTCGGCCGGCTCGCGTTCGTCTGTCTCGGCCTGGCCCTGCTGTTCCTGACCCTGCCGACGGTGGCGATCTTCACCGACACGACGCCGGCCAGGCTGCTTTCCGCCCTGGGCGAGCCGGTCGTGCTCGACGCGCTCTGGCTCAGTCTTCGGACCACCCTGATCGCGGTGGTGGTGATCGTCGTGGTCGGTACTCCGGCCGCCTATCTCCTGGCCAGGAACGAGTTCAGAGGCCGGTCGTTCGTCCTCACCCTGATCGAGCTGCCGCTGGTCATGCCGCCGGCCGTCGCCGGGATCGCCCTGCTCGCCGCGTTCGGGCCGCAGGGCATCTTCGGCGCCTGGGTCAGCGATGCCGGGATCGAGCTGGTCCTCCAGACCGCCGGGGTGATCGTCGCCCTGGTCTTCGTCGCGGCGCCCTTCTACCTGCGCCAGGCCGTCGCCGCGTTCGCATCGCTGAATCGCGGCCAGCTCGACGCATCCCGCACCTTGGGGGCCGGGCCGTTCCGGACCTTCCTCCGGGTCGCGGTCCCCGGAGCGCGCCCCGGTCTGTCGTCGGGCCTGGCGCTGGCCTGGGGCCGCGCTCTGGGCGAGTTCGGGGCGACCCTGATGTTCGCCGGATCGCTTCAGGGTGTGACCCAGACCGCGCCACTGGCGATCTTCTCCCGCTTTTCCGATCCGGACGGCTTCACCGCCGCCCTCGCCATTTCGGCGGTGCTGATAGCGGTCGCGGCGCTGACCCTGCTTTCGGTGAAGCTGTTCGGTGCGGACCGGGCGCTCGACGGGACGAGGTCGTGACCGCCGCGCTCTCCGTCTCGGTCGAGGCCCCGCTCCGGGAATTCGACCTGAAGGCGGAATTCACGGTCGAACCCGGCCGGCGTCTCGCGATCGTCGGGCCGTCGGGGGCCGGCAAGTCGACCCTGCTCCGGCTGATTGCCGGCCTTCAACGCCCCGGCCGGGGCCGGATCGCGCACGGTCCGGACCGGTTCTTCGACTCAGGCGGACGGATCGACCTGGCGCCCGAGCGTCGCCGGTGTGGCTACCTGTTCCAGGACTACGCCCTGTTTCCCGGGATGAGCGCATGGAAGAACGTCGCCTACGGAATGCGCGACCGCCGCCGGTCGGCCCGGCGCGATCGGGCGGTCGAGCTGCTTTGCCGGTTCGGTGCCGACGGTTTCGCCGAGGTGAAGCCGCCCGGACTGTCCGGCGGCGAGCGCCAGCGGGTCGCGCTGGCCAGGACTCTGGCCGCGGATCCCCGGGTCCTTCTGTTCGACGAGCCGCTCGCGGCACTCGACCCTGCGACCCGGGCCAGCTCGACCCGGCAGCTCGACCTGGCACTCTCGGAGTCGGGCGGGCCCGCGGTGATCGTCACCCACTCGTTCGATGAGGCCGCTGTGCTGGCCGATCGGATCGCCGTGCTCGACCGCGGGGAGATCGTCCAGGCCGGAAGCCCGGCCGAGATTTCGGCCCGTCCCGAGTCGCGTTTCGTGGCCGACTTCACCGGCGCTTCGGTGCTCGAGGGAGAGGTGAGCGGCAGCGATCGCGATCTGACCCTGGTTTCGGTCGAGGGCGGCGGCACCGTTCGCAGTGTCGATCGGGCCGGCGGCAGGGTCGCGGTCAGCGTCTTTCCCTGGGAGATCTCGCTCGAAGAGCCCGGGAGGGCGCCCCGGGACTCGGCCCTGAACAGGTTGACCGGGACGGTGACCTCGGTCACCCCGGTGGGTAACCGGGTCCGGGTCGGCCTCGCGGTGCCACAGCCGGTGACCGTCGAAATCACCGCCCACTCGGTCGGTGCGATGGAGGTCCGGCCCGGTGTGGAGCTGACCGCCAGCTGGAAGGCGACCGCGACCAGGCTGATCTCTCGCGGCCCTCACGACTCGGGCGACCCCGACGACAGGCAGCGGTCATGATTCGGTCAAACCGGTTTTCGTCAACAGACTGAGGAGACAACCGTGAACCGTGACCAGTGGGTCGAGAAGTTCTCAGAATTGACCGGGGTCCAGCCCCCTGCGGCGGACGAGGTCGAAACCATCCTCGAGCTTGCCGGCATCGCCGCGCACGCCTCGGAGCGCACCGCGGCGCCGGTCGCCTGCTGGATGGCCGCGCAGACCGGGCGCTCCCTGCCCGACCTGCTGTCGGTCGCCCGCGAGGTCGAGTAGGCCCAGGGGTCCCGGTCGGCCCCGCAGCCGGCTCAGGCGGGCTCGAGCAGGCCGGCCGCGCGCTCGAGGTCTCCGGGTTCGTTGACGTTGGTGAAGGCCCGCGCCGGGTCCTGGAAGCGGGCGATCTCCTCTTCGCCGACGACGCGCGGGCGAAGTGATCCGACCAGGCCCTGCATCGAGGCGGAATCGAGCAGTCCCGCTTCTAGGTCGGGCAGCAGTTCCGGGCCGTAGAGGGCGGCGAGTGGCTGGATGCGACCGTCCACCGACGGCACGACCAGGCTCTCCGGGCGGGTCGCGAGCCAGAAGAGCAGGTCCGGGCCGATCAGGGGGAGGTCGCAGGCCAGGGCCAGGACCGGTCTGCCGCGGGCAAGCCTGAGCGCCGTGACTATCCCGAGCAGCGGGTGCGCGGGAAGCTCGGGTTCGATCACGACCTCGGCCTTGACCGGCGGTAGGGCGGAATCGGCCTTGGCCACCACGACCGCGGCCAGCCCTGCGTCCCCGGCCGCCCGGAGCGGATACTCGATCAGCGGCCGGCCGGCCAGCACGACCGTCGTCTTGTCACCTCCGAGCCGGGTCGCCCGGCCGCCGGCCAGAACGGCGACGATCGCCTCTGCTCCGGTCCGGCGACTCGACTTCTCCTGGCTGGTCAGGGGTTCCACCGCGTTCAGTCTGGCACCTTCTCTCTATCCTCCGGTCGATGGAGAGCCGGTGCCAGAGAACGCGCTGATCGACCTCGATGCGGCCTGCGCGGCCGTGCTCGAGCGGGTCGTGCCACTCGGGTCTCAGGCGGTCGAGCTGAGTGCGGCGCTCGGTCGATACGCCGCCGAAGCGATCGCCAGCCCCGAACCGGTCCCCGGATTCGACAACTCGGCGATGGACGGGTTCGCCGTCCGCTCTGCGGATACGGCGGGGGCCGGCGGGGGACGGACGGTCCGGCTCGAACTGATCGGCGAGTCCCGCGCCGGGCACCCTGCCGCGGCCGCGCTCACCCCCGGGGCCGCGATCGCGATCTCGACCGGAGCGGTCGTTCCGGAAGGAGCCGACTCGGTGGTCCGGGTCGAAGACACGGCTCCCGAAGACGACCGGGTCGCGATCGAAGCAGAGGTCCGGCCGGGAGACAACATCCGGCGAGCCGGCGAGGACATCGCGGCCGGAGCCGGGGTGATCGCCCCGGGCACCCTGATCGGGCCGGCCGAACTGGGGGTGCTGGCATCGGTCGGCGCGGCCCGCGTCGCCTGCCACCGACGGCCCCGGGTCGCGGTGGTCAGCAGCGGCGACGAGCTGATCCGGCCGGACGAGCAGATGCGGCCGGGTGCGGTGCGCAATTCCAATGCGTACTCGATTTCCGCTCTGGCCCAGGAATCCGGGGCCGAGGTGATTTCCAGCGAGCTCGCCCCGGACCGGCCAGACGCGACCCGGTCGGCGATCGGGACGGCGCTGTCGGCGGACGTGGCGGTGGTCTGCGGCGGGGTCTCGGTCGGAGAGCACGATCAGGTCAAGGGCGCCCTGGCCGACCTCGGCGTGGAGCAGCGGTTCTGGCGGATCGCGCTCAAGCCGGGCAAACCGACCTGGTTCGGGACCCACGGGAAAACCCTGGTCTTCGGGCTGCCCGGGAACCCGGTATCGGCGATGGTCACCTTCCTCCTGCTGGTGCGTCCGGCCCTGGTCGCGCTGGCCGGGGGCTCGCCCGGTCGTCGGCGGGTCTGGGCCAGGTTGGCCGCCGACCGGCCGCGTACCCGGGGTCGGACCGAGGCGGTCCGGTGCCGGATCGAGCCGGCCGACGACGGCTGGGTCGCTGAACCGACGGGTCCGCAGGGCTCACACATCCTGACTTCGATGGTCGGCGCGGACGGGCTCGCCCTGCTGCCGCCGGGCGATGGAACGGCCGAGGCCGGAGAGATGGTCGAGGTCCAATTGATCGGGCCCGGTTAGCATGGCCGCAATGAATGTCGAGGTAAGACTGTTCGCCACGCTCAAGGAGCGGGCCGGCGCTGAATCGGTCCAGATCGATCTGCATGAAGGCGCCACCGCGGCCGATGCGATGGCCGAGGTCGCCCGTTGCGCCGGACTGGGTGACCTGTTCGAGCGGCTGCCGGTCCGCCTGGCGGTGAACCGCGTATACGCCGCCCCGGAGATGCAGCTGTTTCCGCAGGACGAGCTGGCCCTGATCCCGCCGATAAGCGGCGGCTCGGGTCCGCACGCGCTGGTTTCGGAGAAAACTCTTTCGCTCGAGGGGGTGACCGGCAGGGTCGCCGGCCCGGCCGTCGGGGCGATAGTGACCTTTCAGGGAGTCACCCGTGAGGTCGGCCGGCTGGACTATGAAGCGTATGCCGAGATGGCTCAGCAGAAAATCGAAGCGATCCTCTCCGAGTGCATCGACCGGCACGGGCTGGAAGGCGCGGCGGCCGAACATCGCATCGGGCCGGTCGCCCTCGGCGAGCCCGGGGTGATCGTTGCAGCCTCGGCGGCCCACCGCGAGGAGGCGTTCGCGGGGGCCCGGGAAGCGATCGACCGGATCAAGGCTGAGGCCCCGATCTGGAAGCGGGAAGTCGAGGCAGGAGGGCGAGGTGAGTGGGTGGAAGGAACGTCTCCGCCGGTCGAGAGTAGCCGGGTGCCGGATGGGCCCCGGGCGCCGCAAGCGATTCGGCGACCGGACCTGGATCACGTTTCGCCATGAGCCGCGATCAGCCGCGGCTGACTCACCTTGACGGCGAAGGAAGGGCCCGCATGGTCGACGTCGGCGACAAGCCGGCGAGCGAGCGGGTGGCCCGGGCGCGGGCCCGGATGAGCATGTCGCCGGAAACGGCGGCCGCGGTCGAGGCCGGGGGCGGGCCGAAGGGCGAAGTGCTCGGGGTCGCCCGGCTGGCCGGGATTCAGGCGGCCAAGCAGACCGGGAACCTGATCCCGCTGGCCCACCCGATCCCGCTGACTTTCGCCGACGTCGAGACGCGGGTCGACGCCGGCCGGGGCCTGGTCGAGTTGATCGGCGAGGCCCGCACGGTCTCCCGCACCGGAGTCGAGATGGAGGCGATGACCGCCTGTTCGGTCGCCGCCCTGACCGTCTACGACATGGTCAAGGGAGTCGAGCGCGGTGTCCGGATAGAAGAAGTCGTGCTGCTGGAAAAAGTGGCGGCCGCAGTGACTGGCGACTGGCCGAGTAAGCCGGTGAGCCGCGCCGCCGTGATCACAATCAGCAGTTCCAAGGCCCGGGGGGATGGCGAAGACGAAAGCGGCCCCCGGCTCGCAGATTTTGCCGACCGGCTCGGGATTGCGGTTGAGGGTCGCGACCTGATTGCCGACCGGCGCAGCCTGATCGAGGGCAGGCTCCTTCACTGGTCCGATCTCGAAGAATGCGACCTCGTCCTGACCACCGGCGGGACGGGGTTTTCTCCAGACGACGTCACCCCCGAGGCGACCCGGGCGGTCATGGACCGGGAGGCTCCCGGTATCGCCGAGGCGATGCGGGCGGCCTCGCGTGAGCACACGCCCCACTGGATGCTCTCGAGAGGCATCGCCGGCATCCGCGGGTCCACCCTGATCATCAATTTCCCTGGCAGCCCGAAGGCCATCGACGAAGCCGGTGAGGCGATCGCCGGGGCAATTCCCCACGCGCTCGAACTGCTGGCCGGACGAAACCCCGGGCACTGATCCCGGGCCGGCACCCGCTCTCACCGTCGTAGAAAACCCAATTCCCACAGAACAACTGTGCGAAGCTTGAACCGTGGATCTGCCCGACTCAGCACCCGACGCGCTCAACCAGCCCACGCGAGCCCGCATTTTCGCCCTGCTGACTGACCGCCGCGAGCCGACGGGGACCGAGGAGATCGCCACCGAACTGGACCTTCATCCGAACGGGGTCCGGCGCCATCTCGAACACCTGAGCGAGGCCGGCCTGCTCGACCGTCGCAAGCAGCAGGGGGGACGAGGCCGTCCCGGCGACCGATGGTCGGTCGCAGCGGGCGCCAACCCGGGAGGCGACAGGCCGACCGCCTACGCGGATCTGGCCGGATGGCTGATCCAGGCTTTTCCCGCCGACCGGGAAATCCTCGATCAGGTCGAAGAGACCGGCCGAAGGATCGGCCGGGAGCTGGCCCCTCCAAGGAAAGCCGATTCGGCCGCCGCGTTTCGCGAGGTGATGGCGGCACTCGGCTTCCGGCCGGAACTCGAACCGGAAGACGACGGTGGTTTCTCCTGCTCGCTTGGCAACTGTCCCTACCGGGAGGCGGCCGCCCGGAACCAGGATCTGGTCTGCGGCCTTCACAGGGGAATCACCGCCGGTCTGCTGGACAGGCTCGACCCCGAGGCCGAACTGGCCCGGTTCGAGCCTAAGGATCCCTACAGGGCGGGCTGCCTGGTTGAGGTGAAGTGAGCGGCCGGACCGGCTCACCCACCGTCGCCTTCTTTCCCGAAGGTGCCTACGGTCCGACCAACAACTGCGTCGGGATCGGCAACGTGCTGCGCGAGCGGGGCCACCGGGTCGTCTTCATCATCGAGGAGTCGTTCGCCGGGACGCTCGAGGCGCAGGGATTCGAAGAGCGGTTGATGCGGCTCGGCCCGGCTCCGGAGACTGAAGAGGCTCCGGGCCAGTTCTGGAAGGACTACGTGGCCGAGAACGCCCCGGTTTTCCGGACGCCGACCGTCGAGCAGCTCACCGGCTTCGTCAAGCCGACCTTCCAGGCGCTGATCGACGGCGCAGCCTACGTCGACGACCGGCTCACAGAGATCATCGGGGAAATCGATGCCGACGCGATCGTCGAGGACAACGTCGTGGCCTTCCCGGCTCTGCCCGCCAGCGGTCGCCCCTGGGTCCGGATCGTCTCGTGCAACCCGGCCGAGATCGCCGATCCGGAGGTTCCGCCGGTTTTCTCGGGGCTGCCGGCCGCAGATCGATCGGGCTGGGACGAATTCTGGGAGGAGTACGACCGGGTCCTCGCCCCGCTTCACGAAGAGTTCAGCCGGTTTTGCGTCGAGCGCGGCGCTCCGGCCCTGCCTCACCGCTGCTTCATTCACGAGTCCCCGTGGCTCGACCTCTACGCCTATCCGGCCGAGGTCGATTATTCACGCAGCATTCCCCTGGGGTCGCTCTGGCACAACCTCGATTCGACCATCCGCTCGAGCGACGAGCCCTGGGAGGTCCCTGATGTGATCTCCGGGGAGGACGGCGCCCTGATTTACCTCAGCCTTGGCTCACTCGGTTCGGCCGACGTCGGGCTGATGCAGGGCCTGATCGACATTCTCGCCGAGACGCCTCACCGCTGTGTCGTTTCGATGGGCCCGCTTCACGGTCAGATCCGGCTCGGACCGAAGATGGTCGGGGCCGAGTTCATGCCCCAGACCTCGATCCTGCCGTTGGTCGACCTGGTCATCACCCATGGCGGCAACAACACCGTGGTCGAGTCCCTCCACAACGGCCGACCGATGATTGTGCTTCCGCTCTTCTGGGACCAGCATGACAACGCCCAGCGGATCGAAGAGACGGGCTACGGAGCGCGGCTGGCGACCTATGGCCACGAGCCGGAGGAGCTGACGACGACGATCGAGCGCCTCCTGGTGGACCGGTCGATGCGGGAACGCCTGGACGCGATTGCCCACCGCCTTCAGAAGCGGGCCGGCGTGGTTCAGGCGGCCGATCTGATCGAACACCTAGCGCGCGATCGAAGGGCCTGAGCCTACCGTCCCTTGGATAGGTATCCGGTCGGGGCCCGGTCGGCTCAGCCGGGCAGGTCACGCCGGTCGAAGAGCAGCGCCCCGGCCACAGCCAACAGCACCGCGGCGCCGGTGACCCCGAGGAAGGCGACCGGGTCGATTCCGTCTTCGATCGCCATCCCGTAGTACCTGAAGACCGACCCGTAGCGCAGGAAGTCGAGGTCGGGGGCGAGCTTGCCGATCACGTCGACGATGTACATCAGGACCAGCAGTCCTGCCGCCAGCCCGGTGACCAGCGCCGACTGGACCCGGAACCCGGTGATAAGGATCGCCACTCCGGCGAAGAAGAGCGCCAGCGGCCACATGTTCATCATGCCGGCGATCGAGTCGCCCAGTGAGAGATCGACCCCCAGGATGATCGCGGTGAGCCTGGTGAACGCCGCCGTCGACAGCATGATCGCGGCCAGCTCGGCCGCCGTACTCCAGGAAGCTGGTGGCGACCAGCTGTCGCCGCGATACCGGTGCCGACAGCAGCACGTCGAGATACGATTTCTCGGCAGCACCGGAAAGATCACGGGCGACCGCCCGGATCGCGAACCAGGCCAGGGCGAGCGGCAGAATCAGCCCGAGCAGCTCGGCGTGCAGGTACTGCCCAGGCGTGTTCAGGTCTTGGACTGCGAACGCCTCTTTGAGTGCGTCCGGGTAGCTGTCCATCACGTCGGTCAGGGTCCCCTCGATCGAGGGGTAGATCGCCACGATGGCGGCGCAGAAGGCGCCGATCGAGATTATCCAGATCAGCAGCGACCGCTTCCGGTCGTTCAGGCCCTGGACGACCAGGACCGGCACTTTCGGGCCTCCGGTCAACCGGCCGCCTCGTTTTCGCTGCCCGGATCAGAATGGTCTCCGGAGGATTGATCACCGGTGTAATAGGCGAGGAAAAGCTCCTCCAGGCTGGGGTGGGTCAGGTCGAGGTCCAGGACGGTGTGCCGGGCGAGGCGTTTGACCACCGGATCGATCGGGCCCCTGTGCGTAAAGCTGATCTCCGGCCCGTCGGCGGCGTAGTTCCCGACCCCCTCGAGGTCCCGGAATTCGCCGGGGTCGACGACCGGGTCGGCAAGCGTGAACGACACCCTGCGGTCGCTCCTTCTCATCAGCTCGCCGATGTCTTCGACCGCGACCAGCCGACCCTCCCGGATGATTCCGGCCCGGTCGCACATGCGCTGAACCTCATCAAGCTCGTGTGACGAGATGAAGACCGTGCAACCACGTTCCCGTTCCTCGGACACAACGGTCATGAACTCCTCCTGCATCAGCGGATCGAGCCCGCCGGTCGGCTCGTCGAGGATCAGCAGGTCGGGTCGGTGGAACAGCGCCTGGAGCAGACCGATCTTCTGGCGGTTGCCGCGCGAAAGCTGGCCGAGGGGGCGGGTCAGATCGGCGTCGAAGCGGTCGGCCAGGGCCTCGGCGAAGTTCAGGTCGGCGACCCCGCGCAGCCTGGCGATCAGAGTCAGAAGTTCGCGCCCGGTCCTTTTTGGCTCGTAGGAGAAGTCCCCGGCCAGGTTGCCGATCCGCTTCCTGATCTCGATCCGGTCGCGGTGGCTGTCGAGACCGAGCACGGTGGCGCTGCCCGAGGTCGGATGGAGCAGGTCGAGCAGGGTCCGGATCAGGGTCGTCTTGCCGGCCCCGTTCGGCCCGAGAAAGCCGAACACCTCACCGCTTTCAACCGAAAGCGTGATCTCTTCGATCCCGCGGTGGACGCCGTAGAACTTCGACAGCCGGGTGGTCTCGATCGCCGCCACCCGGGGCACTCTATTGGCGCCGCAGCCCGCCGGTCGCGGCCCCCGCGACATCCGGAAACCG
This sequence comes from uncultured Solirubrobacterales bacterium, assembly GCA_963766115.1. Lineage (GTDB taxonomy): Bacteria > Actinomycetota > Thermoleophilia > Solirubrobacterales > 70-9 > 67-14. The sequence continues at coordinate 27,399 of CAVXYR010000006.1, forward strand.
CCCGGCGAAGGGGCGTTGGCGATACAGTCCCCGCGTGACGGAGCACCCGGTTTACAGACGGTTCGTGGCGATCGGGGACAGTCAGACCGAGGGGGTCGGCGACCCGACCGGCCCGGGCGGGACCGAGCGGGGCTGGGCGGACCGCTTCGCCGAGGGGCTGGCCCGCCTCCAGCCCGACGGGCAGCTTCTCTACGCCAACCTCGCCATACGGGGCCGCCTGATCGCGCAGATCGAAGAGGAACAGTTCGAGCCGGCCCTGGCGATGGAGCCCGACCTGGTCAGCCTGATCGGCGGCATGAACGACGTGATCCGGCCCGGCTGCGACGTCGACGCGGTGCTCGAGCGCATTGACAGTATGCAGGGGAGGGTGGCATCGACCGGGGCGACCATCCTGACGATCACTTACCCGGATCCGACCAACATGACCCCGGTCGGCAAGCTGGTCAGCGGAACGATGACCGAGTTCAACCAGGGCCTGCGCGATATCGCCGACCGGCACGGCAGCCTGCTGCTCGACATCGAGCCGATCGCTGCCGCAACCGACCCCCGTATCTGGTGCGATGACCGCCTCCACCTGAACACCGGCGGCCACATCCGCATGGCGCTGGGTATGGCCCTGTTGCTGGACCGGGACGCGGAGGCGACCGAGCTGTTCGACGATCTGCCGCCGAGGGAGCAGGCCGGCCGGATCCGGCGAGCCGGCCGTGACCTCCACTGGGCCGGCGCATTCTTCATGCCCTGGATCGGCAGGAGGCTCACCGGCCGCTCGTCCGGCGACGGCCGGGCCGCCAAGCGCCCCCGGCTGATGCCGGTCTGAGCGGCGCGCCGATCGAAGCTCCTGACGGAGCACCGCCGGGCAGGATCTGGTTTTGTCCGCCGCGATGGACAGCGCCTCGGACCTGACAGCGCTCCCCGCAATCCTCGGCGGCGACGAAGAATGAGCTTGAACCACGTTCCGGGACGCTGACTTACGGCGTCAGGTGTTGACTCGCGGCGCGATCTGCTCTAGACATTGATCCATGGCCGAACGGATCACGCCCTCACTGGTCATTTCCATCCTCGCCCTGATCGTCGCGGTCGGCGGAGTCAGCTATGCCGCGGTGAAGATCCCGAAGAACTCGGTCGGGACCAAGCAGCTCAGGAAAGGCGCGGTCAAGACCGCGAAGCTGAAGAAGGGCGCGGTCTCGACAGCGAAGCTCAAGGGCGATTCAATCACCGCGGCAAAGCTGAAGAACGGCTCGGTGGGCGCGTCCGAGCTCCAGGACGGTGGTGGGGGAGTCGGTCGACTCGGCGAAGCTCGGAGACGACTCGGTCGACTCGGCGAAGGTCAGGGACGGGTCACTCAACCGGGGCGACTTCGCACCCGGTCAGATCACCGGCGACGCCTGGTATGCCGCCCGTGAAACTGTCCCTCTACTCGATCTGACCACTGATTTCACGGCGGTGGTCACGACGCCGGTCCTGCCTGCGGGCTCATACGTGCTCGCGGCAAGGGCGAACGTGCTCGGAGGTGGTAGCAGGCACCAGCACCCTGATCTGCTCGATGGAAAACGACGCCGCCCAGAATTTCACGGTCGGGTCCACCGCGGTGTTCCCGCTCTCGATGGCGGCGACCGTCGTGCTCGCCGAGCCGTCCGCGGTACAGCTCAACTGCCTGAAGTCGACCGGTTCACCCCAGATCGCACAGGCTCACATCATCGTCACCCAGGTCAACAGGGTGACCGAATCCTGATCGATCCCTCCGCACGCTGGCGGCGGATGCACGGCCCCGAGATGGAGCGGGCCGCCTGGGCCGGCCTGCCGGTCTTCGCCGATCTCCCCTACTCGGAGGACCCGGCCGATCTCGCCGGGGTCGACGTGGCGATCGTCGGCGCACCGTTCGACGACCTGGTCTCCGACCGGCCGGGGACCCGTTTCGGGCCGAGGGCGATCCGCGCCGCGGCGCCGACCGCGAGCTTTCACCTCGAGGAGCGGATCGACTGGTACGCCGAGCTCAAGGTGATCGACTACGGCGACGCGCCGGTCGTGCCGGCCAATGCCGACGCGTCGCTGGATGCGATCGAAAGAACGGTGGCCGAAGTCGTTGCCGCCGGCGCAATACCGCTGGTCCTCGGCGGCGACCACTCGATCACCGAATTCAACCTGCGCGCCGCGGCAGCAGACGCGGGGCCGATCGGCCTGATCCATTTCGACGCCCACACCGACACCGCCGACGAGCTGCACGGGCGACGTCGCTCCCACGGCACGCCGATGCGCCGGCTGGTCGAGGACGGTCTGGTCGATCCGGCGCGCTACGTACAGATCGGGTTGCGCGGCTGGTGGCCCGAAGAGGCCGAACTGGCCTGGCAGGAAGAGCAGGGGATCACGGCCTTCTTCATGCACGACCTCGAGCGCGACGGAATCGACGCGATCCTCGGCCGCGCCATTGGGATCATCGGATCGTCACCGGCATTCCTGACCGTGGACGTCGACGCGCTCGACCCCGCCTTCGCTCCCGGCACCGGGACACCCGAGCCCGGGGGCATGACCACCGGCCAGCTGCTCGGCGCCTGCCGCGCCGCCGCCCGCGAGCTGGACCTGGTCGGGGCCGACGTGGTCGAGACCCTTCCACTGACCACCGAAGACGCCACTGCCGTGGTCGCGAACCGCATCACCCAGGAAATCCTCACCGGCCTCGCCGCCAGGCGCCGGGCGGGCTGAAGCCTCGGAGCAGCCCGGCAGGCGCCGAGGCTACGAACCGGGCGGTCCGCCGTCCGGCAGGGCGGCGACCCCGGCCCAGGCGGCATCGGCCAGGGCCTCGGCCTGGTCGGCAAGGGCTGACTTCGAGCCGGCCGGTCAGCCAGAGCTTGGCGATCTCCTGGGTCGGGGCGAAGACGATCGCGTGCATCAGGTTGAACGAGGTCGCCGGCATCCGCCCGGCTGCCGCCTGCTCGTCGATCCAGGCCCTGGTCGCCCTGAACATCGCTTTGTTGCTCGCCGCGAGGCGCTCACCCTCCGGGCCGGCCGCGACCTCGTTTCGGTGCCTGGCGATCAGGATTGCGGTTTCGCGGTTTTCTTCGGTCCATCTGAGGTGGAGCCGGACCAGGCCTTTGACCACCGCTTCGGGGTCGTCCGGGTTGTTCTCGTAGACATCCTTCGACAGCCGCTGGTAGTCCTCCAGCGCATCGACCACCGTCGACGCGATCGCCCCCGGATCGGTCAAGCCGCTTCCTGGAGCAGCTTGCGCACGTGGGCGTCGCTGAACTCGGCGGCCTCGGTCGTGGCGATGAAGTCCTCGAGCACCTTGACGAACCGGTCGGGGTCGTCGTTGAACGGGAAGTGGCCGGCCCCGGGGAAGACCTCGAGCCGGTTGCGCGGCATCATTTCGTGGGCCTCCTCGGCGTGGGCGACCGGGATGATCCGGTCGTTCTCGCCCCAGACGATCATCGACGGCACCTCTTCGGTCAGGTAGAGCCGGTCGCGGGCGCTTACCTTCTGCCCGGTCGGGTCGATCACCGATCGCACCGTGTTCAGAAAGGCGCGCCGTCCGTCGGCCTCGGTCAGCGAGGCGAAGCCTTCCGAAACACCCTCCACATCAGCGCTTCCGCGCAACCCGATCTTCCCCAGAACGCCCCTCACCTTCACGGCAGCGTCGTGGAGGGTGGGGTGGAACATCAGCGGCAGCACGTACTCGGCCAGCGGTAGCGTGGCCGCCTTCAGTACCGGGTTGACCTCGCGGCCGAGCCCGCCCGAGTCGACCAGGACCATGCGGCCGACCCGTTCCGGGAACTGGTAGGCGAACTGCATGGCGATGCCGCCGCCGAGCGAGTGGCCGACCACTGTGACCCGGGGGATGTCGAGCGCGATCAGCAGGTCGCGGGCACCGCTGGCGTAGGCCCCAAGCGAGTAATCGCCCTGAGGCTTGGCCGAGTGGCCGTGGCCGAGCAGATCCGGCGCGATCACGGTGTGCTTTTCGGCCAGCCGCGGCATCACCCGCTTCCAGGTCCGGGAGCTGGAGGTGATCCCGTGGATCAGGAGTATCGGCGGCCCTTCACCGAGCATGCGGTATGTGACGGGATGGCCGTGGAGTTCAATCGTCTGACGTGTGGACACCACACAAGTCTCGCAGGTGGCTTGGGTGCCGTGTGTGGCGTTGCTCCGGCTTTCGGGCAATGCTGCCATAAGATCAGCCGGTGACCGCTGATCGCTGGGAACGGCTCCCGCCGCCGCTGCAAAGGATCGCGGACATCGGATTGCTGGAGGAGGATCGTGAGGAGACGCGCCTGCGCAAGCGCGTACTCAATCTCGCAGCGGCACTGATGGCCCTGATCGCGCCCGTGTGGGTGGCGACCTACCTGATCCTCGGACTTTGGGCATCGGCGGCGATCCCGCTCGTCTTCGCGTTCTTGACTCCAGTCCTGCTCTGGATTCTTTCGCGGCATCCGATCTACCGGTGGTTCCGTTTCGCCGAACTGGCGATAATGCTGGTTTTCCCGTTTGCCCTCCAGTGGAGCCTCGGCGGATTCGCCAACAGCTCGATGGTGGCTCTTTGGGCGGTTACCGCGCCGCTGGGCGCCGTCTTCTTCATCGGGCCCCGGGAGTCAATTCCCTGGTTTTTCGCCTACGCGGCGCTGGTCCTCGTCTCGGGCCTTGTCGACCCGGCGCTCTCGGACGGCGCTCCCGAGATTCCGGAGGCGGTACGAGTCACTTTCTTCACCCTCAACATGCTCGCGGTGTCGGCGGCGGTATTCCTGCTGGTGCAGTATTCGGTCCGCGTGCGCGAGGCCGAGCAGGCTCGATCGGAGCGGCTGCTCCTCAACGTGCTGCCAGAGTCGGTGGCCCGCCGGCTGAAGCATTCGGAGGGCGTCATTGCCGACGCCTATCCGGAGGCCACTGTGCTTTTCGCCGACATCGTTGACTTCACCCCGCTGAGCGAAGGCATGGATCCCGGCGAGGTGCTGGATCTGCTCGATCGCGTGTTCACCGGTTGGGATTCGCTCGCCTCGCATTTCGGGCTCGAGAAGATCAAGACGATCGGCGACGAGTACATGGTCGTCGGTGGCGTTCCCGATCCCAAACCCGACCACGCCGAGGCGGTTGCGCGGATGGCGCTTGGGATGTCGGTCGAGCTCGCCAGGTGCTCTGATGACCGGACCGGACCGCTTGAGGCCCGAATCGGGATCGATTCGGGCCCGGTTATCGCCGGCGTTATCGGACGCTCGAAGTTCATCTACGACCTCTGGGGCGACACGGTCAACACGGCCAGCCGGATGGAGTCGAGCGGTGAGCCGGGCCGGATCCAGGTCACCGCGCGAGCGAGCGAGCGGCTTTCGGAAGACTTCCGACTCCGGGCTCGCGGGGAGATCGAAGTCAAGGGCAAGGGCCTTATGAATACGTACTTCCTGGAGTCGGAGGCGGACTCGCCCGTCGGCAACGCCTGAACGTCAGGAACCGTTACCAGGTGTCAATGAATCGGCGCGATACAGGCGGCCGCGGACCGGCCGTCCGGGTCGACGCCGCGGTCGCCGCGGCGAAGGTCGCGCTTACCACCGCGCGGGTCTCGGCCGGGTCGATCACGTCGTCGAGCTCGAAGTGCTCGGCCACGTTGAGCGCTTTCGCGTTCTCGAGGGCCATCTCGGTCAGCTCCCGAACCCGGGCTTCACGCTCGGCCTCGTCTTCGATCTTCTCCAGATCCTTGCGGAAGCCGAGTCGGATCGCCCCTTCGAGTCCCATCGGCCCCAGTTCCGCCCCCGGCCAGGCCACGGTGAGCAGCGGTTCCTGGAGGCTGCCGGCGACCATCGCCTGGGCGCCCAGGCCGTAGCCTCGACGAAGGATCACCGCGACCAGCGGCACCCGGATCCCGGCACCGGCGACCAGCAGGCGGGAGCAGTGGCGGACCAGGCCGGTGGCCTCGGCCTCCGGCCCGACCATCATGCCCGGGGTGTCGACCAGCGAGAGGATCGGCAGGTCGAAGCCGTCGCAGAGCTGGATGAAGCGGGCCGCCTTGTCGCCGCCGTCGCTGGTGATCGCCCCGGCCATGTGCATCGGGTCGTTGGCGATCACCCCGATTGCCCGGCCCTCGATCCGGATCAGCGCGGTGACCATCTCAGGCGCGAACTCCGGTCGCAGGGTGACCACGGAATCACGGTCGGCGAGTAGTTCGATCACCCGGTTCACGTCGTAGGCTCTCCGGCGCCGCTCGGGGATCACTTCACGAAGCTCGCGCTGGTCGGCGAAGTCCCCGGCCGGGGTGTCGCCCTGAAAGAAGGCGAGCAGCTTGCGGGTTACCGTCACGGCCTCGGCTTCGTCTTCGACCCTGACATCGACCACTCCGTTGGCCGTCTGCATCCCGATCGGGCCGACGTCGTCGGGGGCGACCGTCCCGAGGCCGCCGCCTTCGATCATCGCCGGGCCGCCCATGCCGATCGAGCTGTTCTCGGTGGCCACGATCAGGTCGGAACAGCCGGCTATCACCGCGTTCCCGGCGAAGCAGCGCCCGGCGACGATCGCGATCCGCGGCACCTCGCCCGACAGTGCCGCCCAGAGTGCGAATGCGCGCACGTGCAGGCCCGAAACGACCGCGTAGTCGGTGTCGCCCGGCCGCCCGCCGCCGCCCTCGGCGAAGAAGACGGTCGGCAGCCTCATCTCCCGGATCAATTCGAACAGCCGGTCCTTTTTCTGGTGCCCGGTCGCGCCCTGCGTCCCGGCGAGCACGGTGTAGTCATATGAGAGCACGGCGCATGCGGCGTTCTCCCCGAAAAGCTCGCCGTTGATCCTGGCGGTACCGGAAATGAGCCCGTCGGCCGGAGTGCGCTCTCGCAGTTCGTCGGCACTGCGGCGGGCCCGCTGGGCGGCCACCGCGTGACGGCCGTACTCGACCATGCTGCCAGGGTCGATCAGGTCGTCAAGGTTCTCACGGGCGGTCCGGCCGCCTTTTTCGTGACGCTTCGCGACTGCTTCCGGCCGGGCCTCGTCTTCGGTCAGCCTCCGGCGCTCGACGAGTTCGGCCAGGTCGGATCGAAGGTCGTCGGGTTGATCGTCGGCGGCCATCGGCCCATCGTACCCAAGCTGAATCAGTCATCTGGCGCGGGCGGGTATCCTTGACCGACAGATGATCTCTTTCGGAATCGTGGATGGACGACGACCCCGGCTCTAGTCCCAGGCGCCCCCTGACGACTCGCCAAGGGGCGCTTTCCTGATGATCGAGATTCTGCTCGTGCTGATATCGGTGGGGCTGGTCGTCGCCTGCGGCGCGTTCGTCGCGGCGGAATTCTCGTTCGTAACCGTCGACCGGGCCTCGGTAAAACGTGCCGTTGATGAGGGGGATTACCGGGCGGCGGGTGTCAAGGCCGCGATCCACTCGCTTTCGACCCAGCTTTCGGCCGCCCAGCTCGGCATCACCCTGACCAACCTCCTGATCGGCTTTCTGGCCGAGCCGGCGATCGCTTCGCTGCTCGACGGACCGTTGGAGGCGATCGGGATCTCGGGCAGCGCGACGACCGGGATCTCGCTTGTGGTCGCATTCATACTCGCCAATGCGGCCACGATGATCTTCGGCGAGCTGGTGCCGAAGAACCTGGCGATCGCCCACCCGATGGAGACCGCCCGTGCGGTCCAGGGCTTCCAGCGCGGTTTCACCCGGGTCTGCGGGCCCCTGGTCCGGGGCGCAAACGGGCTGGCCAACCTGATCCTCCACAGGATCGGGATCGAGCCACAGGAGGAACTGGCTTCGGCCCGCTCACCGGAAGAGCTCGAATCGCTGGTCAGGCGCTCGGGCGAGAAAGGCACGCTCGGGCGCGGGACCGCGGAGCTCCTGGCCAAGTCGCTGGAGTTCGGAGAGCACCGGGCCGATGACGTGATGGTCCCGCGGGTCAGGGTGGAGACCCTGGCTCCCGGTGATCCGGTGTCGGCAGTGGTCGAGGCCACCAAGAAGACGGGACGGTCCCGCTTTCCGGTGATCGAAGAAGGCTCGGAGGAAGTGGAGGGGATCGTTCACGTCAAGCACGCCGTTGCGGTTCCGCACGGCCGGCGGGACGAGGTGTCGATCAGCGAGGTGATGGCAGATCCGGTACTGGTCCCGACTTCGATCGAGCTCGATCCGCTGCTGACCGAGCTGCGCAAGGTCGGTCTACAGATTGCGGTCGTGGTCGACGAGTTCGGCGGCTTTGACGGGATCGTCACCCTCGAGGATCTGATCGAGGAGATCGTTGGCGAAGTCGTGGACGAGCACGACGAAGAGGAGCCGCCGGTACGTCCGATCGGAACCGGCATCTGGGGTCTTTCCGGACTGCTGCGCCCTGACGAGATCGCCGACGAGACCGGGATCGAGCTGCCCGAGGACGAGGACTACGAGACAGTGGCCGGCCTGATCGGCATGGAACTGGGGCGGGTGCCCGGCCGGGGCGACACGATCCGGATCGGCGCTAGTCGGGAGGCCGATCACGACGCCGACGAGGATCCGGTTGCCGCCCGGAACCGGTGAACGTGGACTCTGACGGTGCTCAAGATGGACGGCCTACGGGTGGACCGGGTGCGGATGGACGTCTGGCCGGTCGAAGACGGGGAGGAGGGGTCGTGAGCGCCGGCCCGGCCCTCTTCATATCGTTGCTCCTGCTTGCCGCCAACGCCTTTTTCGTAGCGGCCGAATTTGCCCTGGTCTCGGCCCGTCGCTCGGAGATCGAGCCCCGCGCCGAGGAGGGCGGCAGGATCGCCCGGACGACCCTTTCGGCGATGGAAAACGTCTCGCTGATGATGGCCGGGGCCCAGCTCGGCATCACCGTCTGCACCCTGGGCCTCGGTGCGCTGGCGGAGCCGGCGATCGCTCACGCGCTGGAGGCCCCTTTCGAGTCGCTCGGCCTGCCGACCGCAGCGGTGCACGTGGCCGCCGTGGTGATAGCCCTTTTCATCGTCGGCTCACTTCACGTGATCCTCGGTGAGATCGTTCCCAAGAACATCGCGATCGCCGGGCCCGACCGTTCGGCCCTTGTTCTGGCCCCCACGCTGAACGCGATCGTGCGGCTGCTCTACCCGGTGATCGCGTTGCTCAACTGGAGCGCGAACGCGACCCTGCGGCTGGCCGGGGTCGAGCCGCGGGACGAGGTCGCCAGCGCCTTTACCCGGGACGAGGTGGCCGGCCTGGTCGAGGAGTCCCGGCGCGAGGGCTTCCTGGATTCGCACGAGAGCCACCTGCTGGCCGGGGCGCTCGGGTTCGAGGAGCGGGACGCGGGCTCGGTCCTGCTGCCGCTCGACACGATGGTCACGGTTCCGGTGACGGTAACTCCGGCGGAGGTCGAAGATGTCGCGGGCAGGACAGGGTTCTCGCGCTTCCCGGTGTCTCGTGATGACCAGATGATCGGTTACCTCCACCTCAAGGACGCCCTCGAATTCAAGGACATCCATCGCAACCGGCCGATCGCCGAATCCTGGGTCCGGCCGCTCCCGACCGTGCGGATCAGCGACCGGCTCAGGTCGGTGCTGGAGACGATGCAGGCGTCCGGCGCGCACCTGGCCCGGGTGGTCGGGGAAGGCCGGGAAACCGTGGGAGTGGTGGCGCTCGAGGACGTGCTGGAAGAGCTGATCGGCGAAGTCCGCGATGCCACCCAGCGGATACGTTCCTGACCACTTCTTTGACGGCAGCGGTGCCGGACGGTCGACGGGATCGTGGTCGCGCCTGAACGGCCGCCGGCGCGGCGCGAACGCGTCCGACTTGCCATGGGGCGCGCCGAGGCGCGATAGTGGCGGCATGGACCCAGAAGAGACCGCCGCAGGAAGAACCACCGCCGGGACCGGCCTGTACGAGCTGATCGAGAAGTTCTACAACGGCTTTGCCGAAGGCGACGCCGACGCGATGGAGTCCTGCTACCACCCTGAAGTGCACTTCTCCGACCCGGTCTTTCCCGACCTCGACGGGCCTGACGTGATGAAGATGTGGCGAACCCTGCTCGGAAGATCCGACGACCTCGCGATCACCCTGGGCGCCCATGGAGCGGTCCCGGGCAGCGGGCCGTACGCCGCCGATACGGGCAGCGCCCACTGGACCGCCGTGTACACCTTTTCTTCGACCGGCCGCAAGGTCACCAACGAGGTCGACGCGAGCTTTCTCTTCAGGGACGGGCTGATCGTCGATCACGTCGACGACTTCAGGTTCTGGCGCTGGTCGCGGCAGGCGCTCGGCCTGCCCGGACTGCTGCTGGGATGGACCCCGATGCTCAAGCGCAAGGTCCAGAGGCAGTCGGCACTGCTGCTCGAGTCGGCCGGCTGAGCCGCAGCGGACTGGACGCGGGCCCGGTTGGCGCGGCGCGGCGAGGCGGTCACCGAGCGGCTGCTGTGTGAGCGGCCTGGTCCGGCTGACACCGGCGACTACCAGCGGCTGTTCGGCAGTCCCGAAATCGGGCGGTGGCTGCGCCCGCCGCCGCTGGAGCCCGCGACCGCCGAGACGATCTACCAGAGACTCGTCCGCGACCGGGCCGACTGGGAGGAACACGGGTTCGGGCCATGGGTGCTCCGCGAACGCGAATCCGGCGATTTCGTCGGCCGGGCAGGCCTGGCCTGGATCACGATCGAGGGCGACCCGATGGTCGAGCTGCCGTGGGTCGTGCTGCCCGGGCATCAGGGCCGCGGGTACGCGACCGAGGCCGCGCTGGCCGCGGTCGAGACCGCCCGGGACCTCGGGCTCGACCGGGTTGTCTCGCTGACCCTGCCCGAAAACCGGGCCTCACTCCGGGTCATGGAAAAGGCGGGGCTGACCCTGGTCGGCGAGGTCGAGCACGCCGGACTGCCTCACGTTCTCTACGAATTGACGCTGCGATAGCCGGCGCGGCCGCTCAGATGACTCGGGGTCGTTTGGTCCGCCGTCGAGGCCGGAAGCCCGTCACCGCCGCATCGCTGGGCATAATCGGGGGCCGATGACCGCTTTGTACGTGTTTCTCGCCGGCGGAGCCGGCGTGCTGGCCCGCTACGGGATCTCGTCGGCCTTTCACGGCGACGCGCTGCCCTGGGCCACCGTTGCGATCAACGTGGCCGGTTCGTTCCTGCTCGGCATACTCCTGGTCGTATCGGGGGACTGGATCGGCACCCAGCTCCGGGTCACCATCGGGGTCGGCTTCCTCGGCGGCTTCACCACCTTTTCGACTTTCTCCAACCAGGCCTGGATCGACATCGAGGCCGGCGAGCCGATGCGCGCCTTCGTCTACATCGCCGCTTCGGTCATGCTGGGCCTGCTCGCCGCCGCCGCCGGCTTCTACCTGGCCCGGGCCTTCGACTGATCGAGCCGCCCCGGGGCCGCGGTTTCTTCCGGCTGGTCTAGAATCGTTCGGCGAGTCCGTTGCCATGGGCCGGAAGATCCGATCGATGAGCTCCCTCGGCAGGGACGCTCAGCATGGAGGGGCAGGGATTTCAGCTGTGAAAATCGCGGGACCAATATCCGTCGCCACAGCGTTCGTGCTCGCGCTGGCGGTCGCGGTCGCCGCCTTGCCTGCCTCAGCCGCCCCGCAGGGGCCCTGGGTTCAGCCCCCGGTCGATCTCTCGGCCCCCGGCCAAAACGCCTCCAACCCCCAGATCGCGACCGCCCCCGACGGCACCACCACGGCGGTCTGGCGCCGAAACAACGGCAGCAACGAGATCATCCAGGCCTCGACCCGCCCGCCCGGCGGGGACTTCGGGCCCCCAGTGAGCATCTCGGCTCCCGGCAGCAATGCCGACAGGCCCCGGATCACGGCGGGCCCCGACGGCACCTTCACCGCGATCTGGCAGCGCTCCGACGGCAGCAACGAGCATCATCCAGGCGTCGACCCGCCCGCCCGGCGGGGACTTCGGGCCCCCGGTAGACCTCACGGCCCCCGGTCTGAATGCCGGCAGCCCTCAGATCTCAACGGCCGCCGATGGCACCGCTACGGCGGTATGGGTCCGCTTCAACGGAAGCAACGAACTCGTCCAGGCGGCGAGCCGCCCGCCCGGCGGGGACTTCGGGGCGCCGGTCGACGTCTCGGACCCCGGCCAGAGCGCCTCTGCGCCTCAGGTGACCACTTCACTGGACGACACCGCTACGGCTGTATGGCGGAGATTCCGACGGCAGCAACGATCATCATCCAGGCCGCGACCCGTCCGCCCGGCGGGATTTTCGGAATCCCGATCGATCTGTCGGCTCCCGGTCAGAACGCCTCTGCGCCGCAGATCACCACCGCCGGTGACGGCACCGTCACCGCGGTCTGGGAACGCTCCGACGGAAGCAACGAGATCATCCAGGCCGCGACCCGTCCGCCCGGCGGGATCTTCGGACCCCCGGGAGATCTCTCGGCCCCCGGCCGGAACGCATTCAGCCCCCAGATCACCACAGCCCCCGACGGGACCTCCACTGTGGTCTGGTACCGCAACAACGGCAGCACAGAGATCGTCCAGGCGGCGACCCGTCCGCCCGGCGGCGGTTTCGGGGCACCGGTCGATCTGTCGGCCCCTGGCCAGAGCGCCACTGCGCCCCGGATCACCACGGCCGCCGACGGGACCGCCACCGTCGGCTGGGTCCGCAACAACGGCAGCAACTACATCATTCAGGCCGCGACCCGCCCGCCGGCGGGCGCGTTCGAGCCGGCGGTGAATCTCTCCGAAGGTGGCCAGGATGCCTTCCTGCCCGAGGTAAGCGCAGCCGCCCGACGGATCCGTCGCGGCGGTCTGGCAACGCAACAACGGCAGCAACTACATCATCCAGTCGATATCCACGGCACGGCCGTCGTACACGCTCGAGCGTGACGAAGGCCGGATCCGGCAGCGGCACAGTCACCTCGGCACCCGCGGGGATCGATTGCGGTAACGACTGCTCCGAGAGCTTCCCCTCCTACACCGAAGTCACCCTGACCGCCAGGCCCGACAGCGGCAGTACCTTCAGGGGCTGGGGAGGGGCCTGCAAGGACGCAGTCGGCAACTCCTGCGCGCTGACCATGCTCGACGACCAGAACGCCACCGCCAGGCTTCGGCACACCAGCCGGAGGGGCCAAGCTCAAGGTCACGAAGGTCAAGCCGAAGAAGCCCAAGGTCAAGCGCGGCAAGAAGGTCAAGATCAAGGTCACCGGCAAGAACGTCGGTGACGCAACGGCCAAGAACGCCAAGCTCTGCCTCAAGCTGAAGAAGAGCGTCAAGAAGAAGCTCAAGCCGAAGGGCAAGAGCTGCCAGAAGCCGGGTTCACTCGCCCCGGGTCAGGCCAAGTCGAAACCGTTCAAGCTGAAGGCGACCAGGAAGGCGAAGAAGGGCAAGAAGTACAAGGTCAAGTTCGCGCTGTCGGCATCAAACGCCAAGACCGTCACCCGGTCGGTCAAGGTGAAGGTGAAGTAGGCGGGATCGGGCCGCGGACCCCCGGCGCGGTGCGGGTTCAGCCGGGGGTGGACCCGGGTCAGTAGCCGGAGTCGGAGGTGGTCCGGGTGCCGAAGATGGCGGTTCCGACGCGGACGATCGTGGCGCCCTCTTCGATCGCGACCTCGAGGTCGCCGCTCATGCCCATGGAGAGTTCGTCCAGCTCGACACCTTCCAGGTTCAACTCGCTGACCTGTTCACGCAACTCGCGCAGCTGGCGGAGACTGGGCCGGGCCAGGTCGGGGTCATCGGTGAACAGGCCGATGGTCATCAGTCCCTTGATCCGGAGCCGGTCGAGTCGGCTGACCTCGGTGGCGAAGTCCTCCAAATCGGCCGGGTCGAGCCCGAATTTGGACTCTTCGCGAGAAGTGTTCACCTGGAGCAGCACGTCGAGCGTTTCGTCCTCGCGCTCGAGCCGCTTCTGCAGCTTGTTGGCCAGGGATATCCGATCGAGTGACTGCAGGCAGCTGACGTAGGGGACCAGGGCGTTGATCTTGTTCGACTGCAGGTTGCCGATGAAATGGCGCTCGTACTCGAGGTCGGACAGCGCCTCGTACTTGGGTCGGACCTCCTGGACCCGGTTCTCGGCGACCAGGGTCGCGCCGGCCTCGATAGCCACCCGAATTCTTTCCGGCTCTACCGTCTTGGTCGCCAGCAGCAGCCGGACTTCTTCCGGTTCGCGGCCGGCGGCTTCGCAGGCGGCGCGGATCCGGCCACGGACCGTTTCCAGGTTGCCCCGGATCCGGTCGGCCGCGGCAGAGTCGCCGCTGTCACCGGGGCTGCGGGGTTCGGTCCGGGCATCCGGTTGGGCCGGTCCTCCGGGCCGGGCCGGGCTCATTCGGCCGACCCCTGCAGTTCGGGCGATTCCCGCATCTCGGTGAAGACGGCGGTCGGCGCACCTTCGCGGGCGGTGCGCCGCTCGTCGGCGATCACGTGGGAGACCGCATTGATCAGGGCGAGGTGGGTGAAGGCCTGGGGGAAGTTGCCCAGATGGCGTCCCGATTCTGCTTCCAGTTCCTCGGCGAACAGGTCGAGATCGCCGGCCAGTCCGAGCAGGCGTTCGCAGAGCACCCGGGCGGCGTCCGATTCGCCGATCTCCGAAAGCGCGGCGACCATCCAGAACGAGCAGATCAGGAAAGTGCCTTCTTTGCCGTGGAGGCCGTCATCGGTCTCGTGGGTGAGGTAGCGCAGGATCATGCCGCCGTCGTCCAGTTCGTCCCGCACCGCCAGGACCGTCGCCCGGATGCGCTCGTCGTCCGGCGGCAGGAACCGGACCAGCGGCATCAGGAGGACCGAGGCGTCGAGTGCGTCGGTCTCGTAATGCTGGCGGAAGACGCCGTCGCGGCAGCCCTTCTCGATGATCTCGGCCTTGATCTCGTCGGCGGTGCGGTTCCACCTCTCGGCCAGTTCGGAGTTGCCGTATTCGGAAGCCATGCGGGCCCCACGGTCTACCGCCACCCAGATCATCAGCTTCGACGAGACGTAGTGCTTGGGATCGCCGCGGGCCTCCCAGATCCCCTGGTCAGGATGCGGCCAGGCGATGATCGCATCCTCGACCAGACCGCGGACCAGGGCTCGCAGCTCTTCCGAGGCTTCCTCGGGCTTCAGCGCAAGCCGGTTGACGTAGATCGAGTCCAGCAACGCTCCCCAGACGTCGTTCTGTTTCTGGTCGTAGGCGCCGTTTCCGGTCCGGACCGGCTTCGCGCCTTCGTAGCCGGAGAGGTGATCGAGCGTGTGCTCGGTCAGGTCGTGCTCGCCACCGATCCCGTACATGATCTGAAGGTCGCCGTCGGTCTCCATCGCGCGCTCGCGGACGAACCTCATGAACGCCTTCGCCTCTTCGTCGAAGCCCAGCGAATGCAGCGACCAGAGCGCGAAAGTCGAGTCCCGGATCCAGCTGAAGCGGTAGTCCCAGTTGCGCTCGCCGCCGGGAGTCTCGGGTAGCGAGGTGGTCGCCGCCGCGAGCAGGGCGCCGGTCGGGGCATGGGTGAGGCCCTTGAGCACCAGGGCCGATCGCTGCAGGTGGATCCGCCAGGGATGGTCGGGAAAGCTGCCGCGCAGGAGCCATTCCCGCCAGATCTTCTGGGTCGCGTCAAGGCGTTCGACCGCCTCGGGCCCACTGCGCGGCCGGGAGTCGATGCCCTCGCCCCAGTTGAGCGAGCAGAAGGCGGTCTGTCCGCGCTTCAGTCTGAGCGATCCGGTGACCGTGCCCTGTTCGAGTACGAGGTCCAGGCCACTGTTCAGTGCCAGCTCGAGGCCCTCGTTCTCGGTCCAGGCCTCGCCCAGCTCTCCGCCGCCCCAGACCGCGGATTCGGTCCCGTAGCCGAACCGGGGGGTACAGCTCAGCTCCAGATCGACCTCCCCTTCGATGCAGTAGGCGACCCGGACCAGCGAGCGGTCGGTCTCGTGCTCGACCGCGACCTCGCCGGGGCCGCCCTGTTCGCCCCAGGCGGCCAGGGTCAGCGCGTCGCGGATCACCACCCAGCCGGTGTCGGTTGACCAGGTGGTTTCCAGGACCAGCGTCCCCGGCTGGTAGCGCCGGCTGAGCGGCGCAGCGACCCCGCGTGGGGCGAAGCGGAAGCTGCCGGCGCTGCGGTCGAGGATCGCCCCGAAGACGCTGGGCGAGTCGAATCTCGGGGCGCAGAGCCACTCGACCGCCCCGTCGGGAGCGATCAGAGCCGAGGTGTGACAGTCCGAGAGGAAGCCGAGACTCCCTATCGGCGGAAAGGGCGAGGTGGTCAGGCCTTGCCTTCCGCTTCGAACTCCCGGAGAAAGCCCTCGAACAGCCGGCGGTGGCCCTGCTCGTCGTGGAGGATCGCGATGATCATGTCCTGGGTGACCGGGTCGACGCCGTCGGTCACTTCGATGATCTTCGTGTAGTACTCGATCGCGCCGGTCTCGGCCTCGATCACACCTTTGATCACATGGGTGATGTCGGTCTGGTGTTCGGGTGGCTGCAGGTAGCTCTGCTCGGGCTTGAACTCCATCGAGCCCGGTACCACTCCATAGAGCTCCTTGATCCGCGCCGCGAACTGCTGCGCATGCCCCAGTTCTTCCTGGATGTCCTGCTCCAGCGACTCGATGATCTCCTGGGCCCGGATCCCGTCGGGATTGACCGAGTTGGTGATGTAGCTCATCACGGTCTCGATCTCCATCCAGTAGGCCCGGGTGAGCATTTCGACGATCTCCTCGCGCTGCTCGGGGTTCTCCTTGGCCAGAATTCCTTCGCTCGGGGTCATCTCGCTCCTTTCGGGTTGCCGGGGCGGGTCTTTCAGGCCCCTTTTCGGACTGGGGTGAACCTAGCACCGGAGCTGGCCCGTTTTCAAAGGTGATCGCGTGGCGCTACCCTGAAAGGCCGTGCCGGATCCGCTCACACTCCCTCTCGCCGGGCTCAGCCCTGCCGCGGTGGCGCTGCTCGAGCTGACCCCGGTGACGGTGATCGTGATCGCCTACTGGCACCGGGCGATGACCCTCTCCTGGGACGACCGACCGATCCCGGCGTGGCGCCAGGCCTGTTTCGGAAGCGGCATCTTCCTGATCCTGGCGGTGCTTTTCAGCCCCTGGGGCTACCTCGCCGAGGAGCTGGTGATCGCCCACATGGTCGAGCACCTGATCCTGGCTGATGTCGCCGCCCTGCTCCTGGTGCTGGGGCTGACCAGGTCGGTGCTCCAGCCGATCCTGGCGATCCCGTTGTTCAACCGGCTCCAGTTCCTGGCCAGCCCGCTGGTGGCCTTTCCGCTCTGGGCGATCAACCTGTTCGTCTGGCACATCCCGGTGTTCTACGAAGCGGCCTACGGCGGCGCCCTGATCCACGGGGTCGAGCACGCCAGCTTCATCATGTTCGGGGCGCTGATGTGGATGCCGGTCTTCGGGCCGCTGCCGGTCCCGGCCTGGTTCGGCCCCGGCGCCAAGATCATCTACACGGTGGGAGTCCGCTTCACCGCGGCGATCCTCGGCAACATCCTTATGTGGACCCAGTTCCCGATCTACGACAACTACGCCGAGGGCCAGATCAAATGGGGGCTGACCGCGGTTGCCGACCAGAGCATCGCCGGGGTGATCATGATGGTCGAGGGCACCTTCCTGATCATGGGCGTGCTGGCCTGGACCTACTTCGAATCGGCCGGTCGCAGCATGAGAAAGCAGGAGCTGCTCGACCTCGCCTTTGCCGAGGGCGCCCAAATCGACGAACAGAGAGTCGATCGGGCGGTGAGGTCCGGGCACGACGAGCTGCTGGAGAAGCGGATCCTTGCCGGGGATTTCGGCGGCCGGTGAAGCGGGCACCGCTGCGGGCCTGGCTCGTGACCGGGCCGGTCGGCCGTCTGGTCGGCTTCACCCTCGACTTCGGCCGGGAGTTGCGGGCGATGTGGTGTCGCCGGCGCAGTCGATAGGCCTACCCGGTCCGCCCGGCCGACCGGGCCGACCGGATGGAATCAGCGGACCCGGCGGACCCGGCGCGACCGCGCGGTGGACGGCGGTGGAGTGCCGATCGCCGCAGCGAAATCGCTAGGGTCAGGCGACCTTGAAGACAACCGTCACAGAACTCGAAGAATCCCGGGTCCGCGTCGAGGCCGAAGTCGATCCGAAAGAGGTCGGCGTGCAGACCCAGCGCGCGGCGCGAAGCCTTGCCCGGGAGATGCGCCTGCCCGGTTTCCGCAAAGGAAAGGCGCCGCCTTCGCTGGTGATCCAGCGGCTCGGATTCGAGTCGGTCTTCGAGCAGGCCCTGCGCGACGCCCTGCCGGAGTGGTACCAGCGGGCCGTCTACGATTCCGGGGTCGTCCCGATCGGGGATCCCGAGGTCGAGGTGACCAGCGCCCCTTCGGGAGACGGAGATCCGGTCGAGTTCAAGTTTGAGGTCGGCGTGCGGCCCAAGGCCGAGCTCGGCCAGTACCTGGGGCTCGAGGTGGAAAAGCCGGACACCGAGGTGCCCGACGAAGTGATCGACGGCGAAGTGGACCGCCTGCGGGAGGGAATGGCGAGCCTCGACCCGGTCGAGCGCGAAGCGGCCGAGGGCGACCACGTGCTGGTCGATTTCGTCGGCAGCCTTGACGGGGTCGAGTTCGAGGGCGGCACGGCGACCGACCACATGATCGAGATCGGGTCCGGGCAGTTGATCGACGATTTCGAGCAGCAGATCGTCGGCGCCAGGGCCGGCGACGAAGTCGAGGTCAAGGTGACCTTCCCCGAGGAATACGGGGCGGCCGAGCTGGCCGGGCAGGACGCCGACTTCGCGGTGACCGTGAAAGAGGTCCGCGAAAAGAAGCTGCCCGAGGCCGACGACGACTTCGCCGCCGAGGCCTCCGAGTTCGACTCGCTGGAGGAGTTGCGCGCCGACATCTCCTCGAAGCTGTCCGAGAACGCGGCCGAAAGGTCGGAACAGGACTTCCGGGTGGCGGCGGTCGACGTCGCGGTCGAAAACGCCACGGTCGAGCTGCCCGACGCAATCATCCAGGCCCGCGGCGAAGAACGGTGGGAGCGGGTCGAGCGCCAGATGGCCGGCCAGGGCATGAACCCCGAGACCTACCTCCAGATGCAGGGCAAGACCAAAGGCGAGGTGATCGAGGAGTCGCTGCCCGACGCCGCCCAGGAGATCCGCCGCGAGGCCGTGCTGGTGGCGGTCGCCGACGCCGAATCGATCGAGGTGTCCGACGAGGAGCTCGAAGGCGAGCTCGAGCACATGGCGAGCCACGAGCGCACCACCGCCGCAAAGCTGCTGGAGCGCCTGAAGCGCGACGGTCGCCACGAGATGGTCGCCGCCGACATCCGGGTCCGCAAGGCGATCGACCGGATTGCCGAAAGCGCCGAGCCGGTCGAGATGGGGGCCGAGGAGACCAAGGAAAAGCTCTGGACCCCCGGCGACCCCCGCTAGCTCCCCGGGTCCGGGCCGCCCGCCGAACGGCATCTATAGACTCGCCGCCATGAGCCCACTTGTTCCCATGGTCGTCGAACAGACCTCGCGCGGCGAGCGTTCGTTCGACATCTATTCCCGACTCCTCAACGAGCGCATCATCTTCCTCGGCACCGGTGTCAACGAGGACATCGCCAACCTGATCGTCGCTCAGCTGCTCCACCTCGAATCCGAGGATCCCGAGAAGGACATCAGCCTCTACGTCAACTCGCCCGGTGGCTCGGTCTATGCCGGTCTGGCGATCTACGACACGATGCAGTTCATCAAGCCCGACGTGCAGACGATCTGCGTCGGTATCGCGATGAGCATGGGCGCCCTGCTGCTGGCCGGTGGAGCCGAGGGCAAGCGCATGTCGCTGCCCAACTCGAAGATCCTGATCCACCAGGTTTCATCCGGTTTCCAGGGCCAGGCGACCGACATCGAGATCCACGCCAACGAGATCATCGACACCCGCAGCCGTCTCGACAAGATCCTCGCCAAGCACACCAAGCAGGACCTCGAGAAGATCACCCATGACACCGAGCGCGACTACTTCATGAGCTCCGACGAGGCCAAGGAGTACGGAATCGTCGACAAGGTCATCGAGCATCACTAGGGGCCTGCGCGGCCCACTGCCCCTGGGGGCGGCAGTTGCGAGGCAGCTCGGCGTGGCGGCAGCGGTTGCGTTGCTCTGCGGGCTGGTCCTGCCGGCCGGCGCCCGAGCAGAAGCCGGATCGGGCGTCGGTGCAGAGCGAAAGGCGGCGCGGACCTTTCAACTGGAATCGGGGGCCGTGTCGCCGGCACAGTCGGTTCCGGACTCCCGCCGGCCGGTCAGGCTGATCTACCGGTTCCGGGCCCGCCGCTCCACCGCGATCGCGATCCGGGTGATCCGGGTCGGCCAGGGCACTACGGTGCGCCGTTTTCTGTCGGCGTCGAAGCGCCCCGGCAGGTGGCATCGCCAGGCCTGGAACGGGCTGACCAGGCGGGGCCGGCCGGTTGCCTCCGGCCGCTACAGGATCGCGGTCGGTCCGTCGCGGCGGTCCGCTGCGGACCCTGGGCTTTCTCCGGCTCCACGGCCACACCTTTCCGGTGGACGGCCCGCACGGGGTGCGGGGTCCGGTCGGGCTGTTCGGGGCCGCCAGGCTCGGTGGCCGGACCCACGAAGGATTCGACGTGACCGCCGCCTGCGGCAGTCGCCTGGTGGCGGTACGCGCCGGCCGGATCCTGAAAGTCTCCTACGACGACCGGTACCTGGGCAACCATGTCGTGCTCAAGGCCGCGCGGGAACGCCGCACCTACCTCTACGCGCACCTGTCGAGGCGCGGCCCCCGTCCGGCCCGGCCAGAAAGTCAGGGCAGGACGCAGGCTGGGGTCGGTCGGCCAGACCGGCAACGCGGCCGGTACCCCGTGCCATCTTCACATCGAGGTCCGGTCGCGCGGCCGGCTGCTCGATCCCTGGCCTTTTCTCTCTTCCGCGGACTGGTGATCCGGGGTGGTGATTGGGGGTCTGATGTGTCCGCCGCCGGGGGCGATCGCCTTCAGGGGAAGGAATCTGGCAATGTGCCGCAGAAGTCACAGCAAAAGGTTGCCATCGGGCGGCCTGAAATGCCGCCGGCAGGCGGCCAGACGGAGGAAACACACGAATGAGTAGCGAAAGCGGGACCGCGGGTCATCTCGACATCGGCGGCGTATTCGAGTCAACCAAGGAGATTTACGGGGGAGCCTTCGGCACGGTCTGGCTGGCCGCACTGATCATCTGGATCCCGACGGCGATCATCGTGGCCCTGCTCGGGAACGACGGAATCCTCGGACTGATCGGATCCCTGGTGCAGGCTTTCGCCGGCGTCTGGCTGGCCGGAACGATCGTCCGCATCGTCCAGGACGTCGAAGGAGACGGACGGGTCGACGCATCGATCGGCGAGCTGTTCGGCATGGTCTGGCCCCGGCTGATCGCACTGCTCGTGCTGACCATAATCGCGGGGATTGCGATCGGAATCGGTCTCATCCTGTTAATCGTCCCCGGCGTGATCCTCATGCTGATGTGGATCGTCGCGGTTCCGGCCATGGTGGTCGAAGACAAGGGCATCTTCGATTCGCTCGGGCGGAGTTTCGAGCTGACCCGGCACAACTGGATGCGAATCCTGGCGATCGGAATTCTCATTCTCGTCGCCTACCTGGTGATCTTGTTCGTGATGCTCCTGCTGGCTTCGATCACTCCGGTGCTGGCCATCATCGGTGGCATCATCCTCGCGGTCCTGATCTACCCCTACCTCGCGATCATCGTCACGGTGCTCTACTTCCGTCTGGTAGAGCTCAAGGAAGGTGGAGCGGCCCCGGACGTAGGTGAGGGCGACGGTGGCCTCGCGCCGCCGGTGCCTCCGACCAGCTGACCGGGAGGTCGTACCCACGGGCCGAGGTCCGGTCCGCGGGATTGGTTTGGCGCTCGGGCCGCCGCTGAAAAGCGGCGGCCCGGTTGCGTTCAGGCCCCGCGTCCTGATTCAGGCTTCAGCTCGTATTCCAGCCAGCTCGACTTCTCGGCACCGATCGAGTCGTAGAGCGCCTGGGCGGTGTGGTTGTCCGGTGCGGTGGACCACTCCAGGCATGAGGCCCCCGAGTCGCGGACCAGCTCGAGACCGGTCTCGATCAGTTTGCGGCCGATGCCTTTGCCGCGGGCGTCCGCGAGTACATAGAGGTCGCTCATCAGCACGGTCCTGGTCGCGGTCAGCGAGCTCTTGTGGCGGTAGTAGCAGCCGAATCCGACCAGCCGCTCGCCGTCGAAGGCGCCGAACAGCCAGCCGCTGTGGTCGGAACCGACGAATCGGCCGAAGAACTCGCGGTTGCGCTCAGGGTCGATGTCGTCGACTTCGTAGAAGCGCTGGTAGGCGGCCAGCAGCGGCTCGACTTCGGGAAACGTCTCTTCGGTGATCCGTCTGATTTCAAGTGGCATGTCCTGAGCCTAACCGGCAATCAGGCGGCCGCATCGGCGGGAGAACGGTCCTTACGGCCGGTGGAGTCAGCCCGATCCCCGGCAAATTCCTGCCCGCCGGGAGGGACGCCGGGGGCGTCCGCGTAATAGGGATCGAACCCGGAAAACGAATAGCCGAGACTCCCCCGGCATTAGAGTGGGACTCGGCCGGCAAAATCGCGACCCAGGAGGGTAGAACGCTGGCACGTCCCACCGATTCCAATGAGCAGCTGCTCTGCAGCTTTTGCGGCAAGTCACAGCGCCAGGTCAAGAAGCTGATCGCCGGCCCCGGGGTCTACATCTGCGACGAGTGCATCGACCTCTGCAACGAGATCATCGACGAGGAACTGGTCACGACTACATCGCGGGCTCCGGGCCTCGACCTCGACCGCCTGCCGAAGCCGCAGGAGATCAACTCGGTCCTGGACGAGTACGTGGTCGGTCAGGAGTCGGCCAAGCGGTCGCTCTCGGTCGCCGTCTACAACCACTACAAGCGGGTCCGGATGGCCGAGGCCGAGGACCCCGAGGTCGAGCTCGAGAAGTCGAACATCATGCTGCTCGGCCCGACCGGCTGCGGCAAGACCCTGCTGGCCCAGACCCTAGCCCGGATCCTCAACGTTCCGTTCGCGATCGCCGATGCGACCGCGCTGACCGAGGCCGGCTACGTCGGGGAAGACGTCGAGAACATCCTGCTCAAGCTGATCCAGGCGGCCGACTACGACGTCAAGAAGGCCGAGACCGGAATCATCTACATCGACGAGATCGACAAGATCACCCGCAAGGCGGACAACCCCTCGCTCACCCGCGACGTGTCGGGGGAGGGGGTTCAGCAGGCGCTGCTGAAGATCCTCGAGGGGACGACCGCCTCGGTGCCGCCGCAGGGCGGCCGCAAGCACCCGCACCAGGAGTTCCTGACCCTCGATACGACCAACATCCTGTTCATCTGCGGCGGTTCGTTCGCCGAGCTCGACAAGGTGATCGAGCGGCGGGTGAGCCACAAGGGGATCGGCTTCGGGGTGGCGGTCGCCGACCACGAAGACCCGGGCGAGCTGTTCGAGCACGTGCTGCCCGAGGACCTGATCGAGTACGGGATGATTCCCGAGTTCATCGGCCGGCTGCCGGTCGTCGCGGCGCTCCACCAGCTGAATCGCGACGATCTGGTCCGCATCCTGACCGAACCCCGCCACGCCCTGGCCAAGCAGTTCGCCCGGTTCTTCGAGTTCGACGGGATCGAGCTGGTCTTCGCCGATGACTCGCTCGAGGCGATCGCCGAGAAGGCGCTGGCCCGGGAGACCGGTGCCCGCGGGTTGCGCTCGATCATCGAGAGCAACCTGCTCGACGTCCAGTTCGAGCTGCCGTCGCGCCAGGACGTGTCCAAGTGCGTGGTCACCCGCGAGTCGATCGAAAAGGGCCAGGGACCGATCCTGGTGACCGACGCCGCGCTCGATCAAAAGGCGGCCGAGGACGACTTCGAGGATCTCGGCGAGCGGGCCGGCTGAGGCGGTGGCCGTGAGCCGGTCGCCGGTCTGAGCGGACATCGGCTGGTCCGGCCGCGTCATCCGGCGTCGCTGACCGGCGTCGCACTCAAATAACATCGGCCGCCTTGGACGACGCGGCCCGACAGAGACTCGAAGCGACCACCCGCTGGCAGCCCGGCGAGACCGAGGGCCGGATCTTCGGCGAATGGCTCGAGGAGGGCTACTTCCACCCGGAGGCCACCGGGTCGCCGGACGAGAACTTCTCGGTGGCGATCCCGCCGCCGAACGTGACCGGAGTGCTCCACATGGGACACGCCCTGAACGGCTCGATGCAGGACGCGCTGGTCCGGATGAACCGGATGAAGGGCAGGAACACGCTCTGGATCCTGGGCACAGACCATGCCGGTATCGCGACCCAGTCGGTGGTCGAAAAGCAGCTCCGCTCAGACGGGGTCGACCGTCACGAGATCGGCCGCGACGCCTTCATCGAACGGGTCTGGGAGTGGAAAGAGGATCACGGAACCCGGATCAGGGAGCAGTACCAGCGTCTCGGGGCATCCTGTGATTACGAGCGCGAGCGCTTCACCCTCGACGAGGGCTATGCGCTGGCCGTGCGGAGGGTCTTCGTGGATCTGTTCGAGAAGGGCTACATCTACCGCGACAACTACATGGTCAACTGGGATCCCGGGTCGCATTCGGCTATCTCCGACCTCGAAGTCGAGAACCGGGAGGAGACCGACACCCTCTACTCGGTCGACTACCCGGTCGAGGACGGCGACCGGGTGCTCACCGTGGCCACGGTCCGGCCGGAGACGATGATGGCCGACACCGCGGTCGCCGTCAATCCGGACGACCCGCGCTACGCCGACCTGGTCGGCGAGCACTGCATCCTGCCGCTGGTCGGCCGGCGACTGCCGATCATCGCCGACGAGCACGTCGATCCCGAGTTCGGCACCGGCGCGCTGAAGATCACCCCGGGGCACGACGTAAACGACTTCGAGATCGGCCGCCGCCACGGCCTCGAGGAGATCAGCGTGATCGGCGAGGACGGCCGCATGACCGAGGCCGCCGGCGAGCGCTTCGCCGGGATGAGGGTCGCCGAGGCCCAGGTCGCCGTCGCCGACGCACTGCGCGAGCAGGGCGTGCTGAGCGGAGAAGAGCCCTACACCCACTCGGTCCCGTTTTCCCACCGCTCCGGCGAGCGAATCGAGCCGCTGATCTCACTCCAGTGGTTCTGCCGGATGGACGAGCTTGCCGCCCCGGCGATCAGGGCGGTCGAGGAGGACCGGGTCAACATCACCCCGGGCCAGTGGAAGCGGGTCTATCTCGACTGGATGAACGAGATCCGACCCTGGTGCGTCTCCCGCCAGCTCTGGTGGGGTCACCGGATCCCGGTCTGGTACCGGGGCGAGGAGGTCCATGCCGGGGAAGAGCCGCCCGAGGGCGACGGCTGGACCCAGGAGAGCGACGTGCTCGACACCTGGTTCTCATCGGCGATCTGGCCGTTCGCCACGCTCGGCTGGCCCGAAGAGACGCCTGAGATGAAGGCGTTTTACCCGACCGACTTCCTGACCACGGCCCGCGAGATCCTCTTTCTCTGGGTCGCCCGGATGATCATGACCGGAGTCGAGTTCGCCGGCGACGTTCCGTTCCGCGACGTGTACGTGCACTCCGTGATCCAGGCCCGCGACGGCCGCCGCATGTCGAAGAGCCTCGGGACCGGGATCGATCCGCTGGGCGAGATCGACGAGCACGGGGCCGACGCGCTGCGCTTCGGGCTGCTGGCGATGTCGTCGACCCAGGACGTGCGCTACTCGGACGCCAAGGTCCAGCAGGGCCGGGACCTGGCCAACAAGCTCTGGAACGCGTCGCGGCTGGTGCTGCTCAACACCGAAGCCCCGGCCGACCGCGAGGTGCCGCCGGCCCCCGCCGCGGCCGAAGACCGCTGGATCCTCTCCCGCCTGGAATCGACGGTCGCCGGCGTCAGCGACCTGCTGGACGAGTACGACTTCGCCCACGCTGCCCAGGCGATATATGCGTTCGTCTTTTCCGAGCTCTGCGACTGGTACCTGGAGATCGCCAAGCCGAGGATCTACGAAGGAGACCCCGAAGTCGCGATGGTGCTGCTTCACACGCTCGAGCGCACCCTGGCCCTGGTCCACCCGGTGATGCCGTTCGTGACCGAGGCGATCTGGGAGTTCCACCCCTACCGCGAGGGCCACCTGGCGGTCCATCGCTTCCCACAGGCCGAGGACGGCCGGCGCGATCCGGTAATCGAGTCCGAGGTGGGCGAGGCGATCGGCCTGACCAGGCAGCTCCGCGGCTGGCGCGACATGGCCGGCGTGCCGCCCAGGGTCGTGCTCGACGCGGCCGGTGACGGTGCCCGGGTGCCGGAGTTCGTCTCGCGACTGGGCCGGGTGCGGATCGGCGAGGGCAGCGGGGATCCGGTTGCCACCGTTGCCGGGTTCGGGATCAGGCCGTCCGAAGGGCTCGACATGGAGGCGCTCTCGGCCAGGCTGGCCGCCCGCCGGGAGAAACTCGGGGGCGAGCGCAAGAAGATCGCCGGCAAGCTGGCCAACAGCGGCTTCGTCGAAAAGGCCCCGCCCGAGGTGGTGGCCGAGGAGCGCCAGAAGCTGGACCAGATCGACGCCGAGCTGGCCGAGCTCGGCTGAGGCGGGCCGGGCCGGTCGGTGTTCGAGGCCGAAACGCACCTGAATTCTCTGGCCCCGATCGGCTGGACCATGGGCCTGGAGCGGATCGAGGCGCTCTGCGACGAACTGGGGCGGCCCCAGGACCGCTTCGAATCGATCCACGTGGTCGGCACCAACGGAAAGTCGTCGGTCACCCGGATGATCGCGGCGATCGCCGGGGCCCACGGGGTCCGTTCCGGCTGCACCCTCTCGCCCCACCTCGAGCGCTGGACCGAGCGGGTGATGATCGCGGGAGAAGAGATCACCCCCGACCGCTTCAGCGCGGCGGTCGAGCGGGCCGCCGTGGCGGCCGCGACGGTCGAGCAGGGCCTGCCCGACGAAGAGTTCGTGACCCAGTTCGAGCTGGCCACCGCGGCATCGTTCCTGGCCCTGGCCGACGCCGGGGTCGAGCTGGCGGTGATCGAGGCCGGGCTCGGAGGGCGGCTCGATGCCAGCAACTCGATCAACTCGGTCACGACGGTGCTGACCTCGATCGGCATCGACCACACCGAGTACCTCGGTGAAACGGAGCTCGAGATCGCGGCCGAGAAGCTCGCCGTCCTGCGCCCGGGGACGACCCTGGTCCTGGGGGAGGTAAGCCCGGAGGTCGGCCGGCTCGCCGATCTCACCGCAGCCCAGCGTGGCTGCCGGGTGGTCAGGGCCGGTCATGTCGCCGGAGCGGATCCGGCCGAACGGCGACTGGCCGCGCGGGGCGAGTTCCAGCGAGGGAACTTCGCGGTCGCCCGGGTGGCGGCCGAAAGCTTCCTCGGTGATCTCGACCCGGATCGGGTCGGGGAGGCCGCGGCCGGGATCGTGGTCCCCGGGCGGCTGGAAATGGTCGGCGAGGACCCCCCGGTGCTCGTCGACGTCGCCCATAACCGCTCCGGGGCGGCCGCGCTGGCCCGGGCGCTGCCGGAGGTCTCCGGGGGCCGCCCGGTGATCGCCCTGCTCGGGGTCATGTCCGACAAGGACGCTTCCGGGATCATCGGGGAACTGGCCCCGGGTCTCACGCGGGCCGTTTTCACCGAGCTGCCGGAGCGGTCCCTGGCCGAGTGGGGCCGTCCCGGAGCCGCATCCTGGCCGGCGGCCGGACTGTCCGGGCTGGCGGCCGATGCCGGGCTCCCCGGCGAGCAGCAGCCCGACCCGGTGGCCGCGTTCGAGATCGCTCGCCGTCGGGCCCGGGAAAGCGGCGGGGTGGTTCTGGTCGCCGGTTCGCACTTCCTGGCCCCGGTGGTCGGGGCCGGCTGATTCCGGGATTCGTCTGGCAAGCCTCCTCCCAACTGGTCGCGGGCCGTCCCACATCCGGCGGTTGTGCGACGATTACGCGGTGAATCGATCGGCTGGCACCCAACTGCTGTCGATGATGGCGTTGGTCGCTGCCGTTGTGGCGGTCGTGATCCTCGTCTTCTTCGGCCTCGGATACCTATTCGGAAGGACGTTCCTGTAGCAAGCTCATGCCTCTCGCCATCTTCGGAATAAGCAGCAACGCCGCAAACGTTGTCGTGTCGGGCCTGATCCTCCTGCTGGTGGCGATCTGGTTCGCCCTGGTCCTCTTCACCTTCAACGACTCCCGCCGCCGGGTCGAGGACCCGTTCCTGGTCGGCTGCGCCACCTTCGCCTCGTTCATCTTTCCCTTCTTCGGCACGATCATCTACACGATCGTGCGACCGGGCGAATACCTGGAGGACGCCCGCGAGCGTGAACTCGAAGTACGGGACACCGAGGCCCGGCTGCGCCACCACGAGGCCAACTCCTGCCGCAAGTGCGGTACCCCCACCCAGCCGGACTTCATCAAGTGCCCGGCCTGCCGTACCCGACTCAAGCAGCCCTGCCCGAGCTGTTCGAAGCCGGTCGGACTCAACTGGAAGCTCTGTCCCTACTGCGAGAAGACGCTGATAGAGCCCAAGCGGTCCTCGCGTCGCGAGTCTTCCAAATCGGACGAACGGAAGGGCAGGGGCCGCCGCAAGGATTCCGGCCGCAAGGCCGCACGGCCGCGCCGAGAAGAAGCCGTCCGGCGCCAGGGCAGCTTCCAGTTCGAAGCCCGATTCGGACGCGAGGCCTTCCCGGCGCCGCGGAACCGATCCCCGGGAATCCGGACGCTCGGCCGACGCCGTAGATAGCGACCGGGCCGAATCAGCGGACCCGGCCCGCCAGAGTTCGCGCTCGAGCCGGCGCAGGGTCGTGGGCACCGACGAGGATCCGGCGGGCAAGCCGATCAACAGCGGCGGTGCCGTCCCCGAGGGCGGCGATGCCGTCCCCAGGAGTCAAGACACCGAACCCCGCTAGCCTCCCGGCGCGAACGGCCCGACCCGGACCGGCCGCCACCCTGGATCCTGAACAGCCCGACAATCCCGATACGGAGCAAGAAAACCCATGTCACAGACCCTCATCCTCGTAAAGCCCGACGCCTTTGAGCGTGCCCTCACCGGCGAGGTACTGGCCCGGTTCGAGCGCAAGGGCCTGCGCATCGTCGCCCTGAAGAAGCTGACCGCGACCGAGGCGATCGCCAATGAGCATTACGCGGAACATACCGAGAAGCCGTTTTTCAATGAGCTGGTCGATTTCATCACCGGAGGCCCGCTGGTCGCCGCGGTGCTGGAGGGCCCGGAGGCCGTCCCGGCCGCCAGGCAGCTGATCGGTGCGACCAACCCGGTTGAAGCTGCGCCGGGATCGATCCGGGGAGATTTCGCACTCGAAGTCACCTTCAACATGGTCCACGGGTCCGACTCCGACGAGTCGGCCGTTCGCGAGATCGCGATCTGGTTCCCGGAAGGCGTTCCGGCGGCCTGACTTTCCGGTCGGCGGTTCTCGATGCCACGTCTGGTGCTCGCCTCGGGCTCGCCACAGCGCCGGGAGCTGCTCGACCGGCTGGGGCTGGAGTTCGAGGTGTTGGCCACGGGGATCGAGGAGATCACCCACGGCGATCCGGCTTCAGTTGTGGTCGCGAACGCCCGGCTGAAGGCGGAGGCGGCGCTTGAGGATCTGACCGCTCCGGGTCGCCCTGAGGGGAGTGGGGTCGGGCGGCTGGTGATCGGCTGCGACACCGACGTGGTGATCGAGGATCACCTGATCGGCAAGCCCGAAGACGAGGTCCGTGCCCGGGAGTACCTGGCTCAGCTGTCCGGTCGGACCCACCGGGTGGTCAGTGGGCTGGCGGTGATCGGGCCGGGGGGCGATGAGGTCAGGACCGGGGTCGAGGAGACCAGGGTCAGGTTCAGGTCGCTGACCCCCGGCGACATCGACCGCTACCTGGCAACCGGAGAATGGAAGGGGAGGGCCGGTGGGTACGCGATCCAGGGTCGCGGCTCGGCCCTGGTCGACAGGGTCGAGGGAGATGTCGCCAACGTGATCGGACTGCCGATCGACCTGCTCTACCGCCTGGCTCCGGAACTGGAAGCCTGAATCGGGACGGCCGGGGATCGGCGGCCCGCTAGAATTGTCTGTTCCGGCTCGCCGCCAGATCCACCCGGGCACCCCAGGGGGCAGCGTGAAGCGGGCAGCGGGGCCGGAACCCTGCAAGTAAGCGGACAGCGCCCGCCGGGATCGTACTGGCGACGCCGATAACTGAGAAAGTCACCCGCGTGTATCGCAAGCAAGTTCGCCGCCGCAGAGCGGTCCTCATAGGCCTGATCGTGATCGGTTTCATCCTCCTCACGCTGAGCTTCGGCAAGGGCTCGGGCGCGGTCGGTGGTCCGTTGGGCTCGGCCTTCGGTCCGCTCCAAGACGGCGCCAGCCGCGCGCTCAAGCCGGTCCGCGACCTGGTCAACTGGTTTGACGAGACGATGGCCGCCCGGGGTGACCGGGATCGACTTTCGGCCGAACTGGAGCAGGCCCGGGCCGAAGCGGTGGCCGGCAAGGTGGCGCTGCAGGAGAACGTCCAGTTGCGCAAGCTGTTCAACCTCGAAAAACGCGGTCGAATTCCGGACAACTACACCCCGGTCACCGGCTCGGTGATCACCCGGTCTCCGACCGTCTGGTTCTCGACCGTGGGAATAAACCGTGGCTCCTCCGACGGCGTTTCGGTGAACGACCCGGTGATCAGCGGCGACGGGCTGGTCGGCCGGGTCAGCTCGGTGAGCCGCGGCCAGTCGGAGGTCACGCTGATCTCCGACAGCTCGAGCGCGGTGACCGCGAAAGTGGTTCCGAGCGTGGCCCAGGGCGTGGTCAGGCCGAAGGTCGGCGATCCCGGCCGGCTGGTCCTCGAGTTCCTCGACGAGACCCGCAGGCTCGGCAGGGGGCAGAGCGTGGTCACCGCGGGATGGCGCGGTGACGGGATCTCATCGTTCTACCCGGCCGGGCTCCCGATCGGCGAGGTGGACCGGGCCCCGATCGACGAACGGGAAGCAATCCAGAGCGTTGAGCTGGTGCCGTACTCTGACTTGAGGAACCTTGATCTGCTTCAGGTCCTGACCGGTGGGAACCGCGGATGATCGTCACCAACAAGTCACTTCTGAGGATCGCCCTGCTGGTGCTGCTCCTTGTGCTGCTTCAGAACGCGTTCTTCTCACTGGTGGAGGTTCTCGGGACTTCGTTCTGGATCCTGCCGGCCTGCGCCGTGATTTTCGGCCTGCTCGGCGGCAGCATGGTCGGAGCGACGGTCGGCTTCTCGATCGGCTTTCTCGCCGACGGACTGGTCGACGGCCCGCTGGGGACCGGCTGCCTGATCTTCATGGTCCTCGGCTATCTGGCCGGTCTGTACCGCGAGCGGGGTGAGCAACCCGACCGGCTGGTCGTCGCGGGGTTCTGCGGGGCGGCGACCGTGGCGGCGAGTCTGGCCCTCGGGGTGTTCACGGTCGGACTCGGTTTCGAAGCGAGCCTGAGCCCCTTGTTCCTGGTCGAGGCGATGGTCCAGGGGCTCTACGGGTTCCTCCTGGCGGTGCCGATCTATGCGTTCATTCGGCGCGTGCTGCGGCCCGCCCTGGTCAGCGAGCGCCCGCCCCGCCGCCGGCCCGACCGACCGCTTTCGGGTTCTGGCGGGTTGTCAGGGGTAGACGATGCGTATTGAACCGGTTACACCCAGGCACAAACGGCTCCGCGGCACAGCGCTGCGGGTAGCCGTTCTGGGCGGCGTCGGCGTCGCCCTGTTCGCGGTCCTCTTCTTCCGCCTCTGGTCGCTCCAGGTGGTTACCGGAGACCGCTACCTGGCCGAAGCCAACGACAACCGCACCAGGGAGGTCCGGGTGCTGGCCCCACGGGGCCGGATACTCGACCGGGACGGCAACGTGCTGGTCGACAACCGGACCAGCATGGCGCTTCAGCTCGACCCGCTCGAGATGCCGTCCGGCGCCGCCGAGCGGCGGAAGCTTCTCGGCTCGATCGCCGAGGTCATCGGCCGGAGCGAGAGCTGGGTCCGCAAGCGCTACCGGCTCGAGGTCAAGGACAACCCGCCCGGCAGCCCGGTGACCCTGATCAGGGACGTCGGCGACGACATCGTCTATTACCTGCAGGAGCACCAGGCCGATTTCCCGGAGATCCAGATAAATCGGGTCTTCGTCCGGAGATACCCGCAAGACGTCCGTGCGGCCCATCTGCTGGGCAGCGTCGGCGAGGTGACCGCCGAGGACCTGAAGTCCCCGGAGGGGGCCGGCCTCCAGGCCGGGGACACCCTGGGCAAGGCCGGGATCGAACAGCAGTACGACGCCCAGCTCCGCGGTGAGCCTGGGCTGACCCGGATCCAGGTCGATTCGCGGGGACGGATCAAGGGCCAGCTCGAATCGGTCACCCCGGAGCCGGGCGAGAGCGTCCGCCTGACCCTCGATCCCAAGGTTCAGGCGGCCGGCGAATCGGCACTGCTGGGCGTGGGCCTACCGGGGGCCTTCGTGGCGCTGGACGTCAACGACGGCGAAGTTCTGGGGATGGGCTCCAACCCGACCTTCGACCCCGACATCTTCACCCGGCCGCTGACCCCCCGGGAGGCGAAAAACCTGTGGGACGAGGATCTCGGGGCACCGATGTTCAACCGTGCGATCGGCGGCGCCTACCCGGTCGGATCGACCTACAAGCCGATCACCGCCGTGGCCGGGCTCGCGGCCGGCAAGATCACCCCATCGACCGTGGTCAACGACGGTGGAGAGATCACGATCTCCGACCAGACCTTCACCAATGCCGGCAGCCAGGCTCACGGCCCGGTCGATCTGCGGCGGGCGATCGAGGTCTCCTCCGACGTCTATTTCTACAGCCTCGGCGCGCAGCTCAATGGGGGCGAGCAACTGCAGCGCTGGTCGAGCCAGTTCGGAATCGGACGGCCGACCGGAATTGATCTGCCCGGTGAATCCGAAGGCCTGCTGCCGACCCCGGAGTGGCGAAACAAGCTGTTTGCCGCCGGGGACACCGACCGGCCGTGGGCGATCGGCGACAACATCCAGCTGGCGATCGGGCAGGGCGACCTCCAGGCCGATCCGCTGCAGATGGCCACCGCTTACTCGGCGCTCGGCAACGGCGGTACGGTCTACAAGCCCCGGCTGGTGCTTCAGGAGGAGGATTCGGCCGGCCGCGTTATCAGGGAGTTCGAACCCGAGATCGAGCGCCAGATCGATCTCGATCCGGGTGCCCGGGAGGCGATCATGGACGGTCTCCATGCCGCCGCCCAGCAGCCGGACGGCACCTCCTACGCGGTCTTTGGCGGCTTTCCGGTCGACGTTGCGGGCAAGACCGGAACGGCCGAGCGGCCGCCGAACGGCGACCAGTCCTGGTACGTCGTGCTGGCGCCCTACCCCGATCCCAAGGTGGCGGTGGCGGTCACCGTCGAGCAGGGTGGATTCGGCGCCGACACAGCGGCCCCGGTCGCCCTCCAGATCCTGTCCGCCTACTTCAACCGCCGGGCGAAAGCCGTTTCCGGCGGATCCGGGAACGTCGAGTGATGGAATCGTCGGCCACAACCCGGGGGCGGAACGAAGCCCATCTGCCGCGCGCCGGCCTGCTTGACCGGATCGGCGTCCGGGACATGGACGGCTGGATGGCGTTTTCGGCTCTGGGCCTGATCGCCTGCTCTCTGGTCACCTTGTACGAGGCGAGCGGCCAAGCCGTTGCCGGCGCCCCCCAGGAGTACGCGAGCCGTCAGGCTCTGTACGGTCTCGTGGGTATCGTTGCGATGATTGCTATCTCTCGAATCGACTACTCGCGTTTTCGTGAACTGCGGGTCGGCATCTACACGTTCCTTTGCGCTTCGATTCTGGCGATCTTCGTTTTCGGGATCACCGCCCGGGGGTCGACCCAGTCCCTCGAGCTTCCCTTCTTCACCTTCCAGCCGGCCGAACTGGGCAAGCTGCTGCTTGTGCTTTCCCTGGCCGGATTCGTGATTGACGGAGCCCGACGTGGCTCCGAGTCTCAACGGACGATCCGCTACCTGGCGCTCGGTTTTGCGCCAACCGGCCTCGTCCTGCTGCAGGATCTCGGCACTTCACTCGTGTTCGGGGGAATCACCATCGCGATCATGATCGCGGCAGGGGTGCGCTGGTCGCATCTGGCCGCGATCGGAGCCGGGCTGGCGGCAGTGATCGCGATAGCTCTCGTCCTGATGCCGATGGCCGGCGCCCCGGTTCTCAAGCAGTATCAGCAGGAACGACTCACCTCGTTCCTTTCGCCCTCATCCGACATCGGCGATGCGGGCTATCAGCAAAACCAGGCCAAAATCGCTACCGGGTCCGGTGGAACCACCGGACGCGGCGACCAGGCCACCCAGTCCCGCCTCGGTTTCGTGCCCGAGCGACACACCGACTTCATTTTTGCGGTGGTCGCCGAACGGTACGGATTCGTCGGCGCGGCGCTGGTCCTATCCCTTTTTGCCCTCCTGTTCTGGCGGGCGCTGCGTCTGATGACGCTCTCGAAGAATTTTTACGGAACCCTCGTCGCGGCCGGTATCGCCGCCGCGATCATGTTCCAGGTCTTCGTAAACGTGGGAATGAACCTCGGCATCATGCCGATCACCGGCATACCCTTGCCGCTGAT
Organism: uncultured Solirubrobacterales bacterium; assembly: GCA_963766115.1. Taxonomy (GTDB): domain Bacteria; phylum Actinomycetota; class Thermoleophilia; order Solirubrobacterales; family 70-9; genus 67-14. The sequence goes on from CAVXYR010000006.1 coordinate 61,686, forward strand.
GAGCTATGGAGGCTCGGCGATCATCGCCACCTTCATGATGATCGGGGTCCTGCAGAGCATTCACATTCAGTCGCGCGCCGGTCAGAGGGGTCCCTGGATCCATTAGGGGTCTCGGGCAACCAATCTGAACGGAAAACACTGAAATGAAAAAAACGATCGTGGTATCGGCCGACTCCGGTGAAACCCGGGTGGCCGTACTCGAAGCAAAAACAGTCAAGTCAAAGCGCGAAGTCGCCGAGGTCTACATCGAACGTCGCGGCAGTCGCTCGCTGGTCGGAAACATCTACCTGGGCAAGGTCGACAACGTGCTGCCCGGCATGGAGGCCGCATTCGTCGACATCGGCCTCGAGCGGAACGGGTTTCTCCACGTCGACGAGATCCTGCTGCCCGATGGTCAGCCCGCCCCCAGGAGGGGCCGCGGCCAGGGGCGCCGGATCGACGAGCTGATCAAACCGAAGCAGGAAATCCTGGTTCAGGTGATCAAGGACCCGATCAAGTCGAAGGGCGCCCGGCTCTCGATGAACGTGACTATCGCCGGCCGGTACCTGGTCTACGCGCCGAGCGGGACCGGAGTGGGGGTCAGCCGGAGGCTGGCCGACAAGGAGCGGGACCGCCTGCGCAAGATGGTCAGCCGCTCCTACGACGGGCCGGGAGGTCTGATCGTCCGCACCGCCGCCCACGGCGCGAAGAAAGCCGATTTCACCCGTGAAGTCAAGTACCTGCACCGGCTGAGCGACGTGCTCGACAAGCGCCGGGTCGGGGTCAAGGCGCCATCGCTGGTATTCCAGGAACAGGACCTCCCGGTCCGGGTTCTCAGGGACGTATTCCTGAACGAATTCGACCGGGCGATAATCGACGACGAAAAGCAGTTCGAGCGGGTGACCAGCTTCTTCCAGCGGACCGCGCCCGAACTGGTCGACCTGGTCGAGCTGTACCGGGGAAACAAGCCCCTGTTCGAGAAGTGGGAGATCGAGCAGGCGATCCAGTCGACCCTCGGACAGAGGATCGACCTGAAGTCGGGTGGCTACCTGATCATCGACTACACCGAGGCGCTGACCGTGATCGACATCAACTCCGGCTCGTTCACCGGCCGGGGCAAGGGCGGGCTCGAAGAGACGATCACCAAGGTCAACACGGAGGCGGCTGCCGAAGTGGTGCGCCAACTCCGCCTGCGCGACATCGGTGGCATCATCGTCATCGATTTCATCGACATGGCCAAGGGCAGGAACCGGGACAAGGTTCTGGGAACCCTGAGGAGCGCGCTCGACGCCGACAAGTCGAAGAGCTACCTGGTCGAGATCTCACCGCTCGGGCTGGTCGAGATGACCCGCCAGAACATCACCGACGGGGTCCGCGAGATCCTCACGGTCGAGTGCCCCACCTGCCATGGCGGCGGGGTCGTGCTCTCGGCCGAGACGGTCGCCCTCGAGGGCCTGCGCAAGATGCGCGAGATCGCCGCGGAAAACGGCGACCAGGAGGCCTTCCTGATCCGGGTCAACCCGAAGGTCGCCGCGATGCTCAACCAGGCCGACAGCGGCCTGCTCGAACTGGAGAAGGAGTCGGGCAAGCGCTTCCATTTCGAAGGCGGGGAAGCGCTGGCGATCGACAACTTCGAGCTGATCGAGTCGGGTGACCGCAAGAGCATCGAGGAACGGGCACTGCCGTTCCGGCCGGGTGAGGAGGTGTTCGTCAAGATCGAGGAGCCTCACATGTTCGAGCCCGACGACGCGATCGCCAGGATCGACTCTTACATCATCAGCGTCACCGGTGCCGGCGGTTTCGTCGGCGACCGCAAGATGGTCCGGATCGAATCGGTCGAGCGGGCGGCAGCGGTCGCCTCGCTTCTGCCAGAGGCAGAACAGCCTGAGCAGGCCCGGCCCGGCCCCAAGGCCGGCAACGGCGGCTCCGGCAACGAGCGCGGCTCCGGCAGATCCGGACCCGGACGCGGTGGCCGGGGCGGCAAGGGCAACCCCGGCGGCCGGGACCCGGGCGGAGACCGGGAAGACCGCCAGGGATCGGAACGCTCCGGCGCCGGGCGCTCGAATGGGCGCCAGGCATCGGGCGATCGGGCCGGCGGGGGCGGGCCGGCGGGCGCCAAGGCTGAAGCTGGTCCCGAGCCCGGAGAGCCCGCTCCGGAGCCCGCCGGGCCGGAAGTCGGCCGGGATTCCGGGCCGAAAGGGCCCCAGGAAGAGAAGTCGGTAAACTCCGGCCGGTTCGGCCTACGGCGCGGACGCCGCAAACGCGGCCGCAAGTCCAAGAACGACGCCGGCAGCTGACCTGACCTGAAAACGATTTGAGAGTTCGACTATGTATGCGGTTGTAGATTCTGGCGGCAAGCAGTACCGGGTGGAAGAAGGCTCGGAGATCGTGGTTGACCGCCTTCGGGCGGAGAAGGGTGACAAAGTCACGCTGAGACCGGTGATGTTCAAGGGCGAAGAGGTCGTGGTCGGGGCGAAAGAGCTGGGCAAGATCAAGGTCGAAGCAACTGTCACCGAGCACCTTCGCGGCGAGAAGATCAAGGTCTTCAAGTACAAGGCCAAGAAGGGCTACTCCCGCCGGGCCGGCCACCGTTCGGAGCTGACCAGGCTCGAGATCACCTCGCTGGGTGGTGGCGTGAAGAAGGCCGCTCCCAAACAGGAGACCGCAAAGAAGGCCGAGAGCAAGCCGAAGGCCGCAGAGAAGGCCGCGACGGAGCCCAAGGCGCCCGCCAAGCCCAGGACTGCGGCAAAGGCAGGCAAGGCACCGGCAAAGCCGAAGGCCGAGACCAAGCCGAAGGCGGCGGCAAAGCCGAAGGCCGAGACCAAGCCGAAGGCGACGGCCAAGCCCAAGGCGGCGGCCAAACCGAAGACCGAATCCAAGGCGGCAGCCAAGCCCGCCGCAAAGACGGCGAAGAAGCCTGGCGGCGCCAAGAAGGAGAACAGCGATGGCTCATAAGAAAGGACTCGGCTCCTCAAGGAACGGCCGCGACTCGAACCCGAAGATGCTCGGGGTCAAGGTCTTCGCCGGTCAGGCGGTAAACGGCGGCGAGATCATCGTGCGCCAGCGCGGTACCCAGTTCTGGCCCGGAGAGGGCACCGGGCTCGGCCGTGACCACACGATCTTCGCCACCCGCCCGGGAACGGTCGAGTTCAGGCCCGGCCGGCGCGGCCGCGTGATCTCGGTCGCCACGGAGGAGTAGCGCCGGCACCCGGCCAACTGTCGGGAACCTGCGTCGGCCAGGGTCGGAGAGTGAGCCCTGAATCTCCGATATTCGATCGGTCCGATCTGGACGGTTTCGACGAGCCGGTGAGGCGGTACTTCGGGTTCTCCCTGGGTCAGGGGGTTCGGCCGGCCGGCTCGTACCGGCTGAAGATGAAGGGCCGGATCCGGGTCGGCATCTGGATACCGTTCGCTGCAGAGCAGTGGCTGGACGGTCTCGATTTCGAGTGGGTGGCCAGGGTCCCCGCCCGGGGGCTGCCCGTTCTCGAGGTGACCGATCGCTACCGGAGTGGGTCCGGGGGCACCTCGGGCCGGATGTTCGGGCGATTTCAGGCCTTCAGCGACGAAAGCCCGGATGCGGTCAGGTCGGCTGCGATGCGGGCCGTGATGGAGGGAACGCTGGCTCCGCCTACCCTCCTGCCCGGCCGGGGCGTCGAGTGGCGGGCCGAGTCGGAGGGGTCGATTGCCTTCTGCAGGCCGGACGCGACCGAGACATCGGAGGTCCGGTTGCGCATCGACGGCGACGGCCGCCCCATTGAGGTGAGCGCGATGAGGTGGCATACCGGGGACGGAGAGCCGGGATATCGGCGATTCGGCTGCGTCTTCGACTCGGTGGGCGAATTCGGCTCGATGACCGTCCCGAACCGGATCACCGCCGGTTGGGGGTTCGGAAGCGAGAGTTTCCGCCCCTTCTTCAAGGCCGCGATCACGGCACTGGACCCTGCCTGACCCCGTAGCCGGAAGCGGTGCTCATTGGCACCGCTTCGACAAGCCGATCCGTACCGCTGCCCGGCGGCCTGTCGTACCGGACCGGGCTACGCGTTCCGCGTACCCTTGGGCGGTGCTTTACGACCGGGCGAAGATCTACGTGGAGGGCGGGGCCGGCGGGAACGGGGCGATCTCATTCCGGCGGGAGGCCCACGTGCCCCGCGGGGGACCGGACGGAGGAGACGGTGGCCACGGCGGCGGTGTGATCCTCGAGTGTGATTCGTCGCGGCGCGATCTCGGGGCCTTGCGATCGAAGCACTTCCGGGCGGAGCGGGGCCATCACGGCGAAGGCTCGAACAAGCAGGGCGCCCGCGGCAAAGACGTGGTAATCCCGGTCCCTCCGGGCACCCAGGCGGTTTCGGTTGCCGACGCGGTGATCGATCTGGTCGAACCCGGCCAGTCGGCGGTGCTGGCGAAGGGTGGTCGGGGCGGTCACGGAAACAAGCGGTTCTCGACGTCCGTCCGTCAGGCGCCGCGATTTGCCGAGCAGGGAACCGGCGGTGAATCGGGCTGGGTCGAGCTCAGGCTCAAGCTGCTGGCCGACGCCGGCCTGATCGGTTTGCCGAACGCCGGCAAGTCGTCGCTGCTCGCGCGCCTGACCAGGGCCGATCCCAAGGTGGCCGATTACCCGTTCACGACCCTCGAGCCGGTCCTGGGAACAATCGAGAGCGACGACCGGCAGGTGGTCCTGGCCGACATCCCCGGCCTGATCGAGGGCGCGGCGGAGGGCGCCGGCCTCGGCCATGAGTTCCTCGCCCACGTCGAGCGATGCGCGATGCTGATCCACCTGGTCGAGCTGGCGCCTTCCTCAGGCGAGCCGCTGGAGAACTACCGGGCCGTACGCGAGGAGCTGACCGCCCACCGGAGCGGCCTCGAAGACCTGCCAGAACTGCTGGTCCTCTCGAAGTCCGACCTCTGGACCGAGGCCGACAGCGCCGACCAGGTCCGGGACTGGCAGGACGAGCTCGGCGATTCGGTGCTCGGCGTGCTGGCCGTCTCGGCGGCCACCGGCGCCGGCCTCGAGCGCCTGACCGAGAAAATCCTCACCGAGGTGCCCGAACACGCCGTGGCACCGGTCGGGGTCGGGCCGGGCGGAGCCGAAACCGACTTCGAGGCGGAGCACCTGACATACCGCCCGAAAGGAGAGGGCGGCTATTCGGTGGAGGCCGAGGGCGAGGGGGTCTTCCGGATCCACGGCCGCGGCGTCGAACTGCTTTTTGACCGGTTCGACCTGAACAACGAGGAAGCCCTCGGATATCTGGAGGCCCGGCTCACCGAGATGGGCGTGATGGCAGAGCTGAAGCGGGCCGGCTTCGAATCGGGAAACGACATCCGGGTCGGCGAGTACGAGTTCGAGCTCTACTGAGCGGGAACGGCCAAGCCGGCTGCAGCAGGCCCCGGGCCGATCGCCTTGGGCTAGGCTGGAGCCCGCCATGACCCTGGTAGTCAAACTCGGATCCTCGATCGTGGCTGCCGATGACGGCAGCCTGCGAACGGGCGTGCTCGATTCCGTCTGTGCCCAGGCCGCGGAACTGCGGCGCGGAGGGGAGGCTCTGATCATGGTCACCTCGGGATCGATCGCCAGGGGAATCCGGATCCTGGGGCTCGAGGCCAGGCCGCGCTCGATCGACGAGCTCCAGGCGGCCTCGGCGGTCGGGCAGGGCTCGCTGTTCAGCGAGTACGAATCCAGGCTCGAGGCCGGCGGGACCGCGGCGGCCCAGGTCCTTCTGACCGCGTCCGACGTGGCCAGCCGGACCAGCTACCTGAATGCCCGCCAGACCCTGCGGCGCCTGCTCGGCTGGGGCGTGGTCCCGGTGATCAATGAAAACGATACGACCGCGACCGACGAAATCACCTTCGGCGACAACGACTTCCTGGCGGCCCAGGTGGCGATCATGCTCGAGGCCCGGTTGCTGGTTCTGCTGACCAACACCGACGGGGTCTACACCTCCGACCCGGCCTCCGATCCCGGGGCCGAGCTGATCGAACGGGTCGAAGACTTCTCGGAACTGTCCGGCAAGGACATCGGCGACCGGACCTCGGTTTTCGGCAGCGGCGGCATGCGCTCCAAGGTAGCCGCCGCCGAGATGGCGACTGACTCCGGGATCGAGACCCGGATCTGCAACGGCACGATCGATGGCACGCTCAGGGGGGCGGCCGCCGGCGATGCGGCCGGCACTTCGTTCGCGGTCCGCAAGAAGCCCTCGTCAGGGTTCAAGCAGTGGCTGCGCTACGCCAAACCGGCTACCGGGCGCATCCTGGTCGACGAGGGCGCCGCCCGGGTTCTCAGTCAGAAGGGCTCGAGCCTGCTTCCGGTCGGTGTCACCGGGGTCGAGGGCCCTTTCGGTGCGGGCGACGCGGTCGAAGTGCTGGCCGGAGGCCGCGTGGTCGGCAAGGGGATCTCCAACTATTCGGCCGAGGAGGCCGAGCGGATCAAGGGCATGAAAAGCAGTGAGGTACTCGAGCTGATGCCGCACGCGTCCGAGGAGATCGTGCACCGCGACTACTTCGTCCTGGCCTGAGCCCGCCTCGCCCGCCCTCCGGCCGGCGTCCCGATCCGGCTAGGCTTTCCGGCATGGACGCAACGATCACCGATGTAGCCACTGACTGCGCCGCGGCCAGGGCGGCAGGCAGAGTTCTGGCCACCGCTCCGACTGAAACGAAGAACAGCGCCCTGGAGGCGATCGCGGCCGGACTGCTGGCCGGCTCCGACGAGATTCTCGAATCGAACGCGGCCGATCTCGGCGATCCGCGGGCGTCCGGCCTGAGCGAGGCCCTGACCGACCGGCTCACCCTTGACGCCGGGCGGGTAGAGGCGATGGCGATCGGAGTCCGCGAGGTCGCGGCGCTCGAGGATCCGGTCGGTGAGGAGATCGAGTCCCGGACTCTTGAGAGCGGACTTCGCCTGCGCAAGGTCAGGGTGCCGCTCGGGGTGGTCGCCGTGATCTACGAGGCCCGGCCCAACGTCACCATCGACTGCGCGGCGCTGACCATCAAGAGCGGCAACGCGATCGTCCTGAGGGGGTCGAGCTACGCCGAGCGGACCAACAACGCCCTGGCCGAGGTGGTGCGCGGCGCCCTCGAGCAGGCCACCCTGCCGGTCGATTCGGTGGTCCTTTCCCGCGGCGGCGGCCACGATGCGATCGCCGAACTGGCGACCCAGGAGGGCGGGATCGACCTGCTGATCCCGCGGGGCGGAGAGGGTCTCAAGAACGCGCTCAAGGAGGTCGCCACGGTGCCGGTGATGTACGCGGCCTCCGGCAACTGCCATGTCTACGTGCACGCCGAAGCCGACCTGAAGATGGCCCGGGAGATCGCCTTCAATGCGAAGGTGAGCCGGCCCGGGGTCTGCAACTCGGCCGAAACCCTGCTGGTCGACGCCGAGGTCGCGGCCGCGTTCTTGCCGCCGGCCCTGGCCGAGCTGAGCGAGGCGGGAGTCGAACTGGTCGGCGACAGCCGGGCCCGGGCCGACGCCGGCGGTGTCGAAGTCGCTGAGGCGACCGCAGATGACTGGGACACGGAATTCCTCGACCTCAAGCTTGCGGTGGCGGTGGTCGACGACCTCGACGCGGCGATCGAGCACGTGAACCGCCACGGCAGCGGGCACTCCGAGGCGATCGTCACCGAGTCGTCGCAGGCCGCGGACCTGTTTACGGCCGGGGTCGACGCCGCCGCGGTCTACGTGAACGCGTCTACCCGGTTCACCGACGGTTTCGAGTACGGCATGGGCGCGGAGATCGGCAACTCGACCCAGAAGCTCCACGCCCGCGGGCCGATCGGACTGCGGGAGCTGACCACCTTCAAGTACGTGGTACATGGCGACGGCCATATCCGGAACTGATCCGGGTTCGGGCGGGATCGATGCCTGAAGGCGACCTGCGGGCCGGGCCGGCCCGGGATGACGGCAACGCGGTCGGTGTGCTGGGTTCGGCTTTCAACCCGCCTCACCTGGGCCATCTGGTGCTCGCCGGCGAGGCCGGATGGCGGCTCGGACTGGACGAGGTCCTGCTGGTTCCGACCGGCGACCCGTACCACAAGGAGGTGCTCGCCGATCCCGGTGGGCGGGCCCGGCTGGCCATGGTCGAGGCGGCGATCGAGGGCCTGGACGGTCTGGTCGCCTCGGCGATCGAGATCGAGCGTCCGGGACCGTCCTACACGTATGACACTCTTGAGCGGATTGCAGAACTCAGACCGGACACCGAGATCCACCTGCTGATGGGCGCCGACACCGCGCTCGGGTTCGGCGACTGGCACAGGCCGGAAGCGATTGTCGAACTTGCCAGGGTGGCCATCGCTCCGCGCGAGGACATCGAGAAGGTGGAGGTCGAGAGGGTTTTCGAGGCGCTGGGGGCCGCCGACCGGTTCGAGTTGATCGGCATGCCGCCGGTCGGGCTCTCATCGACCCTGGTCCAGGAGCGGCTTCGGGCCGGACAGCCCTATCGCCACCTTGTACCGGCCGGCGTTGCGGAAATGATCGAGAGGGAGGAGCTGTATGGCAATGGATAGTCAGGAGCTGACCGGCCGGATCGCCGCGGTGGCCGCCGGGAAGCTCGCCGCGGAGATCGTCGCGCTCGACATGCGCGAGCTGGTCAGCTACACCGACAGCCTGATCATCTGCACCGCCCGCAACGAACGCCAGGCCGAGGCGATCGCCGACGAAGTCCACCTGAAGATGAAACAGGAGCATTCACTGCTTCCGATCAACCCCGATCGCTCCGGCGACGTCGCCTGGACCGTGCTCGACTACCTCGACTGCGTGCTTCACATCTTCACCGCCGAGGCGCGGGAGCGCTACGACCTGGAGGAGCTCTGGCATGAGGCTCCCCGGATCGAGCTCGACCTGGAAACCCCCGACGGCGAGCCCGCTTCGGCCGCCTGATTCCGCGGGGCCGTCGTGCCGGCGGCATCGCTGTAAAATGGGCGGTCCTGAATCTCCCGGGGCTGTAGCTCAGCTGGAAGAGCGTCGCCATGGCATGGCGAAGGTCAGGGGTTCGAGCCCCCTCAGCTCCACTCGCAGGCCCTGTTCCCGGGCTAGACTTGCTGCGTGAGCAACTTTTCCAGCGAAGTCGGGGGAGCGGGGTACCGGATGCCGGCCGAGTGGGCGCCTCACGAGCGTACGGTGATCGCCTGGCCTCAGCGCGAGGCGGCCTGGCGGGGCACCACGATAGAAGACGCCAGGGACTCGCACGCCGAGGTCGTTGCTGCGGTGAGCCAGTTCGAGCCGGTCCTCCTGGTCGTGGACCCGTCGCAGGCAGAAGATGCCCGTTCCCGGGTGCCGGGGGAAAACGTCGAGCTCCTGCCGGTACCGATCGACGACTCCTGGCTGCGCGACTCCGGGCCGATCATCGTCACCGGCTCCGGCGGGGCACGGGCGGGGGTCGACTTCCGGTTCAACGCCTGGGGGGAAGCCTTTTCGCCTTACGACAACGATGCCGCTGTCGCCGGGGCGATCCTCGAACACCTCGGGATCGAGCGGCGGGAGAACCCGCTCGTCCTGGAGGGCGGTTCTGTCGCGGTCGACGGCGCCGGGCTCCTGGTCACCACCGAGCAGTGCCTGCTCGACCCGACCCGCAACCCGGGCCTGGACCGCGACGCGATCGGTGCCGGGGTCGGGGCCGCGCTGGGCTCGGAAGAAGTGATCTGGCTGGGCCAGGGCCTGCTCGAGGATGCCGACACGGACGGTCACGTCGACAACATCTGCGCCTTTTTGGAGCCCGGCCGGGTGCTGCTCCAAACCGTTCCCGACCAGGGCGATCCCAACTGGGCCGGAGTTGAGGACAACCGGCGCCGGCTGCGGAAGGCCGGAGTCGAGGTGGTCGAGTGGGAACTGCTTCCCCGTACCGAGCGGGAATCCGGTGAGTCGGTGGTCGTGCCGTACATGAACTTCTACGTCGCCAACGGCGCGCTGATCGTTCCCGTGGGCGGAATGGACCCCGACATGGACGAAGAGGCACTTGGCCGGCTGGCCGATCTCTTCCCGGGCCGCGAGGCGGTGGGCATCGACGGCCGGGTGCTGGCGCTGGGCGGCGGCGGCGTCCACTGCATAACCCAGCAGATCCCGGCCGTCTGATCCGACAGATGGCGGCGGCCCGAGCGCAATAACCAACCGAGGCGGAGGCGAGAGATGGACGACAGCGAATACGAGGTGATCGAGGCGACCGGCCCGGTGCCGGAGTCGATGGCCCGGGTGGACGAGCCGCGCCGCAGCCCGTTCCGGGTCGGGGCGGTCCAGCAGCGGTGGAACTCTGATCCGGAGGCCCATCTCGAGGCGCTTGCCGAAGGGATCGTGATCGCCGCCGAAAAGGGAGCCGAGATCGTCTGCCTGCAGGAGCTGACCCTCTCGCCTTACTTCGCGATCACCGACGACGCGGTCGAGGAGGCGGCCGGCTACGCCGAAGCGATCCCCGGAGGCGCCACAACCGAATTCGCCGCGAGGATGGCGTCAGAGACGGGTTGCCACATTCACGCATCGCTCTACGAGGCGGCCGGGGATGGCGGGATCGGTTTCAACACCGCGATCTGCGTCGCGCCCGGTGGAGAGCTGATCGCCCGGACCCGCAAGCTCCACATCCCGGTGACGGCCGGCTACTACGAGGACAAGTATTTCCGGCCCGGTGACACCGGTTATCCGGTGATCGGCGTGGGCGAGGCGAAGTTCGGCTTCCCGACCTGCTGGGACCAGTGGTTCCCCGAACTGGCCAGGGCCTACTCGCTGGGCGGGGCCGAGGTGATCGTCTACCCGACCGCGATCGGCTCCGAGCCTGACCACCCCGAGTTCGACACCCAGCCGCTATGGGAGCGGGTGATCGTCGGAAACGGCATCGCCAACGGGACCTTCATGGTCGCGGTCAACCGGATCGGGACCGAAGGGCCGCTGACCTTCTACGGCTCATCGTTCATCTCCGACCCCTACGGAAGGGTTCTGGCTCAGGCCCCGCGCGACCGGCCGTCGGTGCTGGTCGCCGACCTCGACCTCGACCAGCGAAAGGACTGGCTGGACCTGTTCCCGTTCCTCGACACCCGCCGCCCCGACACCTACGGGAACCTGGTCGACGGCTGACTGAAAAGCCTGCGCCCGCGGTTCGGGCTGATCTCGACCAATCGAGTCCGGAACGGGGCGCGCGTCACTCCTTTTCGGCGTAGGACTTGAGGCCCTCGGCGGCGTCCTTGGTCAGCCACTCCTTGAGCTTGTCCTGGACGGGACCCTTGATCAGGAGGCCGAGCATGCGGCCGGTGTCGGCCTCGAGCCCGTAGGTGGCCCGGGTGCGTTCATCACCCAGGTCCTCAAGCTTCCATGAGCCGATCAGCCACTTCAGGTCCCCCTTCTTCTGCTCCCAGGTCATGCCTTCTTCCGGCTTGTACTGGAAAGCCAGGCGCGAGGTCAGGTGCTTCACCTTGGCGTCGGAGACGATTTCGACCAGTGCGGGCCGACCCTCGGGGTCGGTATCGATCACTTCGGAAGAGATCATCGATTCCTGCCATGCAGGAGTGTTGCCGAGATCGATGATGATCTCGTAGAGGTGGATCCTGGGGGCCGCGATTTCGACGGTTCGTGACGCCTTGAGTATTCCCATGGCGTCAGCCTATACCGGAGCCCGGCGACCTCGCCACGGCGGCCTTCATAGACTCCGGCCCGATGAGCCGGTACGAACCCCGCGAGATCGAAGGCAGATGGCAGCGACTCTGGGCCGACGAAGGCACCTGGGAGGTGCCCAACCCCGGCGCGGACGGATTCGAACCGGGAAAGCCCAAGTCCTACGTACTGGAAATGCTGCCGTACCCGTCGGGCGAGCCGCACGTAGGCCATCTCAAGTGCTACTCGGTGGGAGATGCGATCGCCCATTTCCGCCGGCGCAACGGCTTCGAGGTGATCCACCCGATGGGTTACGACTCGTTCGGGCTGCCGGCCGAGAACAACGCGATAAAGACCGGCGAGCCGCCGCGGGTCGCGACCGAGCGCTCGATCGAGTCTTTCAGGAAACAGTTCACCGAATGGGGCGTATCGATCGACTGGAAGCGCGAACTCGCGACCCACACGCCGGAGTACTACCGCTGGACGCAGTGGATCTTCCTGCAGCTGTACAACCGAGGCCTCGCCTACCGGACGCAGGCTCCGGTCCAGTGGTGCCCGAACGACGCAACCGTGCTGGCCAACGAGCAGGTGATCGACGGCCGCTGCGAGCGCTGCGGCACCGAAGTCGAAACCCGCAGCCTGAGACAGTGGTTTTTCAGGACCACCGAGTACGCCGACCGGCTGCTGGCCGACTTCGAGAAGCTCGACTCCTGGCCCGATCACGTGATCACCATGCAGGAGAACTGGATCGGCCGCTCCGAGGGGGCCGAGGTCGTGTTCCGCTGCGAGGGCGCCGGGATCGATTTCCCGGTTTTCACAACTCGTCCGGACACGCTGTTCGGGGCGACCTTCTTCGTGATCGCCCCCGAGCACCCCGAGCTGGAGAAACTGGTTGCCGCCACCGAGGCCGAGGGGGCGGTGGGGGAGTACGTGAAAGAGGTCGCCCGGGCCACGGTCCAGGAGCGGGGCGACGAGGGCCGGCCCAAGACCGGGGTCCCGCTCGGGCGAACCGTGACCAACCCGGTCAACGGCGAGGAGATCCCGATGTTCGTCGCCGACTACGTGCTGATGGACTACGGCACAGGCGCGGTGATGGCCGTGCCCGCCCACGACGAGCGCGACTTCGCCTTCGCCGGGGCATTCGATCTGCCGGTCCGCCGGGTGATCGAGGCTCCCCCGGACGAGGCGGAGGGCGGGCTTCCCTACACCGGGGACGGGCCGATGGTCCATTCGGGCCGCTTCGACGGGCTGGACAACCGCGAGGCCTACGGCCAGATCGTGGCCTGGCTCGACGAGGAGGGCCGCGGCGAGGCGTCGGTCAACTATCGCCTGCGCGACTGGCTGGTCTCGCGACAGCGCTACTGGGGCGCTCCGATCCCGATGGTCTACTGCGACGAATGCGGCATGGTCCCGGTCCCCGAGGATCAGCTGCCGGTCGAGCTGCCCGAAGTCGACGATTACGCACCCAAGGGCAAGAGCCCGCTCGAGGCCGCGACCGACTGGGTGAGCACCGCCTGCCCGGACTGCGGCGGTGACGCCCGGCGCGAGACCGACACCATGGACACATTCGTCGATTCGTCCTGGTACTTCCTGCGCTATCTCGACCCGCAAAACGACGCCGCCGCGTTCTCCCGCGAGGCGGCCGACCACTGGATGCCGGTCGACCAGTACATCGGCGGGGTCGAGCACGCGATCCTCCACCTCCTCTATGCCCGATTCTTCGCCAAGGCTCTGGCCGACATGGGCCACCTGGGCGTCAGCGAGCCGTTTGCGAACCTGTTCACCCAGGGCATGATCACCCGCGACGGGGCCAAGATGTCGAAGTCGAGAGGCAATACGGTCAGCCCGGCCGAATACGTAGACCGCCACGGAGCCGACGCCGCCCGTACCTACGTCTGCTTCATGGGCCCGCCCGAGCGCGGCGGCGACTGGACCGATGAGGGGGTGGAGGGCGTGCACCGCTTCCTCGCCCGGCTCTGGCGGGCGGCCGACGAGATCGCCGGCCCGGCCGGCGCCGAACCGGAGCCGCTTGACCCGCCTTCAGCGGAGGAGTTGGAAGGCGAAGCGAGGGAGGTAGTGGCCAAGGCCCACTGGGCGATCGGGAAGGCGACCGGCGACTTCAACCGGGGCTTCCAGTTCAACACGGTGATCGCCGCGGTGATGGAACTGGTCAATGAGATCTACCGGGTCAAGGACGAGCTCCTGGGGGACGAAGACGGTCGCCGGGCGGTGCTATTTGCGACCGCTACCGCGGCCTCGCTGATCCAGCCGTTTGCCCCGCACCTGGCGGCCGAGGCTTACCAGCGGCTGACCGGCGAACGGGTCTGGGAGGCGCCCTGGCCCGAGGCCGATCCGGCGATGCTGCGCTCCGACTCGATCACGATCGTGGTGCAGGTCAACGGCAAGGTCAGGGACCGGATCGAGGTCGGCGAAGGAGCTGAGCAGGAAGAGGTCCTCGCCCAGGCCAGATCGGCCGAAAACGTGGCCCGGCATCTCGAAGGGTCGGAGATCGTCAAGGAGATCCTGGTGCCGGGCAAACTGGTCAACCTGGTCGTCCGACCGGCTTGAGCCGCACCCGGGCGCGATCCGGGGCGGCACCAGAACGCGATCCGCAGCAGCCCGTTCAGCTTCTCGTAGCGCTTTTCGCTCACTCGTGGTGACACCTTTGAGGCCGGCCGGCTCAGGCTCAGCCCATGTTCGAGATCTCCAGAGGGCGGCTGTTCGCGTATGTGCTGATCGCCGTCGTCCTGTTGCTTGTCGGCGCGAGCTCGCTCCGGGATCAGGGTGAAAGCGGCGGCGACGGTTCGATCGATTCGGCCTCGGCGGCCGGAAGTGAGACGGTGGTACCGGGGACCGGCGAACCGGGCGGCGGGTCGTCCCGCGGTGATCGGCCGGACAGCTTCTCGATTTCCGCCGCCACACGCAGACTGGTGGTCGACGTCGCCGGGGCGGTCCGGCGGCCGGGCGTATACCGGTTCTCAGACGGCGCCCGGGTCGTCGATGCGATCCGGAAGGCCGGCGGTCCGTCCGGAAGTGCCCTCGCCGGCGCGATCAACCGGGCCGCCCGGCTCGCCGATGGCCAGCAGGTCGTCGTGCCGTTCCGGGCGGGTGGGGCCGGTGGGCTCTGGGGCGGAGCGTCGGCCGGAGCCGCGGGGGCCGGGGGATCGGGGACCGGGGTGACACCCGGTCCGATCAGTTTCGGCTCGGCCACTCCCGAACAACTCGAGGAGATCGAGGGGATCGGCCCGGTCACGGCGGCCGACCTGATCGAGTACCGCGACTCACAGGGCGGGATCGCCTCGATCGACGAACTCGACCAGGTGAGCGGCATCGGGCCGGTGACCATGGAGGCGCTCCGTTCCCGGCTCCAGCCCTGACCGGGGAAATCGCCGCCGGTGGATGGCGCCTGGCGGCCCTGGCCGGCATCGGGATCGGCCTGGCCGCCTCACCGTTCGTCTCGCCCGGCGGCGGCGTCTTCCGGCCGGCGGCGGTCCTCGTGCTCGTCCTCCTCCTGGCCGGTGGTCAGGGCCGCGGGGGTCGCGGGCGACTGGCCCCGGCAGCCGCCCTGCTGGTTGTCCTGGCCGGTTTCGGGGCCGGGCTGGCCGGCGGTGTCGAGCGCCTCGAATCGATTGACGGCGGGGCCCTGACCGCTCCGGCGGGCGAGAGGATCTCGCTGACCGGCTACGCGGTGTCGGCTCCCAGGTGGTCCCGCGGCGTGGTCCGGTTTCCGATCGAGTCTTCCCGGGGACGGGTGATGGTCCAGGCCGTCGGAGATGGGCGGGCGGGGTCCGGCAACGGAGGGTCGGGGTCCGGGAGGTCCGGCCTCGACGGCGTGGGCCCCGGGGCCGAAGTTTCCGTCGAGGGCCTGCTGAAGTGGCCTCCCGGCTGGTACCGCCCGAACATGCGCCGGCAGGGCCTGGCGATGATCCTGCATGCCGATTCCGTTGACCTCACCGGGAGCCGGAGGGGAGGCATCTCCGGGGTGATCGACGGGATGCGGTCCCGGGCCGAGTCCGCTCTGGAGCGCGGCATGTCTTCGCGGGAGGCATCGTTGGCCCGGGGCTTCGTGCTCGGACAGGACAGCTCGATCGACCCGGTAACGGTCGAGCGGTTCCGGGACTCCGGGCTGGCCCACCTGCTGGCGGTCTCGGGCCAGAACGTGATCCTCCTGGCGCTGCTCGCGGTGCCATTCATGGCGGTGGCCGGCCTTCGTCCGCGGACCCGGCTGGCCCTGGTCGCGGTCCTGATCCTGATCTACATTCCGCTGGCCGGGGGAGGGCCGTCGATCCAGCGGGCCGGGGTGATGGGGCTGGCCGGCCTCGCCGCGGCCGCCGCTACGCGACCCGAATCCCGGGTCTACGCGATCACCCTGGCGGTGGTCGTCACCCTGGGGCTGAACCCGCGGGCGAGCGGCGACCCGGGATGGCAGCTCAGCTTTGCCGCGGTGCTGGGGATCCTCGCCCTGGCCGCGCCGCTCCGGGCCCGACTGGCGCCGCTGACCGGCGTCGACGGGTGGCGGCGGGCGCTCTGCGACGGGATCGCGATCACCGTCGCCGCGGCGCTCTCGACCGCGCCGCTGATGGCCGCCCACTTCGACCGGCTCGCGCTCGGGACCGTGTTCGCCAACCTGCTGGCGCTGCCGGCGGTCGCCCCCTCGATGTGGCTGGGCATGGTCAGTGCCGCGTTCGGGCAGTTCTCGAGCCTCGCCGCGGTGCCGTTCAACCTGGTCAACTCGGTCCTGCTCGCCTACATCGCCCGGGTCGCCGGCTGGTTCAGCGGGCCGGGCTGGGTGCTGGCCGGGATCGGGCCGGGCGGAGCGATCGTCGCGGTCCTCGGCTATCTCGTCCTGGCCGGCCTGCTCGCCGCCGCATTCCGCCTCTGGCCTGTGCCCGAGAACCCGGGAGGTGACCGCGGAACGCCTCTCTCGACCGCCGGCCGCACCCGGCGATCGGTCGCATTCATGCTCGGCGCCGGCCTCCTGGCCTTCATGCTCTGGCAGGGACCTGGGCTGCTCGGCGAACACCGCCGCGATCTCGCCCCGCCGGCGCCGGGCGGGGCCCGCGTGGAGATCCTCGACATCGGCCAGGGGGATGCGACGCTGATCCGGCCGGACGGGGCCGATCCGGTCCTGATCGACGGTGGCCCGCCCGGCGGGGACCTCCGTGGGGCCCTCGACTCCGCCGGGGTTGAACGGCTGTCGGCGGTGATTCTGACCCACGGTGATCTCGACCACTGGGGCGGCCTGGCCGACCTGTTCGGCCCGGTCGAGGTCGACCGGTTCCTGTTCGACATCGCCCCGGGGCGGCTGCTGGCCCAGGTCAGGCGCGCGGGGTCGGCGATCTCCCGGATCGGTGCCGGCGAGCGGATCCGTTTCGGAAATCTCGAGCTGAACGTAATCTGGCCGCCCGCCCGGGAGCCGGGGGCGAGCCCTCAGGCCGGCAGCGAGCCGAACGCCAGATCGATGGTCGCGGTCCTCGGCTGGGAAAGGTTCCGCATGCTCTTGACCGGGGACGCCGAGTCCGAGCTGGTTCCGTTGGACCCCGGACCGGTCGACGTGCTGAGGGTCGCTCATCACGGCAGCGACGACTCCGGCCTGGACCGCCTGCTGGAACAGAGCGGGCCCGGCCTGGCGGTGATCTCGGTCGGGGAGGGAAATCCCTTCGGCCATCCCACCGGGGCCACGTTGGATTCGCTCGAGCAGGCGGGGGTGCCGACCCTGAGGACCGACCACGACGGGACCGTCTCGATCGTGCTCGATCGGGGCGGATTCAGCGTCGAGACGGGCCGCTAGTCCGGGGCCCGACCCGGATGGGCGGCCGGCTGGGCAGGATCCGCGCCTCGTTCGACCGACCGCCGGGCCAGTCGGGAGAATAGGGGGGTGGCCGACGAGATGAAACCGGCGTACCTGATCCATGGCTCCGACGTGGCCAAGGTCGATCAGACGCGGGCCCGCCTGCGCAGGAGAGCCGAAGAGGAGGGCGGGGCGGCCTCGCTCGAGGTGTTCGAGCCGCTCGAGAACCGGGGAAGCCCGGACGCCGACGCCCTGGTGGCCGCCATCGGGGCGATGTCGCTGATCCCGGATCGGCGTTACCTGCTTGCCGACGGGATCGAGAAGTGGGGCAAGCGGCAGGGCGAGCGGGTGATCGAGGCGCTGCTGGACGCCCCTCCCGAAACCACGGTCGTGCTGATCGCCCGCGGCAAGGTCCCGGGCGAGATCGCAGCGGCGGTGAAAAAGGCCGGGGGCGACGTGCTCGGTTACGACGCGCCGACCGGGGCTGAACTCCCGCACCACCTGGTTTCGGGGGCGTCGGATCGCGGATTCGAGCTGGACATCGACGCGGCCAGGTTCCTGGTCTCCTATCTGGGGGAAGGGCTGACCAGGCTTTCGAACGAACTCGACCGCCTGGCGGTATGGGCCGGCCCGGGGGGTCGGGTGGATGTGGACGACCTCGAGGAGATGGTGGTCGACGCGACCGAGACCGGCAGGTTCGCGCTGGGGGATGCGCTGGTCGCCGGTGACCGGGACAGGTCGATCGGCCTGGCCGAGCGCATGCTGTCCGAAGGCAAGACGGCCGGGAGCGCGGTCTTCTCGGCTGCCGGCTCGGTTCGCCGGGCACACAGGGCCCTGGTCATGATCGAAGCCGGGCTGCCACAGAATCAGGTCGAGCGAGGACTGGGGGTGCCGCCGTTCGTCGCCAGGCGGCTGATCGGCTCGCTCTCGGGCGCCCGCAGCGACGACATGCGCGGGGCCCTGGTCGCCCTGGCCGACCTGGAGGTCTGGACCCGCGGTGGCTCCAGCTACCCGGACGAACTGGCCCTGGACCTGGCTCTGATCGAAGCGACGGAAGGGCCGGATTGAGCCCCGACTATCGGCCCGGGACGGCCGGGATCAGGCGCCGGTGGCGACGCGGGCCGCGCGGGACTTCTTGCGGGCGCCGTTGCGGCGGTGGATCGCGCCGCGCTGGACGGCTTTGTCGATCCGGGAAACAAGGGCGCGATGCTCGGTCTCAATCGTTTCGGCATCGCCCGCTTCGACCGCTTCTTCGAGACGGTGGAACTGGGTCTTGATCACACTGGTCAGCTGCCGGTTTTCGACACGCTCACGCTCGGTGCGAAGGATTCGTTTTTTCTGTGAGGCTATGTTGGCCATGTTCTTCCGGTCTGCCCGCGCCGGGGGGAATCCCCTCGCAGGCGGTCGCCGACTATACCGATAGCGAGTATGGATTCGCCACCCGACCCCCATAACAGTCCCTCAGGGGAGCAAGATGACGGTTCCCCGGGCGAACAGGAGCTCGACTCGTTCGAGGCCGGCGCCCGTGCAGCCGAGGAGGCGGTACAAAGCGCTTCGGAGAGGGCCGAGCGGCTTGTCAAATACAGCGAGCAGGCCGAGCAGGTCATCGTCGCCCGGGGCGACATCGGGATGGAGGGAGGGGTCTCGAGCCCGCTGGTCAGGGCGATGGTCACCGAAACGGAGGAAAGGAAGCTCGAGCGGGCCGGCAGCGAGGACGTCCCGGAACCGGGCGCCCAGGCACCGCCGGAGGCCGTTTCCGGGGCCGGCAAGGCGGCCAGACCCGGTCACCTGGCCCGGTCCACGGCCTTCTTTTCGGTGGCGACGGCCGCATCTCGGGTCGCCGGGCTGGCCCGGGAGATCGTCGCCGCCGGGTATTTCGGCATCACCGGGCCGATGTCGGCGTTCACCCTCGCATTCCAGGTGCCGAACCTGATTCGGGCGCTGTTCGCCGACGCCGCCCTGCAGCCGGCCTTCGTCCCGATCTTCACCGAGCAGATCGAGCAGGGCAAATACAAGGAGGCCTTCCGGATGGCCTCGACCATGATCCTGCTGGTGACCATGGTGCTCGGCGCGATCACCGCAGTCTTCATCCTCGGCGCCAGTTTCATCATGCCGCTGTTCGCCCCCGGGTTCAGCGGTGAGACCGAGTCGCTGATGATCGTGCTCTCCCAGATCCTGTTCCCTACCCTTATCCTGCTCGGGGTCACCGGGGTCGTGGTCGGGATCCTCAACAGCTACGACCGTTTCGGGGCCTTCGCTATCTCGCCGCTTTTCTGGAACCTGACGATCATCACCGTGGTGGTGCTCACGGTCCCGCTGTTTCCCGAGGAAAAGCGGATCTACGCCTACGCGTTCGGCGTGCTGGCCGGGACGCTGGTCCAGCTGCTGATCCCGACCTGGGACCTCCGCCACACTCCGTTTCGCGGCACTTTCAAGGTCAACTTCCGCGACCCGAACGTGCGCCGGGTACTGATCCTGATGGTCCCGGTGACGCTCAGCCTTGGCCTGATCAACTTCAACCTGCTGGTCAACAGTTTCTTCGGAAGCCTGGTCAGCGATCAGGCCCCGGCCGGGATCGACAAGGCCTTCCGGATCTACCAGCTGCCCCAGGGAATCTTCTCGGTGGCGATCGCCACGGTCCTCTTTCCCACGCTGGCCAGGTTCGCCAACCGCGGTGACTACGACAGCCTGCGGGCCACCCTGGCCAAGGGCATGCGCCAGATCGTGTTCGTGTTGCTGCCGGCGACCGTGGCGATCCTCGTCCTGGCCGAGCCGATGACCAGGCTGGTCTTCGAGCGGGGCGAGTTCACCCCCGAGCAGACCGAGGTCGTGGCCACCGCGCTTTTCTGGCTCGCCTTCTCCCTGCCGACCAGCGGCATGTTCCTGCTGCTCAGCCGGACTTTCTTCGGCCTGCAGAAACCGTGGATCCCGACCGCGATCGCCTGCCTCAGCCTGGTTGTCAACGCGGCGGTCGCGTTCCTGCTGTACCGGCCATTCGGCGTGGCCGGGATCGTTGCGGCGTCGGCGATCGCCAATGGCGTTTCCGTGGCAATCCAGATTGTCCTGCTGCGGGCCCGCATCGGCGGAATTGAGATGCCTAGGCTGATCGCCTCGACCGCTCGGATCGCGGTTGGCTCGGTCGTCCTGGCCGGGGTCTCCTGGGCGGTCTGGGACCTGCTCGATAAGACACTCGGCCGCGGCCTCGTCGGACAGATCGTCTCACTGGGCGCCGGCCTCGCCCTAGGCGGGGTCGCGTACGTGGCGGTGTGCTACCTACTCCGCGTGCGCGAGCTCGATGAGGTGGCAGCGCTGGTGCGACGAAGGTCATGAGTTTCTCTGCGTACCTGGCCGGGGCGGCCGGCCTGGCGGTCGGACTGGCCGCGGTCCTTCTGATCGCGGTCGTTCTCAGGATCCGACTGCTGGGCGGCCCCGGAGGGGCGGTCGCCTGGCTGGCGACGATCGTGATCGGAGCCGGGGTCGCAATCGTCCTGGCCCTTGTGCTCGGGAGCCTCGGTCTCTTCCGCGGCTGGATCTACCTGGTCGTGGCGGTTGCCGCGGCGGCCGCAGTCTGGCGATGGCAGGAGCGCATTCCGTCGGCGGCGCCGGCGCCGGAGCCGCCCCGGGTCGCTTCGTCGGTTGCCCTGACGGCCGCCGGCCTGGCCCTGGTGGCGCTCGCTGCGGCCGTGTTCTCGGTAGGGGTCAGGCTCAAGTACGGCACCGGGATGACCGGCTTCGATTCGACCTGGTACCACGGGCCGTTCGCGGCCGGGCTGGCCTCGTCCGGCGACACCTTCCCGCTGCACTTCCTCGCCCCGCAGTTCCTCAGCTGGTTTTACCCGCAGAATTCGGAGCTGATCCACTCGCTGGGCATCCTCGGTTTCGACAACGACCTGCTTTCGCCGCTGATCAATTTCGGCTGGCTGGGCGGATGCCTGCTGGCCGCCTGGTGCATCGGGCGGCCCTACGGCGGAGCCCCGGTCTCGGCTGGAGGTGTCGCGCTGGTGCTGGCCTCGACCGCGATGATCGATCAGGCCGGTGAGGCCCGCAACGACATCGTCGGCACCTTCTTCATTCTGACCGCGCTGGCGCTGCTGGTCAATTTCGGGGCCGGCGGTCGCCGGCTCGGGCTCGGGCCGGTCCTGCTCATCGCGCTGGCCGCCGGCCTGGCCGCCGGGACCAAGGTCAACTACATCCCCGCGGCACTCGCGCTACTGGCCGGTGCGCTGGTCCTGACCGAACCGGCGGTCAGGGGAAAGGCCTGGCTGCCGGCGGTCGCGGCCGCCCTGGTCGGCGGCGGCTACTGGTATCTGCGCAACCTCGTGCATAGCGGCAATCCGCTGCCCTGGATCGATCACCTCGGCCCGATCGGGCTTCCCGGCCCGGATCAGGACGTCGGCGGTCGAGGGGCGGGGTCGGTCTGGAGCTATCTGACCGACCCGGAGGTGATCGGCGACTGGTTCCTGCCCGGACTCGGCGACGGGTTCGGGGACGGCTGGCCGATCCTGCTGCTCGCCGCCGGCGCCGGACTGGCGCTCTGCCTGGCCCGCGGGTCCGGCCCCGCCCGGCGGACCGGGGCCGCGGTCGGGATCGCGCTGGTATTGGCCTGGCTGGTCGCACCCACGTCGGCCTCCGGCCCGCCCGGGGAGCCGGCCGGTTTCGTCTCCGGCCTGCGCTATCTCGCGCCGGCGGCGGCGGTCGGCCTGGCCCTGCTCGGCAGCGCGGTCGGGCCGCGCGGCGCCGCGCGGCGGTGGCTGGCGATGGCGGCCCTCCTGCTGCTGGCTCCGTTCACCATGGCGTTCAGCTCTACCTGGGGGTTCGGCTACTGGCTGGGCGCGCTGGCGGTGGCCGCCGCCGTCTGGCTGCTCGCCGCCGGTTTCATGTTCGCCCGTGCCCGGCGCCCGAATGACCGACCCGGCCCGGGGAGGGGCTGGACCCCGTTCCGGCTCGCCGCTCTGGCCGCGGTACTGGTCGTGGCCGTCCTGGTCGGGCAGAAGATCCAGAGCAACTATTTCGAAAACCGCTACGCCAGCCCCGACTTCACCACGGCCGGGCTGTCGAAGGCGTTTACCTGGGCCCGCGGGGTGGACGGTGCCTCGATCGCGACCAACGCCACCCGCCAGTACCCGCTGGCCGGGGAGATGCTGGGCAACCGGGTCGAGTTCATCGGCGAGCACCGGCCCTCGGGCGGCTACGTCAAACCGGAGACCTGCCGGGCCTTCAAGCAGGCGATCAACCGCGACAACAACGACTACGCGGTGATCACGCTCGACCGGCCCAGCCCGAACCGGCCGTTCGCCCGGGAGCTGGACTGGATCGAGGGCGACCCGGCGGCCGAGCAGGTTTTCAAGGTGCCTCCGACCGCGGTCTTCGAGCTGACCGGTCCGCTCGATCCCGATCTCTGCCCCTGAGAGGGGGCGAAGTCCGTCCGGTCGGCCGGTCCCGAGTGGCGCGGGTCTGTGGGCGCTGGAGGTCCGGCCCCGCCATACTGCGGAGCCCGCATGGAACTGATCCGAAACTTCTCGATCATCGCCCACATCGACCACGGCAAGTCGACCCTGGCCGACCGGATCCTCGAGCTCACCGGGGCGATCGACCCGCTGAAAATGCGGGCTCAGGTGCTCGACTCGATGGACCTCGAGCGGGAGCGCGGGATCACGATCAAGGCCCAGGCGGTCCGGGTCGAGTTCGAGGCGGCCGACGGGGTCACCTACCACCTCCACCTGATCGACACACCCGGCCATGTCGACTTCTCCTACGAGGTCTCGCGCAGCCTGGCCGCCTGCGAGGGAGCGCTGCTGGTGGTCGACGCGGCGCAGGGGGTCGAGGCCCAGACCGTGGCCAACACCTACCTGGCGATCGAGAACGGCCTGGAGCTGATCCCGGTGCTGAACAAGGTCGACCTGCCGGGTGCCGAGCCGGAGCGGGTCGCCGGCGAGGTCTCCGACCTCTTGGGGGTCGACCCGGACGAGATCCTCAGGATCTCGGCCAAGACCGGCGAAGGGGTGGCCGAGGTGCTGGAGGCGATCGTCGAGCGGGTGCCGCCGCCGACCGGCGACCCGGAGGCGCCATCACGGGCGCTGATTTTCGACTCCGAGTTCGACCAGTACCGGGGCGTGGTTGCCTATGTGCGCATGGTCGACGGCAACTTCAGGAAGAACGAGCGCATCCTGGCGATGCAGAACGGGACCGAGGCCGAGCTCGACGACATCGGGTTCTTCCGGCCGCTGATGACCTCGGTCGACGAGATCGACGTCGGCGAGGTCGGCTACGTGATCACCGGGATCAAGGACGTGGCCAAACTACGGGTCGGCGACACCCTGACCGACCTCGAGCACCCGGCGACCGAGCCGCTGGCCGGCTACCGCGACGTCAAGCCGATGGTCTTCTGCGGGCTGTTCCCGATCGACACCGAACGCTACGAGGACATGCGCGACGCGCTCGACAAGATGGGCCTGAACGACGCCGCGCTCTCCTGGGAGCCGGAAACCTCCGATGCGCTCGGCTTCGGCTTCCGCTGCGGCTTCCTCGGGCTGCTCCACATGGAGATCGTGCGGGAGCGGCTGGAGCGTGAGTACGACCTCGAGCTGCTGGCGACCAGCCCGACCGTGCGCTACGACGTGCACCTGATCGGAGGCGAGCGGGTCGAGGTGCGCAGCCCGACCGAAATGCCCGACCCGGGCTCGATCGAGTCGATCGAAGAGCCCTACATCAAGGCCACGATAATCACTCCGACCGACTACGTCGGCGCCGTGATGGAGCTCTGCCAGAACCGGCGCGGCACCCATGTCGACATGGACTATCTGAGCCCGAACCGGGTCCAGATCCGCTACGACCTGCCACTGGCCGAGATCGTGCTCGACTTCTTCGACGTGCTCAAGTCCTCGACCAAGGGTTACGCCTCGCTCGACTACGAACCGATCGGAAACCGGTCCTCGGAACTGGTCAAGGTCGACGTGCTGCTGGCCGGGGACAAGGTGGACGCGCTATCGATCATCTGCCACCGCGATTCGGCCTATACCCAGGGCAAGGACCTGGTCTCCCGGCTTCGCAAGACTATCCCGCGCCAGCAGTTCGACATTCCGGTGCAGGCCGCGGTCGGCGCCCGTATCCTCTCGCGCGAAACGGTCAAGGCGGTGCGCAAGGACGTGACTGCCAAGCTCTACGGCGGCGACGTGACCCGCAAGCGCAAGCTGCTGGAGAAGCAGAAGAAGGGCAAGAAGCGGATGAAGAACGTTGGTCGGGTAGAGGTCCCCCAGGAGGCATTCCTGGCGGTGCTCGAACTCGACGACTGAGTCGGCAAGGGCCGCCACACCAACGATCCCATGATCCCGCCCGGGGCGCGGCGAACGGGCCGGGGCGCTGCTATCTTGGCCGCGATGGCGCTGAAGACCGACGCGATAGGAAAGTCCTGGCCGGCCTGCGAGTACGAGGTCGGGCGGGAGAAGATCCGCGAGTACGTCCAGGCGACCGGGATGGACGACCCCGTATACCTCGATCGTGACGCGGCCCGGGAGGCCGGTTTCCGCGACGTCGTGGCGCCGCCGATGTTCTGCGTCGTCTACTGCGCCGGGGCGATGGCTCCGGTGCTGTTCGATCCCGAGGTCGGGATGGACTTTACCGCGATGGTCCACGGCGGGCAGGAATTCGAGTGGGGGGTTCCGGTCTGTTCGGGCGATCTGATCACCACCACCGCGACCTGTCGCGAGATCTACGAGAAGGTCGGCAAGGGCTTTTACGTGTTCGAGAGCGTCTCGACCAATCAGGACGGCGAGCAGGTAGTGCGCGCAGTCTGGACCAACATCGTGCGAGGAGTCTGAGGTGGCCGAACTGAAGCCGGGCGAGCAGATCGAAGAACTCCGGGTCACCCCGGACAAATACCTGCCGCATCGCTATGCGGGCGCCTCCGGCGACTTCAACCCGATCCATATCGACCCGGAATTCGCCAAGGCGGTCGGCCTGCCGGGCTCGATTCTGCACGGCCTCTACGTGATGGCGCTGGTCTCGAAAGCGGGCATCGATGCCGCCGGGGGCGATCCGCGGTCGCTTCGCAGGCTCTCGGTCCAGTTTCGCGGGATGAGCCTTCCCGAGCAGGAAATAGTCGTCTCCGGCGAGGTGGTCGAGGCCGACGGTGAACGGGTCGAGGTCGATCTGGTCGCCGCCCAGGGCGAGAACAAGGTGATCCGCAACGCCCGGGCCGAACTGGACACCGGCGATCCGGACTGAACACCCGCCGGGCCGCGCCGATCGGCCCCACCTACAATGGGGGACCATGCTTTCCGAGCGACAGGAGCTGATTCTCGGCTCAGTGATTGATGCCTACCTCGAATCCGGCCGGCCGGTCGGGTCGAAGGCGATCGTCGCAAGAGCCGATCTCGACTGGGGTTCGTCGACGGTCAGGGCCGAGCTGGCCGAGCTGGAGGCCGGTGGCTATCTGACCCATCCACACACCTCTGCCGGCCGGGTTCCGACCGACCTCGGCTACCGGCTGTACGCCGAAGCGCTGCTTCACCAGGTTCCGGCCCGTCGCACCGGGGGCACCGGGATCGACGTATCGACGCTGCAGCGCGAGGTCGACGAGGCGATGCGGGAGGCGACCGCGGCGCTGGCCCGGATGACCGACCTGCTGGCGCTGGTCGTCGCCCCGCCGCTCGGCACCGCCACGATCCACCGGGTCGAGGCGCTGCTACTCCAGCCGAACGTAGTCATGGTGGTCGCGATCACCTCGGCCGGAGACGTCACCAAGCGGGCCTTCACCTTCCGGGAGCCGGTCGACCCGGGGCTGGTCGAGTGGTCCTCGAGCTACCTGAACGAGTCGCTGGCCGGGATCGACATCGGTGCCCGCCGGATCGTCTCGAAACTGGCCGACCCGGCGCTCGGTCCGCTCGAGGCCGGGTTCATAGAGCGGCTTTCACCGGCCCTGGTCGACCTCGAGCAGAACCCCGAGGAAACCCTCTACGTAGAGGGTGCCGGGCGGCTGCTCGACGAGCGCCGGTCGGCCGACCTGCCGCAGATCGACCAGCTGATGACCGCGCTGGAAGAGCGGGCGTCGGTCCTGAGGATGATGCGCTCGGCGATTGAGGAGCGCTCGGTCTTTCTCTGGATCGGTGCCGAGAATCCGCAGCCGGCGCTGCGTTCGGTGACCGTGGTCGGGGCCAACTACGGACTCGGCCACCGCAATCTCGGCTCGGTCGGCGTCCTCGGCCCGACCAGAATGGATTACGAGACCGCGATCTCGGCGGTGACCGAGGCGGCACGGGAGCTCTCCCGCTACTTCGAGAACGTCTACGCATGAGCAAGCGCGACTACTACGAAGTGCTCGGGGTCCCCCGGGGTGCTACCGCCCAGGAAATCAAGAAGGCCTTCCGGGGAGTCGCGCGCGAGCTCCACCCCGACGTCAACGGTCACGACCCCGAGGCGGAGGAGAAGTTCAAGGAGGTGGCCGAGGCCTACGAAGTGCTTTCCGACGACGAGCGCCGCCAGACCTACGACGCCTATGGGCACGACGGCCTCAGGTCCGGCGGTTTCTCCTCGCAGGCCCAGGGATTCGGCTCGATCGACGACCTGTTCAGCGCTTTCTTCGGTGGCGGCGGAGGCGGTTTCGGCCGGCGGGGGCCGGCCGGCGGGGCCGACGTCGGTGCCGGAGTCGAGATCGAGCTCGAGGATGTGCTGACCGGGGTCGAGCGGGAGGTCGAATTCGACGTGGTCGCCAATTGCGAGCACTGCCGGGGCAACGGGGCCGAGCCCGGCACCCCGATCAGGACCTGTGACCGCTGCGATGGCACCGGCGAGCTGCGCTCGGTGGCGAACACCGCTTTCGGGCAGATGGTCAGGGCGACGCCCTGCGACCGCTGCAACGGCGACGGCCGGGTGGCCGAGACCCCCTGCGCCGAGTGCTCCGGCCTGGGCCGCCGGCACACCGAGAAGAGCTGGAAGGTCGACATCCCGGCCGGGATCGAATCGGGCCAGCGGATCAGGATCTCCGGAGCCGGGCATGCCGGCGAACCCGGGGCTCCGGCCGGCGACCTCTACGTCGAGGTCTCGGTCGCCGAGCGCGAGGGGATGATCCGCGACGGACAGGACCTGATAACCGTGGTGCCGGTCGACGCGACATCGGCCATGGCCGGCCGGCAGATCGAGGTCGAGACGCTCGACGGGCCGGACGAAATTGAGCTCGAGCCGGGGACCCAGCCCGGAGCCGAGACTGCGCTGAAGGGAAGGGGCCTGCCGCGCCTGGGCAGCACGAGGCGTCGTGGCAATCACCGATTCGTATTCAACGTGGTCATCCCGGCAAACCTGTCCGAGGACCAGCTGGAGATCGCCGGGCAGCTCGACCGGAGCCTTACCGATGAAAACCGCCGCCCCGAGGAGTCGGGGCTCTTCTCCCGGATGCGGCGGGCCTGGACTTGACGGCCGGCAGGATCCCGGGCCGGCCCATGGACGGGAGCCGGTCGTGATCCGGCTGGCGGTCCGCTGCCGATCCGATCAGGCCGAGCTGGTGCTGGCCGAGCTGACCGTGCTGGCCCCCGGCGGGGTCGAGGAATCGCAGGGCAGCGACTACGTCGAGTATGCGATCTACGGGGCCGAGGGTGAGCTGCCCGATCTCGGCCAGGTCGAAGCGGCGACCGGCGATGGGCTGGTCGAGGTCGAGGCGACCGAGGTTGCCGAGGACTGGTCCGAGCGCTGGCAGGCCTTCCACCGCCCGCTCGAGATCGTCGCCGCCGAAGGCGGGACCGCGATCTGGCTGAGGCCTCCGTGGGAGCCCGAGCGGCACGATGCGTTCGAAGTGGTGATCGACCCGGGGCAGGCATTCGGCACCGGGGCCCACCCGACCACGCGGCTCAGCCTCGAACTGCTGCTGGGCCTGCACGACGGGACGGCTCCCGGCGGCGCCCCGGTTTCGGGCGATGTCCCGGCCTCCGGCGGCGCCGGGCAGGCCCGGGGCGCCCTGACCGACCTCGGGACCGGTTCCGGCGTGCTGGCGATCGCGGCCGCCCGGCTCGGCTGGTCTCCGGTTACCGGTTTCGACCACGAACAGGCCGCGGTCACCGCGGCGATCGGCAACGCGGCGGTCAACCGGACCGAGGCCTCGTTCGAGCGGGTCGACCTGCGCCGGGGGCTCCCCGACCTGGCGCCGCTCGTCGTTGCCAACCTGACCGCTTCGCTGCTCGAGCTGGTCGCCGGGCAGATGAGCCGGCCCGACCGTCCCGACCGTCCCGACCGTCCCGACCGGATGATCTGTTCGGGGCTGCTCGAGGGCGAACGGGAGCGGGTGGTCGATGCGTTCGCCGGGGCCGGCCTCGTGGAGCGCGAATTCCGGACCCTCGAAGGCTGGGGCGGGCTGCTGATGGAGGCCGCGTGACCCGGAACGGCGGGGAGGCGACGGAGCGCCGCGACCGGCCGATCGGCTTTCTCGACTCCGGCGTCGGCGGGCTGACTGTGCTTCACGAGTGTCTGGTTTCGCTTCCGGCCGAGGACTATCTCTACGTCGGCGACAGCGGCCATTTTCCTTACGGCGAGAAGAGCAGTGAATACCTGCTCGAGCGGGCCGGGGTGATCGCCGGGTTCCTGCTGGACCAGCAGGTCAAGCTGCTCGTGCTGGCCTGCAACTCGGCCACCGCGGCTGCCGGTGAGGCGGTCCGGGAGATGGGGCGGGAGGCCGGGGTGCCGGTGGTGACCGTGGTCGGTCCCGAGGCCGAGATCGCCGGAGCGATCACCGAAAACGGCCGGATCGGCGTGCTGGCGACCCCGGCCACGGTTTCATCCGGGGCCTACCATCGCGCCCTGGAGGAGCAGGGCAGGGCCCTGACCGTGACCGAGGTCGCGGCGCCGGACCTCGCGCCGATAATCCAGGGCGGGGCGACCTTCAGCGAAGAAGTCGTAGAGACGGTGCGCGGCTACTGCAGGCCGCTGAAGGAGGCCCGGATAGACACCCTGATCCTTGGCTGCACCCACTACCCGCTGATCGCCCCGCTGCTGCAGCGGATCCTCGGTCGCGACGTCAGGCTGGTCACCGCCGGCCATGCGATCGCCGGGGCGATACAGCGGCGACTGGCCTCGGAGGACGCACTCAGGGGAGGTGGCGAGGAAGGCGGGTACGGCTTCAGGGTCACCGGCGAGAAGGAGTCGTTCGTCACCCTGGGCACCCGTTTCCTCCAGTTGCCGCTCGGCGACCGGGTCGAGCACCTGGAAATCTGAAGCCGGGTGCCCGGGCAGGTACTCTTCGCCTATGTCAGCTCTCGAAAAGATCCGGTTCGACGCCCAGGCCGCGATGAAGGACCGCGATCGCAAGCGCGCTACGGCCCTGCGCATGGTCCAGGACGTCCTGCAGCAGGACGCCAAGCTCGGAAAGGGCGACGAGGTGGCGGTGCTCCAGCGGGAGAAGAAGAAGCGGCTCGAGGCCGCCGATGCCTACGCCGACGCGGGGCGCTACGAGCAGGCCGAGGACGAGAAGTTCGAGGCCGAGCTGATCTCGGTCTACCTGCCGGCCCAGCTGACCGACGAGGAACTGAGCGCGATGGTCGCCGAGGCGATCGAGACGTCCGGAGCCACCGAGCAGAAGCAGATGGGCCAGGTGATGGGCCTGCTCAAGGACGAAGTCGCCGGCCGGGCCGACGGCAAGCGGGTGAGCACGGCGGTGCGGGAACAGCTTGGCGCGTAGGACCCTGACTCTTGACAACGCCGTTGCGGCCGAGCTGGCCGGCTCCGGTGATTCGATGCTCCGGGCGCTCAGGGAGCGAACGGCGAGCAAGATCCACCTGCGCGGCAACATGCTCACCCTCGAGGGCGAAGACGGCGAGATGGACGAGGCCGCCCGCCTGGTCGACGAGATGGTCGACCTGATCGAGGACGGCCACGAGGTCGAGCCGGGCACGCTCGACTCAGTGACCAACGCGATCCAGTCGTCGCGCCGGCCGGCCGAGGTGCTCGACGACGTCATCTGGAGGAATCGCAACACCAGGGTGGTCCCCAAGACGGTCAACCAGAAGCTCTACGTCGACTCGATCCGTGAGAACACGGTCACCTTCGGGATCGGGCCGGCCGGAACCGGCAAGACGTTCCTCGCGGTGGCGATGGCCGCGTCCGCGCTGATCGAGGGCGAGGTCCAGCGGATCATCCTGACCCGGCCGGCGGTCGAGGCTGGAGAGAGCCTCGGCTTCCTGCCCGGCGACCTCCAGGCCAAGGTCGACCCCTATCTGCGGCCGCTGTTCGACGCGCTTTACGACATGCTCGACCCCGACCGGGTCAACGGCTATTTCGACCGCGGAGTGATCGAGGTCGCGCCGCTGGCGTTCATGCGCGGCCGCACCCTGAATGATGCCTTCGTGATCCTCGACGAGGCCCAGAACACGACTCCCGAGCAGATGAAGATGTTCCTCACCCGGCTCGGGTTCAACTCGAAAATGGTGGTGACCGGGGACATCACCCAGGTCGATCTGCCCAAGGACCGGGAGTCCGGCCTGATCGTGGTCAAGGACATCCTGACCGGGATCGACGACGTCAGCTTCATCCGCTTCGGCGGGGCTGACGTGGTCCGCCACCGGCTGGTCCAGCGCATCGTTGCCGCCTACGGCGAGCACGCCGGGCGCGAAAGCCCGGAATGAGCGTCGACCTCACCGACGTGCCGGTCGAGTTCAGGCCGGCGGTCGAGGCGACCCTCCGAGCGGCCGGGGTCGAGTCCGGGCACCTGGCGGTCGAGATCGTCGGCGAGCAGCGGATCCGGACACTCAACCGTGAGTTCCGGTCCCGGGAGCGCCCCACCGACGTGCTCTCGTTTCCGGTGGACGGGTCCGGACCCGGCCCCGGCCCACGTGAGCTCGGCGATGTCGTGGTCTGTCCCGAGCACTGCTCCGATCTGATTGAGGCGGTCGTCCATGGGGTGCTCCACCTCTGCGGCTTCGACCACGAGACCGACAATGGCGAGATGCTGGCGACCCAGGACCGGATCATGAAAGCGCTCCGCGGGCCGGACGATGCGGCGCAGGGAACCCGGTCCGGGTTCGTCGGACTGGCCGGTCGCCCAAACGTGGGCAAGTCGACCCTGGTCAACGCGATCGTCGGCTCGACCGTGGCGATCGCCACGGTCAGGCCGCAGACCACCAGAAGGGCGATCCGCGGGGTCGCGACCGACACCGGGGCCGGCACCCAGCTGGTGCTGGTCGACCTTCCCGGGGTCCAGCGACCGCGCGACGTGCTGACCGAGAGGATGCAGCGCCGGGTCGAACAGGAGCTGGGCGACGCCGACGTGGCCCTGCTGGTGATCAACGGGGAGGAGGGGGTCGGTGCCGGAGACCGCTACATCGCCGAATCCCTGCTGGGGGCGCGACCGGACATCAAGGTGATCTGCGCAGTGAACAAGGCCGACCGACTCGGCCGGAACATCGTGCCGGTGCTGGCCGAGGCGGCTGCCCTGAAGGGGGTCGACCAGGTGTTTCCGGTGAGCGCGCTGAAAGGCGACGGGGTCGAAGAACTGGCCCACCACCTGGCTTCGCTGATGCCGGAAGGTCCCTACCTGTATCCGCCGGGCGAGCGTTCCGACCAACCACCCGAGCTGCTGATGGCCGAATTGATTCGCGGAGCCGCCCTGCTCAGGACCCGCGAGGAGATACCACACTCGATCGAGGTCAAGGTCCGCCGGATCAGCCGGCGCGAGGACGGGCTGACCTTGGTCGAGGCCGAGATCTGGGTCGAGTCGGAATCGCAGAAGGGCATCGTGATCGGCAAGAAGGGCTTCCGGATCCACGAGATCGGCTCGGACGCCCGGCGCAGCCTGGAGCGGTCGGTGGGCGGTCAGGTCCACCTCGAGCTCAAGGTCAAGGTGCGCAAGCGGTGGCGCCGGGACGAAGACATGCTCGACCGGCTCGGCATCGAGTAGTGCCGCCGGTCCCGGGAGACCAGACCGTAGGATGAAGCCATGAAACCGACCGTTGCCGTCGCATCGATTCTCGCCGTCGTCGCCCTGACCCTCACCGCATGCGGCGGTAGCGGCGACTCGGACAGCGCCGCCGACGAACAGGAGATCACTCAGCTGGTCGGCGAACTCAACCGGATCACCTCCGAAAAGGACGCGGCCGGTTTCTGCGACGTGATGCAACCGAGCGGGGTGAAGGCCAACTTCAACAGCCGGGGCCGCTGTGTCAGGGAGACGACCCAGATCCTCGATCAGGCCGGCAAACAGCCCGCCCTGAACATCGAAAGCATTTCGGTCGACGGGGACCAGGCGACGGTGGAGCTCGAGTCCGGCGTCGGCGAGCTGTCGCTGGCCAGGGAGAACGACCGGTGGTTCGTCGCCTTCAGCGACACCTCGTCTGGCGGTACCGGCTCCGCGGGAGAGGGCGCTTCGGCAGATCAACCCCAGTCCGGGGAACCGGGAAGCGGCGGCTGACTTGAGTCGGGTTGAGGTCCAGTTTGGCCGGGACGGCCTTGTGCCGTGCATCGCCCAGGATGCGTCATCTGGCGAGGTGCTGACCCTTGCCTGGATGAGCCCCGAGTCGCTCGAGTTGACCGAGCAGACCGGTGAGGTCCACTACTTCAGCCGCTCCCGGCAGGAGATCTGGAAGAAGGGCGAGACATCCGGAAACGTGCAGACGGTCCGGCAGTTGCGGGTCGACTGCGACGGGGATGCGCTGGTCGCGCTGGTCGATCCGGCCGGCCCGGCCTGCCACACCGGCGAGCGGTCCTGCTTCTTCCGTGAGCTCGGAAGCGGCGAGACGCCCGAACCGGAATCAGGCGAGGCGCTGGCCGAGCTCGAGCGGACCCTTGGCCGGCGGGCCGACGACCGGCCGGACGGCAGCTATACCGTCGAGCTGCTCGAAGACCCGGAGCTGGCCGGGGAGAAGGTGCGGGAGGAGGCCGAGGAGGTGACCAGGGCGGTCCGCGAGGAGAGCGATCGGCGGGTCGCCGAAGAGGCGGCTGACGTGCTCTACCACCTGACCGTTCTGCTGAAGTCCCGCGACATCGGCCTGGAGCGGGTCATGGAGGTGCTCAATGAACGCCGCTCCTGAGCTCGTGTCGCGCCTCAGCCCGACCCTGGACGAGGCCCGGGAGCTGGCGGCCGACTCGAACGTGGTGCCGGTCAGCCTGAGCTTCACCGACGATTGTGAGACCCCGGTCTCGGCTCTGCTCAAGCTACGCGACGGCGGCCCCTGCTTTCTGCTCGAATCGGCCGAGCGCGGCCAGGTCGGGCGGTACTCGTTTCTCGGCACCAGGCCGCGGGCGATCCTGCGCTGGAGCGACGGTGAGCTGGTCGAGTACCGCGGCGACGCGCTGTCGGCCGGCGATGAGCCGGCCGAGCGGATCGAGGCGCCCGACCCTTACCGGGCGGTGGCCGACTACATGGCCCGCTACCGGGTCGCCTCCCTTCCGGACATGCCCCCATTCTCCGGCGGGGCGGTCGGTCTGTTCGGATACGACCTGGTCCGCACCGTAGAGCCGCTGGGCCCACCCAACCCGGACCCGCTGGGGCTGCCCGACCTGGCCCTGATGATCACCGACGTGCTTGTCGTCTTCGACCACCTGCATAACCAGATGAGGATCATGGCTTGTGCCTTCGCCGACGACGGAGGCATCGAGGCCGCCTGGGAGGGGGCCGCGGAGCGGATCGCCGAGGTCAGGGAGCGCCTGCGCGGCCCGGTTCCGGCCGTGCCCGATGCCGGTCCGGTCGAGCCGCCCGAGTTCAGCTCCAACGTGAGCCGGGAGCGGTTCGAGCAGACCGTGGCCGACGTGGTCGAGTACATCCACGCCGGCGATGCCTTCCAGGTGGTTCCGTCGCAGCGGTTCTCGGCCGAGGCCCGGACCGGCGCGCTTTCGATCTACCGCGGCCTGAGGGCGATAAACCCGTCTCCCTACATGTACTTCCTCGAATTCGGTGACTTCCAGATCGCCGGGGCCTCGCCGGAACCGCTCTTGAAGGTGAACGGCGACCGGGTCGAGATCAGGCCGATCGCCGGCACGTCGCCGCGTGGCGGCAGTGAGGAAGAGGACCGCCGCCTGGCCGAGGCGCTGATCTCGGATCCGAAAGAGCGGGCCGAGCACGTGATGCTGGTCGACCTCGCCCGCAATGACATTGGGCGCGAGGCCGAATACGGCTCGGTCGAGGTCGAGGAGCTGATGGTGGTAGAGACCTATTCGCACGTGATGCACATCGTCAGCCGGGTGACCGGTCGGCTTCGCCCGGGGCTGGGGGCGCTCGACGTGCTGCGCTCGGCCCTTCCGGCCGGCACGCTGTCCGGCGCGCCCAAGGTACGGGCTATGCAGATAATCGACGAGATGGAGGAGGTCAAGCGCTGCTCGTATGGCGGTGCGGTCGGCTATCTGTCCTGGGGAGGCGACCTCGACACCGCGATCCACATCCGGACCGCCCTGATCAAGGACGGTCAGATCCACATCCAGGCAGGTGGGGGCACCGTCGCCGACGCCAGGCCCGAGTACGAGTACGAGGAGTCGGTGAACAAGGCGAAGGCGATGTTCAGGGCGGTCGAGATGGCCTGCGAACACCCGGACTGGGCCTGAAATGCGCGTCCTGGTGATCGACAACTACGACTCGTTCGTCTACAACCTGGTCCAGTACCTCGGCGAGCTCGGGGCCGAGGTCGACGTCGTCAGAAACGACGAACGCACCGTGGCCGAACTGCTGGAAGGCGGCTACGACCGGGTAGTCGTCTCACCGGGTCCGTGTACTCCGGATGACGCCGGGATCTCGCTCGAGCTGATCCCCGCTTTCGCCCGGGCAGGCACTCCGGTGCTCGGCGTATGCCTCGGGCACCAGTCGCTGGTCCAGGCCTTCGGTGGCAGCGTGGTCCGGGCCGAACCGGTGCACGGCAAGACGGCCGAGATCACCCACGACGGCCGGACCGTGTTCACCGGCCTGTCGTCGCCGCTGACCGTAGGCCGCTACCACTCGCTGATCGCCGGCCCGGACCTTCCGGCCGTCCTCGAAGTGACTTCCGATTACGAAGGCATCGTCATGGGAGTGCGCCACCGGGACCTTCCCGCCGAGGGAGTCCAGTTCCATCCGGAGTCGGTGCTGACCCCGGACGGCAAGGCGATGATCGCGACATTCATCGGGGCGGAGCTGCCGGCCGGACCGGGAGCGGCCGGATTGTCCGGACCCCCGGACCGGAAATCCGGTTCCCCGGACCGGGAAGAGAGCGGGTGAGACGTTGCCGAATGAGATCCTGACAAGGGCGATCGACGCGGTCGCATCGGGTGACCACCTGACCGCCGACCACGCCTCGGCGGTACTGGCCGAGATCATGGGCGGGCGCTCAAGCGAGATCCAGACCGGAGCCTTCCTGATCGCGCTCAGGGCCAAGGGCGAGACCGTGCCGGAACTGGTCGGCCTGGCCCGGACCATGCGGGAGCTGGCGATTCCGGTCGAGACCGGAAGGGACGATCTGGTCGACACTGCCGGTACCGGGGGTGGGCCGTCCACCTTCAACGTCTCGACCACCGCGGCTCTGGTCGCCGCCGGAGCGGGCTGCGCGGTCGCCAAGCACGGCAACCGCTCGAATACGAGCCGCAGCGGCTCGGCCGATCTGCTCGAGGCGCTCGGGGTGGCGATCGACCTGACCCCTGAACAGGTGGCCCGGTCGATCGAAGAGACCGGGTTCGGATTCATGTTCGCCCCGGCCCATCACAAGGCGATGGCCCACGTGGTCCCGGTGAGGAAAGAACTCGCGGTGCGAACCATCTTCAATTTCCTCGGCCCGCTGACCAACCCGGCCGGCGCCGGCCGACAGGTGATCGGCGTCGCCGACCGCCGCTACCAGGAGTCGATCGCCGAAGCCCTGGTCGGCCTGGGCAGCGAGCGGGCCCTGGTCGTATCCGGTGACGACGGACTCGACGAGGTGACGATCACCGGCCCGACCCGGATGATCGAGGTACTCGACGGCGGGACCCGTGAGGTGATCGTGGCCCCGGGGGACTATGGGCTCGAGACCGCCGACCTGTCGGAAGTCGGGGGCGGCAGCCCGGAGCAGAACGCCGAGGCGACCCGGGCGGTGCTGGCGGGAGAGCTCTCGCCCGGCCGCGATCTCGTGCTGCTGAACGCGGCCGCCGCGATATACGTCGGCGGCCGGGCTGACGACCTGGGGTCTGCGGTTGAACTGGCCCGGAGCTCGATCGATTCGGGAGCCGCTGCCCAGGTCCTTTCCCGACTGGTCAGCTTCACCGCGGACCAGTAGGCTTTCCCTGTCCAGTGGCAATCCTCGACCAGCTAATTTCGGCCGCGCGCCATGGCGTGGAAGAACGCAAGCGCCGGGTGCCCGCGGGCCAACTGGCCGACGACCTCGGCCGCCGTGGTCAGGACCGCCCTTTTCGCGAGGCGCTGGCCCGTCCCGGCATGTCATTGGTCTGTGAATTCAAGCGCAAGTCCCCGAGTGCGGGTGAGATTGCGCCCGGGGTCGAGCTCCCGGAACAGGTAGGCGCCTACGAGGAGGGCGGCGCCGCCGCGCTCTCGGTGCTCACCGATGAGACCCATTTCGAGGGCCGGCTGGAGGACCTGGCCGTGGCCCGCGAGAGCTGCAGCCTGCCGATCCTCCGCAAGGACTTCGTGGTCGACCGCTACCAGCTGCTCGAGGCCGCGGTCAGTGGCGCCGATGCCGTGCTGCTGATCGCCGGCGTGCTCGACGATGAACAGCTGCGCTCGTTCCAGGCGGAGGCGATCGAGCTCGACCTGGACTGTCTGGTCGAGGTGCACGACGCGGCCGAGCTCGACCGTACCCTCGGTACCGGCGCCGAAGTCATCGGTATCAACAACAGAAACCTCGATTCCGGGGTCGTCGACGTCGGCACGACCTACGAGCTGATCACCGATGTGCCGGCCGGGAAGATCGTCGTTTCGGAGAGCGGGATCTCGACCCGGGAGGAGATGATCGAGCTCGAGCGGGTCGGGGTCGACGCGGCCCTGATCGGCGAAGCGCTGATGCGGGCGGGCGATCCCGCCTCGAAGGTGAGCGAGCTGGCCGGGCGCGACGACGTCACCAGTGAGCATTTCCTGCCCTGACCCCGGGCTTTAGAAAAGCTTAGGAACCGGCTTAGCGGGGGACAAACCTCCGGCGCGATCATCGCGGCATGAAAAGTCGCAGTGGTTCCTCCGGGTCAGTTTTCCTGTCCGCCGTTCTGGGCGGACTTCTCGTTGCCGTTCTCGGCCTGGCGGCCGTATCCGCCGGCTGGGTGGGCAAGACCGAAACCACGACCAAAACGGTGGCTGCGGCGGCTCCGGTTGCCAGCGAAAGCGATCCGAACCTGGTCAATCAGATCTACGAGCGCGACAGCGGCGGGGTCGGATTCATAACCGCGAGCGGCGTTTCCAGCGACTCTCCGACGACCAACCCGTTCGGCCAAGGGGGCAGCGGCACCGCGACCGGCTCCGGCTTTCTGATCGACAAAGAGGGGCACGTCGTGACCAACAATCATGTGGTCGAAGGCGCGCAGGACATCACGGTCAAGCTCGGTGACTCGGAGACCGCCTACGACGCCACGGTCGTCGGCAACGACGCCTCGACCGATCTGGCCCTGCTGAAAATCGATGCACCGTCCGACCAGCTCAGCCCGCTCGAGATCGGGGACTCGGACAAGCTCGAGGTCGGCGACCCGGTTGTCGCCATCGGCAACCCGTTCGGGCTGAACAGCACGGTGACCACCGGCATCGTCTCCGCCCTTCAGCGCGAGATCCAGAGCACCAACGGCTACTCGATCTCCGAAGTCGTCCAGACCGACGCGGCGATCAACCCCGGAAACTCGGGCGGTCCGCTGCTCAACACGGAAGGCCAGGTGATCGGGGTCAACTCCCAGATCGCCACGGGCGGGAACGGCAGCGGCAACGTCGGCATCGGTTTCGCCATCCCGTCGACCACGGTCAGGGATGTGGTCGGCCAGATCAAGGACGACGGCACGGTCGAGCATGCCTATCTCGGAGTCAGCGGTGCCACCATCACCCCGGAGATCAGCGACGCGCTGAACCTCGGAGTCGACAGCGGCGTCCTGGTCCAGGAGCTGACCGGCGGCGGCCCGGCCGACGATGCCGGCCTCAAGGGCGGCGACAGGCCGGTCACTGTCGGCTCCCAGCAGGTGCTGGCGGGCGGCGACGTGATCACCGCGGTCAACGGCGAGAAGATCAACTCGATGGACGAGGTGATCACCCTGATCAACGAAGCCGAAGTCGGCGATGTGATCGAGGTCACCACGGACCGCGGCGGCGAGGCAAAGGAGTTCAAGGTCGAACTCGGCCTGCGACCGGAAAACGCCGACGGCTCCGGCGGCCAGACCCCGCCCCAGGATTCGCAGCAGCTCCCGCCCGGTTTCGGACAGTAACCGGCGGGACGCGGCTTCGGCAAGAGCTCATCCGGGAGGCCCTTCCGGCCCGGAACGGTGCTTCCGGCCGGGAACGGCGATTTCGGCCGGGGCCGTCCCCGGCCCCCGGGTCGCGGTTGAAATACCCTTGATCGGCGATGAAGGTCAAGATCTGCGGCATAACGAACCTCGAGGACGCCGAAGAAGCGGTCAGGCTCGGCGCTTGGGCGATCGGCCTGGTCCACTACAGATCCAGTCCGCGCAAGGTCAGGGCCGCTGACGCGGCTGCGATCGGCGCGGCTTTTCGCCGGGACTGCGAAATCGTCGGAGTCTTCGTCAACCCGACTCTGGATCGGGTGGTGAATGCGGTCGAGAACGCCAGGCTCAGCATGGTCCAGCTGAGCGGTGATGAGGGGGCTTCGTTCTGCAGCGAGGTCGCCCGCCGGACCGGCGTCAAGGTGATCAAGGCGATCCATGTGTCCAGCGCCGCCGACGTCCACCAGGCGGAGAGCTACAGGACCGATTTCCACCTGTTCGACACGGCGACAACTCCGGCCGGGGGGACCCGGCCGATCCGAGGTGGCACCGGTCGCACGTTCGACTGGGACCTGCTTGCCGGGCGGCATTCAGAGATACCGACGATCCTCGCCGGCGGCCTGACCTCCGGCAACGTGACCGAGGCGATCCGCGTGACCCGGCCGGACGCGGTTGACGTCGCCAGCGGCATCGAGTCATCGCCAGGGCTCAAGGACCACTACGAGATGGCCCGGTTCTTCGGGGCCGCGCACTACACGCCGGTCGGCGCGGGCGAGAGCCGATGAGCCCGGAGAAGACCGGGATTTCCGGCCAGCCGATGAGCCCGGAAGAGGCCGGGGTACCCGGCCGATTCGGCCCATACGGGGGTCGCTACGTGCCCGAGACCCTGATGCCGGCGCTCGATCAACTCGACCAGGCCTGGAGCGAAGCCAGGTCGGACCCGGCCTTCACCGAACAACTGGTTCGGCTTCACCGCGATTTCATCGGCCGGCCGACCCCGCTCTACTTTGCCGGCCGCCTGAGCGAGCGGATCGGCCACCGGGTCTACCTCAAGCGCGAGGACCTGGCCCACACCGGAGCCCACAAGATCAACAACGCGATCGGGCAGGCGCTGCTCGCCAGGCGGATGGGCAAGCCACGGGTGATCGCCGAGACCGGCGCCGGCCAGCACGGCGTGGCAACCGCCACGGCCTGCGCGCTGCTCGACCTCGAGTGCGTGGTCTACATGGGCAGCGAAGACATCCGCCGCCAGAAGCCGAACGTCGAACGGATGGGCCTGCTGGGAGCCGAAGTGGTCCCGGTCGAGGCCGGGGCCCGGACTCTGAAAGAGGCGGTCAGCGCCGCGATCCGGGACTGGGTGGCCAATGTCGCCGACACCCACTACGTGATCGGCTCGGTGGTCGGGCCGGCGCCGTTTCCGGCCCTGGTCCGCGACCTTCAGCGGGTGATCGGCGATGAGGCGAGAGCCCAGGCACTCGAGGCGGAGGATTCGCTCCCGGACAGGGTGATCGCCTGCGTCGGCGGCGGCTCGAACGCGATCGGGACCTTCACCGCGTTCATCCCGGACGAGACGGTCGAGCTGATCGGGGTCGAAGCCGCCGGCGAGGGCGTCGAGACCGACCGCCACGGGGCGTCGCTGAGCGCCGGGCGGACCTCGGTCCTGCACGGCTCGCTGTCGGCGGTGATCGCCGACCCGGAAGGCCAGATCCTCGAAGCCCACTCGGTTTCGGCCGGTCTCGACTATCCCGGTGTCGGCCCCGAGCATGCCTGGCTGCGCGACACCGGCCGGGCCCGATACCCGTCGGTCACCGATGCAGAAGCGGTCAGTGCCTTTCGCGAGCTTTCCAGGCTGGAGGGCATCATCCCCGCACTAGAGTCGTCGCACGCGATCGCCTGGCTTCTGGCCGAGGGGAGCACCGGCCAGGCCGGATATGACCTGGTCTGCCTCTCCGGTCGAGGCGACAAGGACCTGGCCGAGGTGCTGGGACTGGAGGACCGGGCTTGAGCGGCGAGTCGTCAGCGGCGGGAGCGCCCGGGCACGGCGGTCCATCCGGGGCGGGCAGTCCGTCCCGGGCGGCCGAAGCGGGCATTGACGGAGCCGCCCGTATCGAGGCCGCC
Source organism: uncultured Solirubrobacterales bacterium (assembly GCA_963766115.1). Classification (GTDB taxonomy): domain Bacteria; phylum Actinomycetota; class Thermoleophilia; order Solirubrobacterales; family 70-9; genus 67-14. The sequence goes on from CAVXYR010000006.1 coordinate 102,461, forward strand.
TTCGCCGCGGCCCGTGGCGAAGGCCGGGCTGCGCTGATGCCCTACATGATGGGTGGGTTCCCCGATCCCGAAGGCTCACTGACGGTCGCGGCCGCCTACGCCGACGCCGGTGCCGACCTGATCGAGCTCGGGGTCCCCTTCTCGGATCCGCTGGCCGACGGGCCGGTGATCCATGCCGCCGCCACCGCCGCGCTGGAGGCGGGTACGGACTTCGAGGCGGTGCTCGAGGTCTGTCGCTCGGTCTCCGACCGCGTTCCGGTGGTACTGATGGCCTACACGAACATGGTCCTGGGCGCCGACGGGCCGAAGGACTTCGGCCGGCGCGCGGCCGAAGCCGGAGCGGCCGGCGTGATCGTCCCGGACCTGCCCTTCGGGGAAGACGAGTCATTACGGCAGGCGCTCGCCGCCTGCGGGCTGGCGGTGGTACCGCTGATCGCGCCGACGACCCTGCAAGACCGCCGGGCCGAGATCTGTGAGGTCGCTTCCGGCTTCGTCTACGTCGTTTCGACGGTCGGCACCACCGGCGAGCGGGGCGAGTTGCCGCCGGACCTGAAGGAACTGGTCGAAGACGTACGCCGGCGGGCGACCGTGCCGGTCGCCGTCGGCTTCGGGATCGGCACTCCGGAGCAGGCTGCGGAGGTCGGGGAAAGTGCCGACGGAGTGATCATCGGCTCCCGGCTGGTGCGGATGATCGCCGACGGCGAGAGTCTTTCCGCGAGCCTCGAGGCGGCCACAGGCTTCCTCGCGGAATCCGTCGCCGCGATGACGGGTGATGGGTCCCGTTCGGTTCGCTAGGATTGCCCGGATGCTTATCCCGGTCTCTCTGTTCCTCGCCCTGGCACTCGCGGTCTTTTCCTATTCGCAGGGTCAGGGCGGCCCGGTCGCCGGACTGGTCTTTTTCGGTGTGCTCTTCCTCGGTGCACTTATCCACGTTTCCCAGCCGCTGATCGAGAAGTCCAAGCCGATGCTGCCGGGCAAGTCCCGGCGCTGACGGGCCCGTGCGACTCGGAGTGCTGACCGGCGGGGGCGACTGCCCCGGCCTGAACGCCGTGATCCGCGCGATCGTGCGGCGCGGGGTTTCCGAGTTCTCGAATGAATTCGTCGGCTATCGCGACGGCTGGAGAGGGCCGCTGGAAGGCAACTCGACCCCGCTCGGGGTCGAGACCGTGAGGGGCATTCTGCCCCGGGGTGGGACGATTCTGGGCTCGTCCCGGACCAACCCGGTCAATGAGGAGAACGGGATCGAGCGGATCAGCGAGAATCTCGGCCGGGACGGGGTCGACGGCCTGATCGCGATCGGCGGGGAGGACACCCTCGGCGTCGCCAGGGCGCTGAACGATGCCGGAATCAAGGTGATCGGGGTGCCGAAGACGATCGACAACGACCTCGGGGCCACCGATTACACCTTCGGCTTCGATACCGCGGTCAACATCGCGATGGAGGCGATCGACCGGCTCCACACGACCGCCGAAAGCCACCAGCGGGTCCTGATCGTCGAGGTGATGGGTCGCCACGCCGGCTGGATCGCTTTCCACTCGGGCCTGGCCGGTGGTGCCAACGTGATCCTCATCCCCGAGCAGGACTTCGATCTGGGCAAAGTCTGCGACTACATCGAACAGCGCTTCAAGAACCAGTACGCGCCGATCGTCGTGGTCGCCGAGGGTGCCAAGCCGATCGGGGGATTCCCCGACAACGGCGGCGAGGCTACGGACGCTTTCGGCCACGCCCGGCTGGGCGGGGTCGCCCACTGGCTCGAGGGCGAGATCGAGGCGCGCACCGGCAAGGAGGCCCGGGCCACGGTACTCGGGCACGTCCAGCGCGGCGGCACGCCGACCGCGTTCGACCGGGTCCTGGCGACCCGGTTCGGGCTTCATGCGATCGGGGCCGCCAACGAAGGCCGGTGGGGCATGATGACGGCTCTGCGTTCGACCTCGATCGAGCTGGTCGAGCTGTCGGAGGCGGTGGAAGAGCTGAAGACGGTCCCGCCAGAGCTCTACGGGGAAGCAGAAGTCTTCTTCGGCTGAGTGAACCAGCTCCAGACCGGTGGCCCGCGATCCCTGCCGGAGATGACCGTCCCCGGCCGGCCTAGCGAAAGAGGTTGGCCAGCGCCCCGGCCAGATCCGGCAGCTTGAATTCGTAGCCACCGTCGGTCGCCCGCCGGGGGTAGACCCTTTGGCCCTCGCGGAGTACGTGTCCGAACTCCGAGCCGCGGGCGATGTCGAGGGCGAAGCCCGGGATCGGCAGGACAGCTGGACGCCCGAGCGACTTTCCGAGCAGCTTGGCGAACTCCTTGTTGGTGACCGGGTTCGGCGAGGTCGCGTTGATCGGGCCCTCGGCGGACTCGTTGTCCAGGGCCCAGAGCAGGATCCCGATCTCGTCGTTGCGATGGATCCAGGACATGTACTGGTTTCCGCTGGCGATCGGGCCCCCGACGCCCATCTTGAACGGGGTCAGCAGCTCGGCCAGCAGTCCGCCCCTCGGATCGAGCACGTGGCCGCTGCGGATCGTCGCCACCCGCATCCGGTCGGAAGCTGCGTTGGCCGCCGCCTCCCAATCGATCACGACATGGGCCAGGAAGTCATCTCCGGGCTCGGCGTCTTCGTAGAGCAGGTCGTCGCCACGGTCACCGTAGTAGCCGATCGCCGAGCCCGAGACAAGGGTCGACGGGGGCCTGTCGAGCGTCGCGATCGCATCAACCAGGTTGGCGGTCGCCCTGACCCGGCTCTTCTCGATCCTTTCCTTGACCGAGTCGTTCCAGCGCTGGTTGATCGGCTCGCCCACCAGGTTGAACACCGCGTCAACCGAATCGAACGCCTTCTCCGGCGGGCGTTCCCTGGTCGGCTCCCATCCATGCCAATCGACCCTGGGCTGGTTTTGCGAGGCCTGATCGGGATTGCGGCTGAGACCGACCACTTCGTCGCCGCGGTCGATCAGGGCGTTGCAGAGAGCCCCGCCGATCATGCCTGACGCCCCGGTTACCAGGACACGCCGATTTCTGAATTCAGTCGCTTCCTTCGCTACCATGGTTTCAGTCTAAAGAGAGCAGACTGCGGCCGCACGGCCGTCGGCGCTGAGCAGGCGCCATAGGGAACGCCAGGAAGGCGATCTGGAAAAGTAACTGAATAAGGGAGAAGTTTCCCGGTTTCGCCACGGCGATTCCGGCAGTCAGATGATGAGTCCGTTCCTGCTGTACCGCACCATGAGCGTCGCCCGGTCGTTCCGCCGGCCGGGCCTGTCGGCGATCGCCCTGGTCGTCACCCTGGCGGCCTGCCTCGTGGTCGGCTCGCCGGCGGCCGAAGCCAGGCCGAAGATGTGTTTCGGCAAGAAGATCAACCGGGTTATCAAGGGCAAGAACAAGAAGGTCAGGGTCAAATTCAAGGACGTCACCTGGATCGCCGGAGACCGCATCACCGTGATCGGCAAGCCCTACAGTCACATCTGCGCCGACCGGGGACGGCAGTTCGTCTTCCCCGGCAAGGGCAGGTCGTTGACCGACACCGGGCGCGACAACGACCGTATCGAGCTGCATCCCTCCAGCCACCTGAACGTTGTCCGGGCCGGCCTCGGAAACGACGTGATCAAAGGCTCGAACGGCAACGACATCCTTTACGGAGGTCCCAGGTCGGCGCCGCCGGGTGCGGCCGACCGTGACACCGTCAACGGGCTGCGCGGGAACGACCGGATCTACGACTATGCCGGCGAGGGCAACAGGCTCTACGGCACGACCGGAGTGGACAACATCTACTCGCTCGGAAGCGCCGTCTCGTCGCTCTACGGTGGCAACGGCAGCGACTTCCTCCACTCCAACGGGGGCAGGGGGGAGTCCGGCCGGATCGAGCAGCTGTTCGGCGAGCGCGGCAACGACCGGCTGAACGCCGACAAGTCACCGAGCTATGGACCGGTGTTCCTCGACGGGGGCTCCGGGGACGACTGGGCCAACGGCACCAGCTTCGGCGACACGATCGTCTTCCATTCGGGCATCACCAAGACCGCGGCCAAGGGCGGCGACGACCTGATCATCGCCACCTCCCGTGGCCAGGGAAACGTGGACGGTGGGCCCGGCAACGACACGATGTCATTCGCGATCCACACCCCCGAGGGACACAGCAAGAACGGCGACGGCGTCACCGTCGACCTCGGATCGGGCGAGAGCCAGGGGATCCATAAGTACAAGCTCGACGGGATCGAGAACGTGAGCGGCTCCTCGTTCGACGACTACATCGAGGGCAAGCGCGGCGAGACCAACCTGCTGAGCGGCGGTCTGGGTGACGACGTGCTGATCGGTGACTACAACGACAAAGACCAGGCCGACGGCGGCCTCGGGTACGACTCCTGCGAAGGTTTCCGCCTGGTCGAGGACTGCAGTCAGACCAGCCCCGGCTACCAGGGAGAGAACCGGGTCCTGGTCGACATCAACGAAAGCGGCGTTCTGACCGTGATGGGAACCCGGGGCGGTGACAACATCACGATCGGCTATGACCGCGCAATCGGTGGTTACAGGGTCGACGGCGGCGGCAGTCCGGTCGCGGCGGGGCTCTGCGACGGACTCAGCGGTGGCGGCCAGACGATCACCTGCCCGGCCGGCTTCTTCAATCTCAACGGGATCCTGGTCTACGGCGATGACGGCGGTGACCGGGTCAAGATCGAGAACTCGGTGCCGGCCTACGTCAGCACCACGATCAACGGCGGGAAGGGAAAGAACACCCTGATCGGCGGCAAGACCAAGGACGTGCTCTCGACCGAGCCGGGCAGTAGCGGCAGCCGGCTGGTCGGAAACGCAAACCTCGACCAGATCTACCTGGTCGACGGTGCCAAGGTGAAGGGCGGTGCCGACTCCGACGTGATCCACGCCCAGCACCCCTGCCAGGGCGGTGAGGCGCTCGGGGGCAAGGGTGCCGACAACGTGGTCTTCAACGGGGCTCCCAGGGGCGTCTACGCCGACCTCGGCAGGGGCTGGGCCAGGTGGGTCCACGGCAAGTGCCCGCATCCCCTGAAGCTCGGCAACGACATCGACAATCTCGAGGGCACCAAGAACGACGACCATCTAGTGCTCGGTCCGAAGAAGAAGGCCCAGGACCGCAAGCGGAGTCTGCTCGGCCGGTACGGCAACGACATCCTCGATTCGAGGAACGGTTACCCGGACACGGTCACGACCGGCGCCGGCGGTCGCGGCAACAAGGTGATCAGCGACCGCAAGGACAAGGTCCAGTGGGGCTGGGGCCAGGCCGGATTCTGATCCGGGCCGGCTGACCCGGTCCGGTCGATCCGGATCGGCTGACGGTCAGGCCCGCAACCGCCGGTCCGCCTAGGACCCAAATCCGCCGAACGCGCCGGTTTCGACCGTGAACCGCGCGTCGCCGGACCGCTTCGCTTCACGGACCACCGCTTCGGCCACCTGGGGGGCGACATCGCGGTCGAAGACCGAGGGGATGATGTAGTCCTCACTGAGGTCTTCGTCACTGACTACCGAGGCGATCCCCCGGGCCGCCGCCATCTTCATCTCCTCCGATATCTGCGGCGCGCCGGCATCGAGGGCCCCGCGGAAGATCCCCGGAAAGCAGAGCACGTTGTTGATCTGGTTGGGGTAGTCGGAGCGGCCGGTGGCCATGATCCGCACGTAAGGATCGGCCTCTTCGGGCATCACCTCGGGGTTGGGGTTGGCCATGGCGAAAACGATCGCGTCGTGGTTCATCCTGTCGAGTGACTTGGCCTCGATCACCCCGGGACCCGAGAGCCCGACGAACAGGTCCATGCCCTCGATCACCTCCTCCGGGCTGCCGAGCAGGTGGTCCGGGTTCGAGATCTCGGAATACCACCGCTTGATCCCGGTCATCTCTCCCGACTCATAGTCGGGGCGGGTGGTCGAGAGCGCGCCTGCCCGGTCGCAGCCGACAACGTGGGTCAATCCGGCGGCCAGCATCATCTTGGTCACCGCGACCCCGGCCGCGCCCAGCCCGACCATCAGCACGCGCAGGTCTTCGATCGGCTTGCCGATGATCTTCAGCGCGTTGAACAGGGCCGCCATCGTGACCACCGCTGTCCCGTGCTGGTCGTCGTGGAACACCGGGATGTCGATCAATTCCTTGAGTCGGTCCTCGATCTCGAAACAGCGCGGAGCCGAGATGTCCTCGAGGTTGATTCCGCCGAATCCCGGCGCCATCAGCTCGACCGTGCGCACGATCTCGTCGGTATCGGTGGTCGAGAGGCAGATCGGGAAGGCATCGACGTTGGCGAACTCCTTGAACAGCATGCACTTGCCTTCCATCACCGGCATCGCCGCCTCCGGCCCGATGTCACCGAGCCCGAGCACCGCGGTGCCGTCGGAGACGACCGCGACCGTGTTCTTTTTGATCGTATACTCGAAGGCGAGCGAGCGGTCCTGGTTGATCGAGGTGCAGACCCGGGCGACGCCAGGCGTGTAGGCCATCGAGAGGTCGTCGCGGGTCTTCAGCGGGTACTTGTTCTCGACCGAGATCTTGCCGCCGCGATGCATCTGCATCGTCCGGTCGGTGTATTCCATGACCCTCGCTCCGCGGATCGAGCCGAGGCTCCGGAGGATCTTCTCCCAGTGTTCCTGGTCGATTGCGTCGATCGTGAATTCGCGGACCCGCTTTCCCTCGGCCCCGGCACCGGGGATCAGGTCGACGCCGACCAGCTGTCCGCCGGCCCCGGCAACCGCCGCGGTCAACTTGCCGAGCGGTTCCTGCCGGGCGTCGAGTTCGACCCGGACCGTCACGCTGTACTGGGCACTCACGGGAGGCATCGGGCAACTATACGATCCCGACGCGGCCGATCCCGCCTCGCTTCTCCACATTGCCCGTCATCGGGCCCTGCGACCCATGGACGCGAACCGATCTGCGGGCGGCTACTTGCGGATTCGGAACTTCGCCTTGAGCGGGGCAGAGAATGCGAGTCCGTCGGCCGAGGCGCGGGCGATCAACTTGTACCTGCCCGGGCGAAGCGGCCGTTTCCTGACACGACCGGTGAAAGTGAAACCGTTCAGGCCGCTTTCACCGGTAACCCGGAAGCCGCCCTTGACGGGGACAGACCGGGTGCACTTCCGCCCCCGCATCTTTTTCGGAGTCCTGCCCGCCGCAACGCAGCGCCGCTTCTTGCGGAATCCGCGGACCAAGCGCCTCGCCTTGAAGTACGCGGTTCCGTCCGCCGAGAGGCTGAATAGCACCGTGGCCCCGACCGGTGCCCGCCGGCGCGAGCCGATCGCGATCGTACTGCCGCCGATATTGGCGGCCCGGAAACTGGTGGGGGTGACGGTAAGGCCCGACAATTGCGGGACCGGATCCCCGGCCGGTGGCTGGACTGGCGGCGGATCAGGCGGGTTCGGGACGATGTCGAGGTTCAGAGACCAGCCCGAGGCGATCACATCAGTCACCGGAACCGGAGCGCCATTGCCGTTGCCCATTCCGTAGAGGCTCCAGGTCCCGCTCGGATCGATGCCCTCGAAGGCCGTGGCCAGCGACGTCGTCGCGCCGATTGCGCTGGGCGCCGGCGCGGTCCAGATGGAGTCGTTGTTCTGGTTGTTGTTGACCGGCTTGATGATCAATGTCACCCCGGCCTCCACATAAGGCAGTCCCTCGGGGTACGTGGTCCCGTTGTCGGCGAAGCCGAGGTCGAACGGATTGGGTCCGTATGCCGAGTAGGACATGTCGGATGCCAATATGACCCGCTCGCCCTGGGGGCCGACCAGCATGAAATTCATATAGCCGAGGTTCCCTGCCCGGAAACCGTGAAAAGTAACGGTGGCTGCGCCAACCGTTCCGGCCGTGGGAGGTACTTCGACGGTCGACGGATACGGCTCCCAGGGCTTGGGGGTAAACGCGGCATTCCAGACCACGGGGTCGGGGTTGGTGAATGTTTCGGCTCCCGCCGGAGACGCTGCGAGGAGACCCGCCAGGAAGGCAATTGCGAGCCAGCCGAGGAGCTTGAGGCGGCCCGCGGAACCCGACTCGAGTCGCGACGCCATGAGCCACCTTAGACCCATCATGCTGAGATTGCCAGTGGTCGGGCGAATATGATCGGCCGGTGAGCGATCCGGCCGAAGAACCCGAGCTGTTCCTGATCGACGGCAACAGCCTTGCCTACCGGGCCTTCTTTGCCCTTCCCGATTCGATGGCCACCTCCGACGGCCGGCCGACCAATGCGGTTTTCGGGCTTGCCTCGATGCTGGTCAAGCTGATCTCCGAGTACCGGCCGACCCAGATCGTGGTCGCCTGGGATGCCGGAATGTCAGGCCGCGAAAGGGTCTATCCGGAATACAAGGCCCAGCGTCCCCCTAAGCCCGATCTGCTCCGGCAACAGTGGCCGCACCTGACTGAGCTGGTCGAGGCGTTCGGCTACTCCAACGTCAAGGTCGATGGCTACGAGGCTGACGACGTGATCGCCTCGCTGGTCGCCGAGGCCCGCCGCCGCGAGATCGGCACCATGGTGGTCACCGGCGACCGCGACGCCTACCAGCTGGTCGGCGACGGAGTCCGGGTGATGAGCACTTCACGCGGGATCACCGAGGTCAAGGTGTATGACGCCGAAGCAGTGAAGGAGCGCTACGGTGTTTATCCCGATCTGGTCACCGACCTGATGGGCCTCCGCGGTGACACATCGGACAACATCCCCGGGGTCCCCGGGATCGGCGAGAAGACGGCGGCCACACTGCTGGACCAGTTCGGATCGCTCGAGGAGATACTGGCCAACGTCGACCAGGTCTCCGGCAAGAAACGCAAGGAGAACCTGACTGAGTTCGCCGAGGACGCCCGGATATCGAAGGCTCTCGCCACGATGGACTACGAGATCGAGACCGGGGTGGACCTCGAGGCCCTGATGGCGGCGCAGCCGGACCGCGAGAACCTGCGCCAGTTCATGCACGAATTCGAGCTGAAGTCTGCACTCGGCCGCCTCGAGGAGGCGCTCGGTGATTCCGAGACGATTCCCGGTGAGGCCGAAGTGGAGCCGGAACCGGCCGAGGTCGTGCTGACCGAGGGTGGGGTGGGGGAACTCAAGGATGGTCCGATCGCGGTCGAGATGTACGGCGGCTGGGCGGCGACCGATGGTGAGAAGGTGATCGGTGGCGAGTCCGGCGCGGGCGAGTTCGTCGATCAGTTAGCCGGCCGTCCGCTGATCGCCCACGACATCAAGGCGATCGGCGGCCGCAACGGCCTGCTGGCCGGCCTCGAAGCGACAGAAGCCGGCCCGGTGATCGATCACGACACGATGGTGGCCGCCTACCTGCTCGAGCCGACCAGGCGAAGCTACGCGCTCGACGACCTGGCCGTGGCGGCGGGGCTCGCCCCGTCGGGCCTGGACGACGAGGACGGCCAGATGTCGCTGGTCACCGAGGTCGAGGAAGAGGCGCAGTCGATCGCCCCGGAGATCGCGGCTACAGTCTGGAACCTGGCCCGGATCCAGGAACCGCGCCTGGAGGAAAACGGACTGGTCCCGCTGTTCGAACAGGTCGAGCGGCCATTGATCAGGGTCCTGGCGGCGATGGAGCGAATCGGCCTCAAACTCGACCGGGACAAGGTCGAGGAGATGAAGGCCGGGATGTCGGAGCTGATCGCGGAGCTCGAATCGCGAATCCACGAACTGGCCGGCAGGGACTTCACGATCGGCTCGCCGCAGCAGGTCGGACAGGTCCTGTTCGACGAGTTGGGGCTGACCAGGAAGCGGCGCGGCAAGACCGGTTATTCGACCGACGCACGGGTGCTGGCCCAGATCCGGGATGAGCACGAGGTCGTGCCGCTGATCGAGCAGTGGCGCGAGCTGACCAAGCTGAAGAACACATACCTCGATCCGCTGCCGAAGGAGATCGACCCCGAGACCGGCCGGGTACACACCACTTTCATCCAGGTCGCCGCACCGACCGGACGGCTTTCCAGCATCAACCCGAACCTGCAGAGCATTCCAATCCGGACCGACGTGGGCCGACCGCTGCGCGGCTGTTTCGTCGCCGAACCGGGCAACCTGCTTGTTTCGGCCGACTACAGCCAGGTCGAGCTCCGGGTGCTCGCTCACATGGCCGACGAACCGGTGCTGAAGGGTTTTTTCGAGGCCGGCGAGGATGTCCATACGGCGACCGCCGCCCAGGTATTCGCGATCGATCCGGAAGAGGTCGATTCGAGCCAGCGTTCGAAGGCCAAGATGGTCAACTTCGGCATCGTCTACGGGCTGACCGGGTTCGGCCTGGCCGACCGGCTGAACATCCCCCGGTCCGAGGGCGACGAGTTCGTCAAACGCTACCTCGAACGCTTCCCGGCGGTCAGCGCCTTCCGCGAACGGGTGGTCGAACAGGCGATCGCCGACGGCTACGTCACCACCCTGCTCGGTCGAAGACGGCCGCTGCCCGAGCTGAACTCGAGTCAGGCCAATACCAAGCGGCAGGGGGAGCGACTGGCGATCAATACGGTAATCCAGGGAACCGCGGCCGACATCATCAAGATCGCGATGATCCGCTGCCACGATGCCCTGCCGGCGGACGGGCTTTCCTCGCGGCTGGTCCTCCAGATCCACGATGAGCTGCTGTTCGAGGGACCCGAAAGCGAAGCCGAGCAGGTGATCGAGCTGGCCCGGCGGGAGATGTGCGCCGCCTACACGCTTGAGCCGCCGCTCGAGGTGGACGCCGGAGCCGGTCCCGACTGGCTCTCGGCGAAGTAGCCGTGACCGCGGGCGGGGCCCGCTCCGGGGCACAAGAATGAGCTGCCTGGCGTTGGCATGAGCTACTGGCTGGCGGTCGCAGTGATGGGGGCGGTCGGGATGCAGCTTTCGCTGCAGGCGCCTGTCAACAGCCGCCTCGGCAGGTCGCTCGGGGGACTGGCGGCCAGCCTGGTCAGCATCGTGGTCGGTGCGTTGATCCTGCTGGCACTCTGCCTGGCGACCGGCGAGATAACGGGTCTGGCAGAGATCGGATCGGCTCCGGCCTGGGCGCTGGCCGGGGGCCTTTTCGGCGCGTTCTTCGTCGCCGGCTCGACCCTGAGCGTGGCCCGGCTGGGGGCAGGTACGATCGCCGCGGCGATAATCACCGGCCAGCTGAGCTCGTCTCTGGTGATCGACGGCCTCGGATGGTTCGGGCTGGACAAGTCCCCGGTCACAGTTAGCCGGATCGCCGGAGTGCTGCTGATAATCGTCGGCACGCTTCTGGTCATCAGGCTCCGACCGGGTGCCGGCGACCACCCGGAGGCCGGGAGACAGCGCGTCGCACTCATTGCGGTCATGGTCTTTTCCGGTGCGCTCATCGGAGCGCAGCCGCCGGTAAACGGCGAACTGGGCGAGGCTACCGGCGGGTTGGCCGCCGCCCTGGTCAATTTCCTGGTCGCCTCGGCGGCGGTCGGTCTGCTTGTGCTGGCCCTGGGTTCAGGGCCGAGGCTGGCCGGTGTCCGGTCGGTTCCTCGACGCTATCTCTGGGGCGGCCCGATCGGGGTGGCCACCGTGGTGGCCTCACTGCTCCTGGTCGGCACGATCGGGGCGACCGTTCTTGCCGCCGCGGTCGTCTCCGGGCAGCTCCTGGCCGGTATCGCGCTCGACCGGTTCGGCGTACTGGGCCTGAGCCGACGGCCCCTGACCGCACCCCGAGTGGCCGGAGTCGCACTGCTGCTGATCGGAACCGTGCTGACCGCCGGGTAGCTATACATCTACACAACTGTAGAGTTGTGCTATGCTTCTGGCATGACCGATACCGCGTCCGAGATCACACCGGTTCCACACCCGCTTCCGGATCCCCTGGCCGAGATGATCGCCCAGCGGTTCCAGATCCTTTCCGAACCGATGCGGATCAAGCTGCTCGACCGGCTCCGTGACGGAGAAGCCTCCGTCCAGGAGCTTCAGGAGGCGGTTGGCGCCTCCCAGCAGAACGTGTCCAAGCACCTCGGCCTGCTGCATTCGGCCGGCATGGTGAGCCGGACCAAGCGCGGCAACCACTCGCTGTACGCGATCGCCGACGAAGGGGTCTTCCTTCTCTGCGACCACGTCTGCGGGGGACTGCGCCGGGAAGCCGGCGAACTCGAATCAATCCTGAATGGAGAAGTGAACCGATGAACGAATCGACCCCTTCAACCGAATGTGACACTCCCCGCGGCTGGCCGCTGGAGAGGGCCCTGTTCGCCATGGCCGGCACGGTCACCCTGCTGAGCGTCGCCCTGGCGGTACTGGTCTCGCCCTGGTTCCTGCTGCTGACGGCATTCGCCGGCATCAACCAGTGGCTCTACGTAATCGTCGGAGCCTGCCCGGCGTCGCTCGTCATGACCCGCCTGTTCGGGCTGAAGTCGACCGTCTACCCGACAGAGACCATCTCCGACGGGGCCGGCCGATGAATCAGGCCGCCCCAGAGACGTACGGCCCGCTGGGAAGGCTCGGCCGCTGGACCGCTTCGCACTTCCGCATCGTGGTCGGTGTCTGGGCGGTCATCGCGATCGTCTTCGGAGTTTTCGCTCCCGGCGTCGAGAAAGCGCTTTCCGGCGCCGGCTGGGAGTCGACCGGCTCCGAGTCGGTCCTGACCCGGGACGAGATCGACCAGAACTTCCAGGGGCTCGGCAGCTACGGACTGATGGTCGTGGTCAGCTCGTCTTCGATGAGCGCCGACGACCCCGCGTTCAAGCAGACCGTTGCCGAGGTAGAAGACAAGCTGAAAGCCGAGCCGGCGGTCACCACCGTGGTGCCGCCCCGGCCGGGTATGACGATCTCGCCGGACAACCGGACCGTGATCGTCCAGGCCGGAGCCGGTGAGGACCCCAACGAGATGGTTCGCGTCGCCGACGACCTGAAGGAGCCTATCTCCGAGCTCGGCAGCGAAGACGTGGACGTTGCACTTACCGGCGCGCCCGGCATGTGGTCCGACTTCAACGAGGCCAACAAGTCGGCGATGCTCAAGTCCGAGCTGATCTCCTGGCCGGTCACGCTCGCAATCCTGCTGCTGGCCTTCGGCTCCCTGGTCGCCGCCGGGCTGCCGCTGATGCTGACCATCCTCGGCCTGGTCGCCGCGGCCGGGTCGCTCTATTTCGGCACCCAGTTCCTCGACATCTCGATCTGGGCGATGAACTTCGCGCTGATGTTCGCCCTGGCCCTCGGTATCGACTACGCACTGTTCATAGTGATGCGGTTCCGCGGTGCCTTCTTCGGTGAAGGCATGTCGGCCGAAGACGCCACCGCGACCACCATGGACACTGCCGGCAAGGCCGTCCTGTTCAGCGGGGTGACGGTTCTGATCTCACTGAGCGCGGTGATGCTGGTCCCCAGCCCGGCCTTCCGCTCGATGAGCCTCGGGATCATGCTCTCGGTGATCTTCGTGCTGGCCGCGACCCTGACCCTCCTGCCGGCGGTCCTGGCGAGACTCGGGCCACGGCTGGACAGCGTATCCCTGCCCTGGGTCCATTCCGGCGAACACCGTTCACCCAGATTCGAAGCCTGGGGTGAGCGTCTCTGGCGACGGCCCCTGCCGTACGCGGCGTTCGCCCTGGTCGCTCTGGTAATCCTGATCGTGCCGGTGTTCTCGCTCGATACGGGCATGCCGTCGATCAAGGTCGTCCCCGAATCCGACGGTTCGAGACAGGGCTACAACCAGGTCCAGGCCGCATTCGGTGATGGCGCGACCGGACCGCTGCAGATAGTCGCCCCCCGGCAGGACGCGGCGATCACGGCCGAGGAGGTCGGCGCGGATCCGTTGATCGCCCAGGTGACCCCACCGATGCCGGGAGGAGACGACCTGGTCCTGATCCAGGCCGTGCCTACGGTTGATCCGTCGTCGACCGAGCTCGGCGGGGCGGTGGACCGCCTGCGCGGCAGCCTGCCCCCCGAGGTGCTGGTCGGCGGGCCCGCGGTCGAGAACTACGATCTCGAGCAGACCCTGAGCGAAAAGACGCCGCTTGTGATCGGGGTCGTCCTGGTCCTCGGCTTCCTGCTCCTGCTGGTGGCACTGCAGGCTCCGGTGATCGCCGCCGTGGGCGTGGTTACCAACCTGCTTGCGGCCGGCGCCGCTTTCGGGGTTGCCAAGCTGATCTTCCAGGACGGCAACCTGAGCGGAATCCTCGGCTTCGAGTCGCAGGGCTTCCTCGACGCCTGGGGACCGGTCTTCTTCTTCGCGATGATCTTCGCGATCTCGATGGACTACACGGTATTCCTGCTCAGCTCCGCCAAGGAGCACTGGGATCGGAGCGGTGACCCGAAAGACGCGATGGTCGGGGGTCTGGCCCACTCCGGCCGCGTGATCTTCGCCGCCGCCGGCGTCATGGTCGCCGTGTTCTTCACCTTCGCCCTCTCGGGCCCGCTGCCGCCGAAGGAGATGGGAATCATCCTGGGCGTAGCCGTGCTGCTCGACGCGTTCCTGGTCCGGCTGCTACTGGTCCCGGTGATGCTGAGGCTGCTCGGCCGCTGGGCCTGGTACCTGCCTTCCTGGCTGGACAAGGTCCTGCCCGACGTGCGATTCGGTCACGACTGAGGCCGGCACACCGGGCTCAGGCATGAGAGGGCGTCGCCGAAGGAACGGCGGCGCCCTTTCATGTTCCTCATTTGCCATCCGCGGTAGCCTGAGAGTGCACGCTTTTATACGAGGAGGCCGGACTTGACCGTTTCAACCGAGTTGCCCACTAAGACCCTGAAGAACTACGTCGGCGGCGCCTGGGTCGATGCCCCCGGGGCCGAACTGCACGACGTGGTCAATCCGGCGAACGGTGAGACCCTTGCCCGGGTTCCGTTCTCGACCGGCGCCCAGCTTGACCAGGCCGTGGCCGCCGCCCGCGAGGCGCTGCCGGCCTGGCGCGGGGTCAGCACGATCGCCCGGGCCCGCAAGCTTTTCGAACTCCGCCAGAAACTGGAGGACCGCAAGGACGAAATCGCCCGCGCCGCGGTGACCGAGATGGGCAAGACCCTGCCCGACGCGACCGCCGAGGTCGGCCGGATGATTGAGATGGTCGAGGCCGCGACAGCGATCCCGACCACGATGCAGGGCCGGGTCCTCGAAGACGTCGCCCGCAACGTCGACGCCGAGACGATCCGCCAGCCGGTAGGGGTCTGCGCCGCGATCGCCCCGTTCAACTTCCCGGCGATGGTCCCTTTCTGGTTCCTTCCCTTCGCGATCGCCACCGGCAATACTTTCGTGCTCAAGCCGTCCGAGCAGGTCCCGATGACCCAGTCGCTGGTCTTCGAATCGATCGACGAGCTCGACCTGCCGCCCGGCGTGGTCAACCTGGTCAACGGCAGCCGCGAGGTGGTCGAGGGCATGCTCGACCACCCCGGGATCGACGCGATCTCGTTCGTCGGTTCGGCCCCGGTGGCCCAGATCGTCTACGAACGTGCGGCAAAGAGCGGCAAGCGGGTCCAGGCTCTCGGCGGTGCCAAGAACCATATGGTCGTCTGCCCGGACGCCGTTGTCGACCCTACGGTCAAGGGCCTGATCGGATCGGGCTTCGGCGCGGCCGGCCAGCGCTGCATGGCCGGATCGGTGATCGTCACGGTCGGCGAGGGCCACGACCGGGTGATACCGGTCCTGGTCGAGGAGTCGAAGAAGCTCACGGTCGGAAACGGCCTCGACGAAGGGACCGACGTCGGTCCGGTGATCTCTTGCGACGCCCGCGACCGGATCAACGGCTGGATCGAGAAGGCGGTTGAAGACGGAGCCGACCTGGTGGTCGACGGCCGCGATCCCGGCGGAGACCCCGACGGCTCCTACGTCGGTCCGACAATCCTCGACAACGTAAAGCCCGGCGACCCGATCGTCAGCGAAGAGGTCTTCGGCCCGGTGCTTGCCGTGGTCAACGTCGACACGCTCGAAGAGGCGATCGAAGTGGTCAACGCAAGCCCGTTCGGCAACGGCGTCTCGATCTTCACCGAGTCGGCCTCGGCCGTACGCAAGTTCCGCCACGATGTCGAGGTCGGCATGGTCGGAGTCAACATCGGGGTGGCGGCCCCGGTCGCCTTCTTCCCCTTCTCGGGCTGGAAGGCCTCGTTCCTCGGCGACCTGCACGCCCACGGCCTCGACGGGGTCGAGTTCTTCACCCGGAAGAAGACGATCACCAGCCGGTTCTTCTCCGGCGGCCAGACCAGCGGCAGCTACTTCGTCGAAAACTGAGCAGCGGGCCTCATCCCTCGTCTGGCAGCGGGCCGAAGAACCCCAGCACCCTCGCGACCTTCCCGTTCCCGTCGACCTCCGCGACATCAAAACCCGGGAGGAGGACCTCACCGTCTCGACTGATCTGCCACGAGTATCGGTGGAGGTGATGGTGGCTGTCGACCCCGCTGGTTCGAGCGTAGACCGCGCCGGGAATTGCCGCTTTCACCTTGTGGACGTTCGCCTCGAACTCGTCGACGCCGTGGGTCTCGATGCTGGGATCGATGAACTCGACGTCCGGGGTCAGCGCCCGTTCCAGATGGCTCCGGACCCTGGATGGATCGGGCTCGTTCCAGGCGGCCAACATGTGATCGAACGACTCGGGATACGTCATCGGGGGCTCCTCGCAGGTCGCGGTGGCGGCGGCGGTTCTAGCGCGCAGGATGCTACACCCGAACAGGGCGAAGTGCCGAGGGTCACCGATGCCGGATTCAGAAGGTTCGGTGGCGCCCCGAGCGCTGACCGACTCAGGCGACGAGACGTTCTCCGGACCCCACTTCGGCCGTATCGGCCGTCGCGGGAGGCGGGCCGAGGAACTCGGTCGGGGCGATGTCGAGGTAGCTGTTGAAGAGGAAGCGGGCGATCGGCTTTATGCCGGCTGTGGCGAGGATCGGCTTGACCATGCGGTGCGGTAAGCGCGGAAGGATCTGCTGGGCTTTCAGCAGCAGGTCGAACTGACGCTGGTGGCGGCGGTTGAAGGCCTCGTAGCCGGCGAGGGCGCCTTCGCGGGTCTGCCGCCCGTCCCGGACGGCCCGCAATTCCCGGCCCAGCGCGGCGCCGAAGTAGAGCGCCGGGCGGATTCCCTCGGCTGTGAGCGGCAGGCAGTGCCCGGCCGAGTCGCCGGCGAAAAACACCCCGTCGCCGATCGCCGGGCGGAGCTTGTGGGGGATCCAGTTGCCCTGGTAGCCGACCGTCTCGACGCCGACGTCTTCGGCCAGGGTCTCGGTGGTCGGCCGTACGTGGAAACGGGGGTCGAACGATCCGACCCCGACCCGGAGTTCGTCATCGGCCGGGAATGACCAGCCGTAGCCGGCCGGAACATACCCGCGATTGATGAAGATCTCGAACTCCTCCCGCCGGCCGGCGGGGTGGACCTCGAGGCCCCGGGAGAGCGGTGCGTCGGGGGGCTGATAGGCGCTGCCGGAGGCGAGTACTCGCTTCCAGCCCATCGCGTCAACCACCAGCCGGGCCGAGATCATGCCGCGGTCGGTCTCGACCGCAATCGGCATGCGCTCGGCGGCGGTCGGGTGATCGGCGGCAGCGACCTGGCCATCGCCGGGACCTGATCCTGCCCCGTTGGGCGACCGACCATTTCCGGCGCCCGGGTCCCTGACGGTCGCCGCGGCGCGGCCGTTGACCTTGGCGGTCTCGAAGGTCGCGTCGCAGTCGGCCCAGAGCAGCTCGCACAGCGTCCGGTAGTCGAAGGTCGAGAACTCCCAGGGGACCGGCAGCCGGACCGTGCCGCGGGCGGTGTGGGCCAGGACCGAACTGAATCGCTGCCTCTCGGCCCCCAGCAGCCCGAGGTTCTCCAGGCAGGCAGTCGGGATCGCGCAGGCCGAGGTCTGGCGCTCGCCGATCTCGTAGCGGTCGACCACCAGCACATCTGCGCCGGAGCCGGCCAGCTCGCGGGCGGCCATCAGCCCGGCGAAGCTGGCGCCGCAGATCAGGACGTCGCGCGAGCCCTCCAGGGAGGTGCGCTCGGAGCCGCGTTTCGTCGCCCGGGTTGCCACGAGGGGGAGAGTAGTGGCTACCCGGCGCGCTGTTCAGCCAGGTCGTCGGCCGGTAAGTGAAATTCGGACTGAACCGCGTTCCGGCAACGATTTCCGGTGCCATGCGCCGGAAATCGATGCCGGAGTGGTCGAGGGGTATCGGCGGTCGTCTCGGTTCGAGGCTCAATCCCCTCTACAACGCGGATTTGGCCGACTTCTGCGATCATCCCGCGCTGTGACTACTGAATCCACACTCCTACACGCCCCAGAGGGGGTTCCGGTCGAAGGTTCCAATGGCCTCTTGGTTGAGGTCGATGGCCGGATCATTCCGAACTACGCCGCGACCATGGTCGCGTTCGAGGAAGGCGATGTCGTAAACGGCAAAGTCGTCCGCATCGATCGCGACGAGGTGCTGCTCGACATCGGCTACAAGTCCGAAGGGGTAATTCCCTCGGGCGAGCTGTCGATCCGCAAGGCGGTGGACACATCCGAGGAGGTCGAACTCGGCGAAGAGATCGACGCCCTGGTCGTCACCAAGGAGGACTCCGAAGGCCGGCTGATCCTCTCAAAGAAGCGGGCCCGCTTCGAGAAGGCGTGGCGCAAGATCGAGGCCGCGGCCGAGTCCGGCCAGCCGGTCGAAGGCAATGTGATCGAGGTCGTCAAGGGTGGTCTGATCATCGACCTCGGCATCCGCGGCTTCCTCCCGGCCTCGCTGGTCGACATCCGGCGGGTACACAACCTCGACGAGTTCATGAGCCAGACCCTCGAATGCAAGGTGATCGAGCTCAACCGCAGCCGCAACAACGTGGTCCTTTCCCGCCGCGCCGTGCTCGAGGAAGAGCGCAAGGAAGTGCGCGACCAGATTCTCGACCGGCTCCAGCCCGGAGATGTGGTCGAGGGCAAGATTTCGAACATCGTCGACTTCGGTGCATTCGTCGACCTCGAGGGTATCGACGGTCTGATTCACATCTCCGAGCTCTCCTGGAGCCACGTCAACCACCCGACCGAGGTGGTGGCTATCGGCGACACGGTCAAGATCAAGGTGCTCGACATCGACCGCGACCGCCAGCGGATCTCGCTGGGCCTGAAGCAGACCCAGGAAGACCCGTGGCAGCGCGTGGTCAGCACCTACCGTTCGGGCGATGTGCTCGAGGGCAAGGTGACCAAGGTCGTCTCATTCGGCGCCTTTGTCGAGATCCTCGACGGCGTAGAGGGCCTGGTTCACATTTCCGAGTTGGCCGACCATCACGTCGAGAACCCGAGTGAGGTGGTCGAACTCGGCGCCACCCTCAACGTCAAGATCCTCGAGATCGACGAGGAGCGCCGCCGGCTCTCGCTCTCGATCAAGCGGGTAGAGGGCCAGAACATGCTGTTGAAAGACCTCGGCGCCGCGATCCAGGCCGCATCCGGCCCGGAAGACGAAGACTCGACCGAAGGAGTTTCGGCCGAGGTCGAGGCGACCCCTGAGCTCGAACTCTCCGAAGAGGTCTCCACCGAGGAGGCTCCGGCCGGCGAGGAGGAGTCTGGCGTCGAGCCGACCGAGGCTGAAGCGACCGAGCCGACCGAAGCTGAAGAGACCGAGCCGACCAAGGCTGAAGAGACCGCCGAGGCAGAGGTTGGTTCCGGGGCCGACGAGATTCCCGAGGCCGGTAAATCACCGATCGCAGAAGCATTCGAGGATGCTGAAGCTGCCGCCGAGTCGCAGGCCGAAGCCGCCGAAAGCGAGACCGACGCTGACCACGACGCACCTGAGGGAGACGGACAGTCCTGACCATCGGGCTGACCGGGGGCGTAGCTGCCGGGAAGTCTGAGGCGCTCGCGGCCTTCGGGCGACTGGGCGCAGCCACGATTTCTTCGGACGCGATCGTTCATGATCTGCTCGACCGTGAGCCGCTGCTGAGCCGCCTGGCCGACCGCTGGGGTGAGGAAATAGTGGTCGACGACCGGGTCGACCGGGCCGCGGTCGGCTCCCGCGTATTCAATGATCCGGACGAACTCGCCTGGCTCGAAAAGCAGATACATCCCCTGGTCAGGGGTGAGATTTCGTCCTGGGCGTCGGGGCTCGGTGCCGCCACCGAGTTCGCGGTGGTAGAGGTCCCACTGCTTTTCGAGGGTGAGATGGCCGGCGGGTTCGACCTGACGGTGGCGATCACCGCCCGGGAAGAGACCCGCCGGGAGCGGGCCCGCTCGCGCGGCCAGGTCGGAATCGAGGGTCGTGAGGGTCGTCAGCTGACCCAGAGCGAAAAGGCCGGACGGGCCGACCGGGTGGTGGAGAACAACGGCACCCCGGAAGAGCTCGAAACCCGGCTGGGTGAGCTGCTCGAGGAGCTCCGCCCGGATCAGGCGACCGAAGGCTCTGTCTAACCTTTACCGGTACAGGAAGCATGCCCGCCAACCGATCATCCTCAGCCAGCAGCCGGCGTCGCCCGGCCGGTGCCTCCCAGCGGAAATCCCGGGTCGGCCGGTCGCTGCTGGTCCTGTTCGGGCTGCTGGTCATCGCGGTGCTCACCGTGGTCCTGCTGGCGGATGTGTTCCAGAAGGGGATCCAGGAAGTGACCCTGCCGCTGCGGCACGAGAACGTGATCCGCCAGCAGTCCGAGGAGAAGGGGGTCGACGCCGCGCTGATCGCCGCGGTGATCTACTCGGAATCGCGGTTCAATGACCAGACCTCGGACGCGGGCGCACGCGGACTGATGCAGATCACCCCGGAGACGGCCAAGGAAATCGAGAAGCTCAGCGGCGGCACCGAGTTCGTGCTCGACGACCTCAGTGATCCCGAGCTGAACATCCGCTACGGGACCTTCTACCTGCGTCACCTGCTCGACCAGTTCGGCGGAGACCAGGTCGCGGCGCTCGCGGCCTACAACGCCGGGCCGGGGAACGCCATCAACTGGGGTGGATCCGCGATGACGCTTGAGGACATCAACTACGAGGAGACCAGGGCCTACGTCAAGGCCGTGCTCGAGAAGCGACGTGAGTATCGCCATATCTACGATCTCGAGCTGGGCTACTGATGAGCCTGCGCACACTGGCCCTGTCGGGGGCCGTCGGCCTGGTCCTGGCCGACTCCTCGATCGTGGTCCTCGCCCTGCCGGAGATCTACCGTCAGTTCGATACCGGAATCACCGAGGTCGCATGGGTCCTGATCGTCTTCAACCTGGTGCTGGCGCTGCTGGCGGTGCCGGGGGCTCGGGCGGCCCGGCGATTCGGGCCCGGCAGG
Organism: uncultured Solirubrobacterales bacterium; assembly: GCA_963766115.1. Taxonomy (GTDB): domain Bacteria; phylum Actinomycetota; class Thermoleophilia; order Solirubrobacterales; family 70-9; genus 67-14. The sequence goes on from CAVXYR010000006.1 coordinate 123,492, forward strand.
TCGGCGGCGATCGGTCTGGCCGTCTTCGCCGGCGGCAGCCTGGTCTGCGGCCTGGCCACCGGCCTCGGCCCGCTGCTGACCGGCCGCGCGGTCCAGGCGGCGGGCGGGGCGGTGGCGATAACCGCGGCGCTCGAGCTGCTGGTCTCGACTCTCGGCAGTGACCGCAAGGCGATCGCGACCTGGGTGGGGGCCGGGGCGATCGGGGCTGCCGTGGGACCGGGCCTCGGGGGCCTGTTGACCGAGCTGGTCTCCTGGCAGTCGATCTTCTTCATCCAGGTTCCGGTGGCGATACTGGCCGGTATCCCACTCCGGGAAATAATCGTCGAGGAGACGCGCGAGTGGAAGCTCCCGCCCGTCCCGGGCCACGAATCGGCCGGTTCACACCCGCAGGGGAGGCCCCACCTGCCGGCGAACATCGCCCTGGCCCTGGTCTCGGCGGCGATCGCCGCGACCCTGTTCCTGATCGTACTGCTGCTGATCGAGGGCTGGCTGCTCAGCCCGATCGAGGCCGCCCTGGTGGTCACCGTGCTGCCGGTGGCCGCGCTGGCCGGATCGCGGCTGGGCGCGAGGGTCGAATCCGAGCGGCTGCGCGCGGCGTCGGGCGCGATCCTGCTCGCCGGAGGCCTGGCCGCCCTGGGGCTGTTGCCCCGGGCCTCGGTCGCGCTGGTGATCCCGCCGCAGATCCTGGCCGGGATCGGGCTCGCCTTGGTGCTCTCGGCGCTGACCGAAGCCGCCCTTCACGGCCGCTCGGAGGCCTCTATCCACGGGGGCTGGACGATCGCCGCCCGGCACGCCGGGGTCGTCGTCGGGCTGCTGATCCTCACCCCGATCTTCACCAACCAGCTCCAGAGCCAGCAGGCCGACGCGCTCGACGCCGGCACGGCGATACTGCTCGACTCGCCGATCAGCACCTCCGGGAAGATCGAGCTCGGCGCCCGTCTGGCCGAGGAGGTCGACACCCAGCGTGACCGGGTGCCCGACATCGCGCCAGCATTCGAGCCGTACCCGACCGACCCGATCGAGCGCGATGGATTCGAGCAGGTGCTGGCCGGTCTCGAGGACCAGCTGAAGCGGGCGGCCACCCACGCGTTTTCGAGCTCGTTCCTGCTCGCGGCCGTCTTTTCACTGCTCGCCCTGCTCCCGATCTCGCTGACCAGAAGGCTCGACCTGTGACCGGACCGCACGAACCGGGAAACCCCGGAAACGAAGGTGAGCCCACGACCGAGCCGATGGCCGGGGATGGGGAAAAGCCGACCAAGCCGATGGGCCACGGCGACGAGAACCCGACCCAGCCGATCGAAAGCGGCGACGAGAAGCCGACCGAACCGCTGGCGCCCGGCGAAGAGAAGCCGACCGAGCCGATGGCGGAAGAGGCCGGTGGGAGCCCGTCCGGGGCGGGGGAGGACGGCCTGCCTGGCCTCTGGATCCTGATCGGGTCAATTGTCGCGGCGGTCCTGCTGGTCGGGGCCTATCTGGCTGCGGGAGGGCTTGACTTCAAACCGGCCGCCGCGGCCGACCCCTGTGACGCCCGCGAGTGGGGCGACCCCCAGGGTCTGGAGCAGACGGCCGAGAGGTTTTCTCTGTCGGCGATCGACGGGGCCGCCTGCCAGCTGGGGGTGAGCCGGGAGGAGCTCACCCGGGCCCTGGCCAGCGAAGAGAGCCGGATCCGGTTCGGTGAAGTCAACGGCCTCTCGGAGCTCGAGATCGAAGATGCGATCCGTTCGGGGCTCCTGCGGGCGATCGACGACGGCGAAAACGCCGGAGCGATCAGCGGCATCGCCGCGTCGGGACTCCGGCTCACGGTCCGGGTCATGCCGGTCAGCGCGATGGCCGCGCTTGCGCTCGACGCTTCGGAGCTCTTCCAGGATGGTGGCACCGACGGGATCGGCGGCCTGATCGACGGCGCCCTCGGTGCCCTTGACGAACTCGGCTCCGGCTCGGGGAGCAGCGGCGGTCCCGACAGCGGCGGCTCGGGCGAATCGGGAGGAGGTTCCGGCGGTTCGGGCGGCGGGAGCGGTGGGGGCAGCGGCCTGGATGAGCTCGAGAAGCAGCTCAGGGAGAACGTCCCGGACCAGATTCCGCCGGAGCTCGAAGACCAGATTCAGCAGGGACTGGACGGCCTGTTCGGGCCCTGAATCAGCCTGGTCTGACTCAACCGGATCGGGTGGCGATCCGGACCAGCCAGATCGCGATCGGCTGGAGTGGCAAACGTAGCCAGAGCAGGGTTCGGGTGGTGGCGTTCCGGGCATCCAGGCCCCTGACCTGATCGGGGTGGAGCGCCATGTGGATGTTCGCCGGGAAGACCGCGACCAGTAGGGCGATCAGCCAGGCTCCGCCGAAACGGGCCGTCCGGTCGGACATCAGGGCGAGCCCACCGGCGATCTCGGCGGCCCCGCTGATCGCGACCGCCTCCTCGTGCCCGGGTACCCAGGGCGGCATCATCGCGACGTAGCTCCGCGAATGGGTGAAGTGGAGTGCTCCCGCGAGAACGAACAGGGCCCCGATGGTCACTCGGACGGCTTTCATGGCCTGACCCTACGCAACTTGAAGCCGCAAGCATTTCATGTTAGTTTGACTAATATGAAAACTGGCTCACGCCCGTATCGAATGGTTGCCCGGGCCGCTGCCGCGGAAGCCACCGCCGAGCGCATCCTCGACGCCGCGGTGGAGGTTTTCTGGGAGCGGCCGACCGACCAGGTCTCCCTAGACGAAGTGGCGAGCCGGGCCGGGGTATCGGTGCAGACGGTGATACGCCGCTTCGGCGGCAGGGAGGGCCTGTTCCGGGCGGCGGCCGAGCATGATGCGAAATCGGTCAGGGCCCAGCGCGACGGGGTCCGACCGGGGGACGTGGCCGGCGCGGTCGAAGCGTTGCTGGCGCACTACGACGATTACGGTGACCGCGTGCTGCGGCTGCTGGCCGATGAACACACGATGCCGGTGCTCGGTGATATCGCCGATGAGGGCCGCCGGCTTCACCGCGAATGGTGCGCGAAGGTTTTCGCCCCGGCCCTGGCCGGCTTGAACGGCGCCGCCCGCGCTCGCCGTCTCGCCCAGTTCGTTGCGATCTGCGACGTCTACACATGGAAGCTCTTCCACCGTGACGCGGGCCTCAGCCGCCGACAGACCGGACTGGCCATGGTCGAGCTTCTGCAACCACTGACCGAGGAGGAATGATGGCCCGGATTCTCGCTTACACCTCACCTGCCCGCGGGCATCTCTACCCGCTGACCCCGATCCTCGACCGGCTCAAGGCGTGCGGCCACGAGGTTGCCGTCCGCGCCCTGTCGTCGGAACTCGACATGCTTCGGGGCCGAGGCTTCGATGCGCAGGCGATCGGTCCGGAGATCGAGGCGATCGAGATCGACGACTGGAAGGCCGGCAATCCGCGCAAGGCCCTGGAGCGGAGCGTGCGGGTCTTCACGGCCCGGGCGGATTTCGACGCACCCGATCTGGAACGGGCGATCGGCGAGCACGACCCGGACATGTTGCTGATCGACATCAACACCTGGGGGGCGATGGCTGTGGCAGAGGCATCCGGCCTGCCATGGGCGGCCTTCTGCCCCTACCCGCTGGCCCTGGGCTCGCCCGACGTGCCGCCGTTCGGCCCCGGTTGGGCCCCGGCTAGGGGACCGATCGGGCGCCTGCGCGACCGGATGCTCCGACCGCTTGTTTTCGGAAGTATCGAGAAGGCGATGCTGCCGGGGATAAACGGTATTCGCGCAGGACTTGAGCTGGGACCGGTTTCGTCGGTCGATGATGTTTTCGGGTCACCGAATCCGCTGATTTACATGACCGCCGAGCCATTCGAATACGGGCGAAGCGACTGGCCGGAGAACATCGTCATGGTCGGTCCCTGCGAATGGGACCCCCCGGCCGACCCTCCTGCCTGGCTCGGGGAGATCGAAGAGCCGATCGTCCTGGTCACCACCTCGTCCGAGTTCCAGGACGACGGCAGGCTGGTCCAGACGGCGCTTGAAGCGCTCAAAGACGAGCCCATCTCGGTCATCGCGACCGTGCCGGCGGGGGATCCCGCTTCCTATGAAGTGCCGGCGAATGCCCGGGTCGAGCGGTTCGTCCCTCATGCCCCGATCCTCGACCGGGCGGTCTGCGCGGTGACCCATGGCGGGATGGGTGCGACCCAGAAGGCGCTGGCGCGTGGCGTGCCGGTCTGCGCGGTTCCCTTCGGGCGCGATCAGCTGGAGGTTGCCCGGCGTGTCGAGGTCGCCGGGGCGGGTACCAGGCTGCCGGCTCGCCGGCTCAACCCCGCCCGGCTCGGGGAGGCCGTCCGAAAGGCGACCGGCCGAGCCGCGGGCGCCAGGCGGGTTGCCGAGGGATTCGAAGCCGCGGGAGGAGCATCTGCCGCCGCCGAGGCGGTCGAGGCGCGGCTGCCGGACCGTAGCGGGCAGATCGCCACCTGAAACCGGTTCACTGGGTACCGGACGGGTCCGTCGGTGGTGACCGCCGTCAGCGGGCATGGACAACTGATCGTGTCAGGGCCCGTTTGCGGCTCCCTGAGTAGAGGCGACATGGTCGCGCTAAGGTGGCGCGATGGCCGATTTCGTCCTCAATCCATCCTTTTCGCCGCTGGCCGACCAGCCTGAGGCGATCGCCTCACTGAGCGAGGGCCTGGACAAAGGCGAGCCAATCCAGACTCTGCTCGGGGCGACCGGCACCGGCAAGACCTTCACCATGGCCGGGGTGATCGCCGAGGTCCAGCGGCCGGCCCTGGTGATCGCCCACAACAAGACCCTGGCCGCGCAGCTCTGCAACGAGTTCCGCGAGTTCTTCCCCGACAACGTGGTCGAGTACTTCGTCTCCTACTACGACTACTACCAGCCCGAGGCCTACGTCCCGGCCCAGGATCTCTACATCGAGAAGGACTCGTCGATCAATGACGAGATCGACCGGCTGCGCCATGCCGCCACCGCCTCGTTGCTCGCCCGGCGCGACGTGATCATCGTCGCTTCGGTCTCGTGCATCTACGGGATCGGTTCGCCCAGCCTGTACCGCGACCAGATGCAGCTGTTCAAGGTCGGCGAGACGATCGACCGCGACAGGGTCCTGCGCAAACTGGTCCGTCTCCAGTACGAGCGAAACGACAACACGCTGAGCCGCGGCTCCTTCCGGGTCAGGGGAGAGGTGATCGAGATCATGCCGTCCTACGCGGAGACCGCCTTCCGTATATCGCTGTTCGGCGACGAGATCGAGGCGGTCCACCACTTCGACCCGCTGACCGGCGAGATCCTCGATGTGGTCCAGCACGTCTCGATCTGGCCGGCCACCCACTACGTGACCGAAGAGGACTCGGTCGAGCGCTCACTGGAGGCGATCCGCAGCGAGCTCGACAGGCGGCTCGACGAGCTCGAGGATGAAGGAAAGGAGCTCGAGGCCCACCGCCTCCGCCAGCGGACCCTCTACGACCTCGAGATGATCAAGGAGACCGGTTTCACCTCGGGGATAGAGAACTACTCGCGCATTTTCGACGGCCGCGACCCGGGCACGCCGCCCCACACCCTGATCGACTACTTCCCCGAAGATTTCGTCTGCTTCATCGACGAATCGCACCAGACGATCCCCCAGATCGGCGGCATGTACCTGGGCGACCGTTCACGCAAACAGACCCTGGTCGACTACGGCTTTCGGCTGCCATCGGCGATCGACAACCGGCCGCTCAAGTTCGACGAGTTCATGGAGCGGATGAACCAGCTGGTCCTGGTATCGGCCACCCCCGGTCAGTTCGAGCGGGCCGAGTCGTCAAGGGTGGTCGAACAGATCGTCCGGCCGACCGGCGTGGTTGATCCCGAAATAGAGGTCAGGCCGACCACCAACCAGATCGACGACCTGATGAACGAGATCAAGGCGAAGGCCGAGCTGAACGAGCGGGTCCTGGTAACCACCCTGACCAAGAAGATGGCCGAGGACCTGACCAACTACCTGCTCGAGCACGGGATCCGGGTCCGCTACCTCCATTCGGACATCGACACGCTCGAGCGGATCCAGATCATCCGCGAGCTCAGGCTGGGTGAATACGACGTCCTGGTCGGGGTCAATCTGTTGCGCGAGGGCCTCGACATGCCCGAGGTATCGTTGGTGGCGATCCTAGACGCCGACAAGGAGGGCTTCCTCCGGGGCGAGACCAGCCTGGTGCAGACGGTGGGCCGCGCCGCCCGCAACGTCGACGGCAGGGTCCTGATGTACGCCGACCGCGAAACCGACTCGATGAAGGCGGCGATCTCCGAGACCGACCGGCGGCGGGCGATCCAGGTCGCCTACAACGAGGAACACGGGATCACCCCGACCACGATCCGCAAGGCGATCGCCGAGGCCGGCAATCTGCTGGCGATCGAGGACAAGGCCCCGGCCAGGCGGCGGAGGCGGAGCGGCGACGACGACTTCGAGGGGCCGGACGAGCTGGAGAAGATGATCGTCACCCTGGAGGAAGAGATGCACGAGGCGGCCGAGGACCTGCGGTTCGAACAGGCGGCCCGGCTGCGCGACGAACTGCGCGAACTGAAGCGCGATCTCGAAGGCATGCAGGCCGGGGCCTGACCTGAGGCGGTAGAGTCTCCCCACGTCAGCTAGGGGACCGGAGGGGATCTTGCGAGAAATAGTGGGTGGGGATACTGCAGAGCGCAGCATGGCCGGGGATCGGCGGCGACCGCTGATGCTGCTGGTCGGACTGTGCCTCTCGGCGCTGCTCCTGGCGGTCTTGGCTCCGGGTGCTGAAGCGACTCGGAAAAAGGCTCCGACGCGAACCGAGACGGCGAGCTTCAAGGCTCGAGGGAGCATCGGGCAGATTTACGTTATCGACGCCAGGCCGGGCTCGAAGCTTCTCCTGGCCAACCCGAGGGGGCGAATCGCCCGCAAGGGCAAGGCCGACCGCTTTGGCAGCAAGATCTTTCGCTACCTCAGGCCGGGGAAGGGCTACCGGGTCCTTCAGCCCAGTGGCAAACGCATCCCCGGCACCAAGCGGATCCGGGTTCTGAAGGCCGGGGCAAATCCCCGGCAGTCGTATTACGAGCAGCAGCCCGTCCTCCAGGAGGGCCTCAACTACATCAAGATGCGCGACGGAATCGAGCTGGCAGTGGCGCTGCGGCTGCCGCCCGGCAAGACTCTCGCCGACGGGCCATTCCCGACGGTGATCGAGCACTCCGGCTACCAGACGGCTGCTCCGCACGACCTTTTCGCCGCGATCGCCAGCGGCAAGGACGACCCGCTCGCCCCGGCGACCTCGACGATCGTCGGCTCGCTGCTGGGACCCCGCCTCGGTTTCGCCGTGGTCAGCGTGCAGATGCGCGGGAGCGGCTGTTCGGGAGGCGCCTACGACCTGTTCGGCCTGCCGACCACCTACGACGGCTACGACATGATCGAGACCGTCGCCCACCAGCCATGGGTTGACGGCAACGTCGGCATGATCGGAATCTCATACTCCGGGATAACCCAGCTTTTCGCGGCCGGCACCCAGCCGCCGCACCTGGCGGCGATCGCGCCGATGTCGGTCACCGACGACATCTATACGGCGACCGGGTACCCGGGCGGAATCTTCAATTCGGGCTTCGCCCTTTCCTGGATCACCGAGCGGGTCGACGACGCGATGCCGGCCCCGGAAGGCGGCCAGCCCTATGCGAAGGCCCTGGTCGAAGCCGGCGACCGGCACTGCATCAGGAACCAGAACCTCCGCCTGCAGAGCCTCGACGCCCTCGGCCTGGTCGAGACCAACCCGTATCGCAAGCCGAAATTGTTCGATGAACGGGCGCCCGGCGACTGGCTGAAGAAGGTCGACGTCCCGGTCTTCCTCACCGGGCAGTACCAGGATGAGCAGACGGGTGGCCACTTCCCCGAGAGCCTGAACAACCTGGACCGCAACCGGAACGTCTGGGTGACCATGCAGAACGGCGTTCATACCGACTCGCTCGGGCCTATGGCGATGACCCGCTGGGTCGAGTTCCTCGACCTGTTCGTGGCCGACCGGGTTCCGGAAGTGCCCGGGGTCCTGACCGGGCCCGGCAACCTCTACGGGGCGATCGCGGGACCCTCGGCGCCGGTCGAGCAGTCGAGGTACGTCGGAATGGCCGACGTCAATGCCGCGCGGGCCGCCTTCAAAAACGACAACCCGCGTTACCGGCTGCTGATGGACAACGGCGCCGGACCCTGGGGCCTCGGTGCCCAGGGGGCGACCTGGGAGATGAAGTCGTCCAGCTGGCCGCCCAACCGGGCCGAGGCGAGACGCTACTTCCTCGGAGCGAACGGCAGGCTCGGTGGCGCAAAGCAGTCGAAGCGCAGCAAGGCCGGCTACCTGGCCGACCCCGGCGCGCGGCCGTTGACCAACCTGGCCAGCGGCGGAGTCAACGCGACCCAGCCCGACTATGACTGGGCTCCGGTAGCCGGCGGCAGGGGCCTCGGCTTCACCGGCGGGACGCTGTCGAAGGATGTGGTGATCTCCGGCCCGTCGAGCCTCGACCTGTACCTCAGGTCATCGAAGCGGGACACGGACCTGCAGGCGACGATCTCCGAGGTCCGGCCGGACGGAAACGAGACCTATGTCCAGAGCGGCTGGCTCCGAGCCAGCCACCGCAAACTCGATCGCGATCGGTCAACTGCGCTGGATCCGGTGCCGACCCACCTCAAGCGCGACGCCGAGCCGCTGCCGAAAAAGGGCTTCACCAAAGTGAGGGTCCCGATCTATCCGGTCAGCCACGCTTTCCGGGCCGGGTCGAAGATCCGGGTGACGATCCTGGCGACTGGCGGCGACCGCTCCGAGTGGGAGTTCGACACGATCGACAGCGGCAAGACGAAAAACGTGATCTCGCTGGGCGGCCGAATGGCCTCGAAGCTGGTCCTGCCGGTGCTGGGCGGCGCCACTGCCAAGGGGACGCCGCTGCCGGAGCCCACCGCACTACGGGCCCAGCCCAACCGGACCTACCAGGAGGCGTCAAACGGCGGCTGACTCCGGATCGGGGCCCGGCCGCAATTTTCGGCAGGGCTTCCGGTATCGGTGACTCCCGGACTCGGCGTAGCCGGGCTGAAGTATTCTGGCGGGCGTGAATCGCGATCAGGTCACCAGGCGGGATTTTCCGGCTGAGCAGGACGGTTACGACCGGGCTTCGGTCGATGCCCATCTGGTCGCGGTCGAGGCTCTGATAGCCGCCGCCGAGGCCGAAGTCGCGGCGCTGAGGGTAGAGGGTGACGCGCTTCGCCGGGCCAGTCCCGCCGAGGAGTCCGGCTCGCTGCCGAGGACGGAGCCGAGTGCGGCGACAGATTCGCCGGAGCCGGCCGGTGCCAACGACGACGAGGTCTCCGCCCGGCTGGTCGCGACCAAGCTGGCCATGGACGGGGCAGACCGCGACGCGATCCGGGAAAGGCTCCAGCGAGACTACGAGCTCGACGACACCGACGGCCTGATCGACGATCTGTTCGAGCGCCTCGGCTGAGTTATCGGCCTCCCGGGCGCGAACCCTGGATTCGAGTCGTGAGGGTCGCAGGTTCGAAGCGGGCCCCTCGCAATGTTCGTCACGGAGACCGCCGGCCCCTCAGCGTAAAATTTCTCCGAATCCTCCGGTGCCGTTGCGATCTCCTCCGAGATTTTCGAAGAGATCAGCTGGCAGGTCGGCTACCGGGATCCGGCTGCGTTTCGCCGGCTTTTCAAGCGGCTCGCCGGCCTAACCCCGGGTGGCTACCGGCCGACCTTCCGCCTGCCCGAGATGCCGGAGGCGGAATTCGGATAGGAGTCGCAGTCCTCGGGTCGACCGAAGGTTCAAGTTCTGTTCTCGACCCGGATTCAGGCCTATCAGTGGGGCATGGCTCGCACGGTCGAATGTGAAGCGTGCAGCGCCGGCAACCCGGCCTGGGCCAGCTTCTGCGTCGCCTGCGGCGCAACCATCGAAAACAGGTGCGCGCAATGCCAGGCGCCCCTTCTCCAGGGGGCGAGGTTCTGCCCGCACTGCGGCTTCCCGGCCGATGCCTCGGGAGGCAAGTGTCCGGACGTGGACGGGCTTCCGGAAGAACGCCGTATCGCCACCATTCTTATTGCCGACCTGACCGGATTTACGGCCGTATTGGAGAGTGCGGACCCGGAGCTCGTCAAGTCCGTGGTCGAGCCGGGGCTGCAGAGGCTCGGCGCCGAAATCACCGAACACGGTGGGCGCATCGACAAGTACATCGGCGACAACGTGATTGGCGTCTTCGGCGCTCCGGAGGCTCACGATGACGACCCCGAAAGGGCGGTGCGGGCAGGGCTGGCGATGCAGTCCGCGATGCAGGAGGTCAACGAGGCGAGCCCGCGCACCCCGGGTTTCTCCCTACGAGCCCTACCTCCGGGCGCGAACCAGCCTCACCTTCTTCTTCTTGGTCTTGCCCGGACAGCCCTTCTGCTTGAAGACGACCCTGGCCGTGACCTTGACCGAACCGTTCCTCCTCAGCTTCCTGGCGGCCCAGCCTCTGGCCTTGACGATCAGTTTGAACGTGCCTCCGAACCTGGCCTGCTTTGTACTCTTTTTCACTGTCTTTGAACGCTTGACGGTCAGCTTGCCGGGGCGGTTGACTGTGGCAGGTAGCTTCGCGGTTCCCTTCTTCCTGTTCTTCGTGGGCTTGCCGAGTTTGAGAGTCGCAAACTTGCACTTTCCCGGGAGGGTCGTCAACGATCCGGTCGAGATAGTCTGGATGATGGTGTTGCTGCCGTCGGAGCGCTGCCAGACCACGGTCGCGGCTCCGTCGGGACCCATCGCGATTCGGGGAGAGACGGCGTCCTGCCCACTCTCCGAGAGATCCTCCGCCGGACCGAATGAGGCCCCGGGCGGCCGGGTCGCGGCCTGGACGATGAAGTTGGTGCCGTTGGAGCGTTGCCAGACCGCGTTTGCTGTCCCGTCGGCTCCGATTGCGATCTGGGGAAAGAGGGTGTCCTGCCCGCCCGCCGAAAGATTCACCGCCGGACCAAACGAGCCCCCCGGTGGTCGGGTCCTGGCTTGGACGATGAAGTTGGTGCCGTTGTCGCGTTGCCAGACTGCAGTTGCGGTCCCGTCGGGCCCGATCGCGATCTGGGGGGCGTTGGCGTCCTGACCACTCGCAGAGAGATCCTCCGCCGGACCGAACGAACCCCCCGGCGGTCGGGTGGCGGCCTGGATGATGGTGTTAGTGCCGTTGGAGCGACGCCAGATCGCGGTTGCGGTTCCGTCGGGCCCGAACGCGATCTGGGGAAGAAAGGCGCTCTGGTCGACCGCCGAGAGATTGACCGGCGGACCGAACGAGCCCCCCGCGAGGCGGGTCGCGGCTTGGATGATGGCGTTCTTGCCGTTGTCGCGGCTCCAGACCACTGTCGTCGTCCCGTCAGGCCCGAACGCAACCCGGGGATCGAAGGCGCCCCCTCCGCCCGCCGAAAGATTCACCGCCGGACCGAACGAGCCCCCCGGTGGTCGGGTCGCGGCCTGGATGATTCGGCCGGTGCCGATGATGACCTCCTCCCAGACCGCGGTCGTGGTCCCGTCAGGGCCGATCGCGATCTGGGGATAGATGGCGTCGTGTCCGCTGGCCGAGATATTGACCGGCAGGCCGAAGGTGCCTCCCGGCGGCCGGGTCGCTGCCTGGGCTATGTGGTTGGCGCCGTTGTAACGCGCCCAGACCACGGTCGCGGTTCCGTCAGCGCCGATCGCGATTTGGGATCTTTGGGAGGGCTGGCCGCTCGCCGCGAGATCGAACACCGGGCCGAACGAGCCCCCCGGTGGCTTGGTCGCGGTTTGGACTACGGGGTGGATGCCGTTGCGACGTTCCCAGACCGCGGTCGCAGTTCCATCGGGGCCGATTGCGATCCCGGCATATTGGGCGTCTTGCGCGCTCGCCGAGAGGTCCTGGGGCGGGTGCACCCAGGGATCCTGGGCTGCGGCCTGGGCCGCGACCGGGCCGAGAAGGATGGCTGCGAGCAGGGTCGCGAAGAGAGCTACAGGCAGACGCCGCAGCCGCGCCCCCTGCCGCAGACGAACCCCCTTGCGATACCGGCGAATCGTGAGTCTGGATTTCATCTCGAACCTCCCGTTTCCCAACCCCTTGGGGAAGGCAGTCCGCTGTCAATGCTTCCCCACGCAGGCAGCGACGAAGGGGTTGAACCCCGAACCTAACCGGTCCAATCCTGCTTTACAAGTCCTACCGCCGCTTCCGCACCAACCTCACTTGCTTCTCCTTGGACGTGCCCGGGAAGCCCTCCGGCTTGAAGGCGAACCTGGGCATGACCTTGACCGAGCCCTTCTTCTTGAGCCTCCTGGCCGCCTTGCCCTCGGCCTCGATGACCAGCTCGACCGTGCCCTGGGATTTGGCCCTCTTCGAACTCTTCTTCGGCGCCCTTGAGCCCTCGACGGCCAGCTTGCCGGGGCCGCTGACCTTGGCCTCCAGCCTCCCGGTTCCCTTCTTCCTGTTACCCGGTTTTGGAGCTCGCTGTCAGGCTCGCAGACGTTCGTTCTCCGGGTCGAACAGCGCGCCCTTCGAGATGGTCGCGGTTGTCCTCTCGCCGAGGATCGTCACCTCCACCGGCTCGCGTGAAGTGGCGATCCCGGTGGGCAGATAAGCCAGGGCGACGGATCGGTCCAGGGTGTGGCCGAATCCGCCGGCCGCCACGTGACCCACTAGTTCGTCGCCCTGATGGATCGGGTCGTACTGGTGCGGATGGGCATTTTGGCGGTCCGGGTCCAGGGCGAGGCTGACCAGCAGGCGCTCCGCTTCACTGTCCCGTTTGGCGAGCAGGGCGTCCCGGCCGACGAAATCGTGGTCCCAGTCGATCAGCCGCTCGAATCCGGCTTCGATCGGTGTATGCGTGGGCAGGATGTCCTTGCCCCAGAGGCGGTAGCCCTTCTCCAGCCGCATCGATTCGAGGGCCCGGTAGCCGAAGTCGCTCAGGCCGTACTGCTCTCCTGCCGAGAGCAGGGCGCTGTAGAGGGCGCGCGAATATTCGACCGGGTGATGCAGCTCGAAGCCGAGCTCTCCGACGTAAGACAGCCGCATGGCTCTGGACATGACGCCGGCGATCTCCATCCTCGCGTGCCTGAAGAAAGGCAGGCCCTTCTTCGAAAGGTCGAAGTCGGTGAGATCCGCCAGTAGCTCGCGTGACTTCGGACCCGCGATAGTCAGCACCCCGTATCGCGCGGTGACGTTCCGGACTTCGATCTCGTCGCCCGCTGGCAGGTTCTCCCGTATCCAGGCGAGGTCGTGCTCCTCGCAGGCAGCAGCCGAGACCACGTAGAAGGCGTCCTCGTCCACCCGCGCCACCGTGACGTCGCACTCGATGCCCCCGGCGTCGTTCAGCATCTGGGTGAGGGAGATCCGGCCGACCTCCGCCGGCAGCCGGTTGGCGCAGAGTCTCGCGAGCCCGTCGTCGGCGCCGGGACCGCTGACCACGAACTTCGCGAAGCTCGACTGGTCCAGAACCCCGACGCCTTCCCGGACCCCTCGGCACTCCCGTCCCACCGGCTCGTGCCAGCAGGGGATACGCATCGACGGCTCGTCGACAGTCGGCTCGCCGGGGGCGGAAAACCAGAGCGGCCGCTCCCAGCCGAAGCGCGAGCCGAATACGGCCCCGCGCTTCGCCAGCACGTCGTAGAGGGGGTCGGTCTTCAGGGGCCGCCCAGCCAGGGTCTCCTCATCTTCGTGGTGGATCTTGTACTCGCGTGCGTAGGTTTCGATTGCCCGGGGGACGCGGTGTTTGAACGAGTCTGCGTAGGGCCCGAAACGCCGGACGTCCAGGTCCCACATGCTTTCGTCCGGCTGCCCGTTGACGATCCACTGGGCCAGGTACTCGCCGGCGCCTCCGCCGAACACGATCCCGAAGATGCTGAAGCCGGCCAGAACGTGGAAGCCACGCAGCCCGGCGACTTCTCCCATCAGGCAGAGCCCGTCGGGTGTATAACCGTCGGGGCCGTTGAGCAGAGTCTTCAGGCCGGCGTCTTCGAGCTCCGGTACGCGCTTGGCGGCATCGAGCAGAACCGGCATTATGCGCTCCACGTTCGCGGGCAGCAGGCGGCCTTCGAAATCGTCGGGAACCCGGTGCTCGGACCAGGACTTGGGGGTGAACTCGAAAGGACCGACCAGCAGGGCGTCGCCTTCCCCGCGCACGTAAAAAGAGGCCTCGGGGTCTCTGAGAACGGGCAGTTCCTTCTCCAGGTTGCGCACGCCGTCGATCCCCTCGGTAACCACGTAGTGGTGCTCGAGCGGCACGATCGGCAGACGAGCCCCGGCGAAGGCCCCGACCTGACGGGCCCACATGCCGGCGCAGTTCACCACGTGTTCGCACTCGACTTCGCCGCGGTCGGTCTCAACTATCCATCCGTCCGGGGTGCGGGTGAATCCGGTGACGGAGGTGCGCTGGGAGATCTTGGCGCCCGATTCCCGGGCGTTGTTCGCGAAGGCCTGGGTGACCGCGGTCGGATCCACGTAGCCGTCGGTCGGAAGGTAAGCCGCCGCCAGCACGTCTTCGACGGTGGCCAGGGGGAAAAGATTCGAAACCTCGTCGGGCCCGACGACTTCGTAGGGAAGGCCAAGGGTCTCGGCGAGTCCCTGGCGGGCGCGCACTTCGTCCACCCTTTCCGGGGTGGTCGCCAGTCGGATGCTTCCTACCGTGCGCATGTCCACGGGCAGGCCCGATGGATCCCTCGAGTTCCCGGTAGATCTCGAGACTCCGCATGAGCAACTTCGTCATCGGCCGGCTGGAGTGGAACTGGGTACACAGTCCGGCCGCATGCCAGGTAGAGCCACAGGTCAGCTCACCCTTTTCGACGAGCAGCGTGTCGGTCCAGCCGAGCCGGGCAAGGTGGAAAAGGACGCTGCAGCCTGCGATGCCGCCTCCGACCACGACGACTCGAGCCCTGTCGGGCAACGGGGTGCCACGTCCCGCGCCGGGCATGGGTTCCACGGGAGGGGACTTGCGGGGTCCCTCACTCACGCCGCGAATCCGATCTGCCTGACTGCCTCAGCCGCGGCGCGTTTGCCGGAGGTGATTGCGCCATCCATCCAGCCGGCCCAGCCGGTGTCAAGGTCGGCGCCCGCAAACAGGATCCGGCTCTTCCAGTCCCTGAGAGCGGCCACCGGACGTTGCTGGCCCGGCCGGACGGCGAGCCACGTGCCCCGGGCGAAGGGATCCTCGCACCAGTCGTGCCCGAAGACGGCCTCCACTTCCAGATCGGGCAGGAGCAGGTGCAGCAGGCGTTCCATGTTCCGGGGCTCGGCTTCCCCGACCAGGCGCGGCATCCCGAAGGCGGCGATCAGCCCGGGATCGTCTGCGTGGGCGTAGACCTCCGGAAGCTCGGGCCAGGCCAGGCCCTGAAAGCGTGCCGGCAGGTTCCTGCTCCGCAGCCACACCTTTGAAGCCGCACCTGCGTGAGGACCGCCGATCTGATCGATTCGTTCGTTTATCGCGGCGTCCGAGAATTCGATTCCGGCGAGCACGTTGATCGGCACGGCCACCACAACGGCGGACGCCCGCAACTCCCCGCCGCCCACGGTAGAGACGCTCACGCCCGGGTAGCCGTCTCTGATGCTCTTCACCTGCACCCCGAGGCGGACCCGGTCGCCCAGCTCTTCCGCGATGGCCAGCGGAAGCGAACTGCTGCCACCGGAGATGCGGTAGTCATCGCCGAACAGCGCCTCGGGGTCACGGTCGTAGCCCGCCAGCTCACGCAGCAGCATCCAGGCCGAGTACTGCTCAGGATCGCCGCCCGCAAAACTGAAGGCGAGCGAATGGATCATTTCGCTGACGGCAGCGCTCGGGTTCAGCGAGTCGACGTACTGCGCGAAGGTGACGTCGAGCCGGTCGGCGGCCAGACTCTCGCCCGCATCCTCGAAGCCGAGGGCCCGTATGTCTTCCCCCATCATTTTCAGTGCGCTTTCTAACTCGGCCCCTTCCGCTTCAGTGAGGCAGGCCCGTCCGTCGGAATGCTGGAACTGCCGCGTCCGCTGGCCGAGTCGCCAGACGCGTTGCCGCGCCGGTGGCGGCTCTTCAAACTCAAGCCCATACCTCTGAAGTTCTGCGCCGAGTGCCAGGTGGTGATCGGGACTGCCCCATTCTGCTCCCAGGTCGACCTTGGTCGAGGTCCCCGGGAAGGTGTCGGTATGGATCCGGCCTCCGACCCGATCGCGGGCTTCCAGAACGGTGACCCGGCAGCCGTCCGCGACCAGCTCCCTGGCTGAGGTCAGGCCGCCAAGTCCGGCTCCGACGACTAGAACGTCCGCTGCCACGAAACCACCCTACCGTTGACTTCAATCGCAGCCCTCGATCCGGCGAGTCCTTTCCGAGCGACACTTTCGGGGCGACTTCCTCCTATGCCGGCGGCAGGAGCGTCACCAATTCGATCACTCCAGCATCCGGACGTCCCCCTGAGAAACGAAGCGGGCCCCCTCTATGTCCCTCGGGCCCCGGGCGATCGCAGCGAAGTATACGGCGACGAGAACTGGTATCCATGTGGCATGTTCTCGCGTCTGCTCGTCTCCTATGACGGTTCTGAGGAAGCCGATGCGGCTCTGGCTTTCGCCGCCGCTCTCGCAGTCCACTTCGATGCCGGCGTCACGGTGGCGCATGTCCTCGAGACCGAACACCGTACGCTGCGCCGAAGGCGGCGCCAGAACCCGGAACTGGCGACCGAGGAGGAGGCTGCCGTATGGCTCGACGAAGTCATCGGGAGCACCTCGCTTCGGGGGCGGGCCGAATCGGTGATCCTCGAGGCGTCCCGACCGGCTCACGAGATCATCGATCTGGCCCGACAGTCGGAGGCCGACCTCGTCCTGGCCGGGCGCCGGGGTACCCACGCCCGGCCGGGTTTTCTGCTCGGCGGCGTCGCGGAGCGACTGGTCGCCTACTCGCCGAGTTCGGTCGCGCTTTTCTCGGCCGGGCACGAGGTCGCTCCGGCCCCGGCGGTTATCGTCGGCCACGACGGCTCTCCGGAGGCCGACCTGGCACTCGAGGCCGCCGCCGACCTCGCGGTGGCGTTTTCGGCGCAACTCGTGATCCTCAGCGTTGTCAACTATTTCCTGCCGTTCAGTGGGACGCCCACGGAAAGCGTCCGGGAGATGATCCGGCATGGCGCCGAGCGCACACTCCACGAGGCCGCCGCGGGCCTTGCGGCACCTCTCGACTCGGTCTCAGAGGAGCTTGTCGAAGGCGATTCGCGCGGCGGCCTGCTGGCGGCGGCGGAGGAGGCGCGCCCGCTCGCCCTGGTACTCGGCCACACCGGGGCGGGAGGGTTCGCAGAGTTGATGCTCGGAGGGACTGCAAGCGCCGTAGCCACAGGCGCCCAATGCCCGGTCCTGGTGGTGAAGCCAACCGGCGGGTGAGGGATTTCAGGGGCAGCCGGCAGGGCGGGTCTGCGCGCCATTGTCGGGCACCGGCGCGTCTACACCGTCCGTAGGAACGCAAAACCCGAGCACGTCAACAGGGAACCCGGAGTTGCCTCAGCGGGGAACTCCCGGGCCGGTGTCGGCTACTGTAGCCACCGTCGCTTGTCGCGCGGCACAAACTGGTGCCGTTGCCATCCCGGCTCTGAATGTTCGAAATCCTCCCCATCCTTCTGGTCGTCACCGGCGTGGCTCTGGCCGCGGTCAGCTTCCTCTGGCTGAGAGAGCGGCGCCGGGCAGGGTGGCTGGAGATTGAGCTCGAGAACGAATTGGCCGAGCGGGAGGCTTGGTCCCTGGCTTCGCTGACGCCTCTGAAGGCTGTGCTGCGTGCCGCATCGCGAGTCAGAGACGAGGGCTTCGGCGAGGTGCTCTGGAGCTCGTTCGACGAGCTCACCGGCTGGGCGGAGGATGCGGAACCCGAGCTGCGTGAACTCGCGGCGAGGGATGGCACTCTGACGATCCTCTTCTCGGACATCGAGGGCTCCACCGCGCTCAACCAGGAGCTCGGCGACAAGTCCTGGCTCAGGACGCTCGGCGCCCACAACAAGATCGTCCGCAAATGCGCCGGCGCGCAGGGCGGGCATGTCGTGAAGTCGCAGGGTGATGGGTTCATGATCGCCTTCGCCGGTGCCGAGGGCGCGATTCGCTCGGCGATCGAGATCCAGCGTGAGCTCGACTCCGGGCCCCGCCGCCTGCGCGGCGCGCCGGTCACGGTCCGGATCGGCATCCACACAGGATCGGCGCTTCAGAAGGGCGGTGATCTCTTCGGAAGCAGCGTCGCGCTCGCGGCGCGGGTCGCCGACCAGGCCGGCGGGGGTGAGATCCTGGTCACCGCCGAAGCCGCCGAAGCCGCCGAAGCCGCCGAAGCCGCCGAAGCCGCCGAAGCCGCCGACCTCGTCTTCGCCGAACCTCGCGAGGTTGAACTGAAAGGACTTCCAGGCAGTCACGAACTGGTCGCGGTTGTCTGGCAGGACTCCTGAAGTCCTCCGGCCGCTCTGCCCAGACACTGCGGGGCGGAACCGGCGGTGCGATCGAACGTCTGTTCGGTCCCCTAGAATGCCCCGAGTGACCCGATCCGAGCGAATCGTCATCAACGGTGCCCGCGAGCACAACCTCAAGGGCATCGATCTCGACCTGCCGCGGGACGCGATGATCGTGATGACCGGGCTGTCCGGGTCGGGCAAGTCGAGCCTCGCCTTCGACACGATCTACGCCGAGGGCCAGCGACGCTACGTCGAGTCACTCTCGGCCTACGCCCGGCAGTTCCTGGGCCTGATGGAGAAGCCTGACGTCGACTCGATCGAGGGACTTTCGCCGGCGATCTCGATCGACCAGAAGACGACCTCGCGCAATCCCCGCTCGACGGTCGGCACGGTGACCGAGATCTACGACTACCTGCGGCTGCTCTGGGCCCGGATCGGGCGGCCCCACTGCCCCAAGTGCGGGGCCGAGATAACAGGCCAGACCCAGGAGCAGATCACCGACCGGCTGATGACCCTCGGCGAGGGCAGCCGCTTCATGGTGATGGCGCCGGTGGTCCGGGGACGCAAGGGTGAGTACGGCAAGCTGTTCGAGGGGATGCGGACCGACGGCTACGCCCGGGTCGAGGTCAACGGCGAGATGCGCATGCTCGACGAGGAGATCGAGCTCGACAAGAAGTTCAAGCACGACATCTCTGTGGTGGTCGACCGGCTGGTGATGAAACCGGACCTGCGTCGTCGGCTCTCGGAATCGGTCGAGGCAGCCGCGGGGATGGCCGACGGCCTGGTGGAGATCCAGGTGGTCGACGGCGAGCGGCTGCTCTTCTCGGAGAACTTCGCCTGTTTGAAATGCGGCACTTCGATGCCCGAGCTCGAGCCCCGGATCTTCTCTTTCAACGCGCCACACGGCGCCTGTACGACCTGTACCGGGCTCGGCTTCAAGCGGGTGATCGATCCCCAGCTGGTCGTGCCCGATCCGACCCTCTCGCTGGCCGAAGGCGCGCTTCAGCCCTGGCGCATGGGCTATTCCGGCTACTGGAAGCGGCTGATCAAGTCGGTCGCCGAGACCTACGGGATCGACATCGACGCACCGTGGCAGGATCTGAGCGAAGAGCAGCAGGAGATTTTCCTCCACGGCACCGGAACCGAACGGCACACGATCCGCACCAAGGCCCGCTCGGGTCGGCGCCGGAGCTACTCGGTCAAGTTCGAGGGGCTGGTCAACAACCTCGAGCGGCGCTACCAGGAATCGGATTCCGAATCGGTCCGGGACCGGATCGAGGAATACATGGCCGAACAGCCCTGCCCGTCCTGCCACGGCGCGCGGCTGCGTCCGGAGACGCTCGGGGTCACGGTCGGGGGGATCTCGATCCGCGACTTCACCGAGATGTCGGCGAGCGCGGCCCGGGAATGGATCGAGGCCCTCGAGCTGACCGAGACCGAGCGGGCGATCGCCCGGCTGATCGTCAAGGAGGTCGCCGAGCGGCTTTCGTTCCTGGTCAACGTCGGGATCGGCTACCTTTCGCTGGCCCGGTCGGCCAGGACGCTGTCCGGCGGGGAGGCCCAGCGGATCCGGCTAGCCACCCAGATCGGGTCGAGCCTGGTCGGGGTCATGTACGTGCTCGACGAACCTTCGATCGGTCTGCACCAGCGTGACAACGAGAAGCTGATCGGGACCCTCGAGCGGCTTCGCGACCTCGGCAACACGGTGATCGTGGTCGAACACGACGAAGGCACGATGAAGGCCGCCGATCACCTGGTCGACCTCGGTCCGGGGGCCGGTGAGCACGGTGGATACGTGGTCGCCTCGGGAACTCCGGCGGAGGTCCAGGCCAACCCCGATTCACTGACCGGCAAGTACCTGATCGGCGCCGAGGGAATCGAGGTGCCGGCCTCCCGGCGCGAGGCAGACGGGGCGCTGACCGTACGCGGGGCCCGTCAGCACAACCTGACCGGAGTCGACGTCGGGTTCCCACTGGGCGTTCTGACCTGCGTCACCGGCGTGTCGGGCTCGGGCAAGTCGACGCTGGTCAACGAGACGCTCCATCCGGCGGTGGCAAACCGGCTCCACCAGGGCAAGCTCCGGCCGGGGCCACACGACGGGATCGACGGGATCGAGCAGATCGACAAGATCATCAGCATCGACCAGTCGCCGATCGGCCGCACGCCCCGCTCCAACCCGGCCACCTACACCGGGGTCTTCGACCACATCCGGCAGCTTTTCGCCGCGACCCAGGAGTCCAGGGCCCGGGGCTACAAGCCGGGCCGCTTCAGCTTCAACGTCAAGGGCGGCCGCTGCGAGGTCTGCAAGGGGGACGGCCAGATCAAAATCGAGATGCACTTCCTGCCCGACGTTTACGTGCCCTGCGAGCAGTGCCATGGGCACCGTTACAACCGCGAGACGCTCGAGGTCCGGTTCAAGGGCAAGTCGATATCCGACGTGCTCGAGATGTCGATCGAGGAGGCCCACCCGTTCTTCGAGAGCATCCCCAAGATCGCCCGCCGGCTGAAGACGCTGAACGACGTCGGACTCGGATATGTGCGGTTGGGACAGCCCGCGACCACCCTGTCGGGCGGGGAGGCCCAGCGGATCAAGCTGGCTTCCGAGCTGTCCAAGGTGGCGACCGGCTCGACCCTTTACATCCTCGATGAGCCGACGACCGGTCTCCATTTCGGTGACGTGCGCCGCCTGCTGGAAGTGCTCGGGCGGCTGGTCGACGCCGGCAACACGGTGATAGTGATCGAGCACGACCTCGACGTGATCAAGAGCGCCGACTGGGTGATCGACCTCGGGCCCGAAGGAGGCGACGGGGGAGGACGGGTGGTCGCCACCGGCACGCCGGAGGAGATCACGTCAGTTCCCGAGTCGTACACCGGCGATTTCCTCAGGGAGCCGCTCGGCCTTCAAGTCGCGGTCGCCGCCTGAGGGTCGCATGCGGGCCGCGGTGATCAACTCATACGGCGAGCCGCCTTCGGTCGAACAGGTCGGGCCGCTCGTGCCGGGTGAAGGTCAGGAAGTCGTGGAAATCGAGATCGCCGGCCTCAATCCGGTCGATCTGGCGATCGCCTCGGGGACCTTCGACGCCGGACAGCCGCCGGTCCCGTACGTGACCGGGCGAGAGGGGATCGGACAACTCAGGAGTGGGGAGCGGGTCTGGTTTGACGGGGCGATCCCGCCTTCGGGATCGCTGGCCGAGAGCGCCGTGATCAACTCCGGAAGCGGGATTCCCGTACCCGGTGGGACCGGGTCGGAGCAGGCGATCGCGTTCGGGGTGGCCGGGATGGCCGCCTGGCTCTCGCTTCAGTGGCGGGGCCGGCTTCAGCCGGGCGAGAGCGTGCTCGTGCTCGGAGCGAGCGGAACGGTTGGACAGATCGCGGTCCAGGCGGCCCGGCTGCTCGGCGCCGGGCGCGTGACCGGCGCGGCGAGGAGCGCCGCGGGCCGACAGAAGGTCCTCGGCCTCGGGGCCGACGCGGTGGTCGATACCGGGGCGGCCGGACTCACCGAATCGATTCTCGAGGCGACCGGGGGAGGGCCCGACCTGGTCATCGACGGACTCTGGGGCAAACCGGCGGCGGCGGCGATCGGGGCGATCAAGCCGACCGGCCGGCTGATCCAGGTCGGCAATTCTGCCGGCAGGGAGTCGACGATTGCAGCAGGCCGGCTGCGGGGCGCGATGCTCGACATCCGGGGACATCGCAACTTCTGGGCGCCGCGGGAGGTCCAGGAGGCTGCCTTCCGGGCGATGTGTGATCACGCGGACAGGGGCGAACTCGAGATCGAGGTCGAGTTGCTTCCCCTCGATCGGGCGGCCGAAGCCTGGCAAAGACAGGCGGCCAGTCCCGGCCACAAACTGGCGATTCGCCCCTGACAGCCGGTCAGGTGGCCGGCTCCTACGGCTTGGGATCCAGCAGCAGGGCGGCGCCGATTACCCCGCCGTCATCGCCGAGGCCGGCGACCTTGATCGCCGGAGGGTTGTCCGGGTTCAGCAGGTAGCGGTCCATCCGGCTGATGATCTTGGGCACCAGCGTGTCGCCGAAACGGACCCCCATGCCGCCGCCGATGACTACTGCTTCGACGTCGAGCAGGTTGATCGCCGAAGCGATGCCGGCGGCGAGGGCCTTGACTGCCCGGTTCAGCAGATCGATCGCCAGTTCGTCGTCCTTTTCCAGCGCGTCGGACCATACGCGGCTGGTCAGATGCGGCTTGTCGTGTTTCTTCATCAGCTTGAACAGGTCGGTCTTCCGTCCCTTCTTGACCTCCAGCCGAGCCTGCTCCTCCATCGAACGGCGTCCGGCATAGGCCTCGACCGTGCCGTTCAGCCCGTTCAGCCCGCGGGCGCCGCCCCGGCGAACCATTGTGTGGCCGATCTCCCCGGCCCGGCCCCGGCCCTTCCACGGCCTTCCGTCGAGCACGATCCCGCCGCCGACCCCGGTGCCCCAGAACACGCCGAGCAGACTGCTGAACCCGCGGCCGGCCCCGAGCCTGTATTCGGCGTCGGTGCCCACCTGCACGTCGTTGCCCACGACCACCGGTGTATTGAGGGCCGTGCCGAGCGTGGTTCCGAGTGGGAACTCGCCAGACCAGTCGGGAAGATTCCCGGCGCCGCTGAGCGCACCGGTAGCGGAATCGGCTGAACCGGGCGCCCCTACCCCGACCCCCCGGAGCCGGCCGGGCTCGACCCCGGCATCGGCGGCCGCATCCTGCATGGTCAGCGCCATCGCCTTGACCACATCGGGAGGGCCGCCTTTGGCGGGAGTGGGACTACGACGATAGGAGAGGATTTCGTAGTTGGGGGAGATCACCGCCGCGGCGACTTTGGTGCCGCCGAGATCGATCCCGCCGACCAGGTCGCCGTGTCCGGAATCGGCCGGGCCGCTGCCGTCGGAGTGGCTTGGGAGCTGCGCGGTCGCTGGGTTGCCCCCGGATCCGGCTTGGTCGTCAGGTTTCTCTGAATCCTTCTTGCGCCAGAACATCGCTCTCTTCCCGGGCCGCGCTCATGGCCGCATCCCATATTCGCCAGACGTGTCTGTCGCACCTTATCCGCCTCTGACAAAGTAGTGACGTGGAAGATCAGAGCGGCTGGAAAATCTGGTGGCAGAAGCGCCGCTGGTACGAGCGTAACCACCGGCCGGTCCGCCGGTTCCGGCTGGATCGGGAGATGGCCCGCCGCGGGTCCTACATCCGCCACCCGATTGAAGGCGAAGTCCTGGAAGGCCTGGAGTCGGGCCGGCTGACCGTCGGTCAGGGCACGCTGTTCGAGCCGGGCTGCTGGATCACGATGTCGCCCGAGGCCCGGATATCGATCGGCGACGGCTGCTTCCTCAACCGCGGGGTCATGGTCGCGGCCCAGCAGGAGGTGACGATCGGGGATCACGTCATGTTCGCCAACGGCTGCTTTGTCGGCGATGCCAGCCACCGGTTCGATGATCCCGACCTGCCGGTCACCTGGCAGGGTTTCACCACGAAGGGCCCGGTCAGGGTCGGCTCCAACTGCTGGTTCGGGGTCAACTGCGTGGTGACCGGTGGCGTGACCATCGGCGACCGCTGCGTGATCGGCTCGAATTCAGTCGTTACCGAGGATCTTCCCCGGGGCGTGATCGCCGCCGGCTCCCCGGCCAGGGTGATCCGCGAGATCGAGTTCCGGCCTCAGGGAAGCGGCTCCCAGTCCCAGGAATAACTTGACTCGAGGTCGCCCTCGTCGAGCCGGCGGCGCAGGCCGTCGAGCTCGGAAGGATCGACGCTGTAGACGTGCTCCGGCCCGGGGAACGAGCCCGCCCGGACTTCGGAGACATAGCCCTCGACGCCTTTCAGCATCTCGCCCCTGACGTCGGCGTAGCGTTTGACGAACTTTGCCAGCCGTCCGTCGTTGATCCCGGCCAGGTCGTGCAGCACCAGCACCTGTCCGGAGGTCGCGTTTCCCGCGCCGATGCCGATGGTCGGGGTGTCGAGCTTGGCCACGATCATCGCGGCCACCGCCTCGGGCACCGCTTCGATCACGATCGCAAAGCACCCGGCCTGCTCCAGGGCGAGCGCGTCGTCAGCGACCTTGATCGCCCGTTCAGCGGTGCGGCCCTGGGCCTTCATGCCGCCGAGCGCGGTCGCGGTCTGAGGGGTCAGCCCGACGTGGCCCATGACCGGTATGCCGGCCCTGATGATCGCCTCGGCCCGCTCGACCGAAGCGCCGCCGCCCTCCAGTTTCACCGCGTCGCAGCCGGCCTCCTTGACCAGGCGCTGGGCGCTGGCGATCGCCAGTTCGTTCGAGGCTTCATACGAGCCGAACGGCAGGTCACCGACCAGCAGCGGGGTCTTCAGCCCCCGGCGCACCGCCTTGGCCAGGATCGTCATCTCGTCCATTCCGACCGGCACCGTGCTGTCGTAGCCGAGCACGCAGTTTGCCGCCGAGTCGCCGACCAGGACCACGTCGACTCCGGCCGCCTCGACCACTTCGGCCGAGGGAAAGTCGTAGGCGGTGATCATCGCGATCGGCTCCCCGGCTTCGCTCATTTCCGCCAGCCGGGTGATCGTCATCGGACGGCGCTCTTCGTCATCTCTCTTGCCGGTGCTCATGTTGCGTTCACCTTGCCCTTCTCTGGTTCGATCAGGATATTGTCGATAAGCCTTGTCCCGTCGACATCGGCGGCGACCGCGATCAGAATTGCTTCGTCGCTTTCGGCCTCCGCCGGGTCGAGCGTGCCGGGATAGCGTGCTTCGAAGTACTCGGGAGTGATGCCGGCCCGGTTCAGTTCTTCGCGGCCGGCCTCGAGTCCGGCCTCCAGGCCCGAGACGGCGTAGACGGACTCGGTCTCGAGCAGGGCCTTCCAGATCGCCGCCGCCCGCCCGCGCGCCTCCTCGGAGAGGTAGGCGTTGCGCGAGCTCATCGCCAGGCCGTCGCGCTCGCGCACGGTCGGCAGGACGACTATCCGGGTGCGGAATTCGAGGTCCTCGGCCATTCGCTGGATCACGGTTGCCTGCTGGGCGTCCTTCTGGCCGAAGTAGGCGAAGTCGGGATCAACCGTGTTGAGCAGCTTTGGCGACGATCGTGGTCACCCCGGTGAAGTGGCCCGGCCCGCGGCTGTCGGGGCTTCCGCAGAGCACCTCGGTCAGGCCGGTCACGGCAACCTCGGTCGCAAAGCCGGGCGGGTAGATGGCGTCCGCCTCGGGGGCGTAGACCAGGTCGACTCCCGCTCCACGGGCGATCGCAAGGTCGCGCTGCTCATCCCTGGGGTAGGTAGTCAGGTCCTCTCCGGGCCTGAACTGGGTCGGATTGACGAACAGGCTCATCACGACCCGGTCGCACTGTTCCCGGGCGGCCTTCAGCAGTGAGTCGTGACCTTCATGCAGGTAGCCCATGGTCGGCACCAGCCCGACCGTGATCCGATCGCGGCGAGCCTGGTCCCGGGCATCGCTCATCTCGGCCGGGGTTCGCAGGATCTTCATCGTGGCTCACCGGCCAGAGTCGAAGCCTGCAGGGCCAGTGCTTCATAGAGATCTGACAGGTCGGGGCGCCGCTCGGCCAGGGCGTTCCGGTGGAGTTCCACCGTTGCTGTGTCACCCCGGGCGATCGGCCCGGTGAGCGCGGCCCCACCCCTTTCGGTCCAGTTCTGGAGACTGCGCCCGACCAGCGGTGTGAGCACTGCACGGGGATCCTCGACCGCGATCTCGCCGAGCAGGCCGGCCGCGGTCTCTTCCAGAGTGACCAGGAAATTCGAGGCGAAGCTGGCGGCCGCGTGGTAGATCGCGCGATCGGCCTCGGATACCGGAAACGGCTCCATACCGAGAGCCCCGGCCAACCCGGTGGCGAAGTCGAGCGCCGGGGGGTCGGAGCCGGCGACCGCCGCCGGGCAGCCGGCCAGGTCGGTCTCCCCGTCGGGAACGGTCTGGAGCGGGTGGAGCGAAAAGCTGCCCTGGCTCGAGTGGCCGGCCAGCGGGTCCAGCCGGGTCGCTCCGCTGGTATGGCCCAGCAGCCGGGGGAGGCCTGCCTGTTCCCCGATCCGGCCGGCCAGCGGGGCTATCTCCTGGTCCGGAACGCAGAGCAGGACGGTCCTGCCTTTCAGCCGTTCCAGTCCGTCGGCTCTGGTGCGAAGTTCGACCTCGAGCCCGGCAGCCTCTGCCACCGCGGCAATCGAGCGGCCGACCCGGCCGGCGCCGATGACGGTGGTCGACTCTGCTCTGTCGGTGGTCGTAGTCATGTGTCCGTTCCAGTTCCCTCGCGGCGATACCAGACGGTTTGGAGCCCCTTTGGGCGGGTTGTGAAGCTGACTGGATTCAGGTCCGTCCTCGAACGATCGAGTGACGGCCTGACGCAATTATAGGCTGCCGCAATGGCGGCTACACCTGAACAGAGGCGTGAGCAACTGGTCGAGGTATTTCGCGAAGCCCGGGCCTGTGAGCGATGCGCGCTCAGCCAGTCCCGGACTCAGGTCGTTTTCGGCGCCGGCAACGCGGATGCCGACCTGATGTTCGTCGGGGAGGCCCCGGGCGGGGAAGAAGACCGGCAGGGGCTGCCGTTCGTCGGCAGATCGGGCGCGCTGTTGACCAGGATGCTCGGCGATGTGGGGATAGCGAGGGAGGATGTCTTCATCGCCAATACGCTCAAGTGCCGGCCGCCGGCCAATCGCGACCCCTCGAGCTCCGAGATAGAGACCTGCCGC
Organism: uncultured Solirubrobacterales bacterium; assembly: GCA_963766115.1. Classification (GTDB taxonomy): domain Bacteria; phylum Actinomycetota; class Thermoleophilia; order Solirubrobacterales; family 70-9; genus 67-14. The sequence goes on from CAVXYR010000006.1 coordinate 150,485, forward strand.
CCCTGGCTGAACGAGCAGATCAGACTGATCGAACCCCGGGTTGTTGCCACCCTGGGTAACTTCGCGACGAAGCTGCTGACCGGAGACCAGACCGGAATCACCAGGGTCCATGGACGACCGCAGGTCAGAGAACTCGGTTCGCACGAGGTCTTCCTGCTGCCGCTGTTTCACCCGGCCGCGGCGCTCAGGGCCACCGGTACGGCCGAACTGCTGGCCGCCGATCTGGCGACGCTGCCGGAGCTGCTCGAACGCCCCCTGCCCGGAGCGGGCGCGTGAGCCCGGAAGAGGGCGGGGGTACGGCGATTGATTCGGACGGCCCTGAGCGGACCGGGGAGGCGGGCAGGGATCTCGCTGCTGACCTGCGCCCCGGTGACGTGATTCTCGTCAGGGGCGAGGTCGGGGCGGGAAAATCGACGATGATCCGTGCGGCGATGGGGGAACTGGGGGTCCGGGGCTCGATCCCGTCGCCCACCTTCACGATCGGGCGGACTTATCACGGCCGCTGCCCGGTGTCCCATCTCGACTTCTACCGGTTGGGATCGATCGAAGACGAGGACCCCGGCCTGCTGGCCGAGTATTTCGGCCCCGACCGGATCGTCTTCGTCGAGTGGCCGGGCAGCGCCGAGCCGGCCCTTGCCGGCATGGGCAGCCGCCTGTTCACCGTTTCGCTCGCCCACCTCGGCGGGGACCTGAGGAGGATCGAGATCACCCGGCCCGGATAGGCCTGCGACCGGCCCGGTTCCCCGCCCGCGGCCATCGGCCGGAGGAGCTTCCGGGTCCGGGTCTAGTTGCCGGCCTGATCCAGCGCGTCCTGGACGGCCTGGGTGGCGTCCTGCTGGGCCTTGTCGACCTGCTGCTGGGCGTCGTCGAGGGCCTGGCCGGCGTCGTCGCTGGCCTGGCCGGCCTTGTCCGCACTGCTGCTTGCGTCTTCCTGGGCCTTGTCAACCTGCTTCTGGACCTTGTCCAGCTGCTTGTTGGCCTCGTCGGTCGCCGACTGGATCTTGTCGTTTGTGTCGCTGCCACAGCCGGCCGCGAACATCCCGGTCGCACCCAATGCGAGAATGGCCAGCGCCGTGGGCAAACGATTGTCAGCGATCATCTCAGGTTCTCCGTTCTCGGTTTCGCCGGGGGCGGTCGCCCCGGTGCTGGGACCACCCTACCGGAGCGACCGGTGAAGATCGTCGGCTTTGATACCGCGACCGACGAGACCGTGGTGGCCGCGTCCGACAGCGGCGAAATCGTCAGCGAGACGGCGCTCCGGCCAGGCGGAGACGGTCGCCCGGTTCACAGTGAAGCCCTGCTCGCCGCGGTCGAGCGGGCGGTTGCCGCGCTCGGCGGGTGGGGTTCGGTCGACCGGATCGCGGTCGGGACCGGTCCCGGCAGCTACACCGGGCTTCGCATCGGAATCGCCTCTGCCGCCGGGCTGTGCCTGTCAACCGGGAAGCCCGTGGCCGGGGTGTCGACGCTCGAGGCGCTCGGCCGGACCATTCAGACCCGGGATTCCGGGGCCGGCGTGCGGCCGGCGCTGCCCGTCCTGGACGCGAGGCGGGGCGAAGTCTTCGCGGCCCTGGTAGATCCGGGAGGCCGGGTCGAATGGCCGCCTTGCGTGTGCCCGCCGGCCGAGCTGGGCGGGCGGATCGGATCGCTGATCGGCGACGGGCGGCCCTCACCCCTGCTGGCCGGCCCGGGGGCGGTACGATTCAGGGACGAACTGAAACAGCACGGCGCCGATGTCGCCGGGCCCGAAGCGGATATTAACCGGCTCGACGGCCGCGCCGTTTGCGAACTCGGCGCCGCAGCCGAACCGGTCGCTCCGGGCACCACGCCGGAGCCGGTCTACCTGCGAGTCCCCGATGCCCAACTCTGGCTTGAACGAGACGGCCGAGACGCCGAAACCTGATTCTCCGCCCGCGAACCGGACTGCCGGTCCGTTGATCCGGACGATGACCTTCGCCGATCTTCCGGCGGTGGCGGCGCTCGAGCGCCGCTCGTTCACCAGTCCCTGGTCACCCGGGATGTTCGTCCTCGAAATGTCGAAATCCGGCAGCGTCAGCCTTGCGGCCGAAGATGGCGGCCGGATCACCGGCTACATCGTGCTGACCCGCTTCGACCTGGCCTGGCACCTGATGAACGTCGCGGTCACGCCCGAAGAGCGGCGGCAGGGCCTCGCGACCCGCCTGATCGACGCGGCTCTGGCCCGGATCCCCGGCGAGAGCCCGGTCACGCTCGAGGTCAGACCGTCCAACGTCCCGGCGATCGCGCTCTATGAGTCACTCGGTTTCCGCGCCCGCGGTTTTCGCAAGGGGTATTACCCGGACACCGGCGAGGATGCGCTGATCATGTGGCGGGGTGACCCGGAGCGGGCCGGGGTGCCGGCCACGGTGCTCGGCGATCCGCCGCCCGGAAAGCACTGAACGGTGCCGCTGCTGGCGATCGAAACCTCCTGCGACGACACCTGCGCCGCGGTCCTGGAGGGACCCCGTGTGCTGTCCAGTGTGGTTTCTTCCCAGGGAATCCACGACCGCTTCGGCGGAGTCGTTCCCGAGGTCGCCTCTCGCCAGCATCTCGGACTCGTCGGCCCGGTGGTCGAGGACGCACTGGCCCGGGCAGGAGTCGGAATCGGTCAGATCGAGAAGGTGGCGGTCACCGCCGGACCCGGACTGATCGGTGCGCTGCTTGTCGGGTTGAGCGCGGCCAAGGCGATCGCGGCACCGGGACGGCTTCCGTTGGTCCCGACCGATCACATGCATGGCCACGTCGCGGCCAACTTCCTCGAGCCCGAGCCGATCGATCCGCCGTTTCTCTGCCTGTTGGCCAGCGGCGGCCACACCTTGCTGGCCGGAGTGCGCGAGCGGTCCGGTTTCGAAGTCCTCGGTCAGACCGTTGACGATGCGGCCGGCGAGGCGATTGACAAGGGGGCTCGTCTGCTGGGGCTCGGCTACCCCGGCGGGCCGGCCCTCGAGGCGCTGGCGGCGAGCGGCGATCCCGGGGCATTCGAGTTCCCGGTCGCGATGAGTCGTGACCCCGGACTCGACTTCAGCTTCAGCGGCCTCAAGACCTCGCTGGTGTACCGCTGCCGCGACCTCGGCGAGGACGGGGTGGAGACTCGCCGGGCCGATCTCGCGGCCGGATATCAGGCCGCGATAGTCGGGCAACTGGCGGCAAAGCTCTCGCGGGCACTCGACCTCGATGACTGGCCGGCCGTCGCGCTCGGCGGAGGGGTAGCCGCGAACGGACCGCTGCGGCGGGCGGTCGCGGCAATCTGTGACGACCGCGGGATCCGGTTGAAGCTGGTCGGCATCGAGCTCTGCACCGACAACGCCGCGATGATCGGCTCGGCCGCGCAATTCACCGAGGCCCTCGAGTACCCGGAGTACCTGGGTTTCAACGCCTTCGCCACAGGTGATCGCCGGTGATCGTCAGGGTATACAGCCGGCCGGGCTGCCACCTCTGTGAGGAGGCGATGGCCGGCCTCGGCGAGCTTCGCGGAGAGTTCCCCGGCCTGGAGCTGATCGAAGTCGATATCGACGGGGACGAAGAGCTGCTGCGGCGCTACCTCGAGCGGATCCCGGTGATCGAGGCCGGAGGGGGGATCATCGGCGAGCTCATTTTCGAGCCGGACGCGGTCCGGGCTGCGTTGACCGAACTCGATTCCGGCCCCCCGGGGGCCCGGGGACAGGTACGCTGATGCGATGCCGTCCCCGTCAGAACCAGGCAGTGAGGGATCTCCGGTCGTGGTCGCCCCCGGGGAGCGTCTCTCGCTCGGGGTCGCGGCGCGCCTCTCGCGGTACCTGCAGGTCCTGATCCAGGCCCGCAAGATGGGTCGCGAGACCATTTCTTCGCAGGAGCTCTCCGAGTACACCCACATCAATCCGACCCAGATCCGGCGCGACCTCTCCGGCTTCGGCAAGTTCGGCAAACGGGGGGTCGGCTACAGGATCGATTTCCTGGTCGACGAGATCCGCAAGATCATGCGGACCGCGGGACAGCACAACATCGCCCTGTTCGGGGCCGGCAAGCTCGGCCAGGCGATCGCCGATTCGGACATCTTCGCCGACCACGGTTTCCAGATCGTCTCTCTTTTCGACGTCGACCCCGACCGCATCGGCACCCGGGTCGGGTCGCTGACCGTGCGGGACTTCTCCGAGCTGCCCCGCGCGGTCGAGGAGGACTCGATCGTGGTCGGGGTCCTCGCGGTCCCGACGTCCGCCGCGCAGGAGGTCGCCAACGGGCTGGTCGAGTCGGGGGTGACGGTGATCTTCAACTACACGGAGCAGTTGCTTCAGGTCCCCCCGGAAGTGACGGTCCACACCTCGAGCCCGGCTGTCGACCTGCTGTTCGCCCTCTACTTCTACCTTTCCTGAATCAACTTGCCCGATTCCGGCCTGCTCGATCTCAACGTCGTTCGTGAAGTCTTCGAGGCTTCGCGTGACTTCACGATCGGTCTCGAGGAAGAGTTCGCAATCGTCGATCCCGAAACGCTCGAGCTGGCCGACCGGTTCCCCGAACTGCTGAAGGCCGCCGCGTCCGATCCGGTGCTGGCCGATTCCGCGGCCGGCGAGCTGATCGCATCGGAGATCGAGATCCGGTCGGGCCGCTCGGGGTCGATGGCCGAGGCGGTCGAGCGACAGGCCGACCGCAGGTCCAGGCTGTTCCGGCTGGCTCGCGAGCGCGGCGCATCGCTGGTTTCGATGGGCACCCACCCCTGGGCGAACTACCTCGACCAGGAGATCATCCACACGCCCCACTACCAGCGCCTCAAGGAAGACCTCGGCTACGTCGCACAGAGGAACAACACCTGGAGCCTCCACGTCCATGTCGGGATCCGGGGAGCGGACCGGGCGATCGAGGTCTGTGACTGGCTGCGCGAACAGCTGCCGATTCTGCTGGCCGTATCCGCCAACTCTCCGTTTCTCGATCGCCGGGACACCGGGCTGGCCTCGGTCCGGACGGAGATTTTCACCCGGACTTTTCCCCGCTGCGGGGTGCCGGAAAGATTCGGGGACTGGGCCGAATACGCCGAGTTCATCGAGACCCTGAAGAAGGTCGGGTCGGTGGTCGAGGCGACTCAGCTCTGGTGGAGCGTACGGCCCCACCACGCCTTCGGGACCGTCGAGGTCCGGGTATGTGATGCCCAGGCAAGCGGCCCGGAGTCGACCGCGCTGGCCGGCCTGATAGCGGCAGTGATCGCCCAGTCGGCGATTGACCTCGATTCGGGAGCCAACCGGGGCGACCGGCCGCTGCGCGACCGGGAGATCGAGGAGAACCTCTGGCGGGCGATCCGATACGGGATGGACGGCAAGCTGATCGACTTCCGGGCCGGCCGCGAGGTCGAGGCCCGCCAGATCCTCGACGAGCTGCTCGAATGGACGGAGCCGGCCTGCTCCGAACTCGGGATCGAGATTGACCTGCCGGCCGAGAACGGAGCCCAGCGATTCCGGCGGATGGCCGCCGAGGGGCGGTCGATCGAAGAGACCTACGCCGAAGTCGCGGCCGAGACCGACCGCAGCTTCGGCGGGCCGCCCGCCGCGGCCGAATAAGCTTGAGCCAAGATGAACGATCAGGAGAACGAAACCAGCCAGTCCAGTCAAGCCCGACCCGGCCCGGCGCCGGAGCAGGGCGGCCCCGAAGAGGGGGGCCCACCGCCCCTGACCGAGGCCGAGCAGGAGATGCTCGAGCAGCAGATGAGCGAGATCCGGGTCGAGGACCTGCTGACCCAGACGGTTGCCAGCGTGCTCAACCTGAGCGCCCGGAGGATCGTCAAGGAGGACGAGGTCGATCTCGACCAGGCGAGGATCGGGATCGAGGCCGTGCGCGCCCTGGTTGCCCTGCTTCCGAGCGAGGTCGGGGAGGCGGTTCGCGAACCGCTCAGTCAGGTTCAGATGCTCTACGCCCAGCGGGCCGGGACCGGCGGCGAAGCCGGCCCGGCCGAGTCGACCGGGCCGCCTCCGGCCGAAGGCGGTCCCGCCACCGGCCCGCCTCCCGGTGGACCGGGCCCCGCCGCCGAACCTCCCGGACCCGGTCCGTCCGGGCCGGGGCAGAGCGGGTCGGGATCGGGCCTGTGGACCCCTCGCGGAAGCTGACCGCACGGGCGGATCCCGGGGCCTTTCGGGTACCGGTCGCGGATTCGGGCCGGTAGCCGGGCGACGCGGGGTCTGGCCCTCGTAATAGGGTTCCCGCCGTCACAAAAAGCGTCCAGACCTCCGGAGGATTACCACTTTGACTGAATTTCTGACCGACCACGGCGTACTAGTCGCGCTCATCTGCGCCGGCTTTGCCGTCGTGTACGGGATCGTCGTCACCCAGCGCCTGCTGGCCAAGCCGGCCGGCAACGAACGCATGCAGGAGATCTCGGGGGCGATCCAGGAAGGCGCGTCCGCATACCTGAAGCGCCAGTACATGATCATCGCCGCAGTCGCGATCCCGCTGGTCATCCTGCTCGCCATCCTTCAGAACTGGCAGACCGCTGTCGGCTTCATTATCGGTGGCACGCTGTCCGGCGCGACCGGTTTCATCGGGATGAACCTCTCGGTGCGGGCCAACAGCCGGGTGGCCGAAGCCGCCCGCGGCGGCGTACCGCCGGCGCTCGATGTCGCCTTCAAGGGCGGTTCGGTCACCGGCATGCTGGTTGTCGGCCTCGCCCTGATCGGGGTCGCCGGCTACTTCGGGATCCTCACTGTCACCGGGGCGGTGGATTCCGACAAGGAAGCGGTTGACGCGCTGATCGGCCTGGGCTTCGGTGGGTCGCTTATCTCCGTGTTCGCCCGGCTGGGCGGTGGCATCTTCACCAAGGCGGCCGACGTCGGCGCCGACCTGGTCGGCAAGGTCGAAGCCGGCATCCCCGAAGACGACCCCCGGAACCCGGCCGTGATCGCCGACAACGTCGGCGACAACGTCGGCGACTGTGCCGGCATGGCGGCCGACCTGTTCGAGACCTACGCCGTGACCACGGTCGCGGTCATGCTGCTCGGGGTCCTCTACTTCGCCGACGGCTTCTCGACCGAACTGGCGATGTACCCGCTGGTCCTCGGCGCCGTCGCGATCGTCGCCTCGATCATCGGGGCACTCCTGGTCGGCACCAAATCGGACAAGGTCGAAGGCGCGCTCTACCGCGGTCTGGTGATCTCGGGCGTACTTTCGATCGCCGCCTTCTACCCGGTCACCGACTGGCTCATGGCCGCGCCGCTGTCCGAGGGTGTGGAGGGAGTGACCGGGGCGCTCACCAATGCGTCTGTCACCGATCTCTGGCTGTGTTCGGTGATCGGCGTCGCCGTAACCGGCCTCCTGTTCGTCATCACCGACTACTACACCTCGACCCGGTTCCGCCCGGTCAAGGCGATCGCCGCGGCTTCGCAGACCGGACACGCGACCAACATCATCCAGGGCCTCGCCCAGGGCTTCCAGTCCACCGCCGCACCGGCGCTGGTTCTGGCGCTCGCAATCCTCGGGGCGAACGAGCTGGCCGGGATCTACGGCATCGGCGTCGCCGTGATGGCGCAGCTCTCGCTGACCGGGCTGATCGTCGCGCTGGACGCGTTCGGGCCGATCACCGACAACGCCGGCGGCATCGCCGAGATGGCCGACCTGCCGGAAGACGTGCGCAACGTGACCGATCCGCTCGACGCGGTCGGAAACACGACCAAGGCCGTGACCAAGGGATACGCGATCGGTTCGGCCGCCCTGGCCGCGCTGGTGCTGTTCGCGGCGTTCAAGTTCGAACTGGAAGAAGAGGCGATCTCGCAGGGGGTCGGCCTGGAGAACCTGTTCAACCTCTCCACACCGGACGTTCTGATCGGGCTGATAATCGGCGGCATGATGGTCTACCTGTTCTCGGCCTTCGCGATCGAATCGGTCGGTCGCGCCGGTGGACAGGTGGTCGAAGAGGTCCGCCGCCAGTTCCGTGAGAAGCCCGGCATCATGGAGGGCACCGAGAAACCGGACTACCGCCAGTCGGTCGGACTGGTCACTGCGGCCGCCCAGAAGGAGATGATCCTGCCGGCCTTGATCCCGATCGCGGTCCCGGTCGTCGTCGGCCTGCTGAGCGTCGAAGCGCTCGGCGGCCTGCTGATCGGCGTGATCGTGGTCGGTCTGTTTGCGGCGATTTCGATGACCGCCGGCGGCGGCGCCTGGGACAACGCCAAGAAGCTGATCGAGGACGGTGAGTACGGCGGCAAGGGCTCCGAAGCCCACGCCGCTTCGGTCACCGGCGACACGGTCGGCGATCCCTACAAGGACACCGCCGGACCGGCGATCAACCCGATGATCAAGGTGGCCAACATCGTGGCGATCCTGATAATCCCGATCGTCCACTTCTGAGCAGTAGCCCGGAATGATCCGGTAGCTCCGGGCGACTTGACGGCCCTCGCCGACCGGCGGGGGCCGTTCTGTCAACCGGGCCGGTTGTTGCTCTTTTCCCGGTACAGGTCGTCGTCGGCACGCTTCACCAGATCCGAGAGGCCGTCGCCCGGTTTGAGGCAGGCGATCCCTGCGGAGCAGGACTGGCCCCGCGGCACGGCCGCCCTCAGTCGGTCGACCGCGATGTTGGCCCGGTCGACGTCGGTGTCCGGGAGGGTCAGCATGAACTCGTCTCCGCCGTAGCGGGCCAGGTGGTCCTCGGTTCGCAGCAGCTTCTTCCAGGCGGTCACCGTGTCCTTGAGCAACTGGTCGCCCTCGGGGTGGCCGTGACTGTCGTTGAACTCCTTGAAACTGTCCAGGTCGAGCAGGGCGATGGCCAGCGGGCCGCGGGTGCGGCGGGCTCTGGCCAGCGACCGCCCGACCTCGGCCTCCCAGGCCCTCCGGTTGTCGATCCCGGTCAGGGGGTCCGTCCGGGCCTGGGTATTGAGCTGCTCGTTGAGGCGGAACTGCTGGACGGCGACCAGGGCCTCGGCGGCGAGAGCCTCGAGCGGGAGCGGCGCCTGATCGACCTTCGGGCTTGTTTCACCCCAGGCGATCGCGATCGCCCCGGCGACCTGACCGCGGTCGATGATCGGCTGCCAGATGATCAGCTCGATCTCGGGGTTGGCCCAGGCCGAGGCATGGTCCTCGAAACCGGGGTCTGAACGGTCGATTTCCCAGCGGGAGCCCTGTTCGAGCCGGCGCCAGGGCAGCTCCCCCGAGCCGGGATCGGCGACGGGATTCCCGTTCGTGCCGGCCCCCATCCCGGCTATCGCACGCCAGCCCTGGTCGGGATCGTGTTCGATGATGGTTGCGCCTAGCGCCTCGGTGTCCTCGAGGATGAGTGAGCAGAGGGTGCTGGCGCCGTCGGGGCTGGTAGCCATCCTCCGGGTCATCTCGGAGAGGGCCGCGATGCTGTGGCTGCGGGCGTCGGCCAGGCTCTGGGACCGGCGGACCCGGTCCACCAGGTCCTGGACCGCGAAGGCCAGGGCCCCGCCGACCACCAGCAGCGTGAAGTCGTACCGCCAGAGCGGAGTCAGGATTTCGTCGTCGATGATCAGGAATCTGGTCACGACGGCGACCGCGCTCACCGCCGCCAGCATGACCAGCAGCGACCGCCGGTTGCCGTAGGCGCTGACCGCGAAGATCGGGACCAGCAGCAAGGGGCCGATTCCGCTTTCCAGGTCTCCGGTGCCCGCCCGGATCAGAAGGATCGAAGCCAGGGCGCCGAACGGAGCGAGCAGCCACAGCTGTGGCTTGAGCCAGGCAACGTAGAGCGAGAGGAGGCCGACCGCCCAGCCTGCCAGGTAGTACCGCCAGTTGAAATCGGCCGAATCCACTCCGATCAGGGCGATCAGAAACAGAACCAGCGTCACGCCGACGAACACCCGGCTTGAGCGTCGCAGCGAGATCCGGTATCGATCAACCACGGAATGCCGGGACCTGCGCCCGGGCATCGTGAATTCTTCCTCTATGTCGACCTTCGGGCCCAGAGGCCCTCCCTTTCAGTTTTTCCGTCGTCCGGCCGCATTCTCTCCCGCGGACAAGCGGAGACTTCCGCATCATCGGCCATCCCGGCGATCGATGACCGGGATCCGGTCCTGGTGCATGAATTCCGTCCGACAGGGCCTCCTATAGTACCGCCGCAAGCGTGGCAATTGACAGAACGAAAGAGATTCTGGACGAAATCAAGGCCTTGCGGCAGGAGATGGAAGAGCGAATGGACTCGTTCGAATCCCGTCTCAGCTCTGTGGCAGGGATTGTGGATACGACCCCGAATCCCCAAGTTGATGAGCCTACAGATCTGTCAGAAACGCCGACTCCGGCGGGCGATTCCGTGAACGTCGAAGCCGACGCCCCTGCCGAGGTTCCGATCAACGCCATTCCCGGAACGGCCGAAGACGTCGAAGAGGCGGCCGCCCTGGCCGGATTGCCGGGCATCGAAACCGACGATTCGGCGGCAGAGCCGGGACCGGAGCCGGACGACGTGGACTCCTCGATCGGTTCGGAGGCGGTCGACGTCGTGCTGACGCCGCTGCTCGACATCTCACTTGCCCGGGCAGTTGTGAGCGCCCTCAACGAGAGCGAAGGAGTCAAGCGCGCCGCCCTGCGAGAAGTCAGGGCAGACGCGGCCGTGATCGACACTGCGGTCGACCCCGGGGTATCGGTCGTCGCCGTGCTGCGAAGCCGCCTTCCCGTCTCGTTCAAGGTTGCCGAATCGGACAGCCGGTCGGTGACGATCACACTCGCCCAGCCCGAAAACGGAAACGGCGAGGACAGCGCCGAAACGGAGGCCTCGTGAACAGCGGCGGCGGCGTTTTCGGTGCCCTTTTCCTGGCTTTGGGCCTGCTGCTGCTCTTCGTGATCTCGTTCGGCTTCTTCCTGATCCTGCCGTTCTTCATCTTCCTCGGCGGGATCATCGCGGTGATGATCAGCGACCGCAAGCGGGGGCGGGCGGACAAGAAGCCCAAGCCGGCGGCGATTGATCAGACCGAGCCGGAGACGGGAGCCTGATGGAGGCCCATACGCTTACTTTGGCCGTGCGGGACGCGGAGGACCAGGTCGGCGAACGACGGGTCGCGGCCGGGCCGGCCGTCGCCCATCTGCTGCCGGCCGACATCTGCCGTCGCTATCACGTGCTGCCGGTCGAGTTCAATGACGGAGTAATCACCGCGGTCGCCCCGGAGGGCGTCGATCTCAGGGCGGAAGCCGAAATCCGCGACCAGACCGGATTCGAAACGCGATGGCTGGTCGGCGAGACGGCCGAAATCGATCTCGCGATAGAGCAGCTGTTCGCGGGCAACGGACATTCCGAGCCGTTCAGCGAGGTCAGGTTCTCGGCCGACGACCTGCTCAAGTCCGGTCTTGTTCTGGCGCCCCAGATCGGCGACATGCTGGCCAGCCGCGGCCTGGTGACCGAGGAACAGCTGAGTGCCGCGCTGGCCGAACAGGAGCGCACCGGAGATCGGGTCGGCGAGATCCTGGTCCATGGCGGCGCCGTCGAAGAACTGGCGCTGTTGCGGGTGCTTTCCGAGCAACTGGACCTGCCGATGGCCGATCTTTCGAACTTCGACGAGTCGAGGGCTCCGCTCGACGCGGTGCCGGAGTCGCTGCAGCGCCGGTACGGATGCGTGGTTTTCGCGGCCGACGCGGAGACCGTCTACCTGGCGGTCCCCAACATCCTGGATTCGGACATCGAGGCCGAGATTTCCAGGAGCGCCGGTCGGAAGGTCGAGCAGTTCCTGGCTCCCCGCAACGAAATCGAGAGCCTGCTGCGACGGATCAACCGCGAGGCGTACAGCCAGTTCGCCCGTTTCAACCTGCGGGAAAGGTTCCCCGACAGCTCGGCGCACCTGGTCGTGACCGGGGGCCAGAAGGTGGCGCTCATCGCCGGCCTGCTGGTCATCGCCGCTTTCATGGTCTGGCAGTTCACCACGACCGTGACCGTGATCTTCGCTCTGCTTTCCGTGATGTACGCGCTGACCTCGATCTACAAGTTGATGGCCGGGTTCTCGGCCCTCGAGCACCGCTACCTGATGGACACCTCTCCGGCGACGCTCGCCGCGATGGACGAGCGCGATCTGCCTATGTACACGATCCTGGTGCCGCTTTTCAAGGAGGCCGAGGTCATCCCCTATCTGGTGGCCGGCATCGAATCGCTCGACTATCCCAAGACCAAGCTTGACGTCCGGCTGCTCTGCGAGGAAGACGACCCCGAGACGCTCGAGGCGATCCTCTCGCTCGACCTGCCGCCACACTTCAACCCGATCGTGGTGCCGGCCTCGCAGCCGCAGACCAAGCCGAAGGCCTGCAACTACCGGCCTGCTCGGCGCCAAGGGCGAGTACGTCGTGATCTACGACGCCGAGGACCGCCCGACCCGGAGCAGCTCAAGAAGGCGGTCCTGATGTTCGAGGCCGGCGACGACTCGATCGCCTGCATCCAGGCCAAGCTGAACTTCTTCAACCAGCAGACCAACATGATCACCCGCTGGTTCTCGATCGAGTACTCGATGCTGTTCGATCTCGTGCTGCCCGGTCTCGACGCCCGTCACGACCCGATCCCGCTCGGCGGCACTTCCAACCACATCAAGCTCAAGGAACTGGTCGAGGTCGGGAGCTGGGACCCCTACAACGTGACCGAGGACGCCGATCTGGGTGTGCGGCTGCACCAGGCCGGATACAGGACGACGATGATGGATTCGACGACCTACGAAGAGGCGAACACGAATCTCGGCAGCTGGGTTCGCCAGCGCTCCCGCTGGATCAAGGGCTACATCCAGACCTGGCTGGTCTACATGCGTAACCCGTTCCAGCTCCTGTCCAGCGTCGGCTTCAAGGCTTTCATGTCGTTTCAGCTGCTGATCGGCGGAACCTTCATCTTCCTGATCAACCCGTTCTTCTGGTTCCTGACGACCCTGTTCGCTCTCACCCAGGCCGGATTCATCGAACAGCTTTTCCCGGGCTGGGTCTATTACCTCGCCGCGGCCCTGCTGTTTCTCGGCAACTTCACCTTCATGTACCTCGGGCTGGCCGCGGCCGCCCGGCGCGGCGACGACGGTCTGGTGCCGTATGCGCTCTTCTTCCCCTTCTACTGGGGGCTGATGTCGATCGCCGCCTGGAAAGGCTTCACCCAGCTCTTCACCAACCCGTTCTACTGGGAAAAGACCGAGCACGGGATCGATCTTCAGGGAGGCGCCGAGGGTAAGGCGACGCCCAAGGCGACGCCCGCACGAGGGGTGGCCGGCTGATGGAAGACCCGACCGGGACCCGAATGAGGGAGGGCGCGAACGGAGTGATCAATCTGGTCGAACCGGAAGTCGCCGAAGAGAGGATCCACCAGGTCCCACCCGATCCGGTGGCCATGCAGGGCGAGGCCCCGAGGCCGCGGTTGGAGAGCTGGCTCGTGGCGGCGGTGTTCGGGCTCCTGTACGGACTGGTCGGCTATTTCGTGATCACCGACGGACGGATCGTCACCTTCGACGCCGTCCACCTGCTCAACGAGGCCTACATGACCTGGTGGAACTCGCCGCCGAAACTGGCCGCAATTACGCTCCAGAGCGCTCCGATGGGCAGCCTTTCCTTCCTTCCCCTTGCCCTGATCAAGCCGCTTGCCACGTCTCTCGTGGCGATGCCGGTGCTGACCGCGATCGCCGCCGGCACGATGATGGCCCTGGTCAATTCCATCCTCTTTCGCTGCGGGCTCAGCCTCGGGCCGCGGATCGGCCTGCTGGTGCTGTTCGGCCTCAACCCGATGCTGGTCTACTACGCAGGCAACGGCGAGCCGGTGGTTCTCGGAATGGTCTTCGCCGCAATCGGACTCCTTTCGCTTGTTTCCTGGGGTCAGACGCGCGGCACCAGGCACCTGACGGCGGCCGGCCTGGCGATCGCGGTCGCGATGATGTTCGACTACGGCTACGCGCTCTGGGCACTCGGCTTCGTCGTGGCGATCATGATCGTGGGTCCCGGCGCGAGTACGGGCAACCCGAGGCTGAACGGCAGCGGCGACGGTCGGGGCAACCGCGGGGAGCGGATGCGTTCCTCACTGCTTGTGTTCATGACCCCGATCGTCTATGCCCTGATGCTCTGGATCCTGATCAACACCGTGATACTGGGCAGTCCGTTCGGCTGGCTTACTGCCCAGACGGGAATGATCCAGGTCAACACCAACGGCGTCCTGCAGGCGATAACGGCCAGTCCGTCGGCGGCGCTGGGTGACCTGCTGGCGGTCGTGCTGGGAGTCGCGCCACTCGCCCTGGTGGCCTGGTTCCTGCTGATCCTTACCGGCGTTCTCAAGGCGGACAAGTTGTCCTGGGGCCTGCTCCTGATCCTGTTGCTCGCCGCTTCGGTACCGGTTATCCGGGTACTGGCCGCCGACCAGGCCGACCTGATGCTGCTCTCGGTCGGGCTGCCGCTGGCGCTGGTCGCGCTCACCGCCGTCGCCTGGTCGGTCCACGCGGGGGACGGGCTGGGGATATTCGCCCTGGTCGCAATGGTGGTCGGCCTGATCGCGGCGTTACCGCTCGGCTGGGATGCAATGCAGAACTACCGCTTTCAGGATCAGGCGCAGGCTTTCACGAGGTACATAGAGACCCGTGAAAGCCAGGAGGGGACCAAATCGGTCGGCGGCTACACGGTCGGGATCGACCCCGAAGTCGCGATGGCCAGACACATCAACGATCAGCTGCCGCAGCTGAAGAACTCGATCCTGGTAGACGAGAACTACAGCTACGGTCCGATGCTGCTGAGCGGCCGGCCGCAGATTTTCGCCGACCGCGCCGATCGTGGCGAGTCGCTCTGGGAATCGCTGGTCATTGATCCGTTCGGCCGGGTCGACTACATGCTGGTCACGATCGGCCGGGCCGGAGACCAGTTGAGGAAGGCCTACCCAAGGATGGTCGCCGGTGGTGAGCCGGGGCTGACTCCGATCTTCAGGACCGACCGTTACGTGCTGATCAGCGTCTCCGAGACGCGTCCCGGTGAGGTCGGCGGTAGCGGCGACGCCGGAGGCCCGACCAGGGTGCAGCCCGGCCCGCAGAGCACCCCGCGTCCGTTCACCCCGGTGACACCGGCCACCGTGGACTCCTCGGCAGCAACCGTTGATTCAGCGACCAGCGACGAGGCGGTCACCACTGTCCCCGCCGCCCCCGCGGCTCCCGCTCCGACCACGGGCGGTACGTCGGGGGCCCAGTCCGGATCTTCATCGGCGCCGATCGTGGAGGGCGAGTGAACCCGGCCGGCCCGAAGCAACTGAAGTCGCTGGCGGCGGCCATCGCTGCCGGGCTTGTTCTTTGCGTTGCGACCGGATGCGGTTCCGATGACAACGGAAACAGCGGAAACGGTGGCGCAAACGGCAGCAACGGCGAAAACGCCAGCGCGCAGAGCAGTGCCGGAAACGGCTCGACCGGCTCCACCGGGAACACCGGCGCGACCGGTGCCGACGGCGGATCGAGCTCGACCACCGCCCCGGGGACCGTCAACACCGAGCTGGTCGGTGGGCTCCGGGTGTTCGCCGCCGAGAGCCCGTGGAATACCGAGGCGGTCGGCCTTCCGGTCGATGCCAGGTCTGCGCAGATGCTCGAACTCGCCACCGGCCGCCGCGCCGTACGTGAGATCCCGGGCAGCCAGGGGGTGGAGACCTTCACCAGGAAGGTCAACCGC
This sequence comes from uncultured Solirubrobacterales bacterium, assembly GCA_963766115.1. Lineage (GTDB taxonomy): Bacteria > Actinomycetota > Thermoleophilia > Solirubrobacterales > 70-9 > 67-14. The sequence continues at coordinate 166,037 of CAVXYR010000006.1, forward strand.
GGTCTCTACGTCAACACCGACGCGTGGGCCCCGCTGGTCGTCGAGGGCGGTGCCGAGGGCGGCGTGACAACCAAGTTCGTCTGCCGTCAGTCGAGGTGCGGCTCGAAGGAGTTCAGGGCCCCCGAGACTTTGAACATCCCCCCGAACACGACGCCCGACCCCAGGTACGACGGCTGGCTGAGCGTGATCGACCGGGATCGGGGCATCGGTTACGACTTCTGGAGGGCCCGCCGCCAGACCGATGATTCGATTTCGTACCAGTACGCCAAAGGATGGAGTCTCGACGGCCCCGGATTCAGCCGGCCTGTGGCCGAGGACCCGCAGCGGGCGGTCGGAGCTCGCGGGTCGGGCCTGCCACTGTTTGCCGGACTGATCGGGTCCGAGGAGCTGTCCGGCGGTCAGATCGACCACGCGCTGGCTATTTCGATTCCGGGCCTTGCCCGGCGCAATTACGTTCAGCCGGCTTCGGTGACGGATGGATTGGGCAGCCCGCGTTCGCTGCCGGCCGGGGCGCGGATAAGGCTGCGCTCCAGCGTGGACTTCGAGGACCGCCTCGCAAAGGTGAAAGGGCCCCGCAGGCGCTCGGCCGACGCGATCCTCCAGGCCCTGCGCCAGTACGGTGCGATCGTGGTCGACCGCTCAATCGTGCCGACCCTTTACGCGCCCAAGGGAATTTCGAATGAACTTGTCGATGGAAACGAGCTGAGTCAACTCAAGCTCGGTGACTTCGAGGTCGTCCAGCTGCCGGAGGTCTACAAGGATCCGCCGCTCAGCAAGGTCACCCAGGTCGGGCCGAGCACTGCCGTGACCGATTCCTCGACAGGAGGTGGACAGTGAAACGCTTCGCCGGCCGCATCGCCCTGCCGCTGCTCCTGGGAATCGGGCTGATCGTGACCTCGAGTGGATGCGGTATCGAGCTCAGTTCGGCGCCGGAGTCGGCAGGCGCTTCGGGTGCCAAGGCCGTCTACAGGGAGCCGGTCAGCGGGGTCAAGCAACAGGCCTTTCGTCCGACCCCCCGGTCGGTCGGTGTGATCCGCATAGCCGGGCAGGCGCAGGGCTCGCTCACCGAGGATCTGGTCGATGCCTACGGCAGGCAGGGCACAGGAGTGGAAATCGATATGTCGGCAGGCAACGAGCAGGCTGCGTTTGACGCCTTCTGCGCCGGCGATGCCGACATCGTCGATTCGGCCCGGCCGATCTCTCCGGCCGAGTTCCAGGCCTGTCAGGCCCGCGGCATACAACCGGTGCAGTTCCAGGTCGCCTCCGATGCCGCCGTGCTGGCGATCCGCAACGAGACCGATGTCGGCGTCGATTGCCTCAGCTACGGTGAGGTGCGCAACATCTTCCGGGCCGGTTCGCCGATCAACAGCTGGTCCCAGGTCGGGTACGGCCACGAGATTACCGGCGACGTCGCGGCGCCGAGGATGAAGGTTGCCGGGCCGGACCAGGACTCGAACGTATTCGGCTTCTTCGGCCAGTACGTACTCGGCGATCCCGAGCCGACGCTGAGCGATTTCCGCAGTGACTACGAGGCATACCCGAGCGATTCCGGCGTACGCAGGGCGGTGGTCGGCAGCAGCCGCGATTACTACAACGCCACCCAGCTCGACCGGTCGGAGAAGATCTACGAAGACATCATCTCTTCGATCGCAGACGCCAGGCGTGCGGTGACCGACGCGAAGCTCGAGGTCGAAAAGGGGATTCGCGACGGCCGGACGAAGGCCGCCAGGCAGCGCGACCAGCGCAAGCTGGACGTCGCCGAGCAGAACCTGACCGACCTCCAGAACGATGTACCGGGCTCGATCCGCTTCCGCGATGAAAACCGTGCCTCGGTGCAGAACATCGAGCAGCTGCGCGGCACGATGGGGCTGTTCCGTTTCTCCTACTACGAGGCGTTCGAGGAGGAACTGCGGCCGATGGAGGTCAGCGCCAGCGACGATTTCGCCGAGCCGGAATGCATCTTCCCCTCGCAATCCACGATCACCAACGCGACCTATCCGCTGTCCAGGCAGTTGCTGCTGACCGTGAATTACCGGAACATCAAGGATTCCGACATCAATGACTTCCTGACCACGGCGGTCAGCGACGCACAGAAACTGGCCGAACAGGCAGCGCTCGTTCCACTGCCAGACGAGGTACGCGACACCGAGCAGACCTGGCTTGATGGCAGTAGCGAGCCGGACATCGTTTTCTACAGCACGCCTTCGTCCACCGGTCAGTCGACCACCGGCCAGGGCTCGAGCGGCAACGCGTCGGGCCAGTAGGCGGGGCGCCGTAGGCGCTACTTCCGGTTGAGCGCGGGTTTAAGAGGTGGTGGCATGATCCCTTACGTGTCTCGAAAACCGACCGGTCTTGCATTTCTTGGCGATAACCGCCCTGTTCGGGGTGGCATTTTTCGCCGGGCCGGCGTCCGCCAAACGGTGCGCGAAGCTGCCGCTGTCCGCCAAGCTGAGCTCGCATGACCCGACCGACCTGCTCGAATCCGGTCAGGCGTGGGTCTATGTCCGGAAAATGGGCCGGGTAAAAGGGGCGGAGGTTTCGGTCGAGCGCGGCAACCGGGTCTTCGCCAGAGGTCGCATCTCCGGCCGTCTGGCCGGTGGCAGGACCACGGTGGTCCGGCTGAAAACCATCCGGTCGATTCGCCAGGGCAAGTACCGGGTCGCGGTCACCGCCCGCAAGGGTGGCTGCAGCGTGCGGCGGACCAAACGCCGCAAGTGGCGTTTCAAGACACCCAGCCTCGCGGTCAAGGCCCTGCCGGTCAGTACCAGGATCGACGACAACGTCGATCGGGTGCGCTTCGCACTGCGCCCGATCAGGCGGGTTCAGGTCGGCCTGGTCAGGGCGACCCTGGTCAACCGGAACGGCGCTACCGTCGCCGAAACCGTGGTTCCCGACCTCGACGGAAACCAGGTCATCGCCGACCTTCCGATCAACGGCAAGCTTGCGCCGGGCAAGTACCAGGTGCGTCTCGTCGGGCAGGAGAAGGCGAGCGGGGCCTGGCGGAACTCAGCCGACGCCTATCGCTTCGTCAAGGGCGGCGGCGGGGCCGCGCCGGTCGAAACGACCGGCCTGCAGCAGCAAAAGGTAGTTGTCGACTGGAGCGAAGGTGGCTGGGAGGGGAGACAGGTCGGCGGATTCATCGCCCCGGGCATCGGCTACGGGGAAGTCGTCTGCAGTCCCGACCAGCAGTGGATCCGGTTCTTCCCTTCAAATGGCAGTCGCGAGTCGGCGATGATGAGCTGGACCAACAAGGATTGGGGCACATTCAGCGAATCGTCGCTCAGGGAAGCGAAGTTCGTCAATGACAGTGGACCCGATTTCCGCGAAGGCCTGAACAAATTCGGGCCGACCGAGAAGAACTCGACCGGCTCCTTCGAGGGAATCATCTCCGACCGCGGCCCGATTCTTGGTCCGGGCGGCAGCGCGCTGGCACCGCCGACCACGTTTGACATGGACTGGAAGTGGAACTTTGCCAGGGCGAAAACGTCGCGCTGCCACGTCGAGGCGACTTTCCGGACCGAAACCGGGCAGGTCGACAGGCCGGTCGGCAGGTCGGCACAGATCGTCTGGCGGGATGCGGCCAACGCGACCCCGGAAAACGCGGTCGACTCGGTTGAATTCCCCGGACTCGGCACCGTCGGAGTCGTGTGCGAGGCAGGCGTCGGCGGGAACCGGCAGATATCGGTCGACAGCCCGGGCGGCGGGCTGATCGTGAACCGGGAGGGTTCTGACGAGACCTCGGTGCGGCAGGACGACGGCCCGCTGAGTTCACGTTTGCCGAACAACGGCATGCTCCTCTATCGGCTCGACTCGGGTGAGAACGTCATCGTTTCCTCGCGATGGAAGGCAAACGATCCGGACCCTGCCGCGAACTGGTGCGTGGTCTCGGCTCAGATCTACGACCGGTAGCCGTCAGACCGGCCGGGCTGCGCCGGCCGGGACCTCACCCGCGGCACCGGCGGGCCCGGTCCGCGGGCCAGAAGTGGGCGTAGTATGGCGGGATGGGCGCGCGTCCAGAGAACAGCGTTGAAGCCGTCGACCGGGAGCGCCTCGATCAGCTGGCCGGGGCGGTCGCGGCAATCGCCCGCCAGGTGGAGGTGCTCGACCGGCAGGTGGCCGAGCTTGCCGACGCGGTCGAGAGCATCGCCGCCGACGGCGGGACGCCTCCGGAAGCCCTCCCCGCGGCCGGTTCAGCCGAGGCCGGATCAAAGCCCGGCACCGGTGACCCGACCCTGGAGATCCTGGTTTCGCCGATCCCGGAACTCGCCCTGGTCGCCCTGGTCGAGACCACGGTCAGGGGCCTGAACGGGATCCGGAATCTGGCCTCGGTCGAGAGGTCCGAGGATTCGGTCAGGTTCGTGGTCCAGCCGGATCCCGACGCGGACCTGATCGCCGAGATGAAGCAGGCCATGCCGGTCCCGGTGACCGTGCTCGACTCGGATGAAGGATCCGTCTCACTGTCACTTCAGTGGAATTGACGCCGATCCGGAAGCAGAACGGGACGGCCGGCGATGGCTGAGCGCATACCCCGCGACCAGAGCCTGAAGCGGGTCTACGGTGCCGGCGCCCTGTTTTCGGCCGGCTACGGCAACGTCGGCTCCTCGATCTACTACGCACTCGGCGTAACCGCTGCGTTCGCCCTCGGCCTGACTCCGCTGGCCTTCATGATCGCCGGGCTGATCTTCGTGTGTACCGCCGCGACCTACGCCGAGGCGACCGTGATGTACCCGGAGGCCGGCGGCTCTTCGAGTTTCGCCCGCCACGCCTTCAACGAGCTGGTCAGCTTCATAGCCGCCTGGGGCCAGATGCTCAACTTCACGATTACGGTCGCGATTTCGGCCTATTTCGTGCCTCACTACCTGGCCGTGGTCTGGCCGGCCCTCGCTCACGCCCCCGGGGACGTCATCGGCGGCGCGATCCTGATTTCCGGCCTGGCCTGGCTGAACATCCGGGGTGGGCAGGAATCGGCCAAGTTCAACACCGTGCTTGCGGTGGTCGACCTCGCGACCCAGGTGGTCCTGGTCGCGGTTGGCATCCTGCTGGTGCTGAGTCCGGATGTGTTGGTATCGAACGTCCGCCTCGGGGTTGCACCATCCTGGCCCGACTTCGCGCTCGGCATCGCGGTCGGCATGATCGCCTACACCGGGATCGAGACGATCTCGAACATGTCGGAGGAAGCCAAGGACGCGGCCAGGTCGGTTCCGCAGGGAGTTGCCCTGGTGGTCGCCGCCGTGCTGGTGCTCTACCTGCTGATCCCGATTGTCGCGCTGTCGGCCATGCCGGTCAACCTCGACCCGGACAGCGGCCAGTACGTCACCGAGCTGGGTACCAAATACGCCGACAGCCCGATGCTGGGCATCGTCGAGAACCTCGGCCTTTCCGAAGGAATTACCGATCTTCTGCGGATCTATGTCGGCCTGATCGCGGCGGTGATCCTGACCGTCGCCACCAATGCCGCGCTGATCGGGGTCTCGCGGCTGAGCTACTCGATGGGCCAGTTCCGCCAGCTTCCGCCGGCGGTCCGCCAGCTCCACCCCAGGTACCGCACGCCGTACGTCGCGATAATGATCTTCGCCTTCCTCGCGATCGTCACCCAGTTACCGGGCAAGGCCGAGTTCCTTGCCACGATGTACTCGTTCGGTGCGATGCTCTCGTTCACGATCGCCCATGCGGCGGTGATCTGGCTCAGGCGCAAGTACCCCGATGCGAAGCGGGAGTGGAAGCCGCCGCTCAACTTCCGGGTGCGCGGAGCGCTGTTGCCACTGACCGCGGTCGTCGGCGGACTGAGCACCTTCGCCGCCTGGCTGGTCGTGATGGCCCTGAACCCGGTCACCCTCGCAGCCGGGATCGCCTGGATGGTCGTCGGTTTCACCGGCTATCTGCTCTACCGCCGCCACCAGGAGCTGCCGCTGTCTCGAACCGTCAAGGTGATTACGCCGGAGCCCCTCGGAGTGGAGGAGCTCGAGTACCGGAGCATCATCGTCGCTTTCGCGGCCGACCAGCCGTTCTCCGAGGAACTCATGGCCACCGCGGCCAGGCTGACCTCCGACAGGCGGCGCGGCATCCACCTGACCGCCCTGTTGACGGTCCCGCGCCACCTGCCGCTCGACAGTGCGATGGCCGAGGAAGAGGGGGCGGCCCAGACGAAGATCGAACGGGCCAAGCTGATGGCCGGCATGCGGGTGAGCGGCCGGGTCGAACGTACCCGGCCGGGCGAGGAGGGGTACTTCCTGGCCCGGCAGGCCAGGGACGCCCAGGCGGAGGCTCTGGTCATCGGGCTGCCGTCGCGAAACGGGGTGCCGCAGTACAGCAAGACGCTCGAGACCGTTCTCCGGGAGCGACCCTGCCGGGTGATCGTGGTCTCCGAGGGGACCGGCAAGTGAAGCGCGGCGGGGTCTACGACCGCTCGATCCGGGCGATTTCGGGCCTGTACCTGCTGATCGGTGTGGTGATCCTGGTTCTGACGGTGACCAGGGGCGGAGGCCCGCTTTCGCTGGGCATGCTTCTCGGTATCGCTTTCATCGCGGTCGGAGTGGCCCGCTACCTGCTGCAGAAACGGATCAGCGAGTAGCGATGGACCTCCCCGGCAAAGATCCCCGTTCCGGTCCTCTCTGGCTGCTGATCATCACCTATTCCGCGGTCGGGTTTTCGATCTACTTCGCCCTCGGGGTGGTGGCCAAGCGCGGTCTCGGTCTCACCCCCCTGATCTTCCTCGCCTCCGGGCTGCTCTTCGTGCTGACCATGTTCACATACCTCGAGGGTGGGGCGATGCTGCGCGAGCGGGGCGGGTCCTCCTCGTTTGCGCGCCATGCGTTCAACGAGCTGATCGCCTTCATCTCGGGCTGGGTGATCCTGCTCGACTACCTGATCGTGATCGCCCTGGCGATCCTTTCGGTTCCGCACTACCTGGCCCCGATAACCGGAGACCTCAGACGGGACGATCTGGATCGAGGGGATCATCGTCGGGCTCGTTCTCTATGTCACCGTCATGAACGGGCTGGACATGACGGCCCGGCGAAGACCACGGTTCCTGGTGGTCCTGGCCGGAGCAGATCTGCTGGTGCAGGTGCTGGTCGTGCTGGTCGGTCTGTTCGTGGTGATGGAGCCAGCGAACCTGACCAATAACCTCGACCTGTTCAACGACCCCGGAATTGCCGACGCGGTCTACGCGGCCGTTCTGGCGATGCTGGCCTATGCCGGTATCGAGGCCGTCTCCAACCTGGTTCCGGATCTCGACATCGACACGGAGCGCTACTCGCGGATCGTGTCCCGGGCGATCTGGGCGGTGCCGGTCCTGTACGCGGGAATGGCGGCGATCGCCCTGATGGCGGTACCGGTGACGGTCGGCCCGTCCGGGCCCGAGACCGAGCTGGGAACGACCTATCTCGAGGCGCCTGTGCTCGGGGTGGTCGCGGCCTTCGAGCCGGTCTGGGTCTCGGACCTGATGCAGTGGCTGGTCGCGGTGGTGGCGGCCGGCACCCTGATCTGGGCGGCGAACACGGCAATGTTCGGGGTATCCCGGCACGTCTATACGCTGGCCGTGAACCGCCAGATCCCGAGCTGGCTCGGGCAGCTCGGTCGCCGCTACGAGACGCCCTACAAGGCGATCATCATCTGCGCTGCGATTGTCCTCGGGCTGGCTCTGACCGGCGACGTCGAAGTCCTTGCCGGCGTTTACGCATTCGGTGCGACCCTGGCGATAACGATCGCCCATTTCTCGATTCTCCGGCTCAGGCGGAAGGATCCGGATGCGGAGCGCCCGTTCCGGGTTCCGTTCAACCTCCAGGCCGGCGGCACTTCGGTCCCGGTACCGGCAGTGGCCGGTGCGGTTCTCGGCCTGCTCGCTTTTCTTTCGGTCCTCGTGCTCCACGATTCCGCCCGCTGGGTCGGCCTCGCCTGGCTTGCCCTGGGGCTGGTCGGCTACGTGGTCTACCGGCTGCTGGTGGAAAAGGTGAGCCTGACCCGCCGGGTCACCGTTGAAGCGAGGGCGCTTACCCGGCCCCGGGTCGAGATCGCCCTGCACGACATCGTCGTTCCGATATTCGGAACTCCCCTGGATGACGACATCATCAGCACCGCCGGGCTGCTCGCCGCCGAGAGCGATCCCGGGGCCGCCGGTTCGGGGGCCCGCCTGACTATCGTCTACCCGATCGAGATCCCGCTCTCGAGGGCGCTCGAAGATCCGCTTCCGGACGAAATCGAGAAGGACGCGTCGGAAGTGACCGAACGGGCGCGGAAGGTGGCCGAGGAATACGAAGACGTCAAGGTATCGGTCGAGATCCTCCCGACCCGCAAGGCCGGCGAAGGTATCGCCGAGCTGGCCGGAAGTCTCGATGCCGACGCGATTGTCATCGGTTCGGAGCCGCCGTCACCGATAAGGGGCGGGCCCCTGCTCGGTGGCAGGGGTGACGTGCTCCCGGAGGAGATCGGCCCGGTGACCGCCCACCTGCTGAAACGGGCCCCCTGTCGAGTCCTGCTGACCGCGCCTCCGGAGGAGTGACCGTAAGATGGCCCGATGTTCGTATTGATAGTCGGTTGCGGCAGGGTCGGATCGAGTCTCGCCCGGTCAATGATGCGAGACGGCCATGTGGTCTCCTGCCTCGATCAGGACCCGGAATCGCACGCCCGGGTGGAAGTCGGGCTCGACGGCGGCTGGGAGGAACTGGGCGGGAGCTTCACGGTCGGCGCGGCGCTGGAGACCGAGGCCCTGGAGACGGCCGGGATCGAAGAGGCCGATGCCTTCGTGGCGGCCACCAACGGCGACAACACCAACATCGTGATCGCCCAGATCGCCAGGAAGCGCTACGGGGTCGACACGGTGATCGCCCGGATCCTCGATCCGCTTCGTGCCGAGTGGTACAGGCAGCAGGGCGTGCACACGATCTGCCCGACCAGTGTGAGCGTCGAGATGCTCGAGAACGAGATCAGGTCCGCCGCATCGACCGGGGTCGGGGACTGACCATGTACGTGATCGTCGCCGGAGCGGGAAAGGTCGGGGTGAACCTGACCCGTGAACTGCTCGAACAGGAGCACGAAGTGACCCTGATTGAGCAGGGCCGGACCCGCTACGCCGCGGTTGAACAGGAGCTCGAACACAGCATCCAGCACGGCGACGCCTCAGAGCTATGGGTACTGGAGCGAACCGGCATCGAGCGGGCCGACATGGTGATCGCGGTGACCGGAGATGACGAGGACAACATCCTGATCTGCCAGGTGGCCAAGGAGAAGTACGGGGTGGACCGGATCATCGCCCGGGTCAACAACCCGCGAAACCGTCCCCATTTCGATCTGCTCGGGATCAAGCCGGTGGTTTCGGCGACCGATCTGATTCTGCGCCTGCTCGAACACGAGGTTCCCCACCGCAACCTGGTCCACCTGCTCGACCTCGAAGAGGAGCGCATCGAGATCATCGAGGTCCGGCTGGGCGACGACTCGCCGGTGGTCGGACGCACGGTGGGCGAGATCGACATACCGGATCGCACCCTGCTGATCTCGATCCTGCGCGAGGGCGAGGGCTTCGTGCCGACGGCCGACTCCGACCTGAGGGCCGGTGACGACATCCTGCTCGTCCTCGACCCGAAGCAGGAAGAGGAACTGAAGCGTCGCCTGACGGCCTGACCGGCCGGCTGGCACGAACTGGCCGAGTGCCGCGATCGCCGGCCGGGCCGCGACCGCCCGCTGTCTACGGGCTTGGTGGTTACAGAGGCTGCGGGGCAGGGACTCGAACCCCGATTTCACGGACCAGAACCGCGCGAATTGCCATTATTCTACCCCGCAGCGGGTGCCGGAAGGATAACGACGAACGGTCCCGACTGCACTCGGCGAAGCCGACCGCGGGGTTTGCTAATTTGACACCGTGTTCACGAACCTGCGGTCAGGTGCGATCGTCTCGCTCGTCGTCATCGGCTCGTTGACGGCGTTCGGCTGCGGTGGTGGCGACGACGGCAGCAGTGAACCGGCCGCCACCTCGACCACCGGAACGACTTCTGCCGCGCCGGAGATCACGACGGCCGAGCTGATCACGCTCGGCGACGGGATCTGCGCCGAGGTGAACGCCGCCGTGGGCACGATCACCGCTTCGGATTCGGCCGACCCCGATGTGGTCGAGACTCAGGTGTCCGACATCTACAGCGGGATGGCCGACCGCCTGGCCGAACTGGGCACGCCGACCGACGGTGTCGCTCCGACGCAGGTGGTCGACGCGGCTCGTGCGCTGGCCGATTCGGGCGCCACCGACGGCGAGGCGGCGCTGGCCCAGCTCCAGTCGGCCGCAGCCGACTATGGATTCACCGATTGTGCCGACGCCCCGGCGGCCCCGTCCGGCTCAACCGCGGGTTCGACCGGCTCATCGACCGACGGTTCCGGGTCGGGCAGCGCGACCGAGTCCGCTCCGGCCCCGGCTCCGGCCCCGGCTCCCGCTCCGGCTCCCGCTCCGGCACCTCCTTCGACCGGCGGTGGCGTTGCGCCGTCGACCGGCGGCGGCTCGGGTGGCTCCAGCGGTGGTGGCTCCAGTGGCGGCATCGGCCCGGGCTGACCGGCTCGGGTCAGCCGGTCCAGGCCGAGTAGAGGCGCTCGTAGTAGCCGCTCTTTGAGAGCAGCTCCTCGTGGTTCCCGGTCTCGACGATCCTGCCATGATCGAGGACCACGATCCGGTCGGCCCGCTGGATGGTCGAAAGCCGGTGGGCAATCACGATCGAAGTCCTGTCGCTGAGTAGCCGGTCGAGTGCGGCCTCGATCGTCCGCTCGGTCTGGACGTCGACCGACGATGTGGCTTCGTCGAGGATCAGGATTCTCGGTGAGGCCAGGATCACCCGGGCGAACGAAACCAGCTGGCGCTGGCCGGCCGAGAGCTGTACGCCACGCTCGCCGACCTCGGTCTCGATCCCGTCGGGAAGGCGCTCGATGAAAGGCCGGGCGCCTACCGCTTCCGCGGCGGCGGCGATTTCGTCGGCCGGGGCGCCGGGACGTCCGAAGCCGATGTTCTCGCCGATCGTTCCGGAAAAGAGAAAGCCCTCCTGCGGCACGATCCCCATCTGCGCTCTGAGCGATCGCTGGTGATATGCGGTCAGCGGCTCCCCGTCGACCAGGACTCTGCCGAGCTGGGGGTCGTAGAAGCGGGTGATCAGCTTCGCCATCGTCGACTTGCCCGCCCCGGTGCTGCCGACCAGGGCGACGGTCTGCCCCGGTTCAATCGCAAGGTTGATCCCGCGCACCGCCCAGGTGGGCTCGGCCTGGCCGTCGGGATCGGGTTCGGGGTCGCTCTCGGCTTCGTAGCTGAACGAAACCGCATCGAACTCGATCCGGCCGTCCAGACTCCCGGGGTCGCGTGCATCGGGGGCGTCGACCACGTCGGGTTCGGTGTCGAGCAGGATGAAGATCTTGTCCAGCGCCGCCATACCCTGCTGGTAGGTCGCGTAGAGCTGGGCCAGCTGCTGGATCGGGTCGAAAAAGAGCTGCAGGTAGCCGATGAAGGCCACCACCACGCCGATCATGATCTGGCCGTTTATCGCCTGGTAGCCCCCGTACAGGAGGATCGCAGAGGTGCCGAGCGCGGTGAGCAACTCGGTGGCCGGGAAGTAGCTGGCGTTCAGGTAGACGGTCCGCATGTTCGCTTCACGGTTGGCCTGGTTGAGCTCCTCCATGCGGGCCATGTGGCGTTCCTCCTGGCCGAAGCTGCGGACCACCCGGACCCCGCTGATCGTTTCCTGGAGGTGTGAAGTGATCGCCGAAATGCGCTCCCTGGTCTCGCGAAACGCGCCAGCCGAGAAGGCCCGGAAGACCATTCCGGTGACGAACAGCAGCGGCAGCACCGCGAAGGTGATCAGGGCGAGACGCCAGTCGAGCAGCAGGAGGACGACCACCACCCCGACAAGGGTCAGCAGGTTGGAGAAGAGGGTGACGATCCCCTGGCTGATCAGCTGGTTGAGCGCCTCTATGTCGTTGGTCATCCTCGAGATCAGGGCGCCCGGGCGATTCCGGGTGAAGAAGCCGATCGACAGCTTCTGCAGGTGAATGAAGACCTGCTCGCGAAGGTCCTGGAGGATCCGGGTCCCGATCCATCCGACCAGATAGGACTGGGCGTAGGAAGCGAGGGCGAAAGCAACGGTGACCACGGCGAACGCGATCACGATCCGGATCAGGGCGGTCTCGTCGTCGGCCAGGATGCCGGAATCGATCGCCTTGCCGGCAAGGTAGGGCGGAGCGAGTGAAGTCAGGCTGGCCGCGACAACCGCGAAAAAGGTGGCGACGATCCGCAGCCGGTAGGGCCGGAGCAGGCCGAGCACCCAGCGGACCTTGCGGGCCCGTCCGGGCTCTCCCCGGAACCTCCGCTCGCCCCGTGTGCCGCGCTCTGTCCGGTTCCTCAACTTCATCCGGCGACCTCGACCGTCTCGTCGATGTAGCGCGGTCCCTCGGGGTCCTCGGGTACGACAAGCCGGCGGTACAGCTCGGATCGCCCGACCAGTTCCTCGTGGGTTCCCCGGTCGGCGATCCGGCCGGAGTCCATGAGCACCACCTCGTCGGCCAGCGAAATGGTCGAGAGGCGGTGGCCGATCACGAACGTCGTGCGGTCGCGCATGACCTCGGCCAGCCCCGAGCGGATCTGCTGCTCGGTGGTCGCGTCCAGCGAAGAGGTGGCGTCGTCGAGGATCAGTATCCGGGGGTCGGCCAGCAGTGCCCGGGCGATCGCCACGCGCTGCCGCTGGCCTCCGGAGAGGGTCAGCCCGCGCTCGCCGACCACCGTCTCGTAGCCGTCGGCGAGTTCCTCGATGAAACCGGCCGCCCGGGCCTGGCCGGCAGCTCGGACGATCTCGTCCATCCCGGCGTCGGCCCTCGCGTAGGAGATGTTGTTGGCGATCGTGTCGCTGAACAGGAAGCTGTCGTCGGATACGTAGGCCATTTCGCGGCGGAGCGAGGCGACGTCGATCCCGCGCAGGTCGGCTCCGTCGACTGCGACCGAACCGGCGGTCGGGTCGTACAGCCTGGCGATCAGCGAGACCAGGCTGGTCTTGCCCGAGCCGGACGGGCCTACGATCGCGATCCGCGATCCGGGCAGGACCTCCAGGTCGATCCCGGAAAGCGCCTCAGGGGTGGACGGCGAGTAGCGCAGCCGGACCGAGGACATGCTGACCCGGCCATCGCCGGCGGGCAGGGGCGGTGCCCCTTCGGGCGAGTTGATCTCGGGGGCACGGTCCAGTACTTCGAACAGCCGGTTGCCCGCCGCGATCGCGCGCTGGCCCATGCCGAGTGCCATCCCGACCATCCGGAGCGGCGATGACAGCATGATCATGTAGGTGTAGAAGGCGGTGAACTGACCGAGGTCCAGGCCACCGTTTATCACTTCGCGGCCGCCGATCAGAAGGACCAGGGCGGTGCCGATCTGCGGCAGAGCGCCGATCAGGGGGGAGAAGAAGGCCTGGATGCGCGTCGAGACGATGCTCTGGTCGAAAAGCCTCGAGACCGAAGCCTGAAAGCGCATCAACTGGTGGTCCTCCTGGGCGAACGCCTTGACGACCCGGACCCCGGTCACGTTCTCCTCCGCCTCCGCGGTCAGTTCGGCGATCCTCTGCTGGACCTCCTGCATGGCGGGCCGCGAGAGACGGGTATAGCGAATCGCCGTGATCACGACCAGCGGAGCGGGCAACAGCGCGATCAGGGCAAGCCCGGGATTGATCCAGATCATCACCGCACCGGCGAGGACGACGGTGAGGAAGCTCTGCGAGAAGAAGATCAGCCCGTAACCGAGAAAGAACCGGATCGCCTGAAGGTCGACCGTCGCCCTGGACATCAGCTGGCCGGTCTGCCGGGAGTCGAAGAAGCCCAGCTCGAGTCGCTGAAGGTGGTCGTAGAGACTCTGCCTGAGGTCGTACTCGACCGCGAGAGAGACCCTGCCGGCCACGATCCGGCGCACCATGGTCAGTCCCAGCCGTAGGATGGCCGCTCCGATGATCACCCCGACCAGAGGCAACAGCTTCTCCTTTTCCCCGGACTCGATCGCGTTGACCGCCTCCCCGATCAGCCAGGGGATAAGTACGGTCACGACCATCGCGGCCCAGGCGAAGGCCAGCGAAATCCACAGCGACCGGCGGTGGGGCCGGAGGAAACCGAGCAGTCGCTTGAAGGTGGGCATCCCACTCACTATACAAAATGAAGTATTGGCCCGGCGGTCCCTGACCGGGGTTCGCTGTCCGCAGGCGGGCAGAGGATGAACCCGTTGCTGACCGGGATCCTGGTCTGTCCTCACTGCGGCGGCGACCTCCGCGAAAACGGGGGTGCGCTGATCTGCAGCGCCGGACATACCGCGAACGTCGCCCGACAGGGTTACGTCAGCCTGCTCGGCCGCCACTCGGGCACCCACACCGCCGACTCGGCCGTGATGATCGCCGCCCGGGAGCGCTTTCTCGCCCGGGGACATTTCCAGCCGATCGTCGACGCCGTGGTCGCCGAGGTCGGAGGTGCAGTGGATCGTGAAGTGTCTCCGCCCGGAGCTCCTGACCGGGAGCGTGTGCTGATCGATCTCGGCGCGGGAACCGGCTACTACCTGGCCGCGGCGCTCGCCTCCGACGAACATGCTCTGGGACTGGGCATCGACAACTCGAAGTACGCCGCCCGCCGCGCGGCCAGATGCCATCCCCGGGCCGGTGCGGTGGTCGCCGACATCTGGGACGATCTGCCGGTCCGTACCGGCGCGGCGACGGTCGTGCTCAACGTCTTCGCCCCGCGCAACGGCGAGGAGATCCGCCGGATCCTCGCTCCGGGTGGAACCCTGATCGTGGTCACCCCGGTCGAGGGGCACCTGAACGAGCTGAGCGGTCCGTTCGAGATGATCTCGATCGATCCTGAAAAAGAATCGCGGCTCGAGGAAACGCTCGGCCACCTGACCGGCCGGAGGGAGAGCCGTCTCATCGAGTGGAGCATGGATCTCGACCGCGGGTCGGTGACCGACCTGGTCGGGATGGGTCCGAATGCCGGCCGGCTCGAGCCGGCCGGCTTCCAGGCGGCCCTCGAACGGCTGCCTGACCCGGCCCCGGTCTCCGGCGCGGTCCGGATAACCTCCGCGGTCGGCTGACCCGCCGCCGGCGGGCACGGCGGGCAAACGGGAAGGAGGAACGGCGTGACTGATCGCAAAGACGCATCCGAGTTCACCAAGGCGGCCAACCGGGCTGTCCTGGAGCAGCTTCCGTTCGAGGACCTCCAGGACTTCGAGGACGCCTCCCGTGGCTTCGTCGCTCCACTGCCGGAAGGTCACGTGGTCAAGGAGGACGGTGACTTCGTCTACGACACCGCCCGGCTGGCGTTCACCGAGGGTCACGAGGAATCGCCGGATTCCGTGAACCCGAGCCTCTGGCGGCAGGCCCGCCTGGTCGCCAAAGGCGGGCTGTTCGAGGTCTGCGACCGGATCTACCAGGTTCGTAACCTCGATATCTCGAACCTGACCGTGATCGAGGGTGATACCGGGGTGATCGTGGTCGATCCCCTGATCTCGGCCGAAACCGCCCGGGCCGCGCTCGACCTCTACTTCGAGCACCGTCCGGAGAAGCCGGTCGTGGCGGTGATCCACTCGCACAGCCACGTTGACCACTACGGCGGCGTCCGCGGCGTCGTCGACGAGCAGGACGTGCGCGACGGCAGGGTGAAGATCATCGCCCCGGAGGGCTTCCTCGAGGCCGCCGTCTCGGAGAACGTGATGGCCGGCAACGCGATGTCGCGGCGGGCGATGTTCCAGTTCGGGCCGCTGCTCGCCCCGGACGAGAAAGGCACGGTCGGGGTCGGGCTCGGGTCGGGCATCTCGCTGGGCACGATCACTCTGATCCCACCGACCGACCACGTCACCGAGGACGGGCAGCGCATGGTGATCGACGGGCTGACCTTCGAATTCATGCCGACCCCCGACACAGAAGCGCCGGCCGAGATGCACTGGTTCATCAAGGAGCTGAACGCGGTGACCGCGGCCGAGAACTGCGTGCACACGCTGCACAACACGTACCCGATCAGGGGGGCGCAGGTCCGCGACCCGCAGGCCTGGTCGCACTACCTGAACGAGACGATAGAGCGCTGGGGCAGCCGGGCCGAAGTCATGTACGGGATGCACCACTGGCCGGTCTGGGGCAGCGAGCGGGTGGTCGAGATGCTGAGCAAGGGCCGCGACGCCTACCGCTACATAAATGACCAGACCCTGCGCCTGGCCAACCATGGCCTGACACCGGACGAGATCGCCGAGGTGCTCGAGCTGCCCGACTCGATCGCGGGACACTGGGCGACCCGTGGCTATTACGGCACGGTCAGCCACAACGTCAAGGCCACCTACACCCGCTACCTGGGCTGGTATGACGGCAACCCGGCCAACCTCCACCGCCTGCCGCCGGTAGAGGCGGCCGAACGCTACGTCGAGTTCATGGGTGGCGCCAGCCAGATCCTGTCGCGGGCCAGGGAGTACTTCGAAAAGGGCGAGTACCGCTGGGTGGCCGAAGTGGTGAACCTGGTCGTATTCAGCGACCCGACCAACCAGGAGGCTCGCGATCTCGAAGCCGACGCGATGGAGCAACTGGCCTACCAGACCGAGTCGGCAACCTGGCGGAACGCTTACCTGACCGCCGCCCAGGAGCTTCGTCTGGGTACTCCGTCACTGCCGATCTCCGCCGATTCGGCAAGCCCCGATTCGATCGCCGCGCTCACCCTGGAAATGGTCTTCAACTACCTCGGCATGAGGCTGAACGGTCCCGACGCCGGGGCCAGGGAGATCACCCTCAACCTGACCTTCCCCGACACCAACCAGAACGCCTGGCTGAAGCTCTCCAACGGGGCGCTCAGCCATTCGGTCGAGCGGTCGGTGCCGTCGCCCGACGCCACCGTAACGCTCGACCGGAGCACCCTGAACTCGATCGTCACCGGCAAGCTGGAGCTCGAGCAGGCGATCTCGTCCGGCGAGGTCAGGGCCGAGCCCGACCCCGCCCCGCTGATCGAGTTGATCGGGCTGCTCGATGAGTTCGACCTCTGGTTCCCGGTCATCGAGCCCTGAGCGGGCCGGAAAACCAGGCCCGCTCCGACCGGCTGAACACCGACCCGGTAGAGGTTGGGTTATGGTGGAAACATGGAAGATGGGCCTGAAAAAAGCCCGGGAAGCGTCGCAGGGACCGGTGCCGCCCACCGCGTCCTCCTGGTCGCCGACGAGCGGTTCAGGGGAGCCGAGTTCGCTGACGAACTGAGGGGCCACCTCGAGGAGCGTCCGACCGAGGTCGAGGTCTTCGTGATCACACCGGCGCTGGCT
The DNA here is from genome assembly GCA_963766115.1 of uncultured Solirubrobacterales bacterium. GTDB lineage: Bacteria > Actinomycetota > Thermoleophilia > Solirubrobacterales > 70-9 > 67-14. The sequence goes on from CAVXYR010000006.1 coordinate 183,303, forward strand.
CACTCCGGCCTGGAACACGAAATGGCCGGCATCGACGGCCCGATAGAGGAAGCGAAGGAGCGGCTCGCTTCGATCATCTCCGAGCTCGATTCGGTCGGCATCGCCGCCACCGGAGAAGTCGGTGACAGCGATCCGATAGTCGCGGTCGGCGACGGGGTCAGGGAATTCGGGGCGGACGAGATCGTTGTCGTCGGGCACGCCGAGGGAGAGCGTGAATACGCCGAGAAGGACCTCTGGAGCAAGCTCAAGGCCGAGGTGCACGAACCGATGGTCGCCCTGATGGTCGGCCACGGCGACGGCGATACCACGCCCGGAGTGGTCGAGATCGACCGCGAGCCGGCAAAGGAGTTCACCGAAGACGAGGTGATCCAACGGACCAGGAACGTTCCGCCGGTCCGAACCCGGGACGCGGTCGCGATCTTGTTCGGCTTCGTCGGCACCTTCGCGATCGCGTTGATGGCGGTCGATTCCGGGATCTCCGACAACGGGGACATTTCGGGTGGATCGGCGGCGATCCTTCTGCTGGCGATGGGGGCGTTCATCATCAATGTCGCCCACACCGTCGGCGTGCTCGTCTTCGAGAGCGTCCACTACGAGGGCATCTGGGAAAAGTTCATCGCCTGGTCGGCGATCATCTTCACCGCATTCGCCCTGGTCGCCTCGGTCGTCTTCTGGCAGGCCTGACCGGGCGCCTCGCAGGCCTGACCGGGCGCCGGCTGTTGCAGGTTTTTGCCCGATCCGGGGCCGGGGCGGGCCGGGCTTGTAGAATCGGTCTCCGCATCGATCGCTGTCCGGGAGCAGAGACGGCGATTCATTGAATAGGGAGCAGCACGATTTGACGGGAGAACGAAGGGTCAATGGCTGAACAACGCGCGAGCGTGCTCGTGGTGGTCGGCACGCGTCCGGAGGCGATCAAACTCGTACCAATGATCCTCGCACTCGAGGAGAGCGAGGTTCTGCGACCTCTGGTCGTATCGACCGGTCAGCACCACCGCATGGTCAACGAGGTATTCGCCCTGGCCGGAATAGAGCCCGATTTCGAGCTGTGGGTCGGCGGGGCCCGCAACCAGCTCAACGACCGCGTCCGCGAGGTTATGGGCCGGCTGGATGACTTCTGCAGGGAGCAGTTCGGGGCCGACGGCACCCAGGCCGACCGCGAGCGCATAGCCACCGGCGACTACCCGATGGCTGTGCTCGTACACGGAGACACCACCTCCGCCATGTCGGCGGCCCTGGCTTCGTTTCACCTGCGGATTCCGGTGGTCCACGTCGAGGCCGGGCTGCGGACCGGATCAACCCTCACGCCATTTCCCGAGGAGCTCAACCGGCAGTTGATTTCGTCGATCTCGTGCTTTCACCTGGCTCCGACCTCACACAATCTCCAGAACCTGATCCGCGAAAACGTGCCGGTCGAGCAGATATTCATCACCGGCAACACCGGAATCGACGCCCTTCACTGGGCGGCCGGGCTCGAAGTCGAAATCGCCGATCCCGAAGTGAAGGAGCTCTACCACTCCGACCGCCGTCTGGTGATCGTCACGGCCCACCGGCGCGAGAACTGGGGGGCCGGACTGGACGGGATCGCCACCGGGGTCAGGGCCCTGGCGATCGAGCATCCCGAGGTGTCTTTCATCGTCCCGATGCATCCCAATCCCGAGGTCAGGGCCCAGTGGGAGGTATTGGCCGATGTACCGAACGTCTGCCTGACCGAGCCGGCGCCCTATGCGGAGTTCGCGAAACTGCTGACCCGTTCGTTTCTGGTGATCACCGATTCCGGAGGGATCCAGGAAGAGGCTCCCTCACTGAACAAGCCGGTCCTGGTCGCCCGCGAATCGACCGAACGGGAAGAGGGAGTCGAAGCCGGGACCCTCCGGCTGGTGGGTACCGACCCGGACCTGATTTTCCGGGAGACCTCCAGGCTGATCGAAGATGAGGAGGCCTACCGGGTGATGGCCGAGGCAGAGAACCCTTACGGGGACGGCATGGCGGCCGAGCGCATCGTCGCTTCGCTCTGCCATCTCTACCTGGGCGGCCCCAATCCGGCGCAGTTCCGGTCAAACTACTCCCGCCGGGCCGTGGTCAAGGCGGCCGGATACGAGATATCGGACATTCTCGGCGGCGGGCTCGACCCGCGCATGGTGGCTGCTTCGGAGCGGGGCGAGAGGGGAGACGAAGAGCCGGTCGACGAGATCTGGCCGGATGCCGGCGCCGTGGCCGAGCCGGAGGCGGGCGCCTGACTCCGCCGGTAACCGAGTTCCGGTCCGGGAGATGAACGGGCCGTCGGCCACCTGGTGGCTTCCGTTCCACAGTCTGCCGCTGTTTCCAGAGATCCTCTTCTCGGTCGCTTTTCTGATCATCCTGGCAATGCTGATCTGGACCGGGATCCTGTTTGTTCGGGGGCTGCGGGCCGACCACGAGGCGGCTGAGACCGGGAGCGATGAGCAGTTCGAGTGGGTGTTCTTGGTCCCGGCCCTGAACGAAGAAGTGACGATCGCCGACAGCATCGAGCGTCTCAGCCAGATTGATGTCGAGCGAAAACGGATCGTGGTCATAAACGACGGCTCTGAGGACCGCACCGGTGAGATCCTCGCATCCCTCGAAGACCCCGACCTGACCGTGATCGAGCGCCGCCCGCCGAACGCCCGCCAGGGTAAGGCGGCGGCCCTCAATCACGCCTACGCCGAAATCAACCGCAACCTTCCCCTCGACCCCGACTCGACCATCATCTGCATCGTCGACGCAGACGGACGGATCACCCCCGACAGCCCGGGTTTCGTCGCCCATCACTTCCTCGACCCGCAGGTCGGCGGAGTCCAGTCACTGGTCCGGATCTACAACCGTCACCGCGGTCTGACCTGGTTCCAGGACCTCGAGTTCTCGATCTACGGCCACCTCTTCCAGGCCGGGCGCAACCGCTGGGGGACGGCCGGCATGGGCGGCAACGGCCAGTACAACCGGCTCTCGGCACTGGCATCGATCGACACGTCGAAGGAGGAGACCGACAGCTCCGGAAGGGAAGCTGATTCGGGCGGCCAGCCGCCGCCCGGCGGCGAAGAACTGAAAGTCCGGAGCCTCGGTCCCTGGCGCGATCGCCTGACCGAGGACCAGGACCTCGGGCTCCGTCTGATCCTGGCCGGATGGCGATCGCACCAGGAAAACCGGGCGCAGGTCGACCAGCAGGGCCTGCCCGGCCTCAGGCCGCTCTTCCGCCAGCGCACACGCTGGTCCCAGGGCAACCTCCAGGCGATGGGCCTGGTCGGGCCGATCTCCCGGTCCGATCTCCACCTGCCGGCCCGGTTCGAACTGGTGGTCTACCTGCTGATGCCGATCCTCCAGGGGATCGTCGGACTTTCCCTGCTGGTCGCCGTAGTGCTCGCCCTGGGCGGGACGAGCATTGTTTCCGGCAGCTTCTGGTGGCTGCTGTTCATCTACGTGCTCGGATTCGGCGGCACGGTCATGGGCTGCCTGTCGGCCCGGTTCAGCACCGAGCCCGATCTGGCCGGGCTCGGCAAGGGGCTGCTTTCGGCCCAGGTCTACGCGTTTTACTCCTGGCTGCTCTGGCCGGTGCTGCTCCGCTCGACCGCGCGGCAGACGATCGGCCGGGACGGTTGGGTGAAGACCGCCCGCGAAAAGATCTGACCGCCCGTCGGTCAGGCCTGCGGGGCGTAGCGGTGGTGCAGCATCAGATCGTTGCCGTCGGGGTCGGTAAAAAGGGCCATGTGGCAGACCCCGGTGTCGAAGATCTCCCCCTGGAACTCGACGCCTTTGCCCTCGAGCTCGGACCGGGCGGCCGCGACGTCATCGACGTGCAGGGCGATGTGGGCCAGCTTCTGGGGCTGGAACTCGAAACCCATGTTGCCCGGCTCCCAGATCGCGAAACAGGTCTCGCCGACCCAGAATTCGCTTTCGGCCTTCGGATCAGGCTTCAGGCCGAGGGTTTCGACGTAGAACTTGCGCGAGCGACCGGCGTCGGTTGACGGTATGCCGATGAAATCCAATTTCTCTGTCATGTCCCGAGCCTAATCGGTAATCGAGCATCGTCCCACTACTCTTGTCCCATGGCTGACTCATTCGGTCAGATCCTTCCTTTCGCGATCGGCGTGGCGATAAGCCCGGTGCCGATAGTCGGCGTGATCCTGATGCTTGCGACGCCACGTGCCCGCAGCAACGGGCCGGGGTTTCTGCTCGGCTGGGTCGTCGGCCTTGCCGTACTCGGCACGGTGGTGCTGCTGGTTTCGAGTGGGGCCGGAGCCGACGCCGGTGATCAGCCGGCCGAGTGGACCTATGTGCTCAAACTGGTCTTGGGCCTGCTGCTCCTGGCGGTGGCGTTTCGTCAGTGGCGGGGGCGAATGGGGGAAGGAGAGGGGGCCGACATGCCCAAGTGGATGCAGACGGTCGACCGGTTCACCACCGGCCGCTCGGTCGCGCTCGGGGTGGCACTGTCGGCGATCAATCCAAAGAACTTCGTGCTTACCGTCGGGGCCGCCGCGGTGATCGCCCAGACCGGCTATTCGGCAACGTCCCAGGCGGTCGCCCTGGCGGCGTTCGTGGTAATCGCCTCGCTCGGTGTTGGAATTCCGGTCGCGATCTACTTCTTCGCCGGAGACCGCTCCGAACGGATCCTCGCCGGGCTCAAGTCCTGGATGAGCCTCCACAACGCGGCGATCATGGCCGTGCTCTGCCTGGTCATCGGCGCCAAGCTGATCGGCGACGCGATAAGCGGCTTCGCCGTCTGACCGGAGCTCTGGTCCGCCGCCGCTCTCAGACTACGTAGTCGAGCCCCTCGTCCAGAGTTTTCTGGATCGAGTCCAGCCGGCGCTCGATCTCGGCAAGCCTGATCTCGACCCGACCGGGATCAGTCGCCTCCAGGCTCAAGTCGTCCAGCAGCGATTCAATTCGGGCCAGTCGCTCGATGATCTCTTGTTCGCTCATCTCCGCTCCGATCGGATGCGCCTCTCGTTCCGGCAGCCATTCTAGTATCGGCGAAGGTGAACGACGGATTCTCAAGGAGGGAACTGCTGCGACGCGGAGCGTTCGCGGGCGCAGCCGCACTCGCGTTTCCGGGTGCCCTCGCCTGCGCCGGGAACGACCCCGGGCGTGACGGCCCCAGGGTTGTCATCGTCGGCGCCGGCCTGGCCGGTCTCAGTTGCGCTCACCGGCTGTCGCAGCAGGGCATGCCCTGCGCGCTGTACGAGGCCAATTCATCCCGGCTCGGGGGACGGTGCTGGACAGCAAGGGGCTTCGCCGAGGGGCAGACGGCCGAGCACGGGGGTGAGTTCATCGATTCGCGCCACCTGAGAATCCGGGTGCTTGCGCGCGAATTCGGTCTGGAGTTCATCGACACCTTTGCCGTCGCCAACCCGGGTACATCCCGCTGGTGGCTGAAAGGCGAGCGCCGGCGCGCGATCCGCAGTCAGCCGGGTTGGGGGGAGTTCGAGCGGAAGCTGACGGCGGCCGCCCGGCGGGCGGCGCCGTTCCGATTCGACCGGGCAACGCCGGCGGCCCGGGCCATGGACGAGATGACCGCGGCGCAATGGATGGATGCGAACATCGCCGGCGGCAGCGACAGCGTGGTCGGTCACCTGGTCTGGGCCGAGATGGCCAGCGAGTTCGGCCTGGACGCGGATCGTCTGAGCGCGCTCAACCTGGTTCTGCAGTACATCGTGCCGGCGCCCGGCGCCGACGAGCGATACACGATCCGCGGCGGAAACGATCAGCTGGTAGAAGGGCTTGCCGCGGGCCTTCCGGACGGAACGGTTCGCCCCGACGCGCCACTGGAGGCTCTCTACCGACACGGGGGAGGGAGCTACGGGTTGCGTTTCGCCGGGATCAGCGACGAGGTCGAGGCCGACCACGTGGTCCTGGCCCTCCCGTTCAGCACTCTGCGGGAGGTTGACCTCAGCCGCTCGGGGTTCAGCCGCAGGAGGCTCGCCTGTATCGATCAGCTCGGCATGGGCACGAACGCCAAGCTGCTGATGCAGTTCGACCGTCGCCCCAGGCGCTACGGCGACTGGAGCGGTTACCTGACCAGCGACTCTCCGTACCTGCTGACCTGGGAGAGCACCCTCGGCCAGCCCGGCCGCTCGAGCATCGTGACGACCTTCTTCGGAGGCCGATCGGGAGCGGGAGGCCTCCCGGCCGCCGGCGCCCACGCTCCGACCTTGCCGGGCGCGGTCGGGCGCAACCTGAACAGCCTCACCGAAGGCGGAGGCACCGGCATCGTCGGGCTCGAAGGCGGGTTCAACGGGGAGGCCTGGACAGATCGCTGGGTCTCCGACCGGTGGGCACGGGGGTCGTACGCGGCCTACCTGCCCGGACAGTTCACCCGCTACTACGGCTACGCCGGTCGCCCGGAAGGCGGGGTACATTTCGCCGGCGAGCACACCGTCACGACAAACCAGGGCTACCTCGAAGGGGCTGTGCGCTCCGGAGAGCGGGCCGCCGCCGCGATCCTCGCGAGGACCCGTTAGGCCCGGATCCAGCCTTCAGGAAGTCCAGAGGGCTCTCTCAGAGTTCTTTCAAGCTCCCCCTTCACGATCGACTCAGTACCGGTGAAAGACCGGAGAAAAGTCAATCGGAAGGAAACCATGAAGAAGCCAATCGCAATAGCAGCAGCGGTGATCGCCCTCGGGGTCGCCGGTACCGCGATCGCGGCGCCGGGTGGCGGAGTTCTCGGCGGCGATCCTGAGGAACGCCAGGCCGAGTTCGCAAGCGATCTCGCCCAGCGCCTCGACGGCGTCAACGCCAACCAGGTCGAGAAGGGCCTCGAGGAGATCCACGCCGAGCGGGAAGCAGAGATGCTGAACCAGCGGGCGAAGGGTCTCGCCTCCCAACTCGACGGTGTCAGTGTCGACCAGGCGAAGACCGCGCTCGAAAGCGTTCACAAGACGCTCGAGTCCGAAGGGACCAGGCCCGACCCTGAGCAGGTCGACCAGATGCTGGCCGACAAGCTCGGCGTCAGCGCCGAGGACATCCAGAAGGCCCACCAGGCCGAAGCGGAGAGCCGACTCGACCAGGCCGTCAAGGACGGCATGCTGACCGAAGAGCAGGCAGGCCAGATCCGCGAGCGGATCGAGAGCGGTGAAGGACCGGCTCCCGGTGGCGGCCATCCCGGTGGTCCGCCCGGTGGTCCCGGCGCGGGCTTCGGGCCCGGAGTCCCGCCCGGAGACGTGTCTCCGGATGCGGGTGCCTGACCCCGCATGAAGCCTGCCGGGAAAAGCGCCGGGGCGGTCGCCGCCAGATCGGATGAAAGGATCCGGCTGTGATCTCATCACCGACCGTCCTGGTGGTCGACGACGACCCCGGTATCCGCGAAGCCCTCGACCGCGCCCTGCGGCTCGAGGGTTTCTCGGTTTCGGCATCGCCCGACGGCGAGTCGGCGCTGCTGGCCGCCGAGGCGGAGGGGCCGGACCTGATGGTGCTCGACCTCGGTCTTCCCGGGATCTCCGGGATCGAGGTGATTCGGAAGCTGCGAGTGGAGGGTCACGACCTGCCGATCTGCGTGCTCTCGGCCCGCGACGAGGTCGCCGACCGGGTAGAGGGCCTCAGGGCCGGCGCCGACGACTACGTGGTCAAGCCGTTTGATCTCGAGGAACTGGTGGCCCGCCTCCAGGCCCTGCTCAGGCGTCGTCCCTCGGAGGTCAGCACCGCCGTGCAGGTTGGTGATCTGCGGGTCGATCCCGCACGCCGGCAGGTCCGGCTCGGTGAACGGGAGCTCGACCTGACCGCCCGGGAGTTCGAGCTGCTCGAGGTCCTGGCCCGCCACCCGGGAATCGTGCTCTCCAGGGCTCAACTCCTGGAGCAGGTCTGGGGTTACACCTTCGAAGTCGAGGGGAACGTGGTCGACCAGTTTGTCTCCTACCTTCGGAGGAAGACCGAGGACGGGGGCGAGCCGCGGATCATCCACACGGTCCGGGGGGTCGGGTTCGTGCTGCGACCGTGAAGGTGAAACGGACCCTGAACAGCCTGCGCGGCCGGGTCGCGGTGGTCGCCACCGCCACGGTGGCGGTGGTTCTCCTGCTGGTCGGCATCGTGGCCGTGACTTCATTCGCCGACCGGGAGAGCGACCGGATCGACCAGCAGCTCACTTCACGTCCGGCGCCGGAGCTGGCCCGGGCCCTCGGCGCCGGCCCCGGGGGTCGGGGTCCGGTCCCTGAGCCACCGGCCGATGCTCCCGCATCACCGGGCTCCGGTCAGGACGGCGCCGGTGGCGGGTTCGGCCCGCAGGTACTCCGGCCGACCGGCGAGTACGTTCGATTGATCTCCGACGGTGAGGTGGTCCGCAGTGTCGACGCACCCGCGGACCTGCCGATCCCCGACGGGCCCGGACTGCGCACCCTCGGCGCCGGCGGGACCAGCTACCGCTCGCTGGCCCGCGAGGCGGGCCCCGGGGCCCTGATCGAGATCGGGATTGATCTGGACGAGTCAGACGCGCGGGTCGCCGAGCTCCGCGACCGGCTGCTCCTGATCGGCCTGGCCGGTGTGCTGCTGGTCGCAGCGCTCAGTTGGTGGCTGGCCGGACTTGCCCTGCGACCGCTCGGGACGCTGCGGGACGAGGCCGGCAGGGTGAGTGGCACCGATGACCTCTCGAAACGGGTGGATCCCGGAAAGAGCCCGGCCGAGATCGAAGCGCTGACCGACAGCATCAATGCGATGCTGGCCCGGCTGGAGGACTCGTCGGCAGAGACCGAGCAGGCGCTGCAGGCCACCCGTCGCTTCGCCGGGGATGCCGGTCACGAGCTGCGAACCCCGATGACCGCACTTCAGGCAAATCTGGGAGCGGTCCGGCGCAATCCGGACCTCGACCCGGCCGAACGGGATGCCGCGCTCGAGCAGATGGATGCCGACGCCGCCCGGATGATGCGGATGCTCGGAACCCTGCAGACTCTGGCCCGCGGCGATACCGCTGCCGCCCTTCCCCGGGAGCAGGTAGAGCTGACCGCCCTGGTCGGCGCCGCGGCCGACGCGGCCCGCGGTCGCCATCCCTCCACCCGGTGGACGCTCGAGGTCCCGGCAGGGGAAGTCACCGCCCAGGGCTGGCCTGACGGACTGCGCGCGATGATCGACAACCTGCTGGAAAACGCGGCCAGGCACGGCAGGCAGGGAGGCGAGGTCACGGTCTCCCTGTCGGGGGCTGGTGACCCGATTTGGCTGACCGTCGACGACGACGGAGAAGGGGTGCCGGTCGATCACCGGGAGCGGATCTTCGACCGGTTCGAACGCGGCGACTCCACCGGGGTCGACGGCTCGGGGCTCGGCCTGTCACTGGTGCGTCAGCAGGCGAGGCTTCACGGGGGAGATGTCACGGTTGGCGAAAGCCCGGCGGGTGGAGCCCGTTTCCGAGTTTCGCTGCTGAAGACCGGATCAGGCTGACCTCGGTGGAAGCGGCGGGCCGGTTGTAGTGTCATGATCCCCTCCATGGACGAGGCTCGGGGCGCACCGGACGCCGACGACACGCTTCGCGAGAGAGCGGTCAAGCGGATCAAGCAAAAGCGCGACTTCCGGCAGCACCTGCTCACGTATTTCGCAGTGAACGCCTTTCTGGTGGCTATCTGGGCGGTTTCGGGTGCCGGCTTCTTCTGGCCGGTATTCCCGATCGTGGGCTGGGGCCTGTTCGGAATCGTCCCTCACGCCTGGCGCGTATACGGCAGCCGGGGAGAAATCACCGAAGACCAGATACAGGAAGAGATGAGACGGATCGACCACTGATCCGTCTTTCGAAAGGAACGACTGATGATCACGAAGATGACCGACCTGCCCGAAGGCGTTCTCGGATTCGAGGCGGAAGGCCGGGTCACCAGCGACGACTACTCCGATGTGATGATTCCCGCGGTCGAGGCGGCGCTGGAGGAGCACGACAAGGTCAGGCTGATCTACCTGCTGGGGAAGGACTTCGTGGAGTACTCGGCCGGGGCTGCCTGGGACGACACCAAGATCGGGATGGAGCATCTCTTCTCGTACGAGCGGGTTGCGCTGGTCACCGACCACAAGGACTACCGGGCGGCGGTCAAGGGCTTCGGCTTCCTGATGCCGGGCAAGGTCAGGGTCTTCGGCACGGACGAGCTCGACGCCGCCAAGACCTGGGTCAGCGAAGACTGACCGGCACATTCAGCGCCTGATCGCAGCCACCGCCTGATCACGGCCGCCCGAGCCGCCACCGCGACCGCCAGGCCAGCGGCTATCGTGCCTCCGGTGAAGAAGTGGGGGCCCCTCATATTCCTGTCTGCGGCCCAGTTCCTGATGGTGCTGGACCAGGCAGTGATGAACGTGGCGATTTCCCAGCTGGTCGAGGATTTCGATACGGACGTGACCACGATCCAGGCGATCATCGCCTTCTACGCCCTGGTCATGGCCAGTCTGATGCTGATAGGCGGCAAGATCGGTGACATCATCGGGCGGCGGCGCGCATTCGGCGTCGGCCTGGTGATCTACGCGGCCGGATCGGCGACCACGGCCCTTTCGGGAAGCGTCGCGGTGCTCGCCTTCGGCTGGTCGGTCCTCGAGGGAATCGGTGCCGCCATGGTGCTGCCGGCGATGATCGCGCTGGTTGCCGGCTCGTACACGGGCAAGGAAAGGGCTCTGGCCTACGGCATCCTCGGAGGGGTGGCCGGCGCCGGTATCGCGGTCGGTCCGATCCTCGGTGGCTGGGCCACTACCGAGGCATCCTGGCGGCTCGTCTTCGTCGGCGAGGTCGTGGTCGCCCTGGGAATCCTGGCCGGGATCCGCACGATCAGGGAGCCGGAGAAGGTGACCGGGGTCAGGCTCGACTGGGTCGGCGGGGTGCTGTCGGCCGGCGGACTGGCACTGACCGTGTTCGGAGTGCTGAGGGCCGGCACCTGGGGCTGGCTCCAGCCGCTCGATTCGCCGGTCGAGCCGTTCGGCTTCTCGCTGACCCCGTTCGTGATCGCCGCGGGCCTGGTGGTCCTGGCTGGCTTCGTCGGCTGGGAGAGACGCCGGGAGAGACGGGGAGAGCAGCCCCTGGTCCACCTCGGCCTGTTCAGGATCCCCAGCCTGAGGGGGGGTGTTGCGATGCTGCTCGCCCAGAACATGCTGCTGATGGGCATCTTCTTCACCGTGCCGCTCTACCTCCAGGTGGTCCAGGGGCTCGACGCGCTCGAAACCGGAATCCACATGCTTCCCGCATCGTGCGGGCTGTTCGTGGCAGCACTGGGCGGTTCGGTGCTCTCGCGGCGCTTCACGGCGCGGCTGCTGGTCCGGATCGGTCTCGCGATCGCCTTCGTCGCGATCTTCATGATGCTCGGAACGATCGACTTCACCCTCGACAGCACCAGCTTCATGATCGCCATGGGTGTACTCGGCGTCGGTATGGGGTTGATCATCTCCCAGCTCGGCAACTCGGTCCAGTCGTCGGTCGGCGACCGGGACCGGAGCGAAGCCGGTGGGCTGCAGAACACGTCGATGCAGATCGGCTCCTCGCTGGGCACGGCTCTGCTCGGAGCCGTGGTGATCACGGGCCTGATTGCCGCCTTTTCCTCGAACGTGGCCGAGAACCCCGAAATTCCGGCCTCGGTCAAGGACCAGGTCCAGGTCGAGCTCAGCTCGGGCGGAAGCTTCGTCGCTTCCGACGAGGTACGCGCCGCCGCCGAGGGGGCCAACTTGAGCGAACCGACTTCCGACCTCCTCGTGGCCGACTACGAAGGCGCCCAGATACAGGCCCTGAAGACGGCGCTACTTTTCGCCGCGTTCCTCGCCCTGATTTCCTTTCCGGCAACGAGAAACCTCCCCGGGTACCCGCTCGGGAAGCCGGAGGCCGGGCCCGAAGGCGAGGCGACAGCGGTCACGTGACCCGGGCGTCTGTCGTGCAGCCGCCCCGTTGACCTGCGCCCGCCGGATGTTGAGTCGCAAACGACGGCGCCCGGCCATATCGGTAAACTGACCCGTCAGTCAGTAAGCTCACGTATCGGCAAGTCCGCAACTTCCTGGAGGCTCCACATGTCAGCCGAATCCGACGCACCGCTAGACGAGACCAGGGTCTTCGAGGAGGAACTCTGGCAGGACGGCCCGCCGCACCAGCTCTTCTCACGCTTGCGCTCGGAATGCCCCGTCCACTGGTCCGACGGCATGTCGATGTTCCCCGAAGAAGGCGGCTACTGGTCGGTCACCACGGCCGACGGCGTCTACGAAGTCAGCCGCGACTGGAAGACCTACTCGTCCGAGCGTGGCGGGATCACGGCCGTGACCGATTCGGTTCTGCCGCTGGAGTTGATGACCTCGATGTTCATCGGGATGGATCCGCCCAAACACGACCGGATCAAGGCGCTCTTTCAGAAGGGGTTCACACCCAAGCGGATTGCCGAGCACGAAGACGAGATCCGGGAGATCACCCGTGACGTGATCAGCAAACTCGAGGGCAGGGAGACCTGTGACCTGGTCGATGACATCGCGCAGCCGGTGGTCGCCCGGGTAATCGGCAGCTTCATGGGTCTTCCCCCGAGCGACGATGTCGTCTGGGCCCGTCTGATGAATACGATTCTCGGCGCGAACGACCCGGATGTGAATCCGGAAGGTGTCGAGACCGTGATGAGCCGGGACGTGCCCGAGGTCTTCGAGCGCTGCTCGAAGATGATCGCCGACCGCCGCGAGAACCCGACTGAGGATCTGACCAGCGTGCTGGTCCACGCCGAGATCGATGGAGAAAAGCTGGAAGAGCACGAGATCGTGATGGGCTTCTTCCTCTTGATGGCAGCTGGCAACGACAGCACCAAAGCGACCTACTGCAGTGCGATGCGGGCGTTGCTGGAAGACGACGAGCAGCGCCAGATGCTGCTCGACGACCCGTCTCTGGTGCCCTCGACCGTCGAGGAGGCTCTGAGGATGTTCCCGGCGTTCGCCCACTTTCGCCGCACGGCCACCAGGGACACCGAGCTTCAGGGCCAGAAGATCGAGGAAGGCGACAAGGTGATCATGTGGTACGTCTCGTCCAATCGTGACGAGAGCCGCTACGAGAATCCCGACACCTTCGACGTCAAGCGCAATCCCGAGCACCAGGCTTTCGGCGCCGGCGGCCGCCACTTCTGTCTCGGCACGGCGCTCGCCCGGCTGGAGCTCAAGATCCTGATCGAGGAAACCCTCGCCCGCTACCCCGAGATGGAGATCGACGGCGACCCCAAGTACGTGGTCTCGGGCTTCGTCAACCAGCTCCGGACCCTGCCGGTCAAGCTCAACGGCTGAGCCGGACCGGCGTCAGCAGGCCGCGCCCTTGAGCGTCACTCCACCACCCGCAGGGTCGACGGTACGTCCATGCGGCGAAGACGGCGAACGGTCAGCACCGGGGCCAGCGCCATCGCGCCGACCCCCGCCACTGCGGCGAGAATGATCGAACCGGACGACAGGGAGGTGACGGTGCCGAGTTCCGGCAGCACCTCTTTGAGGTTGACGTTGACCACCCAGCCCAGGATCGCGACCCCGAGGGCGATCCCGATCACGGTCGCCAGCACCCCCATGATCAGGCTTTCCACCACCGCCAGCCGGAGTACCGATCTGAGCGGAACTCCGTAGGCGAACATCGTCGCGTGTTCGCGGGCCCGCTCGTCGGCGTTGATCGCGGTCGAGTTGAACGCGATCAACAGGACGAGCACCACCGCGATGGCTACGACCACGCGGATTATCGCAGCGAAGTCTTCCAGGCCCTGCTCGAGTGACTCACCGAGCGCGGAAGCGGCCTCGACCGAGGCGATGCCGGGGAGGCCTGCCAGCGATCGCTTGGCGGCGTCCCCGGACAGGCCGGGGGGAGGCACCAGATCGACCGAGTTGACCATTCCGGGCACCCCGAAGAGCGACGACGAGGCGGATGCCATGTACACCGGGAACCGGAACGGATCGGGGTGCGTACCGCTGACCGTGACGGCAGTCTCGGCCGACTCGAACCTCCCGGGCCCGGTGCTCCGCGGATGGACCAGGGTCAGGCTCTGGCCGGGCTCCACGCCGAGATCCGACGCGGCGCTCTCAGCGAGCAGGACCTCGTCCGGCCGATCGGGAAGGCGCCCGGCCGAAACGGTCGGAGTCCAGACCGGCTTCCCGGTGGGCAGGGTGTTCAGCGAAACCTCGATCTCGTCGTCGCGGTTGCGCAACTTGGCCGGGATCACCAGCTTCTCATCGGCGGTCGCGCCGGCATCGCTACCGGTCACCCTTTCGACAGTCGGCGAGCGCTCGTCGTAGAAGCCGTCGAGCGTCACCGTGAGCCGCTCGGGCGCCGTCTTCAGCGTTTCCTCGGTGTTGCGGTCGATCGTGGCCTGGAACGAGTCGAGCATCCCCGACATCGAAACCGCGACCGCCACCACGGCGCCGCTGGCCAGCACCGTCAGCGCGGTCCGCCGTGGCGCTCTCAGGACGTTGCGTGCCGGCATCTGGGCCAGGCTGCCGCCGGGCAGTGGGACGTGGGCCAACAGCGGTGCCAGACCGCCGCCGCGGCTGGAGCGAAAACCCGACCGGATTGCCTCGATCGGGGTCACCCGTACCCCGCGCATCACCGGCCAGGCCGCGGCCAGCAGCGGTATCACGAAGCCGATCGCCGCCCGCTGGGCGAACGTGCCCGGCCGCAGATCGGTCTTCACGATCGGCAGCGGAAGCTGGTCGATCAGAAGGCCCCGCAACCACTCGTTGACGGCAAGGCCGACGATCACCCCGAACAGGACCCCGACCACGGCGATCTGGAGGCCCATCAGCATCGGCCTGATCGCCAGCCGGCGCGGTTCCAGTCCCAGCGCCATGCCCACTCCGATCTCGCGCCGCTGTGCTTCGACCGTACGGCTGATCAGGTTGAATGCGCCAAAGGTCGCGCCGGCCAGGATCAGGAAGGCAAATACGTCGAAGAGCTGCTGGTCGTTTTCGGCGTCGTCGTAGAGGATCCGGTGGCCGTCGATGTCGCCGGTATCGCTCACCGTGACTCCCAGGCCGGGGAGTTGGCGGCCGATCTCGCGCTCGAGTTGCCGTGCGACCGAGGCCCGGTCGAATCCCGGTCGGACGACCAGGGCGAGGTCGTTGACCTGATCGGGCCGGCCGGTCAGCTGCTGGGCCGAGCGTAGCGGGACGAACACCGGGCTGAAGTCGGACTCGCCGCTGAACGCGCCGCCCGGACCCTGCACCACAAAGGTCTCCGGCGAGGTCCCCAGGCCGGTCACCTTCACCGCAGCACCCCCGGCCAGCTCGACGCGCGCCGGGGGGACGATTCCGTTGCCTTCCGCGTACTGCGGGTCGAGCACGGCTGTGGTGCGCGGCCGGTCGGTGGCCTGCCACTCGCCCGACTTGAGCCCGACCGCGTCGACCGGCGGACCGGTGACCTCGACACCGTCCACGGACCGGGTCGGTCCGGTCTCGACCCCGACGATCTGGCCCGGGGTCGTCACCGGTCGGCCGTCGCCCGAGATGGCCGATATCTGGGTCGGCAGGATCAACCGCTCGCTCGCCGCGGTGATCTCATCCGCGTCCGGTATCGCTTCCGCGGCCTCCAGCAGTGCCCCGGTCGGGACGAACGAGCCCTCCTCGGCCTGGATCCTCAGGTCGTGGACGTTCAGGGCGCCGAAGCTGGCGTCGTTAGAGTCCACCCGCCAGTCGCGCATGCTGCCGAGCCCCGCTGCCAGGCCCACTCCTCCGGCCAGCAGCAGGCCGATCGCCACGATCAGCGGCCAGCGGCGGCGGAGGTCCCGCCACGACCAGAGAAACCAGAATCGGGGACCGCGCATGGTCAATCGCTACCAGTGGAGATCCGCCATGTCGGCCGGCTCGTTCGGGCGGTCGGATTCGATCCGACCGCTCGAAAGCTCGACGATCCGGTCGGCGACCCGGGCGATCTCGCGGTTGTGGGTGACGATCAGGACCGCGGTGCCGGCGGTGTGGGTCACCTCGTGCAACAGCTCCAGGATCTGCACGCCGGTGTGGAAGTCGAGCTCTCCGGTCGGCTCGTCGGCCAGCACGACCGGATTGCCGGCGACCAGGGCGCGGGCGATCGCCACACGCTGCTGCTCGCCACCGGAAAGCTCATGCGGGAAATGGTCCGCGCGGTCACTCAGCCCGACCTGCCCGAGCACGCTCATCGCCGCCTCGGCGGCGTCGGCGCGCCCGGCGATGTCGCCGCCGAACCGGACGTTTTCCAGTGCAGTCAGGCCGGGGAACAGGTTGAAGGTCTGGAATATGAACCCGATCCGGTGGCGGCGAAGCGCGAACAGGTCGGCGCGGGAGGCCTTGGCCAGGTCCTCTCCGGCGATCACGACGGACCCCACGGTGGGGGTGTCGAGCGCTCCGATCAGGTTGAGCAGCGTCGTCTTGCCGCTTCCCGAGGGACCGAGGATCACTACGAACTCACCTGCCGTCACGGTCAGGCTAACTTCGTCCAGGGCTTTCAGGGTGCGTCCACCGATGTCGTAGTGTCGCCCGGCACCCTGCAGGTCGATCAGCGGGTCATCGGCCTTGGCGGTCGTCTGCATCATGGATGCAGCCTAATACGGGAAATCGGGGGCCGGTTTGCCCGCACAGCGCGGACCGGATCCTGGGTGCTCGGTCTCGCGGCTCCTGATCGACCTGCTTCGGCTCGGCGAATTCGCCGGGATCGGTCGGGCTACTCGGCCGGGATCACTATCCGCGAGCAGGGTGGGGCACCGGGATCGGCGGCGACGTCACCGGTGTCAAGCACCGGATTGTCCTTGGCGTCGAGCAGGTCGATCTTCAGCTTCGCTTTGGTCACCTCGACCTCGGCGTAGCTGAACTGGTCGGTCGCGGCGCACTGCATGCCCAGCCCTGTCGGAGGTTGCGGTTTCAGGAAGAGGTTCTGGATCAGCGGGCCGGCAGCAGGATTGCCGGTCGCCGTGTCGATCTCCCCGGTGTAGTTCTCGGTCGCGACCGGGCCGCTGGTCACGTCGAGGATCCCCGAGTCCTGGACCCCGGCCGGGCCGAGCGTGTTGAACCGGGCGTCGTTGACCAGGTTGGCGTGGACGTCGGTGGTCAGGAAGACGGCGTTCCTGACCTTGTTCTGAATGAACTTCAGAAGGGCCTGCCGCTCGTTTTCGTAGCCTTCCCAGCGGTCGTAGGGCAGGGCGTAGTACTGCTGAATCGGCACCTCGTTGAAGATCACCTTGAAGGTCGCGTTCGAGTTCCTGATCGCCTTCTTGAAGGTCTTCAGCTGTGAGGAGCCGAGCATCGTCCGGCTGGGGTCGTTGATCGCGTCGAGGCAGCCTTGCGATACCGGGTTGGCCAGGGTCGGGACCAGCGCGGCGAAAGCGTTGCGCGTGCTTTGAGGAGCGGTCGGCGCCAGGTCGGGATCGCCGCTGCCGGCCGGGTTGTCGCAGGCACCGTCGTAGTCGGCGCTGGAGGAGCGGAACGAGCGCTCGTCGAGGAAGAAGATCTCGAGGTTCTTTCCCCACCGCTGGGTCCGGTAGATGCCCGACTCCTTCTTGTAGGCGACCGGGTTGTAGTCGGTGAACGCCTCGACACCGTCCTTGTAGAGCTTCTTGCCACTGATGTTGGTGACGCCCTGCGGCACACCTTGGTTGCTGTAGGGAAAAGAGTTCTCCTGCTGGGAGAAGTCGTTGAGGAATTCGTGATCGTCCCAGTGGGCGTAGTAGGCGGCCGCGCCACGCGCCTTGACCCAGGGCTTCATTCCGAGGTTGGTCTTGTAGGCAGCCCACTTCTGCTTGACCGAGACGGCGACATCGGACAGCGTGTACCCCGGCACCTCGGTGTCGGAATAGATCGTGTCGCCCATCAACACGTTGAAGTCGTTGTTCTGGGCCTTGATCCTTTTCCAGACCTCGAAGTTGTTCCAGTACGGCTTCGTGTCCCCGGGGAGCGGCCGGGCGTCCTGGTCGCCGGCGAGCGCGAAACGGATCTTCTTTCTCTGCTTCTGTTTGGGGGCGGTCTTGAAGTGACCCGTCTCGCTCTTGCGGCCGTTCTTCATGCAGAACCGGTACTTGTACTTCGTCCCGGGGCGAAGCTTCTTGATCCGCTTCTGAACGGTCAGGTCGTTGGACTTCTTCGCCTTGACCGTGTACTTGCCCGGTGCCTGCTTGAGCTTGCACTTGCCGAACCCCCCCTTTCGGGCGATCTGGATCAGCACTTTGCCCTGCTTGGCCGAACGCGCCCAGACGATTGCCGACTTGGCCCTGACGTCGCCGGTGGCGACGCCGTACTTGAACCCCTTTGACCCGGCCGATGCCCCGGACGGCAACACCAGGGCTCCAGTCAGAATGAGGAGGAGCATGACCGGAGCAAGCAGCGAGCGCGATTTCGGCATGTGACCATCAAACAGCGTCGGCGCCGACAGCGCAAGTCCCCGTTCGGGATCAGGCGAGCTCGAGCCGCGCCGGCTCGGCCGGGTCGTAGTAGACCCCCATGCGCTGACCGGTTTCGATGCGGGCCATATCGGCTACGAACTTGCGCTTCACCTGGAACGGGATTCCGTCCTTCGGCCGGACCTCGAGGGTCAGCTCGACCATGCGAAAACCGGTGGCCTCTCCGCCGGTCAGCCTGGCGTCAAGCACGTAGGCGTCGGCCTTGACCATGCCGTCGCGGGGCGGTCTGCCGCGGCTCGGCCAGTCGAGGTAGGCCAGCACCAGGCCGGCGCCGAGTACGCCGATCGCGCCTCCGATCAACCCCGGCCGGGCGGTTGCGGGGGCGACGAGAGCGCCGACCACCATCGCGATTCCGAGAAGGATCATCAGAACTCCGATCACGAACACCAGTTGAACTTACATCGGACCGGGTGCCCCGTAAGAATTTTCCAAACCAGTTCGGTGGCGGGCTATGCTCGCAACAGACCACTATCGGCGGGCCGACGGCCCCCTGCGAGGAGCAGAGAAAATGGGAATGTTCAAGGACATGCGTGACCTGAGCAAGGCCGGCAAAGCGGAGAAGAAAAAGCGCGGAGGCTCGTTCAAGATGATGAAAGACGGCCTGGCTCAGGCAAACGAGGCCGTGCAACAGGTTCAGGCCGACCAGGAGCTTGCCGAGGGACTGGCCAACGACGGCGTCGACGGGCAGGCGACGATCAACTCGATGGTTGCCACCGGTAAGCAGGTCAACATGCAGCCCGAGCTCCAGTTCGAGCTATCGGTGAATGTAAACGGGCAGACCAGCGACGTGACCCACGTTCAGGTCGTCTCGCCGGCGGTCATCGGACAGCTTCAGCCCGGCTCGACGGTTGCGTGCAAGGTTGATCCGAGCGATCACTCCAAACTGATGATCGGGGTTGGCTGAGCGGGCACCCCGGTCGGCGAAGGGGTTCCCGGGGCCTGGTCCGGTTCAGGCCTCGACGAGCAGCACGATCGACTCCCTGACGACGCCGTCGTGCTCTTCGGCCTCGAGGGCCTCGGGAGTCTCCAGCGCGGCACCCAGCGCCTCCAGGTCGGGAACGTCCATCAGGACCCCAACCCGGGTCGGATTGGTCGGATCGACGAACTCCCTGATGTCGCTGACGCCGTGCGCGCCGAAGAACTCCGCACGTTTGGGTGAAGCAAGCCAGTGATCCTTGTCCTTCACATCGTGATAAGCGATTACCGTCGGCATGGGAGCCTCCTTGTTTGAAGTTCGGGACCTTGCAGCGACCATCCTAGTTCGCCAGACGGCTTCCTTTCCCGGTTGACCCTGGAAACCGCGGATCGTCCCTCCGGCCGCAAAGGTTGATCGCCTGGACAGGAAGCATTAAGGTTGTGCGGGATGGCCCATCTCCAGAAGACAGAAGCGGCGCCCGGGAACGAGGAGGCGGTACGCGCCTGGGACACGGTGCTTTACGAGCGCTGGAAGAAGAACCGCAAGGTCTTCGTCGGCGCGCTGGACGAAGTCACCAGCGAGGTGTTCCACCGCTCGCCTCCACCTGAAGGCGGGCGCTGCATCGATGTCGGCTGCGGATTCGGCGAGACGACCCAGCAGCTCGCGGAGATCGTCGGCGCCGATGGATTCGTCCTGGGCACCGATTCTTCGCCCAGGTTCATCGAGGATGCCCGTCGTGAAGCGGCGGACGCGGGGGTCGAGAACGTCGCCTTCGAGGTCTCCGATGCACAGTCGGCCGCGTGGGACCCCGACTTCGACTATGCCTTCTCACGGATGGGGACGCAGTTCTTCGCCGCACCGGTGCCCGCCATGCGGGCGATCCGCGGTGCGCTGAAGCCCGGCGGCAAGCTCGGCAAGGTCTGCTGGACCCGCAAGAGTGAAAGCCGTTTCTGGGCGGAGACCGAGGAGGTGGTGCAGCGTTTCCTCTCCCGCCCCGAGGAGTACGAGGCCGATACGTGTGGGCCGGGACCGTTCTCGCTTGGCAACCCTGATACCTGCCGGGGGATCCTCGAAGCGGCCGGGTTCGAAGAGATTGACCTGCACAGGCGCGACTTCGACTACTACATGGGAAGGGACATGGACGAGGCGGTCGACGCACTGCTGGCGATCGGCCCCGGTGCCGAGCTGATCCGCCTCAACGGTGACTACGGCGAAAGTCGCCGACCCGAGATCGAGGAGGCCCTGATCGCCCACTACTCGGATTGGGAGCAATCCGACGGTTCGATTGTCGGCCACGGCTCGGTCTGGATCGTCACCGCGACCAACCCCGGCTAGCGTCCGCTGCCAGGTTCCGGGGTCGAACGGTCCTCTGTTAAGCGAGACTTGTTCAACCGTGCTCGCGGCAGCGAATCTGGCCCTGAAGTTCGTTCTCGAGGTCGCCGCCATCGCGGCCTTCGCCTACTGGGGAGCAAATACGGGAGCGATGCCCCTGTCCCTGATTCTGGCGGTAGTGGTTCCGGCTACCGCGATTGCGGCATGGGCGGTTTTCGCGGCCCCCAGGTCGGCCAGGCGGCTTCCGCCTGAGTCCAGGATTCCCTTCGAGCTGACGGTCTTCGTAGCGGCGGTGCTCGCTTTTCTGGTCGCCGGAGCCTCCGGGGCGGCCGCGATCATGGCCGTCCTGGTCGCGCTCAACGCGATCGGGCTGACCGTCTTTGGGCAGTGGGCGAAATGAGGCCCTGATACCTTGACGAATGTCGGCCGCCGGGCTAGCCTGAGAACAGGCGACCATCCGGTCGCGTCAGTCAGGAGGGATCGGTGAGCGTGCTGGGTCTGCGCTGCGTTGCAAGGATTGCGGGACCGGCGTCGTCCGCTGCGGCAGTGGCCGTCCTGCTCGCGTTGGCGGTCTCACCCGCCGGAGCCGCCCCCCAGGGCCCCTGGGTACAGCCTGCAGTCGATCTCTCGGCATCGGCCGCCGACAAAGACGCTCAGGACCCTCAGATTGCCACCGCACCCGACGGTACCGCGACTGTGGTCTGGCACCGCTGGAATGGCAGCGGAGATGGCGACACGGCGGTAATCCAGGCCGCGACCCGCCCGCCCGGTGGGGCGTTCAGCGCCCCAGTGGAGGTGTCGGTAGCCGGCCGGACCGCTATCCATCCACAAATCTCGGGCGCTGCCGACGGCAGCGTCACAGTTGTCTGGCAGCGCGACAACGGCAGCAACACCATCATCCAGGCCGCGACCCGCCCGCCCGGCGGCAACTTCGGCCTTCCGGCGGATCTGTCGGCTCCCGGCCGGGACGCGGGTGATCCTCAGATCGAGGTAGCCCCCGACGGTGCGGCCACTGCAGTGTGGCGGCGATCCGACGGAAGCAAGCAGATCACTCAGGCCGCGTCCCGCCCGCCCGGCGGGGTGTTTGGTGCCCCGGTGAATCTGTCGGCCCCTGGCCAGAACGCCTTTGGCAGGCCTCAGGTCGCGTCCGACCCAGACGGCGCTTTCACCGCGGTCTGGTCCCGCGAGGACGGCAGCAACGACATCGTTCAGGCCGCGACCCGCCCGCCCGGCGGCAGCTTCGGTGCCCCGGTCGATCTGTCGGCAACTGGCCAGGACAACGACAGGTCCCAGATCGCGATAGCCCCGGACGGCACGGCCACGGTTGTCTGGCGACGCTCCGACGGCACCAACACGATAATCCAGGCCGCGACCCGGCCGCCTGGCGGGATATTCGGCGCCCCGATCACTATCTCGACGATCGGCCAGGACGCCCAGGCGCCTCAGATCGCCGCCGCATCGGACGGCACGGCCACTGCAGTCTGGTTCGGAAACGTAGGAGGCAACTTCATCATCCAGGCCGCGACCCGCCCGCCCGGCGGTAGCTTCGGCGCCCCGGTCAATCTCTCGGCCATCGGCCAGAACGCCTTCAACCCCCAGATCACGGTCGGTCCGGACGGCACTGCCACCGTGGTGTGGCAGCGCTCCAACGGCAGCAACAACATCATCCAGGCAGCGACCCGGCCACCCGGTGCTCCGTTCGGTTCGCCGGTGAATCTTTCCGCAAACGGCCGCGACGCCGAGCAGGCTCAGATAGCCTCGTTCCTCGACGGCGCTGCCATCGCGGTCTGGAACCGATTCAACGGGACCAACGAGATCGTTCAATCGATTTCCACCGCCCAGCCCTCACTTCTGCTCGGCGTGGCCAAGAACGGCTCCGGCAAAGGCACGGTCACCTCCAGCCCCGCGGGAATCGACTGCGGCAACGACTGCGCCGCGAGCTACCTCTCGTTCACCAAGGTCACCCTGGCCGCCACGCCCGAGAACGGCAGCTCATTCGAGGGCTGGGGAGGGGCCTGCGAGGAGGCGGCCGGTAACACCTGCGAGCTGACCATGCTCGACGACGAAAATGTCACCGCCACCTTCGGCAAGGCGGGGTTGAAGGTGACCAGGGTCAAGCCGAGAAAGCCGAAGGTCAAGCGAGGCAGGAAGGTCAAGCTCAAGGTAACGGCCAAGAACACAGGCGATGCGACGGCCAACAAGGCAAAGCTATGTGTAAAGCTGAAAAAGAGCGTGAAGAAGAAGCTCAAGCCAAAAGGCAAGAACTGCAAGAAGCTCGGCTCACTGGCTCCGGGCAAGGCCAAGACCAGGACCTTCAAGCTGAAGGCCACCGGCAGGGCCAAGCGAGGCAAGAAGTACAAGGCCCAGT
This sequence comes from uncultured Solirubrobacterales bacterium, assembly GCA_963766115.1. Taxonomy (GTDB): domain Bacteria; phylum Actinomycetota; class Thermoleophilia; order Solirubrobacterales; family 70-9; genus 67-14. The sequence continues at coordinate 206,221 of CAVXYR010000006.1, forward strand.
TCAGGCTTTCGGCTGACGGGCCGAAGGCCGCCAAGGCGGCGGTCGGGGTGAAGGTGAGGTAGGGGTGCCCGGGCCGCAAAGCGTTCCGAGGTTTGCGGTACCGGCCTGCGTCGCTGCGGCGTTGGCCGTCTGCCTCGCGCTCGTCGCTTCACCGGCAGGAGCCGCGCCCCAGGGACCCTGGGTGCAGCCGGCAACCGATCTTTCGGCCACCGGGCAAAGCGCCTTCGGCCCTCAGGTCACCGCGGCCGCCGACGGCACCGTCACCGCGGTCTGGCATCGCAACGGCACCAACAAGATCGTCCAGGCCGCGACCCGCCCGCCTGGCGGAATATTCGGCGCCCCGGTCAATCTCTCGGCGGCCGGCCAGGATGCCTCGGGCCCAAGCATTGCCACGGCGCCGGACGGGACCGCTACCGTCGTCTGGGTCCGCGACAACGGCACCAACCAGATCGCTCAGGCCGCGACCCGACCCCCTGGTGGGGTATTCGGCGCCCCGGTCGATCTCACGGCCCCGGGTCAGGATTCCGGTCCCTGGGACATCGCGGCTGCCCCCGACGGCACCGTTACGGTGCTCCTTGCCCGACTCATCGGCACCAAATTTGTCATCCAGGCCGCGACCCGCCCGCCCGGCGGCAGCTTCGGCGCCCCGGTGAATCTGTCGACTCCCGGTCAGGACGCCTTCTGGTCGAGGATCGCGATCTCCCCTGACGGCACCGCCACCGCGGTTTGGTATGCCTCCAACGGCAGCAACGACATCATCCAGACCGCGACCCGCCCGCCAGGAGGCAGCTTCGGGCCGCCGGTAAACCTGTCGGTGACCGGCGAGGACGCGAGATTTCCCGAGCTTGCCGCCGCTACGGACGGCACCGTCACCGTCGTCTGGGAGCGCGATGAAGGCAGCGACCGGATCATCCAGACAGCTACCCGCCCGCCGGGCGGGGTATTCGGCGCCCCGGTAAACCTTTCGGCTACCGGGCAGGAAGCCGAGGGCCCTCAGATCGCCATCGCGGCGGACGGCACCGCCACGGCGGTCTGGTCAGCCTGGGACGGAAGCATGTACGCCGTGCAGGCCTCGACCAGGCCGCCCGGCGGAGTATTCGGCTCCCCGGTAGACCTGTCGTTCTCGGACCAGAACGCTAAGTTCCCTCAGATTGCCACGGCGCCCGACGGCACTGCCACTGCGGTCTTTCAAAGCAACGACGGAAGCGATGACATCGCCCAGGCCGCGACCCGCCCGCCCGGCGGCAGCTTCGGAGCCCCGGTCGACCTGTCGGCGACCGGCGACGATGCCCGCGACGCCCAGATCGCGATCGCCCAGGACGGAACCGCCCATTCTGTCTGGGGCAGATGGAACGGCAGCAACTACATAATCCAGTCGATTTCCACCGCCCAGCCCTCACTTCTGCTCGGCGTGGCCAAGAACGGCTCCGGCAAAGGCACGGTCACCTCCAGCCCCGCGGGAATCGACTGCGGCAACGACTGCGCCGCGAGCTACCTCTCGTTCACCAAGGTCACCCTGGCCGCCACGCCCGAGAACGGCAGCTCATTCGAGGGCTGGGGAGGGGCCTGCGAGGAGGCGGCCGGTAACACCTGCGAGCTGACCATGCTCGACGACGAAAATGTCACCGCCACCTTCGGCAAGGCGGGGTTGAAGGTGACCAGGGTCAAGCCGAGAAAGCCGAAGGTCAAGCGAGGCAGGAAGGTCAAGCTCAAGGTAACGGCCAAGAACACAGGCGATGCGACGGCCAACAAGGCAAAGCTATGTGTAAAGCTGAAAAAGAGCGTGAAGAAGAAGCTCAAGCCAAAAGGCAAGAACTGCAAGAAGCTCGGCTCACTGGCTCCGGGCAAGGCCAAGACCAGGACCTTCAAGCTGAAGGCCACCGGCAGGGCCAAGCGAGGCAAGAAGTACAAGGCCCAGTTCAGGCTTTCGGCTGACGGGCCGAAGGCCGCCAAGGCGGCGGTCGGGGTGAAGGTGAGGTAGGCGCCGATTCCGGATTTCGCCTGGCCTTCTCGACACACCGTTGACGATCCTTGAGGTAGGCGCGAATCGTCTCACGGATAGAGCACGCCGCGATGCCGGCGCTCGAACCAAGGGCCTTCACAAGAGCGGGCGCCTTGCCTGTTGAGGCTTCTCTCATTGCTTGTTGACAGTGTTCTCAACGTCACACCGCGACGTGACGATCGAGAAGCAACGATTAACAGCGCATTCAACGATTCCAGAGAAGAGACCCGAACTCCCTACCCGCGGATCACGGCCGCCGGAAGGCAATGCGGGTGGGTTCGGGAATTGCCCCGAATAGTTCTGAGCGGGAATCGGAGGCCTGCTTGCTTCGGTAACGGAATCGCGAAGTGGGCCGGGCATCAGTTGCCCGCTGCGCGAATCCATCCGCGGACGGTCGCGTGCGAGTGAAACCTTGAGGATGGCCCCCGGGCGAGGGTATGCTTACCCTGGTCTGTCCTGCAACCCGGAGGGTCTCATGCGCTTCCTGCCTCGCCCCACCTACGCCAACGTAGTCGCCACGCTCGCGATCTTCATTGCCTTGGGCGGCATCAGCTACGCCGCCACCAATCTCAGCAAGAACAGCGTCGGCACCAAGCAGATCAAGAAAAACGCGGTAACCAAGGCGAAGATCAAGAAGAAAGCGGTGACCAAGGCGAAGATTCAGAAAAGTGCGGTGACCAAGGCGAAGATTCAGAAAAGTGCGGTGACCGGCGCGAAGATCCAGGATAATGCGGTCGCCACTTCGAAGATCGCGAACGAAGCCGTCACCCAGGGGAAGGTCGACCCGAACCTGCTGGCTTCGATCGACGAGGACGCGAAGCTGAAGGTATTAAATGGCGACGGCAGCGTCTTGGGAACTTTGGTAGGGGTGCTGCCCTCCGGCATACCGATCTTCCAGGTCCTCATCGAGGGTGGGATCTATACCTACTTTCCCTCGGGTCAGGTCTACCCGTTTACCGGCTTCTCTCCGTCGTACAAGAACAACGCCTGCACCGGCACGCCGTACGTGGAAGCCGACGACCAGGCAGAAGCCGATCTCCTGTTCTCCAACCTGGCCGGGGGACCGTCGCGAATCACCTACCGGACTACGGCAGGCGGCAATCTCGGACCGGTCTCGGCATGGCAGTTCACGACGACAAATGAGAGCGTCGTGGGGCAGAACCTGTGGGAACGGGATGACACCGGAGCCTGTGGGCCGACCAGCAGCAGTCCGTTCACGGGCGTGCTGATCGCGCTGGATCCCGTCACCGCGCCGCCGGACGGCACCGGACCGCTGACTATCGGCTGATGCTTGGCCTCCGCGCTCCCGGTGACCCTGCACGGCCACCGGGAGCGCGGAGGCCATGCCCCGGGGATCTTCAGGCTGAAGGCTGCGGGCTCAGTGGCCCGAGGAGTCCTCGAACCCTGGAGAACCTCGCATTAGAGTGACGCCGAGCAACCGCTTGGTTGTCTCGATTCGCGTCGATCGCTCCTGAGGACGCCCAGGCACGACCGGCTTTCGACGAGCGGGTTGTTACGTTGGGCGGACGCATGGAATACCTCTCCACTAGGAATCTTCGCCGGCTCCCGCAAGCAGGACGAGCGACGGCTCCCGCTCCATCCGCGCCACATCGCCGACATCGATCAGGATCTGCGCGAGCGCATCTACCTCGAGCACGGCTACGGCAGCCGCTTCGGGTTTCGCGACGCCGACCTCGCCCCGCTCGTCGGCGGCCATCGCACCCACGAGGAGCTCGTCACCGAGTGCGACGTGCTGTTGCAGCCAAAGCCGCTGGCGGCCGATGTCGCCGAGATGCGGGAGGGCCAGGTGCTCTGGGGCTGGCCCCACTGCGTCCAGGACGAGGCGCTGACCCAGGCGGCGATCGATCGCCGGGCGACGATCATCGCCTGGGAGGCGATGAACCACTGGAACTCCGACGGCACCTTCAACCTGCACGTCTTCCACATGAACAACGAGCTCGCCGGCTACTGCTCGGTCCTGCACGCGCTACAGCTGACCGGGGTCACCGGCAAGTACGGGCGGCCGCTGCGGGCCTGCGTGGTCGGCTTCGGGGCGACCGGACGCGGCGCGGTGACGGCGCTGGCGGCGCTCGGTGTGCACGAGGTCTCGGTCCTGACCCAGCGCGAGGTCGCCGCCGTCGCCTCTCCGATCCACTCGGTTCAGATGATCACCTTCGAGCGGGATCCCGACCACCCCGGCGATACGCTCGAGCTCGACGGCCGCCACGAGTCGGTCGAGGAGTTCCTCGCCGGGCCACGACGTGATCGTCAACTGCGTCTTCCAGGACACCGATGCGCCGCTGATGCTCGTCACGAACGAGGAGCTGCCCCGGTTTCGCTCCGGCAGTCTCTTCGTCGACGTCTCCTGCGACGAAGGCATGGGGTTCGAATGGGCGCGGCCGACGTCGTTCGCGGATCCGACCTTCACCGTCGGCGACGGGCTCACCTACTACGCCGTCGACCACAGCCCGAGCTTCCTCTGGGATTCGGCGACCTGGGAGATCAGCCTCGCGCTGATGCCCCACCTGCGCACGGTGATGGAGGGGCCCGCGAGCTGGCTCACCGACGAGGTGATCGCCCGCGCGATCGAGATCCGCGACGGCGAGATCCAGAACCCGAAGATCCTCTCCTTCCAGGGCCGGGCTTCCGAGTTCCCGCACACGCGGGCCTGAGCAAGCGGCTGAAGACGCTCCCGCTCGGTCGAGAGACCCGGCTCCGCAGCCTAGTGCCGGGAGCAGGACTCGAACCTGCGACACGCGGATTATGATTCCGCTGCTCTAACCAGCTGAGCTACCCCGGCGGGGACGGGGAGTCTAAATGAATCTGCCCGGCCGGATCGCCGTCTAATCCATGCCCTCGTTGATCGCAAAGGTGTTTCCGTCGGGGTCCTGGACCCAGCACACCCGCATGCCGCCTTCGCCCTCGAACACGCCGTTATCGTCCGTCCTGATCCCGTCGGCCTGGTCATAGCTGGCGAACTCGACCCCGTTTCCTCTCAAGAGCTCCATCTCCTGATCGAGGTCCTCGACCTCCCAACCGGCCAGCGTCGCGGTCGACTTGCCGGCGTGATCGGGCGAGAGATAGACCATCAAGGTTGAGCCCTCCCCACAGCCGTAGAGGACCGATTCACCGGACCCTTCATCCTGTACCCCGAGGTCGAGTCCGCTTTCGTAGAACTCTCTTGCACGGTGCATGTCGGTGACGGCGATCGCCGGGCCGACTTTGAAGTGTCTGAGGCTCATGTCTCACTCTCCTTCTATGGCAAAGGTGTTGCCGTCGGGGTCCTGGAACCAGGCGATCCGATGGTCGCCGTCGCTGAAAATTCCCTTCTCATCGGTCTTCAGGCCCGGCTCGTCGTACCGAACCATCGGCACGCCACTCTGCTCCAGCTCGGAGATCATCTCGTCGAGGTCGGGCACGGTCCAGCCGGCCATGGTCGCGGTTGTCTTTCCGGCTCGCTCCGGGGACGGATAGATGTAGAGCCCGGTGCCTTCGCCACAACCGTAGAGGCACCCACCGTCCCCGTCATCCAACGGGGTGAGGCCGAGCCTTCCTTCATAAAACTCGCGCGAACGTTTCAGGTCGGTCACCGCTATCACCGGGTCGACATTGCAATCTCCAAGGCCCATATTCAGCTCCTGCTTCGGGGGTGAATCGTTTTCGCTTGCGCCTCGATTGTTGCGCTTCGGAGCGCCGATCGCAAGGCCGGGCTAGGTCACGTGAAGATCGACGTGACGGAACCGCGGCCGGAGCCGGCGCCTCAGTCGATCCGCCACTTCCAGGTCGAGGTCGGGACTGCGGGTCGCGAGTATCACCTCGGTCGCCGGGTAAACCGCCAGTTCGTCTTCGACTGCCTGGACCAGATCTTCGTCGCCAACCCTGGCGCTGCAGGGACGCCGGCCAGGGTCAGCGACGCGACAGAGATGACGAGGTCCCGCTGGGCCCGTCGTTCGAGCCGCCCGGTAGTCGGTCGCCCATCGATCGAGGAAAGCGCTAGGGGCAGGAGTGAGGATCCGGATCTCGTCACCCGGCCGGTCGGCATCGGCTTCGATCACGCCCGCGAGCCGCTCGATCATCGCCGCGTCTTCGATCGAAAAGCCGGTGACGAGGAGCAGGCGTCGTTTCGCTCCGGCCTCGGGGTACGCTCCCGATCGGGTCGTCGGGGATCGCGAGGAAAGCGACGATCACCCCGCCGACCAGGATCAGGCCGAGCATCGAGATGCCGAGTCCCGGTGCTCCGACGGCGAAGGTAAGCGCGACGACGCCGAGCAGTCCGGCCATCAGCACTGGAACCTGCCAGGTCTTCATGGGATCACGGTATCGCCCGAGATCCGGGGTCCCCGACGCGGGCCTTCGTTTGCGGCGTTTCCGGTCGACGCCGGAGCGGGACTGTAGGTTCGGTCATGAGCGAGAGACCTGAGCAAAGCCGTTTCCGCCGTCGTCCGCGACTGCCTCGGGGTGAGGCCGAACGAGGAGGTGCTGGTCGTTCTGCAATCCGGCGACACACGGCCTGGGCGAGGCGATGCGGGCCGAAGCCGAAGTCGGTCGGGGCCGAAGCCGTGCTGGCGGTGATGGGCGAACGTGCCTCCCATGCCGGTGAACCTCCGGCGATGGTCGCCGAGGCGATGGTCGCGGCCGACGTCCTGCTGGCCCCGACCGTCCAGTCGCTCTCGCACACCGCCGCCCGCAAGCGGGCGAGTGAATCGGGAACCCGGACCGCGACCCTTCCTGGGGCGACCGTCGAGATGCTGGCCCGGGTGATGTCCGACGACATGGCCGAGCTCCGTCGGCGTGGCGGAAGAGTCGCCGAGATCCTCGACCGCGGCACCGAGGCGCGGATCACCTGCGACCACGGCAGCGACCTGCGCCTCGGCCTCGAGGGACGCACCGCGATCCCCGATGCGGGCGAGCTGACCGCACACCGGCGCGTTCGGCAACCTGCCCTGCGGCGAGGGCTTCATCGCCCCGGCGACGGCCGAGGGAGTGCTGGTCGTCGACGGTTCGATCGCCGGTGTCGGGCTGGTGACGAACCCGTTCAGGCTGACCGTGGCGGACGGCCATCTGGTCGAGGCGACCGGGCCCGAGGGCGAGCAGCTGATGGAACTGCTGACGGTGCACGGACCCGACGGGACCAACGTCGCCGAGCTCGGGATCGGCACCAACTCGAAGGCGATCCTCACCGGCAACATCCTCGAAGACGAGAAGATTTTCGGCACCGCCCACATCGCTTTCGGAGCGTCGGCGGCGATCGGCGGCAACGTCCAGGTGCCGGTTCACCTCGACGTGGTCTCGACTGCGGCCCGAAGTGACCGTTGACGACACGCCGATCGTGCTCGAAGGCAGACTGCTGGTTTGACTCTGCTGGCGGTCCCGAACGTGTCCGAGGGCCGCGACTTCGACCGGCTCGACCGGCTCCAGGAATCACTCGGCACGGAAGTGTTGCTCGATGTCCACACCGACATCGATCACAACCGGGCCGTCTTCACGGTCGCCGGCCGGGGGCTGGAGGATGCGCGATGGTCAGTCTGGCCGGGACTGCGGCCCGCGAGATCGAGATGTCCGAGTGGAGCGGACTTCATCCGGCGATCGGGGCGCTTGACGTCTGTCCTGTGGTCTGGACGACGCACGGGGACCGGAGCCGGCGGGCGAAGGCGCGCGGCGATCGCCGCGCGGGTCGGCGAGCTCGGGAATACCGGTCTTCCTCTACGGCGACCTCGCGACCGACCCCGAGAGGGGGGAACGGGCGTGGTTTCGCTCCGGCGGGCTCGACCGTCTCTGGGAGCGCATGGTGTCGGGAGAGCTGTGGCCCGATTTCGGCCCCGACCGACCCCACCCGAAGGCCGGAGCGGTGCTGGTCACGGCCCGGTCGCCGCTGGCGGCGTTCAACCTCGAACTCGGCAGAGATGATCTCGGGGCCGCGAAAAGGATTGCCGCCGGAATCCGTGAGGGCGGTCCGGGCGGCCTTCCCGGGGGTGAGGGCGATCGGACTGGAGCTGTCGACCGGGCGGGCTCAGGTCTCGCTGAACGTGCACGATCCGGTCTCATTGCCACTTTCCCGAGTGGTGGGAGCCGCCCGGGGGCTGGCCGCCGAGGAAGATGCCTCGATCGTCGAGGCCGAACTGGTCGGCCTGATCCCCGAGAAGGCGCTGGACGGTTATCCCGAGGACCTGCCGATCCGCGACTTCGACCCGGCCCTGCGGGTGATCGAACGCCGGCTCGACCGGAGTGACCGCCGGAGCAGCCCGGGGCGCGTGCTGCGGCGGTCCGGTTGATCGCCCGGCGGCCGGAAGGCGGCGACCGATACATTCCGTTCGTGGCACAGACCAAGAAAAAACGCAAGAAGAAGCAGCGCGGCACCCAGGCCGGCGACCTCGACACCCGCCAGAAATCACGGCCCCGCAACCGCGCCGAGGCTCGGAGTCAGGCGAAGTCCGGGGGGTCGCAGCCGGACCACCAGGGCCGACGCCCCGCCGACCTGGAAGAGCGCGGTCGTCAGGGGCGTGATCGCGGCCGCGGTGTTCATGGTCCTGCTCATCCTGATCTTCGGCCGAAGCTTCAACGAAGCGGCTCCGATCGGCCTGTTCATGCTGGTCTTCTACATCCCGGCCGGCTACTACATGGACCACACGATGTGGCGCCGCCGTGAGCGGGCCAAGATCCGGGCCGGCGGGAAGAAGTAGCGATGTCCGGGATTCAGATCCTCGGCACCACGGTCGGCCCGGTCCAGGAGAACTCGTTTCTCGTCTGGAAAGAGGGCGCCGGCAAGGCGGTCATGATCGACCCCGGCGACGAGGCAGACCGGTTGATGGAGCCACTGGCCGAGCGCGGGCTCGAACTCGAGGCGATTCTGCTGACCCACTGCCACTTCGACCACATCGGTGCGGTCGCCCCGGTGGCCGCGGCAACCGGCGCTCCGGTCTGGTGTCCCGAGATCGAGGTCGGAGTGCTGGCCGACATCATGGCCTACGTGCCCTGGCCCGGGATCGGGCCGTATGAGAGCTACGACGCCGACCACACCGTCTCCGGCGGAGAGCACCTGTCTCTGGCCGGCCTCGAATTCGACGTGCTGTTCACCCCCGGACACAGCCCCGGCCACGTCAGCTACTCGCTGCCGGCCGCGGCCGCGCTCTTCTCCGGCGACGTGCGTCTTCCAGAACTCGGTCGGCCGGGTCGACCTGCCGGGCGGGGACTGGGACACCCTGCTCGAGTCGATCAAGCTGCTGGTCGACAGCCACCCTCCCGAGACCGCGGTCTATCCCGGGCACATGGGCGAGACCACGCTCTCGGCCGAGCTGGCGAGCAACCCGTTCCTGGCTGAGCTTCCCCGCTGATGGCGGAGGAGTTCAGAGCTCCGCGCGGCACTTTCGACGTGCTGCCGGACCAGATGCCAGCCCGCAGGCGACTGCTCGAGACCGCGGCCGGATCTTCGCCCGGGCCGGCTACCGCGGCATCACCACGCCCGACTTCGAAGACACGGCACTGTTCGAGCGCGGGGTCGGCAGCTCGACCGACATCGTGCGCAAGGAGATGTTCACCTTCGAGGACAAGGGCGAGCGCAGCCTCACCCTGAGACCGGAGGGGACCGCCCCGATCTGCCGGGCTTACATCGAGCACGGAATGCACAAGCTGCCCCAGCCGGTCAAGCTCTCCTATTCCGGGCCGTTCTTCCGGCACGAGCGGCCCCAGGCCGGCCGGTACCGCCAGTTTCACCAGATCGGAGCCGAGGCGATCGGAAGCGACTCCCCGCTGGCCGACGTCGACGTGATCACCCTGCTGAGCGACCTGATTGACGAACTCGGCGTGCCGGGGGCCGAGCTCCGGATCGGCAGCCTCGGTTCGATCGAGGCGCGCAAGGCCTATCTGGAAGAGCTGAAGGCACACCTCCGGGCCCGCTCCGGCGAGTTGTCCGAGGACGTCGCGGAGCGGTTCGAGATCAACCCGTTGCGCGCCTTTGATTCCGACCACGAAGGCACGAAGGCCGTGATCGCCGACGCGCCGCTGCTGTTGGATCACCTCGACGAGGCCGACAGCGAGCACTTCGCAGAGGTACAGCAGTTGCTTGGCGCCGCCTCGATCGGGTTCACGATCGATCCGACCCTGGTCCGGGGTCTCGACTACTACACGCGGACTATCTTCTCGTTCGTCTGCGATCGGCTGGGGGCCCAGTCAGAGATCGGGGGCGGCGGCCGCTACGACGGGCTGATCGGTCAACTGGGCGGGCCCGAGACGCCGGCGGTCGGCTGGGCCGCCGGGATAGAGCGCATACTGCTCGCCCTCGACGAACCGGTCGAGCCGCCCGGTCGCGACCTGTTCATCGCGGTGGCCGGGGAGGGCGAAAGGCTGCGGGCGGTCGCGCTGGCGACCGAACTGCGCCGCAACGGCCTCTCGGTCGAGATCGACCTGGCCGGTCGCAGCATGAAAGGTCAGCTTCGCCAGGCCGACCGGATCGGCGCGTCGCACACGCTCGTGTTCGAAGACGGCGGCGCGATCCTGCGTGACATGGAGACCCGTGAGCAGCGCCAGGTCGAGCCGTCCGAGGTGCTCGGCCTGCTGCGGCCCGACTCGGCCTGATCCGGGTTCGACCGTCGCGGGCCCCTTCTTTCCGCCGGAGCGATCGGCCGTCCGCCGTGTTGCATCTGGTGAAGTCATTTCGGGTCCGGCTTGACCCGGTCCCGGTTGCGGCGTATCTTGCCATTGGGCAAGCCGGTGTTCGGAGCCAATCGAGGGAGGTCAGAGGTTATGAAGCGACGCAGGTTCAGTTGGATCGGGATCCCGGTAGGTCTGGGCGTCTGCCTTGCGATGCTGGGCGGGGCTTCGGGTGCGAGCGCGTTGACGATCACGGTCAGCACGACAAACGATGAACTGGGCGGCAACCCCGCCGGCTGCTCGCTTCGGGAAGCGATCAGCTCTGCGAACAGCAACTCGGCGATCGGCGGCTGCACTGCCGGTTCCGGGGCCGACGTGATCAAGCTGCCGGGGGGCGAGTACAGGATTGTGCGGCCGGGCAGCGGCGAAGACCTGAACTCGACCGGCGACTTCGACATCACCGGCAGCGAATCGGTGACTGTCGAGCCTTCCGGGGGAGACGACAAGGTCACGGTCGACGGCAACGGCCTCGATCGCGTCTTCGACCAGCTCGGGACAGCGGCCCTCCAGGTGAACAACCTGACCGTCACCGGCGGGCAGACCCCGGTATTGGACGACGGCGGCGGTATCCGCAACGGCGGAGCCGGCACCCTCACCCTCAACGGCGCCACCGTCACCGACAACCAGGCGACGGTCAGCGGCGGCGGCGTAGTCGTGTATGCGAGCTCCACGATCGTCAACAGCACGATTTCCGACAACCGCTCCGGCGGCGGCGGCGGCGGAATCTACGCGGCCGGCAGCACGACGCTGACCGTCCGGAGCTCGACGATCACCGACAACGAAGCCGACTACGACGCCAATGACACCGGGGACGGTGGCGGCTTCAATGAGGCGATGGCGACGTCGGTCAGCTTCTTCAACGTGATCAATGCCGAGAACCGCGACGGTTCATCGCTTCCGGCGAACCAGTGGCCGGACTGCTACAGCACGAGCGCGTTCTTCTTCCCTCGTTTCACCCTGAGCACCCAGGCGATGGGGGCCGGGAATTGCCTGGTCGGGTTCGCCCATCCGGGCAACCAGGTCGTCGCCGATCCGATGATCGGGCCACTGGCCGACAACGGCGGTCAGACCAGGACCCACGCGCTGCTCGAGGGCAGCCCGGCGATCGGCGCCGGCGGAACCACGGGCACCGACACCTGCCCCCCGGTCGACCAGAACGGCAACCCCCGTCCTGCCGACAGCTGCGATATCGGGGCGGTCCAGTTCATCGGCAACGACACTCCGATCCCCCCTCCGGGTGGCGGAGCGGCCGACATGAAGATCGTCAAGGTCAAGCCGAAGAAGCTGAAGCTGAAGCGTGGCAAGAAGGCGAAGAAGGCCAAGGTGGTGGTGCGGAACGACGGCGATGCAGCCGGCGCCTCGGTGGAGGTCTGCCTGAAGCTTCCGAAGAAGACCAGGAAGGCGATCAAGCTGAAGGGCAAGAAGTGCCGCAACACGGCCAGCTTCGCGCCGGGCAAGAAGGTCTACAAGTTCAAGCTGAAAGCGAAGAAGAAGGCCGGGAAGAAGGCCTACAAAGGCAAGGTCACCATGAACGCCGAAGGAGCCGGCACGAAGAAGGCCAAGCTGAAGATCAAGGTCAAGTAGTTCGCCGCCGCTTTCCTGAAAGACTGGGCGCCGATGTCCGACGCCCCTTCTCTCAGCCCGAACCGCTTTCGTGACACCTGGTCCGGCCAGGTGCTGGGCGACCGGGTCGGTGACGAGGTCCGGCTCTCCGGTTGGGTGCATCGCCGCCGTGACCATGGCGGCCTGATCTTCATCGACCTGCGCGACCGGACCGGGATCGTGCAGCTCGTCTTCAACCCGGACGAGGCCGGTGGTTCGTTCGATCTGGGCCACAGGTTGCGTTCCGAGTACGTGCTCTCGGTGACCGGCAAGGTCGTCAACCGGGAGCCCGAGACGGTCAACCCCGAGCTCCCGACCGGCGAGTTCGAGGTCCACGTGAACACCGCCGAGGTCCTGGCCGAATCGGACACCCCGCCGTTCGGGATCGAGGACTACCAGGGCGAGGCCGGGGAGGAGACCAGGCTCAAACACCGCTACCTCGACCTCCGCCGCGAACCGATGCGGGAGGCGATCGAGCTGCGACACCGCCTGACCACAGCGATGCGGTCGTTCCTCGACAGCGAGGGCTTCCTCGAGATCGAGACCCCGATCCTGACCCGCTCGACCCCGGAGGGAGCGCGCGACTTCCTGGTGCCGAGCCGGCTCCAGCGGGGCTCGTTCTACGCCCTGCCGCAGTCGCCGCAGCTGTTCAAGCAGCTGTTGATGGTTTCCGGCTTCGAGCGCTACTTCCAGATCGCCCGCTGCTTCAGGGACGAGGATCTGAGGGCCGACCGCCAGCCGGACTTCACCCAGCTCGACATCGAGATGTCGTTTGTCGACGGCGAGGACGTGATCGGGCTGAACGAACGGCTGATCGCCCACCTGCTGTCGGGGATGGGGATCGAGATCGAGACCCCGTTCCCGCGCATGTGTTACGACGAAGCGGTCGGCAGATTCGGTAGCGACAAGCCCGACACCCGCTTTGGCTACGAGATCACCGACCTGACCGAGTGCCTGCGGGGGACCGGGTTCAAGGCTTTCGGCGGTGTGATCGAGTCCGGCGGGTCGGTGCGGGGGATCAACTTCGGCCAACGGGAACTCTCACGGGCCCAGCTCGACGGCTTGATCGACGACGCCAAGGAGCTCGGTGCCAAAGGCCTGGTCTGGGCCTTTCGCGAAGGCGACGGCTGGCGCGCTCCGATCGCCAAGTTCCTCTCGGCCGGCGAGCTGCTCTCGCTGAACGAAGCGATGGACGCCGACGAGGGCGACCTGATGCTGGTCGCCGCCGACGCCCCGGCCAGGGTCGCGTCGATACTCGGCGGCCTGCGGACCCGGCTCGCCGAGCGGTGGGACCTGATCCCGGACGCCGTCAACCAGCTGACCTGGATAGTCGACTGGCCGCTTTTCGAATGGGATGAGGAAGAGGACCGCTGGGACGCGCTGCACCATCCGTTCACCGCCCCGGCCGGAGAGCTGGATCCGGAGAACCCCGGCGGCGCCCGGGCCCAGGCCTACGACCTGGTCTGGAACGGGGTCGAGCTGGGCGGCGGCTCGATCCGTATCAACCGGCCGGACGTCCAGTGGGACGTATTCAGGGTCCTGGGGATCAGCGACGAGGAGGCTCGGGCCGAGTTCGGGTTTCTGCTGGACGCGCTTCGCTATGGAGCCCCGCCACACGGCGGCATCGCCTACGGCGTCGACCGCTTCGCCGCGCTCCTGGCCGGGGCCGACTCGATCCGTGACGTGATCGCCTTTCCCAAGACGGCTTCGGGCGCCGACCCCCTGACCGGCGCGCCGGCACCGGTTGACGAGACCCAGTTGCGCGAAACCGGGATCGCACTGAGAAAGCCGCCCAAGCCCGGCTCTTCGTGAGCCCGTTCGACCGGGTCCGGGGATGAGCCTTTTCGACCGCCTTCGCCAACGGGTCAGCAGGATCGGGGACGGATCCGACCGGATCTACGTAAACGATCCCCGCTTCGACGAATGGGTGGTGGTCCGCGAGTACGAGGACCTGCAGACCGCGACCGCCTTTTCTGCAGGCCCTGCGTGACGCCGGCCAGGAAGCCGTGCTGACCTCGGACTGGGAACTCGACCGGTTCAAGCGCGGCGACATCAATCTCCAGGTCCCACCGGGCAACTGGTCCGAGGCCGAGGAGCTGCTCTCCGGTCTCGATCTCGACTGATCACGGTCAGGCCCAACCCGGCCGGTTCGAGTCCTGCCGGGGCCAACAGCCGGCGGCCGTACCAGAATCCCGTCGGCCCTGTTTCGCCACCGGGACCCCCCGGGAGTGGTAGGTTGTTTTCGAGGCTCGAACCTGTGCGTTAGCCGTCTCATAAATTGACCCAACATCAATGGCACGGGAGCCGATCTCTCCCTGTCCCCTGCGGGATGGGAGGTAGGCACCCACCTGTATTTCAGGGATCAATGCCAGAGGCGGCGTCGGCAGGTTGGGGCCTCGTTTTCGTTCCCCGGTCCGGTTAGGATCGGGGACCTATGGCCGGCTCGAACCCTCCAGCGGAAAACTCCCCAGCGGACAACTTGCGTGCTGAAGACTCAGCGGCGGACAACTCGCCGGTGGACGACTCCAGACACAGGTACCCGGACCTGGTCGAACAGGGTCGCGGCCGTGAGGAGGAACTTGTCCGAGTCGAGGTCGAAGGAACCCGGGCGACCGTGACCCTGGATGATCCGAACCGGCTCAACTCCCTGGGGACCGCGCTGATGGTTCAGCTCGTGGATGCGCTTCGGGATCTCGCGGCAGAACCAGCGATCAGGTGTGTCGTGCTGACCGGGACCGACCCCGCCTTCTCGGCCGGGGGCGATCTCGAGATGATCGCTGACGGATCGCGGGCGATCCGGGACGATGACAAGGATGCCGACACCAGCGACTCCTGGCGCTGGATCCGGCATCAGTTCGGCGGCGTGGTTCGCGCGATCGTCGGCAGCGAGAAGTTCTTCATCGCGGCGATCAACGGCCCGGCGGCCGGCGTCGGGCTCGCCTTCGCCCTCGCCTGCGATGTCCTGATCATGTCCGAGCGGGGGGTCCTGGTGCCGGCCTTCGGCAAACTGGGGCTCGTGCCGGAGGTCGGGACGAGCTGGTTCTTGACCCGGAGGCTCGGGTACCAGGGCTCGATCGCCCTCTACGTCAAGGGCGAGCACATCGAGGCGGACGAGGCGCTTCGTCTCGGCCTGGTCCAGGAAGTTCACCCGCACGATGAGCTGGCCGGAGCGGCTGACCGCTGGTGCGAGAGGGTCGAGCGGTTGCCCGGCCACGCCTTTCCGATGACCAAGTCGGTCCTCCGGGAGTCAACCGACGCCTCCTGGCACCAGGCGCTCGGCATCGAAGAGTTCGCCGAGGCCAACTGCTTTTCGACCGAATCGCTGAGCCGCTCGGCTGAAGCGCTGCGGGGATCGGTGCGCCGGACCGGGCCTTGACCGGCCCGATGGTCAGGTGGCAGCGCCCACCGGGCCGAAGTCGTACTCGACTCCGGTCAGGTCGGTTGAGATCTGCCAGAGGCGGTCGGCGATCTCGGGGTTCTCGGCCTTTGACCTGGGGGCGACGATCACCGGCGACCCGCGGTGCTCTCCGTGGCCGTCCGGACCGATGTAGCTTCCGCCGGCCAGATCGGGAACGGTCGCCGCGTAGAGCGTCGGCAGGGCCCCTGCTTCGGCGTCCTGCGCGATGGTCCAGTTGCCGAGTTTGAGCAGCGGCTTGCTGATCAGCGCCATGATGTCGCTGCCCAGACCGGTGCCCGCCGCCTGTAGGTTGGTCGCCGAGTAGCCGGGATGTGCCGCCATGCTCTCGATGTCGAGACCGGCCTCGGCCAGTCGCTTCTGCAGGTCGAGCGCGAAGACCAGATTGGCCAGCTTCGACTGCCCGTAGGCCGACCAGCGCCGGTAGCTCTGTTCGCGTTGAAGGTCGTCGAAGTCGAGCTGGCCCATCTTGTGAGCGTTGCTGCTCACGGTGACTATCCGGACGCCGGGCACTTTCTTGAGGCTGTCGAGCAGTAGCCCGGTCAGCGCGAAGTGGCCGAGATGGTTGGTCCCGAACTGGAGCTCGAAACCGTCGGCCGTCTCCTTGCGCGGCGGGGCCATCACGCCGGCATTGTTGATCAGCAGGTCGATCCCGTCGGGGTAGTCCGCGATGATTCGGGCGGCGAAGGATCGCGGACCGAGTCCAGGCTGGCCAGGTCGAGTTCACGAACCTCGAATTGCGCGGCGTCACCGCCGGAGCCGATCTCGTCACGCATCTGCTCGACCGCGGCCTCGCCCTTGCCGACATCGCGGCAGGCGACGATCACCTTCGCGCCCTTACCGGCCAGCTCGCGAGCCGCGACCAGCCCGATGCCGCTGTTTGCACCGGTGACGATTGCCGTCCTGCCGGACTGGTCATCCATGTCATCCGCATTCCAACCCATGATCTACGTATGAGGCTACCCCTTTACTCTTTGCGGGATGGCTTCACTACTCCAGGAATACGCGGGCGACCGCTCCTACCTCGGTCCCCCGCCGGAAGGGTCGTGCAGCGGGGCGGCCGGTGGCGCCGCCTGCGGTGACCTTGCCCGAATCTCTCTGAGGGTCACCGACGGCAGTATCCCGGCGGTCAGCTTCGACGCGGAGGGCTGCGCCGCGACCCGGGCCGCCTGCGCCTGCCTCTGTGAGATGGTCGACGGGGCCGGCGTGCTCGAGGCCGCGCGAATCGGTCCAGAAGAGATCGAAGCCTGGCTCGGCGGCCTCAGTCCGGCCGGAAAGCATGCCGCCGTGCTGGCTGCGGATGCCCTCCACCGGGCGCTTTCGGAAGCCGCTTCCTCGGGCGCCCGGCTGGCCGAACCAAACCCCGATCGGGTGCTGGTCGCCGTTTCCGGGGGGGTCGACAGCGCGGTCGCAGCGCTCCGGGAACGTGAGCGCGGGGCCGAGGTCGTCGCGGTCACGGTCAAGCTCTGGGCCGACCCCGATACCGATGGGACCAAGGCCTGCTGCTCCCCCGAGGCCGTGCTCGGCGCACGGGCGGTCACCCACTCACTCGGAATCCCGCACTTCACGCTCGATCTCGAAAGTCGGTTCCGGGAGCGGGTGGTCGGCGAATTCGTCGACGGCTACCGCCGCGGCCAGACCCCCAACCCCTGCGTGCTCTGCAACGGCGAGGTCCGGATCGCGGCGATGGTCGCCCTGGCCGACCGCCTCGGTGCGAGCCATCTGGTCACCGGCCATTACGCCCGGATCGTCGATGACGGCGAGGGGACACTGCTGGCGGAGGGCCAGGACGGAGACAAGGACCAGAGTTACATGCTGGCGGCCCTGCCGACCGAGGTGATCGCGCGGCTGCGTTTCCCCCTGGCCGAGATCACCAAGCGTGAGGTACGCCAGATCGCCGAGCGCCACTCCCTGGCGGTCGCGAAGAAGCCGGAAAGCCAGGACCTCTGTTTCCTGGCCGGTCAGGACAAGCGGGATTTTCTCCGTCGCCATGGTGGCCTCGAGGACCGGTCCGGCGCCGTACTCAACAGCCGGGGAGAGCGACTGGCCGGCCATCAGGGACACCACAACTTCACGGTGGGCCAGCGCCGCGGCCTGGGCGTTGCCGCCGGCAGGCCGCTGTATGTCACCGGAACCGACGCCGGTTCGAATACGGTCACGGTCGGGCCGCGTGAAGAACTGAGCGCGGACCGGGTGATCGTGCACGGAGCCGTCATGCACCGGGACGGCGCTACCGTCGACCGGGTCCGTCTGCGCTACCACTCTCCGGCGGTACGGGCCACGGTCGCGGCCGGCACCGGAAGTCACGACTCGCTGGAGCTCAGGCTGGAGGAGCCATTCGATGGTCCCGCTCCCGGTCAGGCGGCAGTGATGATGAACGGCGACACCGTGGTCGGCCACGCCACGATCGCCGGCAGGCGATGAGTAGGGTCTGCAGGCGATGAAATCGGACCAGATCAGGGAAACATTCCTGGAGTTCTTCGAGCAGCGCGACCACCGCCGGGTTGCCTCTGCTTCGCTGATTCCGCCGCCGGAGGACACTTCGACTCTGCTCACGGTTGCCGGCATGCAGCCGTTCAAGCCGTACTTCATGGGCCGCGAGAAGCCGCCGGCAAAGCGCCTGACCTCGAGCCAGACCTGTTTCCGCACCCCCGACATCGAAGAGGTCGGCAAGACCCTGCGGCATCTCACCTTCTTCGAGATGCTCGGCAACTTCAGTTTCGGTGACTACTTCAAAGACGAGGCGGTCAGGTACGGCTGGGAGCTTTCGATCGAGGGCTTCGGATTCGATCCCGCAGAGATCTGGGTCACCGTTTTCGGAGGTGACGAAGAACTCGGTCTGGGCCCCGACGAGGAGGCGATCGCGATCTGGCGAGACCTCGGAGTTCCCGACGAACGGATCGTCAAGTTGCCCAGGTCGGAGAACTTCTGGCAGGCCGGCGGGGTCGGTCCCTGCGGCCCCTGCTCGGAGATGTACCTTGATCGCGGCACCGATTTCGGCGCACCCGGGGACCGGCCGGGAGATGACACCGACCGCTTCCTCGAATACTGGAACCACGTCTTCATGACCTATGAGCTGGGCGAAGACGGTGGTCTGACTCCGCTACCCAGCAGGAACATCGACACCGGTCTGGGCCTCGAGCGGATGGCGGCGATACTCCAGGACGTGCCGTCGGTCTACCAGACCGACCTGTTCGCACCGCTGATCGAGCTGGCCGAACAGAAAAGCGGCAGGACCTACGACTCCGACCCCGACACGACAAGGGCGATGCGGATCGTGGCTGACCATTCAAGGGGCATGACCTTCCTCCTGGCGGCCGGTGTGGTGCCGTCGAACGAGGATCGCGGCTACGTTTTGCGGAGGGTCATGCGACGGGCGATCCAGCAGGGTCGCACCCTCGGGCTTGAGGGGTCCTGGCTCGGTGAGTTCACCGACCGCACGATCGAGATCATGTCAGGGGCGTATCCGGCTATCGCTGCCGAGCGGGAACGGGTCGACCGCTGGGTCGGGACCGAGGAGGAGAGCTTCGGCCGTACGCTGGACCGTGGGACGGCCCTGCTCGAGCAGCTGGTCGAACGGGCGATCGCGGCAAAGAACTCCTGGATCTCGGCCGACGACGCATTCAAGCTGCACGACACCTTCGGTTTCCCCTACGACCTGACCCGCGAGATGATCGCGCGGCGCGGCCTCTCGGTTGACAGCGGGGGCTTCGAGGAGTTGATGGAGGCCCAGCGAAGGAGGGCGCGGAGCGGCGCCGCGGGGGGCGCCCGCGGCGAGCGCCACTCGAGGGTCCAGGACTTCGCGGTGAGTGGTCCGCCGAGCGAGTTCGTCGGCTACCGCTATCTGCGCTCGGAGACCGGGCTCGGCGCGCTTTCGGCCGAAGACGGGTCAGCCCTGGCCAAACTCGAAGAGAGCCCCTTCTACGCGGAGGGCGGTGGCCAGGTCGCCGACAGCGGACGGGTCGCCTGGGACGGCGGCGAGGCCCGGGTGACCGATGTGATCAGGGTCGGCGACGACCAGGTGCTGGAGATCGAGCAGGTATCGGGGGAGTGGCCGCCCGAGCCCGGTTCGACCGTCGAGGCCGAGGTTGACCGCAGCCGGCGCTTCCGGACCATGCGCAACCACACCGCGACCCATCTGCTTCACGCCGCCCTGCGTGAGCGGCTCGGCGACCACGTGCATCAGGCCGGCTCGGCGGTGCGCCCGGACAAGCTTCGCTTCGACTTCAACCACGGAGAGGCGCTGAGTCCGGAAGACATCTCGGCGATCGAGGACCGGGTCAACAGCTGGATCAAGGCCGGAGAGCCGGTGCGCTGGATGAACATGGAAAAGGGCGAGGCAGAGCGGCTGGGCGCGATGGCGCTGTTCGGCGAGAAGTACGGCGACTGGGTCCGGATGGTCGAGGTCGAAAACGTCTCGCGTGAGCTCTGCGGCGGCACCCATGTGGTCAACACCGCCGAGATCGGGATCTTCAGGATCGTCTCGGAGAGCTCCAGCGCGGCCAACGTGCGCCGGATCGAGGCGATAACCGGTCCCGAGGCGATCGACTGGTTTCGCGAGCGGGCCGGGGAACTGGCCGAGGTCGGCCGGCTGCTCGGCCGGGACCGGGACCCGGTCGGGGCCGCCCGCAGCGCGGCCGAGCAACTCGAGGAGGCGGCCCGCGGGGCCAGGAAGGCCGAACAGCAGCAGCTCGGCTCCCTCGCGGTCGAGCTCGCTTCCACGGCGGAGCAGGTCGGCCCGGTGGAGGCCGTGATCGGCACCGTGCCGGTGGCCAACCCGAAACAGATCCTGGCCCTTGCCAAGGCGGTCCAGTCTGAGAAGAAGGGCGTCGGCGTGGTCCTCGCCGGTGCCGATCCCGGCTCGGGCAAGGCCGGGATGGTGGCCCTGTTCGACCCGGCCGACGCCGGCGAGAAGGTTTCGGCCCGGGAGTTGATCGGCGAGGCCGCCGGCCGGATCGGCGGGGGAGGCGGTGGCAGCGATGAAATGGCCCAGGCGGGTGGCAAGAACCCGGATGGCCTCGAGGCGGCACTCGAAGCGGCCCGCGCTTATCTCGAGTCGAGACCGAGTTGAGGGTCCTGGCTCTCGACTACGGCACGGCGAGAATCGGCTGTGCGGTCTCGGATGCGACCGGGACCCTGGCCACCCCGATCGCGGCGGTCGAGCCGCCCGATTGCGCGGCCGTCGCGGCGCTGGCCCGGGAACGTGAGGCCGAGCGGATCGTGGTCGGGCTGCCGGTTTCGCTTTCCGGCGAGGAGACCGGGCAGGCCGAGCTCACCCGGGCGTTTTGCGCCGATCTGACCGAGTTGGTCGATGTCCCGGTCGAGGTCTATGACGAGCGGTTCACCACCAGGATGGCCGCCCGGACCCGGCGCTCGGCCGGATCCGCGTCGGATGAGGATTCGATCGCTGCCGCCCACCTGCTCGAGAGCTACCTGACCGCCTCCTCGGGAAGGTCCCCCGGCGAATGACCGAACGCTGGTTCGGAGACCCGCCTGAGCACGATCCGGACGACCCGGAGGCGGTCGAACGGGCCCTTCGACGCCAGGAGCGGGCCAACCGGCGACGCAGGGACGCCGAGGCGTCCGCCGGAGCCACATCCGAGCCGGAGTCGCCGGAGCCGGTCGAGCCGCCGGTGCAGGCCGAAAACGTCCCGCGACAGCGGCGCCCGGCCACCCGGCCCGGAGGCGGAGGCCGCAGACGGGGGGCGATAGCCGTCATCGCGGTGGTCGCGGTGGTCGCCCTGGCCGTCGTCGCATTCCTTTTCGCCCTGTTCCAGCCCTTTGCCGGTGACGGCGAAGGCGATCCGTTCAACCTGAAGGTCCCCCGCGGGGCCACGGTGGGCGAGGTCGGGGACCTGCTCGTCGAGAACGATGTGGTCTCGAACTCGGCCCTGTTCCGGCTGCGGGCCAAGCTCTCCGGCCAGGACTCGGAGATCCGGGAGGGCGACCACCAGTTCCGCAGGAACATGTCTTACGCCGCGGCTCTCGACCAGCTGGCCGTCGAGACGGTTTCGAAGAAGCTCACGGTCACGATACCCGAGGGTCTCAGTCGCTCTGAGGCGGCCGAGAGGGTGGCCGCCGACGGGATCCCCGGCGACTACATGGGCGACACGGTCAAGTCGAAGCTGCTCAATCCGCAGGACTACGGTGCTCAGGGCAGGGCCGAGGATCTCGAGGGCTTTCTCTTCCCGGCGACCTATGAATTGAAGCGGGGCTCCGATTCTCTCGACCTGGTCGACCAGCAGCTCGAAGCGTTCAAACAGAACATCGGCTCGGTCAACATGAAGTACGCGCGGAAGAAGAACCTGACCACCTATGACGTTCTGATCATCGCTTCGATGATCGAGCGGGAGGTGTCGGTGCCGAAGGAGCGCCGCAAGGTGGCGGCGGTGATCTACAACCGTCTGAAGACGGGTGAGCCGCTGGGGATCGATGCGACCATACGCTTCGCCGTGGACGACTGGCAGAACCCGCTGACCGAATCGGATCTCGCCGTCGACTCCCCGTACAACACGAGGACCAACGCCGGGCTTCCTCCCGGTCCGATCGGCAGCCCGGGCCTCGCTTCGATCCAGGCGGCGGCGAACCCGGCCAGGATCGACGCCCTCTTTTACGTGGTCAAGCCGGGCGCCTGTGGCGAGCACGTATTTTCCGAGACGCTGGAGCAGTTCAACCGCGATGCCGAGGCCTATCGCCAGGCCCAGGAAGCGGCAGGCGGCTCGCCGGACGGTTGCTGATGGATGACCGCGCGGAAAAGCGTCTGGCGGTGCTCGGGCATCCGGTATCGCACTCACGCTCGCCGGCAATGCAGAATGCGGCCCTCGACGACCTCGGCCTGGGAGGGACCTGGAACTACGAGGCGGTAGACGTGGCCCCGGAGGCGTTCGCCGGGGTCGTCCGGGGGATGGAAGCGGACGGGTTCGTCGGGGCCAATATCACCGTTCCTCACAAGCGCCCGGCTCTTGAGCTGGCCGACTCTGCCAGCCACGCTGCGGAGGCTATCGGGGCGGCGAATACGCTTACTTTCGAATCCGGTCGGGTAGTGGCCGACAACACCGACGCCCCGGGATTGATCGATGCCCTGCCGATCGATCCGGCTGGCAGCCGGACCCTGCTGCTGGGTGCAGGCGGGGCGGCAAGGGCGGCGCTCTGGGCACTCAACAGGGCCGGCGCGGATGTCGCGGTCTGGAACCGGACCGGGTCCAAAGCGGTTGAGCTGGCCGCCGAGCTCGGAGGAGCGGCGGCGGTCGATCCCGGGACCGGCGACTTCGACCTGATCGTCAACTCCAGCGCCGCCGGCCTGGGCGGCGGTGACCCGTTCTCCGATCTGCCCCTGGTACCGGATCATTTCCGCGGCGGACAGGTCGTCGTCGACCTGGTCTACGGTGCGGCTCCGAGCCGGCTGGTCGAAGCGGCGGCCGCGGCCGGTGCGCTGACCGTGGACGGCCTCGAGATCCTGGTCCGGCAGGGAGCCCGCTCGCTGGCGATCTGGACCGGCCTGCAGCCTTCGCTGGATGTGATGCGCGCCGCCGCCCGCGGTGGCTGAAGGGCCTCCGGGATGGTGCCTGCACGCTGTCCGACATGAGGCCGGCGCGCCGTCCCTAGCCTGAGCTCAGAATGACCGCCCTCTCCGTGCCGGTGCTCGGCTCGGTGACAGCGAACCTGCCCGGAGATATGGGCAGCACCAGGTCGAACCTGGCCGGGGCATACGGGGTCGCGGTTTCCAGCCGACCGAGGTCCGCGATCTCGATATCGGATGTCACTTTCACCTTCACGATCACGACGATCCTCTTTCCGGGGGCAGCCACGATCATCTCCGGTGGTCCGGTTGCCGGGACGATCCGGGTCAGGCGCTCCGGTCCCGGTTCCCCGGAACCGGAGGCCGCTCCAGCCCCGGAATCGCCCTGGCCCCCGGCCACGCTCCGGTCGCGACCCGCTGTGGGCGTGTCGCGCCGGCGGAGCCGCCCGCACCGTCCGCGCCATCGGCACCGGAAGCGCCCGAGGCTCCGGTCGTGCCGGAAGTGCCACCCGCGCCCGAGGCCCCGCTAGACCCCGAAGCACCGGTCGCCGAGCTGTCGGAGGTCGCCGGGTCCTCGCTCCCGGGCTGGGGGGTGATCATCGCGATCACGGTCGAGATGACGAGCAGGACGAGCATCACCAGGATCAGCCTTCGGGCGGCCATCAGCGGGAGGCGTTTCGGCGTATGCAGGCGGCATCGTCCATGCGGTTGCCAATAGCCTAGGCATCACGATGAGTTTCCGGTTCACGACAGCAGGCGAATCGCACGGCCCCGGGCTGGTCACGATCGTCGAGGGCCTTCCGGCCGGACTCGAACTGAACCGTGAGACGCTCGACCGGGACATGGCCCGGCGGCAGCTTGGCCACGGGCGGGGCGGCAGGATGAAGATCGAGACCGACTCGGTCGAGATCCGCACCGGCGTCCGGCACGGTTACACGCTTGGCAGCCCGATCGCCGCTCTGGTTGCCAATCGAGACTACGAAAACTGGGACGAGCGCATGAACCCGTGGCCGATCGAGGGGGAGATCCCGCCGATCACCCTGCCGCGCCCGGGCCACGCCGACCTGGTCGGCATGTGGAAATACAAGCACGGCGACCTGCGCAACATCCTCGAGCGTGCGAGCGCCCGGGAGACCGCGGCCAGGGTCGCTGCGGGAGCGATCGCCCGGGCGTTTCTCAGCGCGGTCGGGGTGACCGTCCTCAGTCACGTCACCCGGATCGCCTCGGTCGAGGCGCCCGACCCGGAGGGTCTGACAATCGATGACTTCGAGGGAGTCGACGACGATCCGGTGCGCTGTCTCGATCCCGTGACTTCGGCCCTGATGGTCGAGGAGATCAATGTCTTGCGCAAAAGGAACGAAAGCCTGGGCGGCACCTTCGAGGTCCGGGTCTTCGGCCTGCTGCCGGGACTGGGCAGCCACGTCTCCTGGGAAGACCGCCTCGACGGGCGTCTGGCCCAGGCGGTCTGCTCGATCCAGGCGGTCAAAGGGGCCGCGATCGGCGAAGCCTGGGACGTGGCCTCGCGGCCGGGCTCCGAGGCGCACGACGAGATCTTCTTCTCCGAGGAGCGCGGGTACTACCGCGAGACCAATCACGCCGGCGGTCTCGAGGGAGGCATGACAAATGGCGAGCCGCTTTCCGTAAGGGCGGCGATCAAGCCGATCTCTACCCTGACCAAGCCACTCCGCTCGGTGGACACGGCCACTCACGAGCCGTCGCAGGCTCACAAGGAGCGCACCGATTCGACCGTGGTCCCGGCCGCCGCCGTAGTCGCCGAGGCGATGGTCTGCCTGGTCATGGCGAAGTGCTACCGCGAGAAGTTCGGCGGCGACCACATCGACGACGTGATCGCGGCGATCGACGCCTACAGGGATCGCATCGGCTGGCAATGATCTGCCTGGTCGGGTTCATGGGGGCCGGCAAGTCCTCGGCCCTGGTCGAGTTCGAGGCCCGGGGACTCCGCACCGCCGACGCCGATGAGCTGATCGAAAGCGAGATCGACTGCTCGATAGCCGACTACTTCGACCGGCATGGGGAAGCGTCGTTTCGCGAAATCGAACAGGAGGTCGTGCTCAGGGCGATGGCCGACCCGGCAATCGAGGCGATTGCCCTCGGAGGCGGCGCGGTTGAGAGTCCGGCGATCCGCGAGGCGCTCAAGAGCGATGACCATTCGGTCGTTCTGCTGGAGATCCCGCTGGAGGTCGCCTGGCGGAGGGCGCAGAACAACCGGCGCCCGCTCGCCCGCGACCGGACGGGTTTTGCCGAACTGCTCGCCCGGCGTCAGCCGCTCTACATGGAGGTTGCCGACGCCATCCTTCCGGCGACCGGCCGCCGGATCTGGCAGAGGGCCCTGGATCCGGTCCGCGTTCTGGCAGAACTGCCGGCCGGAACCAGGATGCTCTGGGCGGCGAGCGCCAACGGCGACTACCCGGTATACGTCGGCCGCGGCCTGCTCGGATCGCCGCTGTTCGGAGAAGCCGGCACCGCTCTCCCGGGTGCGGGGCGCTCGTTCTGCGTGACCGACGAGGCGGTGGGGCCTCTCTACCGCGACCGTCTCGGCCCGGTGGCGGGGGAGATCCTGGTGCCGCCCGGCGAGAGTGCCAAGACCCTGTCACGGGCAGAGGAGGTGCTGCGTGAACTGGCGACCCTGGGCATGACCCGGGCCGACCGGGTGATCGCGCTCGGTGGGGGCGTGATCGGGGACCTGGCCGGGTTCTGTGCCGCGACCTACCAGCGGGGGGTGCCGGTCGTTCAGGTACCGACCACGCTGGTCGCGCAGGTCGATTCGGCCTACGGGGGCAAGACCGGGGTCGACCTTCCCGAGGGAAAGAACTACGTCGGCTCCTTTCACCTTCCTTCGGTCGTGGTGGCCGACATCGACACGCTTGCGACCCTGCCGGACAGCGAGCTCAGCGCGGGAATGGCCGAAGTGGTCAAGACCGCCCTGCTGGCCGGTGGCAGGCTCTGGGAGCAGGTACGCGATCTCGAGCCCGGCGAGATGCCCGACCGGGCCGACCTGATCTACGCCTGCGCCAGGTACAAGTGCGGGGTGGTGGCCGAGGACGAGCGGGACACGGGAATCAGGGCGGCACTGAACCTGGGACACACGGTCGGCCACGCGATCGAGGCCGCGACCTCGTACAGCCGCTACCGGCACGGCGAGGCCGTGGCCCTGGGGCTGCTGGCCGCGCTCAGGCTTTCCGAGCTGCCCAAGCTGCGAACCGAGGTCGAGGGCTTGTGCCGGCGACACGGCCTGCCGGTCGAACTCGATCGTTCGGTCGGGGTCGATGCGGTCCTCGACGCAATCGATAAGGACAAGAAGCGAACCTCGAAAGGGGTCGGCTTCGTGTTGCTGAAGGCGCCGGGCGAGCCGATGGTCGACCGCCTGGTCGCTCCCGATAGGGTGCGTGGGGCAGTGGAGGAGCTGATCAGTTGAGCCGGGCAGCGAACCGCGTCGCCATCCTGCATGGGGTCAACTTCGACGTGCTCGAGCGCCGTGATCCTGAACTCTACGGCGGCATCAGCCTGAACAAGCTCGAGTACCGGATAGGCCGCTGGGCGGGCGAGCTGGGGCTCGAACCCAGCTTCTTCCAGACCAACTCCGAAGCCGAGTTCTGCGGATACCTGCACCGGCTCGGGCAGGTGGCCGATTCGGCGATCATCAACGCCGGTGCGTGGACCCATTACAGCCGGGCGATCGGCGACGCGTTTGCGGTCGACCCCGTGCCGGCGGTAGAGGTTCACCTCTCCGACGTCGAAGCCCGCGAGGAGTGGCGCAAGGTGTCGGTCTTCGAGGGCTTGATCGAGGACAGGGTGTCCGGCAAAGGAGTCGAGGGCTACCGCGAAGGCCTGGCCATCCTCGCCGGCCGGCTCGGCACGAGCGGTGGGTGACAGCGGGCGCTCCGCGGACCGGATCGGCTCGGTGCGGGCCGGCCGCCTGTGCGAGGCGGTGGCCGGGGCCGGGCTCGACTCGCTGCTGGTCACAGACCTGACCAATGTCCGTTACCTGACCGGATTCGGCGGCACCAACGGCGCCTGTCTCGCCGGGCCGGACCGGATGACCTTCCTCACCGACTTCCGATATACCGACCGCGCTGCCGAAGAGGTCGGGGGCTGGGAGATCGAGATCGTCAGCGGTGAATGGCTGGCCGGAGTGGCCGAACGGCTGGAGGGACGGGTCGGATTCGAGGATGACCGCCTGACGGTCCGCAACGCTGCCAGGCTGGCGACAGCCTCGGCGGATGATGTCGAGTTGATCGAGGCCGGCGGGAAGGTCGAGGCCCTGAGGAGGGTCAAGGACTCCTCCGAGATCGAGGCGATCGCCGCGGCTTCGGATCTGACCGACCGGATCTACCTCGAAGTCGTTGAACGCGGATTGACCGGCCGGACCGAAGCCGACGTCGCCCGCTTCGTGGTGGGCCGGATGCGCGACCAGGGCGCCGAGCCCTCGTTCCCGCCGATCGTCGCCTCCGGGCCGAACGGCTCCTCGCCCCACGCCGAGCCGGGGCCGCGCGAGATCGCCCCGGACGAACTGGTGACGATCGACATGGGGGCCGAACTCGATGGCTACTGCTCGGACTGCACCCGGGCCTTCGCGACCGGGGAACTCGATGACTTCGCCGCCGGGATCTACGAGGTGACGCTGGCCGCCCAGGAGGCCGGCCTGGCAGCCGTCTCGGCCGGTCGCGAGGCGGTCGAGGTCGACCGGGCCGCCCGCGAGGTGATCGAAGCCGCGGGCCACGGAGAACACTTCGGACACGGGCTCGGCCATGGAGTCGGGATGGAGGTCCATGAAAGCCCGCGCCTCGGACCCAGGTCGGAAGACGTCCTCCTGGCCGGTGACGTGGTCACGATTGAACCGGGGATCTACGTATCGGGCCGGACCGGTGTCCGGATCGAGGACCTGGTCGTGGTCGGCGAAACCGGGATCGACCGCAACCTCAGTTCGGTCGACGAAGGAACTGACCCGGGTCGATTGAGGCGAGCGGGGGCCTCGCGGTCGGACGACGGACTGCCGTCGCGGCGGAACCCGGTCCGCCGGCTTCGCCGCAGTCCGGAGAATCCGCTACTGTGTGACAGCCGTCACAGAGAGATTGACGGCAGAGGCCTTGCTCCCAGCTCCGGGTAGGGCCTGAATTCCCCGAATGGCGAGGGAGTCTTGAGGAAGAGGGTGAGCTACGAAAGAACCGGTCTGAGGGGGCCGGTTTTTTCATGCCCGCCGGGTGCCACCTGGAGCCCTGCCACGAAATAGGGCCCCGCCGGGCCCTATTTCGTTCGAGGTTCAGCGGTGGTTGCCGGTAGCCGGAATCCCGGGAGTCAGGGGGTTCCGTCCCATCCGTTTGAGTAGCAGTAGTCTGTGCTGGCGCAGGCGGTGACACCCTGTCCCAGCAGGAACTCCGAAGCATGAGAGATACCGTCCGGAGACCTTCTGGGGTAGCTGTGTGGGTCGTCGCCGTAACCCCACTCGGGCCGCGGTGGTACGTTCTCGACCGGCGGGACGCCGCTGCCCTCCCCCGTGGTTCCGGTGAACGTTGTTGGGCCGCCATCGTAGTAGACGATCGCATTCTGGCCATCGGGGATCGGCGGGCCGAGGGGATCGATGCCAAACGACTGACCGGTCCAGCTTCGCCCGGCGTTCAGGGCGGGCGTATACAACTGCGCGTCGATCGTCCTGGCCTCGACTTCGGCCGCTACGTTGGCCACCTGATGGTCGCCCGTGGCGACCCGCAGGAGCACCCTGTGCTCGTTTGTGTTCGGCAGCGGCGAGTTGGCCGGGTTGAGGGTCTGAACGTATCCGTTGCCTTCGCCTCGGTCCCAGGGGAGCTGCATGATTGAAAGGATCAGAGGGCGTTCAATCAGGTTCGGGTAGTTGTCCCATAGACCGACGCCGGGCAGGTAGATCGGGCCTCCTCCCAGATCGAGAACCCCGGTTGCGTACTCATCGAAGTCAACGCTGCGACGGAGCAAGGACGAGTAGTTGATTCCGGGCACACCCAGCACGCCGTAGTCGACGTCCGGGCTGAGCGGAGTCAGCGCGCCACCCATGATTCCGCCCTGGCTGATACCCATGTAATAGCCGCGGGTATCTTCTCCGGCGCTGGTGTCGATCGCCGAACCGGGGGTTATCGGGGTGATGCCGTCGTGGGTCATCTGGAACGCCGGCTCATCGGCGAATCCGTCGGGGTGGGCCAGGGCGCGGCTGAGCATCATGAAGTTCACGAAGCCCTGCTGCATCCGATCGACCAACTTGTGGAAGTTGGACAGATCCTTGAGCGACGCTGCGACGGTGGAGAAATCGAGTTCCGAGAATCCGTCCCAGTTGGTGGCACACCAGCTCGAGTTGGTTTCGTTACCGACTTCGCGGGTCGAACCGGTCGAATAGACCTGTGAAAGGAGGCCGAGCAGTCCGTGCCCGTAGACGCCGGTACCGCCGGGGTGTACTGATCCGCCGTCAACCACCGAGAGCGGGATCCCGCACTGGAACGGAACGTCCACGGTGTAGGCGTCATTCCATTCGAGGTCGCCGTTGCCGTTGAACGAGAACTCGGCGCCGGTTGGGCAGCCGTCCTGGTTCAGGTAGCAGGGAACGTCGCGAATAAAGCCGACGACAGTCCGCTGGTACCAGGATGCGTTCGGGACCGGCGAGTCGGTTGTTGCATTGGGGTCGTAACCGGACTCGCCCGGATTGTTGTCCCCTCCGCAGGCTGTAGTGCTCGTATCGGAGAGGTCGCAGTAGGCCAAGACGTCAATGTTCGGTGAGTTACCGGCAATCTTGCTATCAGCCAGATTGGTGTCGCCTCCACCCCCGAGCCGGGAGAACGCGTCGTCGCGGATTTCGGTAGCCCGTCCGGTTGTGCTCTCCTGACTTGCGACCGTGAAGTCCCAGGCGAGGTAGAGGTTCTCTTTCGAGATTCCGTTTTCCGACAGAACCGGAAAAACGTTCTTGTTGAGTTCGTTGCAGCGATAGAGCAGGGCCGGGTCGGTGATCTCGTCACCGTCGCGGCAGCTCTTGAACGGAGCGGCGGGCTCGACCGGCGCATCGGATTCGGACTTCAGGTTTCGGAGTGCCACGATGTAGCGATGCCCCGGTGTGTAGTTCTTGGCCGCCCGGATGATCAGGTTGACCGGCCCCGTGTTTGAGGGATCGTCGTTGGGGGATCCGCCGTTGATGATCACTGGCGGCTGGCCCGGCGTGAGCTCCTGAACAGGCTTCGTGGTCGGATTTGCGTCCAGTTCGGCGTAGATCATCGCTCGCTCGCCGGTTTTCGCGTCGATTACGACGACGGCCTGATCGGGATCGTCGTACTTGTCGATATCGGTCAGCGGGACGATTCCGGAATTGTCAAAGGCCGCAGGGGTCGAGACCTCGGGGATCTTGGTCACGATCAGGTTGCCGGGGCTGAATCCGTCGGCACGGTTGATGTCGGTCGGGTCGATTGGAGTGTCCTCGGTGTTCTTCGGCATCGCCTCGGCCGGAATGTCCAACTGAACTCCTGTATTGGTGCCCGCTTCCTTCGTGTAGAAATTGCTCGGCCAGGGCTGCAGTGCATACCGCCGGGTCGAGCGGATCGCAGGTCGACTTCTCGGGGGTAGGGGGATTTGGCGGAGTTGGTGGATTGTCGCACTGCTTGGAGCTCTTGGCCAGCTTCTTCTTCTTCTTGGCGGTCTTGCTCTTCTTGCCCCGCTTGTACTTGCCCAGGACCTGGACGGTCTTGGCGCCGCAGGTCGAAAGCTTCTTCTTGCCGGTCGAAGTCAGGCCTAGCTTGACCGTCTTGGTCTGCTTCTTGTTCTTCTTGAACTTGACCGTCTTTTTCTTGAAGCGGTTGGTCTTGCCACCCTGCTTTACCTTCAGCTTGACCTTGGTCTTGCCGGTCGACTTGACCTTGACCGCCAACTTCTTGGTGTTCAGCAGGGCCGCCTGGTTCTTGGTCTTGACCTTCTTGATCGTGACCTTCGCCTTCTTGTTCTTCTTGGCGCCGGCATGATCGGTGGCGACGGCCGTGGTCAGCGCGAGCGCCATAAGGAGTGAGAACGCCAGTACGGCAATGCGACGGACGTTCAGCAGGCCTGCGGGGTGATTCATTCGGTTACAACTCCCTCTGTTGTCGCCGACCGCTCGGACAAGACCGGCCAGGCTGGTCAAGTGTGATCAGGTTCACGGATAGTAGACCCATCCGGGCAAAAAGGTTGCGCCGCCGTTCGGGCTGGGGAACCGCGCCGCCCCGAGTCCAGCCGATTCGACCGGCTGAACCCGGGTTCAGCGGCTGAGATCGACGCCGGCTTCGATGCTTTCGACGAAAGCGACGACCAGCTCGACGGTCGCCTCGACGTCAGCCAGGTCGACCATCTCGACCGGGGAGTGCATGTATCGCAGCGGAATCGAGACCAGGCCGGTCGGTATCCCTGTGCGCGAGATCTGCAGCGAGTCGGCATCGGTGTGAGTCGCGTTGCCGCTCGCCCCGACGGAGTACGAGATGCCGGCGTCCTCCGCAGCGTCGCAAAGTAGCTCGTAGAGCCTGGGCGAAAGGGTCGAGCCCCGTCCGATCACCGGGCCGGAGCCGAACGGGTGGGTGCCGACCTCCTTTTCGTCGATCCCCGGGGCGTCGGTGGCGTGGGTGACGTCGATGGCGACCGCCAGGTCGGGCCGCACGGTGAACGAAGCGGTTCGCGAGCCGAACAGCCCGATCTCCTCCTGGACCGCCGCGACCGCCGCGAAGCGGGCCTTCAGCCTGGCGTTCTCATGACACCTCCGCAGGGCTTCCAGGGCGATGTAGGAACCGAGCCGGTTGTCCATGGAACGCGAGACCAGGCGGCCCCCGGCCACCGGCAGCGGCTCGGAATCGATCACGACGGGATCACCGACCGAGACCAGTTCCTGGGCCCCTTCACGGTCACCGGCCCCGATGTCAATGTGCATCTCCTTCAGCTTGACCACCTTCTTGCGCTGGTCGGGGTCGAGCAGGTGGATCGGCTTGCGTCCGGCGACGCCGGGCACCTGGCCCTCGTTTCCGGTGATGGTCACACGGTGTCCGACCAGGATCTGGGGGTCCCAGCCACCGATCGGGGCGAAGTAGAGGAAGCCCTTCTCGTCGATGTGGGTGACGACCAGGCCGATTTCGTCGATATGCCCGACCACCGCAACCAGGGGCGCCTCGGCGTCGTCGCCGATCGTCGCCACGCTGGACCCGAGCCCGTCGGTGGTGATCTCGGCAAATCCGGCGGCATCGCGCCAGACCTTTGCGGCCGGCCCCTCGTAACCGGAGGGTCCTGGGGTTCTGAGCAGTTCGTCGAGCAGCGCGGGAGTCGTCATGCCCGGATTATGGCGGGTGACGCCGGGCCGGTCGCCTGGCGCCGTCCGGCTAGACTGCGCGGCGTGATTTCAACCAACCAGTTCAAGAACGGCATGCACGTCGAGGTCGACGGTTCGATCTTCCGGATCATCGAGTTTCAGCACGTAAAGCCCGGCAAGGGCGGTGCCTTCGTCCGGACCAAGCTGCGCAAGATCGAGGACGGCTCCGTGCAGGACAAGACCTTCCGGGCCGGCGAGAAGTTCCGCCCGGTCCGGACCGAGTCCCGCAAGATGCAGTTCCTCTATGAATCGGGTGACGCGGTCGTTTTCATGGACAACCGGACCTACGACCAGATCGAGCTTCCGGCCGACCTGGCCGCGGACGCGCTGCGCTGGATTCAGCCCAACGACGAGGTCGAGGTCCTGTTCGTCGACGAGCGGGCCTCCGAGGTCCAGGTGGCGAGCGCGATCGATGCCAAGGTCAAGAAGACCGAGCCCGGGCTGAAGGGCGACACCGCTTCCGGCGGCGGCAGCAAGTCTGCGACGCTCGAGTCCGGGGTAGAGGTCCAGGTCCCGCTGTTCATCGAAGAGGGTGAGTTGATCAGGGTGGACACCCGGAGCGGTGAGTACGTCTCGCGGGCCTGAGCCCGAAGGAATGGACCCCGCTCGCGGAAAGCGGTCGTGATCCAGACCGACGTCACCCTGGCGCCGCGGCCCCGCGGTTTCCATCTGGTCACCGACGAAGTCGTCGCCGCCCTGCCGGGACTGCGGGATTTCAGGGTCGGCCTGCTCCACCTGATGATCCGCCACACCTCGGCCTCGCTCACGCTGAATGAGAACGCTTCGTCGGACGTGCGGCGGGACTTCCGCTCGTGGGCCGATGAGGTCGCCCCCGACAGGCCGGCCGGCTTCGACTGGACCCACACGATCGAGGGCCCTGACGACATGCCGGCCCACATCAAGGGCACCCTCACCGGATTCGATCTGACCCTGCCGGTCCAGGCCGGTCGGCTCCACCTCGGTACCTGGCAGGGTATTTACCTGTGCGAGCATCGTGATCACGGCGGGCCGCGCTCCCTGACCGCGACCATCTGGGGCGAACCGGCCTGACCCGCCAGGCCGGGTGAAACAACCGGCACGACGAGTCACACTTATTCGTGGCCCGGGTGGGCCGGATCGAAGCCGACACCGGGCCGGGGTCCGGGGGCGGGATCAATATCCTTTAGCGATGCGCCGATCCGACCAGCGCCGCGATGCGGTCTTTGCCTGCTACCAGCAGGATGTGACCGATCGGCCGCTATCTGTCCTGCTGGCAGACGCCAAGCCGTTCACGATCGAGCTGGCCGAGGGGGTCGAAGAACGCCGCGAGGAGCTCGATGAAGTGATCGCCGAGTACTCAGAGGGCTGGGAGCTGAGCCGGATCGCACCGCTGGAAAAGAACATCATGCGGGTGGCGATCTTCGAGATGAACTACAGCGACGACGTCCCGGCCGAAGTGGCGATCGACGAGGCGGTCGAGATGGCCAAGAAATTCAGCGGCGCCGAAGCGCCGGGGTTCGTCAACGGGATCCTGGGAGCGGTAGCCGAAGAGATGCAGGCGGAAGCATGACGATCCGGGAGAGCATCACGGCCCGGGAGCAGAAGACGTGAGCAGGCTGGAAGAGATTCGCGACCGCCTCAAGCAGATCACCGCGGGGCTTGAGGACGAAGGGGTCAGCGACACCGACGCCGCCAGGCTGGCCGGAGAGGCGGCCGAGCTGACAGGTGAGGCCGCTACCGAGGCGGCCGCGGCGATCGAGAAGCTGGATCGCGACCAGTGAGCCGGACCGGGGCGGGCGCCCGGGCCGCGTGGCAGCTCCGGGAGGCGGGCTGCCACCGATCGCACCGGGAGCCTCGGACATGAGCTACCCCGACGACCTGCGCGAGGCGGTGGACCGGCATCTGGAGACGCTCGACTTTTCTGCCGAGCCCGGAACGGCCGGGTTGAGCGAGGCGATGCGGTATTCGTTGCTGGCCGGCGGCAAGCGGATCCGCCCTGTCCTCTGCCTGGCCACCGCGCGCTCGCTGGACCAGCCGATCGAGGACTACCTGGGGATCGCGGCGGCCCTGGAGATGGTCCATACCTATTCGCTGGTCCACGACGATCTGCCGGCCATGGACGACGACGACCTGCGGAGGGGCAAGCCGACCGCCCACATCGAATTCGGCGAGGCGGTGGCGATCCTGGCCGGGGACGGCCTGTTTGCGGAAGCGGTCCGTGTGATGGCCTCGGTCCCGGCCGACTCCGGCCGGGTCCTGGAAGCGGTCCGCCTTCTGGCGGCCGCGACAGGGGTCGAGGGCATGGTCGGGGGCCAGTATGTCGATGTCTCCGGGCAGGACCTGGACGCAGAGGGCCTGAGGCAGCTTCACTCGCTCAAGACCGGACGACTCATCCAGGTGAGCGTCGAGTCGGCGCTGGCGCTCGGCGGGGTACCGGAGGAGCGCCGCGACCCGTACCACCGTTTCGCCACCGAGCTCGGGATCCTGTTCCAGATCGTCGATGACATCCTCGATGTGACCGGCAGCGACGAGGAGCTGGGCAAGCCCCAGGGCAGTGACGAGCGACACGGCAAGGTCACCTATGTAAGCCTTTACGGACTCGCCCGGGCCCGGGAGCTCTCCGCCGAGTCCCACCAGCAGGCGCTGGGCGCCCTGGACGGGATCGAGGGCGAAAGCGAAGACCTCAGGCGGATAGCAGACTACATTTACCAGAGAGAACAGTGAGCAAGCAACCGGAAAAGAAGATTCCGATCCTGCCGGGGATCGATTCGCCCGCGGACATGGAAGGCCTCGACGACGAGCAGCTTCAGCAGCTGGCCGGAGAGGTGCGGAGCTACATAATCGAGGTGATAGGCGAGATCGGTGGCCATTTCGGCGCCAACCTCGGGACCTGCGAGATCGCCGTCGCCCTCCACAGCATGCTCGAGTCTCCGCGGGACAAGATCCTCTGGGACGTCGGCCACCAGGCCTATCCGCACAAGATCCTGACCGGCCGGCGGGATGAGCTGAGGACCATCCGCAAATACCACGGTCTCGCTCCGTTCTGCTCGATTCCTGAAAGCGAGCACGACATCATGGGGGCGGGCCATGCTTCCACCTCGATCTCCTACGGGGTCGGTCTCAAGGAAGCGATGCGCAAGGGGATCGGGGAGGACGGACGGGTCGTCGCGGTGATCGGCGACGGCGCCCTGACCGGAGGGGTCGCCTACGAGGCGATGCACGCCGCGGGCGGCCTCGGGACCCCGATGGTGATCCTGCTGAATGACAACGGCATGTCGATATCTCCCAATGTCGGCGCGCTCTCGAGCTACTTCCAGCGGACCCGGCTCAAGCCCGGCCTGTTCCATGCCCGGGAGGGAGTCGAGGATCGGCTGACCAAACTGCCGCTCGGGCTCGGCAAGCGGATCGAGCGACTCGGCCCGGAGCTGAAGTCGGCGATCAAGGCGTACTGGGCGCCCGGGCTGATGTTCGAGGAACTCGACCTGGCCTACATGGGAATCATCGATGGCCACGACGTCGGCGCCATCCGCCAGGCCCTGCATGAGGCCCTGGAGGCCGACCGCCCGGTGGTGGTTCACGTGCACACGGTCAAGGGGCGCGGGTTTGCCCCGGCCGAGGAAGGCGGGCTTGCCGGAATGGAGGAGTGGCATGCGGCAAAGCCGGGCTCGATCGTCAACGGCGAGCCGGCCGGCAAGCCGAAGCTGGTCCCGGTCCAGGAGTCGGACGCCCCGGCCGCGATCGCGCCGGAGATCCTCGAAAAGCCTGAGCCCAAGGCGACCGCGCCCCAGTACACGAAGGTCTTTTCCGATGCGATCGTCAACGAGGCCGAGGCCGACCCGAGGGTGATCGGAATCACTGCGGCAATGGCCGGGGGCGCCGGGCTCCAGAAGCTCGCCGACGAGCGGCCGGAGCAGTACTACGACGTCGGCATCGCCGAGCAGAACGCGGTCCTGATGGCCAGCGGGATCGCCCTTCAGGGCGGCAAGCCGGTCTGTGCGATCTATTCCACGTTCCTCCAGCGGGCCTACGACCAGATCGTGCACGACGTCTGCCTGCAGGAGCTCGACGTGACCTTCGCGATGGACCGGGCCGGCCTGGTCGGCGACGACGGGCCGACCCATCACGGCGCGTTCGACATCGCCTACTTCCGCTCGTTGCCCAACGTGGTCGTGATGGCTCCCAGGGACGAGGCGATGCTGGTCCACATGCTCCATACGGCGATCAGCCATCCCGGCCCGGCCGCGCTCCGGTACCCGCGCGGTGTGGCCGAAGGTGTCGGCTTGCCGGCCGGAGCCGAGACGGTGCCGACCGGGACCGGCGAGACCCTGAGGAACGGAGAACGGGTCGCCCTGCTCGGGTACGGATGAGGCGTCGGGGTCGCACTCGAGGCGGCCGACCTGCTCGAGGCCGAGGGCCTGGAGCCGACCGTAGCCGACGCCCGCTTCG
Source organism: uncultured Solirubrobacterales bacterium (assembly GCA_963766115.1). GTDB lineage: Bacteria > Actinomycetota > Thermoleophilia > Solirubrobacterales > 70-9 > 67-14. The sequence continues at coordinate 243,179 of CAVXYR010000006.1, forward strand.
CCAAACCGCTCGACAGCGAACTGCTCGAGCGCCTCGCCCTCGGCCACGACCTGCTGGTGACCGTGGAAGAAGGGGTGCTCCAGGGAGGCTTCGGCTCGGCCGTGATCGAGCATCTGGAGGACAACTTCCCCAACCCGGGCGAGCGGGCCCGGGTCCTGCGGGTCGGCCTGCCGGACCGCTACGTGACCCACGGCAAGCCCGACCTGCTCCACGAAGAGGTCGGCTTCACCGGGCGGCGGTCGCCGAGCAGGTGCTCGCCGCGACCGGCGGCAAAGTCAAGTCGGGCTGAGGCCTGACCGGACCGGGTCAGGTGTGGTCAGCGACCAGGCGCAGCACGTCGGCGCCATGTTTTTCCATGAAGGCCGGGCCTACGCCGCTGATC
>CAVXYR010000007.1:0-395910 GCA_963766115.1 uncultured Solirubrobacterales bacterium
AGGAACCACTACCCGCGGACCCCGACCCTCGAATGGCCGAACGGGGTCGACACGGAGTTCTTCCATCGAAACGACGCGGTCCGCCGTTCGACAAGAGTTCGCCTGAATCTGCGACAAAAGTTCGTCGTTCTATTCGTTGGTTACCTCGTTCCGCACAAGGGAGTGGGCACGCTGCTACGGGCCTGGCAAAGGTTCGTATCGGATCACGAGGCGACCTTGATTCTGGCAGGGCCGGACAGCCGTTTCTCCGGGAGCTGGATTCGGATCTGATCGACATCGCGAGGTCCGCCAACGACGTTCTGATCACTGGAAAGGTCAGTCAAGACGAATTGCTGGAGCTATATTGCGCGTCGGATCTATTTGTACTTCCTACGAAAGCCGAAGGAATGCCGAATAGCCTGCTCGAAGCTCTCGCGGTAGGTCTGCCGGCGATTGCGACTAAGGTTCCAGGGACGGTCGAGATCGGTGAGAACTCCACCGGGATTCGATGGTTGAACGAAAACACGCAATCGGAACTCCTAAGACAGCTCGAGTTTTCGTACGCCGAGCGGAACGAACCGGGTTTCGAGGGTGTTCTCGGGCCAGAATTCTCCCTCGATTTTGTCGCCGAGGGGTATCTCTCGCTGTACGAATCACTCGTCGATTCACCCGGTGCGGCTAATCCGCGGCCAGCCGGTAGGGTTTACTGATGCCGAATGCCGATACGTTAAACGACCTGTACGTTTCACCTTGCTGTGGTTTCAATCTGATCGATCTTCGTTGTACCGGGTGCCGGGAAATCATCAGTACGCGTCGCTCGGGGATGTACCGGTTCTCATCGACTTCAGCAAGAGCATCGTGGATCAGACCACATTCATGAAAGAGCGGGGCGAGAGTCCGATCGCCCGCGAGTCCCCCGGACGCAAAGCTCTGGTGCTTTCTAAATCAGAACGCAACCAGGTGGCGGAGACCCATGTAGCCCGGATGATCGAGGAGCTTCCTCCCGGGAGCCGAGTCCTCAGTAGTCGGGGGGGCCACCGTCGGAAAAGGTACAGAACGGCTGTACGAGAGTTCGCTGGATGTGATCGGGATCGACATCTACCTCTCAGGGTTCGTAAGAGTTATTGCAGGTGCACACCAGATCCCGTTCGCAGAAGGTGTCTTCGACGGGGTCATCGTCCAGGCAGTCCTCGAACACGTTCTTGACCCGAACCTCGTGGTCGAGGAGATCTGGCGTGTTCTGAAGCCTGACGGGCTCGTTTATGCGGAGACCCCGTTTCTCCAGCAGGTCCACGAAGGTCCCTACGACTTCACACGGTTCACCGAATCGGGTCACCGCTGGCTGTTCCGCAAGTTCGAATCTCTCGATTCTGGGGTCGTAGCCGGCCCCGGTTTGGTCCTTCAGTGGAGCATCGATTACCTAATCCGGGGATTGTTTGGATCCAAGACTGCCGGCATCCGCTCGCGGCGGCTCACCTGCGCGGCCCGGTGGCTAGACTCCCGGATCAAGTCCGACTACGCCGTCGATTCGGCGTCATGCGTCTTCTTCTTCGGTCGTCGCAGCAATGAAACTCTGACTTCGCACGAGATCGCCCTCCATTACAAAGGGGCGCAATAGGTTGTATCTGGAACGCAGAGTTACTTTTTTGAAACGGAACATAGACACAGAGGTTTGGCAATCACTCGGTGAGCAAGACGCGGACTGGGCGGTTGAGTCGCGGCCCGAACGAAAGCACGGAGGGTGGGAAGGGCATGAGGATGAGTTCTACGAGACGGGGCGTATTCGTGTTATGCAGGCGCTCAGCCTGGTGCCCGATGTCGCACGGGGGCAAGCAATCGACTGGGCTCCGGCACGGGCCGCCTGAGCTTTGCGCTCGCCGAAGAGTTCGAGCAGGTCACCTGCGTCGACATCTCCACGTCATTTCTAGCTACGCTCGCGGAACGGGCGAAAGCGCGGGGTGTCTCAAATCTCGACCTCACACTGGTTGAAGACTTCGTTGGTACGGCCGATCACGATTTCGGGCTGTCACTGATCACCATGCAACACTTTCCCCGATCGCGAGGTTGTCCGTACAGCCATTGCCATTATGGTTGACAGCCTGTAACCGGGAGGACAAATGGTGATCGAGGTTCCAGCCAGTGCCCACACTCTTCGATATCGCCTCCAGCCCCGACTGAGGGTGTACCGGCTCCTTCGACGCATCGGTTTCAGCCCAAAGAGCCTCCATGCTCGTGGGCTGTCGGGGATCAATGTGTGTGCATTCCCAGGGAGTGGGTTGTCGGAGCGCTCGAGTCGGCAGGTGCCCCGGTCACACAAGTGACCGAGTACCGGGGTACCTCACATCAGTTGGTCTGGTATGTCTCGCGCAAGAAGTCTTCATCGAACGTCTTGGTCGAAGCCCGCCCGCGCGTCCCCAGGGGAGTTCGCTCCTAGCCCTGGGTTTCTTCGGAACCCTGCTGCTCGGACCGATGGCGACGACTAAACCGTGCCACCGCCATCGCCAGGACAACGATGAGCGCGACGAGCGGCAAGACAGACCCCGACCCGCTGTCAGAAGTTCCGATCGTGGCCTTGACAACTTCTGCGAGCCCGGACTCTTCCGAAGCGACCCTAACCCCGGATTCCTTTTCGACCTGAGGGCCTGGATGTGAAGAAGCATCCTGCTGAACCGTTGGATTCGATGTGATTTCGGGGGACGTACCGGCGGCTGGCACCGCAGCAGCCAATTCGGCAGCAGCAGCTCCGTCGGCGCCGAATTCCTGGAAACGTCTGTGTACTTTGCCGCCCAATCGCTTCGACCTGATCCGTCTTTGGGCGGAAACTCGCTGCCTCCAACCACTGGGATTTTTTCCACATACTGATCCACGGCGGAACCTGGGCCGGCCATCGCGGTCGACCCACATAGAGAAATCCAGGCAATGAAGCCGACGAGCACGATCACTGCGGAGCGATTCAACCCAAACCCCTTCTATTGTACGAGCTGTGCGGCGATACAAAGTACATCCAGGTGGCTCTTTCCGTCGATTGAAGCATCTGATGTTCACCGATATCCGATGATCTACGAGTCGGGTGATTCCAACCGGACTTTACGCGATTCTCTGGTTCGGGTAGACATCGGAGTACTTTCCACATGGATCTCTCTGGGTTCGGGATCGTGTCATGGCTGGGGCTCAAAGGGGGTGGCTTTGAGCCATTGGACTATCAGCGATTCGGCCTCTACATATGGCTTGTCATTTTGGCTGGCCTTTGTCTGTCGGCAATTCCCGCTCGTCGGCTCGGTGGAGCTACTTGGGTATCGGTCAGCCTGCTCGCGCTTTTTGTAGTTTGGACGGCCATCAGCTTGACATGGACCGATAGCCCGGACAAGACCGGCTCCGAGATCGCAAGAGTCCACGACTTATCTCGGAATTTTCGTTCTTGTCCTGTTTTCGAGGTCGAACGGAACGGCACGACACCTGACGTCAGCGGTGGCTGCGGCGATCGTCTTGATTGCTTCGATCGCCTTGCTCTCGAAGCTCCACCCTGACTGGTTCCGGAGGCCGCCGCCACCGGAAAGCTTCTGCCAAGCGAAGCCAGGCGTCTCGCATACCCGATCGGCTACTGGAATGCACTCGGAGCTCTGATAACGATCGGCGTACCGCTCCTTCTCAATTCAGCGGCCACAGCGAAGACCATTTTCGCCAGAGCCATTTTCACCGCTGGCCTACCAGTCCTGATTCTCACCCTCTACTTCACACTCTCCAGGGGCAGTTTTCTGGCAGGCGGGATAGCGATCGTCGCCTATTTCGTTTTGGTGCCTGCCGGATCCCCAAGTTGCTCACACTTCTCCTGGCGGTGATTGGGGGCGGTATTCTCGTCGCCGCATCGAGTCAGAAGAGCGCGTTGAGCGACGGCCTTCTGAACTCTGCTGCCCATGATCAAGGAAATGAGATCTTGATCTTGACTCTCATCGTGGTGCTCGGGGTGGCAGCCATTCAGGCGGCCGCGACGTACTGGACCCGGGACCGGTCGCTCCCGGTCTGGCTTAGGTTGGAGCGACGGCAGACGCTTGTGCTCGCCGGGGCGACCCTTCTGACGGTCGCGGTCGCGGCTTCGGCGCTCGGAGCACCAGACGGCATCGAGGCCATTTCATGGAGAGACTTCAAGTCAGCGGAAGGCCTTCAGGACAGCGCGGGCCGATTGCAAACGGCCTCTGGAAATGGTCGATACCAGTACTGGTCGGCGGCCGTCAAGGAATTTGAAACCCGACCGCTTACCGGCACGGGAGCCGGGACCTTCGAATATTGGTGGGCTAAAACTGGCGACCGTCCCGGGTTCGTCCGTGACGCACACTCACTCTATTTTCAGACGCTCGGTGAACTGGGAATCATTGGTGTCACTCTCGTGACTTTCTTCCTCTTCGTGGTATTGGGCGCAGGAATTCGCATGGTCTACCGAGCGCCTGCGGACAGGCGACCGCCTCTTGCCGCCGCCTGCGCGGGGGCACTCGCTTTTATTGTCGTCGGATCAACTGGATCTGGCAGATACCGGTATTGCCGGCTACGTTGGCGCTGCTTGGTTCGGTTCTGTTGCCACTCGGGCATCAGCAGTCGATTATCGGGCCTCCATACGGTTGGCCTTCGAGGTTGGGGATGGCGGCGGCAGCACTGGTGGCAATCGTCACAATTTCGATACCACTCTCATCGGCGACACTTATAGAGAGGAGCCAGGAGCCGGTCCGGCAACTTCAGAGAAGCGCTTTCGTTGGCCCGCAGCGCAAGCAAGGTATTCCCCGCCGCCGCTGCCCCGAACCTCCAGCAGGCACTGATCTTGCAAAGGCTCGGAGACATGCGCGCGGCAGAAGCCAGCGCTTTGGCGGCAACCGAGGACGAACCGGCGAACTGGCGCAACTGGCTCATCTTGTCTCGAATACAAGCTTCGCTGGGTCAGGCGGGTGATTCCGTCGAGTCGTACCGAAAGAGGCTTCGACGCTCGATCGTCTCTCCCCGATTTTCGATCGTTGATATGAAGCAGTCGATGCGAAATGTACAAGCCGGCGCGCCTACGCTGGCCGCAACTGTAGCCGCCGGGTGTTAGCTATAGAGATGCCGAAATCTAGACATCGATTCACTACGCGGATACCGCTTTGCCCGGCAGGCCGGCGCTTCCTGCCGATTGCGATTGCCCTTATGGCCGTGATGTCCTTCGTAGGACCCGGTGTCGATTTCCGCCAGCGCAACCACGCTCCGACGGGTGTCTCTCTTCTCGACACTATTTCGGCAACCGACAGCCCGACCGCCGCCGCGCGAGTCAGGGCATCGGGGGCCAAGTTCGTAATGCTGTGGTTGCGCTGGGACAAGGTCGCGCCGCAATCGAGGCCCGTAGACTGGAACCCCACCGATCCGGCCGACCGCAACTACGACTGGCGAGAAGTCGATCAATGGGTCGAATCGGTTAGGGGCAACGGACTTAGCCCGTACTCCAGCTTTTCGGTGCACCGTCATGGGCCAATCGCTGCCGGGCCCCGACTTTTGCGTACTCCCTGTGTGACCCTGAACCGGGCGCGATGGCGGATTTTGCTCAGGCAGCAGCCCGTCGTTACAGCGGCAACTTCGACGGCCTGCCCAAAGTCAAGTACTGGCAGATTCAAAACGAGCCGAACCTCTACCTCTTCTTCAACCCGCAGTTCGGCAGTTCGGGTAATCCGATATCACCGAGAATTTTTCGCAAGCTTCTCGACGTCGTCTACAGATCGATCAAGAAGGTCGACCGAAAGAACTTAGTATTGGCTGGCGGTCTGGCTCCCAACGGGGTCCCTGGCTCTCTGGCTCCGATGACGTTCACGCGGAAGCTGCTCTGCATGAACCGGAGGAATCGCCTCTCCCCGTCGTCGAATGCCTGCGACGGCGGGGTGAAGTTCGATGTCTTTGATATTCATCCCTACACCAGCGGTGGCCCCACGCACAAGGCGATCGGAAAGCACGACAACGTTCAGATGGGCAATCTCGTCAGATTGAAGCGTCTTTGGTCGCGGCAGACAAAGCCGGCCACATCGATGGCGACAGAAAGCGCACTCCTCTTTGGGTCACGGAGATGTCATGGGATTCCCGTCCTCCGGATCCTGGGGGAGTCAGAATGTCGACCCTCACCCGTTGGACGGCAGAAGTGATCTATCGGTCCTGGAAGGCTGGTGTCCCCGTATTCTTTTGGTACAGCCTCCATGACCGTGCCCGTGGATCCGGAGCCTGGTCTGACAGCGATCAAGCCGGGCTGTACTTCAGGGGCGACACGATTGAAAAGGATAGGCCCAAGCCTTCACTCGCGGCGTTTCGGTTCCCCTTCGTCGCCTACTCTCAGAAGAGGGGCCCGCGCAAACGGGGTGCCACGATCTGGGGTCGGACACCCACCAGCAAGGGCGGAAGGGTCGTCGATTCAGGTCAAGAAGGGTTCTGGTTGGCGACGGGTCGCCGTCAAAGGGGCGAACTCCCGGGGCGTCTTCATGGGATTCGTGAAGTCGAGGGTGATTTCCAGGAAACGCGGCTCAGCTCGTGCGGTCTACAAAGGTCAGAAGTCCGCGGCTTTCTCGTTGAGGCCGGTCAAGGACTACTTTCAGCCGCCGTTCGGCTGAACGGTGGGCCTTCGGGCCGAGTGCAAACGTCGGGATATGAAGTGCGCGTGACTCGGGCGGCATAATTCCCGCAGCAAAGGCGTGGAGTGCTGCTTATCGGAATCTGGGCAAGCATCGACAGGTCGACATGTCCACTGACGGACCGCTGACGTCAGCCAGTGGGTTCATCAGTATCCGGACCGATTGTCACGGCCGGTCTAAGAGTGCCCCACTTTGGCCGGTTGAAAAGGGGGGTCTTGTTGAACCGGCGCGGTTGAAGGTAATGAGACGGACACCTGCTGACCCTCCAGATGCCGTTGCCGAAAACTTGATTGAAGTATGGATATCGAGCTCTGCCGGCAGCCTCCTTGCTCCATCCCCGGGTTGGCGACCGAAAAGACGAGAATCCGCTCTTCGGCCATCGTAGGGAAGGCGTTTGGCATTTTCGGGGCCCGGCGCTCTCTCGGGCGCAGTACCTCAAGGCCCGAGGGCTCGACCCGCCTTCTCCGGCGGTAGTAGGCGGCGGCGGACCCTGAAGATCCGGCAGGTGCTGGAAATGTTGGTCTTGGCGGCGAGGGGCGACGTCTGAGATGCGATGGAGAGTTGTCGTCGTGCCCCCGAGTTCGCCCCTGACTCAGCGATCTTCCGGGCCCCCTAGGCCTGCAAAAATCCCCGGATTCTCCGCTTCATGAGCGGGTCGTCTGCCATCTGGTCCATCTTCTAGTTTCACCGACTGAACTGTCTGTGCTATATAGAGGGCGTCAGTAACTTGAAGCGAGTTGCGCAGACCTCAGCGAAGACCGTGGGGTTCCAGAAAGGGAGTTCACTTGTCCAGACCTAAGCTTGATCAAGACGTTGCCGTAGAGGCCGAGCACGTCTTCGGGGAACGTCAGGTTCATCGCGTCGGTTCCTCTCAAGCTTTTGAGGGTCGGGCAGATCGCCGGATCGGTGCCCCGGGAGTCGCGGACCGGATGTCCCGTGCTCGGCCCGCAGCGGAGAAACCCTCGCGGGAGACCGCCATCCCGACTACATCTACCACCGGTTGCTCGCCGGGGGGGATGTCGTCTCAATCGTCCTGGCCTCAGCGCTGGCTTCGTTCGCAACTGAGGCTCTGGGCCGTGGGCACGACATGGGCATGTTGTTTGCGACCGTCGCGATCATGATTCCGGTCTGGTTTGCGATCGCCTATGGGGCTGGCCTGTATCACGAAGTCGAGCGGCGGATCGACCACAATTATGCCGACGAGATGGGCACGATTGTGATCGTCGCGACCGCTTGGTCCTGGCTCTTTGTTTTGGTTCGATCGCTACTAGTTTCCGGCGGAACGGACCTTCTTACGCCCGCGGTCATGTGGCTGCTGATGATCCCGCTGCTGCTCTTTGGGAGGGCCTTGGTCAGGAGGCATGCCCGGAGACAGCCTTGGAGCCGGCGGCCCGTGGCGACTATCGGCGACCCGGCCGACGTTGAAGCGCTTACCCAGCGGATTGAGCGGCATTCGGAGTGGGGACTTGATGTCCAGCTTGAGGTCTTCTTTGGTGAAGACGGCAAGATGGTCGATCGCTTTGCTGGCGGATCAACAGAGTCGGATCAGATGGCCGCAAATATCCGGGCGCGGGACATTGAAGCTGGACTCGGGGAGACACCCGGTCATACAAGGGAGAGGGAACTCGCCGGCCAGCTGAACCGACTGGGTATTGATCGGGCGATTATCGTCGGAGGGTCACTCGACCTTTCCGAGAGAACGAGGCTTATCCATGAGCTGATTGAGACCGGAATCGCCGTGGATCAGGTTTCGAGCGGGCCCGAAACGCTCTACTCGAACGCGGTATTCCATGATCTCGAAGGAATGCCGGTGCTGAGTGTCAGTCCCAGCACCCCCCGGCCTCTGGCCAGGACGATTGAAGCGCTGCGTTGACGTGATTGTCGTCCGCGTTTGGTCTGTTGGTCTTTTCACCGGTGCTGCTCTGGGCCGCGATCAGGATCAAGCTCGACTCGAAGGGTCCCGTTCTCTACCGCCAGCCGCGATGCGGGCTGGACGACCAGGAGTTCGAGCTGATCAAGTTCCGCACCATGGTCGACGGTGCTCACGAGATGCGCCCGAAGCTCCGGGAGGAGACCGCAAGGGCAGGGCAACGACGATGTTCTGTTCAAGATCGAGGACGATCCCACGGATCACCAAAGTTGGCAAGACGCTCAGGAAGTGGTCGATCGACGAGTTGCCGCAGCTCTGGAACGTGCTCAAGGGCGACATGAGCATGGTCGGGCCGCGGCCGCTGGTATTCGAAGAGGCGCTGCAGGCGACAGACCTCTTCGCCGCGCGGACCCGGATGAAGCCGGGCATAGCCGGTCCGTGGCAGGCGCTCGGTCGCAGTTCGATTCCGTTCGAGGACATGATCAAGCTGGACTATTCCTACGTGATTGGCTGGTCGATGTCGGAAGACATGAAGCTCCTGCTTCGCACCTTCACCGCGGTGACCAAGCGCAACGGCGCTCTCTAGTAGAGCCGGCAGCGGGACTGTCCGCCGCCGTTTCCGTTGAACCGCTATGGTTCTCCGCCTGCCATAGACCGCTGGTGGGGCGATAGCCCGGAAATCCAGAGCAGGTGGAGCCGAAGGAGATCCTCGATCTCGCTTTTGCCCGCCCGCGAGCGGGCTTTTTTGTGCCCGGGCGGCCAAGCAAACATCTTCGAAGAGATCCGGGAAATATGAACCGAGCTGAAAAAGAAGCCGAAGTAGAAGCGATCGGGGCCGAGCTGAAGGCCTCCGATGCGATCTTTGCGATCGACTACCGCGGGATCTCGGTCACCCAGGCGGCCGAGCTGCGGGGCAAGCTGCGCGAGGCCGATGCCTCTTTCAAGATCGTCAAGAACCGGCTGACCAAGCTGGCCGCCGAGAAGACCGGCACCGCCGGGCTCGACGAGGTGCTCGAGGGCCCGACCGCGCTGACCTTCGTCAAGGGCGACACCGCCCAGGCGGCCAAGGCGATCACCACCTTCAACAAGGAACACGACGTCCTCACCTACAAGGGCGGGCTGATGGGCGAGGCGCTGCTCGACGAGCGAGCAGTTCACCGCGATCTCGAAGCTGCCTTCCGCGATGCTCTGAACGCCCAGCTGGCCGGAATCGTGGCCAGCCCGATCGTCACCCTGACCCGCGGCCTGGGATCGATGATCTCCGGTCTGGCCATCCAGCTTCAGCAGGTGGCCGACAAGGGTCTGGTCAGTGGCGAGGCGCCCGAGAAGCCCGAGGCTCCGGCCGAAGAGAGCTCGCCGAGGCACCGGCTGAGGAACCGCTGAGGCACCGGCCGAGGAGAGCGGCGGGAGGAGCACCGGCGCCGAGGAGGCTCCGCCGAGAGGCGCGGAAGAGGCCGCCGAGGAGCCGGCCGAGGCGCCGGCCGAAGAGGCCGAGGCTGACGCCGAGAGCCGACGGCGATGAGGGCGAGTCGGCTGAGTAGCCGGTTCGCAGAATTTCAGACAAGACACTTGAACAAGTAAGAACAGGAGCAACAAATGGCTACGACCACAGAAAAATGGATTGACGAACTTAAGGGCATCTCGGTGCTGGAGCTCTCCGAGCGGATCAAGGCGCTCGAGGAGGAGTTCGGCGTCTCGGCGACCGCCGTGGCCGCCGCCGCGCCGGCTGCCGGTGGAGGCGACGCCGGTGGCGAGGCCGCCGAGGAAGAGGGCGCGACCGTTGACGTCGTGCTGACCGAGGTCGGCGAGAAGAAGGTGCCGGTGATCAAGGTCGTGCGTGCCGCCACCGGACTCGGGCTGAAGGAGGCCAAGGCCCTGGTCGACGAGGCTCCCAAGCCGGTCAAGGAAGGCATCGAGAAGGACGAGGCCGAGAAGCTGAAGTCCGAGCTGGAAGAGGCCGGCGCCACCGCCGAGCTGAAGTAGTCAGCGCCGCCGCTTCCGGATCGCGTCGATGGGTGCCGCCAGGCGCGATCCGATCCGGTAGCGGCGGGAGGCCAGCAGTGCCTCGGCCTGCCCCAGCTCGTTGCGCAGTTCGCGGACCTCGTTCATCGCCTCGGCGTAGCGTGACCAGCTGAGCCGTTCGGCCTTGACCAGCCGGGCGAGTTCGTCGGCCTGCTCCGGGGCCGGCTCGTTCCTGGTGGAGCCTTCACGGAGATGGCCGACCAGCTCGACCGCGTGAGTGGAGCTGTCGTGCCGGCTTGCGGCGATCTGGCGGTTGACCGCTCCCATCTCCGGATCCCACCCGGCCAGGTCGGCCACCAGCCGGTCCCGGTCGCGCACCACCCGGGTCGCCGTCCCGCCGAAACCGTCCGACTCCAGGGCCGCGTAGCTTTCGGCGGTCACCCAGCCGTCCGAACCGGCGATGCCGTGGACGAACGCGGCGCGCCGGCCGGCCATCGCCTCGACGATGCAGCGGCCGAGCCCGAGCACTACGTCGGCGTCGGCGATCACCTGCTCGGGATTGGCCACCGGAGATGTCGTGGCGCCGCGGACAAGCGGCTCGAATCCCGCTTCGCGGCAGATCGCGGCCAGATCCGAGGCGCTGTCCGGGGTCAGGTAGTTGCCGAGGATCAGGGCCCGGCGGGGGCCGTCGGTCCGCTTTCCGCGCACGCCGAACCGTTTGAGGTCGACCGGCTGGGTCATCCGGATGACCGGAACCCCGCCCCCCGGTGACCCGAGGCTCTCGACGAAGCGGCCGACCCGGTCGTTCAGGACCACCACCGCGTCGCAGACCCCGGCAAGCTGCGGCGGCGACTGCGACATGAAGTAGTCGGAATGGCAGACCATCAGACGGCGGGCGCCGGGATAGCGGCCGGCCAGGGTGAAAGGCGCTGGCCGCGTCCTGTGAAAGCACGGCATCGCAGGTGGCCGGAAGTTCGGCCTCCGGCTCGATCACTTCGATGCCCTGCTCCCGCACGGCCTCGGCGATCGCGCCGGTGGTGGGGGCGTGGACGATCACCTCGTGCCCGAGGCGCTGGAGCTCGGCGGCGACCGTCCTGGTGTAGGTCTCGGTGCCGGCGAACGAAGAGAAGTCTTCGAAGTCCGAGGACGATGCGCATCCGGGTCACCCGCCCAGTCGCTCGACCGCGGCACGGACCTCGACCCGGTCGTCGACCGGACGCGGGCGGTCGTCCGCGTCGAACAGGTTGCCGCCGGTTCCTCGCCCCGGCCGAGCACCAGGACGACGTCGTCCGGCTGCGCCTCGCTGACCGCCAGCCCGATCGCGGCCCGGCGGTCTGGTTCGACCCGGGGGGTCGCCGCCCCGGCGGACAGGGCGCCCTCGAGCAGCCCCGGCACCAGCTCGGTCCGGCGGGTCATCCGGGTCCGATCGCTGGCTGGTCAGGATCAGGTGGTCGGCTCCGGCCGCTCCGGTTTTTCCCATCGCGTAGGCCTGGTCGTACCCGACGAGTGAGAGTGCCGACATCACCACCGTGAGGCTACCGTGCCCCCTTTCGGCCAATCTGGCGCGACCGGCGGAGATCGCCTGGCTTATGCCGTCCGGGTTGTGGGCGTAGTCGACGAACACCTGGCTGCCATCCGGCCCGTCGAGCGGTTCGAAACGCCCGGGCAGGGCCGGAGTCGCCTCGATCGCCTGGGCGGCGAGATCCGGGTCGATGTCCAGCGCGTCGGCGAGGGCGAGGGCCCCGGCCGCGTTCAGGCCGTTGTGGAGGCCGACCTGCGGCAGCTCGAGGACCCGGGTGGAGCGCCCTTCGGAGACCTCGACCCGACTGCCCAGGCCGGATACCTCGCATTTCACGATGCGCCGGTCGGCCGCCTGGTCGAGGCCGAAAGTCACCACCCGGCTTCCGGCCGAGCGCAGGTCGTCGGCCAGCCTCTGGCCGGCGCCCTGGTCGATGCCGACCGCGGCCCCGGGGCAGGCGCCGTCCTGATCGAAGAAGAGCTTTCGCTTGGTCCGCTCGTACTCCCCGGCCGTGCCGTGCCGGTAGAGGTGGTCGTGGGTCAGGTTGGTCAGCAGCGCGGCATCGGCGCGCAGGCTCGGGCAGCCCTCCAGCTGGAAGCTCGAGAGCTCGGCGACCACGAGATCCCCCGGCAGGTCGGCGGCCGTGCTCAGCGGCTCACCGAACAGCGTGTTGCCGGCGACCACCGGCGAGTGGCCGGCCGCGCGCAGGACGCCGGCGACCAGATTGACCGAGGTGCTCTTGCCGTTGGTGCCGGTGACCCCGACCAGCGGCCGGTGGTCGAGGCGCCAGCCGAGCTCGGCTTCGTCGATGACCGGGAGGCCACGCTCGAGCGCGGCCCGGATCAGCGGGGTCTCGAACGGGATGCCGGGGCTTTTGACCAGCACCGACGGAACAGGATCTTCTTCGAGCAGCCCGATGCCGTCGCCACCGTGGGTGACCCGCACCCCCTGCTCGAGCAGGGGCTCGGCGCGGCTTCGCTGCCGGTCCCGGCCGAGGCCGTCCCAGACGCTGACCGAGCCGGGGCCACGACGGGAAACAAGGGCGCGGGCGGCGGCGCTGCCGGCCCGCCCGAGCCCGGCGATCAGGCAGGGTCCTTCCGGGACCTCGGGCCGGGCCTTTTCGCGGTCAGGCGAAAGGATGGGGCACCCCGGGCTCCGGCCCGGCCACCGGTCCGTCGCCTACGAGTCGGCCGTCCCGGGTCGTGAGAGCCGTTCCGGCCCGGGCCATGGCGTCCGGTTCGCGGCCGAAACCGAAAGTGATCGGGATCAGCCCGGGGGCGAGGGCCCTGATCACCCGGTAGGGGCGGCACATCTCGAGCGAAAGATCGACGCTCATCGGCGAGAAGCCGGCCTCTTCGAGCCGCTGCTGGATGTCTCCGTCTCCGGGCGGAATCTCGGACAGCCCGATCTCCTCGGTCGACGAGAACAGGAATTCGTGCTCGGCGCTTCGCCCGGGGTCACGGTGGTAGAGCAGGTGGTCGCGGGGATCACGGACCTCATCGGCGGAAATTCTCTCACCCGCAGGCTCGAACCGGAGCGCCAGGACCGCGGCTTCGACGGTGGCCCGGTGGAGGGCCGCGGCGGGGTCGGCGTTGCAGGCGGCGCCGAGCGTGAGGCCCTTCTCCGGGTGGACCAGGCAACAGAGAATCACCGGGAAGGTCTCCAGCGAGATGTTGACCCAGTGGGTCTCCCAGCCGTTTGCGAGGGCCAGGTCCCGGATACGGCCGGTTTGCTCGGGGATGCCGGCGGGTGCCACCCGTTCGCGACTGACGCGCCGGATCCAGGTCCACATGAACGCATCCCTTTCGACCAGCTCGCAGAAGGCGCGGCTCGGTTGCGGCCTCCGGCTCGAGGTGGGCGGCCAGTCCCGAGCTTCCGCCCGGAAGCCGGGCCCGCGGCGGTGCGGGGGAATCGAGCGAGGAATAGACGGTCTCGGCCGGGACCCACCGCCTGGCGCCGTCGCGGGCGAGGACCGGGGCCCAGAGCCGCTCTTCCCCATGGTCGCCCGCGTCGCCGGTGAACGAGTGGCTCGCGTAGAACAGGGTCGGATCCACCGCGTCCGGCAGGTCGCCGGAACCGGGACCGGATCAGCGACCGTCGGGGGGCTGCGCCCCGCAGAAGCGCTCGGCACCTTCCGCGTGGGCGATCAGGCGGGCCACGTCGGCGTCGCCGACACCCTGGACCGTGCGCAGGAGCGGATCGCTTCGGCGAGAAAGGTCGGCCATCGCCAGCTGCGCGACGCATACCTGCAGGCCGTCCGGATCGGAGGGGTCGAGCGGAGCCGGTTCTCGTGAGATCCGGATCGGGCCGAGCCGGTGGGCCTCGGATGCGCCGATCCGGTCGAGGTCTGCCGGGGCCACGTCCCAGCGCCGCCCGTTTCGAAGATCGATCACCGAGACCGAGGGGTCTTCGGGGTCGAGCGCCCGGGTGCGCTCTCCGACGACGGCCGGGTCGGGGCGGTCCCCGAACACCCCCCGGGGGCCGTTTCCGGTGGCAAGCAGTGCGTAGCCGCGGAGCCGCCCTTCGGGCAACAGGCCGGCGACGAACGACCGGAGCGCCCGGCGCTGCGATTCGGGAGTCAGGCCCGGGGGCAGGATCAGGGCTTCGTCGGCCGTTACGACGATCCCGGCTATGGACCGGCCGCGCCGGTCGCTCTCGATCGCCGAAGCCAGCGGGATATGGGTCTCCGGGTTGAGTCGGGCGCGCCTTCCTGCCCGGCGAGTGCCCCCTGCTGCGCCAGCAGAGCCATCAGCCGCTCCCGGTCTTCCCGGTCGCAGGAAGGCGCCGCGGTCGCCAGCGAGAGCCCGGCTGCGGCTCCGCCCTCAAGGTCGATTGTCGTCTCGGTCTCGCGGGCCGACGATCGCCAGCCCGTCCGGCACGACGGCGAGCAGCCAGCCGGGGGCAAGCCGGAGGGCAGGTTCGTCGTTCAAGCGCTCAGCCCCCGACCAGCAGGGCCAGGATCGGCACGGCGCCATCGGGCAGCTGGAGGTACTCGCGCACCGGATCGTCCTCGATACCGCCGATCGCCCGGACCGGCACACCGGCCTCGGCCGCGGCGAGGCAGGCCGACTGCATTGCCGCGCCAACCTCGATCAGCGCGTAGCGATAGCCGCGGGGACCGTACTTCCGGCTCGGCCGGCGGAGGTCGGCCGACAAGAAGATGACCGGCACCTGCCGGTTCAGGATCTCGGGATGCGCCGCTTCGGGGACAAAGAGGTCCTGGTTGCCGGGCGCGGTTTCGTCCAGTCGGTGGAGCTTCAGGGCGCGGGGGTCGTGCCACCAGAGCCCGGGCCCGGCAGGCGGCAACGGCTCCCGGATCAGCAGGTGGACCACAAGCGGATAGAGAGCCCCGGCCGAGGGCACGGTGCCCGAGTCGGCAGGGGTGATGCGGTAGGCGGCGGAGAGCAGGGTCGAGAGGTCGGAAAAAGTTGCCGGCCGGTCGTCTTCAGGCCCGGCCGAGCGGCGCTTCAGCGCCAAGCTCCCCCGTCTCCGTCCTGCGGGGATCGAGATCGACGACTTCGTCTCCCTGCCGGCCGGGTTCGAATTCGGTCTCGACCAGGCGCTTCACGCCGGCGGCGTCGATCGGCCGGCCGAGCGGGGCCCCGGTCGAACCCTGGCGATGAACGACACGCCAGGCCTGCTCGCCGTCGACCACGCCGCCCTCGGTCCGCAGCGAGACGATCAGCTCCCGGCTCTCCGGGCCGTGGCGTTCGGCGATCAGCGGAAGCGGGGTACGACCGTCACAGTCGGCGAGGATCGCCCGCAGCCGGTCCGGCGAGCCGTCGACCCGGACCACGCTGGAGCCGAGATCGATCGCCACACCATCGTCATCCCAGCGCTGAGTGCCGGCCAGGAGAGGGCGAAAGTCGTCCAGATCCTCCGGATCGCGTTCCACGGGAATCAACCTAGATCATTTCGTCCGATTCGAGGCAGGCTTTGAGAAATCTCAGGAATACCGGGGATGATCGGGTATGGTGGGATGGCAGGCACGGAACCTTCGAGGAGGACAGAAAGCATGGCTGATTTCGTCGTAACAGTTCGTCCCCGGACGGACCTTGTTGAAAACGAATCCCACGGTAACCGGACCGGCAGGCCAGGAGAGACGGCCGACGTGGCGATGGACTGCACCCCGATCGATTCACCGGTGGCGATGAGCTCTACCCCGGATATTTCACCGGTGGCGATGAATAGCCAGCCCGATTCTTCGTCGGTGGCGATGAACTCCACCAACGGTTCTTCACCGGTCGCGATGAGCTGTACTACGGATCTGAACCGGTCGCGATGGCTGTACCCAATAGGTCGGCGATGAGCTGCACCCCGCCCACCGAACCGGTCGCGACGAGCAGCGACGGCGGCAGCGGTGCGCCGGTGGCGATGGGCCGTATCGGGGGGCGGTCCTCGGTGTGAGCCGAGCGGGAACGTGACCGACACGCGGCATTCTCCGCCGGCTGCTTCCCCGGGTTGAAGCCGGACCCTGCGCCGGCTCTGACAGAGCCGGCGACCAGCCGCCTCGAGAAAAAGCCCCTGGCCGTCGAAGTCAGCGGTCTGGGCAAGACCTTCCGGATCCCCGAGCACAAGGTCGATTCGCTCAAGGAACGGGCGGTCCACCCGTTGCGCCGGAACGAGTTCCGTGAGCTGAAAGCACTCGACGGCATCAGCTTCGAGGTGAACCGTGGCGAGTTCTTCGGCGTGGTCGGCCGGAACGGCTCGGGCAAGAGCACGCTGCTGAAGATCCTGGCCAGTATCTACAGGGCCGACGCCGGATCGGTCCGGGTGTCCGGGCGGATCGCGGCCTTCATCGAGCTCGGGGTCGGGTTCGACATGGAGATGCCGGCCCGCGAAAACATTGTCCTGACCGGGGTCATCCTGGGCCTGAGCAGGCAGCGGGCGGAGGAGCTGGTCCCGGCGGTGATCGAGTTCGCGGAGCTCGGGGAGTTCACCGAACTCAAGCTGAAGAACTACTCGACCGGAATGCTGGTGCGGCTCGCCTTCTCTTCGATGGTCCAGGTCGATGCCGACGTGTTGCTGGTCGACGAAATCCTGGCGGTCGGGGACGCGGCCTTCCAGCAGAAGTGCGAGACCGTCTTCGAGGACCTGCGCCGGGGCGGCAAGACGATAATCCTGGTCACCCACGACATGGGCCTGGTGGAGCGGTTCTGCGACCGGGCGATGCTGATCGACGACGGCAGGATCAGCCGGATCGGCGACACCGATGATGTGACCAAGGCCTACCTGCGGGCGAACTTCAGGAGCGAGGACGGTCGTCCCGGCGCCCAGCCCAAAGCCCGGGACGGAAGCCATTCCGCGTTCGTCGCCGAATCCTGGATCGAGGACGCCGGGGGCGAGACGGTCGCCGACCTGGAACCGGGGGAACCGTTCCGGCTGAACATGGTGATCGAGGCGACCGAGCCGATCCGGTCACCCATCTTCACCTTCGTGGTCACCGGCGGGTCCGGAATCGCCGCCTTTTCCTTCGGACGCAGGCTCAGCCAGATCCCCGGGCTACCCGACGACATGGCTGCCGGCGACCGGCTGCTGGTCAGCGCCCCGGTCGAGAACCGGCTGGTGCCGGGCCGGTACTTCGTCAACGCCTACGTCTACCGGAACAACGCGATCAGGGACATCGGGATGGAGGTCCTGCACGCGATCGACTTCTCCGTGACCGGGACGAACCGGTTGCCGGGGGTGGTCTCGCTGGTCGATCGGCTCGAGATCACCGAATTCGGTTAGCAGCCAGGGGAAGGCCCCGAGGGCGATCCGGAGCCCTGTTCGTTGTGCTATTTTTTGTGGCTGCGCGAAAGTTGCCCCCGCCTGACCTTTTTCCCGACCCCTTTGCAGCACCCATTCACGTGAACCTCTGACCCCTTGAGGAGTTGCCAACCTTGGCACGCCCGATTGCCGCACCCGTTGTCCGCAGGAGTTTCTCCCGACTCGAAACCCCCCTCGAAGCCCCCCATCTGATTGATATCCAGCGTCGTTCGTTTGAGGATCTGACCGATCCGAAGACCGGCATGCTGCGGGAGACGATCGATGACATCTCCCCGATCGAGGATTACACGGGGAACCTGGCCATTGTCTTCGGCGGGTTCGAGTTCGATGAGCCCGGCCACACCCTGGCCGAGTGTCGCGAGCGCGACCTCACCTTTTCGCGGCCGCTCAACGTGACGATCGCCTTCCAGAACCGCGAGACCGGAGAGATCCGTGAGCAGACCGTGTTCATGGGCGACTTCCCCTGGATGACCGACCGCGGCACCTTCGTGATCAACGGCACCGAGCGGGTCGTGGTGACCCAGCTGGTCCGCTCCCCCGGCGCATACGTGATGGCGCCGAAGGACCCGGAAAAGCAGGTCTTCACCGCCAACCTGATGCCGGCCCGCGGCTCCTGGCTGGAGCTCGAGATCGACAAGAAGGGGAGGGTGTACGTCCGGATCGACCGCAAGCGCAAGCTGCCGATCACCGTCCTTTTGCGTTCGATGGGATACGTCTCCAACGAGCAGATCCTCGACCTGTTCGACAACTCGGTCTACATGCAGCACACGATCGCCGCCGACACCGAGGCGACCAGCACCGAAGAGGGTGCGCTGATCGAGCTGTTCAAGAAGCAGCGCCCCGGCGAGCCGCCCTCGGTCGACGCCGCCCGCGGCCTGCTCGAGCAGCTGTTCTTCGACCCCAAGCGCTACGACCTGACCAGGGTCGGCCGCTACAAGCTGAACGCGCGACTCAACCTCGACATCGACCTCGACAACCGGGTCCTGACCCACGACGACATCATCGCCCTGATCAAGGAACTGGTCAGCCTGCCGAAGATCCTCGGGATCCCGGAAGAGATCGACGAGGAGAACCCGATCAAGGACTACGCGGCCGAGGCCCTGACCTACCCGCGCGAGAACGTCTCCGACCACCTCGACGAGTACGAGCACTTCGGCAACCGCCGGCTGCGCACGGTCGGCGAGCTGATCCAGGAAGCGTTCCGGATCGGCCTCTACCGGATGGAGCGGGTTGTCCGCGAGCGCCTCACCACCGAGGACTCGGACGCGATCACCCCGCAGACGATCATCAACATCCGGCCCGTGGTCGCGGCGCTGAAGGAGTTCTTCGGCTCCTCGCAGCTCTCGCAGTTCATGGACCAGAACAACTCACTGGCCGGCCTGACCCACCGCAGGCGGCTCTCGGCGCTCGGCGCCGGCGGCCTGACCCGTGAGCGGGCCCCGATCGAGGTCCGCGACGTGCACCCGACCCACTACGGCCGGATGTGCCCGATCGAGACCCCGGAAGGCCCGAACATCGGGCTGATCGGCTCGCTCTCGGCCTACGCCCAGATCTCCGAGCACGGCTTCGTCACCACCCCCTACCGGGTGGTCAAGAAGGGCAAGGTCACCAACGAGGTGGTCCACCTCGACGCGACCCAGGAAGAGGACCAGGTGATCGCCCAGGCGAGCGCCGAGCTCGACCCCAAGACCAACAAGCTGGTCGGTCCGAGCATCTTCTGCCGGGCCGGCGACGGCGACTGGATCAACGCCGAGCCGGATCAGGTCGACCTGATGGACGTCTCGCCGACCCAGATCTGGTCGGTCGCGACCGCGCTGATCCCGTTCCTCGAGCACGACGACGCCAACCGCGCCCTGATGGGCTCGAACATGCAGCGCCAGGCCGTGCCTTTGATGCGGCCTGATCCGCCGCTGATCGGGACCGGCATGGAGCGCCGCGCCGCGGTCGACACCGGCGACGTGATCCTGGCCGACAAGGACGGCGAGGTCTCCTACGTCGACGCCGAGGAGATCCAGGTCAAGCACGGCTCCTCGACCGACAAGTACCCGCTGTTCAAGTTCATGCGCTCCAACCAGGGCACGCTGATCCACCAGCGGCCGATCGTCAAGCTCGGCCAGAAGGTCAAGGCCGGCGACGTGCTGGCCGACGGCTCTTCGACCGGTGGCGGCGAGGTCGCCCTGGGCAAGAACTGCATGGTCGCCTTCATGTCCTGGGAGGGCTACAACTTCGAGGACGCGATCATCCTCTCCGAGCGCCTGGTCAAGGAAGACGAGCTCACCTCGATCCACATCGAGGAGTACGAGATCGACGCCCGCAACACCAAGCTCGGCGACGAGGAGATCACCCGCGACATCCCCAACCGCTCGGAAGAGAGCCTGCGCAACCTGGACGAGCGCGGGATCGTCCGGGTCGGGGCCGAAGTCGTCTCCGGCGACCTGCTGGTCGGCAAGGTCACGCCGAAGGGCGAGACCGAGCTGACCGCCGAGGAGAAGCTGATCCGGGCGATCTTCAAGGAGAAGGCGCGCGAAGTCCGCGACACCTCGCTCAAGGTCCCGCACGGCGAGGGCGGCGTGGTGATCGACGTGATGACCTTCAGCCGCGACGACGAGGACGACCTGCCCCCGGGCGTCAACGACCTGGTTCGCGTGTACGTGGCGACCAAGCGCAAGATCTCCGAGGGCGACAAGCTGGCCGGCCGCCACGGCAACAAGGGCGTGATCTCCAAGATCGTGCCCGAGGAGGACATGCCCCACCTGGCCGACGGTACGCCGGTCGACGTGATCCTCAACCCGCTGGGCGTGCCCAGCCGTATGAACATCGGCCAGATCATGGAGACCCACCTCGGGTGGGTCGCCGGCAACGGCTGGTACGACGACGGCTCCGAGTCCTACAAGAAGCGCGGCGAGACCCGTGACCGGGTCTACGTCTCGACCCCGGTGTTCGACGGCGCCTCGGTCGAGGACGTCGACGCGGCGCTGGTTGGCTGGGCCGAGGAGCACGGTGAAGATCGCGGAATCGACATGGGCGTCGACATGAGCGAGCGTCCCGGGGCCCGCTGCTCCGGTTCGGTCCAGCTCTACAACGGCCGCACCGGCGAGCCGTACGAGGGCAAGGTCACGGTCGGCTACATGTACATCCTCAAGCTGCACCACCTGGTCGACGACAAGATCCACGCCCGCTCGACCGGGCCTTACTCGCTGGTCACCCAGCAGCCGCTCGGCGGCAAGGCCCAGTTCGGCGGTCAGCGCTTCGGCGAGATGGAGGTCTGGGCGCTGGAGGCTTACGGCGCCGCCTACACCCTGCAGGAGATGCTCACGGTCAAGTCCGACGACACGGTCGGACGGGTCAAGGCCTACGAGGCGATCGTCAAGGGCGAGAACATCCCCGAACCTTCGATCCCGGAGTCGTTCAAGGTGCTGCTCAAGGAGATGCAGGCGCTTTCACTGGACGCCAACGTGGTCAGCGAGGAAGGGGTCGGCGAGCTGGCCGAGGAGGAGGACGACCTGCTCCAGGCCGCCCAGGACCTCGGCATGGACCTGACCGAGGTCAGGGCCGACGATTCGAATGGTGCCGCGGATGAAGCCGTCGAGGCGGAGGCAGGTGATGCCGCCGGCGATGGCGATACCAAGGCAGAGGAAGCGGGTGCAAAGAATGAGTAACGTGATTGACATCAACAACTTCGACGCGATCGAGATCGGTCTCGCTTCGTCGAAGAAGGTCCGGTCCTGGAGCTGGGGCGAAGTGCTCAAGCCGGAGACGATCAACTACCGGACGCTGAAGCCGGAAAAGGACGGCCTGTTCTGCGAGCGCATCTTCGGTCCGACCAAGGACTGGGAGTGCTACTGCGGCAAGTACAAGCGGGTCCGCTACAAGGGCATCGTCTGTGAGCGCTGCGGGGTCGAGGTGACCCGGTCGAAGGTCCGCCGTGAGCGCATGGCGCACGTCGACCTGGCCGCTCCGGTCTCCCACATCTGGTTCTTCAAGGGCGTTCCCTCGCGGATCGGCTACCTGATCGACATGGCGCCGAAGGAGCTGGAGAAGGTGCTCTACTTCGCCGCTTCGATGGTCACCTGGGTCGACGAAGAGGCCCGGGCCAAGGACATGGGCTCGCTGGAGAAGGAAGTCGACTCGGTGCTGGCCGAATACGAGACCGAGCGCAACCGCAGCACCCAGATGCTCGAAGAGGCGCTCAAGCGCCGGACCAAGTACCTCGAGGACGGGACCCAGACCAAGTTCGACGACGAGGACCACCTCTGGGCCGACTCGCTCGGCATGACCGCCGCCCAGCTCAGGAAGCTCAAGGACGACGACCGGGCCAAGCGGATCAAGGAACTGAACAAGGACTTCGAGGCCGAGATCAACGACACCGAGGCCTACATCGACGAGGCGATCGACCGGCTGAACGAGGTCTGGAAGATCTTCACCACGATGAAGCCGAAGGACGTGATCAACGACGAGACCGTCTTCCGTGAGCTCAAGGACCGGTTCGGCTCGCCGTTCGGCTGGGGCGAGTACTTCCGCGGCGGCATGGGCGCCGAGTCGGTGCGCGACCTGCTCGAGCAGATCGACCTGGAGGCGACCTGCGAGGAACTCGAGGACCAGATCAACACGGCCAAGGGCCAGAAGCAGGCCCGCGCGGTCAAGCGTCTGAAGGTCACCTCGGCCTTCCTCAACTCCGACAACCGTCCCGAGTGGATGATCCTCGACTGCATCCCGGTGATCCCGCCGGAGCTGCGGCCGATGGTCCAGCTCGACGGTGGCCGTTTTGCCACCTCCGACCTGAACGACCTCTACCGCCGGGTGATCAACCGCAACAACCGGCTCAAGCGGCTGCTCGACCTCGGTGCGCCCGAGATCATCGTCAACAACGAGAAGCGGATGCTGCAGGAGTCGGTCGACGCCCTGTTCGACAACGGCCGTCGCGGCCGGCCCGTGACCGGGCCCGGCAACCGGGCGCTGAAGTCGCTCTCCGACATGCTCAAGGGCAAGCAGGGCCGGTTCCGCCAGAACCTGCTCGGCAAGCGGGTCGACTACTCCGGCCGTTCGGTGATCGTCTCCGGTCCCTCGCTCAAGCTGCACCAGTGCGGCCTGCCGAAGCTGATGGCGCTGGAGCTGTTCAAGCCGTTCATCATGGCCCGTCTGGTCGAGCGCAAGGCGGTCCAGAACATCAAGGCCGCCAAGAAGATGGTCGAGTCGATGGTGCCCGAGGTCTGGGACGTGCTCGAAGAAGTGATCGAGGAGCACCCGGTCCTGTTGAACCGCGCCCCGACCCTTCACCGTCTCGGGATCCAGGCCTTCGAGCCGATCCTGGTCGAGGGCAAGGCGATCCAGGTCCACCCGCTCGTCTGCTCGGCCTTCAACGCCGACTTCGACGGCGACCAGATGGCGGTCCACGTGCCGCTCTCGCATGAGGCCCAGGCGGAAGCCCGGGTCCTGATGCTGTCGGCCAACAACATCCTCTCGCCCGCACACGGGGCGCCGCTGGCGACCCCGACCCAGGACATGGTGCTCGGTCTGTACTACCTGACCTACGCCGCCGACGACGTGCACGAGCTCGACCCGGCCAAGCTGGAGAAGGCGCCGCATCCGTTCCGGACCGCGCAGGAGGCCGAACTGGCCTACGAGCGTGGCCTGGTCAAGCTGCAGGACTACGCCGAGTACCGCCAGGCCGGCCAGGAGCACTTCCTGACCACGGTCGGGCGGATCATCTTCAACGACCGGATCCAGCGCGGCCTGAAGGAGGCGCTCGGCGACGGCTTCGACCCGGCCGAGTACGAGTTCGTCAACCAGTCGCTGAAGAAGCGCGACATCAACGACATGGTCGGCTGGCTGGTCGAGTTCTACGGCGCGCCGGCGATCTCGCAGGTGCTCGACGCGTTCAAGGACCTCGGCTTCCACTACGCCTCCCTGGCCGGGATCACGGTTTCCAAGAACAACGTGGTGCCGCCGCCTGAGAAGGAAGAGATCATCGAGCGGATCGACGCCCAGACGGCCCAGATCCAGACCGAGTTCGACGAGGGCTGGCACACCGCCGAGGAGCGGCACCGCCAGGTCACCGACAAGTGGAACCAGGCCACCGAGGAGGTCGGGCAGGCGATGGAGGACAACCTCCACCAGCTCAACCCGATCTTCATGATGGCCAACTCCGGCGCCCGTGGCTCGTTCAAGCAGATCCGTCAGCTGGCCGGCATGCGAGGCCTGATGGCGAATCCGAAGGGCGAGATCATCGAACGCCCGATCAAGTCCAACTTCATCGAGGGCCTCTCGGTCGGCGAGTACTTCATCTCGACCCACGGCGCCCGCAAGGGCCTGGCCGACACGGCGCTTCGTACCGCCGACTCGGGCTACCTGACCCGGCGCCTGGTCGATGTCGCTCAGGACGTGATCGTGCGGACCGAGGACTGCAAGACCAAGGAACTGATCGAGATGCCGATCCTCGATGTGGCCGGCGACGTCAACACGAACCTGCTCGGCCGCCTGGCCGCGAAGAAGTTCGAGACCAAGCGCGGGCGCCAGCTCTTGAAGCGCAACCAGCTGATCACCAAGGATGAGCTCGAAGACATCGCATCGTCGTTCGAGGGCGACGAGGGCGCGACCGTGCCGGTCCGTTCGGCCTTCAAGTGCGAGGCCGAGCGCGGCGTGTGCCGCTCCTGTTACGGCGTCGCACCGGCGACCGGCTTCATGGTCCAGATCGGTGATTCGGTCGGCACCATCGCCGCCCAGTCGATCGGCGAGCCGGGAACCCAGCTGACCATGCGTACCTTCCACACCGGTGGCGTCGCCGGACAGGACATCACCCAGGGTCTGCCCAGGGTGGTCGAGCTGTTCGAGGCCCGCAAGCCGAAGGGCCTGGCCCAGATGTCCGAGGTGGCCGGCAAGGTGATGGTCGAGCAGTCGGAGAAGTCGGCGACCGTGACCGTGGTCGAGGCGAACGGCGAGGAGAGCTCCTACAGCTTCCCGCCGCGGACCCGCCTGCTGGTCAGCAAAGGCGACAAGGTCGAGGTCGGAGACCAGCTCAACGAGGGCTCTCTATACCCGGCCGACGTGCTGGCGATCCGCGGCCGGACCGCGATCGAGCAGTACCTGGTCGCCGAGGTCCAGCGGGTCTACACCGCCCAGGGCGTCGAGATCAACGACAAGCACATCGAGATCATCGTGCGGCAGATGCTGCGCAAGGTCGAGATCGAGACCAAGGGGTCGACCGACCTGCTGCCGGGCCAGCTCGAGGACATCCACGAGCTCAAGCAGATCAACAAGCAGGTCAAGGCCGACGGCGGCACCGCAGCCAAGTCGCAGGAGAAGATCCTCGGCATAACCAAGGCCTCGCTGGCGACCAAGTCGTTCCTCTCGGCCGCCTCGTTCCAGGAGACCACCAAGGTCCTGACCGACGCCGCGCTCGAAGGCAAGCGCGACCGCCTGGTCGGGCTCAAGGAGAACGTGATCATCGGCAAGCTGATCCCGGCGGCGACCGGGCTCAAGCGCTACCGCTCGATCACGATCGAGCCGACCGAGCCGTTCACCCCGGCCGAGGAATCCGTGCTGCTGGAAGACGACGAGCTCGGCAGCCTGGTGTCCGACGGCAACGGCGCCGACAGCTTCGGCGAAGGCTTCGCCCAGGAGCTCGAAGGCATCAGCAAGGAAATCGACAGCGGCGAGTAGTCCCGCCCGGGTCAGTCCCTGGCCCTCGCGCCAGACCGGCCCCGGTCCTGAACGCTTCACCTGACGGCCCGCCTACCAGCGGGCCGTCGGCGTTCACGGCGGCCGGGGCTTCAGCGGTCAAATCCGGCGCATATACTCGGCGGCAGGCTGTCCCTGACCGGAATTGAGTTCGGCTCGTGCGAACTCGGCGGACGGTCGCGCCGGGGCGACGATCGAAAGGAAGCGCTGGGCACCAGATGGGGTATCTACTGAAAGTCGGGTTGGCCGTCACCGGCCTGGTGCTCTTGATCCCACCGCCATCGACGGCGGGGGAGGCCCACCGTTCGGGGATCGAACCGACCGCGCAGGCTCGGGCCGGGTCGGGGCCGGACCTCTCGCTCCGGTCCCGTCCCAAGAGGGCGACGACGTACCCGGGGCGGATCGTCAAATTCCGGGTCAAGGTGAAGAATGCCGGTGATCTCGATTCCGGTCGGGTCCGGATCAAGGTCCTGTTCCCGAAACGGAGATTGACCCGTAAGCGGCCGGTGAACCGGCGGATCCCCTCGGTCCCGGCCGGCAAGGTTCGGAAGGGCCAATTTTCGTTCAAGGTGGCCTCCAAAGTGTTCTCGGACTCCCGATTCGGGGTCAGGTTTCAGTTGATCGAGGGCGGTAGGCCGACGACCACCGTCAGGTCGAAGGTGACCGTCCTGCCGATCCGGATACTCGCCCCGATCACGATCAAGGTCCCGGTCACCGGCTGAGAGCGGGTCGCGAAACGGGGGGTACCCGGTCCCGGGCCGGATCGAGGGGCCGGGTACCGCCGGGGCCTCTCGGCGCACCATATTTCGGGGTATATGCTGAGCCGCATGAGCGAGAACGGAAGCAAGCGGATCTGTGTGATCGGGGCCGGTTCTTCGGGCATCACCGCCTGTCAGAACCTGCTTGAGCGGGGGATCGAGTTCGACTGTTTCGAGAAGAGCTCGGAGGTCGGCGGCAACTGGCGCTACGAGAACGACAACGGCATGTCGGCCGCCTACGAATCGCTCCACATCAACACCTCTCGGGAGATGATGGAGTACGCCGCATTCCCGATGCCGGGCCACCTGCCCGACTACCCGAACCACTTCCAGATCGCCGAGTACTTCGACGACTACGTCGACCACTTCGGGATCCGCGAGAAGATCCAGTTCAAGACCGAGGTGAAGAGTGTGGTCCCGGTCGAGGGCGGCGGCTGGGAGGTCACGGTCAAGGGCAAGAAGGGCAAGACCCGGACCGAGACCTACACCGACGTGATGGTCTGTAACGGCCACCACTGGGATGCCCGCTGGCCCGAGCCGGCCTTCCCGGGATCCGAAGACTTCGAGGGCGAGCAGATGCACGCCCACGACTACCGCACCCCCGACATCCTCAACGGCAAGCGGGTGCTGGTCCTGGGGATCGGCAACTCGGCCACCGACATCGCGGTCGAGTCGTCGAGGATCGCCGACGCCACCTTCCTGGCGATGCGTCGCGGGGCCTGGATCCTGCCCAAGTACCTGGGCAGCACACCGACCGACCGGGCGATGTCGGGGCCGATGAGCCGGGCGCCGCTTGCGGTCCAGAGCTTCTTCCTCAAGCGCTCGCTGCGGATGACGGTCGGCAAGCTGACCGATTTCGGCCTGCCCGAGCCCGACCACGAGCCGCTCCACGCCCACCCGACCGTCTCGAGCGACCTCGTCCCCCGGCTCGGCCACGGTGACATCAAGGTCAAGCCGAACATCGACCACTTCGACGGCAGCGAGGTCGTCTTCACCGACGGCAGCTCGGAGGAGATCGACCTGGTCATCTACTGCACCGGCTACCGGATCACCTTCCCGTTTTTCGACGAAGAGGTGATCAGCACCCAGGACAACAAGATCGACCTGTACCGGCGGGTGGCCTCGATCGAGCATCCCGGGCTCTACTTCATCGGCCTGATCCAGCCGCTCGGCGCGATCATGCCGCTGGCCGAGGCCCAGTCGGCCTGGGTCGCCGACCTGATCGAAGGCAAGTGCTCGCTGCCGGACCGCTCGACCATGGCCCGCGAGGTCGCGCTCGAGCAGGCCAGGATGAAGCGGCGCTACGTCGCCTCGAAGCGCCACACGATCCAGGTCGACTTCGACGACTACCGCCGCACGGTCGAGAAGGAGCGCAGGGAGAGCCGGACCCCGGGCGTCGCCGCCTGACCAGAGACCATTCCGTCGCCGCCTGACCGTGGCCGGCCGGCGGTCCGGTCGCCGCGGGGCCGGCCGTCAATTCGAACGGCTCAGGGCCGGTTCGAAGCTAGTCCGCCGAGTGGCCGGCGGTGTCCTTGGCCGGAAGCCGGGCCGGCCCGTGCGCGGTGCCGCGCGTCCTGGCTCCGCGGGAAGGCACCGGTGGCCTGAGCGAGCCGCCGCCATGGGGGTCGCGGCGAGGGCCACGCGGGAACTTCGGCTTCGCGATCACCCGGTCGGGGCTGCCGCCGTCGCCCTCGTCGCCGGCCGACTGTTCGTCCTGGACGGGCTTGGAGGCCCACCAGAGCAGGTAGATCATGCCGAGCACAGGAAGCTTCAGCACGGCGATCAGAAAGAAAACTGGGAGATACCCCTCCACGCGACAATTGTAGCTGGCCCGGGAGACCGCCGGATCAGCCTTGCTCCGGGGGCTCGTCCGTCACCGGGTCGGTTCGGGTGAGGCTGCCCGACCAGTGCTCCAGGGCCGCGACGTGCCCCTCCTCGATCCCGAGATCCGGCTCGGTCGGAACGAGCAGGGTGGGGGAGCCTCCGGAATCGCGTGCCTCGGCCCACTCGAAGCAGCTCTGATCGAACGAGTCGTCGATCCAGGCGACTGCCCGCCGGCCGACGAAGCTGTCCAGCGGCCCCAGCTTCCAGTGGGCCGGACCGCTCAGCGGAGCGACCCCGGGGCCGTCGAATTCGATCACCGGCAGCGGCCCCAGCCCGATGATCTCCGGCAGCCGGTCGTTGGCCCGGTCCTGCCATCCGGTCGCCCAGACCATCTCGAAACGGCCGGCGAGGCGGTTCAGCCGCTCGCCGGCTGCCAGCGAGATGCAGTGGGGCGTGCCGTCGATCAACTCGAAGCGGGCGGTTTCGGCCGGTGGCGGAGCCTCGAAGCCGAACAGGCTGATCACCCCGTCGACGTCGATCGCCAGAACTGGTTTTTGGTTCACGCGACCATGCTAGAGAGAGCCGGCCAGGCCCGGACAGCCGGCGTGCGACTTGTGAGGCGGAACCGAGTCGAGGAAAATCCGCAGAGCGGCATGTATTCTCGGTTGGAAAGTTGGCTGGCCCCGGCTATCGGCGGGGCAGGCCCCGGACGAGAGGGCGCGCCGTACCCGGCCTGACGACGGCGCTCAGAAAGTCGGAATGCTTGATCTTCTCCAGGTTGTCGGTGCTCTAGGGATCCTGATTCCCTACATCTGGACATTGCTCGGATCACTCTCACCCCATACGATCGGCTATCTGGCCTCGAACATGCTCGCGGCCGGCCTCCTCGCGGTGCTTGCGTTCGCCGGCCAGGACTGGGGGTTTCTCCTGCTCGAGGGTTCCTGGTCGCTGGTCGCCGCATTCGGCTTACTGAGGCTGATGCGGACCAATACGCGAACCAGGCAAAGCTAGCGCCGAGCAGGACCAGGATTCAAGCCGCGCGCAACCGGTTCCAGGCTGCCTGCGCGATTACCAGGTCCTCCCACGCAGAGCCGACCGACTTGAACGTAGTGATCTCGTCATCCGAGATCCGTCTGAGCTCGCCGGTCGCGACCTCTCGCAGGTCGCCCGCGATGGAGTCAGGACTGAAAGCGCCACTTTCGACCGGCAGCCGCAAGTCGCCCGCCTCGCTCAGTGCGACCTCGCGATCTTCCACCACGACCGTCGACCGGTTGAGCAGCAACTCATCGATCTCTCTTGTGGTCGGCTGGAAAGATCCCATAGCGTTCACGTGTGCTCCAGCGGACAGCGACCCGCCGTCGAAAACCGGTTCCGATGCGGTGGTGCAGGTGCAGACCGATGTCGGCGTCGACCACGGCCGCGGCCTCCCCCCGCACGACTTTCAGCCCTTGCTGCTCCAGGTCGCCGACCAGGGTATCCGCCGACCTCCCGGGTGACACCACGGTGATCCGCTCGATCGGCCGTACCTCGAGCATGGCTTGCACGTGGGCGCGTGCCTGAACCCCGGCGCCGAAAACCACTAGATGGGCAGCATCTTCCCGGGAAAGTGATCGAGTGGCCACAACCGAGACGGCGGGCGACCGGAGGCGGGTCAGCGCGGCACCGTCAAACATGGCTATCGGCTCGAGCCGATCGGCCGAGAACAGGACAAAAACGCCGCTGATCAGTGGCAGCCCGCGCGGTGGATTGGCGGGTTGGACCGTCACCAGCTTTGCCCCCGCCCCGCCTTCACCCGCAGCGGGCATCGTCAGGAACTTTCCCGAGCCCGAAGTGATCACGGTCCGAGCAGGTGCCTCAGGGATACCCTTTGGACTGCGCAGCGCGGATGTCAGTGCGTCCGCCGCCTCGGCCGTAGATAGTGCGCCCAAGAGCGCGCTTTCAGAGACCCATGGGATTGAGCTCTTCGGTTCGGCTTCATCTATCTTCATCCGGATTCGTCGTCCGGCCGGGACTGGCAGATGCCGAGCGTCGCGCGCATTTTCGCAACGCTACCACCCGGTACGATCGATCCGATTCATGTGACCGGAAACGACGCCACGGGTAGCGAACTGCAGACGCTTGTTGAGGCGCTGAGTCTTGCTGTCGAAAGGCCGGTACTGCTCGATGACGCGGCTCTCGTTCCAATCGCCTACAGCCCGCAGGGTGGCGAAGTCGACGAAGTTCGCGAACGCTCGATACTCGGCCGGGGTGCGACTCGCCAAGTGCGAGACGCCCTGCTCGGTCAGGGTATCGCCGGGGCGACCGGGCCGGTCCGAACCGCACCTGATCATGACCTTTCGATGGCGGGACGGCTTTGCGTACCGGTTCGGGTCCACGGGATAACCCTCGGCTTCCTCTGGCTGGTCGACCCGGATGAGACCGTCGGGAGCGATGACATCGCGCGCGTGGAGAAGGCCGCGGAAAGGGCCGGTCAATTGCTTTCCAGCCGCCCCGACGCGTCGCTCGAAGAAGAGACCCGGCTAATTGCAGGTCTGTGCTCCGAGGTCGAGTCGGATCGGGCGAAGGCCAGGGAGCGGGCCGTCAACGGCGGGAAGATCGCCGACCGACCGCTGGTCGCGGTGAGGGTTGCGGCGCTGGGCGAAGTGGTCCGGCTCGGTGATTTCGCCCGCCGGACAATCCACCGGGTCTCGGCGGGCCACGTCCTGGCCGGGAGGGTCTCGGGTGGCCTGATGATCCTGCTCGATCTCGATGAGCCGGCGCTCTCAGTTCTGGATCGCTCGGAACTGGCGCATTGGGTTCATGGTGCCGCCGACCTGCCGCTGGCCGTGGGTCAGTCCGAAGCGATCGATGGTCTGGGTCAGGTTCCGGAAGCAAGCCGGCAGGCCGAACTGGCTCTGCGCGTCGCCCGGACCCGCCCGGAAGGAAGCGAGTACGCCGCCTGGGACACGATTGGAGTCGACCGGATCGTCAGTCAGTTGCCACCGGAGGCGCTCGAGGATGTACCGCCTGCATTGCGTCGGTTGATCACCGAAGAGGCCGCGCTCGCTGCCACCCTCGCGGCCTACCTTGAAGCAGCGGGTGACATCAAACAGACGGCCGCCATCCTGTCGCTTCATCGCAGTGGGCTCTACTACCGGCTGCACCGGATAGAGGAACTGACCGGGCTCGACCTCGGAAAAGGCGAAGATCGCCTCCTCGCCCAGCTGGCCCTTCGTCTTTCCAGACAATCGTCCTGAGAACTGGCGACACTCGGTCGTGGCGGTCCCCGTCCCGCTTGCCTACCTTTAGCCCATGGTCACTCAGGCGGATGCCGCAGTGCTGGATCGCCGCCCGTCCACCGGGCGTCCGGGGCGTGGCGAAAGCACCGATCGAGTCGGATCAGAACGGCAGCTGGACGAGGAGATCCTGGAGCTCGGGAAGCGGCTCGGAACCCGACGTCTGTCGGTCGCATCGATTGGTCGAAAGCCCCAGGAGAAGGGCATGGCAATCGTCGGACGGGATCCGAAACTGCGGGCCGCACTTTTCCAGCTCGTTGACGTAGCGCCGGCCTGCCGGGATGATGCCGAGCTTGCCGCACACCTCGACGCCTTCCTCAGTGAGGTTGAAGAAGGCGGTTTCGCGGTTTCAGCTGCAGGTCGGGCGGCACGTGGCGGGGCGTCGGCAAGGCTGACCGGCCGGATCGCGTGGAAGGCGATCAATCAGATGGCCCATCGTTTCATCGTCGGTGTCACCCCGGCTGAATCCGAGAAGAAGTTGAGACGCCTCTGGGACCGGGGCAGTGCGGTCTCGGTCGACCTTCTCGGGGAGGCGACCCTGACCCGGAGCGAAGGTGCCGCCTATGCCGATCGGTGCAGCGAAGCGTTATCGGCACTTGCCGAAGGCTCGGCCATGTGGTCCGCCAATCCCCTACTCGAGCACGACTCGGCCGGAACGCTCCCCCGGGCCAACTTGTCGGTCAAGGTCACCGCGCTCACGCCGCTTATTCGCGCTGCCGCACCCGACCGGGGCAGGGAGGACGCGTCGGAGCACCTTCGAGGTCTGCTTCGCCGGGCCGCTGCGGTGGGAGCCCACCTCCATATCGACATGGAGTCGATGGATTCCCGGGAGATGATTCTCGAACTCGTTCTCGACCTGCTCGCTGAAGACGAGTTTCGCGAGGGACCGTCTGCTGGTCTTGTCCTTCAGGCCTACCTTCGCGATTCCGAGGACATGCTGAGCGCGATACTGGCCTGGGCCGAAGCGAAGCCGCGCAGCATCCCACTCACCGTGAGGTTGGTCAAGGGGGCTTACTGGGATCAGGAACGGATCGAGGCGCTTCAGCATGGCTGGAAGCCACCGGTCTGGACCGAAAAGGTCGAGTCGGACCGTTGCTTCGAACGGCTGACCCGGAGGCTGGTGGACGGGTTTCCGGTCGTTCGCCCGGCGATCGCCTCTCATAACCTCAGGTCTCTCTCACACGCGGTCGTATACGCGCAGCATCGCGGACTTGAGAACCGCGATATCGAACTGCAGGTTCTGCGGGGCCTGGGAGACGACCTCGCCGAGGCGATTTCCAATGAGGGCTACCGCGGGCGCGTCTACTGCCCGGTCGGTGACCTGGTCAGTGGAATGGCCTACCTGGTACGGCGGCTCCTGGAGAACACATCCAACGATTCCTTCCTCGCTGATCGAGCATCGGGTGAGGATCTCGAGCGCTGCTGGCAAGACCGTGAGTACCGTCGCCACAGCCCTGCCTCGGACGACGCGGTTCGTCAACGAACCGGTCTGCCGAGTTGCGCCGCGCGTCCGAGCGCGCCCGCCTGCTTGATGCGCTTGCCGGATTGGAGGCGCAACTCCCGATCCACGTTCCGGTGACCATCGGCGATCAGCTTCGGGATGAACCCTCCTTCGACTCAGTCGATCCTTCCGCTCCATCGCGGGTGATCGGCCGTGCCACGGCCGCGACTCCGGCTGAAGTTGAACTGGCGGTCCAGACCGCCTCCTCGGCGCAGCCGGCCTGGGGATCAACGCCGGTCGACCAGCGCGCCGCGATTCTGTCGAGGGCGGCGGGTGAGATGCGCAGCAACGGGCCGTGCTTGCGGCGCTCGCGGTGAGGGAATGTGCCAAGCCCTGGGCGCAGGCCGACGCCGACGTCTGCGAGGCGATCGACTTCCTCGAGTACTACGCGCGCCAGGCGGTCCAGCTCGAGGGTTCGTCCGATCTCGTTCAGCTACCCGGTGAGCGAAACACCCTCTACCACCGGCCACGTGGAGTGGTCGCGGTGATTGCACCCTGGAACTTCCCGTTTGCGATTGCTACGGGGATGACGGCTGCTGGGCTCGCGAGCGGGAACGCTGTCTGCCTCAAGCCCGCGGAACAGTCTCCGGTCTGCGCCAAGGCCGTTGTTGAGGCACTCCTTCAGGCCGGCGTCCCGGATGGCGTGATCGCGCTCCTTCCGGGCGAGGGGGACGTCGGATCGGCTCTCGTTGAGAGCGCCGGTGTCCACACGATCGCTTTCACTGGATCGAGTCCGGTCGGCCTCGAGATTATGCGGAAGGCAGCGATCCAGGCCAAAGGGCAGCGCCATCTGAAGCGGGTGGTCGCCGAGATGGGCGGCAAGAACTGCATGATCGTCGACGCCGATGCCGACCTCGACGAGGTGATTCCCGCCGCGCTTGATTCGGCTTTCGCCTTCGCCGGTCAGAAATGCTCGGCAACTTCGCGGATTCTCGTCCACGAACGCCTGCACGATTCCCTGCTGGCAAGACTTCACGGAGCGCTCGAAACGCTTTGCGTAGGGCCTGCGGACGCATTCGCCACCGACGTTCCCGCGGTCATCGACGAGGAGGCCCGCGGTCGAATCGAATCCGCCCTGAGCGGGCTCGGCCCCCGGGCGGAGATTCGTCGGGTTACCCAGATGCCTGACGGCGAAGGTTTCTGGGTCTCCCCGGCGATAGTCAGCCGGCCCCCGCCAGACTCACCGGTCGTCGCCTCGGAGCTGTTCGGCCCGGTACTCACGGTTGAACCGGTCGCGGGCGTGGACGCGGCGCTTGAGGTGATCGACGGGCAGGAACAGGCGCTGACTGGCGGTCTCTTCTCCCGCGACCCGCAGACGATTGCCCGCGTGATCAGCCAGGTACCGGTCGGGAACTTCTACGTGAACCGGTCCACGACCGGTGCGATGGCCGGCCGCCAGCCTTTCGGCGGCAACCGGCTCTCGGGAACCGGGGCCAAGGCCGGTGGCCCGGACTACCTGCTGAACTTCGTGGAAGCCGTCGTGGTTACCGAGAACACCGTCCGTCACGGCCTGCCGATCGACTAGGCAGCGATCGGATCCCGGCTGCTGACCCCGTTGATAGTCCGCCGGATTCCGAGCGGGTTCTCGTCCCTGAGCGCCTCCGGGAGCAGGTCAGCCGGGCAGTCCTGGAAGGCGACAGGACGCACGAAGCGGTAGCTCGCGGCTCCTCCGACTGAAGTGTAGGAGTCGTCCAGCGTGGCGGGGTAGGGACCCCCGTGTTGCTGCGCCATGGTCACCGAGACTCCGGTCGTCGGCGCGTCAAACACGATGCGGCCGGCCTTGGCCTCCAGGCGCCGGGTCACCCGTCCGACCAGGTCGCTCTCGGAAGGTTCGGAGAACACGGAGAAGGAGAGCTGCCCTTCAAGGGTGTCGAGCAGCCGTTGGAGCTCCGGCTCATCTTCGTACCGAATCACCACAGCCGCCGGACCAAAGACCTCCTGCGTAAGGCGATCCTCCCGGCACGCGGCTTCAACCGTCGCCTCCCAGAGGTGGGGCAGGGCCTGATCGGAAGCTTGCCCGGAACTGCCGGTTCCATCTTCGGGTGCCTTGACCCCCGGTATTTCGTTGACCGCAGCTGCCCCACGGTCATACCCATCCCGAATCGAACCGCTGAGCATCGGGCCGGGTGTGGCGGAGTTGATCAGGCGGGCGAGCCTGGCGCTGAGCGTGAGGCCGTCTGTGGTGGCAGGGATCAGAATCAGTCCCGGTTTGGTGCAGAGTTGGCCGGCGCTGTTCAACACTGCGTCGGCGAGGGTTTCAGCCAGCGCTTCACCCCGGCTGCTCGCTGCGGCCGGCGTGATGATCGCGGGGTTGGTGCTCCCCATTTCGGCATAGACCGGGATCGGCACGGCCCGTCGCCGGGCCCGTTCGGAAAGAGCGAAGCCGCCTGACCGGGAGCCAGTGAAAGCGACCGAGCTGACCTCAGGAAGTTCGACGACGGCTCCGGATTCTTCCGGGTCGTCGGCGTGTACCAGTCCGTGGGTACCCGGATGTAGGCCGGCGGTGTCGATGGCCCTGTCGATCAGTTCGGCAATCAGCTGGTCCGTCCGCCGGTGGCCGGGGTGACTCTTGGACACGACCGGGCAGCCGACAGCCAGCGCCGAAGCGGTATCGCCACCGGCGACACCGAAAGCGAGAGGGAAGTTGCCCGCTCCGAAGACGGCCACCGGGCCACGCGGGAGGTTCACCCGTCGCAGGTCGGGACGCGGCAGCGGCTTGGCGTCAGCATCGGGCAGATCGATGACCGCGTCGTAGAAGTGTCCCTCTGCGGCGAGTTCGGCGAACATTTCGAGCTGTCTTGCGGTGCGTTCGTGTTCACCCTGAAGTCTTGCCTCGGCAAGCTGGGTCTCGTCGCGCGCCAGGGCGATGATGGCCTCTCGCTCGTTTCTCAGCTCGGCAGCTATCGCGTTCAGCAGTTTGGCGCGTGCCTCGGGATTCGAAAGCCGGAGATCATGGTGTGCGGAAAGGGCGCCTGCGGCCGCTTGCTGGGGGGCGCTGAGTATTCAAGTGGTCTGTTCCTCAAATTGGAATGCGTCGAAATTGAATAAATTGATACGCTAAGCAAACCAATAGTACCGAAATCAACGAGGTTATCGTCATTCCAACTTCCAAAGAGGACCAGACGGACGAAATCCTGTCGATCGGAGAGGCCTCCGACGCTGAGCTCGAACCCCTTCAGAGTCAGCAGCTTTACGAGCGCGTTGCCGACCAGATCGCTGACCAGATCCGGACCCGCGTCTGGCGTCCGGGCGATCGGCTTCCCAGTGAACGGGCGATGGCTGAGCAGCTGGACGTCGGGCGCTCGACTATCCGGGAGGCTCTCGCTTCTCTCCAGCTTGAGGGCCTGGTCGAGACGCGTCGCGGTGCCGGCTCGATCATCACCGAAGCCGCGGGCGAGATCGTTCGCCAACGCGGAGGAGATGAAGATCCCCACCGCTCGGATGCGAGCCCGGTGGCCCTGCTTGACGTCCGCGAGCTGATCGAACCTGCCGCGGCTCGCTGGGCGGCGACCCTTGCGCGGACGCGACGCGCTCGCAGAGTCGTTGCTTCAGGCGCAGGACGGGCCCGTCGCCGTGGAGGATCCCGAGTCCCGGTCCGCCTGGAACGACCGCGACCGGCTGTTTCATCGGCAGATCGGCGTGATGACCGGAAATCCCGTTCTCGCTTCCATTTGTGACGACATTGCCGAGACAATGGACCAGGTCCTCTGGCAGCACTTGCGCGACGGAGTTCTGACCGACCCGGAACGCGTCCGACTTTTTGAGGCCGAGCATCGAATGATCTACGAAGCGATCGCGTCCGGATCTCCGGATGCAGCCGAGTTCCACAGTCGTGAGCACATCAAACGAGTTCGACGCTATATGGCGCTCGACTGACCAACGGAGGTACCGATGTCACTGCTTTTCCCCGGCGTTATCCCTGCAGTTCTGACCCCCTTCGACGACAGCTACGGAATCGATGAAGCGAAACTCCGGCGTCACACCGAGTTTCTGGTCGAAGAAGGGGTGCACGGAATCGTGGCGGTCGGAACCATGGGCGAGGCCCCCTCGATGAGCCGCGCCGAACGCCGCGACGTCACCCGCGTAGTCGTCGAGCAGGTGGCCGGCCGGATCCCGGTCCTCGCCGGAGTTTCCGCCCCATCGGCGAGTCAGGTTGCGTCTTATTGCGCCGATGCCGAAGAGGTCGGCGCGAAGAGGTGTAATGCTCCTGCCGGCGCTGCTTTATGAGGCTGACTATGCTGAGCTATTGGATTTCTACCTCGAGGTTGACAAGGCGACGGAGCTTCCGATCATGCTCTACAACAACCCCAAGGCGAGCGGTTCCGGTGACCTTTCCGCGGATACCATCGCTTCGCTGATCAATGACGTCGAGGGAATCGCGGCAGTGAAGGAGTGCTCCGGAGACGCCCGCAGGATCGCGGCCCTTCAGGGAGTCGATGCGGAGGTGCTGATCGGCGGAGACGATTGGGCAATGGAGGGATTCTTCGCGGGATCCACCGGATGGGTCTCCGGGGTGGCGAATGTGGCCCCCCGGGCGTGCGTTCAGCTCTATGCGGACTGCCGCAACGGCAACATCGAGGCTGCTCGAGAGACGTACCAGGCCCTGTTGCCTCTTTCGAGACTGGACATGCGGGCCAAACTCGTTCAGTTCTTCAAGTCAGCGGCCCGGGAAAATGGGATGGACCTGGGCGGTTGCAGGTCCCCGCGACTCCCCTTGACGGCCGAAGAAGAGGTCGAGGTCGTCGCGGCAATCAAGGCGCTCGACCAACTGGGTTCACCCGCGGAACCGACCGGGAGCGCCGCTTGAGAGCATCCTCCATCTACCACGTGGTTGACTCCCACACCGAGGGGATGCCGACGCGCGTGGTACTTGGAGGTATTCCGTCGATTCCGGGTGAGACCATGCTCGATCGACGGGCTTACTTTGAGGCTCACCACGACGACATAAGGGGCCTCTTGATGTGCGAGCCACGAGGGCACAGCGCCATGTCGGGGGCCCTGCTCCTGCCCGCACTCAGCCCGGATTCCGACTGGGGCGTGCTGTTTATCGAGGTTTCGGGCCTGCTGTCGATGTGCGGACACGGAACGATCGGCGTCGCGACAGTTCTCGCTGAAACCGGGATGATCCCTCTTGAAGACGGCCGCGCGGAAGTGGTCCTCGATGTGCCGGCGGGAAAGGTTCGCGCCGAGGTCTCAGTCTCGGAAAGGGAACCGACCCGGGTCAAACTCGGCAACGTGGCCTCCTTTGTCGATGAGCTTGATGCCGGCGTGGAGCTTGCCGACGGGCGTGAGGTCACCTATGACATGGCCTACGGAGGGAACTTCTACGCGATTCTGGAGGCCGGTTCGCTCGGACTCGAACTGGTTCCCGGGAAGAGCCGGGAAATTGTCGCGGCCGGCATGGAGCTTGCCGCGGCGATCAACGAACAGCGACGACCGGTACACCCGTCGGAGCCAAGGATCTCGGGCTGCAAACATGTGGTATTCACCGGATCGTCAACAGGGGGGGCGAATCGCAGGACGGCGACAGTCATCCATCCCGGATGGGTTGACCGCTCGCCCTGCGGAACCGGTACATCGGCCCTGATCGCGGTTCTGCACGCCAGAGGTGAGCTTGAGATCGGAGAGCGATTCGTGAATGAATCTCTGATCGGGACAAGGTTCGACGCCGCTATTGCCGGGAAAACCACGGTAGCCGAACACCCGGCCATCCTGCCGGAGATCACCGGCAGGGCCTGGATCACCGGCACCGGGCAGTACCTGCTCGATCCGACCGACCCGTTCCCCGCCGGCTTCGAGCTTTGACGGGCACAACCTCTGAGCTGGGCCACCCGGAGTCCCCCTCGAGTGTCGACGTAGTGGTCGTGGGCGGAGGGGTGATCGGTACGGCCTGTTGTCACTCCCTGGCCGAGGCGGGTCTCACGACCGCGCTGATCGAGCGCAATCAGGTCGGATCGGGAGCATCGGGGGCCTGCGAAGGAAACGTCCTGGTTTCCGACAAGTCACCCGGACCGGAATTCGAGCTTGCGAAGCGCAGTCTCAAGCTCTTCCGCGACATCGAGCAGAGGCTCGACGCTGACATCCAGCTCGAGAGCAAGGGAAGCCTCCTGGTCGCGACGACGCCGGAAGCCGGGAGCGAGCTGGAGGAACAGATGGGCTGGATGAGTGGCGCCGGGCTCGGGGTCGAATTGCTGGACGCGGCGTCCGCCCAGGAGGCCGAGCCCGTGCTACGCCCCGATATCGCGGCGGGGCTGGTGGTGGACGATGATCTTCAGGTTTGCCCGCTGAGGCTCGTCGCCGCGTACACGCTGGCGTCGGCGCGCCTGGGGACCCACGTGATCCAGGGATTGCAGGGTCGAGGCGATTGAGTTCGTGTCGGGTCGCGTGGCCGGAGTACGAACAGACAAAGGAGGCATCTCCTGTTCATCGGTGGTGGTCGCCGCAGGTGTACCTTCGCGGAAGTTGTTGGAGCCGCTCGGTCTATCCCTGCCTCTGGTAGGTCGACGCGGCCAGATACTCGTCGGTGCCCCGACCCCGGGATCTGATCAGGCGCAAGGTTTACGATTTCGGCTATCGCGCCACAATCGTCGATCACGATCAGGGAGTGCAGGTTGCGACCGTGCTGGAGACGACACGCCGAGGCAACGTCCTGATCGGAGCGAGCCGCGAGTTCCGGGACACGGACGAGCGGATCGGACGCCGGGGTGGACGCGCTCCTGGCCGCTCGCGCCCTCGAGCTGGCACCCGGACTGGCGGGCGTCCGGATTCTGCGTTCCTATGCTGGCGTGAGGCCGACCCTTCCCGACGGCAGGCCGGTCATCGGTGAACTCGACGGGGCGGAAGGACTCTGCCTGGCCTGTGGACACGAGGGGGCCGGCATCGGGCTGGCCCCCGCGACGGCGGAGATGATCTGCTCGCTGATCGGTGGCGGGGAGTCGCCGGTGGAGCCAGCCGATTTCAGCCCCGATCGCCTGCGTTGCGATCACGACAATCCTTCAACCCGGACAGGCGGTCGATGAGCGCTTTCACGATTTTCGTTGACGGACGGCCGGTTGAGGCTCAGCCGGACGACACGGTTGCCGTCATCCTCCTGCGGGAAGGTTTCGTACCTTCCGGTGAACTCTCGGGCCGGGGGTTCTTCTGCGGGATGGGCAGCTGCTACGAGTGCCATGCGGTGGTCGACGAGGTCCCGCTCACGCGCACATGTATGACCACGGCCTCCCCGGGGATGAGCGTCCGAACGCGCGCTGCGGAGGACCGGGATGAATCCTGAACTGACCGTGATCGGCGCGGGTCCGGCGGGCCTCGCCGCGGCAACCGCGGCGAGCGAATCCGGGGTGAAGACGACGATCGTCGACGAGCAGGAGTACCTCGGTGGCCAGTATTTCCGACAGCCTCGCGGCTCGAAAGCACAGGCCTCCACCGACGGGCCATCCGCCCGCGGAGCCGATGCGATTGCGGCACTGCGCGAAGCCGGGGTCAGCCCCCTGGTGCGGGCAACCGCATACTCGGCGGGGCACGGTCAGGTGGAAGTTGACCTGCCTGCCGGCCGCCGGACCCTTGATTCGGCGGTCGTGATTGCCAGCGGGGCCACCGAACGGGTAGTGCCCCTTCCCGGCTGGACTCTGCCGGGTGTGGTCACCTGCGGTGGTGCCCAGTCGATGCTCAAGATGTTTGGAGAGCCGGTCGGCGGCAGGGTGTTGGTAGCGGGGTCGGGGCCGTTTCTCCTGCCCGTCGCTGCCGCCTTGATCAGATCAGGGGCCAGCGTCCCGCGGATTGTCGAAGCACAAAAATTCAGTCGCCGGTCGGTATTCGCCGCCTTTTCGAGCCCCGCTGTCATCCGCGAGGCAGCCGGTCACCTCTGGGCGATTTCATCGGCCCGTTCGCGTCTGCGAACCGGCTGGGGGGTTGTGCGTATCGATCAGGTATCCAAGGGACTCCGGGTCATGCTCGGTCAGTTGGATGACGGCGGTAAGTTGCGCCCGGGCGGAGGCACCGAGGTCGTCGAATGTGATGCGGTCTGTCTGTCCGACGGATTCATCCCGTCAGTAGGCCTGGGTCAGCTGGCCGGGTCCGGTCTGCGTTTCCTTCCGGGATCCAGATCCTGGGGGATCGACGTGAAAGGTCTCGGAGGGGAGACGGGCGCTCAACAGGTGTGGGCGGCCGGGGCCTGCGTCAGCCCGTGGTCGGGGGCTGGCCTCTCAACGGATCTCGGTGAACTTGCGGGACGGGCGGTGGCGGCAGAACTTCTCGATCGCCCGCGGAAGAGACCGCCACGCAGGATCGCGAGGAACATTTCTCTCGCCAGGAGGCTTGACCGCGCATTTCCGGTCCGGCCCGGCTGGTATCAGCGGACGACTGACGATGTGGTCGTCTGTCGCTGCGAGAACGTGGCCGCGGGCGCGATCCGTGAGGCGGCGGCAGTTTCACCGGACGTCAGCGCCGTCAAGCGGATGACTCGCGCAGGGATGGGACTCTGTCAGGGGCGGACCTGTCAGGCCGCCGTGGCGGAGCTGACCGCCGAAGTGGCCGCCGCACCGATTGACGCTGTCGGTCGCTTCAGCGCGCGTTCGCCGGATCGCCCGACATCTCTGGAAACCCTGGCCGGCCCGCTTCGCGAGGCACAATGACCCCCGGGACGGATTCACCGGTGCGGGTCGGGATCGTCGGTCTCGGGCTCGCCAGCAGGACGCACCTGGATGGCTACCGATTGGCGGACGGCTGCGAACTGGCGGCGGTCTGTGACGTCGCCGAGAGAAAGGTCGCACCAGTCGTCGAGGCCACGGGGGTTCGCGGTAGCCAGGACTATCGATCGATCTTCGCCGACCCCGCTATCGATGCCGTGGCGCTGCTGCTCCCGCCACCGGCCCATTACCCGGTCGGGGTGGAGGCGCTTGCGTCCGGAAAGCACGTCTGCATGGCGAAGCCGTTCACGGTCACGGCGGTGGAGGCCGACGGATTGATCGAGCTGGCCGCGGGGACCGGCCTGACGCTTGCCGTTGCGGAAAGTACGCGCTATGTCCAGGCCTACGTTGAAGCCAGACGGATGTTCGCGACGGGGTGCTGGGCGAGATCCGGATGGTTCGGGGCTTCAAGTCCGACCAGATCCTCGACGAGTGGGCCGAGGTGGACGATGAAACGCAGGCCTGGAAGCGCGAAGCCTACGGGTGCGGTGCGATGCTCGATTGCGGTCCGCACCTGTTTGACCTGCTCACCTGGTTCTTCGGGGAGGTGGAAACGATCCAGGCAGTCTGCCCGGAGCTGGGTGCCCGATATTCCGCTCGACAACCACTCGGTGGTCACGGGCAGGATGGTCAGCGGCGAGTTCTTCAGCGTCGAGTTCTGCTCACTTACCGAATATCCGAGGGGAGAGCGGGTTGAGATTTACGGTAGCGACGGAACAGTGATCATCGATCAGGTACTCGATCCGCCGATGGTGCTGTTTCGCAACGATCGCGACCTTCGCGGTACCGCGGTCGCGGGGGTTCACTATGACATTCAGGGGTGGAAAGCGGAGTCGACCCGAGCCACGGCGCGTGACTTCGTCGAGGCTGTGCGACTACAGCGACCACCCGGGGTGACGGCGGAGGAGTCCAGGTATGTGGTCAGCCTGATCGAGCGCGCCTACGAGTCCGTCGCGAGCGGAGGCCTGGAGGTCGATGCGCGCCGGTGCCGGCTGTGAAGGTCGTGGTTTATCGGTCCCGCCAACCGGCTTCAGGTGCCGCTATCGTTTGAAATCGTGCCGGTATCGCGACACACAATCGTTGACGTCGCGGAGGCCGCGGGCGTAGCCGTCGGCACCGCTTCAAACGCATTGAGCGGCAAGGGCCGGGTCAGCGGTTCCACCCGGGCCAGAGTGGCGAAGGCGGCCAGAGACCTCAACTACGTTCCCCACCGCGCGGCCAGCGGACTGCCCACGGGACGGACGATGTCAATCGGATTCCGTTTCGGACACGACGCCACGGTTCCCGGCGGAGAATTCTTTATGAAGTTGCTTGATGCTGCCGCTGAAACACTGGGCCGCAGCGGGTACGGACTCATGCTGCGCCGCAGCGGAGCTCCTCCGGTAGACCTCGTAGACGCTCACATCGTGGTCGACCCGGCGGAATCTGACGAAGTCAGGGAGCGCGAACAGCGCGTACCGGTCGTCACCATTGGCCGAACCCGGCTGGAAGGTGTCCCCTGGGTTGACGTCGACCACGAGAAAGCGATGCTGACGCTCCTTTCGCACCTGTCCGAAAGAGCGAGCGACGGTAGTGCGTGGTTCGTGACCCTCCCCGAGCACCTCGCCTTCGTTGATGCGTTGGAAGGTGCCTTCAGAAACTGGGCCGGTGATCAGGGGCGCGATATTGAAGTGCTTCAGACCGGCAACTCCGCAGAAGGGACGGTCGAGGTCATCCGGACCCGCCTCGAGGCGGTGGGTGCGCCCTCCTTGATCGTGACGGCACTCGAGGGCCAGGCGGTGGGGGCTCAGCATGCGATCAACGCTTCGGGTCTCAACGTCGCGGTTGGATCGGCGTCTGACGGTGATGCCCTCGGCCTGCTGGTCCCCCCTGTGAGTGCGATGGCCCTGGACGGCGCCGCTCACGGTCGCATTGCTGCCCAGATGCTGCTCGACTGGATACGCACGGGTGAGATGCCGCTGAATGAGCTTCTCCCGGCGCGTCTTCGGGCCCGCCAGTAATGGCGACACAGCCGATTCGCTACCTGGCGGGTGCCGACGTCGAGCGGCTCCTTCCCGAGCCCGGGCTTCAGCGCGGGCTGGTGGAGCGAGCGTATCGATCAATCGAGACGAAGGCGGCCGAGACCCCGGCGGCGCCGCAGCTGTCGCCGCGCCCCGGGGCGTTTACCTACCCGATGCCGGCCTACGTCTCGGACGGTGACATCACCTCTCTGAAGTGGGTCAGCGACTATCCGAAAAATCGCGAGAGACATGGACTACCGTGCGTATCCGGTCTGATCGTAATCAATGAAAGCGAAGCCGGGCTGCCAGTGGCGATCATGGACAGCGCGGCGATCACCGCGGCCCGCACGGCGGCCGTATCAGCGGTCTGCGTGGCCGCTTTCGCCCGCGAGGAGTGGAGTGCGGTCGGAATCATCGGGTATGGAGTCCAGGCTCGCTCCCACATCCGTGCCCTCTCGGCCCTGAACCCGGGGGCGGACTTTGGAGTGTTCTCCCGGCGTCCATTCGCTGACCCCGAACCCGGAGTTTCTGCGGCCGTCAGTC
Organism: uncultured Solirubrobacterales bacterium; assembly: GCA_963766115.1. Classification (GTDB taxonomy): domain Bacteria; phylum Actinomycetota; class Thermoleophilia; order Solirubrobacterales; family 70-9; genus 67-14. The sequence continues at coordinate 43,991 of CAVXYR010000007.1, forward strand.
CCTTGATGGCCGTCGAAAACGCTGATGTTGTGATTACCGGAATGCCTCTCGGAGAGAAGCTCAAACCCTCCCTTGCCTACGAAAGCCTGAAACCGACGGCGTTGATACTGCCGCTCGACGACGACGCCTCGCTCGATCGCGATGTCTCTACGAGGGCCGAAGCCTTCTACGTCGATGCCCTCGACGACTATCGCCAGCGGCAGGATGCCGGGACGTTTTCAGGATGGCGCGAGCCGGACGGCACGGTGCCAGGCGCCGTCCTCGATCATCGGGCTGTTGATGGTATGACCGTCTGTGCGAATCAAGGCATGGGCATCCTCGACGCATTCTTCGCTGACTTCGTTCTGGAGGCAGCGGAGCGCGACGGTGCAGGCGCATTGCTCGACCGATAGGGCGATGGGACACCGGCGCTGCTCAAGAAGGGGTGGTGGCGATGCTCGGCCAGCCCTCACAAAAGAGGTGGCCACACACCAACCTCCGACCTGACTGCGCCTCAGGCTTCGGCCGGCCGGCCGATCGGCTCAACGAGAGCCTCGACCGATGCTCCGGCGAGAAGGACCTCGGCATCGGCGTATCTTTGACCAACGACGAGTACGGCGGTTGGGACGCCGTCCGAGCTTCGCCCCGAGGGCACGGATACGTAGGGGTGCCGTCCGCAGATGTTGAATGCCGCCCCGGTAAGGACGCGGGTGAAATCCGATTCGTCGGGTTCGCGTGGAAACGCGGGAACGGCAAGGGCCGGACAAACCAGCGCGTCGTATTCGGTGAAGACCTGAGAGATCTCCGAGTAGATGCGGTTTTCGACCGTGAAGGCGTCCAGCAGGGCAATCCGGTCGGCCTGCTCCACCGCCCTCCGCATGAAAGCCTCGGAATGTGGGGCCAGGTTGCCTTCGGCAGCGAATTGCCGCTTCAGTATCGGAAGCAGGGCGTGCCCCAATCTGGCAAGCAAAGTATCGCCAATTTCAACGGGGTCGAATCGAAGCTCGATTTCGTCGACGCCGGCGCCGGCATCCTGGAGGCTTTCCATGACGCGACGGGTATTGCGACGCACGTCGGCATCGATTTCGTATCCCCCGAGATCCTCTGACCAGGCGATCTTCAGTCGCGAGGCATCGGGATCTAACTTCCCGACCGCGGTCATGTCAGGAAGTGAGGCGGGATCACAGGAATGGAGACCGCTCAACTGATCGAAAAAGAGCGCACAGTCTTCGACGGTTCGTGCCATCGGCGAGTAGTGGGCAAGCGTGTCAAGGGCGAAGGGGGGTACCAACGGAATTCGTCCATAGGACGGCTTGAAGCTGACGACCCCGCAGGCGGCAGCGCTCGTGTTGACCGCGAGTGAATCGATACCGCCGGCCAGCACCGTGTTGCCGGAAGCCAGGGCAGCACTCGCGCCGCCGGCGCATCCGCTCGCGTTGTATTCGGGATTCCACGGATTGGCTGTCGTCCCGTACAGCTCGGAATGCATATAGGGGGAGTAGAGATACTCGGACGTTGCGGTGCGAGCGTGCACCACCGCCCCGCTTTCGTAGATGCGAACGGCCAGAGGTTCGGTGGTTTCGACTTTGTGGTCGATCAGCTGGACCGATGATTCGGTCAGCGGCTGACCCTTGATCTCGAGATCGTCACTGACTGCTACCGGCACACCTTCGAGCGGGCGTGGTGGTTCGCCATTGCCGAGCCATCTGGCCTCGGAGGCTCTCGCCGCCTCGAGGGCCTGCTCGTGGAAAGTGGCCATGAATCCGTTCACTTCCGGCTCCACCCGGTCTGTCTGGGCGATCACCTCCTCCATCAGTTCGACCGGAGAGAGCTCCCGCCCGGCGAAGGCCCGGAGGGCATCCGAGGCCGTCAATGAGGTCAGCGAAGTACGAATCCCGGACCAATCGGGTCGCGCGGATCGATCGCGAACTTGCTGCTACCCGTCCTGTACGCCATTCCTTCGACCTCGGTGACGAAGGCGGGATGGCCGTAGGCCGTAGTCGTTTCTACTACCCGGCCCAGAAATTCGCCGTCGACGATTGAAAGGTGGTGGAGAGTCTGTCCGGGACCCAGACGACCTTCATCGGCCAGCAGAGCAAGCCTTGCCGAAGTTCCGGAACCGCAGGGTGAACGGTCGACCTGTCCGTCGGCGAAAATAACCACGTTTCGCTGCTGCAACCCCGAATCAAGGTCGGGAAGCTCGTCATAGATCATCACCCCGTATACCCCGGACAGCCGATCGTCTTCGGGATGCCTGGTTATCTCGGCTCCGAGCAGGCAGCGCTTCACGTCGCGGCCGGCAGAAATCTAACGCGTCGACATCGCCGGGCTCGACCGAGAGGCCGATTTCGCTCGCCCGCAGGTTGGCGTACACCGCTCCGCCGAACGCCAGATCCACTTGAACCGGCTTACCGGCTACCTCGACTTCGACGCTGCGGGCAAGTATGTACGCGGGAACATTTCGGAAAGTCACAGAACCGGGTACGCCGTCGACGCAGGCGACCCGGGCGACCACGCGACCGGAAGGAACGTCGATTGTCACCTCGGCAATATCGTCGTCGCCGGGCTCGACCAACCCGTTTTCCACCGCCCATGCACCGAGGGCGATAGTTCCATGTCCGCAAGCTGTTGAGAACCCGTCCTTGTGCCAGAAGAGGACGCCAAGGTCGGCGTCCTCATCATCGGGCTCAACCAGGAACCCTCCGTACATGTCGGCATGACCGCGCGGTTCGTGGCAGAGCAGGCGCCGGGTTTCCTGAATCTCCGGGTCGGCGATTGCGAATTCACGGCGGGCAGCGACGGTCGGTGCCGGAATTTCAGCGACACCATCGGTCACGATCCGAAACGGTTCTCCGGCGGTGTGGTAGTCAACGGTCGAGAAGGTCTGACCGTCGGGGCTCATCGCTCGAGGCTCTCGATCGTGGCCCGAATGGTCTCCAGGGGTTCCATTGGTCTGACCCCTCCGTCGGGCTGCCTGGGCCCCAGATCGGTGAGCAGCCAGTCAAGCCCGCCCTGTTGCCAGGGTTCCGGGTCATCTTCCACACGGGTGCGTGCGACCAGGGTGAGCGGTTCGGATCCCTTCGGGCGGAATTCGTTCATCCGGTCTCGAAGACCGGCGACGTCAGATGCCGCAATTCCGTCCGGGAAGAGCCCGTCCCACATCGCACCTCTGCGAAACGGCTTGGGGGTTTTCTCCGGGAAAGGATCTCGCCACCTGGCGCCGATCCAGATCGGAATGCGTGGAGTCTGGACGGAGGTTGGAGTAAAGGGCTTCGCTTTGGCTGAATAGTGGGTTCCCTGGTGGTCCAGCTCCTCGCCACGAAGGGTCGTGTCGAGGAGTTGAAGGCCTTCGTCGAGCATTGCCGCCCGTTCTTTCATGCTGCCTTCTTCACCCAGTTCCGCCATCTCCCCATTCCAGTCGCCGCCCACACTCAGGCCCAGGACCATGCGACCCTTGCTCAGGATGTCGAGTGAAACAGCCTGCCTGGCCAACACCAGCGGCCGCCGTCTGGCAAGTGGGGTGACCATCGTGCCGATGCGCATCCGCTCGGTCCTGGTGGCTATTGCTGCCAGACAGATCCAGGGATCGCACATTGATTTGATCGGGTCGGGATACTGGATGTGGTCCCAGAGGAAGAAGCCGTCCCAGCCCACTTCTTCGGCCCGGGCCGCGAGCTCTGCGATCAGTATCGGATCTGCGAGATTGTCGAAGGCCGGGACAAAGAGACCTCGTTTCACAGTGGCTTCTCCTTCGCTGAGGCTTGGTCGTTGGCTTGGTTGAGCGGAATGTAGTCGAACGTAATCAGGGACTGCAAGTCCGTGAAACGTTTCGGCAAGCATATCACCAGGAGGGACCAACTTCTGGTGCGGCTGCCGGCCCGAGAGTCCCCGATGCTTTGACCGCCTGAGTCCGATCGGCTCCCAGCTTCACTTTCACCAGGAAAGGGTCACATGGGAAGTTGCAGCACGGTCAGGGGGTAGGATGTATAGTTGAAAAGCCGAAACGTTTACGCGACCCGATTGCCAGCGGACGAAGCCATCAAATCAAGGTAGACATCGAGAGCTTTCCCGACAACTTCGTTGTCCGCGGCGTTCATGCCCTTGACGAAAGTGGAAGTTTCTCCGGCCCGTGCGACGTAGCCGTAAGCGACGGTGTCATCGATGCGGTCGGGCCCGATGCCGCCGCATCCGTTGGAGCTGTTGATTTCGATGGCAGCGGACTCTGGCTCATGCCCGGCGTGATCGATTGCCACGCCCATCTTGAATTCGAGAGTGGCAGCGTCGGTGACGTTCTTGACATCGACATCACTCGGTGGTCGCTTGAGGTCGCCCGCAACGGGCGCCTGGTGCTGGAGCTTGGAATAACCGGAGTCCGAGACGTCGGCACCTCGACCCCGGGAATCCGGGATGGATTTGAAGCCGGCTGCGTCCCCGGGCCGAAGCTCTTTGTCTCCGGGCCGCCGCTCGGACAGACCGGAGGACATACGGACGGATTTGTCTCTTCCACCGGAACCGAGGCCATCACCGGGTTCATGATTCCCGAGTACGCCAGCCGGCCGCCCTATCTCGTCGATGGAGTCGATGAAATGCGGAAAGCGGTTCGACAGCAGCTTCGATCGGGCGTCGACTGGATCAAGATCATGACCACCGGCGGGCTGCTTTCGACGGTGCGCGACCACCCGATGAAGCCGGAGCTGAATGACGAGGAGATCGCCGTCGCGGTTTTCGAGGCGGAACGGGCCGGGGTGCCGGTTGCGGCGCACGCTTACGGTGGCCCCGGTCTCGATGCTGCCGTGCGCGGTGGGGTCCGGTCGATCGAGCACGGCACGTTCCTGAGTGAGGCCCAGGCGGCGGAGATGGCCGAACGCGACTGCTGGCTGGTGCCGACGCTGGTCGTTTGTCACGAATTGGATGGCCTCGCCAAAGAAGGCAAGCTCGATCCGAGATCAAGCAAGCGGATCGCCGAAATCATGCCATCGGTCGGTGAGCAGGTCGCCGTGGCGAAGGCGGCCGGCGTGAAGATCGCCCTTGGCACCGACCTGATCAGCCAGGGACCCAATCTGAAAGAGATCCCGCTGATGGCCGACGCGGGGCTGACCGCGGAGGAGTCGCTCCTGGCTGCAACGGCCGGCGGAGCCGAGCTTTGCGGAGTTAAGGACCGCGGCAGGATCGCCCCGGGCCAGGTGTTCGATGCGATCCTGCTCGACGAGGATCCTTCCGACCTCGAGGTTTTCAATCGGCCCGACGGTGTCACCGGGGTCTTTCAGAACGGCGTACCGGTAAAGGCTCATGAACGGCTCAAAGGATGAGCGATCCCGGACCGCACATCTCCGTTTCGGCCGACATCGGCGGCACCTTCACCGACGTGGTTACGGTGGATGAGCGAGATGGATCGGTAGTCGTCGGCAAAAGTGACACCGTGGCCGAGGACCCGACGGCCGGGGTCATCAGTGGCCTTGAGAGCATCGGGTTGAGCCTGCGGGAAGGGTCCCGCTTTCTACACGGCACGACGATCGGAATCAACGCCCTGCTCGAGCGCAAGGGGGCCACGGTCGGCTTCATCACGACCGAGGGCTTCAGAGATGTTCCGATAATCGGGACCGGCTCGTGGCCCCCGTATCTGATGGCCTGGAAACAGACCCCGCCCCTCGTCCCCCGCCGTCGCTGCTGTGAGGTTCGGGAACGGATCCGGGTCGACGGTTCGATCGAGCAGGCGATCGATGTCGACGAAGTGCTCGAACGAGTGGACGATCTGGTCGGGCAGGGCGCCGATGCGATCGCGGTCGCCTTCTTCAACTCCTACGCGAATCCGGTCCACGAACAGGCGGCAGGCGACGCTATCCGCGCTCGACACCCGGACCTGGTCGTAGTGCTGTCGCACGAGCTGACGCGGAGGTACCGCGAGGTTGATCGCTCTCTGACCACCAGCGCAGAGGCGTACCTCCGGCCGCGGATGCGCCGGTATTTCGACCGGCTCACCGGAGGACTGGATGAGGCCGGCTTCGAAGGACAGCTCTTCATCACTTCAAGTGACGGTGGAGTCATGGGGGGTGAGCAGGCCCGGGATCGCGCCCTTCGGACCCTGGTGTCCGGATGCGCGAGCGGCGTCAGCGGAGCGGCGGCAATGGCCGCGCGCAGCGGCTGGGCAGACGTCCTCGCAATTGATATGGGCGGAACGAGTTTTGATGCCGCCGTCATCCACGGCGGCAAACCGAGGATCCTGCAGTCTGCGGAACTTGCCGGGCTGCGTTTCATTCTTCCGATGATCGATCTGGTCACGATCGGTGCGGGCGGCGGCTCGATCGCGAGTGTGGATGCTGCCGGAGGCCTCAGTGTGGGCCCGGCTTCGGCCGGTGCCGACCCGGGTCCGGCGTGCTACGGCCGGGGTGGGGAGCTCCCGACGTTCACCGACGCCGCGCTGGTCGCAGGCCTCCTGCCAGAACAGCTCCTCAGCGGAGGTATGAGCCTGGACAGGGAGATCGCGATCGAGGCGCTAAGGACTCATGTGGCCGAGCCGCTGGAGCTCTCGATCGAGGAAACCGCAGCGGGAATCATCTCGATCATCGAGACCCGGATGGCCCAGACGCTCGAGGAGTTGACCGTGGGTCAGGGCCTCGACCCGCGCACATTCACGGTGATGGCCTACGGCGGCGGCGGACCTGTCGTCGCCGCGGAGCTCGCTTCCAGGCTCGACGCCAGGCGCGTTGTGATCCCGATGAATCCCGGGGTGTTCTCGGCCCTGGGAATGCAGACGCTGGACATCGTCCACGAGTTCAGCCGCACTCGGATAAGCGCCGTCAGCGACACCACCTCGGAGCAGGTTGAATCCGTTTTCGAGGAACTCAACGAAGAAGCGGTCGAGGTGCTTCACAAGGAACAGGTCGAGGACGAGCTGATCCAGCTCCTGGGCTCGGTCGAGATGCGGTACGAGGGTCAGGAGCACACCATTTCGGTGCCTGCCGGGATCGAAGCGGTCAGCCTTGAGGATCTGCGTGTCAGCTTCGAGGATCTGCATGAAGCCAGCTTCGGTTACAGGATTGACGGGGAGGTCGAAATCGTTGGTTACGGGGTACGGGCGATCGGCGTGCTCTCCAAGCCAAATATCGGTGTCGATTCCGAGGGCAGCGACGATGCTTCAGCCGCGCTGAGCGGTCACCGCAGGGTTCATGACCGGTCGACCGGAGCATCCGAATGGCCGATCTACCAGCGCGATCTGCTCGAGTCAGGCAATGTCATCGTGGGCCCGGCGGTGATCGAGGAACTCACTGCGACAACCGTTGTGAGCGCAAGTTTCATCGCGTCGGTCGACCCTCACGGCAATCTTGTACTGGACAAAGCCAAGGGAGAAGACGATGATCGACCCGATTGATGCCGCGGTTGTTCGCGCCGCGCTCGTTTCGGCAGCCCGCGAGGCGTTCGCGCAGTTCCAGAGGACGGCAATGAATCCGGTCCTCTATGAGTCGAAGGACTTCAGCATCTCTGTTTTCGATGACCGCCTCAATCTTGTCGCTGACGCCCCTGGAGTTCCCGAATTCGTCGGATCGCTCTCGGCGGCGCTCGAGCCGGTTCTCGACAAGTTCGGTGGCGCCGCACGGCTACGTCGAGGTGACGTCCTGATCGCAAATGAACCCCATCTGACCGGAGCCCATCCACCGGACGCGCTGCTTCTGGCGCCGGCGTTCGCTGGAGATCTGCTGGTCGGCTATTGCGGAATGCGGGCCCATTCCGGAGATCTCGGTGGCCGGAGTTTCTGTCCGATCAACGCCAAATCCATCTGGGAGGAGGGCCTGCAGCTTCCTCCGGCCCTGCTGCTCGCAGCCGGGAAGCCAAACGAAACCCTGCTCGGAATCGTCTCGTCCAACTCGCGCCAGCCCCGAGAGGTGACCGGAAACCTGCGCTCAGGTGCGGCCGCGATGACGCGGGGTGCGGAGAAGATCGGTGCAGTCGTGGAGCGCTTCGGCCTCGCCACATATCGAACCGCGGTCGATCAGCTGCTTGATGCCGCCGAGCACGAGGCCCGGGAACTTCTTTCAGCCGTCCCCGACGGCGAATACCACGCATCAACTGTGGTTGAGCTTCCCGACGGTGCTCCACCGGCGCCGATCCAGTGCCTCATCCGCGTAGATGGCAGCGACATCACGATCGATGTCAGCGGCTCCGCGCCCGAGCAGCCCTGTTCGCTAAACGTACCGCTTCCTCAGACAATCTCGGCCTGCCGCCTGGCCCTCAAACGACTCACCACCCAGGGTGAAATGACTGCCAACTCCGGAGAGCACCGGATGCTCACCGTGGTGGCGCCGGAAGGCAGCATTTTCAACGCTCAATCTCCGTCCGGCTGTTTCATGATGGCCAACACGGCTTCCTTGTTGGGGGAGATGGTCGTGAACGTGATCTCGCCGGAGATCCCTTCGCGGATGATGGCTCCCACCGGCGGCAACACCACCGGATTCCTCAGCTGGATGGCGGAAGGCCCACGGGGGGTGCCGACGGAAGCCGACGATCTCGCGGTCATCGGCTATGGCGCGACCCCCGGCCAGGACGGCATGAATGCCCTCATGTACCACTCCCTTGCCGGTATGGAAGTTGCCTCGGGCGAGGTAGTCGAGACGCGTGCGAACGTTTCCAAACGACGGATCGAGCTGGTCACCGATTCAGGTGGGGTTGGTCGTCGTCGCGGGGGGCTCGGCACCCGCACGGAATGGCAATTCAACAGCGACGCCCAGCTTCAGGTCCAGGCCCAGAAAACTGAGGAAATCGGGGGCTTCGGGCTGGCCGGCGGCGGACCCGCCGGCGGAAGCAACCACGTGATCATTGAACCCGGTACGGAAAATGAGCGCCACCTGGGCATGACCGCGGACACCGACTTGGCGGCCGGAAGCACAGTAGTGATGAATGGGGCCGGCGGCGGCGGATACGGAGACCCGCTGGAACGTGAGATCGAAGCGGTCGAGGATGACGTTCTTGACGGATATGTCTCGGTCGAAGCCGCGGCTGAGCATTACGGGGTCGCGATCTCGAAGGAAACCGGGCGCATCGACGAGGAGGCGACGCGCGCTTTGCGGGAGGCATCGGGAAAGAACGGGGCCGGCGAGAAGTCGGGACCTGAACTGAACGGGCTTCGCGAGTCTGATCAACAATTAGCAATGGAGAGGAATCAATGAGGCATCTGAGAAATGGTATTGCGGTCGCTTTTGCGGTGGTCGCGCTGGGGGCGGTGGCAGTGGGTTGCGGTTCAAGCGACTCCGACTCGGACTCTGGTGATGACGGTGCCGCGAGCGGTGTCGCCACGGCACAAAGCTGGGAAACTACGACGCCTGAAGCCACGGGAGAACTGGATACCGTGAGCTGGGGATTGCCCTACGGTGAGCCGGCCACTCTCGACTATCTGCAGGCTGCCGCGTATTCGGAGAACACCGTGCTCTCTTCGGTTTGCGAGGGCCTCCTGCGGACCAAACCGGACATGACGGTCGAGCCTTCTCTGGCCGAGTCAGTCGAGACTCCGAACGAAACCACGTACATCTACAAACTGCGTGAGGGCGTCGAGTTCAGCGACGGCAAGCCGCTGACTGCCGATGATGCCGTTTTCAGCCTCAACCGTAACCTCGATCCGAAAAGCGGCACGTTCTGGGCCGACTGGTACGCAAACGTCAAAAGCATCACCGCCACCGATGATCTGACGGTTCAGGTGAAATTGACGCAGCCCGACGTAGCCTTCAACAAGTTCATGGCGACTGCGGGTGGGACCATCGTTGAGCAGGCGTTCGTTGAGGAGCAGGGTGACAAGTTCGGAAGCTCCGATGGTGGACTCATGTGCACCGGACCGTTCGTGCTCAAGAACTGGACGCCCGGTGACTCGATTACGGTCGAGCGCAACGAGAACTATTGGGACACCGAGAACCTGGCCAAGACGAAGGAGATCAAGTTCGAATTCGTGACCGACGGCTCGGCGCTGACTTCGGCACTCGAGTCAGGCGAGCTCGATGGAGCGTATGAGGTGCCTTTGAGCATGGAGAGCTCTGACGCAGGCACTCTGTATCTCGGTCAAAGCACGCAGTTCATTGCGAACAGCTTCACGACCCGTCCTGGACCTGTCCAGGACGTGCGCATTCGTGAGGCGCTGTCGCTCGCTCTCGACCGGGACGCGATCGCCCAGAGCATCTTCAAGGATTCGGCGATCGGCTCGTTCAGCTATTACAGCCCGGCGACCTGGACCTATGCCGAGAGCATATTCGAGGATCAATGGGACTCACTTCCCAGTCCCGACAGCGTTGATCTGGACAAGGCGGAGTCGTTGGTTCAGGAGTACGTTGGCGAGAAAGGCGACGTCCGTGAGCTGAAACTGGAGTTCAGTGCCGATGACGCCTCGGTACGGCAGCTGGCAACGTACATCCAGTCCCAGGCGGAAAAGGTCGGGATCCCGGTCAAGTCAGTCCCGCTTCCGTCAAACCAGTCGCTCGCGGTCGCTTTCGACCCGGAGTTGAAGAAGGAGTACGACATGCTCATGGGCACGGGGTACCTTGACATCGGTGACCCGATCGCCTGGGCTATCTGGGGGCTCACCCCGGGCGGTGCCTTCAACGACAACGAGTACGACAATCCCAAGGTGACCAAGTTGGTCGATGAGGCACGCCAGACCACCGACGGGGACGCGAGGGCGGAGTTGCTCGGACAGATTCAGGAGATCGCCTACACGGAGGACTACGCCGGACTGATGCTCACTGTGCTCGCAGAGCGCCTGTACCTGGGCAATCGGGTTTCCGGAGTTCCGGTCTCCATGCCGGCCTACTTCTACTACCCGTGGTCCCGGGATCTCGGAGCCTCGGGAAGCTGATGATCGGCTGAAAAACGGCGTCGGCACGCATCCTGGTTCGCGTGCCGACGCCGTTCGTTCTCCGGTGAAGGGAGCAAAGACAGTTTGAAGACGGCTCGGCTCATCAGCGTTCAGGTCGCCGCCTTCCTGCTCGCCCTGATCGTCTCGTCGCTGGTCGTTTTCTCGGCGCTCTATATCGCTCCCGGCGATCCAGTCAAAGTACTCTCGGCGGGCCGCAACCTGACGCCCGAGGGCGAAGCGGCCCTGGTGCAGCAGTACCACCTCGATGACCCGTTCCTCACCCGGTACGTGTCCTGGCTCACGGATGTCGTCCAGGGAGACATGGGAACCTCGATAATCCAGAACGCTGACGTGAGCGCGCTGATAACGCCACGTCTGGGCACAACCCTTTTGCTGCTCGCGATGGCTTCGATTCTCATGGTCGTCGTCGGAATCGGTCTGGGGCTGGCAGCGGGTCTGGGAGGCCGGAAGCTAGATGGGAGCGTAAGGGCGGCCTCGAGCTTTGGAATCGCCACGCCTAGTTTCGTGGCGGCGATCGTGCTGATCGCCGTCTTCGCGGTCGGCCTGGGCTGGTTTCCCGTTTTCGGCTCGGGCGAAGGCTTCTTTGACCGGGTTTACCACCTGTTCCTTCCGGCGGTGGCCCTGGCCCTTGCCCAGTGGTCGTCGATCGCGAGGGTCACACGGATTTCGGTGCGCTCGGAAGCGGACAAGGAACACGTTGAGACCGCGAGAGCCCGAGGGCTATCCGAGTCCGGGATCATCCGCCGCCACGTCCTTCGTAACGCGATGATCCCGATCACGACGATCGCGGGACTCACCATCGCCGGCACGATTGCGGCCACGGTTGTGGTCGAGACCGCGTTCGGGATCAATGGCATGGGCTCGCTGCTGATCGAGTCCGTGACGGCCAAGGACTTCGCGGTAGTCCAGGCGGTGAGCCTGATTTACGTTGCATTCTTCCTGGTGGTCAACATGATCGTCGACCTCAGCTACGCGCTCATCGACCCACGCGTTCGGACCGGAGACTCGCGATAGTCGCCTACGCCGCATCGAAGCTCGCCAGGCCGAGATTCCTCTCTCGAATGAGTGGACATCCCCTTGGCCCGATGATCGCCGGCGGGGTCATCGTCACGATCATTCTGGTCGCCGTATTTGCCCCGCTGCTCGCTCCCGACGATCCGAACAATGTCTCGATTCTGGAGTCGTACCTGTCGCCTTCGGCCGATCACTTGCTTGGGACCGATGCCTCTGGCCGGGACTTGCTTTCCCGCCTGATAGTAGGTAGCCGTACCGCCCTGCTCGGACCGTTGATCGTGGTCCTGATCTCTACTCCGATCGGCGTCGGCCTGGCGATTCTGGCCGCCTGGCGCGGCGGTTGGATCGACACCGTTATCTCTCGTTCGATCGACGTTGTTTTCGCTTTCCCCGGACTGCTTCTGGCAATCATCGCTGCGGCGGTGTTCAACCCTTCACTGATTGTCGCTGCCATCGCACTTTCGATTTCCTATACGCCGTACACGGCACGCGTTGTCCGGTCAGAGGCGATCCGCCAACGCCGGCAACCGTATGTCGAAGCGCTCTGGATTCAGGGGCAGTCGACGACCTCGATCTGCTGGAGGCATCTTCTCCCCAACCTGATGCCGCTCATCCTCGCCCAGCTGACACTTTCATTTGCCTACGCGACGGTCGACATCGCCACGATCTCGTTCCTCGGACTCGGCGTGCAGCCCCCGACTCCCGACTGGGGCACGATGGTCGCCGAAGGTCAGGTCGGAATCCTGGAGGGTTTCCCCCAGGAGTCGCTCTACGCGAGTGCCTGCCTGGTTACTCTGATTCTCGCCGTAAGCGTCGTCGGCGACTACCTCACCGATCGTGCGGAGCAACGCCGATGAGTTCGCCACTGCTGGAGATCGATGAGCTGAACCTGGTCCTCGTAGACGAGGAGGGCGAGCGTCCGCTCCTTCGCGGGGTCAGCCTGAGCGTCGAGGTCGGGGAGGTCCTGAGCCTGGTCGGGGAGTCGGGATCGGGCAAATCGATTACCGCGCGAGCCGTGCTCGGGATGCTGCCCCGGGGAGCACGGACAACGGGATCGGTGCGTTTTGCCGGCTCCTCCATTCTCGATGCGTCTTCCGGGGACCTTCGTTCCTATCGGGCCAGCAAAGTAGCGATGATCTTCCAGGACCCGAGCGCCTACATCAACCCGGTCCGGCGCATCGGCGACTTTCTCACCGAAGCCGCAACGAACGTGGGTGGGATGAAGCGCGCAGTGGCGCAAAGCCGCGCGATCGAGCTGCTCGAAGCGGCCCAGATCGAAAACGCCACGCATATGATGGGCAGATATCCACACGAGCTTTCGGGCGGGATGCTTCAGCGGGTGATGATCGCCGGCGCCTTGATGGGGGAGCCTGAGCTGCTTCTGGCGGACGAGCCGACAACCGCGCTCGACGTGACCACGCAGGCAGAAGTGATGGCCATTCTCGGGCGGTTTCGGGAAGAGTTCAACCTCTCGATGCTTTTCATCACCCACGACCTGGAACTGGCCGCGGCCACAGCTGACCGTACGGCCGTGATGTACGCGGGGAGGATCGTCGAACAGCAGGAATCGGAAATCCTCCATGAACGTCCTCTACATCCCTACACAGCGGGTCTGCTCGGCTCGCGCCCCGGGCTCGGGGTCGGGCCCGAGCGGCTCCAGACAATCAGGGGCCGTCCGATCGCCGCGGCCGATGTACCTGGCGGCTGTGCGTTTGAACCTCGATGCGCTTTCGCACAGGAGGCGTGTCGGGAGCAGGACCCGAGGCTGCTCCCTCTGGCTACGGGCGAGGTCGCCTGCCTGCGCGCCGAGGAGCTGTTGGGCACGGGGGTGGACTCGAATGCCTGAGTCGGTGATCTCGGTCAGCGATCTGGTCAAGTCGTTCCCCGGGATCGGGGCGGGGCGCCGATCGGCCGATGTGGTCGCCGTGGACGGGGTCAGCTTCAGCGTCGAACGCGGCGGGGCTCTCGCGATTGTCGGTGAATCGGGGTCAGGCAAGACGACTGTCGCCCGCTGTCTCGTCGGCCTGGAGGTCCCGACCAGTGGCAGCATCGAGGTCTGCGGAGAAGAGTGGATCGGCTCTCGTGGATCCTTGAACGCGCGACGCGGACGGGCAAGAAAGATTCAGCTGGTGTTTCAGGATCCCTACCAGTCGCTCGATCCGCGGCAGAAAGTCGGGGCCGCGCTTGAAGGAGGCGCTCTTCGTCCATGGAGCGAAAGAGAGTTCGAAAGACACTGATCGAGTCGCCGAGCTTCTCGAGCGGGTCGGCCTCTCCGATGATGTTGCCGGCTATTACCCACGGGTTTTGTCAGGCGGCCAGCGTCAGCGGGTAGCGATTGCCAGAGCCCTCGCGGCCGAGCCCGAGGTGATCGTCTTCGACGAGTCGGTTGCTGCGCTCGACGTGTCGATCCAGGCGCAGGTACTCAACTTGATCAGCGATCTGCGTGATTCGACCGGGCTCACGACTATCTTCATCTCGCATGACCTAGCGGTCGTCAGGCAGGTAAGTGACAAGGTCGTCGTCATGCGCCGGGGAGCAGTCGTCGAGCACGGCTCCACCGCGACGGTCCTGAACTCGCCGGAGCACCCGTATACGAGGAAGCTGATCGCTTCCGTCCCGCGAGTCGGCTGGAATCCCGGTGACGTTCTCCGGACCGCGGACGCCGGAGCCGGATAGCCGATTTCGGTCAGGTGCCGCCCGTCTTGACCCGAATCACGTTCCCCGTCGACTTCTTTCCGGCGGTCCGACTGCCCACCGACAGAAAAGAGAACATATGAATTACAGAGATATCAACTTCGCACTTGTTGGTCTCGGCATGGGAGGAGCGACGCACGCGCGGACCCTCGCAAAGGTAGAGGGCGCCCGCCTTGGGGCAATCTATGGCCGGGACGAAACCAAGGTGGACGCTTTCGCAAAGGAGTTCGACGCACCCAGGTCATACACGAGTTTCGACGATGTTCTCGCCGACCCTGACATCGACGTAGTCAGCGTATTGACGCCAAACGGCCTACACGGGAAGTTCGCAATCGCGGCAGCGAACGCCGGCAAGCACGTCGTGGTCGAGAAGCCGCTTGAGACCACAGTTGCAGGATCGATCGAAATCATCGAGGCCTGTGAGAAGAACGGAGTGACCCTGAGCCCCGTCTTTCAGATGAGGTACGGAGAATCCGCCACCCGCCTGAAGCGGGCCATTGATGAAGGCCGCCTGGGAAGGCTCATGATCGCCGATACTTTCGATAAGGAAGGTCGCCCACCTGAGTACTACAGCCGTGACCACTGGCGCGGTACCCAAGAGCTGGAGGGTGGCGGATCACTGATGACCCAGAGCATCCACGTCATCGATCTTCTGAACTGGCTGGCCGGCCCGATCGAGTCGGTGTTCGCAAAGACCAGAACCGTCCTGCACGACATCGAAGTCGAAGACTATGCCGCCGCCGTGGTTACTTTCAAGAACGGGGTGACCGGCATGATCGAGAGTTCTACGGCAGTGACCCCCGCGTTGAAAGCCAGGATCGAAATTCACGGAACCCAGGGCAGCGCAATCATCAACGGCGAGTGGGATGAGACCTACCTCTGGCACGTGGGGGACGACGAGAAGATCGATACGTCCGAAGACTTCAACTTCGTCGACACAGACGACCCCCGCACGATGCCCGAGAGCCGGCATGAATTGATGTATGCGGATGTAGTGGCGGCGATCCGGGACGGTCGATCCCCACTGATCAGTGGACGCGAAGCATTGATGTCCGTGGCGATCTGCGAAGCAATCTACAAATCGTCGGAAACCGGCAGGGAGGTCGCGATTAGCGAGGTCCTGTCGGAAGCCGGCACCAGGCCATGAGAGCACGAATCATTGATTCAGGTTGCGGCGTTTTGCCTCGGTCGCAAAGCGGGTCGTGAGATCGTCGAGCCAGGACGTCACCGTTTCTTCGTCCTCCATGAGCATGTCGAAGCCGCGTTCCAGCTCGGGCTTGATTTCACGCAGGAAGTCATCGTCGAAGACGTCGGCAACGAAGCGGTCAGCCGCGTCGATCAACCGAAAAGGTCCGTAGTTTGCCGGATCCTCGATGAGACCGCGGGCCGCGATTACCAGGAACGTGGCCAGCTGGAAACCTCGTGAGTCGGTGGCACTCATTGTTGGCTCTTCTTTCTCTTGCGGCCTACATCCCATTCGTCTCCACCCCATCGGTTCACGTATACGACCTGCTCCGCCGCGCGTCCGGCACGCGACGGCGACGGCGACGGACGGCCGACCGCGGCCAGCCACTCGACCCGCACGCTCGGCGGCAAATCAAGTACGGCAGCCATGGCAGCCGTGCTCGAAGTGAACAGGTAGCAGCCGAGACCAAGCGCGACGGCCGCGAGTGCGATGTTCTCGGTGGCGGCGCCCGCGTCGATCAGGGAAAGGTGGTCTCGACCGTCTGTCCCCATTTGTTTCTCGGCCAAGTCTAAATCGGTGGCAGTGACGAAAAATGCGGCAGGCGGTGTTCCGATGTAGCCCGGGGTTACGTCAACGATTGTCTGGATCAGGCCCGGATCGGTCACCACCAGAAGGAACCGCGACGACTGGTTACCTGCCGTTGGTGCTCGCGTGGCTGCCCAGGCCAGCGTTCGCAGGGTTTCCTCACTGAGCTGCGATCCGTCGAAGAACCGGTGCATCCGGCGACGGCGCAACGCTTCCAGTACACCCATAACCGGGGTATCGGATGGCGCTTTCTCTCTCAAGACACCGTTCCTGGCGGGTGTGATCGGGATCGGCGTCCTATCGAGCGCCTTCGTTTTCTCATCGCAGATGGAGACTACGAGCTGCAGGCTTCGGCTGAGTTCATTCCCGACCTTCTGGCTAAAACTTCGCAGGCCGGCAGTTCTCAGCAGCGGACCGGTCGTCACACATCTGTGCGGTTTGGCTAGACAACGACACCACGCCAGGCAACGTCTGCCGCACCATGCTGGGCAACGTCTGCATTGCCGGGCCTGTAGTATCCCGCGCCGTGCCTAATACCAATCAACTCGTACGCAAGGGCCGCAAACGGCCCAACAAGAAGGTGACCACCCCCGGTCTCAAGTCGGGGCAGGGCAACAAGAAGAAGGTGGCCGCCCCGCAGCGTCGCGGCGTCTGCACCCGCGTTGCCACGGTCACTCCGAAGAAGCCGAACTCGGCTCTGCGGAAGATTGCGCGTGTCCGGTTGGCCCACGGCATGGAGGTCACCGCCTACATCCCGGGCGAAGGCCACAACCTCCAGGAGCACTCGGTCGTGCTGATTCGCGGCGGCCGGGTCAAGGACCTTCCCGGTGTCCGCTACAAGGTGGTGCGCGGCACGCTCGACGCGGCCGGCGTTTCCGACCGCAAGCAGGCCCGTTCGCTGTACGGGGTCAAGGCGACCTGATGGCCCGCCGTTCCGCAGCATCGATCCGGCCGCTCGAGGCCGATACCAAGTACCGCAGCCGCCTGGTCCAGCAGATCATCAACAAGGTGATGCGCCACGGCAAGAAGTCGACCGCCGAGCAGATCACATACGACGCCCTGGCGATCGTCGCCGAGCGCTCCGGCGAAGATGCCGTCGAGACCCTCGAAGAGGCGGTCAAGCAGCTCACCCCCGCCCTTGAAGTCCGCTCCCGCCGGGTCGGCGGCGCCACCTACCAGGTGCCGGTTGAAGTCCCGGCCCGCCGCTCGCGCACCCTGGCGGTGCGCTGGCTGGTCGACTTTGCCCGCGCCCGCAACGAGTACGCGATGTCCGAGCGGCTCGCCAACGAGATCCTCGATGCGACCAAGCAGCAGGGCAACGCCTACAAGCGGAAAGACGACATCTTCCGCATGGCGCAGGCGAACAAGGCTTTCGCCCACTACCGCTGGTAACAGGCTGCTACCTGGCAGCGTGGCTGCCGCGCCGGGGATGGACGTAGGGCAAGCGCTCCTCTGGAACCACCGGAGACGCGCCTGGCTTCGTCGACGCTCGGAGGTTTGGTCACGTACCGGGGTACGCTCCCTTCACCACCGTCGCTTTGCTCCTCGCCGGCCGCGCCCCGGTGGCCCCGGAGAAGCACTTGCGTGGCTGAACGGCCGAGTCTCGCTGACCGGATCGCTTCGCTCCGCGCTTCGCGCGGCCTACTCGTCGGTGGATGCGGGCCGAGCCGGGCTGGTGCCCGGGCGGAGGTCCGTCAGCTGCTCTGAGTTGAGGGTGGCCATGGCGAGGCCTCCGAGGATCAGGATGATCGCCCCGGTCAGCTCCATCCAGAGGCCGGCCGAGGCGGTTCCGGTGGCGTCGAGGTTGCCGGCCCCGGCGACGTTGTAGAGGCCGACCGAGTCGACGTCGGGCAGGTCGACGACCAGGAATACGAGCAGTACCGCCGCTCCCATGCCGATCACGATGATCGACGCGGCCCTGACCCCGGAGCTGACCGCGTAGAGCGCGGCGAGGACCGCGATCACAGCGAACAGGGTGGTGACGAGGCCGTGTTTGCTCGCCAGGGTCACGGTTGCGATCGTCTCGCCGAGCGAGGCTTCGAGCGTGTACGCGGTGACGAACTGGGAAAGAGATGACCACGAGCGCCCCGAGCAGGACGGTGACCATGGTCAGCCGTCCGCTGGTCAAGCCCGGCCTCCGGCGACCGCCCGGTGACCGGTGCGGCTGTCGCGTTCGTCGTGTCGTGGGCGGGCCGTCGCGGTCCTGCCCACCGGAGTGGCCAGCAGGGAGAGCCCGGTGACGGCGAGCACCGTGCCGGCGGCCAGCTCCAGCCAGAAGCCGGACAACAGCACTGCCTCGACCCCGGAATAGTTGAACTCGGCCTCGGCCACGTCGAGCCCCCTCGGCAGGTCGATCGCCAGCGCGACCAGGACCGCGCCGGCACCGGCAACCGCTATAGCTGCGGCGTATTGGCGTCGTCCGGTGAGCGCGGTGCCGGCGGCCCCTGCCAGGGCGACGGCGGCCAGGGCCAGTAACAGGATCGAATGGGTGTCGATCGGGGTCTTCACCTCGACCCGGGGAGCGCCGGTGATCTCGGTGATCTGCGCGTAGCCGGGCTGGCCGATCTCGATCGCCCGGTAGTCGGTGAACTGCGAGACGACCAGGATGCCGGCGGCAACGAAGGCGATCGTGAGCAGGGCCCGGCGCGGGGTGATGATCCGGTCGAGCGCGATGATCGCCCTCCCGATCGCCGCGAAGAAGGCCGCGATGCCGTGCGGCGATCGCGACGAAGACCGTGCCGATCGCGGTGAGCGCGACCCCCAGCCAGCCGACGACGATCCCGCCGACCGGCCGCAGCGAGTCGAGTCCGCTGAGGATCGCCCGGCCGACGAACAGCGAGGTACGGCGGATCTCGTGCCCGGTGGCGCGGACGCCTCGCGAGAGTGCGTTGCCGGAGACCGGGACCCTGCTGCGCCCCTCGCGGCGCTTCCGCCGGGCCTCGATCCGCTGCTTTTCGGTCAGCCGCGCCCGTGAGCGGCCCTCGGCGGTCGATCCCGAGCCGGCCGGCTTCCTGGCTCCGGTCGGCTTTTCTTCAGTCGTCTTCGGCTTTTCCGGCCCGGCATCGGCCGGCTTGGCTTCGCCGTTCCCGTCGCCGGACGGGGTCAGGGCCTCGGCCCGCTCCCGGGCGGAGCTCCCCGACGGGCTTTCGCTGCCGGGTTCTTCTGTTTCACCGGGTTCTTTCGGATCCAAGTTCTCTCTCCGCTGGGCCGGGATTCGGCGACGCCCGGCCTGGTCCGGGGCGTGCCGTCCGGCCTCGCAGGTTACCCCTTGTGATGGATGTGGCCCGTTGCGGCGCGGCGGTCGGGCCGCGGGCAGGGCGGCTGGCCTGGCCCGGGCCCGCCGCGGAGGCCCCATTCGGGCATCGGCGGCTGGATTGAGCGCTCTCGCTCTGGTATAGTCGTCCGTCGCTCGGGCACGCCTCGCAAGCTGCGGGGCTTTTTTATGGCCCGGAGCCGATTCGGCTCCCGGCCCACGCACCGATCCATCCGGAAACTTCGAACACGCAGAGAGAAAATGGCTCGCTCCTTCCCCCTAGAAAAGACCCGCAACATCGGGATCATGGCTCACATCGACGCCGGCAAGACGACGACGACCGAGCGCATCCTCTACTACACCGGCCGCACCCACAAGATCGGTGAGGTCCACGAGGGCGCCGCGACCATGGACTGGATGGAACAGGAGCAG
The DNA here is from genome assembly GCA_963766115.1 of uncultured Solirubrobacterales bacterium. Classification (GTDB taxonomy): domain Bacteria; phylum Actinomycetota; class Thermoleophilia; order Solirubrobacterales; family 70-9; genus 67-14. The sequence continues at coordinate 63,986 of CAVXYR010000007.1, forward strand.
GAGCGCGGGATCACGATCACCTCGGCCGCCACCGCCTGTGAGTGGCTCGGCCACCGGATCAACATCATCGACACCCCCGGCCACGTCGACTTCACGGTCGAGGTCGAGCGTTCGCTGCGGGTGCTCGACGGCGCGATCGCCGTGTTCGACTCGGTCGCCGGCGTGGAGCCCCAGTCGGAGACCGTCTGGCGCCAGGCCGACAAGTACGCGGTCCCCCGGATCGCCTACATCAACAAGATGGACCGCACCGGCGCCGACTTCTACATGTCGGTCCGCACGATCAAGGAGCGGCTCGGCGCCAACGCCGTGCCGATCCAGCTGCCGATCGGCTCCGAAGGAGATTTCGAGGGGATCATCGACCTGGTCACGATGAAGGCCACCGTCTACAAGGACGATCTCGGCGAGGAGATCGACGTGATCGATATCCCCGAGAACATGAAGGAGAAGGCCGACGAGTACCGCGCCGCCCTGATCGAGGCCTGCGCCGACCACGACGACGAGCTGATGGAGCTCTACCTGGCCGAAGAGGAGATCTCGGAGGCACAGATGATGCAGGCGCTCAAGGAAGCGACCCTGGCAATCACCGTCACTCCGGTCCTCTGCGGCTCCTCGTTCAAGAACAAGGGCGTGCAGCCGCTGCTCGACAACATCGTCGCGCTGCTGCCTTCGCCGCTCGAGGTTCCCCCGGTCGAAGGCATGCTGCCGCTGGCCAAGGGCGAGGAAGAGCGCGAGCACGCCGACCGCCCGGCCGACGACAGCGGTCCGTTCGCCGCCCTGGCCTTCAAGGTGATGTCCGATCCCTACGTCGGCAAGCTGACCTACTTCCGGGTCTACTCGGGCTCGCTCGAGGCCGGCGGCCGGGTGCTCAACGTGACCACCGGCAAGACCGAGCGGATCGGTCGCCTGCTGATGATGCACGCCAACTCGCGCGAGGAGATCGAGCGGGTCTACTCGGGCGACATCTGCGCCGGCGTCGGCCTCAAGCAGACCGGAACCGGTGACACGCTCTCGGCTCCCGACGCCCCGATCGAGCTGGAGAGCATGGACTTCCCCGACACCGTGATCGCGGTGGCGATCGAGCCCAGGACCAAGTCCGACCAGGAGAAGCTCGGCACCGCGCTGCAGCGGCTGGCCGAGGAGGACCCGACCTTCAAGATCGAGTCCGACGAGGAGACCGGCCAGACCCTGATCCACGGCATGGGCGAGCTGCACCTCGAGGTGCTGGTCGACCGCATGATCCGCGAGTTCAACGTCGAGGCCAACGTCGGCAAGCCGCAGGTCGCCTACCGCGAGACGATCCGCAAGCGGGTCGACAAGGTGAACGCCAAGTTCGCCCGCCAGACCGGCGGCCGCGGCCAGTACGGCCACGCGGTGATCAACATCGAGCCGGCTCCGGGCGAGGGCTTCGTCTTCGACAACAAGATCAAGGGCGGGGTCATCCCGACCGAGTACATCCCGGCCGTCCGGCAGGGGATCACCGAGGCGCTCGAGAACGGCGTCAAGGCCGGATACCCGCTGGTCGACGTCAAGGTCGAGCTGATCGACGGCTCCTACCACGACGTCGACTCCTCCGAGATGGCGTTCAAGATCGCCGGATCGATGGCTCTCCAGGAAGGCGCCCGCAAGGCCAGCCCGACCCTGCTCGAGCCGATCATGTCGGTCGAGGTGATCACGCCGGAGGACTACCTCGGCGACGTGATCGGCGACCTTTCCCGCCGTCGCGGCAAGGTCCAGGGCCAGGAGCAGCGCGGAAACGCGCTCGCCGTCCAGGCTTTCGTGCCGCTCAGCGAGATGTTCGGCTACGCGACCGACCTGAGGTCATCGACCCAGGGCCGGGCCGCCTACACGATGCAGTTCGAGCGCTACGAAGAGGTGCCGGCCAGCATCGCCGAGGAGATCGCCGAGCACCGTTCCGGCACAGGGGCGGGAGTGGCCTGACGGGTCGGGCAACCCCGCGCAGGCCGAATGGCTATATTTCTGAGGTTCGCCCGGTTGCGGGTAAGCCAGCCGAGCCAGCCAACAAGCTTTAGCAGTCCAATCAGACGAAACATCAAAGAGACCACGAAGAAGAACAGAGAAAGGTTTAAGGAGAGCGATGTCCAAGGAGAAGTTCGAGCGCGATAAGCCGCACGTAAACGTCGGAACCATCGGTCACGTCGACCATGGCAAGACTACGCTGACGGCAGCGATCACCAGCACGCTTTCCGGTGAGGGCGATACAGAGGCCAAGAGCTTCGCCGAGATCGACAACGCTCCCGAAGAGAAGGAGCGCGGGATCACGATCGCGACCTCTCACGTCGAGTACGAGACCCCGGCCCGCCACTACGCCCACGTCGACTGCCCCGGCCACGCCGATTACGTCAAGAACATGATCACCGGCGCCGCCCAGATGGACGGCGCGATCCTGGTCGTCTCCGCGGCCGACGGCGTCATGCCGCAGACCCGCGAGCACATCCTGCTGGCCCACCAGGTCAACGTGCCGCACGTCGTGGTCTTCCTCAACAAGGTCGACCAGGTCGACGATGACGAGCTGCTCGAGCTGGTCGAGGAAGAGGTTCGCGACCTGCTCAACGAGTACGACTTCGACGGCGACAACACGCCGATCATCAAGGGTTCCGCCACCATGGCGCTCGAAGGCGACGAGGACATGAAGGCCCGGATCGTCGAGCTCGGCGAGGCTCTGGACAACTACATCCCGCAGCCCGAGCGTGAGCTCGACAAGCCGTTCCTGATGCCGGTCGAGGACATCTTCTCGATCACCGGCCGTGGCACCGTGGCCACCGGGCGGATCGAGCAGGGCAAGGTCAACACCGGCGACGAGATCGAGATCGTCGGGATCCACGAGAAGACGGCGACCACCACGGTCACCGGAGTCGAGATGTTCCGCAAGATCCTCGATGAGGGTCTGGCCGGAGACAACGTCGGCTGCCTGCTCCGCGGAACCAAGCGCGAGGAGATCGAGCGCGGCCAGGTTCTCTGCAAGCCCGGTTCGATCACGCCCCACACCAAGTTCAAGGCCGAGGTCTACTGCCTGAAGAAGGAAGAAGGCGGGCGTCACACCCCGTTCTTCTCGGGCTACCGGCCGCAGTTTTACTTCCGGACCACCGATGTGACCGGCGTCGCCAACCTGCCCGACGGCACGGAGATGGTCATGCCGGGTGACAACATCGAGATGACGATCGAGCTGATTCAGCCGATCGCCATGGAGCAGGGCCTCCGTTTCGCCATCCGTGAGGGTGGCCGGACGGTCGGCTCCGGAGTCGTTGCCGAGATCATCGAGTAACTAATGCTCCACAGGGGCGGACTCTGGTCCGCCCCGAATCCGGCCCTCAGGGGCGGGCGCAGTACGAACAATCAGATACGACCTTTGAAGTACCCCAGTTAGTCGAACCACGCGGACGGCCCGGGATTTCCGGGCACCGCGCAGGCGGCGGGGGACCTTGACATCAGCGGGATGCTGGCGGAAGCCGACTCACGCCCACAGAACGAGAAAGCAAACAGAGAAGCCCAAGTGGCAGCAATAGCCGCACAGAAAATCAGGATTCGACTCAAGGCGTACGACCACGATGCGATCGATCGTGCTGCCCGCGAGATCGTCGACACCGCAGAGCGCACCGGGGCTTCCGTATCCGGGCCCGTTCCGCTGCCGACCGAGCGCAACATCTACTGCGTGATCCGTTCGCCGTTCAAGGACAAGGACTCACGCGAGCACTTCGAGATCAGGACCCACAAGCGCCTGATCGACATCAAGCAGCCGACCCCGAAGACCGTCGACTCGCTGCAGCGGCTCGACTCGCTGCCGGCCGGCGTCGACATCGAGATCCGCCTCTAGGTAGCGATGTCGGCGATCCTCGGCAAAAAGCTCGGCATGACCCAGATCTTCCGTGAAGACGGAGAGGTCGTGCCGGTGACCGTGGTCGAAGCCGGGCCCTGCCCGGTGACCGCGATCCGCAAGCCGGACCGCGACGGCTACTCGGCGATCCAGCTCGCCTTCGACGAGGTCAAGGAGAGCCGGATCAGCAAGGCCGAGGCCGGGCATCTGGCCAAGGCCGACGCCAAGCCGATGCGCGTCGTGGTCGAGTTCCGCGACGCCGAGATCGGCGGCGGCTGGGGACGGGGACGATGAGGACGGGGAAGTGACCCTGGGCCAGGAAGTGACCGTCGCCGACTTCGAGGCCGGCCAGAAGGTCAAGGTCTCGGGGATCTCGATCGGCAAAGGCTTTCAGGGCACGATCAAGCGCCACAACTTCGGTCGCGGACCGGTCTCCCACGGCTCGCACAACGTGCGTGCCCCCGGTTCGATCGGCGCCTCGGCCTGGCCGGCCCGCGTCTTCAAGGGGATGAAGCTTCCCGGCCAGATGGGCAACAGGCGGGCGACCCAGCTGGGGCTCGAGATCGCCGACATCGACGCCGACCGAAACCTGCTGATGATCAAGGGATCCGTTCCCGGATCAAAGAACTCGATCGTGGAGATCCGCACTCATGGCTAGCGCCAAGGCGACAAAGATCCCGGTACTGGGCAAGACCACCAAGGCCTCCGCGCCGGACGGGCTGTTCACCGAGGACTTCCACCAGTCGCTGGTCCACGAGGCCGCCCGGGCCGACGCCAACTCGCGTCGCCGCGGCACCGCCTCGAGCCTGACCCGCTCCGAGGTCTCGATGACCACCGCCAAGGCCTGGCGCCAGAAGGGCACCGGCCGGGCCCGGGTCGGCGCGCTCAGCGCACCGAGCCGCTACGGCGGAGGCGCCGCGTTCGGCCCCAAGCCGCGCCACTACACGGTCAAGGTCAACCGCAAGGCCCGCCGCAAGGCTCTACGCTCGGCCCTTTCGGTCCATGCCGACCGCGGCAGCGTCGCCGTGGTCAAGGCCGCCGATTTCAAGACCCCTTCGACCAAGTCGGCCGCCGAGGCGCTTCAGAAGTGGGGCGCCAAGCTGCCGACCCTGGTGGTGATCCTCGGTGAGGAGACCGAGATCCTCAAGAGTTTCCGCAACATCCCCCGGGTCGAAGTGCTCGACGCCGGCGCGGTCGGCGTGGTCGACGTGATCGGAACCGCTTCGATCGTGATCTCCGAGGGCGCGCTCGAGGTCCTGGCCGGCAAGGCCGGGCTCGGCTCGGCCGACGACGAGCCGAAGGCCGAAGCAAAGCCGAAGGCCGAGACAAAGCCGAAGGCCGAAGCAAAGCCGAAGGCCGAAGCAAAGCCGAAGGCAGAGACCAAGGCGGAAGCCGAGCCGAAGGACGAAGCCGAGCCGAAGGACGAAGCCGAGCCGAAGAAGGACGAGCCGGCCGACGAGGCAGCGCCCGAGGCCGACGAGAAGGCCGAGGCCGACGAGGCAGCGCCTGAGGCCGACGAGAAGCCCGAGGCCGAGGCCACCGAAACCGAAGAGGGCGGTGAGTGATGGATCCGCGCAGCGTGATCATCCGCCCGGTGATCTCCGAGAAGACCTACGCCCTTATCGCGGCCGGCAGGTACACCTTCCGGGTCGACGACCGGGCCCACAAGTTCGAGATCGCCGACGCGGTCGAGAAGGCCTTCGGGGTCGAAGTGGTCAAGGTCCGCACGCTCAAGGTGCGCTCCAAGCCGAAGCGGCGCGGGCTGCACTCCGGGCGCAGCCGGTCCTGGAAGAAAGCGATCGTCGAGCTCGCCCCCGGCGACACCATCGAGCTGTTCGAAGGCGCAGCGGTAGAGGGCTAAGGAAAGACTTATGGCAAATCGAAAGACAAAACCGACCAGCCCGGGGCGCCGCTTCGCGACCTACCCGATGCGGGAACAGATCACCGCGACCGAGCCCGAGCGCAAGCTGACCGAGGGCATCAAGAAGACCGGTGGCCGCAACGCCAACGGCCGGATCACCAGCCGCCACCGCGGCGGCGGAGCCAAGCGCCGTTACCGCCTGATCGACTTCAAGCGGACCCGGGACGGGATCCCGGCCAAGGTCGCGACGATCGAGTACGACCCCAACCGCAGCGCCTACATCGCCCTGCTGCACTACGCCGACGGCGTCAAGAGCTACATCCTGGCCCCGGCCCAGATCAGGGTCGGTGACATGGTGCAGTCCGGCCCCGGTTCGGACATCCGTCCCGGAAGCTGCCTCTCGCTCGGCGAGATGCCGGTCGGCACGATCGTCCACAACGTAGAGCTGAAGCCCGGCCAGGGCGGCAAGCTCGGCCGCTCGGCCGGCACCGCGATCCAGCTGGTCGCCAAAGAGGGCGAGATGGTCACCCTGCGCCTGCCTTCGTCGGAGATGCGCATGGTCAGGGCCGAGTGCCGGGCGACGATCGGCCCGCTCTCCAACTCCGAGCACCAGACGATGACCGTCGGCAAGGCCGGCCGTAGCCGGCACAAGGGCAAGCGCCCGACAGACCCGCGGCATCGCGATGAACCCGGTCGACCACCCGCACGGCGGTGGCGAGGCCCACAAGACCCCCGGCGGCCACCCGGTCACCCCGTGGGGCAAGCCGACGCTCGGCTACCGGACCCGGAAGAAGTCGAAGTCTTCAGACCGCTACATCGTGCGCGGCCGCCGCCGCGGCAAGAAGAAGGGCAGGTAGACCATGGGTCGATCAACCAAGAAGGGCCCGTTCGTGGAGGAACGGCTGATGAGCCGGATCAACGGCATGAACGAGGCCGGCAACAAGCAGATGGTCAAGACCTGGTCGCGCCGCTCAACCGTCTTCCCGGAGATGGTCGGTCACACGATCGCCGTCCACGACGGCCGCAAGCACGTGCCGGTGTTCATCTCCGAGTCGATGGTCGGCCACAAGCTGGGCGAGTTCGCGCCGACCCGCACCTTCCGCTCCCACACCGCCGGCGGCAAGGAGTAGCAGTGGCCGCTACCGCGAAAAAGCAGGAAGAGCTCGAGCCGGTGCTGGTTCGTGCTTCGGCGAAGTTCGTCCGGGTCTCGCCCCGCAAGGCCCGCCTGATCGCCGATCAGGTTCGCGGGAAGCACATCGACGACGCCCGCTCGCTGCTCCAGTTTTCACCCCGGTCGGTGGCCGACGAGATCGCCAAGGTGATCGAGTCCGCCGCCGCCAACGCCGAGGCCAACCACGAGCTGATCGGTGACGAGATGGTCGTCCACGAGATCCGGGTCGACGAAGGCCCGACCCTGAAGCGGTACCGGCCCCGCGCGATGGGGCGTGCGACCCCGATCAACAAACGAACTTGCCACATCTCCGTGGCGCTGACACCGGAAGACGAGGACTAGAAGAGCTATGGGACAGAAGATCCATCCCGAAGGCTTCCGTGTCGGCTACATCCACGACTGGAAGTCGAACTGGTTTGCCGAGAAGGACTTCGCCGACCTGCTGATGCAGGATCTGGCGATCCGCGATCACATCGAGAAGAAGCTGGCCCACGCCGGCCTCTCCGACATCACGATCCAGCGGCGCGGCGAGGTCGCGGTCGACATCCACACCGCCCGTCCGGGCATCGTGATCGGCAAGTCCGGCTCCGAGGTCGACGCCCTGCGCAAGGACCTCCACAAGATCACCGGCGGCGCGGTCAAAGTCAACATCCGCGAGGTCAAGCGGCCCGAGCTCGATGCCAAGCTGGTCGCCCAGTCGATCGCCGAGCAGCTGCAGAACCGGGTCGCCTTCCGCCGGGCGATGAAGCGCGCGCTGACTTCGGCCATGCGCTCGGGCGCCAAGGGCGTCAAGGTCCAGATTTCCGGCCGGCTCGGCGGCGCCGAGATGGCCCGCACCGAGGGCTACTCCGACGGCCGCGTCCCGCTGCACACCCTGCGGGCCGACATCGACTACGGATTCGTCGAGGCGATCACCGGCACCGGCCGGATCGGGGTCAAGTGCTGGATCAACAAGGGCGAGGTCATGCCCGAAGGATTCGACTCGGCCCGGATGAAGCAGGAGGCCGAGGACGAGCAGCAGGATCGGCGCGGAGCCGGCCGTCCCGGTGGCGATCGCCGTCCCGCCGACAACCGCGGGGGAGGTCGTCGCTGATGCTGATGCCGAAGCGGGTCAAGCACCGCAAGGTCATGCGTGGCCGCCGCCGGGGTTACTCCAAGGGCGGCACCGAGGTCACCTTCGGCGAGTACGGGCTCAAGGCGATCGACCGCGGCTGGATCACCAACCGCCAGATCGAGGCCGCCCGGGTCGCGATGACCAGGAAGATCAAACGTGGCGGCAAGGTCTGGATCAACATCTTCCCGGACAAGCCGATCACCAAGAAGCCGGCCGAAACCCGTATGGGATCAGGCAAAGGCAACCCCGAGGCCTGGGTCGCGGTGGTCAAGCCCGGCCGCGTGATGTTCGAGCTTTCCGGGGTCTCCGAGGAGCTGGCCAAGGAAGCGATGCGGGTCGCCGGCCACAAGCTGCCGATCCGGACCAAGTTCGTGGTGCGGGAAGGAGTGGGCGAGTGAAGTCCAGCGACGCACACAACCTTCAGGACATCGAGCTGGTCGAAAAGCTCAAGGAGGCCCGCGAGGAGTCGTTCAACCTGCGCCTCCGCCACGCCACCGGCGAACTCGAGGATTCCTCGGGTCTCAGCCGGGCAAGAAAGGACGTGGCCCGGCTCCTGACCATCGCCCGTCAACGCAACATCGATCTCGAGCGCGAACAGGGCGCGAGTAAGTAGGCAGAACTGATGTCAGAAGAAGAAAAGCAAGAAGAAACCGAAGAGACCGCAGCGCCGGAGGAGACTCCGGCCGCCGAAGAGACCCCTGCGGCCGAAGAGACCCCGGCGGCCGAAGAGGCCCCGGCCAAGGAGGAGGCTCCGGCCGCGGAAGCCGAAGAGGCTCCGGCCGACGAGGCCGAAGAGGCCCCTGCGGAGGAAGCCCCGGCCGACGATGCCGACGCCGCCGACGAGGCCCCCGAGGCCGGTGGCGGCGACGCCCCGACTCCCGCGGACGACGCCCTGGCCGATCTCGAATGGAAAGAGCGTGCCCGGATCCTCAAGTCGCGCGAGTCCGGCGAGGCCGGCCCCGAGCGCAGCCCGGAGCAGCGCAACGAGGACCGGCTCAAGGAGCGTGATTCCAAGGCCCGTGCCCGCCGCAAGCGCCGGGCTGACGCCAAGTCGAAGTCGACCGCCGGAGACGGGGTCGGCACCTCGGTCGCCGAGCGCACCCGCACCGGCAAGCCCAAGGCCCGCCGCGGCCTGGTCACCTCGGACAAGGCCGACAAGACGATCACGGTCCAGATCGACTCGGCCCGCCGCCACCCGGTCTACGAGAAGATCGTGCGCCAGACCCACAAGATCCACGTCCACGACGAGAAGAACGAGGCCAGCGTCGGCGACGTGGTCCGCGTGGTCGAGACCCGCAAGCTCTCCAGGACCAAGCACTGGCTGCTGGTCGACATCGTGGAGAAGGCCAGGTAGACCGTGATCCAGCAGGAATCAAGACTGCGCGTGGCCGACAACTCCGGCGCTAGGGAGCTGCTCTGCATCCGGGTCAAGGGCGGATCGCACCGCAAGTACGGCTCGATCGGCGACGTGATCACGGCGACGGTCAAGCAGGCCAGCCCGCGCAGCGGGGTCAGCAAGGGCGAGGTCGTCCAGGCCGTGATCGTGCGTACCCGCAAGGAGCTCGGCCGCTCCGACGGCACCTACATCGCGTTCGACGAGAACGCCGCAGTCCTGATCGACGACCAGAACAACCCGCGCGGCACCCGGATCTTCGGTCCGGTCGCCCGCGAGCTGCGCGACCGCGACTTCATGAAGATCATCTCGCTGGCCCCGGAGGTGCTCTGATGAGGATCCGTACCGACGACAACGTCGAGATCATCGCCGGCAAAGACGCCGGCAAGCAGGGCCTGGTGATCAGGACCGACCCGAAGAAGGAAACCGTGTACGTTGACGGCCTCAACATGATCAAGCGCCATCAGCGGGCCCAGCCGTCCCCGAGCGGACAGGGTCCCGGTACCGACGGCGGGATCATCGAGAAGGAGGGGCCGGTCCACGTTTCGAACGTGATGCTGCTCGACCCCAAGGACAACAAACCGACCCGGATCGGCATCCGCCGGACCGAAGACGGAAAGCGCCAGCGCTTCTCGAAGCGCACCGGCGAGGCAATCTAGGAACCCGATGGAAGCAACAGCGAGCACAACTGAACAGGCAGTACCGCCGCCCCGTCTGCGGGATACCTATAACGAGGAGATCCTGCCGAACCTGATCGAGAAATTCGGCTACTCGACGCCGATGCGGGCTCCCCATCTGGAAAAGATCACGCTCAACATGGGGCTCGGCGCGCACATGGACACCAAGAGCCGCGAGAAGGCGACCGGAGAGCTGGCGCTGATCGCCGGCCAGGCCCCGAACGTGCGGGTCGCGAAGAAGTCGATCGCCTCGTTCAAGGTCCGCGAAGGAATGCCGGTCGGCTGCTCGGTCACCCTGCGCGGCGCCCGGATGTGGGAGTTCCTCGACCGGCTCTGCTCGATCGCGATTCCCCGGATCCGCGACTTCCGCGGGCTCAAGGCGAACTCGTTCGACGGCCGCGGCAACTACTCCATGGGCGTCAAGGAACAGCTGATCTTCCCCGAGATCGACTACGACTCGGTCGACGAGACCCACGGTCTCGACATCACGATCACCACGACCGCCCCGACCGACTACGAGGCCTTCGAGCTGCTGCTCGCGCTGGGCATGCCTTTCGCCCAGGAAAACCGACCGATGGCCGAGGGATCGGCCGAGGCCGCCGCAGCCGAGGCCGCGGAAGCCAAGGCCGCCGAGGAGGCCGAGATCGCCAAGCAGGAAGAGATCGCCAGACAGGCCGAGGCCGCCGAGATCATCGCGGCCCAGAAGCCCGACAAACCCGATGACGCCGAAGAGGGCGAGGGCGGCGAGCAGGACGGCGCCGAAGGCGCCGAAGAAGCCAACGATTCCGAAGAGCAGGAGGGCTAGCTCCAGATGGCCAAGACGTCCCAGAAAGTGCGCCAGCAGCGCCCTTCGAAGTACAAGACCCGGGAATACAACCGGTGCCGCCGCTGTGGCCGGCCCCGCGCCTACTACCGCAAGTTCGGCATCTGCCGGATCTGCCTGCGCGAAGCCGCCCACGAGGGGTACATCCCCGGCATGACCAAATCGAGCTGGTAGGAAAATGCTCACCGATCCGATAGCCGACTACCTGACCCGCATCCGCAATGCGCTGAGCTCCGGCCTGGCCAACGTCGAGGTGCCGAGCTCGAAGCTGAAGCTCGAGATGTCGCGCATCCTCACCGAACAGGGCTACATCACCGGTTTCGAGAAGCAGCCCGCCGAGGTCGGCGAGAAGATCAAGCTCGATCTCAAGTACACCGGCGACCACCAGCCGGTGATCACCGGGATCGAGCGCGTCTCGCGCCCCGGCCGGCGCCGCTACGTGCGCAACGGGGCCGTTCCCCGGGTCCACGGCGGGACCGGGACCGCGATCGTCACAACCTCGCACGGCGTGATGACCGGACACGAGGCCAAGAAGGAAGGGGTCGGCGGCGAAGTCGTCGCTTACGTCTGGTGAGAGTGAATCAATGAGCCGAATCGGAAGACAGCCAATCGCGATCCCGAGTGGGGTCGAAGTGGATATCAAGCCCGGAGAGGTCCGGGTCAAGGGCCCCAAGGGCGAGCTGGTCCAGCCGGTCTCGACCGAGATGAAGGTTTCCTCGGCCGACGACCAGATCACGGTCGACCGCCCGACCGACCGCGGCCCCCATCGCGCCCTGCACGGCCTGACCCGCAGCCTGATCGCCAACATGATCGTCGGGGTCACCGACGGTTACGAGAAGCGGCTCGAGATCCAGGGGGTCGGTTACCGCGCGGCGGCCCGGGGCAAGAACCTCGAGCTGGCGCTCGGCTACTCCCACCCGGTCTCGATCGAGGCTCCCGAGGGCATCGAATTCGACGTTCCGCAGCCGACCGAGGTGGTCGTGCGCGGCATCGACAAGCAGAAGGTCGGCCAGATCGCGGCCAACATCCGCGAGAGCCGCCCGCCGGAGCCCTACAAGGGCAAGGGTGTCCGCTACCGCGGCGAACACGTCGCCAGAAAGGTCGGCAAGCGCGTATGAGCCTCACAACCAACCGCCAGCGCCGGCAGCGGCGCCGCTATCGGGTACGGGCCAAGATTTCCGGGAACGCCGAGCGCCCCAGGCTCTCGGTCTACCGTTCGAACCGCGGTATTTTCGCGCAGCTCATCGACGACGTCGATGGCAGGACGGTCGCTGCGGCGAACTGGACCGAACCCGGGCTGCGAGACCTCGGCCGGACCGATCAGGCGAAGAAGGCCGGCGAGCTGCTGGCCGAACGCGCAAAGAAGGCAGGTGTCGAGCAGTGTGTGTTCGACCGAAGCGGTTACCGCTACCACGGCAGGGTCAAGGCCCTGGCCGAGGGAGCGAGAGAGGGTGGGCTGGAGTTTTGAGGAACGACCCCGCGATTTCGCGATCCGGTCGTTCAATCGACTTCGCTACGGTGAACAGCTGATATGAAGGGAATGGATACAGCCCGCGTCGAGATGGTCAGCCCGAAGGGGCTCGACCTGCAGGAACGCGTGATCGAAATCAACCGCGTGGCCAAGGTGGTCAAGGGCGGTCGTCGGTTCTCGTTCACCGCGCTCGTCGCTGTCGGAGATGAAGAGTCGGTTGTCGGCATCGGTTACGGCAAGGCCCGGGAGGTCCCCCTGGCGATCCAGAAAGCCGTCGACAACGCCCGCAAGAACCTGATCCAGATCCCCAAGTACGGGGACACGATCACCCACAAGATCATCGGCCGCTTCGGCGCCGGGCACGTGGTCCTGAGGCCGGCCAGCGCCGGTACCGGCGTGATCGCCGGTGGCGGGGTACGCGCGGTGCTCGAGCTCGGCGGGGTCAAGGACGTCCTCACCAAGAGCATCGGCACCCAGAACCCGATCAACCTGGTCAAGGCGACCATGGACGGGATCGTCCGCCTTCGCCGGCCGGAAGAGGTCGCCGAACTGCGCGGCCTGACCATCTCCGAGGTGTTGGGCATCGAGAAGGAGCCCGAGGCCGAGGGCGAAGACGGCGGCGGAGCCGACGACGAGGCCAGCGCGGCCGCGGTCGAGCAGGCCGCCGACGCCGCCGCGACTCCGGACGCCGCTGCCCCGACGCCGAAGCCGCGACTCCGGACGCTGAAGCCGCCGAGACTCCGGACGCCGCTGCGGCGACGATGCCTCGGCCCAAGCCGATTCGGCGCCGCCGATGCCGAAGAGTCGGCCACTCCGGCCGACATCGCCGCGCTCGAGGCCAAGGCGGAAGAGGACCAGGCCGGCCAGTCCGGCGCGGTCGCCTCCGATCCTTCGACCATCGCTCCGTCCGAGGCCGAGGCCGAAGTCAAGGCCGATACCGAGCTCGATCCGGCCACCGAGGCCGTCGCCGAGGAGATCCAGGAGGCCGAAGAGGCCGAAGAGGATGCCGAGGCCGCCGCACGGGGCAGGGGAGAGGGATCCTGATGTCCAAGGTCACGATCACCCAGACCCGATCCAACATTCATTCGAACCCGCACCAGAAGGGCACCCTCGAGGCGCTCGGGCTCGGCAAGCGCGGCCGTCAGGTCGAGCGTGAGGATTCGCCGCAGCTCCAGGGCCAGCTCAGGGTCGTGACCCACCTGGTCGAGGTCGAGGAGGCCTGATGGCTGACAAACAGGAAAGCCGCGCCGACGAGATCGGCCTGCACAACCTGAGCCCGAAGCCGGGCTCCCGCCGTCCCAGAAAGAGGATCGGCAGGGGACAGGGCTCCGGGACCGGCAAGACGTCGGGCCGCGGCCACGGCGGCCAGGGCCAGCGCTCGGGCAACAAGCGAAAGACCAACCTCGAAGGCGGGCAGACGCCGATCCAGAGGCGGATGCGCAAGCTGCGCGGGCCGCACATGAAGAAGTCGATGCCGTTCGAGAAGTTCCGTACCGCGACCCAGCCGGTCAACCTCTCCGACCTCGAGGACCGCTTCGAGGCCGGGGCCGAGGTCACCCCGGAGACGCTCAAGGGCGTCGGCCTGGCGACCCGCTCGGACCCGGTCAAGGTGCTCGGCGGCGGCGAGATCTCGAAGGCCCTGACCGTACACGCCCACGGCTTCAGCGCCTCGGCAAAAGAGAAGATTGAAGCTGCCGGTGGAAGCTGTGAGCTGATCGAAGCCTGATGCTCGCAACGGTTGCGAAAGCTTTTTCTGTACCGGAGATTCGCAAGAAGCTCCTCTTCGTCGCAGCCATGCTGGCGATCTACCGGCTCGGCGCCTACGTGCCGGCGCCGGGCATCGACGTAGACGCGGTCAAGACGCTCGAGGACCAGCTGACCGGCTCCGACATCCTCGGCTTCCTCAACCTCTTTTCCGGCGGCAGCCTTTCGCGGCTCTCGCTTTTTGCGCTGGGCATCATGCCCTACATCACGGCCTCGATCATCCTGCAGCTTCTGACCGTGGTCGTGCCGCAGCTCGAACGCCTCCAGAAGGAGGGCGAGGTCGGCCAGCAGAAGATCACCCAGTACACGCGCTACCTGACCGTGGCACTGGCCTTCATGCAGTCGTTTGCCTACGTCTTCCTGTTCAACTCGCTGACCCCGACCGGCACCGCCAGCGTGGTCGGTGAGATGACCGTGCCCAACGTGGCCCTGATCGTGATCTGTCTGACCGCCGGGACCACGCTGTTGATGTGGATCGGCGAGCTGATCACCCAGCGCGGGATCGGCAACGGCATATCACTCCTGATCTTCGCCTCGATCGTCTCCGGGGTCCTGCCGGGGATCCAGACCTGGTGGACCAACCCCGACCAGGTATTCGTGGTGCTGCTGCCGTTCATCATCCTCGGCGTGGTCCTGGCGATCGTCTTCGTCCAGGAAGGCCAGCGCCGGATCCCGGTGCAGTACGCGAAACGCGTGGTCGGGCGCAAGATGACTTCCGGCGGGTCGACCTACCTCCCGCTCCGGGTCAACATGGCCGGCGTCATCCCGGTCATCTTCGCCGCCTCGATCATGGCGATGGCTCCGACGGTCGCCCAGCTGATCAACACCCCGGCGGCGCTCGACTTCGCCGCCTTCCTCGCGCCGGACCAGTGGGCCTACGTGGTCGGCGAGGTCTTCTTCATCATCGTCTTCACCTACTTCTATACCGCGGTCACCTTCAACCCGGTCGACCAGGCCGACAACCTGAAGAAGTACGGCGGCTTCATCCCCGGGGTCAGACCCGGCCGGCCGACCGCCGAGTACCTCGACCGGGTGCTGTCCCGGCTGACTTTCCCCGGTGCCCTGTACCTGGGCGCGGTGGCGGCCTTTCCGACCATCCTGTTCAGCCAGACCGGCGGCGGCTTCTTCTTCGGCGGCACCTCGATCCTGATCGTGGTCGGCGTCGCCCTGGACACGGTCAAGCAGCTCGAGTCGCAGCTGATGATGCGCAACTACGAGGGCTTCCTCAAGTAGGTCAGGCGTTCCCCGGAGTTCAGGCCTCTCCCTGGTGCACGGGGTCATCACCGCGGTCCGCTGACGGTGGTCCAGGGTCAGAGGTGTCGGCTGACGGTGGTCCATGATCCAAGGTCAGCGGTTCCGCTGACGGTGATCCAGATTCTCCCCCCTCACAGGGGGTAAAGCTGGATCACCGTAGCTCGATTCGACCGTTCCCGGTTCGCTGGGGGCGCGGATCGGCCGTCCTCCGATACGCTCTCTGGCCCGTTCGCATGGCCGCACAGGTCGTCGGGCGCACAAACACTCATGCCCGATCTCAACCTAATTCTGCTCGGACCGCCCGGCAGCGGCAAAGGAACCCAAGGCGAGCGCCTTCAGGAGGACCTCGAGCTGCCCTATTACGCGACCGGCGACATTCTCCGCGACGCGGTCAAGGCCGGGACCGAAGTCGGGCAGGCCGCCCGCGAGTACATGGACCGGGGCGACCTGGTCCCGGACGAGGTGATCATCGGGGTGATCGCCGACCAGCTCGAGGATTCCACGGCCGGGCACGGGTTCATCCTCGACGGCTTTCCCCGCACCGTGCCGCAGGCCGAGGCGCTCGACGCCGAACTCGAGAAGCTCGGCCGGCAGCTCGAGGCGGTCATCCTGATCGAGGTCTCCGACGAGGAGATCATCCGCAGGATCACCGGCCGGCGAGTGTGCAGCGAAGGTGGTCACATCTATCACCTCGACTTCAACCGGCCCAAGACCGAAGGCGTCTGCGACATCGACGGATCGGAGCTGATCGTGCGCGACGACGACCGGCCCGAAGTGGTCCGTAACCGGCTCGAGCAGTACCACGAGAAGACCGCTCCGCTGGTCAGCTACTACGAAAAGCAGGCCCTGCTGAACCGGGTTGACGGCACCACCGACCCGGACCAGGTCGCCGAGAGCATCAGGTCGCTGGTTTCGACCCTGAGCCTCGAACAGGGCTAGACCGCTCTTGCCCCGCAGCGCCCGATGATCATCCGCAAGACCGACGAGCAGCTGGAGCAGATGGCGGCCGCCGGCGCGGTCCACGCCCGCTGCATGAAGATGCTGACCGCCAAGATCAGGCCCGGGGTGACCACGGCCGAGCTGGACGAGGCGGCCGAGAAGTTCATCCGCTCCCAGGGCGGGGTGCCTACCTTCAAGGGCTTTCGCGGCTTCCCGGGCTCGATCTGCGCCTCGCCCAACTCGATGGTCGTGCACGGCATCCCCGGCCCTTACGAGCTCGAGAAGGGCGACATCCTCTCGCTCGATATCGGGGTCACTCTCGATGGCTGGGTGGCCGACGGGGCCAGCACGATCCCGGTAGGCCCGATCGACGAAACCACCGAGCGGCTTCTGGAGGTGACCAAGCGGTCGCTGGATTACGCGGTCGCACAGGTCGTGCCGGGAAACCGGATCGGCGACATCTCCAACGCGATCCAGACCACGGTCGAGGCGGAAGGCTTTTCGATCATCCGCAGCCTGGTCGGTCACGGGGTCGGTCAGAGCATGCACGAGGAGCCGCAGATCCCCAACTACGGCACGCCCGGTCGCGGCCCCGAGATCGAGGCCGGCATGACCTTTGCGATCGAGCCGATGGTCAACGTCGGCGGCCCCGAGATCTACATGGACGACGACGGCTGGTCGGTTTTTTCCCAGGACGGCTCGATGGCGGCCCATTTCGAGTATTCGGTCGCGGCAACCGAGGACGGGCCCCGGATCCTGACCCCCTGGGATTCGGCCTGACCGATACCGCCGGCGGCGGCTCAACGGGCGCAGAAGCCTGTTATTGTTCCCGGTCGGCCTCCGGGCCCCATTAATGGTGCCTTGCAGCCTCGACTACTGGAGGTCGCGAGGATTCTTCGAGACTGGAACCTGAGACGACGATGAAAGTACGGGCGTCGGTAAAACCGATGTGTGAGAAGTGCAAGATTATTCGCCGGCGCGGACGCGTTCTGGTGATCTGTGAGAACCCGCGACACAAACAGAGGCAGGGTTAGTAGATGGCGCGCATCGCCGGGGTGAACATCCCCCTGAACAAGAGGGCCGAGGTCGGCCTCACCTACATTTTCGGGATCGGTCAGCCGACCGCCCAGAACCTGCTCGACCAGGTCGGGATCGACCACAGCACGCAGGTCAAGGACCTGACCGAGGACGAGGTGATCAAGCTCCGCGAGGCGGTCGACGCGCTCGACGTCGAGGGCGACCTCAGGCGTGAGCGTTCCCAGAACGTCAAGCGGCTTATGGAGATCGGCTCATACCGCGGACTCCGGCACCGTCGCGGGCTTCCCGTGCGCGGGCAGCGGACCAAGACCAACGCGCGTGGCCGCAAAGGGCCGCGCCGGATGAGCGTAACCGGCAAGCGCAAGCCGCCGAGCGGAAAGTAAAGGAACCCGGATGGCAGCCAAAAAACCGGCCAAGGCCCGTACCCGCCGCAAGGTTCGAAAGAACGTCACGGTCGGGCAGGCACACATAAAGACCTCTTTCAACAACACGATCGTCACCCTGACCGACCTCGAGGGCAACGTGATCGCCTGGGAGTCGGCCGGCAGCGCCGGGTTCAAGGGCTCGCGCAAGTCGACCCCGTTCGCCGCCCAGGTGACCGCCGACGCGGCCGCCAAGAAGGGCATCGAGCACGGCATGCAGAAAGTCGAGGTCTTCGCCAAGGGGGCCGGATCCGGCAAGGACACCGCTGTCCGCTCACTGCAGGCGGCCGGGCTCGACGTGACCAGCGTCAAAGACGTCACCCCGCAGGCCCACAACGGCTGCCGCCCGAGCAAGCGCCGTCGCGTCTAGCGCCGGGCAGCTACCACCAGTTTTCACCTTCAACCAGTAACCGAGGACTAATGAGCACTGACTTCCAGGTACCGAGCATCAGCTCCGAACAGATTGACGAAAACAAGGGTCTCTTCACGATCGAGCCCCTCGACAAGGGATTCGGCTACACCTTCGGCAACAGCCTCCGCCGGGTGCTGCTCTCCTCGCTGGGTGGCGCCGCGATCACCAGCGTCCGGATCGAGGGCGTCTCGCACGAGTTCTCCTCGATCGCCGGGGTGACCGAAGACGTGACCGACATCGTGCTGAACCTGAAGGAACTGGTCGTGCGGATGCACACCGAGGCCGACGCGGTAGAGGCCCCGATCGTCGCCACCGGCCCCGGTGAGGTCACCGCGGCCGACATCGACCTTCCGGCCGGCGTCGAGATCCTCAACCCCGAGGCCCCGATCGCCACGCTGGAGAAGAAGACCCGGCTCGAGATGTACGTGACCATCGGCCGCGGCCGCGGTTACCGCCCGGCCGACGAGAACAAGGACGACGACCAGCCGATCGGCGTGATCCCGATCGACTCGATCTTCTCGCCGATCCGCCGTTCGGCCTACACGGTCGAGGCGGCCCGGGTCGGCCAGCGCACCGACTTCGACAAGCTGACCCTGGAACTCGAGACCGACGGCTCGATCGAGCCGAACACCGCCCTGCGCGAGGCCTCCGAGATCCTGATCAAGAACCTGGCCATCTTCAGCGACCCGGACCGGGTCGAGGAACTGACCGCCCGTGAGCCGGTCGTGGCCGAGGTCGCGACCGAGGCGACCGGGGGAATTCCGGCCGGCCCCGACAACGAGATCCTGATCGACGAGCTCGAGCTCAGCGTGCGCTCCTACAACTGCCTCAAGCGGGCCGGGGTCGAGACGATCGGCCAGCTGCTCCTGAAGTCGGAGTCCGAGCTCGGCGCGATCCCGAACTTCGGCCAGAAGTCGATCGAAGAGGTAATCGAGAACCTGCAGGGCCGCGGCTACGAGCTGCGCCAGGACTGATCTCCGGCCGCGGGATACGAGGAGACAGACGATGCGACACGCGAAGAAGAGAAACAAGCTGGGCCGTGATCCGGCCCACCGCAAGTCGCTCCTCAGCAACCTGTCCAAGGAACTGATCGAGCACGAGCGGATCAAGACCAGCCAGGCCAAGGCCAAGGCGGCCAAGCCCGAGATCGAGAAGCTGATCACCCTGGCCAAGCGCGGCGACCTGCACGCCCGGCGCCAGGCCCTGTCCACCCTTCGACAGGACAAATTCGCCGTGCACAAGCTGTTTGACGAGATCGCTCCGCGCTACGCCGAGCGGCCCGGGGGATACACCCGGATCATCAAGATCGGTCCGCGCAAGTCGGACTCGACCGAGATGGTCTTCCTCGAACTGGTCTGAGCGGCCCGGCCTCAGACGGCCGGATCGCGCTCGGCGGGCGTGCGGCCGGCGCGCCACGACAGGCTCGCGATACCCATTCATCCACTCCCGATCCCGGTTCGGGAGGTTCCATTCGCGATTTCCGAAATCGCCTTTGACAGCGAATCGCTTTGCTATCGTCGGACTGTTGATGCGACGCATGAAGCAAGCATGGGAGCTGTTTTGCCGGATTTTCAGGCTGCGCCCTCTCCGGCTTGCTCTGCCCCTGCTCGCGATCGGCCTCATTCCCGCAACCGCGGCCTCGGCCGCCTTCGACGGACTTTCCGGACCCCGGGGGATCGACACCGATCCCTCCGGCAACGTCTACGTGGCAGATACCGGCAACGACCGGATCGTCAAGTTCAGTTCGTCCGGCGCCCAACTCGAAGTTTTCGGCTCGGCCGGAAACGGCCAGGGCCAGTTCAGCCTTCCACGCGGGATTGCAATCGACAGCTCGGGCACGATCTTCGTCGCCGACACCGGCAACAACCGGATCCAGCGACTCCGTTCCGACGGCTCTTTCGAGGCGGAGTGGGGCTCCGGCGGCAGCGGGCTGGGCTACTTCAGCTCCCCCTCGGCGGTGGCGGTCAACACGGTCGGCGACCTGTTCGTGGCCGACACCGGTAACAACCGCATCCAGCGGTGCACCGTATATGGCTTCTGTTACGCCGAGTGGAAGTTCATCGACCACGGAGGCCTGAGCGGACCGGAAGGTGTAGCCGAAACGGCCGGCGGCACCGTCTACATCGCCGACACCGGCCACAACAGGATCATCAAGAGTGACCCCAACGGTGTCTTCCAGCTGCAGATCGGCAACGCCGGTTCCGGCGACGGCCAGTTCTCGGCGCCCCGCGGTCTGGCGAGGGGTGGATCGGGCAGCCTGCTCGTCTCCGACACCGGTAACAACCGGATCCAGAAGATCAACTCCGGGGGCGGCTTTCTCGAAGCCTGGAGCAGTGGCGGCAGCGGCGGGTTCAGCTTCCCGGCGGGGGTTACGCCGGGCAGCGAAGGAGTGATCTACGTCTCCGACACCGGCAACAGCCGGATCCAGCTGATCGGCGGCGCGTCCGGTCCCACCGGTCCCACCGGCCCGACCGACCCCACGGGCCCGACGGGTCCCGCCCCTCCTGTCGACCCCGTCGGCCCGACCGGTCCGACCGGCCCGACCGGCCCCACCGATCCGGGCGGAACGGGCAACGGAGGGGGTGGCAAGTCCGGCAAGAAGAAGCCTCGGATCACCAAAGTCAAGCTGACTCCCAAGAAGGGCTGGGTCTACCGTGACGGCTACGTGAAGATGAAGGTGGCCGTGACCAACAAGGGCAAGGGGTCGGCACGCGACGTCTGGGTACACCTGTTCACGTCGAAGAAGGGAGTGTCGGTCACCCCGTTCGTGCATTTCAAGAAGATCAAACCGCGCAAGACGGCGACCAGGAGCATCAAGGTCGAGGCCAGGCGGAACGTCAAGGGCAAGGTCAGGGTCAAGGCCAAGGTCTGGGGCAAGAAGACCCGCTCGACCCTGAAGCTGATCCGCCCCTGGTGGTAGGCGCCCGCTGAGCGGGCGCGGCGGCCTATCCTTGGCCGGTGTTCTGGCGGCTCGACATCGAATATGACGGCACCCCGTTCAAGGGCTGGGCCAGACAGGAGGGGACGCCGACGATCCAGGGGCTGATCGAGCGGGCCCTGGAGGTGACCCTGAGGACGGAGCCGATCCGGCTGAAGGTGGCCGGCCGGACCGACGCCGGAGTGCACGCGCTGGGCCAGGTGGCCAGCTTCGAGTACGAGGGCGAGATGCCGGAGACGATCATCCGGAGCCTCAACGGGCTGACCCCGGTCGAGATCGCGATCCGGGCGGTCACCCCGGTCGAGCACGGCTTCGACGCCCGCCGGGACGCCGTCTCGCGCACCTACTGCTACCGCCTGCTGACCCGGCGGCCGGGAAGCCCGTTCGCCCCGCGGCGGGCCTGGTGGCTGACCCGCCCGATCGACCGGGAGGCGCTCGACCTCTGCGCCGAGGCGATCCTCGGCTGCCACGACTTCACCGCTTTCACCCCGACCGACACCTACCACACCCGTTTCGAGCGAATCATCCACGCGGCCGAGTGGATCGGGGAGCCGGGATTCAGCGACCCCGAGACCGGGGCGGCCACCAGGACCGACACCCTCCAGTTCTGGATCACCGGCGATACCTTCATGCGCAGCATGGTCCGGATCCTGGTCGGGACCATGATCGAGGTCGCCGACGGTTCCCGCACGATCGACGGGTTCAGGCGGCTGCTCGACGGCGGAGATCGCCCTCTGGCCGGGGTCACCGCCCCGCCCGAGGGTCTCTACCTGATCCGGGTCGACTACCCGGAGCCGCCGCCCTTGCGCGAACCGCCGTCCCTATTCTTAGGACGTGCGGATTCTGCTGACCAATGACGACGGGATAGGTGCCACCGGCCTGCAGACCCTGAGGCGGGAGTTGCGCAAGATCGACGGTGTCCAGCTCGACGTGATCGCCCCGGATTCCAACCGCTCGGCCTCGGCCCGCAGCATCACCACCCGCTCGTCGCTTTCGGTCGAGGAGATCCGGTTCGAGGACGGAGATCTCGGCCACGCGACCGACGGCACCCCGGTCGACTGCGTGCGCTTCGCCGCGGTCGGGCTGCTGGGCGAGCGCCCGGACCTGATCGTCTCCGGGATCAACCACGGGGTCAACCTCGGCGACGACGTGACCTACTCGGGAACCGTGGCCGCCGCCTTCGAAGGGGTGATCCTCGACCTGCCGGCGATCGCGGTCTCCCAGCAGTCGAACGAGGGCGAGATGGGATACCGGCCGAAGCGCGACTTCGACTTCGACCTGGCCGCCAGGTTCACCGCCGCGACCGTGCACGAGGTGACCGAGCACCCGATGCCGAGCGGCACCCTGCTCAACATCAACGTCCCGGGGGCCGAGCCCGAGGGGATAGACGTGACCAGGCTGGGCAAGCGGCTCTACCGCGACGAACTGCGAAAGATCAGAAAAGACGAGTCCGGGGGCCGCACCCACTACCAGATCTACGGCTACGAGCCCGACGCCGACGACGATCCCGGGACCGACATCGGCGCGATCGCCAGGAGCCGGATCTCGGTGACCCCGCTTCACCTGGATCTGACCGATCATGGCGGGCTCGACGGGCTCCGTCAGCGCGACTTCGAGCGCCTGCTCGGGGCGCTCGGGGAGTGAGTCCGGCTTGTCGCCGGCCGCAGAGCAGGAAGGCCACGGGGACTCGGCCGCGGAGGGGGAAGGATCCGGAGACTCCGTCGCGGAGCGGATCAAGGTGCTGCGGGGGCAGGTCAGCCGTCACAGCGAGCTGTACCACGCCAAAGATGCCCCCGAGATTTCCGACGAGGAGTACGACCGCCTCTACGCCGAGCTGGAACGGCTCGAGCAGCAGAACCCGGAGCTGATCACCGGCGATTCGCCGACCCAGCGGGTCGGCTCACCCCCGGTCGAGGCGTTCGCCCCGGTCGAGCACGCGATCCCGATGCTCTCGCTGGCCAACGCCCGGACCGCCGGGGAGCTCGAGGCCTGGGGAGAGCGGGTCCGCAACCGGCTGGAGCGAGGCGACGTCGATCCCGGCGAGCTCACCTACGTGACCGAGCCCAAGATCGACGGCCTGGCGATCTCGCTGACCTATGAGGGCGGCCGCTTCGTCCGGGGTGCGACCCGGGGCGACGGCAGGGTCGGCGAGGACGTCACCCACAACATCGAGACGATCGAGGAGCTGCCCAAGCAGATCGAGGGCGCGCCGCCGCTGATCGAAGTCCGCGGTGAGGTCTACCTGCCGATCGAGGCGTTCGCCGAGCTGAACCGGCGCCGGACCGAGGAGGGGCTGCCGGCTTTCGCCAATCCCAGGAACTCGGCCGCCGGGTCGATCCGCCAGCTCGATCCGAAGATGGCGGCTGAGCGGCCGCTGGCGATCTGGTCCTACGGGATCGGGGTGAGCGAGGGCGAGGCCTTCGAGACTCATTCGGGTGAAGTCGAGTGGCTGGCCTCGAAAGGCTTCCAGACCAACCCCGATACGGCGGTGCACGACAGCATCGAAGGGGTGCTCGAACGCTGCCAGTGGTGGCTGGACAGGCGCGACGAGCTCGACTTCGAGATCGACGGGGTCGTGATCAAGGTTGACCGACTCGGTCTCTGGAACGAGCTGGGGACGGCCGGGCGGGAACCGCGATGGTCGATCGCCTGGAAGTTCCCCCCGACCACGGCTACGACCAGGCTGAAGGAAATCGACTGGAACGTCGGCCGGACCGGCCACCTGGTTCCCTGGGCCCTGCTCGAGCCGGTCAGGGTCGGCGGGGTGACGGTCTCGACCGCGACCCTGCACAACGAGGAGGACCTCGAGCGCAAGGACGTCCGGGCCGGAGACGAGGTGGTGGTGCTGCGGGCCGGCGACGTGATCCCGCAGGTGGTCTCGGCCCTGCCCCAGAAGCGGCCGAAAGGCGCCCGGCGGCCGAAGCCGCCGAAGAAGTGCCCGGCCTGCGGAACCGCGGTCGTCAAGCCGGAGGACTCGGTCTTCTCGATCTGCCCCAATCGTTCCGGCTGCCCGGGGCAGACCTTCCAGCACATCAAGCACTTCGTCTCGCGCGGCGCGATGGACATCGAGGGCCTCGGGGAAAAGCAGGTCGCCCGGTTCCTCGAAGAGGGCCTGATCTCGGAAGTCGCCGACATCTACGGTCTCACCCGGGAACAGCTCGAGTCGCTGAGCGGTATGGGCGAGATCTCGGCCGCCAACCTGGTCACCGAGATCGACCGCTCCCGCGAGGTGCCGTTCCCCCGGGTCCTGTTCGCGCTCGGCCTGCCGGGCGTCGGCTCGGTGACCGCCGAAGCCCTCGCCGACCGGTTCGGCTCGATCGACGAGATCCACGAGGCCGAGCCGGAGCAGATCGAGGAGACCGAAGGGGTGGGCCCGATCATGGCCCGCCAGGTCAGCGAGTCGCTGGCCGACGATCGGACCTGGCAGACGGTCCTGCGACTCCGGGAGGCCGGCCTGCGGATGGAGCTGGATCAGTCCGAGCGCCGGCCCGAGGGAGGGCCGCTGGACGGCAAGACCGTGGTCCTGACCGGGACCCTGCCCGACCTGACCCGCGACGAGGCGGGGGAGATGGTCAAGCGGGCCGGGGGCAAGGTGACCGGTTCGGTCTCGAAGAAGACCGATTTCGTGGTCGCCGGAGAGAGCGCCGGGTCAAAGCGCGACAAGGCCGAGAAGCTGGGCGTCCCGGTACTCGACCGCGAGGGGTTCGACCGCCTGCTGGCCGGCGACCTGCCCGACCCTGAACCGCCGGCGAAGCCGGAAGACGACCAGGCGTAGGACCCGAACACGCGGTTCCGGTGGCCCGGCCGATCGGGTTCCGAGCAACTGGTTGTCTCTTCCCTTTCGATGTAGCCTCTCGTCCATAAGGTGCATTGGTGAGAAAAGGGGGGGTCGTTCGGGCAAGGTGCCTCGGCGAGTCCCTGGCCGCTCCCCGGTGCAGAGAAATCGCGGGACCAGCGTCCGTCCGTAGCGGGCTCCTCGGGTTCTCGCGGTGCGAGAAAAAGGAGAAAGAATGAGCAACCCCGGTATCAGGAAGCCGTCCCCGGCGCTGCTGATCGCCATTATCGCCCTGTTCGTCGGCCTCGGCGGCGGTGCCTACGCCGCAAGCTCGATCGGCAAGAACCAGGTCGGAACCAAGCAGCTCAAGTCCAAGGCGGTCGGAACCAAGCAGCTCAAGTCCAAGGCGGTCGGAACCAAGCAGCTCAAGTCCAAGGCGGTCGGGTTCGGAAAGCTGAAGGACAACTCGGTCCCCACCAGCAAGCTCGACGACATGGCGGTCACCTCGGACAAGCTGGACGAGGAGTCGGTCATCCCGAGCAAGATCTCCGACGGTGCGGTGAAGAGCTCTCAGCTCGGTGGGACCGTGACGATGCTCGAGAGCACCACGGTCCAACCCATGACTACCGCCAGCGTCTCGGTGTCGTGCGACCCCGGCGACAGGATCCTCCTGGGTGGATATGAGGCTCCGCCGGTCGTTCCGCCCAACAGCTCCGCCCTGCTCCCAATCACCTCCAACAAGGACGGCGAGGGATGGAAGGTGAGCGCGTACAACATCGCCAACCAGCCCGGTGAACTGAAGGTCTTCGCCCACTGCCTTACGCAGTAGCCGGCCTGCAGGTTGCCACCAACCCGGCAGCAGCCGCCGACAGGCGCACCGACGGGGCCGGCTCCGGCCGGCCCCGTCGCGCTGCCCCCCGTTCGCCGGCCGGCGCCCAGCCGGTGATCAGAGGCCGGCGATCAGGGCGGCGATTCGATCCTGGGCGGCGAGTCCGGCTTGATTGCGCGACCCGCGGTCAGGTCAGAGCTCGGTGACGGCGATCGGCCCGGCGTCGCGGGCAGCCTTGGCCTCGGGTCCGAGTTCGCTCAGTGGCCGGTAGATCAGCCGGTCACTGTCGAGGTCCAGGTTGCGGGCCGCTTCCGGATCGAGCCGCTCGATCAGCTGCTTGGAGCCGAGGATGGCACCCTCTTTCGCCACCGACTCGATCCTGGCCGCCTCGTTCATCTCATCGCCCAGGGCCGTGACCTCCAGCCGCCCCCCGGCCGAAACCTGGCCGACCATCAACGTCGCGCCCCAGTGCAGCCCGAGGTTGACCCGGACCTCGGGACCGCCGTCTTCGACGAGTCCGCCCGCACCCTCGCGGATGGCCTTCGCGGCCGCGATCGCGCCGTGGGCAGCGACCGACTCGTTCCCGTCCTCGACCACGAACAGCGCCGATCCGCCGTCGCCGGCATGTTTACCGGCTATCCCTCCGTGGGCGGTCACGGACGAGTCGATCAGGTCGGTAAGTCCCCGAATCAACCCGAAGTAGGCAGTCGAGGAGAGCCTGCGTGAGAGATCTCCCGAAGCCTCGAGGTCGGCGAACAGGATTGCCGCCGGGCGCCGGGCCGGCTCGCTGAGGCGATCGATCCGCTCGAGGGTCGCTCGCTCGCCCCGCGACAGCCGCGCTGCCAGGGTCGGCGGGATCGCCGGCCTCGAGATCGCAATAACGCCGAGCAGCGAGCCACTCGGGCGGGGGACCCGTAGATAGAGAACTTCGACGTCGCCCGTCCAGGTGTTGAACCTCTCAACCGCATCGGGCCAGCTGGTGGTGACGGTCGCGGCCAGCGCCGGTGGTGGCGCCGGCCGCATTCGCGCCGCTGCATCTCGACCTTTTCCGAACACATCGTCGAAGTCGGGATCGTCGGGCGGGACGTCGTGAAGCATTAGTGGGAAAACCGCCTCGACCCAGGCGACTCCGGTCTCACGTGACGCACGCCAGATCTCCGGATAACGTTCGCTTCGAACGGTCTGGGAGATCCCCAGGTAGCTCTCGACGTCTTCCGCCGAGACCGCCATCATGTTTGCCGCCTCGGTGGAGAAGTAAACCATCCGCCACTTGTGGTCAAAGAGCTCCGCGACCGCGCCGTTTGCCTCGAGGATTTCCGCCAGGTATCTCAGCCCGGGGTCGTCGGGGAGCTTCACGATCTCCTCCATGCCCTGACTCTACCCCGCCCTTCCGCAGCTGCGACCGGTTGGGGCGGTAGCCGGAAAGGGCATCGACTGCGGCGGGATCGAAACGCCGGCTGGCCGAGCGATCAACCTCAAAGAAGAGATCGGATCACCCTGGTGGTGTTCTCGTCGGTGCGGAGGTAGGCCCCGCGAATAGCGGTCCACGCGCCCATTCGGGCCTTATCGGGGCCCCGCGGTGCGATCGTCGAAAATGCTATTCGGGTTTCGTCCGGAGGGAATTGGATCTGGGCGTAAAGGCCCGGATCCCGGTTCTGGCCGGTGAAACGGCGCTTTGCCGTGCTCAGAGCCCGGCGATCAGGGCGGCGATCCGGTCCTGGGCGGCCCGGGCGGCGTAGGTGTCGCGGACCGAATTCATGAGGATCGAGAAGGCGAACTTGCGGCCCGACCGGTTGTAGCAGTAGCCCGAGAGCGCGCTGACCCCGGTCAATGTCCCGGTCTTGGCGTGGCAGCGGCCGGCGGCGGCGGTGCCCTTCATCCGGTCGGCCAGGGTGCCGTCGCGGCCGGCCACCGGAAGCGAGTCGAACAGCGCCTCGCCGTAGGGCTTCCTGCGGACCCGGTTCAGCAGGGTGACCACGTCGGCCGCGCTTGAGCGGTTGGAGATGGTCAGCCCGGAGCCGTCGACCGGCGAGACCTTCGAGCCCAGTCCCGCCGCGAACCGCTTGACCGCGATCGTGCCGCTGCGGGTCGTGCCCGACCCCCGGACCCTGGCGCCGATGCCCTTGAGCAGCGTCTCGGCGAAGAAGTTGTTCGAGTCGAGGTTGGTCAGCCGGGCCATCCAGGTCATGTTCGGCGAGCCCAGCCTGGCGACTATCTGCGATCTGGCCTTCTGCGGCGTCCTTCGCATCACGATCTCCGGGCGGATATTCACTCCGCGCTTCCGCAGCTCCCTGACCAGCGACCGGGTCGCCAGCTTCTCCGGGTTGGCGCTGAAGCGGCTGAGGCTCGAGTTGGTGAATCCGGCGTTGAACGAAAGCCCCGAGAGAGGCCCGATCCAGGGGCTGGTCGAGTAACCCGAGTCGGCGACCCCGCGCAGGCGGTCGAAGATGGTGTCGTCGCCGAACAGCCTGCCGGTCACCCGCCTGACCCCGGCCCGTTTGACCTTGGCCGCGAGGCGGGATATCGAGGCGCCCTGCCCGGCCAGGTAGGTGTTCAGGAACGCGTCGGTGCCGAGCGTGGGATCGCCGCCGCCGCGAAGGTAGAGGCTGCCCGACAGCACCCCTTTGTCGTTCAGCTTGCCGTCGGCGTAAACCCGGGTCTTGAACCGGTGGTCCTGACCCAGCCGGGCCAGCGCGGTGCTGGTGGTGAACAGCTTGGTGTTCGAGGCCAGCGAGCGGCTGCCCTTCGCGTTCAGCCCGCAGACCGTCCGGCCATTGCCGAGGTTCTTGACCATCAGGCCGGCACGGCCGTTGCCGGTGCGGGCCAGGCTCTTCAGCCGGGGGCAGATCCCGGAGGCGCTCACCCCGGCCTCGCCGGCCCTGATGCCCGTGGTGGGCAGCGTTCCGGCCGGGACCGCGGCGGGCCGGTCCGGGTTGGGCAGCGGCAGCGGGGGACCGTCGGCGGTGCCCGCGTGGGCGGGCGCCCCTGTGGCGCCGATTCCCAGCAGCAGAGCCATGCAGACGGCCGCAGCGACCGTCAGAAGGCGTTTCGGAGTGGTCAGGGGCTGGATTTCCATCGGTGTTGCAACAACGGACAGGACAAAGGTAGCGGCCGGGCGCCGACCTGCCGCGGTCGGGAGGCCGACCTGCGACCGAGATTGCTGACATAATCGCCTGTCGATGGGGAAAGTCGTGAACATCGAGGAATCCTCAAAGCGACGGGCAGAACGCAGCCGTCGAAAGACCTCGAAGACCGCATTGGTGCTCGGCGGAGGCGGATTCACCGGCGGGGTCTATGAGATCGGGGCGCTCCGGGCGATCGACCTTCTCGCGGTCAACGCCACGGTCAACGATTTCGACATGTACGTCGGGACCAGCGCCGGTTCGTTCATCGGCAGCATGCTGGCGGCCGGGGTAACCCCCGAGGAGATGATGAGGGTCCTGACCGACGAGGAAGACGCTCCGATCGAGCGCCTCAGCCAGGATGTGATGTTGCGGCCGAACTTCAGCGAGTACGCGAAAAAGGCGGTCACCTTTCCGCTGCACGTGGCCGGTGTGGTCAAGAGCCTGCTTCCCCGGATCAGCGACGTTTCGGCGATCGACGTCGGCTACGCGCTGGCCGAGCATCTGCCGAAGGGCCTCTACGCGAATCACGGGATCGGCGAGTACGTCAAGGAAGTCCTGGCCACCCGCGGCGTCACCGACTCGTTCGACGCCCTTCAGCGCGACCTCTATCTGACCGCGACCGATCTCGACAGCGGCGACCGGGTGGTACTCGGAGACGACCAGGACGGCGACTGGTCGAGCGTCCCGATTTCCAAGGCGGTCGAGTGCTCGACCGCGCTGCCGCTGGTCTACGAACCGGTCGAGGTGAACGGCAGGACGCTGATCGACGGCGGGATCTACTCGACCACCAACGTCGACGTGGCGGTCGAGCACGGGGCCGAGTTCATCGTGGTGGTCAACCCGATGGTGCCCTACATCAACGATCGCCACAGCGGAGTTCCGACGGTCTCCGGAGGCCGCGCCCGCCGGATCGCCGAGATGGGCGTCCCGGCGATAGCCAACCAGTCGTTCCGGCTACTGCTACACCAGCGTCTGCACAAGATGGTCGCCTCCTGGGAGAAGCGCTTCCCCGGGGTGGACATCCTCCTGCTCGAGCCCGATCTCGACGACGAGCTGATGTTCGGGACCTCGATCATGGACTACTCGCGCCGCCTGGAAATCGCGACCCATGGCTTCGAGACGGTCACCCACAGGCTGGCCGGCGACTACGCCGACTACACCGCGATCGCCGAGAAGCACGGCATTCAGATCTCGGCCAAGCGCCTGCGCCGGGTCGTTCGCAAGATCAGGGAGCAGGAAACGTCTGAGGACTCGGTCTGGCGCCGGATCTTCGAGCAGACCACCGGGGCGCTCCTGCGCCAGACCGGCACCTCCTAGCCGCTCAGCTCGAGTAGAGCCCTTCGATCTCGTCTTCGTACTTCGAGACGATCACCGGCCGCTTCAGCTTCATCGTCGGGGTCAGTTCGCCGCCCTCCTGAGTCAGGTCGGCCGGGAGGATCTCGAACCGCTTGACCTGCTCGACCGGGGCGAAGTGGGTGTTGACCTCTTCGACGTGCTTTTCGATCGTCTCGCGGACTTCCTTGTTGCGGGCCATTGTGGCCGGTTCGTCGAGCGTGCCTTGCTCGGCCGCGAACTGGGTCAGGGCCTCCTGATCGAGGGTCACCAGGGCGACCAGGTAGGGCCGCCGGTCACCAACCACCACGCACTGTGAGACAAGCGGGTGGCGCTTGATCATCGCCTCGATGTTGACCGGGGTGATGTTCTTGCCTCCGGCGGTGATGATGATCTCCTTCTTGCGGCCCGTGATCGTGACGTATCCGTCCCCGTCGATCGAGGCGAGGTCACCGGTGTGCAGCCAGCCGTCGACCAGGACTTCGCGGGTTGCCTCTTCGTTCTTGTAGTAGCCCTGGAAGACGTTGGGGCCGCGGACCAGCAGCTCTCCGTCTTCACCGATCCGGGTCTCCACGCCGGGTACCGGTTTGCCCACGGTGCCGACCCTGTGGGCGTCGGGAAGGTTGGCGGTACCTCCGGTCGAGGTCTCGGTCATGCCCCAGGCCTCGAGCAGCGGGACCCCGGCTGCGTGGAAGAAGCGCAGGATCTCGGGATCGATCGGAGCGGCGCCGGTGAGGGCCAGTTTCAGCTTGCCGCCGAAAACATCGCGGATCTTGCTCAGAACCAGTCTGTCGGCGATCTCGTACTGCTTCTTGAGCACGAAGTTCGGGGTCCTGCCTTCATCCTCGACCTCCCGCATCCGCATGCCGACCTTGATCGCCCACTTGAACATCACGGCTTTGATCCCCCCGGCGTTGGCGGCTCCGGCGATGATCGTGTCGTGGACCTTCTCGAAGATCCGCGGGACCGAGGGGAAGTTCTCCGGCTTGACTTCGGCCAGGCTGGGGACGATCCGCAGCGGGTCACGCTCCCAGAAGGCGATCCGGCCACCGACGTCGAGGACGCCATACTGGATCAGCAGGGCGAAGACGTGGGCGAGAGGGAGGAACAGGAAGGTCGTTTCGCCGGGGCCGAGCAGCCTGGCCTCCTCGGCCATGTTCAGCATTGCGCGGTAGTTGCCGTGTGAGATCACGCAGCCCTTGGGCGGGCCGGTCGTGCCCGAGGTGTAGACGATCTTGCAGATGTCGTCACCGGTTACCGCCTGGACGCGCTCGTCGAACGCCGAAGCCTCGGCCTCGGCCCCCTTTTGCTTGAGCTCGGCCATCGAAACCGCGTCTTCGGCCTCGCCGATCATCAGGATGACCTGCTCGAGGTCGGGCAGGCTGTCCCTGATCGCCCGGACCTTGTCCAGCTGCTCCTCGTTTTCGACCACGACGAAGCGCGCTTCGGAGTGTTCGAGCACGTACTCGCACTCACTGGCCGAATTGGTCTGGTAGATCGGGACCACGACCGCGCCCGCGGTCATCCCGGCGAAGTCGAACAGGGTCCACTCGGGACGGGTGTTGCCGAGGATTGAGATCCGATCGCCATGCTCGACGCCGAGTTCGACCAGTCCGAGCGAGATCTCGCGCACTTCGTCCAGAACCTGGTTGAAGGTCCTCGTCTCCCAGGCGTCGGCGTCGCCCTTGAACATGAACGCATCGGAAGGGCCGTGATCTTCGGCGGCGATCGGGAGCAGGTCGGCCAGGGTCTTTGATCGGCTGCTGGGCGTGAGGTCGGTCTCAGGCAAGTTGAAACTCCTTGGTCCCGGTCGGCTGGCGACAGCCCGGTACCGGGTTCGGTGAATTTCCCCGTCTCCGCGGAGAAGCTGACCCTGATCCTTCCATATCAGATCGAATTTGGTACGTCGATGAATTCGTGTTCGACCCCGAACCGTTCGGCAACCAGTTCTCCGAGTCGCCTGACCCCGGCCCTCTCGGTGGCGTAGTGGCCACCGGCGATGAAGTGGATCCCGCCCTCGCGGGCGTCGGCCATGACGTGCTCGGCCGGTTCACCGGTCAGGAAGGCGTCGAGCCCGAGCTCGATCGCGCGGTGGATCTCGCCGGCTCCTGCCCCGGTCACGACCCCGATCGAGCTGATCTCCTGCGGGCCGTGGGGGAGAACCAGCGGCACCTGGCCGAGCTCGTCCTCGGTCTGGATGAACAGCTCAGCCGCCGGGATCGGCTCGGGCCGGGTCCCGGTGACCCCGATGTTCCGGCCCTTTGCCAGGCCGATCTCGCCCGGGCCCGGGATGAACCCAAGGCTGCGGCATAGCAGCGCGTTGTTGCCGTAGTCGGGATGCGCGTCGAGTGGCAGGTGGTAGCCGGCTATAGAGAGCCCGGCGTCCAGTGCCGCCTTCAACCGTGTCGCCATCGCTTCACTGAGGACCCGGGGGTGGAAGTCCCAGAACAGGCCGTGATGGGTGATCAGGAGGTCGGCATCGGAGGCGATCGCGGCCTCGATCGATTCGAGATGGGCCGAGACCGCGGTGGCGACCCGGCCGACCTCGGCCGAGCCCGGCACCTGGAGGCCGTTCGGCCCGTAGTCATCGAACGAATCGATCTCCAGCAGCTGATCGCAGAACGAGATCACGTCGTCACGGGCAGCCATCGGCACACCTTATCCGGCCGCCGTATCGCCCGGCCCGCCCTGGTCGAACGCCGACCCGATCGCCCGGGCCGCCCTCGCGCAAACGTTCCCGGCCTGATAATCTACAATCAAATGGTTGTAAGTACTTCCGATGAAGAAAAGGCCGATCGGCTCTTCGGAGCGCTCGCGAACCCGACCCGCAGGGATATCGTCAGGCGATCGATGCGAGACGAATACTCGGTCTCGGCGCTGGCCCGCTGCTACACGACGAGCTTCGCCGCGGTCCAGAAGCACGTGGCCCTGCTCGAGGCCGCGGGACTCGTCAGCAAGCGGCCCCGGGGCCGTGAACAGATCGTTCGTGGCAACACCGAAGCGATCGAGACCGCCCGGCGCCTGCTCGAACAGTTCGAAGAGGTCTGGCGTGAGCGGATCGACCTGTTTGACGAAGTCCTGAACCAACCCGATACAAGCCAACCCGAAAAGGAGGGTCCCGATGCCGGTGACCGACATTGAGAAGAACCCCGAGAACCTGACCATGATCGTGACCTCGGAATTCGAGGCAGGGGTCGACCGCGTATGGCAGATGTGGGAAGACCCGCGCCTGCTCGAGAGGTGGTGGGGCCCACCGACCTGGCCGGCGACTTTCGTCGATCACGATCTCACTCCCGGCGGGAGGGCCAGCTACTTCATGACCGGGCCGGAGGGTGACCGGGCGGGTGGCTGGTGGCGGTTTTCCGCGGTCGAACCGACCCACCGGATCGAGTTCGAGGACGGCTTCTCCGACGAGGACGGCGAGCCGGATGCCGCGATGCCGACCACGACAGTCCGCGTATCGATCGAAGGGGCCGGGGAGTCTGCCACCCGAATGACCATCGAGTCCCGCTTCAACTCGATCGAAGACATGGAGAAGATGATCGAGATGGGTATGGAGGAGGGAATCAGGCTGGCGATCGGCCAGATCGACGGACTCCTGTAGCGGTGGCCGGAGGCCGATCCCCCGTAGGATGTGGCCGTGGCCGAAAGCGAGCCCTCCGGGCAGACCCTGAGTTCCAGCGACGCGTTCATCGAGTCGCTGATGGACACCGATCTCTACTCGATGGGTGCCTACTTCTCCGATCGCAACCCCGAACTGGTCGATGAAGTCATCGAGCGCAGCGAGGCGATCGAGGAACGCGGGCTGCGACGCTTCTCGCAGGAAGAGGGAGTCGATATCGAGGAGACCTTCCGGACCCTTCTGACCGGCCTGGCGGTCCGCTACTACAAATCCGTGGCCAGCTGACCGGCGATGGAATCTCCGGCCAAGCAACCTCCCCGTCCGGGGCGAAAACGCGTGCTGCTGATCCTGGTCGTCGCCGTCGCGGCGCTCGGCATAGCGATCGTCGGCATGTCGACCCGCGAGCCCAGCCAGGAGTACGACCAGGCCGGGGGAACCAGCGACAGCCAGCGCATCTTCGGCGGCGTGCGCCAGCTCGACGACCGGCTGGGCGAGGACGGTGCCCCGGTCCAGATGCAGCTCTTCCTCGACGCCCAGAGCGAGACCTTTCGCGACCAGTTCCTGGAGACCGTGCCGCCGCTGGTCACCCGCCAGGTGCGCAGCGGTGATCTGAAGCTGCTCTACCGGAACCGCTCCCTGACCCGGAACGCGACCGAGCTCAGCTTCTTCGCGATCGAGGCGGCCCAGGAGCAGGGCTATGGCTGGCAGTACGCCTACCTGATGTTCCGCAATCAGGATGAGGCCAAGGTGACCGGGCTCGACGAGGAATTCCTCCAGACCCTCGCCGAGGCGATCCCGAACCTCGAAGTACCGGAATGGAAGGAAGATTTCGAGGCCGGCCTGGAGCCGGGAAGCACGGTCGAGGAGAGCCTGGTCGAACAGGACAAGCTGGCGATCGACCTCGGTATCCGGGACGAGCCGGCCGCGGTTGTCACCGGGCCGAGCGGAACCGAGGTCGTCCAGGATGCGCCGGACCTCGACCGCCTGCAGCAGGCAATCGATTCAGTCCGGTAGGCTCGACTTTCTCGGGGCGTGGCGCAGCCTGGTAGCGCGCACCGTTCGGGTCGGTGAGGCCCCCGGTTCGAATCCGGGCGCCCCGATGTGGATGGGACGTCTGTCCCTTCGCTGAGACTCAAGAAGGGACCCTCCCGGGTCCCTTCTTTCGTTGGTGGGACGGGGGCGGCAGGCACTCCTCCGGAACCACCGGAGACGCGCCTGGAGGGGTGAGACAGATATGTCGTGCCTGCTACACTTCTGTCTCAAATGGAAATCGATCGCGAAGAGCTCTTTCGGGGGGTTGCCAATGCGCTGACCTCCAATCCCGGCGCGCCGACCGGGGAGATCGCCGCTGCCGCGAAGGTCAGCCGGGCGACGCTTCACCGGGTACTCGGTGGGCGTGAGGAAGTCGTCGAGGCGGCCTATGGCTGGATGCTCGAGCAGTGCGACCGGGTCTTTGACGAGGCCGGAATCGACGGCGCCGGTGCCGACGGTGACTCGGTCCTGGAGGCGTTCGACCGGCTGATCGAGGACTCCTATCCGCTGGCCCAGTCGCTCTGGCTGCTGATCGCGACGCCGGAGCTCGAAAAGGTGCCTGAGCTCCTGGCCCGCCTCGAGGCCCAGGACGAGCGGCTCGAGCGTTTTTTCGTCCGGGGGCAGCAGGAGGGGCTGTTCCGCAACGACCTGCCGCCTCGCTGGCTCACTTACTCACTGGGCTCGCAGGTGATGTCGGCCTGGTACATGGTCGATGACGGATATGCCGGGGCGCGGGACGTGCCGCGGATCGTCCGGGCCGCCGTGCTCGAGGGCGTGCTGGCCGAAGCGGCCGGATCGGCCCCGGAAACGCAGGGAAGCACCGACGCACCCCGTTCGAAGGAGTCGTAATGGTCGAAACACGACCATCACATCCCGATCGCTGGGCGATTCTCGCCGTGCTCTGTGCCTCGCTGCTGGTGGTCGTGGTCGACGTCACCGTGCTTCACGTCGCGGCCCCGGCGATCTCGGCAGACCTCGACCCGAGCGCGCTTCAGCTGCTCTGGATCATCGACGTCTACCCGCTGGTGGCGGCGCCGCTCCTGCTCGCCTCGGGCGTGGCGAGCGACCGGCTCGGTCGCAAGTCGGTCCTGCTTGCCGGCTTCGCCCTGTTCGGGGTGGCCTCGCTGGCGGCGGCGTTTGCGCCGACCGCGCCGCTCCTGATCGCCGCCCGGGCGCTGCTCGGGGTCGGCGGGGCGATGATCCTGCCTCCGACCATGTCGATCATCCGCGACGTCTTCCGCGACCGCGGGGAGCGGGTGCGGGCGGTCGGCATCTGGAGCGCGACGAGCGCCGGCGGGGCCGCCATCGGCCCGCTGGTCGGCGGTTTCCTGGTCGAGCACTGGTGGTGGGGCGCGGTCTTTCTGATCAACATCCCGATCCTGCTGATCGTCGCCCCGTTCGCGATCCGGCTGCTTCCCCAGAGCCGGGCGGAGGAGCCGCCGCCCTGGGACACCGGTGCGGTGGTCCTTGCCGCGGTCGGCATCCTCGGGATCGCGTTCGGCCTCAAGGAGGGCGCCCGGTACGGCTTCTTCGCGCCGGTGACCGTGGCCGCGACCGTTGCCGGGGTGTCGGCCCTGTACCTGTTCGTCCGGGGACAGCTGGGACAGGAACACCCGCTGCTCAACGTACGCCTCTTCGCCCGGCGCGAGTTCGCGGTCGCGGTCGGCTGCGTCTTCCTCTCGATGTTCGGGCTGGTCGGGATCGAGTTCTTCGGGGCCCAGTACCTTCAGCTGGTCCTCGGCCTGGAACCGCTGGCGGCAGCCGTCCGCCTCCTGCCACTGATGATCTCGACCCTGATCGGGGGGCTGCTCGCCGCGCGGGTGCTCGGGCGGCTCGGAACCCGCTGGACCATCACCTTCGGCCTCGGGGCGACCACGCTCGGCCTGGTTCCGATGCTGGCGCTGGGGCTGCAGGACCAGTACTGGCTTCTCTGGCCGTCTTTCCTGCTGATCGGCTTCGCCCTCGAGGTCGCGCTGGTCGCTGCCAACGACGTGATCATCTCCTCGGTCCCGGCGGACGAGGCCGGGGGCGCGGCGGCGATCGAAGAGACCGCCTACGAACTCGGCGGCGGCTTCGGGGTGGCCGTGCTCGGCTCGATCCTTGCGATCGCCTACAGCGCCCGGCTCGGCCCGGTCGAAGGGGTAAGCCCGATCGGGATCGAGAACGCGCGCGAATCGCTCAACCGGGCTGTCGATATCGCCCAGACGATGCCGTCCACCATGGCCGAGCCGTTGATCGAGGGGGCCCGGATCGCCTTCATGTCGGGCTACCACACGATGATCGTGGTCAGCGTCGCGCTGCTGGGCCTGAGCGCCGCGGTTTCGGCAATCGCGCTCCGGCCGCGCGGCGGGTCGCCCGGCTCAGCCGTCCGACAAGGCGCGGGAGGGATCGGTCAGGACGGGCAAGGGGCCCGCCGGGGCGCCGGAGGGGTCGGTGAAGGCGCGGGAGGGTCGAGCGGTTCGAGCGGTTCCGAACCCGGTCTTCGCCCGCCCGCGGAATCGATCCCCAAGCTCGTGGGTAGGAATTAACCAGCGGATCGCTAGGGTAGACGTACCGAGACGGTCCAGTACCGACATCACCAGTCAATAACCAAGGAGTTCCAGATGGCTTACGAAGTTCCCGATCTTCCTTATGGCTACGACGCCCTCGAGCCTCACATCGACGAGGCGACCATGCGGGTTCACCACGACAAGCACCACCAGGCATACGTCGACAAGGCGAACGCCGCCCTGGAGGGCACCGAGTTCGCCGACAACGACGTCGAGGACGTGCTGAAGAACCTCGGCTCCCTGCCGGCCGACAAGCAGGGTCCGGTTCGCAACAACGCCGGCGGCCACTACAACCACTCGCTGTTCTGGCAGATGATGAGCCCGGACGGCGGCGGCGCTCCTTCGGGCGACCTCGCTGCGGCTATCGATTCGGCGTTCGGTTCGTTCGACTCATTCAAAGACGATTTCAAGGCCGGCGGCATCGGCCAGTTCGGTTCGGGCTGGGTCTGGCTGGTACATGACGGCAGCGGCCTCGCCGTAGCCTCCACCGCCAACCAGGACTCGCCGGTATCCGACGGCAAGGCCGCCCTGCTCGGAGCCGACGTCTGGGAGCACGCCTACTATCTGAAGTACCAGAACAGGCGTCCCGACTATCTGGACGCCTTCTGGAACGTCGTCAACTGGGATTTCGTGGCCGAGCGGTTCGACGCAGCCCAGGGCTGAGAGCACTCCCGGCCCGCCGGGAGAAGGTGACGCGAAAGGCGGCCCGTTTCGGGCCGCCTTTCCTGCTCAGGTAACCTGAGCGGCCGTGCCGTCAGTCACCGGACAGACCCCGTCCTCCGCACTTGTCGCGGTCGCGACAATCGCGGTCGTGGCGCTGCTCGCTCTCGGACTGGCCGCCTGTGGCGGCGGTTCCGACGGCGACGGATCGAGCGGGTCGACCCCGTCGGCCTCCGACTTCCCGTCGGCCGAAGGTAGAACGATAGAGGACGTACTGGCCGCTCAGACGCCGAGCGAGCTGGTCGTCTCACCGGCCGCCAGCGTCTTCGAACTCGGCAAGAACCGCTACCCGTTCGGGGTGTTCGACGTCGACCGCTCCCAGGTCGACGACGCCGAAGTGGCCCTGTATTTCGCCAAGACCGCCCAGTCACCGGTCCAGGGTCCGCTGCCGGCCACGGTCGAGACCCTCGAGACCAAGCCCGCCTTCCGGTCGAAAGGCTCGGAGGCGCCGGGCGAGGCGACCAGCGTCTACGTCGTCCCCGACGTCAGGTTCGACCGCAGCGGCCCCTGGCTGGCGATCGCCCTGATCAACGGCGATGACGGGATGGAGGGTGCCCGCCTGCCCAGCCCGACCGTGGGCCAGTTCCCCGGGGTGGCGCAGGTCGGGCAGAAGGCCCCCAGGGTGAGCACGCCGACGGCGGCCAGCGTCGGCGGCGATCTTTCGAAGATCGACACCCGCCAGCCGCCGTCGAGCATGCACGACGCCGACCTCGAGGAGGTGCTGGGCAAGAAACCGGTGGTCCTGCTGTTCGCGACACCGGCGCTCTGCCAGAGCCGGGTATGCGGGCCGACGGTCGACTCGGCCGAGCAGGTCAAGGCGGAGGTCGGCGACGGAGTCGAGTTCATCCACATGGAGATCTACAACGAGAACGACCCTGCGAAGGGCCTCCGGCCCCAGCTGGCCGCCTACGGACTGCAGACCGAGCCCTGGGTCTTCCTGATCGGAAGCGACGGCAAGATCAAGCAGCGGATGGAGGGGGCGTTCGGGGTCGAGGAACTGCGAACGGCGGTCGAGGACCTGAAGGCGGCGGAGACCCCGGGCTGAGGCCGATCGCGGCCTGCGCGCGGCCGTGCCGCGGCGACAGGGCCGCGTGCCGGAGCGGCGAGCCCGCGTGCTACTCGACCTGGGTCCAGGTTTCGGCCGGTCCGGATGCCGACGGGGCGGCCGGGCCGGACCCGGCGTCGGCGGCCCTTGCCGGGCGCGCCTCGTCCGGCAGGTGGAGCGGTGAGCTGCCGTCGGCCGGCGGGATCCTGCTGATCGCCCGCTCGGTCATCGCGGTGATCGTCAGGCTCGGATTCACCCCGGGGTTGGCCGAAACGGCCGAGCCGTCGCAGACCATCAGGTTCTCGTAGCCGAACACCCGCTGGTCGGAGTCGATGACCCCGGTCTCGGGACTATCGCCGATCACCGCGCCGCCGAGAATGTGGGCGGTGGTCGGGATGTTGAACAGCGCCTCGGTCAGCCCGCTCTGGGGGATCCCACCGGTCCTTTTCGCGAACCATTTGGTCACGTCCTCGGCCGCCTGGATGAAGGTCGGGTTGGGACGCTCGGGGTCCTGCTCGGTCTGCAGGCGGACTCCTTTGCCGAAGCGCTTCTCGACCGGCTTGAGCCGCATCGCCGAATCAAGCGACTGCATGACCAGCAGGATGACCGTGCGCTGCGACCAGGAGCGGGGGTCGAAGATCAGCTTCATCGTGGCGCGGGGGTGCCTGGCCATCGCTCCGAGCCACTTGACCGGGCGGGTCAGCCTGGTGCCCTTGCCCGTCAGGATCGTGAACAGCCGGCTCATCAGGTTGCCGGCCTTGCCGTAGGTGACGACCTCGATGTGGGTGTCGGGATCCGGGTAGATGCTCGAGGTGATCGCGATCGATTCGCTGAAGTCGTACGAATCGTCGGGCGCGGTGACCGCCTGGATCGATTCGGAATTGGTCCGGACCACGTGGCCGAGCCGGTCGGAGAGCCGGGGCAGTGCGCCGGAGTAGCGGCAGTTGGCCAGCAGCGAGTTGGTCCCCAGGGGGCCGGCCGAGAGGATCACTCCGCCGGCGGTGATCGCGCGGCGGCGCTTGCG
The DNA here is from genome assembly GCA_963766115.1 of uncultured Solirubrobacterales bacterium. GTDB lineage: Bacteria > Actinomycetota > Thermoleophilia > Solirubrobacterales > 70-9 > 67-14. The sequence continues at coordinate 104,148 of CAVXYR010000007.1, forward strand.
CAGGATCGACCCCGAACGCTCGGTGCTCAACCGGTAGCCGTCGCTGCCGTCGGCGGCGCCGAGCGGCCTGATCTCGGTCACCTGGCGGCCGGGTTTGATCGTGACGCCGAGCTTCTCGGCGAAGTAGAGGTAGTTCTTGACCAGCGTGTTCTTGGCACCGTGCCGGCAGCCGACCATGCACGAGCCGCACTTCATGCAACCGGTCCGATCCGGACCCTCGCCACCGAAGTAGGGGTCCGGCACGGTCTTTCCGGGCTCGCCGAAGTGGACCCCGACCTGGGTGTTGGCGTAGGTGTTGTCGGCCCCGGTCTCCTCGGCGTACTCGCGCAGCAGCGCGTCGGCCGGGCCGGTGTCGCGGTAGCGGGTGACGCCGAGCATGCGTTCGGCGGTGAGGTAGTGCGAGCCGAGTTCGACCTCCCAGTCGGCCAGATCGCCCCACTGGGGGTCGCTGTAAAAAGCGGGGCGGGGGCGGTAGAGCGTGTTCGCGTAACCCAGGCTTCCGCCGCCGACCCCGCAGCCCGAGACCACGCTTACATCCTTGAAGTATGTGGTCCTGAGGATCCCGCGCAGCCCGATCTTCGGCATCCAGAGGTAGCGGCGGACCTGCGAGGCGGTCTCGGCGAAGTCCTCGTCGGCGAACCGGCGGCCGACCTCGATGATCGCCACGCGGTAGCCCTTTTCGGCCAGGCGAAGCGCCGAGACGCTGCCACCGAATCCCGAGCCGACGACGACCCAGTCGTAGTCATGGTCCATGGATGGCAGTCTAGGATGTTCGGACCGCCGCCCGCTTCAGCGCCGGCGTCCGGCGCGATCAAGCGCAGAGGTTTGACCGATAAAGGTCCGGATGCGCTCCGCCGCCGGGCTTTTCCCGGCGGGACCGCAACCCTGTACCCAATTTTGGGTTACGATCCCCAGACGGCTCCGGCGACCGGGGCCCGACGCCCGTCTCGCTCCCAATTCAGGCAAGACGGAAAACCATTACTTAGGAGAGAGATGAAGCAACGTCTTGCCGCAGCAATTGTCATGATCGCCGCCCTCTTGGTGGCCGTCCTCGGAGTGGCCGCACCGGCCTCCGCCGGAGACGCCACATCCAGCGCGACTTCTGCCGAGAAGAGCGCCAACAAGGCCAAGAAGCAGAAGAAGAAGAAGTGCAAGAAGTACAAGAAGGTGAAGAAGAACAAGAGCTCGAGCAAGAAGCAGAAGAAGAAGGCGAAGAAGAGCTGCAACAAGGCGAAGAACAAGCTGAAGAAGGCCAACAAGAAGGTCAAGAAGCAGAACGCCCAGTACTTCGATGTCTGTAAGAACGGCTGCGAGTACAAGACGATCCAGAAGGGCGTCAACGCCGCCGGCATGTGGCAGAAGAAGAACAAGAGCCGCACTGCGACCGTCAGGGTCCAGCCCGGTACCTATGTCGAAGGCGTGTTGATTCACGGCAGCCAGCAGGGCATGAGGTACGACGAGCTGGAAATCATCGGCGTCAAGAAGAACCTCAAGCCCAACCCGAACGCCCGCAAGGTGATCCTGGACGGCAAGAACGCCAAGACCGTGGTCAAGAACACTCCCGGCTGGATTCAGGGCGACCCGACCAAGATCCCGGCCAACAACGCGATCGAAGCACGCAACGTCGACGGCATCGTGTTCAAGAACATGTGGGCCAAGAACTACCAGAACAACACGTTCTTCGTCTGGGCTTCGAACATCGAGGCCGACAACGAGCACTGCGCCGATTTCGTGATGGACAACCTGGTCTCATCGGACACCAAGTCCTACGGGCTGTTCTCGCGTAACTGTTACGGCGGTAAATTCCTCAACTCGGAAGGCTGGAACCACGGCGACTCGGCCCTTTACATCGGCGAGACGCCCTGCGACGAGTTCGACTGGACAAACAAGGGACCGAATCCAGTTCCCTGCCAGGCCGATCCGAACTGGACCACCGTCAAGAACTTCACCAGCCACCAGAACTCGCTCGGCTACTCGGGGACCAACTCCAAGTACGTCAAGATCATGGATTCGACCTGGTACAACAACGGGGCCGGCATCGTGCCGAACACGCTCGACTCCGAGAAGTTCGAGCCGAGCGGGCAGTTGATCCTGGAGAACAACGACATCTTCTGGAACAACTACAACTACTACTCGGACGGGTCCAGCTTCAACACGGTGATCGGCAACGGTAACCCGATCGGTATCGGCATCATGCTTTACGGCACCGACGGGGTCGTGTCGAAGAACAACAACATCTTCGGCAACGAGCAGTGGGGCGCCGCAACCTTCTCCGGGCCGGAACTCTTCGGAGTAAACGATGGCGACGACGCCAAGAACATGAACAACCAGTTCATCGACAACCAGATGGGTCGCGGCGGCATGGACCCGAACGGCAATTACGACTTCTTCTCGGATGCTTCGGGTGGAGGCAACTGCTGGTCGGGCAACAGCTCGTCGAGCTTCGCGCCGGGCAACGGCTCGGTGCCGGTTTCGACGATCTACCCGTCGTGCCCGCAGACACCGGTGATCTGGGATGACGTGTCAAGCGTCAACTTCTCGGCCGGTCTGCAGGTCGACACGACGATTCCCGACTTCGCGAATGAGCCGTGGAGGAACCTGGCCACGATCTTCGGCCTCGCCGAGGTCCGTCCGTCGTCACTCCAGGAATGTTCGTGGAAGATCTCGACGCCGCACGCGTCCTACACCGACGCTGATGGCGTCACCTACACCGAAGAGCGGGCCGACCCGGTCGGCGCCCAGGCCTGTCAGCAGCTGGCGGACCGCCCGTAACCAAGGAGGCAGGAACAGAATGAGCGCACTAATTAACAAGCGACTGTCAGGCATTCTGGGCGTGGGGCTGGTGGCGCTGGCCGTGGGGGTGGCCGGTACGCCGGCCTCCGCCGCGACCGCGTCGGGCTCCGCCGACGCCCAGGTCAGCGGCCTGACCAAGAAGCAGAAGAAGCAGAAGAACAAAGAGCTGAACAAGTGCAAGAAGAAGTCGACCAAGAAGAAGCGCAACAAGTGCAAGAAACAGGTCAACAAGAAGTACAAGAAGATCTCCAAGCAGAATGCGAACAAGGGCAAGACCGTTGTGGTCAATCTGTTTGACAACTACTTCGTGCCCAATCAGCAGAGCATCAAGGTAAACGACTCGATCAAGTGGTCCTGGAAGAACGTAGCCGGCCGGGAAGCTCACAACGTGACCCTGAACCAGGGCCCGAGCGGGGTCAGTCGTAACGACTTCGTTTCCCAGACGACCGTCGACCCGGGCTACACCTTCAAGCGCACGTTCACCAAGCCAGGCAGCTACGCCTTCGTCTGCACGCTTCACTTCGACATGACCATGAATGTGAAGGTCTCGAAGTAGAGACCGGTATGGCATGCGGAAATGTGGGCTGATCCTGACAGCGGCGGTCGTACTGGTCGTGGGAACGACCGGCACGGCCGGTGCTGTCGCCCCTTCTCCAGCGGGCGCCTCGGGTCAGCCTGCGGCCGGGGTTGCCGGCAGCTCTGCGGGGAAGCCGGCGAAGAAGGCCAAGCGAAAAGCCCTGAGAAAGTGCCGCAAGATCAAAGAACGGTCCCGGCGCAAGTCCTGCATCAGGCGGGTGAAGAAGAAGTACGCGGCCTCGAAAAGGGCTTCCGCCACCGGCGAAACCTTCGTGATCGACGTTCGCGACAAGTACTTCAACCCGGACGCGATCGAGATCAGGGCCGGGGACTCGCTGCTCTGGTACTGGAACCCGGTCAATGCCGACGCTCACAACGTGAACCTGGTCACCGGGCCTTCCGGGGTGGATCGGATCGACTTCGCCACCCCGAGCTCACCGGCGGTCGGTTTCAAGTTCCGGCGGACCTTCACCGTTCCGGGGACCTATCATTTCGCCTGTTCGATCCATCAACTGATGACCATGACCGTAGAGGTCTCGAAGTGAGGAGCGATCGTGGAGTTTAATCCGATGGACCGCCGGAATTTCCTGGGGGCAGCCGGTGGTGCGCTGCTCTGCACGATCGGCGGCCAGAAAGTCTTCCAGGACAAGCCGACGAATCTCCGGAAACTTGCGGCGGGGGTCAAGGTGCCGCCGAAGGTGGCGGCGGCGAACCGCAACCCCGGCCTGACCAAGGCGGCCGCGGTGACCGGCGCCCGCAAGGAGTACTGGATCGCGGCCGAGCAGCGTCGCTGGAACATCATCCCGGCGAACAAGAACGGCAAGAAGCGTGATCAGATGCTGAACCAGACGATCAAGAAGGGCAAGACGACCTTCAACGCCTACGGCTACCGCCCGTACACCGCCGACTTCGGACAGCCGCTTGCCCCGGCGACGATTCCCGGCCCGCTGATCGACGCCACGGTCGGTGACACGGTGGTGGTCCACTTTCGCAACCAGGTCTCGGTTCCGGTGACCATGCACCCGCACGGCCTGTTCTACTCGAACGAGATGGACGGGGCGTACAAGGGCTACTGGACCGACCCGGGCGGCTTCGTCCAGCCCGGTCGCGAATTCACCTACGTCTGGGAGTGCCACGAGGGGACCGAGGGGACCTGGTGGTACCACGACCACGGCCCGGTCGATCCGATCCCCGTGTACAAGGGCCTGTTCGGTCCGCTGCTGGTCCGGCCCAAGGACGAGGTGAAGCCAGACCGCGAGTTCTTCATCGCCTTCCACAGCTTCCTGCCCCCGGCGACCGGCCTGACCAGTGGATTCGACTGCGTCAACGGCAGGTCGTTCACCGGCAACACGCCCACCTTCAGCGCCAACGTGGGCGATGACGTGGCGTTCCACGTCTATGCCGTAGACGACAACTTCCACACCTTCCACCTACACGGCCACCGCTGGCAGGAGCCGGACGGCAAGTTCGTCGACAACAAGACACTCGGGCCGGGAGACTCGTTCAAGTTCAGGTTCATCGAGGAGAACCCCGGCCGCTGGCTCTACCACTGCCACGTCTTCACGCACCTTCACAACGGCATGAGCGGCTGGTATCTGGTCGAATGAGACGCCTCGCCGCCACAATCGCCGCCCTCGCCGGCGCCACCCTGGTCATGGCGGTCGGCGTCGCACCGGCCCAGGCCGTGAACACCCGGGTCTCGATCCACGAGTTCCAGTGGTCGCAGAGCCCCGAGATCGATCTCGGGGAGACCGTGACCTGGGACTGGATCGGTCCCGACACCCTCCATTCGGTGACCGGTCAGCCGACCAACGCGACCCAGTGGGATTCCGATCCCGGCAACGTGGAGCCGCATCCTCTGGGCGACTCCTTCAGCGTCACCTTCACCGAGCCGGGGGTCTACGAGTTCGAGTGCAAGCTGCCATGCGTCGGTGCGCGGAACGGTCACGGTTTCGAGCACGCCGGGCGATCCCGATTCCGATCCCGGCCCGCAGGATCCGCTGGCGATCGATATCGAAGCGCCCGACTTCAGCGAGGTCTACCTGACCAACACGGTGCTCGGACACAAGGGCAACGGAACCGCGCTGAAGTTCGCGATCAGTGAAAAGGGCACGGTCTCGGCCGACTACTACAAGAAGGTGAAGAAGGGCAAGAAGGGCAAGAGGAAGACGGTCCGGGTCTTCGCCGGATTCCAGGAGTGGTCGAACCACATCGGCTACAACTCGGTCCTGTTCGCCAACCGCACCGGCGACTTCAGGGCCAAGCCCGGAAAGTACGTCGCCCTGGTAAATGCCACCGACGAGTCGTTCAACACCACTCAGAACACCAAGCTCAAGTTCGAGATCAAGAAGAAAAAGAAGAAGAAGCGCAAGTAGTGGTGCTCTCCGGCAGGGCGGGTAGGCTTGCCCGGTGCCGAATTCGCTCGAACGCCGCCACAACCGCCGTCGCCGGCACGAAAGAACCCGCCAGGAACTGATCCAGGCGGCGCTCGATCAGGCGGTGGCCGGCTCGTTCAAGGACCTGACCGTCGAGGGAGTGACCCGGGCCGCCGGCGTCTCACGCAGTGCCTTCTACGTCTATTTCGGCGACAAGGAGGAGCTGCTGCTGGGCGCGCTCGAGGACCTGATCGCCAGCCACCAGAACCGCCTCGGCAACTGCTGGCCCAAAGGCGGCGATCCGCGGCGCGGGGTGGAGAAGGCGATCTACGACGTGGCCCGGGTCTTCGCCGACAACTCCGACCTGCTCGAGCTGGCCTTTGAGACCGCAACCTACGACGAGGAGGTACGCGAGATCTGGGCGGCCCTGACCGAGTCGGTGACCGAGGGCACGGCCGAGCAGATCGAGAGGCTTCAGAAGGAGGGCGCGGTCGAGCCCTCACTCGACGCGCACGCTCTGGCGGACGGCCTGGTGCTGATGACCGAGCGGAGCTTTCAGGTCAACCTGGCCCAGGACGATCGCCGGCCGGACTCGGTCGCCGCCGACCTGACCAAGGTCTGGTGGGCCGCCCTGTTCGGCTCCGGTCCCGGCAGCGAAGAAGAAGGCGGCGCCCCGTCAGAGACCGGCGCGGTCGATCCGGAAACCGGCGGCGCGGAACCGGCCGCGGCCGAGGCCGGGGAGCCTGCCGAACCGGATTCCTAGAAGCTGACCGAGGGAGTCTCGCGCTCGGAGGCGTCGGCGATCTCGAAGAACTCCTTTGCCTGAAAGCCGCCCTGGTTGGCCACGATCGAGGCCGGGAACTGCTGGATCTTGGTGTTGTAGCCCTGGACGTTGGAGTTGTAGATCCGGCGGGAAGCCTGGATCTCGTCCTCGAGTTCGGAGAGGTTGCGGCTGAGCTGCTGGAAGTTCTCGGTCGCCTTCAGGTCGGGGTAGTTCTCGGCCACCGCGCGAAGGTCGGCCATCGCCCGGGTCAGCTGTGACTCGGTCTTGGCGGTGTCCTCGACCCCGGTCGAGGCCATCGCCTTGGCCCGGGCTTCGGTCACGTTCTCGAACACCTGCTGCTCGTGCGTTGCGTAGCCCTTCACCGTCTCGACCAGGTTGGGGACCAGGTCGTGCCGGCGCTTGAGCTGCACGTCGATCCCGCTCCAGGACTCTTCGACCCGGTTGCGGAAGGAGATGATGCCGTTGCGGGTCGAGATGTACCAGAGCACCGCAATCAGGACGATCAGCACGACGACTATCAGCGCGATCAGGCCACCGCTCATGTTCAGCTCTCCTCGGGGTCGGTTTGGGTCACCGCACGCATCCTATCCCGGAGCGCTGCCGGATAGGGTGGACCGGATGGCAAAGCAGGCTGAACAGTGGGCGGCGATCGTCGCCGGATACGAGGGTGCAGGCGAGGTCACCTACGAGCCGGTCGGGGGTATCAATCCGGCCGATGGCCCGGTGGCGCTCTGCGTAGGGGGCACGAACCGTCTCACCGGCCGGCTCACGCCCGATTTCTGGGGGGCGAGCTGTGACGCCGACGAAGAGGAAGTGGGTCGCCTGTTCGGCAGGAGCGTGGTCCCGACTTCGATCCTCGCCAAGGCCCACATGCCCGACCTGGCCGAGGTGATCGGCGCCTTCAACGTCGAATCGATCGAGGCCAGGCCGGACGAGTACATAAGGCAGCGGGTAGCGCGCAAGGTCGAGTTCGAGTCGGTCGCTTTCAACCGCAACTTCCTTGCGACAGTGCCGAAGGAGTACGACCCGGTGGCCCTTCGCGAGCTCTTTTCTCCGGGATTTCTCGACTGGGTGACCACGATCGACCGCGAGATCGACTTCGGCATAAACGATCGGCAGTTCTGGTTTCTGTGGCGCCTGCGGGAGCGCAGCGCCGGCGAGTTGAAGCTGGCCCTGGAAAACGCCGGCGAGCTGTTCAAGCGCGTCCACCGTGAGCTGGAGCTCGAAGGCTTTCACCACTACCCGCCAGGCCCCTGGAACGCCGGGCTGGAACCGTTCCCGGCCGCCTAGCGCCGGGCCTTTGCGCCTCAGTCCTCGGCCGCGTAGCCGGGCCTTTGCGCCTCACTCCGGGTAGTCGTCGTCGCCCGGCAGGAGTATCTGCGGGTTCTCCTTGTCCCCGATCACCTTTGGCAGGACGATCGAGGTGGCTTTCGGGTCGGACCTCGCCGACTCCATCGCCGCCGCCGTGTTCGCCGAGGGAACCAGCGCCTCGAGCTGCTTCAGGGTGGGAAAGACGATCGGGAAGCCTTCGTTCTCGGTCTTCTCGACCGCGGCCGCCGGGGCGATCCAGACCGCCTCCGACATCTCGAATTCGTCCGGTTGAACCTCGACCCCGGCCGGCGCGGCGGCGAGGAAGAAGTAGGTGTCGAAGCGGACCCTGATTACCTCCGGGGTGACCCAGCGGGCCAGCGGGATCATCTCGGTTCCGGGATCGAGGTCGACCCCGGCCTCCTCGCTCAGCTCCCTCCGGGCGCAGGCGGTCAGGCCCTCCATGCCCTCGCCGTCTTCGGGATCGAGCGAACCTCCCGGGAAGACCCAGACGCTCGGCATGAAGTGCGATTCTGCCGATCGCTTGAGCAGCAGGACTTCGAGCGAGCCGTCGGCCTCGCTGTCGCGCAGCAGGATGACCGTGGCCGCCGTCCGGGGCTCGCTGGGCACGCCCGTATTGATGGCTTCCGACGATCCGGGTTCGGGGAATGCGCTCATCGCCTAACCGTACTGCGAACCAGCCCGGCCGGCCCGGTTTGGGTAATCTGAGACGAGTGGAAACTGCGACGACACAACTCTGGCTCTGCTCCTCCTGCGGCTGGATATACGACCCGGCCGAAGGCGATCCGGATGGCGGCATACCCAGCGGAACCGCCTTCGAGGACATCCCCGACGACTGGTTCTGCCCGGTCTGCGGGGCCCGCAAGGCCGACTTCGAGCCTTACGACGGATAATCCGGGATCAGCGGAGACCTTTTCCCCCGAGACAGGGTGACCGCCAAACGAAAGCGCCTCGAGGACCTGGCCGGGATTGATCATCCGGTGATTCAGGCCCCGATGGCCGGCTCCACCACGCCCGAACTCGTTGCCGCAGTATGCGAGGCCGGGGCCCTGGGATCGCTCGGCTCGGCAACGATCCCGCCAGAAGAGCTGGCCGAAGCGGCCGCCGCGATTCGTGCGCTGACCGACCGGCCGTTCAATCTGAATTTCTTCTGCCACGAGACACCCTCGCTGTCGGACATCGATCCGTCTGGTGTCAGTAGCCGGCTCCGGCCCCTCTATGCCGAACTCGGCCTGGGAGAGCCGCCCGACCCCTCGGTCCCGCCGATCTCCTTTGGCGAAGAGAGCCTCGCGGCGCTGCTCGAAATCTCCCCTGCGGTTGCCAGCTTCCACTTCGGTCTGCCGCCGGATTCGGCCGTGGCCGCAATCCAGGAAACCGGCTGCAGGGTCCTCGCCAGTGCTACCTCTGTTTCGGAGGCGGTCTTTCTCCGCGATCACGGAGTCGACGCGGTCATCGCCCAGGGCGCCGAGGCCGGGGGCCATCGCGGAAGTTTCCTGGTCAGTGGCGACGATGGTCCGGTCGGCACCTTCGCCCTGGTGCCGCAGGTCGTCGACGCGGTCGACCTGCCGGTGATCGCTGCCGGCGGAATCGCCGACGGTCGCGGTCTGGCGGCCTCACTGGTGCTGGGAGCTGCGGGGTGCAGTCGGCACGGCCTTTCTCGCCTGCCCGAGGCCGGCACCCATCCGCTGCACCGCGAGGCCCTCCGCCGGGCCCGCTCCGATCAGACCACGATCACCCGGGCCTTCTCCGGCCGGCCGGCGCGAGCCCTCCGAAACCGCTTCACCGAGGCGGAACTGCCGAGCAGTTGACCTTTCGGCCCAGCTTCGTCTCCGGCCACTGTCTGCGCCCGGCGGCGAGGGCCCGACGATTTCATGGCGATGTGGCCGGCCAATGGCGCCTTGGCCCGCGGTCCCGCCGGATCTGGTCGGGCGTTGTAGCGGGGGGCGCATCCGCCGGATCCTGAGCGGCTCGCCGTGAGCCTTGGCGCGATCTCGTCTGGCACGGTCGTGCGTCGATATGGGTCACTTGGGCAACGTTGCCACTTGCGAAAATGGATTGCGAAAGTGGAACTGATCCCCGCATGCTCGAGAAGACGCCTACCGAAATCGCCCCCGAAGAGGCTTTCGCCACCGCATCCGAGACCGATCCGCGAGGTCCGCGAAACCGCGATCCGGGTCGGGGTCCTGGTCCGTCGCCTGTTCGCGTATGGCGACGGCGGCCGCTCGCTTCAGGTTGCCGACGAACACGGCCTCTCTTTCATCCAGCTCAAGGCGATGATCAGCCTCAGCGCGGTCGCCGCAGACGGGGCTCCCTGCATCCAGGACGTCGCCGAGGACCTCGGCGTCTCGATGCCGTCGCTCAGCCGGGCCTTCGACAGCCTTGTCAACAAGGGCCTGATCTCCCGGTCGGAAGACCCCGATGACCGCCGCCGCCGGCGGATCGAGCTGACCGGTGCCGGGGCCGAGATAGTCAACGAGTTCATCCACTCGCGGATGGAGGGCGCGCTGCGATTCGCGGCCAGCCTCGAGCCGGCCGAGCGCGAAGCCCTCGACGGCGCGGTCGGCATGTTGCTCGAGCGCGAGGACATCGCCCCGATCTACAGACAGCTCGAAGGGATGGAGCCCCGGTGAGCCGCTACCAGCACCTGATCACCGACGAGAACCGCAAGTGGTGGACCCTGGGCGCGATGTGCCTGGCGCTGTTCATGATCATGCTGGACAACACCGTGGTCAACGTGGCGCTGCCTTCGATCCAGCGCGACCTCGACACCTCGATCTCGGGTCTGGAATGGATCGTCAACGGCTACACGCTTTCGTTCGCGGTACTGCTGGTGGTCGGTGGGCGGCTGGGCGACATCTTCGGCCGGCGCAAGATGTTCGTGCTCGGCGTGGTCATCTTCACCCTGTCGTCAGTCACCGCCGGATTTGCACCTGACAACTTCTCCCTGGTCGCCAGCCGGGTCGTCCAGGGCGCCGGCGCCGCCCTGATGATGCCGGGCACGCTGTCGATCATCACCGACGCATTCCCGCCGTCCGAGCGGGGCAAGGCGATCGGCACCTGGGCCGGAGTATCGGCGGTCGCCCTGGCTATCGGCCCGGTCCTCGGGGGGTTCCTGACCGAGCACGTGGACTGGCGGGCGATCTTCTTCATCAACGTCCCGGTCGGCGCCCTGGCGATTCTGGCGGCGACCTTCGCGGTGCGCGAATCGCGCGACACGACGGTCGGGCGCAGGGTCGACGTGCTCGGGGTCACCGTGCTCACGGTCAGCCTCACCGCCCTGGTCCTGGCCCTGATCGAAGGCAACACCTGGGGCTGGGAATCGACCGCGATAATCGGCCTGATCGCCGGTTCGGTGATGGCGTTCATCCTGTTCGTCGTGGTCGAGCGCCGGGTCAGGGCGCCGATCATCGAGTTCGCCCTGTTCAACAGCCGCAACTTCATCGGGGCGGTGACCGTCGCATTCATCATCTCGTTCGCGATGCTCGGCGTATTCTTCTTCTTCGCCCTTTACATGCAGAACATCCTCGGCTACTCGCCGCTCGAGGCAGGGATCAGGTTCCTGCCGACGACCCTGGTGATCATGGTGCTGGCCCCGTTGGCGGGCAGGCTGGCCGACCGGATCGGTCCGCGCTGGCCGATGGTGATCGGAATGACCCTGATATCCGTTTCGCTCTACCTGCTGTCGACGATCGAGGTCGGGACGACGTTCTCCCACATCCTGCCTGGATTCATGCTGCTCGGCGCCGGGATCGGCATGACCATGTCACCGATGTCCACGGCGGCGATGAACTCGGTCGCCACGGCCAAGGCCGGAGTGGCCTCCGGCGTGCTCTCGATGTTCCGCATGGTGGGCGGGACCTTCGGCATCGCGGCACTCGGAGCACTGTTCCAGGCTCAGGCGAAGTCGAGGCTGAACGAGACCTTTTCCGGCGCCGGGCTGACCGGGACCGAGCGCACCGACTTCGCCCACCAGTTGACCGGCGGCGCTCCCCAGGTCGACGGCCTTTCCGCGGCCCAGGCGGCGAAGGTGACGGCAGCCGGACAGGATGCCTTCGTCTATGGCCTCAGTCACGCGATGGTGCTCTCGCTCTCGGTTGCGATCATCGGTGTGCTGGTCGCCCTGTTGATGATCCGCGGTCACGGAAAATCGCATGAAGAAGAGGTGGAACCGTCCAATCAGGAGGAGGCGGGCCCGCCGGAAGCCGAAGTGCGGGAACTGCCCGCTCCGGGGGCGGCCGCGCCGGTCGCATGAGCTCTGGTCGCGGGTCTGGGGCCGGACCCGGTCAGGCCTTTGGCAGAAACCCGACCCGCTCGGCCGGAATGGCTTGCCGGCCGTCGCTTCGGGGTACTATTCGGTCACTTCGAATCCGGAGTCTGATCTTCCAAGGAGACCGAGTGCCTTCGACTGATGAATCCCATCCGAGTAGATACCGCCTGCACGGGCCCTGCTGATCCTGGCCCTGGTGGCCGGACTGCTGGGACTCGCTGCCGTCGCCGCCCAGGATGCGGCGGCCGGCAAGAAGACGGGCGGGCAGCCGGGCAAGGGCGGGGGGTCCCAGCCGAAGGCGGTCCCGAACAGCACCCTGAAGATCAAGCCGCACGGCCTGAGCAGGGGCCGGGCCGGGATCACCTCGATCGTCACCGTGGGCGGCAGCCTCAGTCCCTATCGCAAGGGGCAGAAGGTCCAGGTCTACTTCTTCCACAACGCGAAGCGCTTCAGCCTGCGCCGGGTCAAGGTAAAGAAGGGCAAGGGCAACTACGGCACATTCCGGGCAAAGGTCGCGACCAAGAAGGGCGGCAAGTACGCGGTCCAGGCGAAGTACTTCGGCCAGGCCGGCAAGGACCCGGTCAACCGGGACGCGACCGTTCGCAAGTCGTGGAAGGTGCGGTTCAGGGGAGTCAGCAAGGGACAGTGCGGACGGGTGGTACGCGGTTTCCGCAAGGCCCTCAACCGCCTCGCCTACGTTCCGTCGAACGGGAAATGCTTCGACGGCTCGATGGAGCGGGCGGTGCTCGCCTACCGCAAGGCGAACAACCTGACCCGCAACGCCACCGCCTCGAAGGCGATCGTCAAGAACGTCTTCAACGGCAAAGGCGGATACCGGGTGCGCAAGCCGGGGCTGGGCGATCACGTCGAGGCGCCTCTTTCGCGCCAGGTAATCGTCTTCGCCGACGGGAAGAAGCCCTACGCGATATTCCCGACGTCGAGCGGTGCTCCGGTCACGCCGACGATCCTCGGCACTTACAGCTTCTACTGGAAGGACCCCGGCTACAACGCGAAGGGCATGTACATGTCCTCCTACTTCATCCGCGGGTACGCGATTCACGGCTACCAGTCGGTGCCCAACTATCCGGCCAGTCATGGCTGCCTGCGCACCTTCATCGCCGACCAGCCGCGGATCTACGACATGACCTACATCGGGCAGAACATCTACACCTACGGTCGCGGCCGTTCGCTTGACGGCCTCGGTCAATTCGACGCCGGAATCAGGCTCGGACCGGACGCCGAACTCGGCCCGGACCTCGGCCCCTCGGGCGGCCTGAACCCCGGGTCGTTCGCCGGCTGAGACGTCGCGGCCGGATCCCCGGATCCGGGCCGGGCTTGATCACGAAGCCTGACCGGGCCTGTTCAGGAGGTCTGGCCGGGCCCCGCAGTAACCCGCACACAGAGCCGAATTCTGTGCTCCGGGGTCGGGATTGCCAGAGTGCAGCGCCCGTAAGTTCCTACTAGTGTGCCCCGCGATGAGGACGGCGCACCGATGACTTCACTGGAACTGGCGCGATGGCAATTCGGCATCGTCACCCTGTATCACTTCATCTTCGTCCCGCTGACCATCGGGCTGGCCTTTTTCACCGCCTGGGCCCAGACCAAGTGGTATCGCACCGACCAGGAGAAGTGGCTTCGCGCGACCCGTTTCTGGGGCAAGCTGATGCTGATCTCGTTCGCCCTGGGCGTCGCGACCGGGATCGTCCAGGAGTTCCAGTTCGGCATGAACTGGTCGGACTACTCCCGTTTCGTCGGCGACATATTCGGGGCTCCGCTGGCGATGGAGGGCCTGGCCGCCTTCTTCGTCGAATCGACCTTCCTCGGACTGTGGCTGTTCGGGTGGGGACGGCTCTCGAAGAAGGTCCACCTGACCACGATCTGGCTGGTCTCGTTCTCGACCGCCCTCTCGGCCTATTTCATCCTCGCGGCCAACTCCTGGATGCAGCATCCGGTCGGCTACGAGATGGTCGGCGGCAAGGCCGAGCTGACCTCGATCTGGGCGGTGCTCGGCAACAGCACCGCCGTCTACGCGTTCGCCCACACGATCCTCGCCGCCCTGCTGACCGGCGGCATGGTGATCGTCGCGATCTCCGCCTGGCACCTGCTGAGGAAGAACGAGGTCGGGGTGTTCGGATCCTCGATGAAGATGGTCCTGCCCGTCCTCGCGCTGGCCGGTGTACTGACGCTCGTCGTCGGCCATTTCAACGGCGTGCTGATGAGCGAGCAACAGCCGATGAAGATGGCCGCGGCCGACGCGGTGTTCGAGACCGAGGAGGGGGCCGGCCTTTCCCTGTTTGCGACCGGCGACATGAAGGGCAACCCCGAGGGCGTCAACCGCAACGTCCAGGTCCCGAACCTGCTCTCTTTCATCATGACCGGCAAGTCCCAGTCCGAGGTCAAGGGCGTCAACAACCTCAACGAGGAGTACCAGCAGGAGTACGGCCCCGGTGAATACGCCCCGATAGTCGCGGTCGCGTACTGGTCCTGGCGGGTGATGCTGGGCTGCGGCTTCCTGCTCGCGATATTCGGCGTGGTCGGCTGGTACCTGGCCCGGAAGGACAAACTGGAGCAGTCGACCCGTTTCCTCAAGGTGGCGGTGCCGGCTGCCTTCGTGCCGTTCCTCGCCAGCTCGGCGGGCTGGGTCTTCGCCGAAATGGGCCGGCAGCCATGGGTGGTGTTCGGCCTGCTCAAGACCGAATTCGGAGTGTCTCCGACCGTCGGCCCGGCCGAGGTCTGGATCAGCCTTATCGGGCTCACCCTGCTCTACGGGGTCCTCGCGGTGATCGCCGGGAAGGTCTTCTTCAGGGTGGCCGGCAAGGGACCGAAGACCGAGGATGAAGAGGACTCGGAACGGCCACACCTGGGCATGGCCTACTGATGGACGAGTACACGACACTCCAGGTCGTCTGGTTCATCCTGATCTCGGTTCTATGGATCGGGTACTTCGTGCTCGAAGGCTTCGATTTCGGCGTCGGGATCCTGATGAAGCTGATCGGCCGCAACGAACGGGAGAAGCGGGCGATCCTGCACTCGATCGGCCCGGTATGGGACGGGAACGAGGTCTGGCTGCTGGTCGCCGGCGGGGCAACTTTTGCCGCCTTCCCCGAGTGGTACGCGACCCTGTTCTCCGGTTTCTACCTCGCCCTGCTGGTGATCCTGGTGGCGCTGATCGTGCGCAACGTCGCCTTCGAATTCTGGGGCAAGGGGTCGAGCGAGGCCTGGCGCAGCCGCTGGGAGTGGGGGATCGCGATCGGCAGCCTGGTGCCGGCCCTGCTCTGGGGCGTCGCCTGGGCCAACATCATCGCCGGGGTGCCGATCGACGCCGACGCCGAGTACACCGGGACGTTCTTCACCCTGCTCAACCCCTATGCATTGCTGGGCGGACTGGCCACGCTCTCGATCTTCTTCGCCCACGGGGCGCTATTCCTGGAACTGCGAACCGAAGGCGAGATCAGGGAAAGAGCCCGTTCGGTCGCCGTCCGGGCGACCGTCGCCGCCGCCGCGATCGCGGCTGTATTCCTCGTCTGGACCGTGGCCGAGCAGAGTCCGCTCGACGTGGGCTCGGCGATCTGCGCGGCACTTGCGGTGATCGGGCTGCTTGCGGCGGTGTACTACGCGCGCCGGTCCCCCGGCCGGGCCTTCGCGGGGACCTGCGCCGCAATCGCCCTCTTCTTCATCGCGCTGTTCATCGACCTGTTCCCCAACACCATGGTCTCCAGCACCAGCCCGGACTTCGACATGACCCTCAACTTCTCCAGCTCCTCCGACTACACGCTGACCGTGATGACCGTGGTCGCGGTGCTGCTGGTCCCGGTGGTCCTGCTCTACCAGGGCTGGACCTACTGGGTCTTCCGCCGAAGGCTGTCCGCCGAGGACTTCGGCGAGATACGCACGCCGCTGGACCTGCTCGACCAGCACAAGAAGGAGGTCGGCGATGGCCCCGGCCCAGGGCAGGGCGCCGGGCGCGAGTCGCCGGGCCCGTGACACCCAGCGCCGCCTGGCGCGCTCGAGCAGGACCGCACGCAACCATCTGATCGTCACGGTCGGGCTCGGCCTGGCGACCACCTTCCTGATCATCGCCCAGGCGACGCTGCTGGCGAAAGTGATCGCCGGGGTGTTTCTCGGCGGGGACGACTTCGGTGATGTCGCCGGGTTGCTGGCCTGGCTGGTGGCGATCTCGGTCGCCCGCGGACTGGTAGGCGCCGGATTCGAGTCCACCGGACGGTTCGGCGCCTCCAAGGTGATGGCCGAGCTGAGATCCCGGCTGGCCGGGCACCTGCTGCTGCGCCGGCCCGGAGGACTCCAGCGCGAGAGCTCCGGCGAGCTGGTCACTTCGGCGGTCGACGGGGTCGAGGCGCTGGAGAACTACTTCGCCCGGTACCAGCCGCAGGTGGTCCTGGCGGTGACGGTCCCGGTCGCGATCCTGGCCTGGGTTCTGCCGTACGACTGGAAGGCGGCCGCGATCATGGCGGTGACCGCGCCGCTCATCCCGCTGTTCATGATCCTGATCGGTCGCCTGACCGAAAACCGGACCCGGGATCGCTGGCAGCTGATGTCGCGCCTCAGCGCGCACTTCCTGGACGTGGTCGGTGGGCTCGAGACGCTTCGGGCCAACGGCCGCGCCGACGCCCAGGCCGACTCGATCGCCCAGGTCGGCGAGGAGTACCGGCGGGAGACGATGGGGGTGCTCCGGATCGGATTTCTCTCGGCCCTGGTCCTCGAACTGCTGGCCATGGTGGCGGTGGCCATGGTGGCGGTCACGATCGGCGTCCAGCTGGCCGGCGGGCACATGACCCTGGTGGCCGGTCTGACGATCCTGCTGCTCGCCCCCGAGGTCTACATGCCGCTGCGCCAGCTCGGCAACCAGTTCCATGCCAGCGTTGACGGCATGGCCGCGGCCGAGCGGGTCTTCGAGGTCCTGGACCAGCCGGCTTCGGTCGAGGTTCCGCAGACGCCCGTCACCGGCGCCCGATCCCGCCCGGAGCGCGATCGAGTTCAGCGGCGATCGGCTTCGCATATGAAGGCCGGGCAACCCTGTTCGAGGATCTCGACCTGGTGATCGAGCCGGGTGAGACGGTCGCCATGGTCGGACCGAGCGGGGGCGGCAAGAGCACCCTGATCTCGCTGTTGCTCCGAATGGCCGAGCCGGCCGCCGGCGAAATCAGCTGCGGCGGGGTGGATCTGGCCGAAGTCGATCCGCGCGCCTGGCGCCGCCGGGTGACCTGGGTGCCCCAGCGGCCGACCATCTTCGCCGGAACGGTGGCCGAGAACCTGCGGCTGTTCGATCCGGAGGCCGAGCCGGGAGCGCTTCGCGAAGCGGTCGACATGACCGGTCTCGAGGAACTGGTAGAACAGCTCCCCGAGGGTCTCTCGACCGTGGTCGGGGAGGGCGGCAGGAGGCTGTCGGTCGGCCAGTGCCAGAGGATCGCCCTGGCCCGCGCCCTTCTCAGTCCCGCGCCGCTGGTCGTATTCGACGAGCCGACCGCCCATCTCGACGGTGAAACGGAGCGGGGGGTGGCCGGAGCGCTCGACCGGCTGACTCGCGGGCGGACCGCCCTGGTCGTTTCGCACCGCGATCGCCCGGTCCTGTCGGCCGACCGGATCCTGCGGCTCAGGAACGGTGCGCTGAGCGAGGTCCGGCCCGACCTGGAAGGAGCACCGGCATGATCGCTGCGAGGCTGGGGAGGACCGCGGCCGGCCGGGCCGCCCTGGAGACGAGGAGCCGCTGGAAGACGTTCGCGCTCTCGGTGGCCCTCGGTGCCGGCACGGTGCTGGCCGCGGTCGGGCTGTTCACCGCGTCCGGCTACCTGATCAGCCGGGCGGCCGAGAGGCCGGAGATCCTTTCGCTCACCGTGGCAATCGTGGCGGTGCGCTTCTTCGGGATATCGAGGGCCCTTCTGCGCTACGGCGAGAGGCTCGCCTCGCACGACCTGGCCTTCAGGACCCTGACCGATCTGCGCGGCAGGTTCTTCGAGCGGCTGGTACCGCTGGTTCCGGGTGGTATCGACCAGGCCCGCAAGGCCGACCTGCTCAGCCGCTTCGTCGGCGACGTGGACCGTCTCCAGGACCTGTACCTCCGCGGGCTCGCACCGCCGCTGATCGCGATCGTCTCCAGTCTCGTCTGCGTGGCGATCGCGGTGGTGATACTCCCGGTGGCCGGCCTGGTCCTGGCCCTGATGCTACTGCTGGGAGGCATCGCCTCGCCGGCGCTGACCAGATGGGCAAGCCGGACAGCCGGCCGCAGGCAGGCAACGGCCAGGTCGGCACTTTCGGTGGATCTCCTCGAAATCGCGAACGGCGGAGCCGAGATCGCGGTCGCCGGCCGGGAGGACGACTGGCTCGAGCGGGTCGGCAACTCGAACCGGGAGGTGACCCGGCTGCAGCGCCGTGACGCCGTGAACGGGGGCCTGGCGGTCGGCCTGACGACCTTCCTTTCGGTCGGCGCCGCGGTCGTGATCACCGCGGTGGCGGTTCCTGCCGTTGCCGACGGTCAGATCAACGGGGTGCTGCTTGCGGCGCTGGCCCTGCTAGCGATGGCCTCTTTCGAGGCGATCCTGCCGCTCGGCCAGGCCGCGGCCGGCATCGACGCCTGCGACGAGGCCGCCTCGCGGCTCGAGGAGGTCACCGAACGTCGCTCTCCGGTCGCCGAAGCCGAAGAGCCGAAGGCACTTCCCCCGGCCGGTGCGCTCAGATTCGAGCGAGTCGGCTTCTCCTACGCGTCCGGTGCCGCCCAGGTCCTGGAGAACGCGGATCTCGACTTCCGGCAGGGAGAGGCGGTGGCCCTGATCGGTCCCAGCGGCATCGGCAAGAGCACGCTGGCCGAGCTGATGGTCCGGTTCCGCGACCCGACCGCGGGCAGGATTTCGCTCGGCGGGGTCGATATCCGCGAACTTGACGGTGGGGCGCTGCGGGAAGCGATACGGCTGGCGCCGCAGGACGCCTACCTGTTCGATTCGACGATCAGGCAGAACGTGGCGATCGGCCGGGCCGGGGTCGACGGAGACCGCATCATCACGGCCCTGAGCGAGGCCGGTCTCGAGGACTGGATCAACGAGTTGCCCGACGGGATCGACACCTTTGTCGGCGAGGGCGGTGCCCGGGTCTCCGGTGGTCAGCGTCAGCGGATCGCGGTCGCCAGGGTCTTCATCTCCCGGGCGCGGTTCTTGATCTTCGACGAGCCGACCGCTCACGTCGATCCCGAGGGAGCCGCGGCGCTGGAGCGGCGGCTGGCCGGCCGGGCCCGCTCCGGCTGCGGCGTACTTGTGGTCACCCATGAGATCTCGGACCTCGGGAATTTCGACCGGGTGCTGGAGCTCGACCGGGGCACCGTCCGGGAGCTCCGCCCGGCCTGAACCGTGCTGATCCTCCTGCCGCCATCGCCGTGCTGATCCTCCTGCCCCATCCGAAGGCAAGTCGGCGCCGCTCGACGGACCCCCCCTCGATCTCGCCGGGCTGGCCTTCTCGCCGGAGCTGGACGGTCAGCGGGAGAAGCTGATCGCCGCCCTCGTGAAGCTGGGAAGGCGGCCGGTCGACAAGGCGGTAGAGGCGATGGGGATCTCGAGCGGCCAGGCCGGGGATGTCGAGCTGAACGCCCGGCTGGCCACCGAGCCGACCGCTCCGGCAGGCGATCTGTACACCGGCGTCCTGTATGACCGGCTCGGCCTGGCCGGACTCGGTTCCCGGGCGAACCGGCGGGCGGAGAAGAACCTGCTGATCGCCAGCGGCCTCTGGGGAATGGTGCGACCCGGGGACATGATCCCGTACTACAGGTTCTCGATGAAGCCGAAGCTGCCGGAGATCGGGGGGTTGGCCGCCTTCTGGCGTGGGCCGCTCGCCGACGTGATGGCCGAAGGCGGCCGCGATCGGCCCGGCAGACCGGTACTCGACATGCGTTCGGGTGCCTACTCGGCCGCCTGGAAACCCCGCCACGCCGATCTGGTTTCAGTCCGGGTCTTCACCGGATCCGGCTCCGACCGCAAGGTGGTGTCCCACATGGCCAAGGCCGTCCGCGGCGAGGTCGCCCGGATGGTCCTGTCCGCGGGCAGGATGCCGGACAGTGCGGTGGAGGTCGCGGAACTGGTCGAATCGTCCGGCCAGGAGTCAGGTTTCGAGGTCGAGCTTGTTCCCGGGTCGCTCGAGGTGACGGTGCCGGCCGAGTACCTCAAGGCGGCCTGACCGGCGGGCCGCCTGGCCGGGAGGCCCCTGCCACTGGCATGTGCGGCCGTATTATCGGGATGTGTCGACGGCAGGCCATACATCCGATAACCGGGAGGCATTTCGGGGGCCGGGTCCCGAGGCCGGGCGCCAGGCCCGCCGCGCGCAGTCGAGACGCCGGATCCGGCGGTCCCGGATCACGGTGGCCGCAGTCGCCCTGCTGGCTGCCGGAGCCCTTGTTGCCGGCCTGACCGCAGGCTCGAGCTCAACCGGGTTCCTGTTCCTCTCCGCCGGTGAAACGACGGGCGAGCCGGGGAGCCCGGTTTCCGGCGCGGCGGCGATCGCGGCGCTCGGCAAAGAACTTCCCCCGAGCCTCCTGGCCGGGCAGCGCATCGTCGCCGGGTTCGACGGTGGCTCGATCGCGCCCGAGCTGAAGCGGGCGATCAAGCGCGGCCGCGTCGGCGGGGTGATTCTCTTCTCGGACAACGTCGGATCGAGGCAGTCGCTGCGCTCGTTGACCCGGCGTCTGCGGCGGATCAGGCGCCCGCCGGAGCTGCGCCGGTACCCGCTGCTGATCATGACCGACCAGGAGGGGGGTCAGGTCAAGCGGATCCCCGGGGCGCCGAAAGCCTCTGCAGCGACGATGGGGCAGCGCGGGCCGGGCTACTCACGAAACCAGGGCCGCCTCACCGGACGCAACCTGCTCAACGCCGGGATCAACGTCGATCTGGCGCCGGTCCTCGACGTGGCCCGGCCGGGCGGGGAGATCGCCGTGACCGACCGGGGGTTCGGTGGCACCGCGACCGACGTTGTCCGAACCGCCATCCCGTTCGCCAGGGGTCTCCAGGCCACGGGTGTAGCCGCGACCGCCAAGCACTTCCCCGGGCTCGGCTCCGCTTCGCTCAATACTGACAACGCCGTGCAGAAGATCAAGCGGACCGCTTCGGAGATCCGCCGGGTTGATGAAAAGCCCTACCATTCCTACATCGAGGCCGGCGGTGCGATGGTGATGGTCGGCACGGCGATCTATCCCGCTTTCGGCCCGAAACCGGCTGCGTTCGAGAGGCGGATTGTCAGCGGTGAATTGCGGCGGAGGCTCGGTTTCCGCGGCGTGGCGATCACCGATGCGCTTGGCACCGTGGCGGCGCGAAGCTTCGGTGGCACAAAGCGGGTCGCTGTCGCGGCGGCCAAAGCCGGCACCGACATGATGCTCTTCACCGACTACCGGGAGGCGCTCAGGGCCGAGGATGCGCTCAGGGACCGGGTCGTTGCCGGCAAGCTGGATCGCAAGGGATTCCGGAAGTCAGCCGGCCGAATCCTCAAGCTGCGCTCCGACCTGCGGCGTTGACCGGCGGCCGCCCAGGACGGCGACGGCTCGGCTGTGGCAGTCGCTCAGCGGCCGGTCCAGCTGGGCTTCCGCTTCAGCGGCCGGTCCAGCGGGGCTTCCGCTTTTCCCCGAACGCGGTGATCCCCTCGTGAAAGTCCTCCGAGGCGAAGCAGGACTCCCGCAGCTCGACCAGCTCGGCCTCCTGCTCGGCGCTGAGAACCGGGTTGGCGACCACAGTCGCGATCGCCCTCTTGTTTCCCCTGGTCGAGAGCGGCGCGTTGGCCGCGATGCTCCGTGCGAGCTCGACCGATTCCGAGCCGATCTCGGCGTCCGGGACAACCCGGTTGACCAGGTTGATCGCTTCGGCCTGGCTCGCGTCGAGGTTGTCGCCGGTGAAGAAGAGCTCCCTGGTGCGCGGCGCCCCGATCGTCTCGATGAACCGCATCAACCCGGTGTGGCCGTAAATCAGGCCGAGCTTGGCCGGCGGCATGCCGAGCTTGGCGCCGGCCGCGCAGATCCTGAGGTCGCAGGTGATCGCCAGCTCGAGACCGCCTCCGAGGCAGTGCCCGTTCAGCGCCGCCACGGTCGGCCAGGGGTAGGCGTCGAGGGCCTCGAGCGCGGCGGTGAACGGGTGCGCGACAAGGGCCTCGGCGTCGTGCTCGAAGCTCTCGTCGGCGATCGAGCCGATGTCGTATCCGGCTGAGAAGACGGGATCGGCTCCGGTGATGATCAGGCAGCGGACCTCGATCCCCCGGTCCAGCTTCAGCAGGGTCGAGCCGATCGCGTCGAGCACATCATGGTCCAGCGCGTTTCTCTTGTCCGGGCTGGAGATGGTCAGCCGGGCGACGGCCTCGGCCGGGAAGTCGAGCAGCAGTTTGTCGGTACCCGTCTCGATCGTCCCGTCCGGGTCCGGCCCATCGCTTTTCGACCCTGAGTCAACTCCGCTCATGGCCGGGCCCCCGCTCAGTGCTACTCGAGGACGATGAGGACGTCGCCCTCATTTACCGAATCGCCTTCGGCGCACTTGATCTCCTTGACCACGCCGTCATCTTCGGACTCGACCGGGATCTCCATCTTCATCGACTCGAGGATTATCACCTCGTCGTCTTCGCTGACCGTGTCCCCGACCGCAACCTCGATCTTCCAGACATTTCCCGTGATGTGAGCTTCGATGTTCGGCATAGGTCACTGACTTTATTCCAACAGACCGGCAACAAGGGGTCTGAGCCCCGATGCGGCGGGAACAACCCGACTGCCCGTCCGCTCCGGCAACGATTTCCCGTCACGAGCGGCGGAAATCGCCACCGGGGCGGTGGGCCGTGCCGGATGTGGCGCTCAGTCCGCCGGTAGGGTCAGGTTTCAGATGGTTTCCGGTGGAGACAGGGGAGCGGGTGGGGCCGGCGGCGAAAGCCTGGCCGTTCTCGTAGCCGCGCGAAACGAGGCGGACGTGATCGGGTCTACCCTCGAATCGCTGCGCCGGACCTTTCCCGACGCCTCTCTCTGGGTAGCCGACGACGCCTCGGGCGATGGCACGGGGGAAATCGCGATGGCGTCGGGCGCGCAGCTGGTCCGCCGCGGCCGGAGCCACGGCAAGGGGGGCAACATGACCGCCTGTGCCGAGGCGATGCTGAGCGCTCCCGGCCTTCCGGACACCGTTTTGCTCTGCGACGCCGACCTGGGCGACTCGGCCGGGCAGCTCGGGCGGCTGGTCGAGGCGGTGGAGTCCGACGAGTGCGATCTCGCGGTGGCCACCTTCGCCAGACGGGTCGGCGGCGGCTTCGGGGTCGCGCTGAGGTTCTCCGGCTGGGTGATCCGCAAGCGATGCGGCGCCACGCCGGCGGCGCCGATATCCGGACAGCGGGCGATGGCGATCGATGTCCTGCGGACGGTGCTGCCTTTCGCGCCGAAATACGGGATGGAGACCGGGATGACCATCGACGCTGTCCGGGCCGGCTACCGGCTGGGTGAGTACGAGCTCGAGCTCGCCCACCGGGCCACCGGGCGCACCCTCGGTGGCTTCATCCACCGCTTTCGCCAACTCGTCGACTTCGCCCGGGTGTACATCACAAGACGATGATTCTGGCGATCGATCAGGGAACCACCGGCTCGACCTCGTTCGTATTCGACGACGAGGGAAAGGTGGTCGGAAGGGGCTACGCCGAGTTCGGCCAGCACTTCCCCAGGCCGGGGTGGGTCGAGCACGACGCCGGCGAGATCTGGGATGTGACCCGGACCGTTGCCCGGAGGGCTCTGGCCGGAGCCGGGGTCGACGGTCGCCGGCTCGAGGCGATCGGCATAACAAACCAGCGCGAGACGGTGGTCGGGTGGGACCCGGTGTCCGGCCGGCCGATTCACCACGCCCTGGTCTGGCAGGACCGACGTGGCGCCGGCCGGTGCGAACAGCTCAGGGCGGCCGGCCACGAGCCGATGATCCGGGAGCGGACCGGCCTCGTGCTCGACCCGTACTTCTCCGCGACCAAGATCGAGTGGCTGCTGGACAACGCCGAAGGAGCCGCCGGCGCGAACTTCGGCACAATCGATTCCTGGTTGGCCTACAAGCTCTGCGGCGAGCACGTGACCGACCTCTCGAACGCTGCGCGCACGATGCTCTTCGATATCGGGAAGCGTCGGTGGGACCCGGAACTGTGCGACCTGTTCGGTGTCGACCCGGGGTCCCTGCCGGCCGCGCTGCCTTCGGCGGGCGTCTTCGGGACCACGACCGAGTTCGGCGGCGAGGTCCCGGTGACCGGGATCGCCGGCGACCAGCAGGCGGCGCTATTCGGGCAGGCTTGCGACCGGCCAGGCACTGCCAAGAACACCTACGGCACCGGGAGCTTCGTCCTGCTCAACGCCGGTACCGACATGCCCAGCCCGGACCCCGGACTGCTGTCCACGATCGCCTGGGGAATAGGCGATCAGGTCACCTATGCCCTCGAGGCTTCGATATTCGTCACCGGGGCGGCGGTCCAGTGGCTGCGCGACGGCCTCGGAATCATCGAGACCGCGGCCGAGACCGAGGCGCTCGCGGCCTCGCTCGACGGCAATGACGGCGTCTACTTCGTGCCGGCGCTGACCGGGCTGGGCTCACCCTGGTGGGATCCCTACGCCAGAGGGACGATGGTCGGCCTGACCAGGGGCACCGGCCGGGCCCACCTCGCGCGGGCCGCCCTCGAGGCGATCGCCTACCAGACCGTCGATGCCGTCCGGGCCCAGGAGGAGTCGACCGGCCAACGGCTCGACGCCCTGAAGGCCGACGGCGGCGCGGTCGCCAACCGATGGCTGATGCAGTTCCAGGCCGACCTGCTCGGTGTCCCGGTGGTCGATCCCCCAGATCCCGGAGACCACCGCGCTCGGGGCGGCCTACCTTGCCGGGATCGGAGCCGGGGTCTGGCAGCGCGACCAGATCGCCGGGATGTGGCAGGCGAGCCGGACCTACGAGCCGAAGATGAGCCGCGATATAGCTGGGCAACTGCTCGGGGAGTGGCACCGGGCACTAGAGCGCTCCAGGGGCTGGGTCCGCGAGTAACCGGGTGCCGGTCTCGGGGTTCTTCGGCCAATGGCCGACATCAAACCTCAGGTTTACAAGGACACCCGTCCCTCCGAGTACTTCGACCAGTTCCACGCGAGGGCCCGGACCAGGGAGCCCGACGCGATCTACGAGGTCGTCCGGGCGGTGCTCACCCCGATCGCGATGGGGCTTTACCGGACCCGCGCGATCGGCACCGAGAACGTGCCGTCGGAGGGCCCGGTACTGCTGGCCCCGAACCACTTCAGCCAGATGGACCACTTCTTCGCCGGCGTCTACCTGCGCAGGAAGATCCGGTTCATGGCCAAGTCACAGCTTTTCGGCCCTCCCGGGCTGACCTGGATCTACACCCACGGCGGCGTCTTTCCGATTCGGAGGGGCCACGCCGACATCGAGGCATTCAGGACGGTTGAGGCGATCTTCGACCGCGGTGGCGCGGTTCTTGTCTATGCCGAGGGCGGCCGCTCGCGGTCCGGTGGGCTCGGCAAGCCCCGGCCCGGAATCGGCAAGATCGCGCTCGAGTCCGGCGTCCCGGTGGTGCCGATCGCCATCCACGGCTCCGGTTCGGTGCGCAAGTGGAAGAAGATGACTTTTCCCAAGGTCACTGTCCAGTACGGCGAGCCGATCACCTTCCCGGTCAATCCGAGACCGGACCGCAACGAGCAGATGCTGGCTTCGAACACGGTCTTCGATCAGGTCAAGCTGATGTATGCGGCGCTCGAAGACAAGGGCCGTCGCGGGGTCAAGCGGGAACTCGGGGAACAGCTGCCGGCTCCGGGGGATCCTTCACTCCGATAGAGGCGCCGGCCGGAGGCCTCGGGGTCAGTTGTAGCTGTCTGGGGCGCGCTCGTAGAAGCCGGGGTCGTGCCCCGGGGTGATGATCGCCTCCGGGTACTGCTGGTGGAACAGCCGGATCTCCTGGAGGCTTCGCCGGAAGTTGTGGGGGTCGGCCATCAGCCCGGGCAGATCCGACCCTTCCTCCAGCTGGTCGGAGCGGTAGATCGCATCGCCGCAGATCACCATGTCCCGGTCCTTGAGCCGGACGATCACCGACTGGTGGCCCTCGGTGTGCCCCGGTGTGGAGGCGAGCCGGATCGAACCGTCGCCGAACAGGTCGATCGTCCTGCCGAAGCTCGCGTAGGAGCGGACCTGTTCGCCCTCGAAATCGACCGTCCTGAAGTCGAAGGTGTAATCGAACTGCTGGCGGCGGTAGCCCCTGAACACGGGGAACAGCCCCTTCGTCGCAGTTCGCCATTCGTCGGCGGTCACGATCATTGTCGAGTTGGGGAAATCGGCAACCGCCGATGCGTGATCGATGTGAAGGTGGGTCAGGATGACCAGCCGTATCGCACCGGGATCGATTCCCTTTGACCTCAGCTGGGCCGGGACATCGTCGCCGGGCTCGAGCACGGGCTTGCTGAACCAGCTTCCCAGGCGACCGAGGTTCTCGGTCGGATCGGAGGCGATCGAAGGGTGCAGCCCGGTGTCGACCAGGATCGGCCCGGCCTTGGGATGGCGGATCAGGAAGGCCGGTACCGGAATCGGGGGTTGCTCCTGGTTGGCCTCCCGGAGGAGCCTCAGGGTACCGACCTGGCCGACCGGGCTCGAGCCGATTATCGCGGGCGAGCTGAAGGTCCCGGTGACCATCGGTTCGACGGTCACGGTCAGGCCGGGGCCACCGCCCGTCAGCGGCGTCTCGAGCGGGCGAGTTTCGGCGTGCACGGTCATCGATCCGACCTTACAGCGGCCGCCGCGACTGTAGGGTTTGCCGCGACCGATGGGCGAATCCGTACGATCCCGGATATTCAGAGAAGACCTGCTCCGCGACCGGGTGGTGGTGATCTCCGGTGCCGGAACCGGCCTCGGACGGGAAACGGCGCTGGAGATGATCCGGCTCGGGGCGACGGTCGCCGGCTGCGGCCGGCGGAGCGAACCACTGGAGGAGACGGCCGGACTGGCCGCCGACCTGGCCGGCAGCTTCGAATTCGAAACGGTCGACATCCGCGACGAACAGGGCGTGGACTCGTTCATCGAAGGAGTCGTCACCAGGCATCAGCGGATCGACACGCTGGTCAACAACGCCGGCGGGCAGTTCCTCAGCCCGGCCGAGGCGATCACCCCGAAGGGCTTCCGCACGGTGATCGACCTCAACGTGACCGGGACCTGGCTGATGACCCACGCCGCTGCGACCAGGGCATTCATCCCGCAGGGCGGCGGCACCGTGCTCAGCGTCACGCTTTCGCCCCACAACGGCATGCCGGGCATGGTCCACTCCGGCGCCGCCCGGGCGGCGGTCGAGAACATGACCCGTACCCTGGCGACCGAGTGGTCGCGGTTCGGGATCCGCACCTGCGCGGTCGCCGCCGGCCAGTTCGCAACCGACACCTTCGTCAACAAGTACCCGAAGGAGATCGTCGACTCGGTCCACAAGACGATCCCGATGGGAAGGGTGGGGGAATCCGAAGAAATGGCCTGGCTGCTGGCTTTTCTGGCCAGCGAGGCCGGGGCATTTCACTCGGGCTCGGTGATCACACTCGACGGCGGTCGCGACAACTGGTTCGGGCCCTGGCCGCCGGCGGCGATTTCGGGCGAAGGCGGCGAACCGCCGGCCGAGGCCCGCAAAAAGTAGTCCGGCCCGGCCCCGGCCCCGGAAGGAGGAGCCGGGCCGGAAGTCCGGCTCAGTTGTACATGCCGCCGAACTGACCGCCGGTAACGTTCAGGACCTGGCCCTGTACGAAATCTGCCAGGTTGGAGGCGAGGAACATGACCGGGCCCGCAGCCTCTTCCGGGGTGGCCGGACGGCCGATCGGAATGATCATCGCGGCCATCGCCCGGGTCTGTTCGGGGATGCCCAGCTGAATCTCTTCGCCGCCCGGCCCGGAAAGCGTCTCGGCGCTCTCCTTGGCTGCCGTGAGGCGGGTCTCGACGAAGCCGAAGGCGACCGCGTTGACGTTGATCTTGAACTGGCCCCACTCCTTGGCCAGCGACTTGGTCAGCCCGACCACGCCCGACTTTCCGGCGGAATAGTTGACCTGGCCGGCGTTGCCCATGGTCCCTGAGACCGAGGAGATGTTGATCAACTTGCGGAAGTACTCGTTTCCTTCTGCCGCTTCGGCCTTGGCGGCTTCTCGCCAGTGGGGGGCGAGTGCCCGGGCGACCCGGAACGGCACCACCGTGTGGATGTCCAGCATCGCCTGGAACTGGTCGTCGCTCATCTTGTGGGCGACTCCGTCCCAGGTGTAGCCGGCGTTGTTGACCACGATGTCGATCGAGCCGAAAGCCTCCTGCGCGGTCGCGACCAGCTTGTCGGCCGCGTCCTCCTTGGTCATGTCGCCGGCGAAAACGGCGGTTTCGCCGTCGATCTCGGAGGCGGCCTGCTCGGCGGCATCGGCATCGAGGTCGTTGATCAGCACGCTGGCGCCGTTGGCCGCGAACAGTTCGGCGGTTGCGCGGCCGATGCCCCGGGCCGATCCGGTGACGATCGCCTTCTTACCTTCCAAAAGTCCCATCAGTGAAAAGCTCCTTGTTGGTTCAGGCGCCGATCCGTCTGAGTCGCCGGCGCCTGCATGAGGGCCACTCTACTCAGGAAAGCGTCTTGGAGAGCCAGTCGTAGGCCCGCTCATGGAACAGCCGGCGGGCCAGGCCTTGACAGTGGCCGGCGGCGCCCTCGGCTGCGGTGAAGCCGGCCAGATGGCCCGGGCCGGAAATCGCTTCCAACAGCTTCGGGGCGTCGGTCGAGGTGGGGTCGGTTTCGTTGGTCGTCGCCAGGGTCGGGCAGTTGATCCCGCCGGCCACCGAGGGAACGTCGAACTCGGCCATTCGGGCGAAGAAGTCGAACAGCGTTTCCGTTCCGGTCGCCCAGAGTCCCCGGTCGATCAGGCGCCAGCGCAGCATCGGATCGGCGTCATCGCTTCTGAGCGACTCCTCCATCCGGTCGATCTTCGAGCGGTCGACGTCGGGGAAGTCCCGCTTCTCCTCATCGCTGAGGGGGAGGCCACCGACGACCGTTTTCCGTTGGTCCCACTGGCCGGGGTCGGCGATCAGGGCGGCCAGACGGTCGCTGTGGAAGGCTGCGGCCCGGGGCGCGAGGCAGCCACCGAGACTCCAGCCGAGCAGGATGACCTTCTCGCGGTCGACCACGTCAAGTCGTTCGATGTGGTCGAGGATCGGGCCGACCACGTTTTCCCAGTCGGGCCTCAGGGGGATGCCGTCACGGATCAGGTTGCGGCCCTGCCCTGGGCCATCCACTCCGATCCAGTTGTAGCCATGTTCGGTTGCCGCGATCCCGTCGGCAAAGTACATCTCGTGGACATTGGAGTCGAATCCGTTTACCTGGAGGATCGTCCCCCTGGCCTCACCCGAGTCGGGCGTGGCCAGGTAGCCGGGCAGCGAGCCACCCTCGAACGGGACTTCGATCGGGGTCGGGTTCCGGGCGCGGAGGTCGGCGGCGCTCTCGAAGGCATTGACTTCGGCCTCGAAGGAGATCCGCAGCCGCTCGTCGACCGGTGCGCCGAACAGGGGGCAGTAGGAGATCCGGTAGTAGGTCGAGGCCCGCATCAGCGAGCTCCGGGCGCTGACCGGGTCGCCTTCGGCGGCCGAGACCCGGCCCTGGTCGTCGAGTCGCTGGGCCATCGAGTTCCAGGCGTCGTGCCACTGGTCGACACCGCCGCCGCCGACCGCCTCGATCGCCGCCCGGCACTCGCCGATCTGAGCCCCGCCGTACCCGGTCAGGGCCACGGCCCGCATCGACATCTCTTCCCACATCGTGTTCTCGCTCAGCATTGGCATGGGCGCCAGCCCTACCGCCGACGTCCCGTCCGGAGGTAGACGTCCCGGCCGGCGGTCGACATCCCGGCCGGCGGTCGACATCCCGTCCGGCGGTCGACATCCCGTCCGGCGGTCGACATCCCGTCCGGCGGTCGACGTCCCGGCCGGCGGTCGACGTCCCGTCCGGCGGTCGACATCCCGTCCGGCGGTGATCCAGATCGACCCCCCGCCATGGGGGGAAATCTGGATCACCAGACAGCGGACTCCCCGGTGCCGACCGCCACCGGGCGCGCCCGAAGGCGATATCTTCTGTGGCGTCCAGTCCGCTACCGAGGCGAAGAGTTGAAGATCCTTACCGGCTTCAAGGAGTTCATCACCCGCGGCAATGTGGTTGATCTGGCCGTCGCGGTGGTCATCGGAGCCGCGTTCGGCGCCCTGGTCGAGTCGCTGGTCGCCGACCTGCTGACTCCGATAATCGCCGCGATCATCGGCGAGCCCGACTTCTCCGACCTCGCCTTCACGATCAACGGCTCTCGCTTCTCCTACGGCAACTTCATCAACGCCCTGATCGCCTTCCTCTCGATCGCGGCTGCCGTCTACTTCTTCGTGGTAGCCCCGATGAACCACTTCAGGCGGGACGAAGAGGAATCGATCCGGGAGTGCCCGGAATGTCTCTCGGAGATTCCGCGCGCCGCCCGCCGGTGTGCCCACTGCCACCAGCGTGGTCGACCCGGTCTGAGCGGGTCGACATCGTCGGTCGCGGCAGTCGAGCATCGGGCCGATCCCGGGCGAGCGGCGGCGACCGCGGGGCGGCTCCCGAGGAACGCGCCGGCTGGAGCTGCCGCTACCTGGTTTCGGGAGAGGACCGCGAGATCGACTTTGTCAGTCGTTATCGCCGACTTTTCGGTTCTCGCGGGGGGTTCCTCCTCGTGCCGGTCGGTGGCGCCCACCGGGATGCGCACCATGGGTCGTCCGGCAGACCGAACCGGTCGGACAGACCGAACCCCGGTCCGGACAGACCGGACCCGGGCTCTATAGCCCGTAGGAGCGGCCGATCACCTCGAGCATGATCTCGTCGGTGCCGGCGCCGATCCGGTTGAGCCGCATGTCGCGGTAGTGGCGCTCGATCTCGTACTCCTTCATGTAGCCCCAGCCGCCGTGGATCTGGATGCATTCGTCGGCGACCTCGCAGGCCATGCGGGACGAGAGCAGTTTGGCCATCGAGATCTCACGGACCGGGTACTCGCCGTTGTTGATCTGCCAGGCGACCGAGTAGGTGAACTGCTTCGAGCTCTCGATCTTGGTCGCCATCTCGGCGAACTTGTGGCGAATGGCCTGGAATTTGCCGATCGGCCGCCCGAAGGCCTGGCGGTCTCTGGCGTACTCGAGAGTCGTCTCGAAGACCCGCTCGGCACCGGCGTTCGAGCCGGCCGCGGCGACCAGCCGCTCGCCCTGTAGTTCCCAGCTGATGTGGTAGAAGCCCTTGCCGAGCTGGCCGAGCACGGAGTCGGCCGGGACCCGCATGTCTTCGAAGGCGAGCTCGCCGGTGTCGGAGGCGTTCATGCCCATCTTC
This sequence comes from uncultured Solirubrobacterales bacterium, assembly GCA_963766115.1. Classification (GTDB taxonomy): domain Bacteria; phylum Actinomycetota; class Thermoleophilia; order Solirubrobacterales; family 70-9; genus 67-14. Next base: position 135,619 of record CAVXYR010000007.1, read on the forward strand.
TCGAGGTTCTGGGCGACCGAGAAGCCGGGCAGGTCGTTGCCGTCCTCGTCACGGATGTCGATCAGCAGGAGGGTTATGCCTTCGTGCCCGGCGTCGGGGTCGGTCTTGACCACCAACACCATGAAGTCGGCCCTGGCGGCGTTGGTGATGAAGGTCTTGGAGCCGTTGATCACATATTCGTCACCGTCGAGGACAGCTGTGGTGCGGATGCCGGCCACGTCCGACCCGGCGCCAGGCTCGGTGATCCCGAGGGCTCCGATCCTGTTCCCCTGGATACCGGGCACGAGGTAGCGCTGCTTCTGCTCCTCGTTGCCGAGCAGGTGGATCGGTGGGAGAACCATGTCGGTCTGGACGGCGAAGCCCATCCCGAGCCCGCCCGAGCCTGAATAGCTCATCGCCTCGGCCCGGACCAGCGAGTAGAAGTAGTCACCGCCCTGTCCGCCGTACTCCTCCGGGAAGCAGAGCCCGAGGTAGCCGAGCTCACCGGCCCGTCGCATCGCCTCGTCCGGCCACTTGGTGTCTTCCCATTCGTTGCGGTGGGGGTGGAGCTCCTTCTTGACCCAGGCCTCCATCGATGCGCGCAGGTCCTCGTGCTCGTCGGTGAAGATCGGGCTCGTGCGGCCGGTCTCGTGGTCGGGCTTGATGACGGTTTCGGTCATGGGTCTGGGCTCCTCGGTCGAGATTGGAAGTCGCGCCGCTTCGCGCCCTCACCCGGGCCGTCACCGGCTCACGACAAAGTAGAGAGTAACACTTCTCACTCCTTAGTTACTGGTATGGTTGGCGACCATGACCGGACCCAGCCAGAGCTTCGAGAAGATCCAGTACGAGGTCGCCGACTACGTGGCGACGATCACCCTCGACGACCCCGATACCCGCAACGCCCTTTCGGACCAGTTGCTCGGCGAGTTGGTGGCCGCGCTGAGGTCGGCGCGCGACGACGATTCGGTCCGGGTCGTGGTCCTGGCCTCCTCGCACGAGAAGGTGTTCTCGGCCGGCGGCAACCTGGCCGCGTTCGGCAACGAGGCAAACACGGTCGAAAAATTTGACGGGGCGGGCCTGTTCGTCGAATCGTTCAAGCTGCTCGGTCAGCTCGGCAAGCCTTCGATCGTCGCGGCGAGGGGCCACGTACTGGCCGGATCGCTCGGTCTGGCCCTGGCCTGTGACCTGATCGTGGCCTCCGAGAAGGCGACCTTCGGCACGCCCGAGATCACGGTCGGGCTTTTCCCGTTCATGATCATGGCCCTGATCTACCGCAACGTCGGCCGCAAGAAGACCAACGAGTTGCTGCTGCTGGGCGAGCGGCTCACCGCGGAGGACGCCCGGGAGGCCGGGATCGTGAACCGGGTGGTCCCGGCCGGCGAGTTCGACGGCGCGGTGGCCGAGTGGGCGGGCATGCTCGCCGCCAAATCGCCGCTGATCATGCGGATGGGCAAGGACGCGATGTGGCGCCAGATGGACATGGACCTGGCCGACGCACTCGACTACCTGCGTTCACAGCTGGCGATCGAGCTGTCCAGCGAAGATGCGATCGAGGGCGTCAAGGCCTTCTTTGAAAAACGCGAACCGGAATGGAAGGGCCGCTGATGAGCGAAGCCGAAGGAAAGAACGGGGCGGGCGCCGCCGGCGTGGAGGCCGGTGAGCCGGTCGACAAGCTGCCCGGCACGGCTCCGCTGACTGAGCTGACCGAGCAGCTTCACGATCGGCGCGCGAAGGCGAAGCTGGGAGGTGGTCTGGAGAAGGTCAAGCTCCAGCACGAACGGGGCAAGCTGACCGCCCGCGAGCGGCTCGACCTGCTGGTCGACCCCGGAAGCTTCACCGAGATGGGGATTCAGGGCCGGCCACACTTCTCGCACCCGTCGATGAAGGGAAAGGAGGCTCCGGCCGATGGTGTGATCACCGGCTGGGGCGACGTCGACGGCCGTACCTGCGCGATCGTCGCCTATGACTTCACGGTGATGGCCGGCTCGATGGGGCAGACCGGCGAGACCAAGGTCTCCCGGATTCGCGAGATGGCCAAGCAGAAGCGGATGCCACTCATCTGGTTGCTGGATTCGGCCGGCGGTCGGATCCAGGAGGCCGCTGGATCGCTGTTTGCCGGCACGGGTTACCTCTTCCGCGAAGAGGTGGAGATGTCAGGCCTGGTCCCGATGGTCGCCGCGATGATGGGTCCCTGCGCCGCCGGGACCGCCTACATCCCGGGGCTCTCCGACTTCGTGCCGATGGTGGTCGGGCAGGGCGCGATGGCGCTGGCCGGGTCGCACCTGGTCAAGGCGGTGACCGGCGAGGAGATCGATATCGAGGACCTCGGCGGAGCAAAGGTCCACTGCCGAAAGTCGGGGGTCGGCGACCTCGAGGTGAAGGACGACCCCGAGTGCATCGAGTCGATCAAGAAGTACCTCTCCTACTTCCCCTCCAATTGCGAGCAGAAGCCACCGGAGATCGAGACCGCTGATCCCGAGGACCGCGGATCCGACCGGCTGCTCGAGTTGATCCCGGAGTCACCCCGGACCCCGTACAACATGTACGAAGTGATCGAGGAGATCGTCGATGACGGCGACTACTTCGACATCAAGCCGAAGTTCGCCCGGTCGCTGATCACCTGCTTCGCCCGGTTCGGCGGGCAGCCGGTCGGTATCGTCGCCAACCAACCGAAGCAGCTCGGTGGCATTCTCGACGTCGATTCGGCCGACAAGGCGGCCCGCTTCATCAATCTCTGCGACGCCTTCTCGATCCCGCTGGTCTTCCTGCAGGACGTACCGGGGTTCATGGTCGGTTCGAAGGTCGAACAGCAGGGCATCATCCGCCACGGGGCGAAGATGCTCTACGCCGTGTCGAGGGCGACCGTGCCGAAGATCACCGTCCTGGTCCGCAAGGCGTACGGGGCCGGCTACTACGTGATGTGCGGCCGGGCGTATGAGCCCGACCTGATCGTCGCCTGGCCCGGGGCCGAGATCTCGGTCATGGGCCCGGAGGGGGCGGTCAACATCATCGGTCGCTCGGCGATCGAGGCTGCGGACGACCCGGAAGCGACCAGGGAGGCGATGCTCAACGCGGTCCGCCAGCAGATCGATCCGTACATCGCGGCCGGCAACGCGATGATCGACGACATCATCGACCCCCGGGAGACCAGGCCGACGATCATCAACGGGCTGCGCATGGCGAAGAACAAGAAGGTCGAGAGGCCCTGGAAGAAGCATGGAGTGATGCCGGTATGAGCGGCGTGACCGACGGGAAGCCAGGCAAGTAGATGAGACCGAGCAAGTAGATGAGAGGTGGAGCAGATGAGTAGCGAAACGATCGAATTGGTCCTTCAGCACGAGCACCCGGCCAGCGCCGGCATGCTCACTTTCGACGGCTCGGTGGTCGAGATCTTCGGCTTCGGGCTGGACCGCTCGGTACGGCTCCACATCCGGCAGATCGGCAAGGTCGAGCTGAACGAGGAGGACGGTGTGTTCACGGCGCCCAGCCTCCGGTTCGAGGGGCGGCTGGGGTCGACCGGCTGGACCCAGGTGATCGACCCGGCCGAATCCGACAAGCCGAAGCTCGAGCAGTTCGCCGCGGCCGTCGATGCCAGCGGTCTCCGACTCCCCGGGGGGCGGAGCATGAGCCGGTTCGAAGATCCGGTGATCATCAGCAACTCGATCTCGGGTGTGATCGCCAACCGCGAACAGTGCCCGGCGATCCCCTACACCCCGGACGAGTACGCGGCCGAGGCCAGACGGGTGGTCGACGAAGGCGCCTCGCAGATCCACATCCATGCCCGGACCCCGGACGGCACCCCCTCATACGAAATCGAGGACTTCCGGGCGATCACCGAGGCGATCCGGGGCGAAGTCGGGGACGTGATCATCAACTACTCGACCGGCGCGCTCGGGGTGCCGATCGAAAAGCGGATCGAGTACCTGCGGGAGCTGAAACCGGACGTCGCCGCACTCAACATGAGCTCGATGAACTACGCCAAGTACTCCCGCCGTCGCAAGGACTTCGTCTTCAAGGCCGTGTTCGAGAACAGCTTCGACACGATCATCGAGTTCATCACCGTGATGAACGAGATCGGAATCCAGCCCGAACACGAATGCTTCGACGCCGGGCACGTCGCCAACCTCGACCCGCTGATCGACATGGGCCTGCTCGAAGGTCCACTTCAGATCTCGCTGGTCATGGGCGTCACCGGCGGCATCAGGCCTACCCCGCGCAACGTCGAGGTGATGGCCGACCAGATCCCGGGCGGTTCGGAAGGCCCCCACAACTGGCAGACGATCGGGATCTCGCGGGACCAGTGGAAGCTGCTCGGCGCGGCGATCGTCCTCGGTGGCAACGTGCGGGCGGGGGTCGAAGACAACCTCTACCTGCCCGACGGCTCGATGGCCCGGTCCAACGGAGACCTGATCGCGAAGGCCCGGCAGATGGTCGAGGACGCCGGCCGCAAAGTCGCGACCGTGGCCGAGGCCCGCGGGCTCCTGGGCCTGGCGAGAGGCTGACCTGAGCGCCGCCGCGACAGGCGAGCCCGGGAGTTCGCCCGGATCCGGGGAAAGGGCGGGGCCGCTCGACGGCGTGACCGTGCTCGATTTGACCCGGCTGCTGCCGGGCGGGTTCTGCTCGCAGCTTCTGGCCGATTTCGGGGCCGATGTGATCAAGGTCGAGGACACCGGCGCCGGCGACTACATCCGCCACGCGCCGCCGTTTTACGAGCCGGCCGATCAAGGCGAGGCGGGCGATGCGGAGGCCGGCGACCGGGGCGCCGGGGAGCCCGGGGACCGCGATGCCGAGACCCGGCTGAACGCTTCGGCCACCCGCTCGGCGCTCTACGTCTCGCTCAACCGGGGCAAGCGCTCGATACGGCTCGACCTCAAGAGCGACGGTGGCCGCGAGGCTTTTCTCCGGCTGGCCGCGACCGCCGACGTCATTCTCGACGGCAACCGCCCCGGGGTGGCGGCCCGGCTCGGGGTCGACTACGAAAGCGTAAGAGGGGTCAATCCGGGGATCGTCTACTGCGCGATCACCGGGTATGGCCAGAACGGTCCCAACCGGGACCGGGCCGGCCATGACATCAACTATCTGGCGGCGACCGGAATGCTCGGGCTCACCGGCCGGGCCGGCGGGCCGGCGATCCAGCCGGCCGGCCAGATCGGTGACATCGGCGGTGGGGCCCTGCCGGCCGCCTTCGGAGTGATGGCGGCTCTGATGGAGAAGCAGAAGAGCGGCCTCGGGCAGATGGTCGACATCTCGATGACCGACGGCGCGCTCTCGTGGCTGGCGATGGTCGCGGGACGGCATTTCGCCGACGGCACGGTGCCCAAACGAGGTGAGCTCGAACTTGCCGGCGGGCTGGTCTGCTACCTGACCTACGAGGCGGCCGACGGCTGGGTGTCCTGCGGTGCGCTCGAGGTCAAGTTCTGGCAGGCCTTCTGTCAGGCGGTGGGCAGGCCCGACCTGGTCGAGGCCCAGTTCGAGCGACCGGGCGGCCCCGGATGGGAGAAGGTTGCCGAGGTCTTCCGCAGCCGGACCCGGGCCGAGTGGAAGGCATTCAATGACCGGCACGACTGCTGGCATCGAGCCGATCCTCGACCTCGACGAGGCGCTCGAATCCGATCTTTTCGAGAAGCGGGGAATGGTGGTCGAAATCGACCAGCCCGGGATCGGCCCGGTCCGTCAGCTGGGCAATCCGGTCAAGCTTTCCGAGACCCCTGCGGTGGAAACCCGGCCGGCACCGGCGATCGGAGCCGACACCGCCGACGTGCTGTCGGCGGCCGGGCTGACCGGGGACGAGATCGCGGCGCTGTTCGAATCGGGCGAAGCGGCCGGGCCCGGCGGCGAATCCGGTGAACCGGAATTCCGGGCATGAGCACCATCGAAGAGCTACCGGCGGACGAGCCGGAGGCGGCCCAGAGGCTGCTCAAGATGTCGGAGCTGGTCGAGGCCTCGGGCGTGCCTGGCGCGACGATCAAGCACTACCTGCGCGAGGGGCTGCTGCCGGACCCGGTCAAGACCAGCCGGAACATGGCCTACTACCTGCCCGAGACGGTCGAGCGGATCGGGCTGATCAAGCGACTTCAGGAGGAGCGGTACATGCCGCTGAAGGCGATCCGTTCGGTGCTGGAAGAAGAGGGCCAGGAGCGGGCCCGGGCGCTGCTCGAAGTCGAAGACCGGATTCTCGAACGGGCGCTCGCCCGGGAGCGGACCAGGACCAGCGCGGCGGAAGTCAGGAGGACCTACGGCGTGCCCGGGGAGGTGCTCGACCGGCTGGCCGAGATCGAGATCCTCAAGCCGAACTCGAAGGGCTACTCGCCTTCCGACGTGACCATCATCGAGGCGATCTCGCGATTCAGGACCAGCGGCTACGACGAGAAGATCGGCTTCACGGTTTACGACACGCTGCGCTACAAGCGGGCCCTGGAGGCCCTGGTCAAGGAAGAGGTCGACGTGCTGATGGAGCGGCTCGAAGGGGAGATGCCGCCGGACCGGGCGGTCGAGCTGATCGAGGCAGGGGTCGAGCCGCTGCGCGACCTGATCGCGGCGATCCACACCCGGCTGATGGTCGAAGAGGTCGAGCGCCGGCGCTGAGCCCGGTCGCCGGCTCCTGGACGGGGTCCCGCTGTCCGTGGTTGGGCCGGGGGGCCGTCGACGACTCAGGCGTGACCGTAGGGCACGCTCGATTCCGGCTCCTTCGAACCGTCCCGCTCTCCGGCCGTCTCGAACTCGAACGTTCCCCGGGTGACCGAGACGATCTGCTCGGCCAGCCTCGCGCCGTCGGACCGGTTGACCGGGGTGGCCGTTATCCGGAGCACGACTTCGTCACGGTCGACCTCGTCCAGCCAGATCGAAGGCTCCCGCCGGACCGGCACCGTGATCGCCTGGTTGAGCATCTCCTGCACGTGACCGGGGGTGACGTGGCTGTCGAAGCGGGCCTTGATGTCGATCCCGGGTGGCTCGCGCAGCGGTACCACGGTCAGGCTGAGCAGCATGTTGTTCGGGATCAGCGTGCGCTCGTTCTTTTCCAGGACGGTCGTGTAGAACAGGCCGATCGAACTGACCGTGCCCTCGAGTGCGTCGGCTACCCCGATCCCGGAGAGGCGAACCCGCTGGCCGACCTGAAAAGGCCGGGTCGCCTGGATCACCACGCCGGCGAAGATGTTGCCGAGGGTCTGCTGGGCGGCGAGGCCGACCACCACCGCGGTGAACGCTCCGCCGACGGCCAGGGTGCTGGTCTTGACCCCGGCGATCTTGAGCGCGACCACCCCGATCAGCACGATCGTGATCAGTTTGATCGCGAAGACGATCGTTCCGGCAGCACCGGGCTCGAGCCGCTTCATGACCGACGGGGTGATCGTTTTCCCCAGTGCCGAGGCAAAGCCCCAGCCGAAGATGAACAGCAGGGCGGCGGTCAGGATCCTGGCCTCGGTGCCGTAGCCCGGGAACCACTGCTGACGGTGGTTGAAGGCGACCAGCACGGCGGCAATCAGGATCGAGTAGATGATCAGGCGGGGCCAGGCACGCCCGCGGTCGGAGGCGCTGATCTCATCGCCGAGGCCGACTTCATGCCAGGCGTGAGTCCTGGTCTCGAAGAGCCGGCTGGGAGCGACCCCCTTCGGCGCTCTCTTCTTGGAAAATGGAGACTTCACTTCAGGCCGAGACTACATCGGGGGTTAACGGATCGGTAAAGGAGGTACCGGGGTGACCGGGCGGTTTCACGCCCCGGCCGCAACCGGCGGGACCGACCACGGGGAAGCCGGAGACGGCTCGCAATCGGTGGACGATCGGTGTAGGGTCGCCCGGGCTGAAGGTCACCAAGCTGAACGGTGGTTCAAAGGCCGCCGAAAAGGGCGGCTGGTAGGTCCTGCGGGAGCAGCGGCCGGGGCGGGTCCGGGCCCGTCCCGGGCGACAGGCCGGGCGATACGCTCGGCTGAGCGGCCTGCAATATGTGGCTGAGCAGGGGTTTGCGGCTTGCGACAGCAGCGCAGTCGACCCCGGTCGGTACCTATACTGAGCCCACCGATTGACGCGTCAATCAACTTGGCGCGGATCGGTCTTTCCCGATGAAAGCAGCCGTCGTTCAGATCAACTCCACCGGCGATCGCGATCGCAACCTCGAGGTCGCCGAAGCCCAGGTGGAGGCGGCGGCCGCCGGCGGCGCGGAATTAGTGGTCCTGCCGGAGAAGTGGCCCTTGCTGGCCACCGGCGAAGAACTCCTGGCCGGGGCCGAGCCGATCGACGGCCCGGCGATTACCGCGGCCCGCTCCTGGGCCCGCGACCTGGGCATCCAGCTGCTGGCGGGCAGCTTCACCGAAAGCGACGGCGAAGGCGGTCTGCCGAGCAACACTTCTCCGCTGATCTCTGCCGAGGGCGAGGTGCTCGCGCTCTACCGGAAGATCCACATGTTCGACGTCGAGGCCGGAGGGGTCACCTACCGGGAGTCCGATTTTGAGGCAGCCGGCGACCAATTGGTGGTCGCCGACCTCGAACAGGGGTCTGCCGACCCGGTCGGAGTCGGCCTGACGATCTGCTACGACCTGCGCTTCCCCGAGCTTTACCGCGCGCTGCTGGGCCTCGGAGCGACCCTGTTCACGGCGCCTTCGGCTTTCACGGCGGCCACCGGCCGCCACCACTGGGACGTACTGGTCCGGGCCCGCGCGATCGAGAACCAGGCGTTTGTCCTGGCTGCGAACCAGATCGGCCAGGCGGCGCCGGAGTTCGACTCCTGGGGGCACTCGATGATCGTCGATCACTGGGGAACGGTCCTGGCGGCGGTGGAGGGAGGCGAAGGATTCGCGATCGCCGAACTCGACTTCGACGCCCAGGCCGGGACCAGGGAACGCCTGCCCGCCCTGGAGCATCGCCGTCCGGAGCTGTACGAGGCATCGCGACCGGGAGATCGGTCCGGTCGGTCTGGAGGTCGGTCCGATGGCGCGTGAGGCCGCACCCGGGCGCCGCCGGCAGATCCTCGACGCGGCGGTGCGGGTCTTCGCCAGGCAGGGCTTTCACTCGACCAGGGTGGCCGACATCGCCGACGAGGCCGACGTCGCCTACGGCCTGGTCTATCACTACTTCTCGTCGAAGGAGAACCTGCTCGATGAGCTTTTCCAGGAGCGCTGGTCGCTGCTTCTCGAGGCGATCACCGAGGCCGACCAGAGTTCGTCCACGCCCAGGGAGAAGCTGGCCGTCGCGGCCGGTTTCATCATCGACTCCTACCGCTACGACCCGGAACTGATGAAGGTGATCATCGTCGACGTGACCCGTGCCGCCGATTCGTTCGGACGGACCCACCTTGAGCAGATCAATGCCGCCTACACGCTGATCGCCAAGATCGTCGCGGAAGGCCAGGAGGCCGGTGCCTTCCGCGACGATATCGATCCGCGTTTCGCCTCGATGACCTTCTACGGGGCGATCGAGCAGCTCCTGTCCGGATGGATCTTCGGCTTGATCCCAGCCACCGACAGCGACCTGGACGAGGCCCGGGGCCTGGTGGTCAGGACCATCTGCGAAGGACTCGAAAAGCGTTGAAACATCTCCGCCCGGCCGGGCGGGTATTGTGACTGGCCAAATGGATAACGAAATCGTCAAAAGACTCACCTGGAGCGGGATGCTGACCGTGACCAGCGCGATCGCCAGCCTGATCGCGGCCAGACTCACCGCGATCGCCTACCGCCGCTTCTTCGGCGAGGATCCCCCGGAGTAGACATGAGCCCGCCGGACCCGAACCGCCCCGACGCCGACAAGACGGTCGGCGAGCTCGTTTTCGAGGTCAGTGAGCACACCTCCAACCTGATCCGCGAAGAGATCGAGCTGGCCAAGACCGAGGTCAGCGAGAAGATTGAGACCCTGATCCGCGGATCGGTGGTCGGTATCGCGGCCGGAGTGTTCGCCTTTCTGGCCCTGATCCTCCTGATGTTCGCCTTTGCCTGGGGGTTGAACACGCTCTTCTTCGAAGGCGAGCCCTGGGCCGGTTTCCTGATCGAGGGTGTGCTGTTCATCCTGATCGCGGCCGGCGCCGGCTGGTTCGCCTACAACTCGTTCGAGAAGACCGGTGCTCCGGTCCCGACCGAGGCGATCAACGAGGCCCAGAAGACCAAGGCTCTGCTGACCAGCGGCGAGGAGGCGGAATGACCGACAGCCCCGAACCATCCAAGCGCCCCCCCGGATCACCTCCTGATCCGCCCGGACCCCCGGTCGCCGGCACCGGCTCGGTCGGCCCGGCCCACCGCGGACACCCCGGCCGGCAGTCCGGCCCCCAGACCACGGGGCCGAAGCGGACCTCGGCCCAGATCAGGGATGACATCGAAAACCAGCGGGAGCAGCTCGGGCAGTCGGTCGACCATCTGCGGGACCGGGTCACCGAGCTGACCGACTGGCGCGGCCAGCTGCGCAAGCATCGCAAGAAGATCGTGGTCGGGGCCGTCGCCGCCGGTTTCGTAGCCGGTGGCCTGATGGCCCTCCGACGCCGCTGAACGAGCCCGGGCGCGATCAGCCGTAGTTCTGGCGCCGGAAGATGTCGTCGGTTATCGAGGCAACCCGGTCGAGAAAGAGGATTCCGTCGAGGTGGTCGATCTCGTGGAGAAAACAGCGGGCCTCGAATCCCCGGACCTCGATCTCCCCTCCGGCATGGCGGATGGTCGCCGCCCGCGGTCGTCTGACGTTGGCGGTCAGGTCGGGCAGGCTGAGACAGCCCTCGCGACTCACCTTGCTGCCCTCGGATCGTGCCGTGACCCGGGGATTGACCATGACCACGAGTCCGAGCGGCTCCTTCACCTTGGGGTGCCCGGTCAGGTCCACCACCGCGATCCTGACCGGTTCGCCGATCTGCGGTGCGGCGAGGCCGACGCAGTGGTCAAACGAGCCCATCGTGTCGATCAGGTCGCCTGTGACCCGTTCGATCTCTTCGCCCTGGGCCGGCGCGCAGACCTGCTTGAGTAACGGGTTCGGGTAGGTGAGGACCTCACGGACCGCCACGGTGGCTCAGAGGACTTCGGCGTCGAGCTCGGCCAGATTGACTTCGACCCCACGGTCGGCGGCCAGCCCGGCGAGCGCCCGGTCGAGTCCGGCCGGGTCCCCGGGGACCGCGAGCTCCATCATCATCGTGTAGAGCTCCGAGCCGGCATCGCCGGTGCGCCGGGTGCGGAGGTCGGTCACGTTGACCCCCAGGGCGGCGATCAGCTCAGCAACCTCATGGACGATCCCCGGCCGGTCCGGGCCGTACACGGTCAGCACATGGGTCGGCTCGGCACCCCGGTCGAGCCCCTCGACCGGACTGACGGTCACGCCTCCGAGGCCGAACTCCCGTCCGACCTCTTCGAGCTTCACCGAGAGCTCCTCGATCCCGGTCCCGTCGGGTACCGATACCAGCAGCATGACCGCGAAGTGACCGTGGAGGATCGACATCTGGGAGTCGTCCACGTTGCCGCCGGAGTCGAGCAGCACGCCGGTGATCGCGGCGACGATTCCGGGCCGGTCGCGACCGATGGCGGTAACCGCCAGGTTCAAAACTTGGACCCGACGCGGTCGGTCGGCACGGTGCCGAGCGCGACCAGCCCAGGGCCGGCGTGGCAACCCAGCACGGTCGACATCTCGTCGAGAAAGGCGCCCTCGCACTGGAAAACCTCGCGGCAGTGTGCCGCCAGTTCGCCGGCCAGCTCCGGCGCCTGAATGTGCTGGGCGGTCCAGGTCGTCTCCCCCGACGCGGCGAGCTCGCTGGCCCGGTCCTTCAGTCGCTGCATGGCCCGCGAGCGGGTCCGCACCTTTTCGACCGGCTTGACCGTTTCCTCGAGCTTGATCAGCGGCTTGATCTTCAGCGCCCCGCCGATCCAGGCCTGGGCGCCGCCGATCCGGCCGCCCTTGCGCAGGTAGTCGAGGGTGTCGACCATGATCAGCGTGTCGATCCCGTTCCGGGTGGATTCGATCTGCTCGGCGATTCCTTCGACCGACTTTCCGGCGGCGATCGCGTTTGCCGCGGCGAGCGTGCAGAAGGCGAGTCCGCCGGCGGTTGTCCGGGAGTCGATCACGGTGATGTGCTCGCCTCCCTTGTCGTCGGCCTTGAGCTGCCCGGCCGCCTGTCGGGCCGCTTCACAAGTGCCGGAGATCGCTCCCGAGAGGTGGAGTGAGACGATCTCGCGGCCGTCGGCCAGAAGCGGTTCGTAGACCGCCATGAAGTCACCGATCGAGGGCTGGGAGGTGGTGGTCATCTGGGGGCTCTCGAGCACGGCCTTGTAGAAGGAGCCGTAGTCAGTGATCTCGCTCTCCCTGCGCTCCTCGCCGTTGAGGATCACGTAGAGGCTGACCACGCTGACGTCGAGACGCTCGCGGTCTTCCGGGGTGAGCGAAGCGGTCGTATCGGTGACCAGGGCTATTCGGTTGTCCGGAGACACGTAACGGTTCTATCAGACCGGCCGTGGTCTGTCGGAATCCGGCGATACGATCGGGTCCGTGACGAAAACGGTTCTCTATCGGTGCGGGGCCCCGACCAACCTGGTCTGCGCCTGCGGCAGCGTCGGCAAGGCGCTGAAGCGGGCCGGGGTCGAATACGAGACCCGCCGGGTTCCCTCTTCGAAGAAGAAGCGGCCCGAGATCATCGAGCTGACCGGCCAGAAGAAGGTCCCGGTGCTGGTCGACGGCGATCAGGTGATCCACGACTCCAAGCGGATCCGCGAGTACATCGAGCTGAAATGGGGCGATTGACGGGACCGGTCACCCGAGCCGGTATCATTTCCGACATGAGCGATGTGCCAGAGACAATCACGTTGACCGAGACCGCCGCGGATAAGGTCGCAGAGCTGATCGGCGATCAGCCGGAAGGCCAGGAACAGGCTCTCCGGGTCGCAGTGCGGGGTGGAGGTTGCTCCGGGTTCCAGTATGCGCTTGCCTTCGACACCAAGGGCGAGGACGACCATTTGTTCGAGGATCGCGGCGTTTCGGTGATCGTCGACAAGGTCAGCATGCAGTTCGTGATCGGCTCCGAAGTCGACTACGTGGAGGGTCTGACCGGGGCGGGCTTCCAGGTCAACAACCCGAACGTCGTCGCCGCCTGCGGTTGCGGCTCGTCCTTCCAGGTGAAGGACGAGGCCGAAGACTCGGTCCCGGCCTAGCTTCCTTCGATCTTCATCGGCGGGCTCTGGTAGGGCCGGTCTGGGGCCGCTTCCGCTTCGGGCTCCGCCTCGGCCCCGGCAGGCTGCTCGACCCCGAGGCTTTTGGCCAGTTCGCCGGTGGCGAACATCTCTTCGACGATGTCGGCCCCACCGATCAGATCGCCGTTCACATAGAGCTGCGGGAAAGTCTCCCAGTCGGATATCTCGGTGGTGACCTCGCGCAGCGGCTGGAGCGCGGGCAGCACGTCGATCGCCCCGTATTCGACTCCCATCTGGTCGAGCACCTGGACGGTTCTCATCGAAAAGCCGCAGCGGGGGGCCGTCGGGGTGCCCTTCATGAAGAGCAGCACGGGATTTTCGGAGATCAACTCCCGGACGCGTTCGGTCAATTCCTGATCGGCCATGGTCTGATGCTAGATGATCGCCCTTCCGGGCTACTCGATGATCTTGATCGTCAGCGCGTGAATCGTGCCGTCGTCGAAGCGCTCCCTGACTGCCGCCTTGACCAGGCGGTGCTGGTTGATCCGGGTCAGCCCCTCGAACTGGGGTGCCCTGACCTCCGCCCTGAGGTGGTCACCGGTGCCGGTTTCGTCGACCACTTCGGCGGTCGAACCGGGCAGGGCCGATTCGATCATCGTCTTCAGCTCGGTCAGGTCGGCAGCCATTCCCGGTCAGGCTACTCCGGCGAGGAATCGGCCGGGGCATCGGAAGTCGCGGCTTCGAGCATCTCATTTACCCGGACGAACTTGACCCGCGGCCTGCCGTGCGGTTCACCGCGGCCGACCTCGACCCGGTCGATCGCCTGCCAGCCACCGAAGGTGACGAAGTTCACGCCGCGTTCGGCCAGCATGGTCTCGATCGCGGCCGGGTCCGGATCAGCAGGCTCGAGCATGGCGTCGCTGTGGACGTCGGCCAGCAGGTGCTCGACCGTTTCGGTGGCGCACTTCTTGTTGGTGCCGATCACCCCGGATGGCCCCCGTTTAATCCAGCCGGCGGTGTAGTGGCCGGTGCGGTGGGTCCCGTCACGGCCTTCCAGGACGCGCCCGTCCCGATTCAGGATGGTTCCGCGCTGCTCGTCGAAAGCGACCCCCCGGAGCGGAATGCCGGTGTATCCGACCGAACGCAGAACCAGGTCGCAGTCGAGTTCTTCGCGTTCGCCGGTGTCGCGGGCTCTGAGCGTACCGTCGTCGTCGACCAGTTCATTGCGCCCGATGACGATGCTCTTCACCCGGTCGTCACCGCGGATCTCGACCGGCGAGGCGAGGAATCGAAGGACCAGCCGCCTCGCCCTGCCTTCCGGCTCCTTCGCCGCGAACCCGTTCACGATTTCCACGTTCTGCCTCGCGGTCTTGTCGGCTTCTTCCGACTCGATCCAGGCGCGGCTGGCCGGATCGAGCTCGATCTCGGCCGGGTCGACGATCACGTCGGCCGCTTCGAGCTCGCCCATCTCCCTGATCTCGGGGTTGGTGTAGGCAGCCTGCGCCGGGCCGCGCCGGCCGAGTATCACGATCTCTTCGACCGTGCTCGTTTCGAGTACCTCGATCGCGTGGTCGGCGATGTCGGTCTGGCGAAGTTCATCGTGGTCGAGGGCCAGCATCCGGCCGACGTCCATGGCCACGTTGCCGTTGCCGATCACCACAGCGCGCTTGACCCGGTCGAGTCTGAAATCGCGGTCGGCGAAGTCGGGGTGGGCGTTGTACCACCCGACGAACGCGGTCGCCGCATAGCTTCCGGGCAGGTCCTCGCCGGGTATGCCCAGTTCGCGGTCGGCTTCGGCACCGAATGTGTAGATGATCGCGTGATAGTGGCGCTCGAAGTCCTCGACCCCGAGGTCACGGCCGACCTCGACGTTGCCGAAGAAGCGAAAACCCTCCTTGGCCGCGGTCCGTTCGTACACCCTGGTCACCGATTTGATCTTGGGGTGATCGGGGGCGACCCCGCCGCGGACCAGCCCGTAGGGGGTCGGCAGCCGGTCGAACAGGTCGACCTGCGCGTACGTTTCGGGATCCTTGAGGATCTGTTCGGAGGCGTAGAAGCCGGCCGGTCCGGCTCCGATAATCGCTACCCGAAGAGGGTTTTCCCCGGTTCCTGGCGCTGCCATGCCGTCGGAGCTAGACGTTCCGGTTGGCGTTGGCGTCGATCTCGGCCGCGAAAAGCGGCCAGAGCTCGAGCGGAAGATCGTGCCCCATGCCCTCGAACATGCGGAAACGGGCCCCCGGGATGGCGTCGGCCGTGGCCCGGCCACCCCGAGGGGGGACCAGCTTGTCGGCCGAGCCGTGAAGAACGACCGCCGGCATCTTCAGCCTGCTCAGCGCTTTCTCCCTGTTCGGCTGCACATTGATCGCGTGGAGCTGGCGGGCGGTGCCCTGGCGGTGGATCCCGCGTTCCCAGGCCCGGTCGGCCAGTTCGAGCAGACGCTCCTCGTCCATCGGGTAGGTCGGCGATCCGAGCAGCGGGATCATCTCCAGGGTTCGCTCGATGTAGGCGTCGTAGCTCTTTGCGACCGGCCGCATCATCGCGGCGAGCTGCCTGGGTGCCGGCAACGCATCCTTGAACGCGCCGGTGCGGGACATGATCGAGCAGAGCGAGGCGACCCGGTCGGGGTGTTCCACCGCGATCGTCTGGACGATCATGCCGCCCATCGAGAAGCCGGCGACGTGAGCCTGCTCGATCCCCAGGTGGTCGAGCAGGTTGATCGAGTCCTGGGCCATGTCAGACAGCCGGTAACGGACCTTGGACGGCACCCCGAGCATCATCGGCACTACGTGCGGGACGTCGGCGTCGTAGAGCACGGTCGAGCGACCGCAATCACGGTTGTCCATCCGGATGACCCGGAATCCGCGCTTGACCATCGTCTCGCAGAATCCTTCGTCCCAGTAGATCATCTGGGTACCGAGGCCGGCGATCAGAAGCAAAGCCGGATCGTCGGGGTTGCCACGGTCGTCGTAAGTTATGTCGACCGGGCCGTACCTGGTCTCGGTTATCGCCTCAGCCAGCTGCTCGGGCGGCGCCTCTGTCAAGGTCATCTGCTTCATCGTCAGTCCAATGGTCGACTACCGGTTCGCCGGCGAACGATAGCGGTCCGCCTGCCGGGACGGGCTCAGGTCCGTCTGGCGAACTGTCTGACACAATGTCTGACACTTTGCCAAACCAGGTTGTCCGGTGATGCCCGCACCGGACCGGCCCAAATCCGGCCGGAACCCGCCATCTCGGCTATGATGTTGGCTCGTGCGAATCGCCCTTGTCAGCCCGTATTCGTGGACTTATCAGGGCGGCGTGAACCGACACATCCAGTCGTTGGCCGAAGAGCTTCTCAGCCGTGGCCACTACGTGCGTGTCATCGCGCCGTTTGATCCACCCGATCGCCTGTCCAAAGTCCTGCACCGCGCCCCCGCCGAACGGCTTGAGGCGCCCGATTACCTGATCCCGGTCGGCCGCACACTCGGAATCGGTGCCAACGGTTCGGTTTCCAACATCCCGGTGTTTCCGGAATCGATCCGCGGAACCCGGAGGGCGATCGAGCAGGGCAACTTCGACGTGGTCCACCTGCACGAGCCGACCACCCCGGCGAACGGCTGGGACACCTGCCTTTCGAGTTCGACCCCGGTGGTCGGCACCTTTCACGCCTACTCGACCAAGTCACTGCCGAACCGTCTGGCCGCGTTCGCGGGCGCGCATCGGGTCCTGAACCGTCTTGCCGGCCGGATCGCCGTTTCCGAGGCGGCCGCCTGGACCGGCCGACGCTGGTTCGGAGGCAACTACACGATCATCCCCAACGGGGTCGACGTGGATATGGCGCCCGAAGGCGAAAAACCTTCGAGCGAAAGCCTGAGGGCCCTGTTCGTCGGCCGACCCGACGAGCGCAAGGGCCTGCCGATCCTGCTGCGGGCCTTCGAGGCGCTGGTCGAGCAGGCGCCGAGCCGCCTGGCGATCGTCGGGGCGGAACCCGAGGACGTGCGCCGTCTGCTGGCCTACCCGGAACTCGAAGACCATCTTGATCTCCACGGCAAAGTGAGCGGGCCCCAGCTGTGGCGCCACCTTCATGAGGCCGACCTGCTCTGCGCCCCTTCGCTCTCCGGTGAGAGCTTCGGCATGGTCCTGACCGAGGCGTTCGCTGCGGGAACCCCGGTGATCGCTTCCGGGATCGCCGGCTACAGCGACGTGGTCACCGACAACGTCGACGGCGTCCTCGTGCCCCCCGGCGACCCTCAGCGCCTGGCGGAAGAGCTCCAGCTCGCACATCTCGAGCCCGAGCGGGTGCGGCGAATGGGCAAGGCGGCGCGGGAGAGCTCGATGCGCTACGCCTGGCCGGCCGTGGCCGACCAGGTGACCAAGGTCTATGAACGGGCGATCGAGGTTCCGGAGCCCGAGGGCGGCGCCGAAAGGACCAAGCGGCGTCTTGGCGTGGTCCCGAGCGACGGTCTTTCGGCGACACCGGCGGTCAGGCTGCCCTCGCTCGATCCCGCCCCGGCGGGCGGTCCCGGCAGGCGGAGCGGGATGGTCCGAAAGGCGGCGCTCGGAGTGGTCGGCCTGCTGGGAGTCGGCCTGACCGTGATCGCGGCGCACCGGATCGGGATCGAGGATGTCGGCCAGGCGATCGTGCGGTCAGATATTTCCTGGGTGCTGATCGCCCTGGCCCTGATGGCCGGTTCGCTGTTCTTCCGGGCACAGGCCTGGTACTACATCGCCAGGGCCGCGATGCCCGGTTCACCGCTAAGGCGCAGGGATTTCACCTCGGCGACGATGATCGGGGTGCTGATGTCGGCGACCCTGCCGGCTCGTCTCGGCGAGCCGGCCAGGGCCCTGGCTCTCACCCGGCATACCGGCCGGGCCAAAGACAACCTGCCGGTCGTGGTCGGCACCCTGGTGTCCCAGACCATGCTCAACCTGGTCGCCCTGCTCCTGCTGGGCATGATCATC
Organism: uncultured Solirubrobacterales bacterium; assembly: GCA_963766115.1. Lineage (GTDB taxonomy): Bacteria > Actinomycetota > Thermoleophilia > Solirubrobacterales > 70-9 > 67-14. The sequence goes on from CAVXYR010000007.1 coordinate 153,615, forward strand.
GTCGCCAGCACCGACCTGTTCCACAACAGCACCAAGACACTGTTCACCTTCAGCCTTGCTCCGCTTGTACTGCTGCTGGCGGTGATCGTCCTGCCTTCGATTCTCAAGCGGCAGGGAAACAGCCGCCTGGCAAAGATCGGCGCCGCCGCGCACGAGGCGATGGTCAAGGTGCGCAAGGGGCTGGCGGTCTTCAGGAACCCGAAGATCGGTTTCCCGGCGGCGTTCTTCCAGCTCTCCGCCTGGGCCATCCAGTTGCTCTCCTGCTGGGCCTTGATGTTCGCCCTCGGACTCGACAGCCAGGCCGGCCTCGCCGCCTCGGCGGCGGTGCTGTTCGCGGTCAACGTGACCGCGGTGATCCCGGCCACTCCGTCAAACATCGGCATCTTCCAGCTGGCGGTGATCAGCGTGCTGACCACCGGCTGGGTCGTCTCGAGCTATGACGCGTTCGCCTACGGCGTGATCCTGCAGGCGGTCGAGATCGCGACCGCAGTCGGACTCGGGCTGCCGGCCCTGGTCCGGGAGGGCCTCACCTGGAGCGACCTGCGGACCCAGGCCCTGGCCACCGCGCCGGTCGAGCTCTCGGCACGGCCGCCACGCCGCGACCGGGGCGAGTCGGTTCCCGAGTGGCTGCGCTGACCCGGGCCGCCTGAGACGACCCCGAAGGGTCGCCCGCCCGGCTCAGGCCGTGGTCAGGGCGAGGATCAGTTCGGCCGTTTTGGCGGGAACGTCGAGCTGCGGCGAGTGACCGACCCCTTCCAGCTCGATCCATTCGGCCTGGGGCACCCACTCCTCGCGGAACCGCACGGCGGCTTCCGGGAGCGGCAGGACCTTGTCTTCGGTCCCCCAGACGAGCCGCACCGGGCACCCGATCCGACCGGGATGGAGCTGCCAGCCCTGTTCCCGGGCCAGGCTGAACAGGGATGTGTCCAGATGGCAGCCGGCCGCTCCCCGGATCTGGTGGGCGATCAGCTCCGGCGAAAGGTGCTCGTAGTTCTCGGCGATCATCATGGTCGATCGGCGGCGGCCTTCAGGGGTGGAAGCGATCACGTCCGCGTACGGCGCCGCCCGGATCACCATCTCGCGCATGGCGCGGAAAAAGTCGGTGGCACCGTCGAACCTCCGGTCACCGGCCCGCCAGCCCCCGGCGGGCGCCAGGGCGACCACCGAGTCGGCCCGTCCGCGCTCCGCCATCTGCAGCGAGACGAAGCCCCCGAGCGAGTTGCCGACGACATGGGCGGTCCGGAATCCGGCCTCGTCCATCGCGGCCTCGATCGCGTCGGGCAGGGTCGCCTCGGTGACCGGCCCCTCCGCCGGCGGCCCGCCGGCATGGCCGGCCTGGGTCACCGCGAGCACGTCGTGATGTCGTTCCAGCTCGGGCAGGACCGGCTCCCAGCCGCGCCAGGTGTCGGTGAAGCCGTGGATCAGGACCATCGGCGGGCCGGAGCCGCCACGGTGGAACGGGGTGAAAGATTGATCGGCCGCCCGGCCGGGGACGTCCGGCACCGGCGGACCTTCGCGGCCGGTGGGCGTCATCCGTCCAGGTCGACCTGTGACCAGTCGAGGCGTTCGGGGAACCGGGGGAGCCCGTCATCGGGAACCGGGAACCAGGGGGCCGCGTAGTCGGTGAACTGGTGGCCGGCCGGCCGGGTTCCCGGGTCCTGGTCGAGCGCACCGAGGCGGATCGCCAGCAGCTCCGGGTTCTCGGGGTTCCTGGTCAGCAGGTGGCCGCCGCAGGCCGAGCAGAACGACTTGTTCCAGCCGCCGTCACCTGGTTCGTAGGTCCGCACCAGGTCTTCACCGGAGGTGAAACGGAACGATCCCGGCCGGGTCAGGCCGGTCGCCGAGAATGCGGTCCCGGTGCGTCGCTGGCAGCGCTTGCAATAACAGTAGGCGGCGCCGATCAGCGGCTCGCTGACCTCGAAGGTGACCGTGCCGCACATGCAGGCACCGGTCAGCGGTGCGATGCCTTTGCCGGCCTCCTGAGCTTCTGAAGTATCCATGGGAGGAGACTAGGCCATCCGGACCGTTTTCCGGACCGAAAAGCCGGTCCCAGGCAAGCCGGGCCCCTGTCAGCTCTCGCGCTCGGCCGCGATGCGACGAAAGACGTCATTGGCGCCGCTCGATTCGAGCATCCTGGCACCCAGCCCGGGAGCGATCACATTCATCACGGCCAGCGGGCGGAGAGGGCGGTTGTTGCAGATGGTGACGGCGAGGTCGTCGGTCACCGATTTGCTCACGGCCTCTGCCACCTCGTCGACCGTGGTGGTTCCCAGTATCGCGTTCGAGTGGTGGCCCTCTTCCTCCATCCGCGTGTACATGCCGCCGCCTTTGGTGAAGCCGGGGCAGACCGCCGAGAAACCGACCGGATCGTCGGCGTAGGTCGCCCGCAGGGCTTCGTTCAGGCGGAGCAGCCCGCCCTTGGTCGCGGTGTAGGGCTCGTTGCACGCCATGCCGCTGAAGCCGGCTGCCGAAGAGATCTGGACCACGTGCCCCCGGCCGCGCTCGAGCATTCCCGGGATCACCGCATGGGTGAGCAGCATCGGAGCCAGCAGGTTGACGTCGACGATGCGCTCGATGTCCGACGCGTCCAGACGGTGATAGGTCCCGCCGGTCTCCATCCCGGCGTTGTTCACCAGCAGGTCTATCGGCCCGGCCGAGGCCTCGGCCTCGGCGATCAGCAGTTTTGCGGCGTCGCGCTCGCCGAGATCGGTGATCACGACCGCATGCCCGTCGCCGGGGAGCGATTCGCAGAGCTCACCCAGCGCGGCCTCGTTCCTTCCGGAAAGCACGAGCGTCACCCCGTCATCCGCCAGGCGTTTCGCCATCGCCGACCCGAGCCCGCCCGCGGCTCCGGTCAACAGCCCTGTGGTGCCCTGGAGTTCCATCGCTCTCCTCCTTCTCGCTGATCCGCCGCGGTGTTGCGGCCGGATTTCGGCGCAGTTCCGGTTCGGACCGGCGCGTCCTCTCCAGAGTACTTCGGATTCCCGCCGTCGCCCGGGTTGTGCCGGTAGTCAGGCGCTGGCCGGTGCCTCGTCCGGGCTCTCGGCGCCGATCTCGCCCTGCTCGGGATCGGTGTCCGGGTCTTCTTCGGGAGGGTTGGCGCTGCGGTCGGACAGGGCGATGACCTCGTCCGGGGCCGGGCCGTTTTTGGGTATGAAGCCCGACTTCATGCCGAAGTAGACCGCCTCGGGATGGTGGCTGATGATCGCCACGGTCGACTGCTCCGGCATCACCGCGTAGCCGCCGGACAGGTACATGCCGATCTTTTCGAGGTCGAGCAGGTCCCAGACCTTTTCGTGCTCGGACTGGTCCGGGCAGGCCGGGTAGCCCCACGAGTAGCGCCGGCCCTGACTCGCCCCGATTCCGAGGTCGGAGCGGACCTCCTGGTGAAGCCATTCGGCCAGTCCCTCGGCCGCCTGAACCCCGAGACCGTGGGTGAAAAGCTGCTCGGCGAACTCGCCGTCCTTCTCCAACCGGTCCATCAGGTCGGTGACCTCGGAGCCGACGGTCACCCCCTGGATCGCGACCACGTCGCGCTTCCCGTCGCCACCGATCGGCCGGTAGAAGTCGGCCAGGCAGATACGGTCGTGCCTCGGCTGCCTGGGGAAGGACAGCCGGTTGATCTCGACCTCCTCGTTCTCCGGGTCGAAGATGACCAGTTCGTTGCCGTCGGCGTTGCAGGGGAAGTAGCCGAGCCTGGCCTTCGGATGGAGGTAGTCCTGCTCGGCCCACATACGCTCCAGGCGCGGGCGGAAGTCCTCGCCGACCAGCTTCTCCCATTGATCGCCCTTGACCCCCCGGCCACCCCAGTGCAGCTTGAACAGGACATGCAGGTCGAGGTGGTCGAAGACGTCGTCGAGGTCGACCGGGATTTCCCGGACACCCCAGAACGGCGGTTCCGGGACCGGGGCCTCGGGGTCGGCGGCCGAGCGCACCGAGTCGTCAGTCACCGGCGGGCCGTCGTCGGCAGCCTCCGGCCTGTTGCGGAAGTTCTCGGCCTCGGTCCGGATTCGCGCGACCAGGGACTGGCGCGACTCCTCGTCGATCAGGGAGTCCATCGTGTCGAGGCCCTGGAACGCGTCCTTGCAGTAGAAGACCCCCGGGTCGTAGATCTCGTCCGACTCGCGGCCGTGCGGATAGAGGTTGCGGCGGCCGAAGTCGCGGTTGATCGCCGCCCCGCCGATCAGCACCGGGAAGTCGAGACCGCGCGCGTGAAGCTCCTGGATCGCGATCGGCATCTGCTTGGAGGTCGAGACCAGCAGGGCGGAGAGGCCGATCGCGTCGGCCTCGTTCTCGACCGCGGCCTCGATGATCGTGTCGACCGGGACCTGCTTGCCGAGGTCGATCACGGTGTAGCCGTTGTTGGTCAGGATCGTGTTGACCAGCGACTTGCCGATGTCGTGCACGTCGCCGAACACGGTCGCGATCACGACCCTGCCCTTGGTGTGACCCTCGATCCGGTCGAGGTAGTTCTCCAGCCGGGCGACCGCCTTTTTCATCACCTCTGCTGATCTGCAGCACGAACGGCAGGATCAGCTCGCCGGCCCCGAACTTGTCTCCGACCTCCTTCATCGCCGGCAGCAGCACTTCGTTCAGGGTCGGCACGGCCCCGATCTTCTCGGTCGAGCGGTCGATCCAGTCCTCGACACCCTCTTTCTTGCGGCGCAGTATGTGCCAGTGGAGGGCCTCCTCGGGCTCCATTTCGGCGGTCGGGTCGGCCGACTCGGCCTCCTCCTCGTCGCCCTTCGACTCGAAATGGGCGATGAAGCGCTCGAGTGCATCTTCGCGCCGGTTGAACACCAGGTCGTCGGTCAGATCGCGCTCCTCGTCGGCGATCTCACCGTAGGGCTTGATGTGGTTCGGGTTGACCATGGCCAGGTCGAGGCCGGCCTCGACGCAGTGGTGGAGGAAGACCGAGTTGAGCACGGCGCGGGCGGGAGGGGAGACTCCGAAAGAGACGTTGGACACTCCCAGCGAGGTCTTGACCCCGGGTATCTCGGCCTTGATCCTGCGGATCCCCTCGATCGTCTCGACCGCCGACGGCTTCCACTCGTCGTCGCCGGTGGTCAGGGTGAAGGTCAGGGCATCGAAGATCAGGGCTTCCGGGTCCAGTCCGTGCCCGTCGCAGACCATTTCCTTGATCCGGAGGGCGATCTCGAGCTTGCGGGCGGCCGTCTTGGCCATTCCGGTCTCGTCGATGGTCAGGGCGATCAGGGCGGCGCCGTGGCTGATCGCCAGCGGGGCGACCTGGTCGAGCTTGGCCCGGCCCGCCTCGAGGTTGACCGAGTTGACCACTGCCCGGCCGGGGATCTGCTCGAGCGCCGTCTGGATCACCTTCGGCTCGGTCGAGTCGACCTGGATCGGGGCCGGCTGGGTCAGGGATATCCGCTTGACCACCTGTCGCATCTGCTCGGCTTCGTCGTCCCGCTCGACCAGCGCGACGCAGACGTCGAGCAGATGGGCGCCGCCTTCCACCTGATCCTCGGCGATCTGGTTGATCGAGTCGTAGTCGTCGGCCAGCAGCAGTTCCTTGGCCCTGCGCGAGCCCTGGGAGTTGACCCGCTCACCGACCAGGGTCGGCTTCGGTTCCTGGGCCAGCGGGGTCGAGGTCATCATGCTCGAAAGCAGCACCTCCCCGGGCCCGGGTCGGGGGCCCGGTTTCAGCCCGGTCACCCTCCTGGCGATCTCGCCGATGTGTTCCGGGGTGGTGCCGCAGCAGCCACCGACAATGCCGACCCCGTATCGCTCGACGAACTCGCCGAGGCTCTCGGCCAGCGGACCCGGCTTTTCGGGGAAGATCGTCTCGCCGTCGGGGCCCTGAAGCGGCAGGCCGGCATTGGGGATGCAGTGCACCGGCACGGTCGAATTCTCGCCGAGGTAGCGGATGGCGTCGCGCATGTCCTCGGGCCCGGTCGAGCAGTTGAGCCCGACCACGTCGACCCGGAGCGCCGAGAGCGTGGTCAGCACGGCCGAGATGTCGGTGCCGAGCAGCATCTTGCCGCCGTTCGGCAGCAGCGAGACCGAGATCTGAAGGGGAAGGGTCGTGCCGGTCTGATCGAACGCGGCCCGGGCGCCGAAGATCGCGGCCTTGACCTCGAGGATGTCCTGGGCCGTCTCGATGATGATCAGATCGGCGCCGCCCTGCACAAGGCCGGCCGCCTGCTCGGTGAAAACCGTGACCAGCTCCGGGAAGGTGATCCTGCCGAGGGTCGGGTCGTCCGAGGCCGGCAGGTGGCCGGTCGGCCCGATCGAGCCGGCGACGAAACGGTTCTCGCCGGCCGCCCTGCGGGCGATCTCGGCGGCCTTGACGTTGATCTCGACGGTGTGATCCTCGAGGCCCCATTCCTCGAGCTTGATCCTGGATGCCTGGAAGGTGTCGGTCTCGACGACTTCGGCTCCGGCCTCCAGCATCGAGCCGTGAACGCCTTCGATCACGTCGGGGCGGTTCAGGACCAGGGCCTCGTGGCACTTGCCCTTGAGGCCCCCGTAGTCGGCCTCGGTCAGCTCGAACTGCTCGAGGGTGGCGCCCATGCCACCGTCGAAAACGACGATGTGGTCGGCGACTGCGTCGAGATAGTTGCGTTCGGCCATCCGACTAGGCTACCGAGCCATCCCGGCCTACACTCGGGCCATGAAGACTTATGTGGCCCTGCTCCGGGCGGTCAACGTGGGTGGCACCGGGAAGCTGCCGATGGCCGAGCTGCGGGAAATGTGCGAGGAGGCCGGATTCGAGGCGGTGCAGACATACATCGCCAGCGGAAACGTCGTCTTCGAATCGGGCGAGAGCGTGGAAAAGTGCCGGACCGTCCTCGAGGCGTCGCTGGAGGACCGTGCCGGCAAGCCGGTCGACGTCTTCATCCGGACCGGGAGGGAGATGTCGGCCCTGGTCGAGGCCAATCCTTTCGCCGGCGAGCCGGGAAACCGGGTCATGGTCCACTTCCTGGCCGGCGAGCCGCCGGCCGACCTTGCGGCCGGGGCGAGGGGCCGGGAGAACGAAGCGATTGAGCCCGGGCCTGATGTGGTCTATGTCCACTACCCGGACGGAATGGGCAGGTCGAAGTTCTCCCTCGACCTCGGGCCATCGACTGCCCGCAACATGAACACGGTCGGCAGGCTGGCCGAAATCGCCGCCTGAGCCACAGGGCTCGCCGCCTGAGCCCAGGGCTCGCCGAGATGGCGAAAGTGCCAGATAATCGCCAACTTTTCCGAGCTCGGCGAATCCGGCGGGATTCGGCGGGCCGGACTAACGGCGCCCGATCGGGCAGGACCGGCAGAGCCCTCCTTCGGGGGTCCGGTAGGCCAGGCAGCAGGTGGATCTCAAGTGGTAGGGCTCGCCCGCCTGGTCGACGCCGCGGTCCACCGGGACCGCCATCCGACCGCCCCGGCCCATCAGGATGCCGGGTCAGCTCGAGTGCGAAGTCCCGGCGGTCGAAAGCCTTGCCTGACCAGACGAGCGACTGCGGCGAGACATCGCCGGCCGCCTGCCAGAGGGTCTTTGCCGGTCTCAGATCCCGTCGATCGGCCCACTCGACCATCGGCTCCAGCAGGTCCTCCAGGCCGCGATGCAGAGTCCCGGCGAGATCGGTCCAGCCGGGGACGGCGGTGGCCCCGGCCGCGATCGCCGGACTGTCGCTCTCCAGCACGCTCATCGCCCCGGTCCGCACCGCGGTCGCCGCCACCATGCCCTTGTAGGGGGCGATCAGGAGGTTTGCGGGGCGAAGGTCGGGCAGCCTCCGGTCGCAGACCAGCGCCGACCCGGCGAGGTCGGCGAACGCCCGGGCCCAGCTTTCGATCAACCACTCCGCACGGATGTACTCGGCGGGCCGCTCCCGGACCCCGGTGACCCGGGCCAGCAGGGCCGCCTTCAGCGGGTCCTCCTGGAGCAGCCGGTCAACCGCGATCCAGCCGGGGGCCGGTTCCGGCATCAGCCCGGTCCTGAGCGAGATACCGTCGGCCGAGGCGGCCGCCACCCGCCGCAACGTCGCATCGATGCCTTCGGTGGGGAGATCGTTCACGGTGCGAAAACTAGCGACAGACCGGATCCCTCAATGGCGACCGACTAGACTTACTGGCCGCTTTGGCAATCGAAGAATTCCTCTTTTCTATAGCTGATGCACTGCTGTGGCCGGTCATGGTCGCGGCCGTGCTCGCTTTGTCCTGGGCTCTGATCGAGGTCGGAATACTGGTGGCCGAGATCTGGCGCCGCCGCTGGCGATCGGTCTCGGCGCTCGAGTCGGCGGTCGACCAGGCAGAACGGGAGCTGGCGGCCGGCGACGAGATCGGTGCGATCTCGACTCTGTCGCTGATTTCATGGAGCGCCCCGATGCGAAGCACGATGGAGTCGATCGTCACCGAACGGCTGGTTCCCGACGGGTCCAACCGGATCGCCAAGCGGATGGCCGAGTTTGACTACCGCTCGCTGCGGCGGCTCGAGAGGACCAGGATCCTGGTCCGGATGGGTCCGGCCCTGGGACTGATGGGGACGCTGATCCCGCTGTCGCCGGCCCTTGCCGGGCTGGCCGAGGGAAACGTCACCGAACTGACCGACAATCTGCGAATCGCGTTCAGCGTGACCGTGGTCGGACTGCTGACCGGTGCGGTCGCCTTTGCGGTCTCCCTGGTCAGGGACCGGATATACGCGCAGGACTTCTCCGACGTCGAGTACGCGGCCGCGGTGCTCTCGCCCGAAAAGCACATCCAGCCGATGATTCCGTCGACCACCGAGCACGGCGGGACCACACAGGTAGCGATGGGAAATCCGTGATCCGGAACGGCAAGCCGTGAAACGGCCGGGCGCAAAGGTGACCGCCAGGGCCAGATCCCGCGATGACCGCGCGGGCGACCCGCTCGACGGCCTGGTCAACCTGTTCGACATCGGCATCGTGCTTTCTGTGGCCTTCCTGCTGGCTGCGCTCTCCTCGCTCGACCTGACCTCGGTCCTTACCGAGGGCAGCAGGCCGCTCGACCAGAGCGCCCGGGCGCCGGCCGACTCGGTGCTGGTCGACCCCGGCGAGCAGGTCGAGACGATCCAGGTCGACCCCGGCCAGGAAGTGGTCGGCCGAGGGGAGCCGGTCGGCACGCTCTACCAACTGGATGACGGCCGCACCGTGGTCGTCAAGCCGGGCCCGACCGGGACCACCGGCGCGACCGGCTCCGGGACCACGGGAGTCACCGGCTCCGGCGCGACCGTCGCACCGGGTTCGGGCCCGACCGGGCCTACCGGGCCCTGATCCTCAGCGGCCGAAGCGCTTCATGCCCCGGGCGGTGAGGAACCGGGTCAGTTTGTTGACCAGTTCCCTGCGGCTCTGGGTGTAGGGGAACCAGAGCGGTTCGTCCTTGGTGCTGAACCGGGCGCTCACGATCGAAGCCGAACGACAGTACTTGCGGATCCCGTACTCGGCGTGGCGGTAGCCGATCCCCGAGTCCTTCCAGCCGCCCATCGGTACCCCGGGGGCGAAGTAGTGGAACAGCACATCGTTCACGTTTACCGCCCCGCACTCGATCCGCCGGGCGATTCCCTCCGCCTTTCGGGAAGGACCGAAGACCGTCGCCGAGAGCCCGTACCGGGTGTCGTTGGCCAGCCGGACGGCCTCTTCGGAGTCGGCGACCTTCATCACGCCGACCACCGGCCCGAAGGTCTCGTCGCGCATCAGGTCCATCGAGTGGTCGACGTCGACCAGCACGGTCGGCTCGTAGTAGTCGCCGCTCTGGTCTGCCCGCTTGCCACCGGTAAGGGCCCGGGCGCCGTTGCTGATCGCATCCTCGACCTGAGCCGATACGTGCCCGATCTGGTTGGGAGAGGTCATCGCCCCGATGTCGCAGCCGTAACCGGTTCCGTCGGGCCCCTGGTTCAGGCCCTTGACCTTCTCGGTCAGTTTGTCGACGAACTCGTCGTAGACCGGTGCTTCGACGTAGATCCGTTCGACCGAGATGCAGATCTGTCCCGAGTTGGCCATGCCGCCCCAGGTGGCCGCGTTTGCCGCCCGGTCGAGGTTCGAGCCCTCGAGAACCAGCATCGGGTCCTTGCCGCCGAGTTCGAGACTCAGCGGGGTGAGCGTCTCGGCTGCCCGCGCCATGACCATCCTGCCGACCCGTTCCGAGCCGGTGAAGCCGACGAAATCGGATTCGTCGACCAGCGCCGATGAGGTCTCCGCGCTGCCCTGGACGCAGGCGAAGACGTCCGGCCCGCCGATCTCCTCCCGCCAGGCATCGGCGACCTCCTGAACCCCGAGCGGGGTGAACTCGGACGGCTTCATCACAACCGCGCAGCCTGCCATGAGAGCCGGTATCGCGTCGCCGACCGAGAGAATCAAGGGGAAGTTCCAGGGGCTGATCAGGCCGACCACCGGATGGGGCCGGTACCGGACCCGCAGCTTGTGGGTGGCGGAGAGCAGGGTGTGCGGCCGGACCTTGTCTTCGCGGAGCATCTTTTCGGCCCTCGAGCCGTAGAAGTTGATCAGGTCGGTCAGGTAGATCGGCTCATTCGTTGCTTCGGCCCTGACCTTGCCGGTCTCGGCCTGCATCGTGTCGGCGATCCGCTCGGAGTTGTCGAGCAGCCAGTCGCGCAGCTTGTTCAGCCATCGGCGCCGCCCGGCGAAGCCGAGCTCTTCCCAGGCAGGCTGGTTTGCCCGGAGCCGGGCCACGGTGGCCGCGACGGTCTCCGGCGAGTCAACCGGGATCGAGGCGAACGCCTCGCCGGTGGCCGGATTCGTCACCTCGACGGTTTCCAGTGCTCCGTTCGTGCTCTGTACCTCTGTCGCGCCCACTCTGAATCTCCTCGCCGCCGGCCCGCGCTTACCGCTGACCGGTCATTTCCTGGGTTGCCGCTTCTTCTTGCCGCCGGCTTTCTTCTTCGACGACTTCTTTTTCGCAGAACTGTTGTTGTCCGGCACGGCCTTCTGTTCGAGGCGGTAGATCTGACCGTGGTTGGTGAACAGGTATACCCGCCCCCATACATCTTCGCCTATTCCGTTGAGCGCCGGGTGCTGCCTGGGCCCGGTTGGCATCAGCGGGCCCAGTCGCCGGTCGTCGGTGATCCACCCCGTATCGGGCCGGGCGGTGCGGACCCGGTTGGCACAGAAGTCCCCGTAGATCATCCGTCCGCGAATCGTGGTCAGAGCGGGGTCGTCGATCACCGGACCACCGATCACCGCACAGCCGGCGCTGTGCGGGTAGGTCAGCACCGGCCAGACCACGTTAGGCGAGCCGGTCACCGGGAGCCCGGAAGAACACAGCTCCCGGCCGCAGTCATAGGGCTGGACGCCTTCATAGAGCTTCCAGCCGAAGTTGGCTCCCCAGGCCAGCCGGAACGGCAGGTAGTTGATCTCCTCGAATCGTTGCTGGCCGACGTCGGCGATCACCATCTCGAGCTCCCCGCCGGGCGGCTGGTAGAAGCTGAACGAGTGCGGGTTGCGGAGGCCGTAGGCGAAGACCTCGTCCCGGCCGGGACGGTTGACGTATGGGTTGCTCGCCGGGATCCGGTAGGTCCGCCCGGTGGTCTGGTCGGCCCGGGGATCGATTCTGAGGATCTTTCCCCTGAGGCTGTCCAGGTTCTGGGCGAGGTTGAGTGGGTCGCCCGGGTCGTTGCCGTCGCCCACCGCTATGTAGAGCAGGCCACCGAGGAACCGCAGCTCGCCGCCGTTGTGATTGCCCTCCACGCTCATCCGAGGTACTCGCAATACCGGGCGGCGGCTCGACGGGGAGGCGCGGAGAGGATTCTTTCGGCTTCGCGCGAACTGGTCGATCCTGATGTCGCCCTTCCGGTCGGTGTAGTCGACGAAAAAGTGGCCGGTCTTGCGGTAATCGGGCGGGAATGCCAGGCCGAGCAGACCCTGCTCGATCCTGAGCGAGCCGACCAGGCGCGAGATGTCCAGGAACGGCTTCCGCAGGACGCGGCCCTGCCGGACCATCCGGATCCTGCCCCGCCGCTCCGAAACGAACACCATTTTCGGATGGCCGGGAGCGGCGACCAGCGCGGTCGGGCTCCTGACCTTCGCGACCGGTTGGTAGCCGACCCTCAGTTTTGCCTGAGCCTGGCCGGCCGGTAGAACCATCAGGATGGCGGCAACGAGAACGATCAGCCCCGGGAGGAGGGCCACGGCCCGGAGTCTCTGCGCACGGCCTGGCGTCACTGGGCGAGTCGGTAGAGCGGGCCCCCGAGAGAGGTGACGAACACCGCCCCACGCCGGTTGGCTCCGAACGAGGAAACCTGAGGCGCGGTAAGGCCGGTCGACCGGGCCGCTTTGACCCTGTCCGGGCCCGGCCGGAAGCTGCGAATCCGGTTATCGCAGAAGTCGGAGAACAGGTAGCGGCCACGCAGCGCCGGAACCTTGCGGTCTTCGACCACCAGTCCGCCGATCACCGAACATGCCTTCGAGTGGGACAGGACCAGCTCCGGCTTCACGGTGTCGCGAGCGCCGCCGCCCTTGAACTCGGAGAAGCCCTCGAAGGCGTTCCAGCCGAAATTTGCGCCGTTGGCTCGATTCACGGAAACGTCGTTGATCTCCTCGAACCGGTCCTGGCCGACGTCGGCGATGACCATTCTCGGCTTCTTCGGCCTGGTCAGGTCGAACGACCACCGGAACGGGTTGCGAAGGCCCCAGGAAAAGATCTCGGGACGACCGGGGCCGCGATCGGCGAACGGGTTTGACGCAGGTATCGAGTAGGGGCGGCCGGCTTTCGGCCGGGGGTCGATCCGGATCATCTTGCCCAGCAGCGAACCGAGGTTCTGGGCGTTGCCGTCGCTGTCACCGGCACCGCCCCCGTCGCCGGTTCCGAAGTACAGGTTCCTGCCGAGGAAGTGGAGCTGACCGCCGTTGTGGTTTGCGTTCTTGCGGTGGGCGATGGTGATCACCCGGCGTCCCGAGTTGCGGCGGGCACGGACAGCGGTCCGGCGTTTGAACTCATCCACGCGGATGTCGCCCGTGGAGTCGGTGTAGTAGACGTAGAAGCGCTTGCTCTTCCTGTAGTCGGGCGGGAAGGCGATCGAGAGCAGACCCCGCTCGCCTCCCGACTCGACCGGGCCACGGAGGTCGAGGAAAGGCCGGGCCAGCTTGCGTCCGCGCCGGACGACGCGGACCCGTCCTTCCTGCTCGACCACGAACATCAGCCGGGGAAAACCGGGAGCCGACTTGACTTCGACCGGCCGGTCGAAGTTGGCCACCGTTCGCAGCCTCAGCTGACGCTTGCCGCTGGTCTGGCCGTCCTGACCCGGTCCGCCGTTCGAGGGCGCGGCCGTGGTCGCCGGACTCCCGGCTCGGGTTTCGTTCGGCTGGTCAGCGCAGGCGGTTGCGGTCACCGAAAGTGCTACGGCCGAGATGGCCAGCCCCAGCCACGCCGGGCGCAGCCGCCGCCGCCATTCCCTCGCTCTTTTCCCTGACCCTGCGCCCATCGGCCCCAGATTCTACCGGGAGCGGGCGTCGCGGCTTCTAGCCCGAGCCGCGTTCCTGCTGCTTGAGGCTCCGCTGCTCGGCGGGACTGAGCGGCACCACCTGGCCATTTTCGTTGACCTGGGTGAGCCGCGCCAGCGAGGTGATCCTGGCCGGCAGCAGTCCGAACGGCTGCTCGCCGCTGTCGTCTACCGCGACCGCGTCGCCACCGAGGCCGGCCGAGATTTCGTAGGAGACCTTGTAGGACCCGGGCCGGACGGCGGTCACCCGCCAGATCATGCCGGCGATTTCCCCGGGGTCGACCGCGCCGAAGTTGAAGGTCCGGCTGCTGGAGGTCCCGGCACCGCCGTTCACCCGCGGCGTCACCCTGCCGTCGCGTCTGGGGTATCCCTCTTCGAGTACCCAGACAGGTCGCTGGTTGTAGGCGAGACCCGGCTGCGGGTCGGCGTAGGCAAAGGCCAGGGTGGAACCGAGACCGGGCAGATTGATCACAGTGGTCATCGCCGGGATCGTTTCCTCGCCGGTGTTCTTCACCGCAAGGGTGAGATCGTAAGTCCTGGAGACCGTCTGGCGCGGCTCGAAGTTCGCTCTGACAACTTCGACCGGATACTCCCCGGCGGGCTCGTTCGCGAACTGGGCCCCGATCTCATCGTCACCGCAGCCGGAGAAAATCGCGAGCGCGGCGAAACCGGTAAGGGCCGTGCTCAGGGCGATCTTGAGTTTTCGGCTCGTCCCCCACAAGGCGGCCGAAACATACCACGGGTGTGCCGACGGTCACAGACGCCGCCAATTCCCATAGACTGCCGGCCACGGCGGTAGAAGGCGTTTCCGAAGATCCGAAAGCCGCCCAGGAGAGATGGTCAGAGCAACCGCAAGTAAGGCTTTCGAGCCTGCGAGGGCGACGTTTACCGAAGCCGGTGAGGTGGTTATCCTCACGGGCCGCACGGTGATCTCGGCTATTCGGGCCCCGTATCCGTACGGCAACGAGTTCATCGGCCAATTCCTTTTTGCGCTCCAGCTCTGCTGGTTCCCGATGCTGATCTCGACCGTCGCATTCGGCTTCGGTGCGCCCGGTCTCCAGGCGGCGAACTTCCTTTCTCTGTTCGGCGCGCTCGACCGACTGGGCGGCTTCTTCGTGCTCGCCTCGATCCGCGAGTTCGCCCCGTTCGTGACCGCGGTCGTGGTCGCCGGTGTCGCCGGCACCGCGATCACCGCCGATCTCGGCGCCCGCAAGATCCGGGAAGAACTGGACGCGCTCCAGGTGCTCGGGGTCGATCCGATCAAGAACCTCGTCGTACCGCGGTTTCTCGCCCTGATGCTGATCACCGCCCTGCTCGACATCTACGCCGTGCTGTTCGGAATCAGCGGCGGTATCGGTGCCGAGATCCTCTACAACCAGCCGCTCGGAGGCTTCTTCGCGACGCTGTTCGCCAATGCGTCGACCACCGAACTGGCGGCTTCGGTGATCAAGACCGCGCTGTTCGGCTCGATCATCGCGGTGGTCTGCTGTTACAAGGGCATGACCGCGACCGGCGGGGCGGCCGGGGTGGGCCGCGCGGTCAACGAGGCAGTGGTCGCGGCACTGCTCGGGGTCTTCTTTTTCAACTATGTGTTCACCCAGACCATGCTCGCGACCAACCCCGACCTCCAGACGATCAAGTAATGAGCAGCGGCTGGCTGACAGTTCCGAGGAACTTCATGGAGAGCCTGGGGGAGATCTTCCGGTTCTGCACCATGGTGATCAGCCACGTTTTCTCAGGGCGGGTCTTCAGGTACTTCGGGGAGGCGCTCAACCAGGCGGGGATCCTGGTTCTCGGTTCGACCACGGTCATCTTCGGACTGGTTTTCGTGATCGGACTCACCTGCGGGATCGAGGGCGCCTACTTCAACCGCTCGGTCGGCGCTCCGGCCTACGCCGGCGTGTTCGCTGCCTGGTGCGACCTGCGTGAGGCGGTCCCCTACGCGTTCGGTTACATGCTCTCGGCCAAAGTCGGAACCGGAATCGTCGCCGAGCTCGGAGCGATGCGGATTTCGGACGAGATCGATGCGCTAGAGGTGATGGGAGTGCCCCCGGTCACCTTTCTGGCCGCGACCCGTCTCCTCGGCGCCTGGATGACCCTCCCGTTCATGTACATGGCGGCGATCGGGGTCGGCTACCTCGCTTCGTACATCGCGGTCGTCCACCAGATCGGCGACGTTTCTTCCGGCGGCTACTTATTGATCTTCTGGGCCTTCCAGAACCCACCCGACGTCTTATTCTCGGTCATCAAGGCGATGACCATGGCTACGGTGATCGTGCTGGTCGGCTGTTACTACGGGTACACGGCATCGGGAGGACCGGTCGGCGTAGGCACCGCCACGGCGAAATCCATGGTCCTGAATATCATCCTGGTGCATATCATCGGTATGTTGGGAACTCTGGTTTTCTGGGGCGCCAATCCACGAGCGCCGATAGGAGGTTGAGGTCGTGAGTCAAGCAGAAGAGTCCGGGCAGGAGTCGGTCAGCGAGCAGGAAGAGTCCCCCGAGGTCGAAGCGGCCGTCGAACGGGTCGAAGCCGACGGCTCGGACGAGGCGGTCGCCGAAGTTGAGGACGCCGACGAGGAGGCGGCTTCGGACGTCGCCGTCTCGGACGAGCCCGCGCCGACGAAGGGCTTCGTCGCCTCCGACGGAGCGGTTCTCGGCCGGGACTTCACCCTGCCCGGGGTCGCTCCGGGCGACAACGATCCTTACAAGTGGCACACCGGGATCAAACGTGATCACGGTGGCACCGACGCGATCGAGATCTCCGGCCTGGTCAAGCAGTTCGGCCGGGCCCGGATCCTCAATGGACTCAACCTCGGGTTGCCCGATGACCAGATTTCGATGGTGCTCGGACCCTCTGGAACGGGTAAGAGCGTGCTGATCAAGTGCATCGTCGGGCTGCTCTACCCGGATGCCGGTGACGTCCTGGTCAAGGGCGAGTCGGTGCCCGCGCTGAGCGACGACGACCTGTTCGAGCTCCGCAAGAAGTTCGGTCTGCTTTTCCAGGACGGCGCGCTGTTCGGTTCGATGAACATCTACGACAACGTCGCCTTCCCGCTGCGCCAGCACACCGACAAGGGTGAGGACGAGATCGAGGACATCTGCAGCCGGCGGTTGCGCGAGGTGGGGCTGGGTGAGGCCCACTACAAGATGCCGAACGAGCTTTCCGGCGGGATGCGCAAGCGGGCCGGCTTTGCCCGGGCGCTTGTGCTCGATCCCGAGATCGTGATGTTCGATGAGCCCGATTCCGGGCTCGATCCGGTTCGAACCGCGCTGCTTTGCGAGCTGATCCGGGAAGTCCACAACGAAAACGGCGGTTGCTACATGGTGATCAGCCACGACCTGAACACCGCTCGCCGGATCGCCGACTTCATCGCTGTGCTCTGGAAGGGCCGGATCGTCGAGAGCGGCCCCAAGGAAGAGCTGTTTGAGTCCGAGAACGAATTCGTCCACCAGTTTCTCCGGGCTGACGTGACCGGACCCCTGGCGATGGATTGAGCCTGCGGGCTTTCTTTGGCTCGGCCGCCGCGACGATCGCGCGGCGTCCGCGCTCGGTTCTTGCGCTCGGCGTCGTTCTCACGGTTGCGGCGGTCGCCGGCGCTGCCGGCATGGGGGTCCAGCCGGTAACCGACTCCTTTTTCGATCGCGATTCCGAAGCATTCGTAGAGACCGCCAAGGCCGACGAAGTGTTCGGCGGCGACCCGGTAGTGGTCCTGGCCAGGGGAGATCTTGCCGAAACGCTCACCGCCGGGAACCTCGACCGGCTTGCCGTTCTGGAAACCTGCCTGTTCGGGGAGATCAAGCGCGGCCGGGGAGAGCTGTTCGATATCTGCGGGAGAATCGCCGAGATCGACCCGGTCGCGGTCAGCGCCGGTCCGGCAACCTTCCTCGGCCGGGCGGCGGCCGGGATAAACAGGGTCTACGAGCAGCAACTCAAGCGGCTCGATGCCCTGCCGGAAGGGGCCGAGAGCACGATTGAGCGGCAGCAGCTGCTTGAAGTGATCGCCGGGGTCGCCTCCCGCTACGGGCTCACCTCGCCGCCCAGCCTCGAAGACCCGAACTTCGTCCGCAAGGTGGTTTTCGGCACCGGGGACAGTCCAAAGCCGAGGCTCTCCTATCTCTTCCCGAATTCCGAGTCGGCCCAGATCGTGTTGCGGCTCCGGGATGACCTGACCGACGCCGAGCGGTCCGAAGCGATCGGGCTGATCAGGGAAGCGGCCGAAGATCCCTCGACCCGGCTCGACAGGGTCGACTACGTGGTCTCGGGCTCGCCGGTCGTGTTCGAAGGGCTCGCTGGAGCGTTCCAGGCCGGGATCCTGATCCTGGCCGCGGTCGCGCTCGTGCTGATGTCAATCGCCCTGGCGGTCGTGTTCGGGTCGGCCTGGCGGCTCCTGCCGCTCGCCCTGGCCCTGGCCGGGGTTGCGATCGCGAGCGGGGTGCTCAGGCTGGCCGGTGGCTCGATTTCGCTCGCGGCGATCGGCGCGGCTCCGATCCTGATCGGCCTGACGGTCGACTACGCGGTCCAGATCCAGGCTCGTTTCGACGAGGCCGACCCGGCGCCCGGGCCGGCCGAGGCTGCACGCATGGTCGCCACCCAGGGGGTGCCGATGATCGCCACCGCGTGTGTGGCCACCGCGGCCGGGTTCGCCGCACTCCTGCTCTCACCTTTTCCCCTGGTCTCGGAATTCGGGCTGCTGCTCGGTGCCGGGGTGCTGATCTGCCTGCTGACGGTCTCCTGCCTCGGCTTCGCAGCGCTTTCGCTACGCGGGGCGGGGCTCGGGACCGAGGCTCCGGTGGTCCGCTCGGCCCCGTTCCGGGTGGTCCGCGAAGTGGCAAAATCGGTTCTCGGCCTGGCGATCCTCGCCCCCGGCCGGCTCCTGCTGGTTTCGATCCTGGTGGCCGTCTGCGGTTGGGCGGTCAGCACCCAGATCCGGGCCGCTACCGATATCGGCCAGTTGTTGCCGACCCGGTCGGGGGTCGTGCAGGATCTGCTCGAGGTTGAACGCGCCACCGGGACATCGGGCGAAGTGGACCTGATAGTCAGGGCCCCCGATGTGACCGACCCGAAGGTGGTCAGGTGGATGGATGCCGTCCGGAGGGACGCGCTCGCACGCGCCGGGTATGACGAATCCGACCCCGACTGTCAGGCGGCCGAACTCTGTCCCGGTCCGGCGATCTCTGATTTCGTGGCGAACGGCGGCGCCGGCATGGACGCCGCCACCATCCGGGGGACCCTGAGAGGTCTGCCGCTTCAGGAGCGGCAGGCGATAGTAGGCGGCGGCCTGGCCGGAAAACAGCCGCCGACGGTGACCAGGATCCCGTTCACGATCCGGACCCGTTCGGTCGAGGGACAGGAGCAGGTGATCGAGGAGATCCGGGCGGCAGTCGCAGATTCGGGCGGTCCCGCCGGAGTGCCGGAGGGAGTAACCACCGAACTGACAGGGCTGCCCGTGATCGTCACCGCCTCGGTCAACGATCTGGCTTCGTCAAGGTATGCGCTGATCCTGGCCGGAATCGCCGCGGTCGCGCTCGTTCTCCTGCTGGTCTACCGGTCGCCTCGCCGTGTCGTGGTTCCGCTGGTCCCGATCCTGGTCGCCGGCGGATGGTCGGCTCTGATCGCGGGGGTACTCGACCTCTCGCTCAATCCCCTCTCGGCCGTTCTGGCGGTCCTGGTCACCGCGATCGCGACTGAGTTCAGCGTGATCCTCGCCGGCCGCTACTTCCAGGAGCGTGAGCGTGGCTCGTCCACGGCGGCGGCCCTCAGGCTGACCTATGGGCGCACGGGGATGGCCATCGGCGCTTCGGGGATCACGGCGATCGCCGGATTCGGGGCGCTGCTCGCCAGCGATATCGGCATGTTGCGCGATTTCGGCTTCATCGCCGTGGTTGATCTCACGGTCGCCCTGCTCGGGGTCGCGATCGTGCTGCCGGCGGTGCTCGCCTGGCTGGAGCGCCGGTGAACCCGGCCGGGCGGGGAGCCCGCAGGCGGGACCGGCCCGATGCCGGGGCCGGGGTGACGCCGTCGGGTGACAGGGAAGCGGCGGGCGGGCCTGAGCAGCCGGGCGGTCCCTCACGCAAGGTCACGCTCGCCGGGGCGGTCGTCGTCGCCGTGCTCGTGGCGGCGGCGATTCTCGCGCTGGTCAGCTTCTTTCGCAACACGGAATCGGGGACGGTCGGTATCGGCTCGGTCGGTATCGGTGAGAAGGTCGCGCCGTTCGCGGTTCCCCTGGCCCCTTCGGACCTCGACGGCGACGCCAACGTGGACCCCTCGCAGGCCTGCTCGGTCGCCGGCGACGACGTCCTCCGCATCTGCGACTATTTCGGCCGGCCGCTGGTCATTTCTTTCTGGTTCACCAGGGGCGGGAACGGCTGTATCGATGACCAGGACGTCTTCGAGCGGGTGGCGGCACGCTTCCGCGGGCGGGTCAACGCGGTTTCGATCAATGTGCGCGACGACCGCGACCGGGTCAGGGAACTGATCGACGAGCACGGCTGGGAAGTCCCGGTCGGCTACGACCGCGACGGCGTGGTTTCGAACATCTACCGGGTGGGGGGCTGTCCGACCTTCCTCTTCATCCGGCCCGACGGCGTGCTCGAGCGAGCCGAGATCGGAGCAACCGGTGACGCGGAACTGAGCGCGCAGGTACGCTCACTTCTCAATGGCCAAGGCCCGGAAGAAGAAGACCCGCAGGACTGAACCGGACCCCGAGCCGAATGCGCCCTCCGGCGCGCAGGGGAGCGGCTCCGGCAAGTCCGGCCGAAAGCTCCCGGATGAGCGCCCGCCGGCGCCGTGGGGCTCCTTTCCCCTGATGGAGCTGGCAGTTCTGGCCGGGCTGATCCTGATCGTGCTCGGAGCGATCACCGGCAACCCGACCCAGCTCGGGCTGGGGCTGGTCCTCGGCTCGATCGGGGGACTCGAGCTCTCGATCCGCGAGCACTTCGCCGGGTACCGCTCGCACACGACCCTCCTCGCCGGGGTCGTCTTCGTGCTGACCACCGGGGCCGCCTACTTCCTCGCCGGCCTCGTGCTCTGGGTATGCCTGGTGGTCGGCGCGGCCTGCGCGGGGTTCGCCTTCTGGTGGATCCGCCGGGCTTTCGTACGGGCCACCGGCGGGCTCAGCTACCGCTTGCGCTGAGCCCGTCGGGGACCTGACGCCCCACTCCGCGTTATTGCGGGCGGAGCCGGCTGACCAGGAGCGCACGCTGGCGCTCGGTCAAAGTATCGAGCCTCTTGTTCTCGCTCAGGCCGACCGAGGAGAGCAGTTTGCGGGTCCGCGTCCGGCCCCAGCGGGACTGGCTGCGGAGGAGTTCCGAAAGGGTCATGCTCTCGGCCTGCCAGGGACATTCCGTGATCACTTCCGCCACTGTGGTTTCGCCGCCGGCGACAGATCGCTTCAGGGCCGCGCGGGCGAGCCGGATCCGGTTGGCCCGCTCCAGCGCCCTCAGATGCTG
This sequence comes from uncultured Solirubrobacterales bacterium, assembly GCA_963766115.1. Taxonomy (GTDB): domain Bacteria; phylum Actinomycetota; class Thermoleophilia; order Solirubrobacterales; family 70-9; genus 67-14. The sequence continues at coordinate 174,477 of CAVXYR010000007.1, forward strand.
CGGCAGTGCGTGACTGGTTTTCGGCGCTGGGGCTACGGTGGCGGTTGCCTCCATGGGCGATCCTTCCTCCTGGGAATGGTCTTGACAGTGACTGGACTTGACGCAAAGGGGCCCTCCACCGAGCCGGGGCTCGCGGGCTGACTCTCCTCCGCCCGGACCCTCAACCAACCGCCCGGACGCTGTGAACAACCTACGCGTTTTCGACTTCGCGCGTCAACGTCACCTGCCCGAAAAACTCGCTAGGAGCAGTAAACTTTTTTCACAACTCGCGAATGGGCGCCGGGTCGTCCGAAAGCCGTTTTTCAGGAACAGAGTGTGTCCGAAACCGGAACGTCACTCCGTTGGTCAGCCGGTCAACCCGTCGAATCCCGCGATCACTTCCGCCGTGATTTCGAGCGCCCGGTCGAGCTGCGAGATTTCGTGGGTGGCCATCAGGCTGGTCCTCAGCAGTGCCCCGCTCGGAGGCACCGCCGGGTGAATCGCCACGTTCGTGTAGACCCCTGCGCATCGAACAGGGCCTTCCAGAGCAGGATCGCCTGCCAGTCGTCCCCGACCACCACCGGTACCACCGGAGTGGTGGCGACCGTCCCGTCGGGCATCAGGCCCGGTTCGATCACGTTCAGGCCGAGATCCTTCAACCCCTCGCGAAGGTAGTCGGCGTTGCCGAGCAGTTTCGAGTAGAGCTCCGGCCCTTCCGCCCTGCAGATCCTGACCGCCTCGAGGGCGGCGCCGACGGCTGCCGGGACTCCCGAGGCGCTGAAGATGAACGAGCGCGAGCTGATCCTCAGGTACTCGATCACTTCGGAGCTGCCGGCGATGAATCCGCCGCAGGAGGCGAGGCTCTTGGAGAAGGTCCCCATCCGCAGGTCGACCCGGTCCTCGAGCCCGAACAGCTCGGCCGCACCGGCACCCCTCTGTCCGAGCACGCCGACCCCGTGCGCCTCATCGACCATCAGCCGCGCCCCGTAGTGGCCGGCCAGTTCGGTCACCCTGGGCAGGTCGCAGAGATCGCCTTCCATCGAGTAGACGCCGTCTACCACGACCAGGACTCCGCCGCCGTCGTCGGCCGCCCGCTTCAGCATCTTTTCCAGCTTCTCGGTCTGGTTGTGGCGGAAGGGGCGGAGTTTCGCCCCGGAGAGCTTGCAGCCGTCGAGGATCGAGGCATGGTCGCCGGAGTCGGCGATCACGGTGTCATTGGGGCCGAGGATGGCCTGGAGGCAGCCGAGGTTCGACTGGTACCCGGTCGAGAAGACGATCGTGCATCCTCGGTCTCCATCCACTCGGCGAGCTCGCGCTCCAGATCGAGGTGGAGCGGCGTCGTCCCGTTCAGCAGGCGCGAGCCGGTGACTCCGGTCCCGTATTCGTCGAGTGCGTCGCGGGCCGCCTGCCTGACCCGCTCGTCACCGGTCAGCCCGAGGTAGTTGTTCGAGCCGAGCATGATCGTCTCGCGCCCCTCCATCTCGACCACCGGGCCTGCCTGAGAGGTGAGCAGCCGGAAGTACGGATTCAGGTCGGCGGCGTTGGCCGCCTCGAGCTGTTCGCGGCGTTCGTGGCTTCGGACCTTCTCGAACAGGTCGATCGGGCCGGCGGAGGTCTCGCTCATGGCGTCAGTCTGGCAAATCGGGCCGGATGGGCGGGCCTCCGGGACCGGCCGGGGGGATCGGCGGATCGCCTGACCAGATATACATGATCACCGATTTGCTTTCCAAGGGCGGATATTCCGGATCGGACGGCGATGCCTGGCGTCGCTGACGGTCGGGTCGCCGACAACGGCATCGAGGTCGAGGACCTGGTCCGGCAGTTCAAGAACGGGCCCCGGGCGGTCGACGGGATCTCACTGGTGGTGAAGCCGGGCGAGATCTACGGCTTCCTCGGCCCCAACGGAGCCGGCAAGTCGACCACCGTTCACATGCTGACCACGCTCCTGCCGCCGACCGCCGGGGTGGCCCGGGTGGCAGGTTTCGACGTGGCGACTGAAGGGCCGCAGGTCCGTCGCGTCATCGGCGCCGCGCTGCAGGAGGCGGCTCTCGACCCCCATCTGACCGCCGACGAGCACATGCGGCTCCAGACCGCCCTGCACGGGCTCGGTCACGAGGACCGCCGGGTCCGGGGTCGGGAGCTGATCGACCGGGTCGGGCTGAGCGACGCCGCCGACCGGAAAGTCGGTGGCTACTCGGGCGGGATGAAGCGCCGCCTCGACCTGGCTCTCGCCCTGGTACACCGGCCGCGGGTCCTGTTCCTCGACGAACCGACCACCGGGCTCGATCCACAGAGCCGCTCGGCCCTCTGGGAGGAGGTGACCCGGCTTTCGAAAGAAGACGGAGTGACGGTCTTTTTGACCACGCAGTACCTCGAAGAAGCCGATCAACTCGCCGAACGGGTGGGGATCATCGATGCCGGGAAGATCGTCGCCGAAGGCACCCCGGCCGAGCTCAAGGCGGAGATCGGACGCCCCAGCGTCGAAGTCGTACCGCGGGATCCGGCAAAGGCCGAGGAGTCGGCCGGGATCCTCAAACGCTTCGGCCGGCCGGTACCGGCGGCCGGCGAGGCGCTCGGGGTCCGCCTGAGCGAGGGCATCGACGAACTGGTCGGGATCGTCCGGGCATTCGATGAAGCGTCGATAGAGCTGGCCAGCCTGGTGCTGAACGAGCCCACCCTCGACGACGTCTTCCTCGCCCGCACCGGCCACCATCTCGAAGGCGAAGACGCCGCCGGCGACAGCGGGGAGATGCCACTGCCCGGCCAGGCGTCCACCGGTTGAGGGGGGGAGTTGGCCGGTTGAGTCAGGCGGTTCTCCCGATCCAGGCAGGTGCGATGGCCGGACGCTCCGTGGTCCGCCTGATCCGCCAGCCGGCGATGATCGTCCCCAGCGTCATCTTCCCGCTCTTCCTGCTGGCCGTGAACGCCGGTGGGCTCGATTCGGCGACCGAGATACCCGGTTTCCCGACCGATTCCTACATCACCTTTGCGCTCGGTTTCACGTTCATCCAGGCGGCGATCTTTTCGACCATGAACGCCGGCCAGGGGCTGGCCCAGGACATCGAGAACGGATTCTTCAGCCGTCTTGCCCTGACCCCGATGCGACCGTCGGCCCTGCTCGTCGGACAGCTGGCGGGGCTGGTTCTGCTGGGCCAGTTCCAGACGCTGACCTACCTGGCGGTCGGTCTGGTCGCCGGGGCTCACATAAGCGCCGGGGCCGGTGGTGTACTGGTGCTCGCCCTGCTCGTCTCGATCATCTCGGTCGGTTTCGGCGGGATCGGCCTGGTCATGGCTATCCGGACCGGCTCGGGAGAGGCCGTGCAGGGCATGTTCCCGCTCATGTTCGTGCTGCTCTTCTTCAGCTCGATGGCCCTGCCGCGGGATCTGATCGCCCAGGACTGGTACCGGACGCTGGCCACGATCAACCCGGTCAGCTACCTGATCGAAGCGATCCGGAGCCTGATGATCACCGGCTGGAACGGCGAGGCGCTGGCTCTTGGGTTCGGGGTCGCGATCGCCCTGGCGATCGGCTCGATTTCGGCCGCCGCCTTTTCCCTCAAGGGAAGGATGTTGAAATGAACCGCGGGCATACGGGTAGCGGCCGACTTCCCGGCGACCGCTACTTCCCGGCCGCCCTGGGGGTCTGCTGGCGCTACCTGCACAATCTCTATACGAGGCCGGCCCAGTTCATCCCGTCGCTGCTGTTCCCGTTGTTCTTCCTCGCGGCGTTCGCAGGCGGCCTCTCGGTGGTCGCGGATTCCCCCGGATTCGTCTACTACGACTACACGGCATTTCAGTTCTGCTTCGTGCTGATCCAGGCATCGGCCCTGGCCGGGGTATTCGCCGGGTTTTCCATTGCCTCCGACTTCGAGCTCGGCATGGGGCGGCGGATGATGCTGGCTACGCCGAACCGCAGCGCGATCGTCCTCGGATACGGGATCGGGGCCGCGTCCCGGCTGGGGGTGACCTGGGTCGTGGTCACCGGAGTGGCGCTGCTGGCCGGGATGAACGTCGGTGGCGGCGCCGTGGACCTGGCCGGCATGTACAGCCTCGCGCTGCTCGGCAATGTCGCGGCGCTGCTCTTCTCGGCCGGAATCGCACTGCGCTTCCGGTCCCTACAGGCGGGTCCCCTGATGCAGATGCCGATCTTCATCCTTTTGTTCCTCGCTCCTGTCTATGTCCCGCAGGCCCTGCTCACCGGATGGATCGAACCGGTCGCCTCGGTCAACCCGGTCACCGCGATCCTGAACGCCGCCCGGAGCCTGCTCGCAGGCGAACCGACCGGCATCCTCGCGGCCTACGCGATCGCCTTCGGCCTGATCGCGTTCCTGACGATCTGGGCGATGAGCGGCCTCAGGCGGGCCGAAGTCGCCGGTTGACCGGGGCTTCAGGCTCGCTCCCGGCGGCGGGGCCGCCCCGGGTCACCGGGCCGCTCAGCCGGGCTCCCGCAATCCTTCGAGCAGGTCCAGCAGGGGCGGCTCGACTTCGGCGCGGGCGGATTCGGGGTCGGCGGAGTTGGCGATCACCATGCCGGCTTCGCTGATCGCGCCGATCAGCAGGTGGGCCAGGGGGAGGACCGGCTGCCGCCTGATCACGCCGGCGTCCATGCCGCCCTGGAGTCCGGCGACGACCAGGCCGAGGCCGTAGCGGAGGTCGATCTCCCGCCACTCCTTCCAGCCGAGCACCGATGGCGCGTCAACCAGGGCGATCCTCGCCATCGCGGGCTCGACGCAGAGGTCGAGAAACGCCTTGATCCCGATCTGCAGCAATGAGACCGGACTGTCGGCCTCGGCCATGCGGGCGCCGATCTGAGCCACCGAATCTTCTTCGACCTGCTCGTACACCGCCCGGAAGAGGTCCTTCTTGTCGGTGAAATGGTGGTACAGAGCGCCGCGTGTGAGTTGTGCCCGGCTGACGATCTCTTCGGTGCCGGCGCCTCCGTAGCCCCGTTCGGAAAACAGTTCCCTGGCGGCTCGAATCAGTTTGGCGCGAGTGATCTCGCCCTGCTCGGCTTTTCCTTTCACCTGGACCATCTCAACTACAAGCCTAGCGTGAAACCAAACATACAGACTGTTTGTATGTTACTCTCGAACCGGACCTACAACACGTGCGAAGGAGAAGACCATGACATTGAACGGCGCAGGAAAGTCCGAGTGGCGGGCCCCGGTCCTGGGAGAGGCGCAGACCCTTGATCTTTCGAGTGGGAGCATCCGCTATCACGACGTCGGATCCGGGCCGGTGATCGTCTTCGTCCACGGTGTGCTGGTCAACGCCAACCTGTGGCGCAAGCCGGTCGAGCTGCTCGCACCGGACTTCCGCTGCGTCGTCCTCGACCTGCCTCTGGGTGCACACACGCTGCCGCTCGGACGCGACGCCGGCAATGATCCGCCGGCGGTCGCCGACCTGGTCGGCGATGCGATCGAGGCGCTCGACCTCGATGAGGTGACCCTGGTCGGTAATGACAGCGGCGGCGCGCTCTCGCAATTCCTGGTCACGACCCGGCCGGAGAGGGTTGGCCGCCTGGTGCTCACCTCCTGTGACTATCGCGACAACGCCCCGCCTCCGTTGTTCTCGTACTTCAAGCCGGTGGCGGCGATCCCCGGACTGCTCTGGCTTTTTCTCCAGCCGATGCGCTTTCGCCTCCCGCGCCGGCTGCCGATTGCGTTCGGCTGGCTGACCAGAAGGCCGATCGAGCGGCCGGCGGAGGATTCATACGCGCTCCCGGCGATCAGGTCAAGCGACGTGCGGCGGGACGTGCGCAAATTCATCCGCGGCTTCGACAAAGCGACCACCAACGCCGCGGCAGACCTGCTCGGAGGATTCGACCGGCCGGCCCTGATCGCCTGGTCGGCCGACGACCGGGTGTTCCCGGTCTCCGACGGCGAGAGCCTGGCCCGGGATTTGCCGGACTCCCGGCTGGAGTTGATCGACGACAGCCGCACGTTTTCGGCCGAAGACAACCCGGACAAACTGGCGGACCTGATTCGGGATTTCATCCGCTCCGGGGGCTGAGCCGCCCTGCCGTTTCCCGGCCGGGCCCCGCCGTCCGCTGCCCGGCCCGAGTGGTAGGTTCGACCGGATGGCGAAGCTGACAGTCAGGCCGGTCCGGAGCCGCCGCGAACTCAAACGGTTCGTCAAGGTCCCGTTCCGGGTCCATCGCGATCATCCACAGTGGATCCCCCCGCTGATCGTCGACCGCATGCAGTTCCTGAACCGCTCGAAGAACCCGTATTTCGACCATGCCGAGGTCGAAATGCTGATCGCCGAGCGGGACGGCGAGGCGATCGGCCGGATCAGCGCCCAGATCGACCACCGCTGGGACGAGTACCAGGGTGGCAACGACGGTCAGTTCGGCTTTTTCGAGACGATCGACGACTCCGACGTGGCGAAGGCGCTGCTCGACGGCGGCTGCGAGTGGCTCGCCGACAGGGGCAGGGAGCGGGTCGTCGGGCCGATGGATTTCACGACCAACGACGAGGTCGGGATCCAGATCGAGGGTTTCGACCTCAGGCCGGTCATGCTCGAGAACTGCCATCAGCCCTACGTGCAGACGCTGGTCGAGCAAAACGGTTTCACCAAGGCGATGGACCTGTGGATGTGGCACCTGGAAATGGGCAAGCTGATGGAGGGCCTCAAGTTCCACCCGGCGATCCACGAGGCGGCGCAGAAGAGCCTCGACGAACACGGGATCACGATCCGCAGCATGAAGAAGTCGGACATGGCGGCCGAGATCGCCAGGTTTCACCAGGTCTACAACGAAGCCTGGGGGGACAACTGGGGATTCGTCCCGGTCACCGCCGATGAGGCCGATTTCCACGCCAAGGCGCTCAAGATGGTGATCGACGAGGACTGGGCGATGATTGCCGAGAAGGAGAACGGGGAGGTGGTCGGCGCGGCCCTGACCCTGCCCGACATCAACCAGGTCCTGGCGAAGATGGGCGGCCGTCTGATGCCGTTCGGCTGGCTCAGGTTCCTGCGCGGAAGACGGGACATCGATGTGGTCCGGATCCTCGCGCTCGGTGTGAGGGACGCCTACCAGCACACCGGGGTCGCCGCGGCCCTCTACGTACGCCACATCCAGACGACCGACCCCGACGGAGTGATGACCGGCGAGGCCGGCTGGATCCTCGAAACCAACGAACCGATGAACCGCGCCCTCGAGGGAATGGGCGGGGTGGTCAACAAGAAGTTCAGGGTTTACGAGAAGTTCCTGTAAAGAGCGGCGATCGGGCGGTTCCCGGCATCGGGGGCCGGCCGGATGGCAGCGTTTCCGCCGTGAGCACCCCTAGAGTGGCTGCTGTGACCGAAGTCGAGTTAGACGCAGAGGTGGTTTCGGAGGAGGACGTCGAGGCCGAAGGGACGGAACAGGCCGAGCACGTCAGGGCGCTGCCCCGCGAGTACGAGCCACCCCAGGGTGCCCTGCCGGCGCTTCGGAGCGAAGTCACGACCGCGGCGATCGCAGTCGCCGGAGGTGCATCGGCCGGGGCAGCCACCGTGGCCGCGGTGAGGGCGGTCAGCGGGGCAGGCGGCCAGAAGCGGCGCAACCGGCGCCTGGCCAAGCGGACAAGTCCGGCCAACGTCGTGGCAAGCCGATCATTCCTGGTCGACGTCCACGTCCTGGGGCGCTAGCCCGCGGCTGATGGATCCGATCGAGATCGCCGTCCGGCCGGTCTCGCCGTTCAGGCTGACTGGCGGGGGCGGCGACCGCACCCTGCGAGCGAACGGCGCCTGGATGGAGCGCCTGCTCGTGATCGACGGCGCGGCAATGGTGACCCGGGTCCGGCAGACGGAATCGGGCGAATGCCTGTTTTCGGCCGAAGGGCTCGAGCCCGGGAGGCTCGAGGGCCCCGGAAGCGAGGCAGTCGCGGAACCGGACGAAGACCAGCTGCTCGCCGGGGTGGAACGGCTGCGATTCGCGGTCGGGGTAGATCAGGATCTGACCGACTTCTACCAGCGCTTTAGTGAGGATCCGATCCTCGGACCGGCGATCCGGGGCCGGCTCGAACGACGGGGCAGGCGCCGCCCCGTGCCCTGGGAGGCACTGCTCTGGGCGATTACCGAGCAGCTGATCGAGTACCGCCGCGCGGTCGCAATCCAGCGGCAGATGATCCGGCGCTGGGGTATCCGTCTGCGGAGCGGCGATCCGGCCGGGCAGAGCGGCTCTCCCCGCCCCCACAGCGTTTTCCGGGGTCGCTCGCCTCGGGCCGTGCGGACCAAGGCCGCCTCCCTGTCGACCGTGCCGGCGCCCGAGGTGATCGCGAACCTCGCGCCGGCCGAGCTGGCGGCATGCGATCTGAGCGCCCGGCGTGCGCTGGCCGCGATCATGGTCGCCCGCGAAGTCAGCCGCGGCCGCTCTGACCCGGCCGACCCGAGTGGCGATCGCCGGTTGCTGGCGATCCGCGACATCGGCCCCTGGACGATTGCCTGCCTGGCGCTGCGCGGCCGGGGGGACCCCGACGCATTGCTGGCCGGTGACCTGGGTCAGGTCAAGCTGGTCGGTTACCTTCTCGGGCTCGGCCGGCTGGCCGAGGTTGAGGAGGTCGAGAGCTTTTACCGGCCCTACGCGCCCTACCGGGGGCTGGCCGGTGATTTCCTTCTCGGTGCCGCCGGAGAATCGGTCCACGGTCCCGGCAGCCGGGCCCGCATCCGGCACGTCGCCGCCCCTCCGCGCGCCGCCTGATCGAGTGGGACCCGGCTCAGCCGGGGTCGATCTCGCCGCCGGGCAGGTACTGGTTGGTCAGCGAGTCGACCGCCCTCGCCGGTGATTCCAGCAACTTGTTGTCGACCATCCAGTTGATGAAGGTCTGCCACTTGGCCGTGTTCATGTACCCGTACGGCTTCGACTTGTCGTCGCGGGCCAGCAGGGGCAGGGTTACCTCGGTCTGAGCTCTGGTCACCTCCGGCTTTAGCGCCTTGTTGGCCTCGAGAATCGTCTCCGTGGCGGCGTTCGGGCGGGCGACGGCTTCGGCCGTGCCACGGGCCAGCGCGGCGATGAACAGCCTTATCGGATCGGGATCCTCTTCCAGTCGTGCGCCCCGGGCGACCAGGACGAGCTCGTCGTAGGAGGGCACGCCGAGCCGGTCGACCGGATTGATCACGGGCTTGAAACCCGACAGCTTGAGATCGACCCCCTCGATGTTCCAGAGCGGCCCGAGCGTGGCCTGGGCCTTGCCGCTGATGATCGAGGGCAGAAGCCCCTGGCCGACCCCCACCGTGTTGACCTGGTTCTCGGTAAGCCCGGCCCGCTTGAGAATCGTCTTCAGGTAGGCGTCCTGGTAGGGAATGCCGGCGGTCGAGATCGTTTTGCCGTCGAGGTCGGCGACCCGCTTGATCTTCGACTTTTCGAGCCAGATCATCGAGGTCAGCGGCCGCCCGATCACCGAGCTGACCGCGACGACGTCGAGTCCCTGATCGCGGGCCATCAGGACCTCAGGCTCGTAGGAAACCGCAAGGTCGGTCTTGCCGGCGGCGACCAGCTTGATCGGCAGGGCGGGATCGGTCGGGGAGTCGAGCGAGACGTCCAGACCGGCGTCCTTGAAGTACCCGGCGTCCTTTGCCGTGTAGATGCCGGCATGGTCCGGGTTCGGGTACCAGTCCAGGGCCAGGCTGAACGGTTCGGTGACCGGGTTCACGTCCTCGGACTTGGTTCCGCAGGCGGCTACGGTCACCGCGACCAACGCCGCGAGCAGCAGGAGTACGGGTTTGTTCAACGCCGACCCGTACCGATGTCGGGTTGCGGGATTTCGGCTGGGCTCGCAAGCATCAGGCCGCAGGTTATCGCCATCTGAGCAGTGCCCGTTCGACCAGTCCGATCAGGGCGAACAGGACGATCGCGATCAGTGAGAGCACGGCGACCGAGGCGAACAGCCGGGCGGTCATCAACTGGGCGTTGTCCTGAAGCATCAGGTGACCCAGTCCACGCTCCGACCCGGCCCATTCGCCGAAGACCGCGCCAATCACCGCGACCGCGACCGCGATCTTTGCGCCGCTGAACGCGTAGGGAAGGGCGGCGGGGGCCTCGACCCGGCGGAATATCTGGGACCGGCTCGCATAGAGCGTGCGCATCATCCTGACCGAGTCCGGATCCACCGACCGCAAACCGTCCAGGGTGTTGACGGTGATGGGAAAGAAGCAGATCAGGGCTATCACCGCCAGCTTCGGTCCGATCCCGTAGCCGAACCAGACGACCAGGATGGGCGCGATCACGATGATCGGGATCGTCTGGGAGGCGACTACTACCGGATAGCTCGCCCGTCGCATCAGTTCGGAGAAGTGAAGTGCCGTCGCGACCGTGAGGCCAAGCAGCAGGGCCACCGCGAACCCGGCGAGGATCTCGACCAGGGTGACCTCGGCGTTCTCCGCGATCAGGCTCCGGTCCTGCCAGAGGACCTCTGCGATCTGGGCCGGCGACGGAACCAGGAAGTCCTCCAGCCCGAGGCTGTCCGCGAGGAAACCGGTGCCGGCGGCGAGCTGCCAGAGGGCCAGCAGGAAAAGGATCAGGACCAGAGGCGGCAGCCAGAGACGGGCCGCGTGGCCGGCGGACCTCACTCCTGACACTCCGCCGGACGATGGGGAGCCCCGCTTGAGCAGCCCCAGCAGCTCCTCCCGGCGCCGGCCGAATCCGGCGCCGGTCACGACGTGTTCACGCGGCAGGCCCCCGGTGGCCGGCGCCTCGATCCTGGCGGCGGGGCGCCCGGGCCGGGCGGTCAGTGCGAGAACCGTGTCGGAGAGGTAGAGCGCTTCCTCGACGTCGTGGGTGACCAGAACGACGGTCCGGTCCTCCTCCGCCAGTACCGGCAGCAGCCATTCCTGCAGCTCGGCCCTGGTGATCGCGTCGAGACTGGCGAACGGCTCGTCGAGCAGCAGCACGTCCTTGCGCGAGACCAGGGTCCGGAGGAAGGCGACGCGCTGCCGCATCCCCCCGGAAAGCTGGTCGGGCCGGGCACCCTCGAAACCGGACAGCCCGAATCGCTCGAACAGCAGGCCGGCCTCGGCCCGCGCCTCGGACCTCGACCGGCCCCGGTTCCTCAGGGCCAGGCCGGCATTGTCGAGCGCGGTGTACCAGGGAAGCAGGCAATCCTGCTGCGGCATCCAGGCCGAGTGGGCGAGGCGCGCCCCGTCGCCGTCTCCGGCCTCCGACCTCGATCGTGCCCCGGTCGGGCCGTCTAAGGCCGCCGATCAGTTCGAGGAGGGTCGACTTGCCGCACCCGGACGGTCCGACCACGCCGAGGACCTCGCCCGGCCCGGCCTCGAAATCGAGTTCCTCGAGCACCGTCAAGTCGCCGAACGAGTGGCCGACTCCGCGGCCCGACAGGGATACCGTCATCGAAGCCAGTCTAGGCCCTCGATCGTCGCGGCCGGACCGAGGTCGCCCGGCAATCTCCGGCCGCGCCCGCCCGGATCCCGGCAGGGACGGCAAGGATCTGTACTATGTTGAGTTTCCTTACCTTCTGACTCAACAAAAGCAGTCGGCAGCAGCGCAGGCCTGACCCTGCCGACAGGCCCTTCCGTGGACTTCTCGATCACCATAATCATCTTCGGCCTCGGCATCGGGGTCCTGGTCGGAATGACCGGGATGGGCGGAGGCGCGCTGATGACCCCGCTGCTGATCCTGCTCTTCGGGGTTTCGCCGACCACCGCGATCGGCACCGACATCCTCTACGCCGCGATCACCAAGACGGTCGGAGGATGGCGTCACTTCAAGATGGGTACGGTCAACCTGGGCCTGGTCTTCTGGCTTGCGGTCGGCAGCGTCCCGGCGGCGGTCTTCGGGGTCCAGCTGATCGCCTGGGTGCAGAGCCGCATCGGTGAGGAGAAACTCGACTCCCTGGTCTACGCGGTGCTCGGGGGGACCCTGCTCATGGTCGGCATCATCACCCTGGCCCGGGCCTTGATCCTCGCCCGCACGATCCAGGAGCGCGACGACTTCAAGCTCGAGCGCCGTCACAAGGTGGCCGCGGTGATCATCGGCGCGTCCACCGGCTTCGTGATCGGGGTGACCTCGGCCGGATCGGGAACGGTCATCGCGGTGCTGCTGATCGCGGTCTTCAGGCTGACCCCGAAGCACGTGGTCGGGACCGATGTCTTCCATGCGGCGATCGTCCTCTGGGCGGCCGGGATAGCCCACTTCGGTCACGGCAACGTCGACCTCGGCCTGGCCGGAAACATCCTGCTGGGTTCGGTCCCCGGGGTGATGATCGGCACCGCCCTGATGAGCAGGGTCCGGCAGGATTCGATCAGGATCGCGCTCGGCGTGGTCCTGATCCTCTCGGGGTTCTTCACCGTCCAGAAGGGCGACCCGCTGGTCTGGCCGATCGCCGCCCTGGTCGCCGGGGTCGGATTCGTGCTGATCCTGATGGCGCCGCGCTGGTACCAGCACTACCGGCCGGCAAGGGCTCTCGCCCTGGAGCGAGAATCACTGGCGGCCTCGGCCCGCGGGCCGGGATCGGGCCCCGACCCCGGACCTGTCGACGGCGGAGGACCGGAGTCCGGAACCGGGCCCGGGCGGGACTCGGTTAACTAGCCCGATGCGTGTATCAGCGAAATCCGACTACGCGGTGAGGGCGGCGGCGGAACTGGCGGCCGCGCCCGAGGGGCCGGTCAAGGGTGAGCGCCTGGCCGACGCCCAGGAGATCCCGCTCCAGTTTCTCGAGCACATCCTGCTCGACCTCAAGCGGGCCGGGATCGTGCGGGCCCGAAGGGGGGCGAGGGGCGGCTACTGGCTGGCCCGCCCGGCCGGGGAGGTCACGGTCGCCGACGTGATCCGGGCGGTCGAAGGACCGATAGCAGACGTCCAGTCGGCACCGCCCGAGTCGATTACCTACGAGGGAAGTGCCAGTCAGCTCCAGACGGTCTGGATCGCGGTCCGGGCCAGCCTGCGGTCGGTGCTCGAGTCGGTCACGCTCGACGACCTGGTCAGCGGAGAACTTCCGGCCGGCGTGCGGGAGCTGGCCGCAGGCAGCGATGCCTGGCAGGCCCGCTAGTACGCTGTCTCAATGAATTCGCCGGATCAGGGACCGGAAGCCAGGGAGGAGGGGCTGACCCGTCGCGATGCGCTCAGGACCGGCGCCGGGGTTGCCGGTGGCCTCGCCCTGGGCGGCGGCCTGCTCGGTCGCGCGCTGGAAGCGATGGCGAGCCCGGCCGTGATCGGCCCCGGCCCGTACGGCCCCCTGGGCAATCCGGACGCGAACGGCGTTCGGCTGCCGAAAGGCTTCAGCTCGAGGGTGGTCGCGAGGGTGGGGGAGGAGATCGGCCCGAGGCCGTACCGTTTCCACCAGCTGCCGGACGGCATGGGCGCGTTCAAGGCCGGCGACGGCGGTTTCATCCTGACCAGCAACAGCGAGATGCCCTACATCGCAGGCAAGGCCGAAATCGGGGCCGCGGCGATCCGCTTCGACCGTCGCTTCAGGGTGACCGACGCCTATCCGATCCTCAAGGGCACCGACATCAACTGCGCCGGCGGGGTCACCCCCTGGGGCACCTGGCTCTCCTGCGAAGAAAAGCCGACCGGCAGGGTCTTCGAGTGCGACCCCTACGGCAGGAAGGCGGCCCTCGCCCGGCCGTCGATGGGCGTGTTCAAGCACGAAGCGGCCGGCGTGGACCCGGTCGGCAGGAAGGTCTACATGACCGAGGACCTGGGCGACGGCGGTTTCTACCGCTTCGTTCCGGACGATTACCCGGACCTCTCGGCCGGCCGGCTCGAGATCGCGGTGGTCAGGGACAGCGGGCGCGTCGACTGGGCCCCGGTCCCCGACCCTGAGCTGAACGGGAGCGTCCCGACCAGGCAGCAGGTGACCGGGCTCGACCGAGTTCAGGCGCGGCGAGGGAATGTGGTTCGACGGCGGGGTTGTCTACTTCGCGACCACCCAGGACGATCGCGTCTACGCGTACCACTGCGCGTCACGGGAGCTGGAGGTGCTCTACGACGGCGTCGCACTGGGCGCGCGGGCGCCGCTCAACGACAGCGACAACGTCACCGTTTCACCGGTTTCCGGCGATCTCTACGTCTGCGAGGACGCCGGCGATCACCGGATGTGCATCATCTCGACCGAAGGCGAGGCGGCGGTCTTCGTTCAATTGCCGGGCGAGGAGCACGCGAACTCGGAGCTGACCGGCCCGGTGTTCGACCCCACCGGGTCGCGGCTCTACTTCGCTTCCCAGCGAGCCGTCCCGGCGGGAGTGATCTTTGAAATCAGCGGACCGTTCCGCAAGACCAGGAAGGCCGGGGCTGGTGGCTCGAATCTGAGCATCCGGACCCTGGGCAGACCCACGCTCAGGCGGCTTCTCAGGACCGGTCAGCCGTTCCGCCTCGATTTCGGGGGGCAGAGCCGGCCGGTCGAGATCGAGGCCAGGCTGGTGACCAGGCTGAGGCGCGCCGCCGGCAAGGGTTCGCGGCAGGTGACGATCGGCAGGCTGTCGGCCAGGTCGAACCGTCCCGGGAGCAGGCGGATCAGGATGCGGGTCGACCGGCGGCTACCTCCGCCGGCTGCGCCGGCTGGACGTGGCCCGGGCGAGACTGATCGTGACCACTACCGACGCCGACGGCCGGCGGAGGCGCCGGACGAAACGGGTTCGCTTCGGGTGACGGCGTGCGCCGCGAGGCGGGTACTCCGGAGCGGTCCGGCTCTCTTGCTGCTGGCGGGGACCGTGACCCTCGGCGCCTGTTCGACCGAATCGCCGGACCCGGCCGAGCGCGCGCCGAAAGCCGATTCGAGCGGCAAGCCGAAACCCGGCAAGCCGAATGCCGGCAGGTCGAAACCCGGCAAACCGAATGCCGGCAGGCCGTCGACGCGCCCCCCCGGGCGCGACCGGGATTGCGCGAGCTTTCGGAACCAGGCCGCGGCCCAGAGAGCCCTTGCCGGCGGTGATCCTCACGGGCTCGACGGCGACGGCGACGGCGTCGCCTGCTCATCGCTTCCATGTCCCTGTTCGAAAGTTGCCCCGGGGGGCGGGCCGGGGAGTCCGGCCGATCGCGCCGGTCCGGATGCCTCCGGATCCTTCCGCTCGTTCAGGGCCAGGGTGGTCTCGGTTACCGACGGCGACACGATCGAGGTCGCGGCCGCAGGCATCCCGGACGAGACGATCCGCCTGATCGGGATCGACACTCCCGAGGTATATGGCGGGGTCGAGTGCGGCGGCCGCGAGGCTTCGGCGGAGATGAAGCGGCTGGCCACCGGCATGGTCACGGTACGGACCGATCCGACTCAGGACCGACGGGACCGCTACGGACGCCTGCTCGCCTACATCAACAAGGCCGGCCGCGACCTGGGCCGGGCTATGGTCGCCCGCGGGTTGGCTCCGGCATACGTCTACGACAACGAATTCAGCCGCTATCCGGCCTACCGGAAGGCCGAATCGAAGGCCAGGGCAGCGCGTCGCGGCAGCTGGAAGCATTGCGATATGGGCAATTGAAACCGCCCGGGGGCGGCCGTTCAACCGAGCAGGGCCTCGCGGATCTGCTCGGGCTCCATGCCCTCGATCTCGAAGACCTTGTTCCGGGATGATCTACCGCTGACCAGGCCGATCTCCGATTTGGCGGCTCCAACTCGTTTGGCGATCAGCGCGATCAGGGCCCGGTTCGCCCTGCCCTCGAGCGGAGGTTCACTCACCCTCGCCAGGATCACGCCTTCCCGTTCGCCGTAGAACCCGCTCCTGCTCGCTCGCGGCTGAAGCCGTACCGCGATCCGCCCCATCGTCAGTAGCGGTGGCCGGAGGTCCGTTGCGGCGGCCGGACGAGGTCGGCCCTCCCCGACGCGACTATGTCGACGAAGGTCTCGAGATGCTCCGTCTGCCAGCACTCGAACGCGCCATCGCAGTGAGGGATGTAGGCGTTCATGACCGAGTCCCCGTAGTTCCAGTAGAGCTCGGGCTCGGGATTGAGCCAGAAGGTGCGGTTGGCCCGGCCGGCGACCCTGGCGAACAGTTCCTCGGCCGGCGGCCTGCCGTTGGTCCGGGCATCACCGAGCACGATCACCGTCGACCGGGGGCCGAGGTCGCTGGAGACATCCTCATAGAACTCCCGCCAGACCCGTCCGTAGTCGGTGTAGCCGGAGACGTCGGCGACCCCGCCCTCGGAAGTGATCCGCTCGGCGATCATCGTGAAATCCCGCTCGTCCTCGAATACGTGGGTCACCTCCGAGATGCGCTCGATGAAGACGAAGCTGCGCAGCTTGCGGAACGAATCGTGTAGCGCGTGCAGCACCGAGAGGAAGAAGGTCGCGGCCGAGCTGACCGAGGTCGAGACGTCGCACAGCACGTAGATCTCCGGCTTGCGCGGCCTGATCGGCCGGTAGCTCAGGTTGAGCGGCACCCCGCCGGTCTCCAGCGAGGAACGCATCGTCTTGCGCACGTCCACGGTCCGGCCCCGGCGGGCCCCGCGCGGGTCGTGGCCGAGCGTGGCCAGCCGCCGCTTCATCTGGGCGACCGCCTTGTGGACCGCGGCCAGGTCGCGGGCGCCGCGCATCGGTAGCGACCGGTTCAGGTCGGCGAGTGGCCGGGAGGGGGGAAGAGCCTGCTGGCGCTCGATCTGGCGGCGCTGCAGTTCGCGGCGGAGCTGTCGTTCGAAGCTGGCCAGCTGGTCGCGGTCCAGGGATTCGCGGTCTTCCCCGGAGCCGGCGTCCCGGCCGGTCAGCCCGAGCCCCCTCCGTATCCGCTGCATGTCGACGCCGACCACCCCGGAGCTCTCACCGTCGCGGCCGAACGCTTCGATCGCCAGCCGGGCGAGTTCGTTCATCGCCGATTCATCGCCGGACTCGATCGCCTCGCGGATCGCTTCGGCCAGGGACTCGGGGTCGAGCGCCTGCTGGTTTGCTTCCGACAGTCGCGCCCGGCTGGAGGAGTCCCCTTCCGGCGAATGCTCCAGGGCCGCTGCCTCGGTCGCCCGGAAGAAGTGACGGTCGAAGACGAGGTCGAAGACCTCGCGGTCTTTCGGCGACTTGGCGACCGTGGTCGCGAGCGCCTCGCGGAAATCGACCTGGCTTCTCCAGGGCACGATCTCGAGTGCCCTGAACGCGTCCTGGATCTCCGATGTGCCGATCGCCACCCCTTCTCCCCGCAGGTCCTCGCAGAAGGCGAGGATCGCTTCGGTCATGCCCGAAGGGAGCCGCTCAGGGCCCCGGTCACTTTGCGGCTGCGCGGGACCGGCCACGGTCAGGATCCGTCTTCGACGGTCCCGTCGTCGGCCGTGGCGCTCCCGGGCGACCCGTTCGCGCTGCCGCTTCCGGCGCTTTCGCGACTCCGGCCGAGGCGGGGGCCGATCTTCTCGGCGACCAGGTCGAGGTCGGTGCGGTGCTTGATGATTATCGACAGCGATTCCCGGAACACCTTGCCGTCGATGTCGTCGGCGCCCATCAGGATCAGGGTCCGGGCCCAGTCGATCGATTCGGCTATCGAGGGGGGCTTCTTCAGATCGAGCTCGCGAACCATGTCGACGATCTCGACCAGGCGGCCGGCCAGGGCCTGGTCGATCTCCGGCGCGTGCAGCCTGATGATCTCGATCTCGCGCTCGGCGTTCGGGTAGTCCAGCCAGAGATACAGGCAGCGCCGCTTGAGGGCCTCGGTCAGCTCGCGCGAGTTGTTCGAGGTCAGCAGGACGATCGGGTGGGTCGTGGCCTCGATCCGGCCCATCTCCGGGATCGTGATCTGAAAATCGGAGAGCAACTCGAGCAGCATCGCCTCGAATTCCTGGTCGGTCTTGTCAATCTCGTCGATCAGCAGCACGACCGGATCGGGGTTGGCGATCGCCCGCATCAATGGCCGCTCGAGCAGGAACTCTTCGGTGAAGATCTCACCCATGGTCGGGGCCGTGTCCTCGTCGTCGCCATGGATCGCCGCCGAGGCCTGGATCTGAAGCAGCTGCTTCCGGTAGTTCCACTCGTAAAGCGCCTTGGCCTCGTCGAGGCCCTCGTAGCACTGGAGGCGGACCAGCTCGCGCCCGGTCGAGCGCGAAAGCGCCTTGGCCAGTTCGGTCTTGCCGACCCCGGCCGGTCCCTCGACCAATACCGGCTTGCCCAGGCGCTGGGCGAGGAACGAGATCAGGGCAGTCGAGTCGTCGGCCAGGTAGGAGGCCTCACGGAGAGCGTTGCCTACCGCCGCGGGGCTTTCGGGCGGATCGGTCGGAGAAACGGGCATAGACGAACAATAGGGACCGCTCCGATGTCGCCGCGGGCGATACGGTCGAGTTACCGCTCACTCGATCGAGATGTCGGTCACCCGCGGTTCACCGGGCTCGCCGCCCCCGTTCGGGTCTCGGCCGCCGGCGGGATCCTGCGGAGGGGTACCGGCATCGCCGAAAGGGCCTGTGTGCTGGTCCGCG
Source organism: uncultured Solirubrobacterales bacterium (assembly GCA_963766115.1). GTDB lineage: Bacteria > Actinomycetota > Thermoleophilia > Solirubrobacterales > 70-9 > 67-14. The sequence goes on from CAVXYR010000007.1 coordinate 192,769, forward strand.
GCCCCGCGTTCGGCGTAGGCCGCGGCGAAGGCCCGGAACATCTGGAAGGCCTCGTTCTGGAGCGTCTGGAGCTGTTGCCGGAGCTCCGGTGAGGCGGTAGCGCGAAGCAGCTCGGCCGAGCGGCAGATCGGGCACCATTCGAGACATTCATGCTCACCTGCCGGAGTGGTCCGGCCGGGGGCGTCTCCCTCGGGCTCCTCGTCCGTCGAACGGCCGCCGCGGGCCTCGGAAAACTGACCCCAGAAACGGTCCGCCCCGGGAGGCAGATCCTTTGGCGAGGGTTTTTCAGGCCGGTGTGGGCTGGACATCTTCGTAGGTGATCTCGAGGGTTCCGTCTTCGAATGCGGCCCGGCTCGGATCGCGCTGGGCCAGGCCGGACGGCAGGATGATAGTCCGGCGGACATCCCCGATTGTAATCACCAGCTCTTCTCCGACGTGCTGGAGATTGATCTCCTCTTTCTCCACGAACGGCGCCAGAAGCCGGATCACGGTCCGGTCACCTTCGCTGGTGACCTCTCTTGCCAGGCCCGGGTGGTAGATCTGGTCCGGGGCGTCGTCTCCGTACAGCTCCCGGCTCAGCCGCTCATGCATCTCCTCGCCGATCACTTCTTCCTCGAAGTAGCGGGAAGTGAGAATCGGGATCGGCGAGAAGCCCTGCTCGACCGCGACCAGCTGAGCGGCCTGGTGATCGCGCCAGGCGCCGAAGTAGGTGCCCTCGACCTCGTCCGGAAAAATCCGGTTCACCACCACCGCGTCGGTCTGATAGCCGTAGAGGCAGAGGTAGGTGAAGGTGCGACGGGCCTCGTTGACCACCATCCGGTCGGGGTTCATGACCAGGCGGATCGAGCAGTACTGGTGGTCGCGGAGGATTTCATCCATCGCCAGCAGGTTGCGGATCAGGAGATCGACTTCGTCCATCAGGTCGGGGTCGGGCAGGGGCAGTTCCAGGGCCCGGGCCAGCGGTGCAGCCGCGCCGAGCAGGCTGCGGTTCCAGGGGAACGCCTTCTTGACCCACCACTGCGCCACCTCGGGAAAGCCGAGCAGCCGCAGGGTCTCGCCGCTGGGAGCGCAATCGACGATGACCACGTCGAACTCGTCGGCGTCCCAGTGGCGTTTGATCTGGAGCAGCGAGAACAGTTCGTCCATGCCGGGCGGCACGGTCAGCTCTTCGGCGCGCAGGCGGTCGACGCCCTGGCTGAGCAGCAGACCGGTCAGCCAAGTCGAAACGCGATCCCAGTTTCGTCGCATCTCGGCTGCCGCCAGAACTTCCTGTCCCCAGAGATTCGGGGCTATCTCGGTCGGATCCGGCCCCAGTTCGGTGCCGAGCGAGTCGGAAAGGCTGTGGGCGGGATCGGTCGACATGACGACCGTCCGCTGCCCGGCGGCGGCGCAGCGCCGGGCGGTGGCGGCGGCGACGCTGGTCTTGCCGACCCCTCCTTTACCGGTATAGAGAATCGTCCGTGGCGGCATCAGACCCGCGAGCGTATAGGCTGCCCGCCCTTGAAACGGGTAACCCTCTGCCTCATCCTTCTCTCACTCGCGGTCTCCGGCCTCTCGGTCGCCGGCTGTGCCGGCGAAGACGCTCCCGATCCCGAATCGGTGATCGAGAGCACGCTGGGTCGGGACAGTCCCGGGGCAGGCGCCGGTGAGACCGCCCGGATCACCGTCGAATCGCTCGGCTTCGAAGACAGCGTTCTGGACAGCCGGACCGTTCCGGTCCCGGCTGACGCCTACGCGGCCATCAGGCAGGCCGTGACCGACCGCGGGGAGGCCGGCCTGCCCTCACTGTTCCGCGACCTCGCTTCGGAGGGCACCGCGGAGGTGGACGGGGTCGAGACCGACCACGTTTCGGGGAGCATCGACGTCGGCCGGCTGCTTCGGAGGCTGGGCCGGTTCGACCGGTCCGGTGCGGGGCAGCCGGAGGCCGGCGGGGTCCCGGACCTGGGAGACCTGGAGCGGCTCGAGCAGAACCTGACCGCGGCCGAGTTCGACCTTTTCTCGGCCACCGGGGACCACCGCCTCGAACGCCTCGACCTGACACTTTCGACTGACGATCCCGATAATGCCCTACCACCCACCCGGATCCGGTTCTCTCTTACGGGGACCGGCTAGGGCCGGAAACACCTTCAGATGGAAATCCTCCTCCTACTCATCAGCTTCGCGATCATCCTGGCCGGAGCCCTGCTGTTCACCAACGCGATCGAGTGGGTCGGTCACAAGCTGAACCTCGGCGAGGGGGCGGTCGGCTCGATCCTGGCCGCGGTCGGCACCGCGATGCCGGAGACCCTGATCCCGATCGTGGCGATCATCGGCGGCGTCCAGGGCAGCGACGAGGTCGCGGTCGGAGCGATCGTCGGAGCCCCGTTCCTGCTTGCCACGATCGCTATGGCCCTGGTCGGGATCTCGGCTCTGGCCTACGTCAAGCGCCGGCCCCAGGGCCATCGGCTGGACGTCCACGTCGAAACCCTCGACCGGGACCTGGTCTTCTTCATGATCTTCTTCGGCCTTGCGCTGGTCATCGGCGTGGTCGCGACACCGACCTGGATCGAGATCGGGGCCGGGGTCGTATTCCTGCTGGCCTACGTCTGGTACGTCTGGAAAACCATCAAGAACGGTGGTGAAGTGGCCGAGAACCACGAGATGGACCCGCTCCTGATGGACCGGTGGTCCGACCGGGCCGACAACGACCCGCCGAACGCGATCATGATCCTGCAGGTGCTGATCGGCCTGGCCGCCATGGTCGGCGGGGCCCACCTGTTCGTCGAGGAGCTGCTCCACCTGGCCGATTCGATCGGAGCCCCGGCGATAGTCCTCTCGCTGATCCTGGCCCCGCTGGCGACCGAGCTGCCGGAAAAGGCGAACAGCTTCTTCTGGGTGCGTGAAGGCAAGGACTCGCTCGCCCTGGGCAACATCACCGGGGCGATGGTCTTCCAGTCGACGATCCCGGTCTTCGTCGGCATGGTCTTCATCGACTGGTCACTCGACAAGTACGCGGTGCTGTCGATGCTGCTCGGCCTGGCCGGCGGCGTTGTCGCGTACTGGGCCCTGCGGCGCCGCAGCGAGTTTGGCAGGATCGCGATCGCCCTTTGGGCGATCCTCTACCTGACCTTCCTCGTCTTCGTCGTGGTCATTTGAGCCGGTCGCGTTCAGATGGCCGCCCGCGACCGGACCCGGCCGGGACGCTCAGGTGGTGGTATTGATCTCGACCAGTGCTTTCAGTACGACGTCGTCGTGCCGCTTCGGCTGGACCTTGGGAAAGACCCGGGCGATCTTGCCGTCGGGCGCGATGATGAAGGTGGAACGCTCAACCCCCATGTACTTGTTGCCATACATCGACTTCTCGACCCAGGTGCCGTAGAGCTCGGCCACCTTGTGGTCCCTGTCGGCCAGCAGGGTGAATCCCAAACCGTTTTCGTCGTCGAACTTCTTGATCGCCTTGACTTCGTCGGGGGATACCCCGACTACGGTCGCCCCGGCGTTTCGGTATTCGCTCCTGCGATCCCTGATGCCACAGGCCTGGGTGGTGCACCCGGAGCTGTTCGCCTTCGGGTAGAAGTAGAGGACCACGGTCTTGCCCGAGTAGCCGGAAAGGGTCACGGCCTTGCCGTTCTGGTTCTTCAGGGTGAAGTCGGGGGCTTTTGATCCTGCCTCGAGCACACCGGGATCCTAGGTGATCAGGGCACATTCAAGAAGGGTGGCCAACGCGGCACCGCTGTGGCCATCCGGGTCCTTCTCGGGGTTGAAGCAGGTGATGCTGACGCCGGCGACGGCATCGGACCCGGCCAGGGGCCGCAGGATCGCTTTGAGCTCGTGCAGGCTCAACCCGTCATCCATCAGGTAGTCGGTCGCCGGGAACGCTTTCGGGTCGAGGATGTCGACGTCGAGTTGAATCCAGTAGCGGCCGTCGCCGGTGCCGATCTCTTTCGCGACCGACGCACCGAGCCGGTCGAGGTCGGCATGCCGTAGTGAATTGCGGTCCTCGATACGGCCGATCCCGGCGTTCGCGGGCAGCGGGGCGATCAGCTCCACCTCCTCCTGGTCCCGGGCTCCGATCAGAGCCGTTCTTTCCGGGTCGAGCGGCGGTTCCGGTCCGATTGCGACCAGCATCTCCGGTGGTGCCAGTCCGAGCGCCACCGCGACCGGCATGTCGGCCCCCTCGCCGGTCGGCGAGGTCTCACCGGTGAACAGGTCGAAGTGGCCGTCGAGATAGGCGAGCCCGATCCCGCCCAACGCGTCGCGGGCCCCGGCCAGTGCCCCCGGCAGCAGGGTGCAGCAGCCGCCGAGCAGGACCGGAATCCGGTCGGCGGCGATCAGCTCACGCACACGCTCCCTGACCTCGACCGTAACCCCTACGTTGTCTTCGTAGGCCAGCCAGCCGTTGTCCGGGTCGCGCTCCAGGCCGCGGATCCTGTGCCTGGTGTCGCCGGCGTCGTCCAGTCCGGCCGGCCCGAGCAGTTCTCTCAGGGCGGCGGGGCCGAGCTCGGTGCCGCCGGATCGACCGACGCTGTCGATCGGCACCCCGAGCAGGGTCAGCCGACCGCGGTCCATCAGTCTTCCCGGCCGACTTCCTGGCCGCTCTCGCCTTCGTTCATGTCGGCGTCACCCTGCTCCAGGGCGGTCTCCGAAACGGACCCGTCGCCTCCCGAGTGGTAGTGGACCTGGAACTGCTCGAGCAGTTCGTCCCGCCGCTGCTCGTCGACCGCCGTCTCCTCGGCGATCCTCACCCAGTCGGCGCCCTCGAAGGCCTCCATGTTGAAGATCTCCTGGTCGATCGCAGCCGAATCGTCGATGATCAGCACGACCTCGGTCTGGGGATTGAAGTAGGTGCCCGGTTGAACCGCGAGCTCCTCCAGCTCGTACCTGGATCCATCGCCTTTCATGGCTCCATCCTAGCCCGGATGGGCGCTCCGGTCAGGCCCAGTCCCGGAGGCGCCGCTCGACCTCGGACTCCACGTCGAGTGGCGGCTCGCCGCGCCGTTCGCGACGCTCATTGTTGGCGATCACCAGTTGGCGGATCTCGTCACGGATACCGGCCGGCCCGGAATCGTCGACCTCTCCAACTGTTTCACCTGCCGCCGGGTCTCCCCCGGCGGGGCGGTCGGCCCCGGGTTCAGATCCGCTCGTTTCCGCTGTCACCGGCGGGCTCCCGGCTCCCGGTTCGCCGGGGGTGCCCCCGGCTCGCGGCCCGTCGGCGGTGCCCCCGACCCCCGGCTCGTCGTCCGAGCCGATGCCGAGCAGCCGGTTGGTCTCGGCCTCGACGTCGAGTTCCGGCTCGCCTCGGCCGCGCCGGCGGAAGTCGGCCGCCTCGACCAGCTGGCGCACCTCCTCCTCGCGCTCGGCCGGATCGATCGCCTCCGGCGCCTCGCCGGGCGCGCGCGGCTCTTCGCGATCAATCGACCACGGCCCTTTTCCGAGGTTTTCCAGCCCTTTCCCCGCGCGGGCGAAGGCGATCGTGGCGATCGGGACAACCACGACGCAGAGCAGAATAAGGACCAGCGTCAGCTCGGATGCTCCGATCTCGGCAGCCATGGATTCAGATTAGCCTCACCGGTGTGGCGCATCCGGTACCCTTGGTCTCCCGGTTATTGATTGACATGTCAATCGGGTGCGGCTTTTGCCCATCGCAAGGGCCTCCAAGACGGTTTTATTCGACTGAAGGAGTCTGATCAGAAGTGGTTGATTTCACGCTTACCGACGAGCAGAAGGACTTGCGCGAGATGGCGCACAACTTCGCCGAGAACGAGATGCGCAGCGTCGCCTGGGAATACGACAAGGAAGGCACCTGGCCGCAGGAAGTGATCGACAAGGCCTGGGAAGTCGGCCTGATGAACAGCCATGTCGAGGAGGCGTACGGCGGGGTCGGCCTGGACTACCTCTCGGGCTGCCTGATCGAGGAGGAACTCGCCTGGGGCTGTTCCGGGATCGGCACCAGCATCGGCGCCAACGGCCTGGCCGGCGCTCCCGTTCAGCTCGGGGGATCGGAGGAGACCAAGAAGAAGTACCTCGGCATGCTGACCGAAGAGCCGAAGTTGGCCTCGTTCTGCCTGACCGAGCCGGACGCCGGCTCCGACGTCGCCGGTATGAAGACCCGCGCCGTCAAGAAGGGCGACAAGTACATCATTAACGGCTCCAAGTGTTTCATCACAAACGGCCAGTACGCCGACTGGTTCACGGTCTACGCCAAGACCGATCCGGATGCCGGCAGCAAGGGCATCACCGCGTTTGTGGTCGACGGCAAGCAGGACGCCATCACCGTCGACAAGAAGGAAGACAAGATGGGCCAGCGGGCATCCAACACCGCGACCATCACCTTCAACGAAGTCGAGGTCCCGGCCGAGAACATGCTCGGCGAGGAGAACCACGGCTTCAAGCTGGCGATGATGACCCTCGACCGCACCCGCCCGGGAGTTGCGGCGATGGCCGTCGGCATAGCCCGCGCCGCGTTCGAAGCCGCGTCTGACTACTCCAAGGAGCGTCAGCAGTTCGGCGTGCCGATCGCGATGCACCAGGCGATCCAGTTCCTGATCGCCGACATGGCGGTCAAGGTCGATGCCGGCCGCCTTTTGACCTGGCTCTCGGCCGTCCAGCTCGATCAGGGGATCAGCAACACGCTTTCCTCGTCTGAGGCCAAGCGATTCGCCGCCGACTCGGCGATGGAGGTAACCACCGACGCCGTCCAGGTCTACGGAGGCTACGGCTTCATCAAGGAGTATCCGGTCGAGAAGTTCATGCGGGACGCCAAGATCATGCAGCTCTATGAAGGCACCAGCCAGATACAGCGAATGGTCATCGCCCGCGAGGTCTTGCTGCCCCGCAACGTTTGAGCGGCAGGCGGGAATCCCGCAGATTCGCGCGATGGGAACGGCGTCCGGAAGGGCGCCGTTTCCATTTGTGCAGGTCGTGCCGACCCCGGATGGGGGACATCCCCGAGACTCCCGGGGATGTCCCTCAGGGCCGGTTGGGAGCGGCGTCGTCCTGCTAGCGTCCCAAGCCAACATGGAAGCCACCGTCGAAAAACTCCCGAATTCAGGCGCCTCTGGTGCAACCATCGTCACCGCGTCAGGTCTGACCAAGATCTATGGCGAAGGCGAGGCCGAGGTCCGGGCGCTCGACGGTGTTGACGTCACCTTCGAGGAGGGCGCATACACCTCGATTATGGGCCCTTCCGGCTCCGGCAAGTCGACCCTGATGCATATCCTCGCCGGCCTCGACACCCCGACGACCGGCTCGGTCGAGATCGAAGGAACGAAGATCACCGGCCTCGACGACGGCGACCTCACCCAGCTGAGGCGCGACAAGCTCGGATTCGTCTTTCAGTTCTTCAACCTGCTTCCGGTCCTGAGCGCCGAAGAGAACATCGTGCTGCCGCTTTCCATAGCCGGGCGAAAGCCCGAAAAGGGCTGGGTCGATGAACTGATCGGCAGGGTCGGTCTCGACGACCGCCGCGACCACCGCCCGTCAGAGCTTTCGGGCGGTCAGCAACAGCGGGTCGCCGTTGCCCGGGCGCTGGTCACCAAGCCCGCGGTGCTCTTTGCTGACGAGCCGACAGGGAATCTGGACTCGAAGGCTTCGCACGACGTACTCGACCTGCTGCGCGGTTCGGTTGACGACTACGGCCAGACCGTGATCATGGTGACGCACGAGCCCGACTCAGCGGCCCGTGGCGACCGGTTGATCGCACTTCGTGATGGCAAGCTCGTGCACGATGCCCCGCCGGTTTCGGCCGACGCGGTGATCGAACTGCTCAAGACGCTCGCCTAGGAATCTCCGGAAAGCCTTGCTCAGCCTCACCTTCAAGAACCTCTGGGCCCGCAAGTGGCGCTCGGTCATGACCGCGGTTGCGGTCATCTTCGGCATTGCCCTCGTCGCCGGTACCTACGTGCTGACCGACACCACCAACGACGCCTTCAACGACATCTTCGTGGGCGCCAACGAGAACACCGACGTGGCGATTACCGCGAAGGAGCAGGTTTCCCAGGATGACGGCAGCAATCCGGCCTTCGACGCAGGAATCCTGAGCAGGGTCAAGGCCGTCGAGGGAGTGCGTCTCGCCTCGGGCGACGTCTTCTCGCAGGGCGCAATCCTCGACACCGAGGGGGATTCGACCGGCGGGGGGTTCGCACCACAGTTCATCGCCTCGGCATCTCCCGAGGGTCTCGAGACCTCCGAGTATTCACAGGGGCGCAAGCCAGAGGCGCCCGGCGAGGCCGCACTCGACGAAGCCGCGGCCGAGCGGGCCGACCTCGTTGTCGGTGACCGGATTCTTCTGGTCGGCACAGGCAAAGCAAGGCCCTTCACTCTGGTCGGTCTCACTCGTCTGGGGGGTGCCTCGTTCGGCGGGACCTCGATCGCCCAGGTCACGCTTCCGGTCGCCCAGCAGCTGACTGGAGAGCAGGGCAAGTTCGACCAGATAACCGTCGCCGCGGATCCGGGCGTCAGCCCCGAAGAACTCCGCGACCGAATCAGAACCGTGGTGCCGCCGGACCTGAGAGTCGAGACCGGAACCGAAAACGCCGACCGCCAAGCCAGCGAGATCAAAGACAGCCTCAGCTTCCTCTCGATCGCCCTGCTTGCTTTCGCCGCGATCTCGCTTTTTGTCGGTAGTTTCGTGATCTTCAACGTCTTCTCGATCACGGTGGCTCAGCGTACGCGTGAATTCGGAATGCTGCGTACGCTGGGAGCGGGCCGCTCCCAGATTCTGAGGACGGTGCTGATAGAGGGCTTCCTGATCGGAGCCTTCGCCTCGGTTTTCGGCATCTTCGTGGGGATCGGCCTTGCCGAGGCACTCAGCGCGCTGCTCAAGACAATCGGGGCTGAACTGCCTTCCAAAGCGCTCGTGATCGCTCCGCGCACGATCATCGTCTCGCTGCTGATCGGTATCGGGGTAACCATGATCTCCTCGCTGTTGCCGGCATTACGGGCGACCCGGGTCCCACCGATCGCCGCGCTGTCCGAGAGCCTGGTTCTTGGGGGAAAGAACCGCACCTGGTTGCGCGCCTCGATCTCGGCTGTCCTTGCGGTCGTCGGTCTGGGACTGATCGCCTGGGTCCTTGTGAGCGGAACAGAGGGGGGAACAGGGGCGGCACGCATAGGAGCGGGCGCGGTTTGCGTCGTTGTCGCGATTTCGATCTTCAGCCCCCAGCTCGTGCGGCCGATGGCCTCGGCGATCGGCGCCCCGCTTCAGCGGGCGGGTGGTCTCACCGGGCGCCTGGCCCGCGAGAACTCCCAGCGCAACCCGTCCCGCACCGCGGTGACCTCGGCGGCGCTGATGATCGGCCTGGCACTGGTCAGCTTCGTGACGATTTTCGCTTCGGGGCTGAGCAGTTCGGTCACCGATGTGATCGATCAGAACATCAAGGGCGAGATAATCCTCCAGGGCCCCGGGGGCTTCAACCCCATGCCGCCCGAAGCCGTCCAGGTGGCCGGCATGACCGAAGGTGTCAAGGCCGCGTCCGGCATTCGGTACAGCAACGTCAAGGTGCGAGGGGATACCCGGGCGCTTTCTTCGGTGGAGCCGGCAACCGTAAACGAGGTGCTCGAGCTCGACTGGAAAGAGGGCTCTCCGCAGAATTTCGCTGACCTGCGGGGCGACCGCGCGGTGGTTTCAGAGGGCCTGGCCGACTCGAATGACCTGTCCGTAGGTGACACCGTCGAAGTCCTGTCGAAGACCGGTGAAACCGCCCGCCTCACGGTCAGCGGAATCCTCGCTTCGGGCAACCTCGACCTGCTCGGCGACATTGTCGTAACCCAGCAGGAGATGGAACAGACCTTCGGCGTAGACGTAGACTCTTTCGCACTGGTCAAGACCGACCCGGGGCAGGATGTCGACGCGGTTCAGGACCGGGTCGACGCGGGACTGAAGAAACCGTTCCCGACGGTCGACGTGCTCAATCAGCAGGAGCTCAAGGACAACCAGCAGCAGCAGATCAACACCCTGCTCGCGATGATCTACGTTCTCCTGGCGCTTGCCGTCGTGGTCTCCCTGGTCGGCATCGTGGTCACGCTGATCCTCTCGATCTACGAGCGGACACGCGAGCTCGGGATGCTCCGCGCGGTCGGGATGTCGCGTCGTCAGGTGCGGAGGATGATTCGCTACGAAGCGGTGATTACAGCGGTGCTCGGCGCGATAGCCGGGTTGATCCTCGGAGTGATCTTCGCCTTTTTCATCGGGATTCCCCTGGAAGGGGAGGGCTTCGCGCTCAGCTACCCGATACCGGTCCTGTTCGTGATCCTCTTGCTCACCGCCCTGGCCGGCGTGATCGCCGCGATCTACCCGGCGTACAAGGCCTCGAAACTGGACGTCCTCGAAGCAGTCTCCTACGAATAGGCCCGTCGCGCGAAGGGACGGCCCGCCGGGGGTCCGGCCCGGTCAGGAGTCGAAGCCGAGCCCCAGCCGGTCGAGCGTATTCAGCCAGAAACCGCGCTCGCCGTTGTTGTGGTCGGCCGCCGCCAGGCGGTTCCTGGTGAACTGGATCGCACCCCAGCGGACCGGCTCGGGAGGGAACGGGATCGGCTTCGTGCGGGTGTAGTCCAGCCCCGTGACCTCGTTTTCCTCGCCGTCGAGCAGGTCGAGGCCGACCCCGGCCGAGAACCGGCTGGCCCCGACGCCGAGGCCGGTGTGGCCGACCGCGTAGGCGACCCGGCCGTCGTGCGCGGTGCCGTAGAAGGCGAAGAACCGGGAGCAGGTATCGATCGCGCCGCCCCAGCGATGGCTGAAACGGATCCCTTCCAGCTGAGGGAAGGCCGCGAAGAAGCGCTGGGCCAGGCCGGCGAAGCTCCGGTCGCGCTGGTAGTAGCCCTCCTCGACCCGGCCGCCGTAGTGGTAGATCGCGTCGAACCCGCCCCAGAGGATGCGGTCGTCGGCGGTGCGCCGGAAGTAGTGGAACCGGTTGGCCGAGTCGGAGAGTCCCTGGCGGTTCGCCCAGCCGATCGATTCCCACTGGGCCGGGCTGAGCGGTTCGGTGACCAGGACGTAGTCGAATACCGGCACCACCCTGCGGCGGATCGCCCGCACCGGGCTCTGGAAGGCCGAGGTGGCGAGCAGGGCCCCGGCCGCTTCGATCGAGCCGTGCCCGGTCGTGACCTTGACCCCGGTGCCCGCTTTGGCGAGGCCGGTCATCCCGGTCTCCTCGTGGATCACGACCCCGAGCGATTCGGCCAGATCTGCCAGCCCGTCGGTCAGTTTGACCGGATCGACCTGGCACTCGCCGGTCTTCTGCCAGAGGCCGCCGTGAAACAGCGGCGAATCGACCTCGGCCCGGACCGCCTCGGTATCGAGCAGCTCGGCTTCGTGGCCGTGCCGTTCCAGTTCGTCCCGGGTCTCGGGTAGTTCGGCGAACTGATGCGGCGTATAGGCGATCTCGATCGCTCCGGGCGAGGCCAGGTCACAATCGATCGCGTTCTCGCTGATCGTCTGCTTGATCTGTTCGAGGTTCTCCAGACCGAGCCGCTCGAGCAGCGGGATCTCGTCGGGAAACCGGGCCAGTCCGTTGCCGATCCCGTGGACCAGCGAGTAGGACATGAAGCCGCCGTTCCTGCCGCTGGCACCGATCGCCAGGTGTTCCCGCTCGATCAGGATCACCGACCGGTCCGGGTCGCGCTGCCTGGCCTGAACAGCTGCCCAGAGCCCGGTGAGGCCGCCACCGACCACGACCAGGTCCGTCTCGGTCCCGCCTTCGAGCGGTGGGCGGACAGGCGGGCGGGGCCCCGAAAGCCAGAACGGCACCGGCTCCGCCTCGGCGTAGGAGAGCCGGTCCGATTCGGTCGGCGGACTGTCCGGCCAGACCGGTGCCTTGGGGTTCCGTGAAGCGATCAGACGACTGTAACCGACCCGGGCGGTATCTTGGCTGGGCATATCGCATTGCAGGTGTCAGAATCCCCCTCCTTCCAGTGACCCGCCCGGTGAACAATTGAAGTTCGAACCCATCAATGAACTGAGACTGGCGGATCTGAGTGATGAACACCTCATCCAACACCTTGTCAAGGCCAGGGATGCCGGAGACCACGACCAGTTCAAGTGTGCGATCGACATCCTTGCCTGGAGGCGCTGGGATCACGTCCGGGGCAAGGTCCTGGCCAAGGTCAACCCGGTCGACGCCGACGATGTCGCCATGGAAGCGATGACCAGCGCGATCGGTTCCTTCGACTTCAGGGGAAACTCCATGGGCGAGTTCGTCTCCGGCCTGAATACGATCGTCAAGTACCGGATCGCCGACTACCACAAGAAGCAGGAGAAGTCTGGTGAGGACAGGAGCGTGGGTCTGGGAGAGGACGAGGATGCCCACGGTCCGGAACCGGCCGAGCCCGATCATGAGATTGAGGAAATTGACACCAAACTGCTTTTCGAGGAAGTCCTCGGCCGTCGATCGGACGCACATCGAAGAGTCGTCGAGCTACGAAACGAGGGCTTCAGTGCGAAAGAAACCGCCGAAATGGTCAACTCGGAGGCGACTTCCGGAGGCGGAGCCGGCGGAGAACCATCCGGGATGACCCCGGCGAACGTAGACACGATCTTCTCCCGATTCAACAGGGACCTCCGGGTCGCCTTCGAAGAAAGCGGAGGATTGTGATGTCTGATCAAATCGATGAACTGTTTGATCGCTATGTCGCGGCGTTCAAGACCGGCGAAGCCGACCCGACCCCGATGCTCGATCAGGTCGAGGGGGCTGATCGCGCCGTTCTGGCGGAACTGATCGACCACTACCTCGACACTGCTCCCTCGCGGGAGTGGGATCCGGAGAAGTTCGCGGGTTCCCCGGCCGACCTGGCAAGTGGTTCGATCGCGGTTTCGCTCGAAGGCAGATCGGGCCGCTGGCCGGAATTGCTGCCCCGCCTGCGCAGGGAGAACGAGATCAAGAGGAACGAAGTGACCGATCGGCTGGCCGGAGATCTCGGCGCCTCGGATGAAGCCGAAGCCGAGAAGGTGAGGCAGTACTACCACGACATGGAGCACGGAAACCTGCCGGCGGCCGGGGTCTCGGAGCAGGTGATCGAAGCCCTGGCCTCGATCTACGAGACCTCGAAAGAGACGATCATCGACGCCGGCCGGGCGCTGGGGCCGAGGGTGGGCTTCGCGAAGGGCCCGGTCTTCGCCCGCTCGCTGAGCGATCCCGATTTCGAGGTGGCGCTGGAGGAAGATGCCGAGCAGCCGAGCCGGATCAGCCCGGTGCCGGACCGAATAGACCGGCTTTTCAACGATCTCGATTGACGGTCGGTCCGGCCTCGGTCACCGCCCGACCGGCGGGGTGGCCCACGCGGTCCTATAGTTGATTCCCGTATGGAGACGAAAGGGGTGGATGTCGATCGGGTCGAGGGAGAAGCCCGTCGTGTGCTTTCCCGGGTCCGGGAATACGTCTGGGATGGCGAATCGCTGCCGGTGCCGGTCGAAGACATCGTCGCCGACGAGTTCGGGCTGCTCGTCCGGCTGGTCGATGACCTCTCGACCGCCCCGGGGTGCGAGAACATCCCGCGGGACCACCTGTCCGGGCTCCTGCTCACCGGGCGCGGCGAGATCTGGGTGAATGCGTGGGAGGCCGAGCAGTGGGACGGACGACGCCGTTTCACCATCGGCCACGAACTCGGTCACTACGTGATGCATCAGGACGGCCGCCCCGGGATCTACTGCCGGTCGATCGTCGAGGATCCTCGCGTCGAACCGGCCGACGGGACCACGCCTGGCGATCAAACCGAGCCGCTGGTCGAAGCCGAGCCCGACGTCGAAGCAGAAGCAGAAGCTCGCCTGGTCGCCGGGCCCCGTTCGGTACCCGAGCTGGAGGCCGATGCCTTCGCTGCCGCCCTGATGATGCCCCGGCATCTGATGTGCGAGCAGTACGAGCGGCTCGGCGGCGACTTCGGGGCGATGCAGGCAGAATTCGGTGCCTCGCAGAAGGCGATGCGCTACCGGCTCGACGCGATGATGACCTGGGACTGACCGGCAGCGGCCGGCCCTCTCAGGTCTCCTGGCTGAGCCGTTCGGACAGGGACGAGTGGCGGCCGCCGCCTTCGTCCCGTTTTACCCCCGCTTCGAGGGCCGGCAGGTCACCGACCAGCACGCACATCCGGCGGGCCCGGGTTATCGCCGTGTAGATCAACGGGCGGGTGAGCATCCCCGAGTGGGACCGGTGGCAGACGAAGATCACCACCGGTATCTCGCAACCCTGCGACTTGTGGACCGAAATCGCGTAGGCGAGCCGCAGGTCTATCGCCTCGTCGTACGGAACGACCACGGTCTGGCCGTCGTCGGTCTCGAGCACCGCCTCCTCTTCATCCGGGTCGTCGTCGACCAGGAAGCAGATGGTCCCGTTCATCAGGCCGAGCTCGTACGCGTTCCGGGTCTGGATCAGCCGGTCACCGATCCTGAAGCGGTCGGAGAGGGCCCGCTGGCCGTCGGGGTTGAGTGCTTCCTGGAGTTCCCGGTTGAGGGCGTCGATGCCGACCTCGCCCCGGTAGATCGGGGCCAGCACCTGCGCATCCCGGATCGGGTCGAGCTCGAGCCCGGCCGAGACCCGCCGGCTGACCATCTCGACCACGGCCTGCCGGCAGCGTTCCGGTGTGACCCGCTCGAGGAAGTAGAAGTCATGGTCCTGGCCGGGCTCCGGCTCGAGGTGCGGGGCGCGGCCCTGGTCGACCTCGTGGGCCGCGGTGGTGATCATCGAGCGCGCGGCCTGGCGGAAGATGTGGGTCAGCCTGGTGACCGGCACGATGCCGGAGTCGATCAGGTCGGCGAACGGCTTCCCGGCCCCCACCGGCGGCAGCTGGTCGGCGTCTCCGACCAGGACTATGTGGGTGTCGACTCCGAGGCCTCCCAGCAGGACCTCGGCCATGTGCAGATTGATCATCGAGGCTTCGTCGACGATCAGCAGGTCGACCGGGAGGGGGTGGCCGGGCTTGAACGCCGGTTCCGACCCCGGGCGCCACTCGAGCAGCCGGTGAATCGTCTGGGCCTCGGTGCCGGTCGCCTCGGTCAGCCGGCGGGCGGCCCTCCCGGTCGGCGCGCAGAGGCCGATCCGCAGGCGGGCGGTCCGGGCCTCGGTCACGATCGTCCGGGTGCAGACCGTTTTGCCGACGCCGGGGCCACCGGTGAGGATCGAAACCCTGGCCGAGAATGCGCCGAGCACGGCCCGCCACTGCTCGGCGGTCAACGACTCGTCGTCGGGCAGCCCGGGGTCGTGGTCCAGGTGGGCCTCGGCCAGGGCCCGGTCACGCAGGTCCCCGGCACACCAGTACTCCCGCTCGAGGGTGTGCCGGCGATAGATCCGGCCGTCCTCCTCGGTCAGCCCGCGGGCCTCGGTGAGCACGGCCGGCTCCGGCCTGTAGCCGAGCAACCGGGCGGCCTGGTTGACCAGTTCGGGCAGGGGGAGGTGGGTGTGGCCGCGGCGCTCCGCCTCTCCCAACAGGTAGTAGGCCGCGGCCTGGGCCCGGCGGTCGGATTCAGCGGGCACGTCGGCGGCGAGGGCGATCGTGTCGGCTCGGGCGAAGCCGACCCCGTCGATCTCGGTCAGGCGGTACGGGTCTTCGCGGATCGTCTGCATCGCCTGGTCGCCGAACCGGGCGTGGATCCGGCCCGCCAGGTGGGCCAGCCCGTGGGGAGCGAGCTCGACGTGGAGGTCGCGCACCGCCCGGGTCGAGTACCAGCTCTCGGTCGCGGCCTCCGCCTGGGCGGCGCCCAGCTTGGGCAGCGATCCGAACACTCCCGACGGATCGGCCGCGATCTTTTCCAGCACCTCGGCCCCGTAGAGATCGCAAAGTGCTTCGGCCCTCACCGGCCCGATATGGCGCAGGCTGGACAGGTAGGCGATCTGGCCGGCCCGGTCATCCGGGTCGAGCGGCAGGGCGGTCGAGACCTTGAGCTGGGGCCCGAACCTTGCGTGCTCCTGCCACTGGCCGGAGATCCGCGCCCGCTCGCCCGGGTTGAGGTGGGCCAGCGTCCCGGTGAGGATGTATTCGCCGCCGGAATCGTCGCGGGCTTCGACCACGGCGTAGCCGTCGTCTTCGGCGGTGAAGATCACCCGGGTGATCTCGACCGAGCCGTTGAACCCGTTCTCGTCGGTGAAAAGCGGTTCGGCTTCCGGTGGCATCAGACGAGGGTAGTGACCCGGCCGGAGGACAGCGGGACTGACCGCGGCGAGGCCCCGTAGACTCGGCATTGATGCCTGAGAAGCGATCCAAGCCCCTCGGGGACGCGGTGGCCGAGGCCACCCGTACGGCCGATCATCCGGGCGCCAAGCAGGCTCCGCGCAAGCGCGGCGGTGGCCGGGCATCCGACGTCTTCGGTGGTGAAATGCGCCGGCGCGACCTGTTCCCGCTGCTCGTCCTGCACCTGATCCGGAGCGGGCCTTCCTACGGCAACCAGTTGATTGAAGCGATCGAATCGATGACCCAGGGGGTCGTCTCGGTCAACCCGAACACGATGTACCCGCTTCTCCGGGACCTCGAGAGCCGCGGCATGATCGAGGGCGACTGGGAGCACCCCGACAAGCGGACGCGCCGGTTCTACTCGATCACCGACGAGGGTGAGGCCGAATACCGCCGGCTGCTGGAGGAGATGGAGCCATTCCTCGATTCGATGATCCGCTCGATCACCCTGATCAAGCGCGAAGTGTACGGGGCCTGAACCGCGGCGTTCGCGGCGTCCGGTGTATGCCGGCCGGAACGCGAAACGCCCGCCGGATGGCGGGCGTTTCGGCACAACTGGTCTTTCGGACCGGGCTGAGAGCCCTTCCCGGCAGGCCCTAGATCGCCTCGACCGAAGCAGCCGCCGGACCCTTGGGCCCGTCTTCGGACTCGTAGTTCACCTTGGCGCCTTCAGCCAGCGTACGGAAACCGTCCGCCTGGATTGCGCTGTGGTGGACGAAGACGTCCTTCGAACCATCGTCGGGCGTGATGAACCCGAAACCCTTCTCGTCACTGAACCATTTAACTGTGCCTGTCGGCATTGATTCCTCCAACTATTACGCCTCGCCGGATCTCCTCCCGGCCCGATCGCGGGACGGTAGCAGTTACACCGTCCGGGAGCCGCGTCGCAGAGGTGTCAGGGAGTCGTTCGGTTGGATATCCTCGGCCCATGTACAGCACCGGAGGCATCGCCGACAGGTTCGCTCCGTTGGTGAGAGGTGCCGAGGCCAGGATGAGCGGTCCCCTGCCGGCGGCGGTCCGGTTCTGGGACGGCAGCGAGCTGGGGCCGGGGGAGGCCGGTGAGGCGAGCGACACGATAGTCCTGAAGAGCAGCCGGGCGCTGACCTACGCCGTATCCAGGCCTGACCAGCTCGGGATAGCCCGGGCCTGGGTGGCCGGCGACGTGGATCTCGAAGGGGACCTTTTCCGGGTCATGGGCGCCGGGGCCCGGCTCTACGGCTTTGACTTCTCGATCAGGGAGAAGCTCGAGGCGCTTCGCATCGCGACCCGTCTCGGACTGATCAGGATCCCGCCGCCGAAGCCGCCGGCCTCCGAGGCGCGGCCGTCCGGCAGGCTGCACTCGCTACGTCGTGACCGCGAGGTCATCCAGCACCACTACGACGTCTCCAACGACTTCTATCGGCTGGTCCTCGGACCGACAATGGTCTATTCGTGCGCGTACTTCAGCTCCCCGGATGACTCGCTGGAAGAGGCTCAGACGCGCAAGCTCGACCTGATCTGCCGCAAGCTCGACCTCGAGCCGGGCGAGCGTCTGCTTGACATCGGCTGTGGCTGGGGCTCGCTGATCATGCACGCGGCGGCGAACTACGGGGTGGAGGCGGTCGGGGTGACCCTCTCCGAAGCCCAGGCGGCGATGGCCCGCGAGCGGATCGCCGAGGCCGCCCTTTCCGACCGCTGCGAGGTTCGTATTCAGGACTATCGCGAGGTGCACGACGGGCCTTACGACAAGATCGCCTCGGTCGGCATGTTCGAGCACGTCGGATCGAGCAATCTCGACCGCTACATGGAGATGGTCGCCTCGCTGGGCCGGCCCGGGGGCCTGGCCCTTCACCACGGTATCTGCCGCATGCACACCGAGGAGGAATCGCCGAACACCTTCATCACCAGATATGTCTTCCCCGACGGCGAGCTGCATCGGGTCGCCACGGTCACTGCGGCGCTGGAGCGCTCGGGGCAGGAGCTTCGCGACGACGAGTCGCTGCGCGAGCACTACGCCTACACCCTGCGCCGCTGGGTGGCCAACCTGGCCGCAAACAGGGACCGGGCGATCTCCGAAGCCGGGGTGGAGCGCGAGCGGATCTGGCGGCTCTACATGACCGCCAGCGCGCTCGCTTTCGAGCGGGGCGACATCGCGGTCCACCAGTTGCTGGCGATCATCCCGGATGAGTCCCAGGTCGCTCTGTTCAAGCCGGCCTCGCCGCTGCCCCTGGTCCGCCCGTCGTTCGTGCCCGAGGACTGATCAGGGCTTTCTGGGCTCGAGCCAGCGCGGCTGGTCGAGCAGCAGGGCGGTCGCCTCGTCGGCCGGGACCGGGCCGGTGAAGTAGCGGCCCTGGGCCGCATGGCAGCCGAGCTCCCTGACCTTGTCGAGGTCGGACTGCTCGGTGACCGCCTCGGCGATCACGACCAGTGAGAGCGCCCTGCCGATGTGGACCATCGCGTTGGCGATCGCCGAGCCCTTGGGATCGCCGCGAACCAGGCGGCGGACGAACGCCCGGTCGATCTTTATCCCGTAGAGGGGAAACTCGCTCAGGTAGGCCAGCGACGAAAAGCCGGTGCCGAAATCGTCGAGCGCGAGCCGGACTCCCAGCCGGTCGAGCTGGTCCAGGACCCGGCTGATCTCCGAGTTCACCGTACTGTCGACCAGAACGGTCTCGGTGATCTCGAGAGCGAGATGCTCCGGCCGGAGCCCGTGCTCCTCGAGCAGTTCCGCCACCAGCCCGGGGAGCCGGGGGTTTCCGATCTGGCGGGCCGAAGCGTTGGCCGAAACGGTGATCACGGAGCCGTCGGTCCGGTCCCGGTTCCAGATGGCCGCCTGGCGCGCCGCGTCTCCCAGGATCCAGGAGTCGATCTGCGTGATCAGGTCGGTCGATTCCGCGATCGGCACGAACTCGGCCGGCCTGAGCAGGCCCTTCTCCGGGTGGTTCCAGCGCACCAGCGCCTCGAATGCGCTGATCCGGCCGGTGCGGAGCGAGACCAGGGGCTGGTAGACGGCGGCCAGCTGCCCGTTCTCGATCGCGACGTGGAGATCGCGTTCGACCTCGAGCCGGCGGATCGCCCGGTCCCGGATCGGGCGGCCGTACACCTGGATCTGTTCCCGTCCCAGTTCCTTGGCCCGGTACATCGCGGCGTCGGCCTCTCTGATCAGGTCCTCCGCGTTCTTGGTCCCGCCCGACCCCGGGGAGTACAGGGCGACACCGACGCTGGCGGTCACGTAGCGCTCGGAGCCCTCGATCATGATCGGTCTGGAAATGTCCTCGAGCAGTCGGTTGGCGGCTTCGGTGGCGTCATCCCGGTCCATCACCTTGGCCAGGACGACGCTGAACTCGTCGCCCCCGAACCTGGCGACCGTGTCGCCCTCGCGCACCCCGGCGGTAAGGACACCGGCCAGCTTCTTCAGCAGCTCGTCTCCGGCGTGATGGCCGATGCCGTCGTTGATCACCTTGAAGTGGTCGACGTCCACGAACAGCAGTCCGGTGAGCCCGCCGCTGGCCCTGGCCGCGTCCATGGCCCTGTTCAGGTGTTTGGTGAAAAGCTCCCGGTTCGGGAGCCCGGTCAGTTGATCGTGCTCGAGGCGGTGGCGGAGCAGGTCATCGGCCCGGTGGCGCTCGATCGCATTGCCCAGCACGCTCGATATCGCCCGCAGGAAACTCGCGTCCTGAGCGGTGAACCGGCCCGGCTTGTCCGAGCTGACCGCGAGCAGTCCGAACTGCTGGCGGGCGCCGCCGATCGAAATCAGGATCGAGCTGCGGATGTCGTCCGGCAGGAGCTCGTGGAACGACTCGAGCCGCCTGTCCGCGTACCAGTCCGGGATCGTCAGCACCTTTCCGGACGCGAGATGGTCCCCGGGAAAGCGGTCGGCGACGTACGGGAATTCGTCCACGCCACCGCGGCCTCCGGACCGGTAGCGGAGGTTGATCCGCTCGAACGACTTCTGTTCGAAGACCGCTGCCTCGACTATTCCGTCCAGTTCGGCGATCGAGTCGGCGGCCATCCGGATCAGTGCGCTCGGTGTCTCACCCCTGACCGCCAACTCGCCGATCGAAGCGATCAGGAGCTGCTGTTCGGCTTGGATCCGGGCCGATCCATCGGCCGCTTTTCGCCTGGATACGTCCTGCAGGAAGCCGTGCCAGTGGGGTGGCTGGTCCCCGCTCTTGATCAGCCTCCCCTCGTCGTGGATCCAGACGTAGTGCCCGTCCTTCGTCCGAAGCCTGTACTCGGCGGGCCAGTGGATGTCGAGTCCGATCAGGCGCTCGTCTTCGAACACGTGGGGGTACTCACGGTCGTCCGGGTGGATCGATTCGTACCAGAGGTCCGGGTTCCCGGTCCACTCCTCCGGGGTGTAGCCGAGGATCGCCTCGATCTGCGGACTAACGTAGATCCATTTCCCCTGATCGCCGATTTCGGCGATGTAGACGGCGGCCGGAACCGACTCGACCAGTGCCTGCGACTGGTCTGGCCGGAGCGAGAGGGCCTTTCCGTTGGCCGGCTTCGGGCCGGGTCCGGCAGCCTGGTGGATCCTCGCGTCGGCTACGGTCGCAACCAGGGCCAGATCATCGGTTCGGGGATCGATCGCGGGGGCCCAACCGCTGACGATGCCGATCGAAGTCGTCGTCGGCAGGGAGGTCCTGGTCGTGACCAGCCCGCGGGCCGACCTGGTGGCGGGTCCCTGTGTCGTGCCGTCCCAGCCGCCGCACAGTTCGGCCACGAACTCCGGTCGGAGGTTGGGCGGGTAAGTGCCGATCGGATCCGGGCCATCGACCACGACCGCGGCGGCCGCGCCCAGTGTTTCAACCGTGAGCCTGGCCGCCGATTCGGCGATTTCGGCCACCGACTTGCTCGCCGGGATGTCTCCGAGCAATTCGATCAGGGACGACGCCGGCCCGGCATCGTCGTGGCTTTCCAGTTTCAGGTTCATCTTCGCCGCGCGTCCTGGTCCCGATTATCACAGCAATCCCGGACCCGACCACCTGTTTGCGCTCCCGGCCTAGACGTTGAACCGGAAATCGACCACGTCGCCGTCGGCCATCACGTAATCCTTGCCCTCCATCCTGACCTTCCCCGCCGCCTTGGCCCGGGCGGTCGAACCTGCCGCGACCAGATCGTCAAAAGAGACGACCTCTGCCTTGATGAATCCGCGCTCGAAATCGGTATGGATCACGCCGGCGGCCTCGGGGGCGGTCGCTCCTTTTCTGATCGTCCAGGCCCGGGCCTCCTTCGGGCCCGCAGTCAGGAAGGTCTGCAGGCCGAGCGTCTCGAAGCCGACCCGGGCGAGAACGTCGAGACCGGGCTCGGTGATCCCGATGTCGGCCAGCATTTCGCGGGCCTCCTCGTCGTCATCGAGCTCGACCAGTTCGGCCTCGAACTTGGCGTCGAGGAAGATCGCCTCGGCCGGAGCGACCAGCTCGCGCATCCCGGCCCTGAGCCGGTCGTCTGCCAGTTCATCGGCGTCGCAGTTGAACACGTAGAGAAAGGGCTTGGCGCTCAGCAGGTGCAGGTCACGGAGCGGCTCCGGGTCGAGTCCGGCCTGGAAGATCCCCCTCCCGGACTCGAGCGTCTCCCTGGCCTGCTCGGCAGCCTCGACCCGGGGCAGCAGGTCCCGGTCCCTCTTGGCTTCCTTGCTCAGGCGGGGAATCGTGTTCTCGACGGTCTGGAGATCGGCGAATACCAGTTCGGTGGCGATGGTCTCGATGTCGTCCCCGGGTGAGACCTTGCCGTCGACGTGGCTCACGTTCTCGTCACGAAAGACGCGGGTCACCTGACAGATCGCGTCCGATTCACGGATGTGGGAGAGGAACTTGTTGCCAAGCCCTTCTCCTTCGGAGGCGCCGCGCACGATCCCGGCGATGTCGACGAACTGGACGGTGGCAGGCAGGACCTTGGCCGAGCCGTGGATCCCGGCGAGCACTTCCAGCCGGGGGTCGGGAACTCCGACCACCCCGACGTTCGGCTCGATCGTCGCGAACGGGTAGTTGGCGGCGAGAACTTCGCTCTTGGTCAGCGCGTTGAACAGGGTTGACTTGCCGGCGTTGGGCAGGCCGACTATGCCGATCGAGAGTGCCATCCGCCGACAAGCGTATGGATCAGCGGGACTTGCCGGCCGATGACCTCCCGCCGACCGGGCCGAGGCTCAGGCGGCGTGGTGCCGGATGCCGCGCTCGAGTGCGCCGGTCATGCCGTCGATGTTGAGCCAGGCAGGGTTCACCGTTTCGAGATTCCGCCTGGTGACCGGGCTGACCGGTTCCAGCGTCGCTTCCAGGCAGGCATGGAACCTCCGGCGGAGGTCTTCGTCGTCTTCGGCGATCTCGCGCTTGTGGAGAAACGACTCATACCAGCGCCCGATCGCGTCGATCGCCTGGTCGCAGGCCCGGTACGGGTCCGGCGCGGCCTCCCCGAAGTGGGACATGTAGACCGTCTCCGGCCCGATCGACTTGATCTTTTCGATCGATTCGATCGCATCGTCGAGGCTGAAGTCCATCGGCGGCGTGGAGGGCCGGATCACCTCGCTGCCCGGGAGCTGGACGCCGAGGGCATCGCCGCAGAAAAGGGCTCCGGTCCCCCGGTCGAAGTAGGCCAGGTGAGCCCGGGTGTGGCCGGGCGTGGCGATCACCTCCATCCGGCGGTCACCGAGGTCGATCGTGTCGCCGTCTTCGATTCCCCGGATTCGCTGGTCGGGGATGGCGAGCGGATAGCCGAACAGCGCCTCGGTCTCTTCTCCCCACACCGATCGCACCGATTCGCTCAGCTGGGACGGTTCGGCAAGATGCCGGGCCACGCGCGAATGGATGTAGACCGTGGCCTCCGGGAACCGTTCCGCCAGGTGACCGGCTCCGCCGGCGTGGTCAAAGTGGATATGGGTAAGGACGATCGAATCCAGCCGGGTGACTCCCAGCGCGCCCAGCGCGCCGGCCACGTTCTCGGCCGTGTTGGCCGGGCCGGGATCGATCAGCGCAGGCCGGATGCCGGGAACCAGGCAGGCGCCCATCTTTTCTTCCTCGCCGTGCATCAGCGCGTCGATCACCACGGGCTCCAGCGATTCGGGCGCAGACCGGGGAGGGGGTTGCTCGGCCGGGGCGGCAGATCTGCGTTTGTTGGGGCCCGCTCCGGAGCGATCACGCTTGCCGAATACCTTGCTGCGGACGTTGAAGTGGGTGTTCATCTCTCTCTTATCTTCAACCGCTCAGACTGACCACTGTTTCGGTCCCGGACGGCAACTTCCTGCCTGGCGCCCCTCGGGGCCTGTCGCGGCAGGCGGAGTTCGCCATGGCACCGCAGCCCTGCCGGGCAGGCCCTTAAAGCGAAACGCCCGCCGGATGGCGGGCGCGCTCGCGTCAATTCAGCTCGAGCTGAGGCTAGATCGCCTCGACCGAAGCGGCAGCCGGGCCCTTGGGGCCGTCTTCCGATTCGTAGCTCACCTTGGCGCCCTCGGCCAGGGTACGGAACCCGTCGGCCTGAATGGCGCTGTGATGGACGAAAACGTCCTTCGAGCCGTCATCGGGCGTGATGAAGCCGAAGCCCTTCTCGTCGCTGAACCACTTCACTGTTCCAGTGGGCATATTCACCCTCCACTTCACTTCTGGTGCTGCACAAACGCGGAGGATGCTGGAAAGCAACGACTGCGAGCGCTAAACACACGTCTTCGCCGGGTTTTACTCCCGGCCCAATATCGGGACCGTAGCAGGCTTCACATCCGCCGTGGCCGCGGCCGGACTATTGATGACCCCCACCCGTGTGGCGGGGGTCATCGTTTTCTTCGGTCCGGGGCCTCCACGCGGGGCACCCGGAATTGAAGTCTTCGCTTGCCGGGAACCCGTTCAGTCCCGGCGGAGGCCGGCGTTTGCCTTGCCCTTGCCCTGCTTGCGGCGACGGTGGTTGCCGCCGTTGCGGTTGCCCGAGCGCTTCTTGCCGCCAGAACGGCCGTCCGGGCGGTCGCCGGAGCGGTTCGTCGCGCCACCGTGGCCGCCGGTCCTGGTTTCGCTGTGAATCGAGACCGGTCCTCCGCTCTGGTCGTACTCATGGCTGAGCCCGAGCGAGTTGGCGATCTTGCGCATGTCGTTGTGCTGGTCGGCCAGCACGAAGCTGATCCCGACGCCGTCGGCGCCGGCCCGGGCGGTGCGGCCGGAGCGGTGGACGAACGTGTCCTGGTCCTCCGGCACGTCGTAGTGGATGACGTGGGTGACTTCGGCCACGTCGATGCCGCGAGCGGCCACGTCGGTGGCGACCAGAGTGTCGATCCGGCCGTCCTCGAAGTCGGCGAGGGCCCTCTGGCGCTGGTTCTGGGACTTGTTGCCATGCATGGCCGCCGCCCGGATGCTGGACCTCTTGCCGAGTTTCTTGACCAGGCGGTCGGCGCCATGTTTGGTCCTGACGAATACGAGGGTGCGGCCGCGCTCGGTGTTCTCGAGTTCGTTCAGCAGCGTCTCGACCTTGGCATGGTGGGAGAGATGGATGAAACGGTGCTCGATCCTGCCCACGTTCTCCGGCTCCGGCCTGTTCACGTGGGTGCGGGGGTGACGGGTGTATGCCGAGGCGAGCTTGCCGGCGGCGCCTTCGAGGGTGGCCGAGAAGAACAGGGTCTGGCGGTCGGCCGGCGTCTTCTTGACGATCCGGTCGACAGACGGCTTGAACCCCATGTCGAGCATGCGGTCGGCCTCGTCCAGCACCAGGTGACGGACGTGGTCGAGAGTGAATGCCTTGCGCTGCAGCAGGTCCTCGAGCCGGCCGGGGCAGGCGACGACGATGTGGGCGCGGGCTGCCCGTTTGGCCTGGGCCTGGATGCCGACACCGCCGTAGACGGCGGCGATCGAGAGTGCCCGGGAGCGGGCGATCGATTCCATCTCGTCGACGATCTGGCCGGCAAGCTCGCGGGTCGGGGCGAGGATCAGGGCCGAAGGCCGGCGGGCGTCTGCTTCGACGAGGTCGACCAGCGGAACACCGAAGGCGAGGGTCTTGCCCGAGCCGGTCGGGGACTGGACCAGGACGTCGTCCCCGGCGAGCACGTCTTCGATGACCTGCTGCTGGACGGTGAACGGGGTTTCGATGCCGCGGTCGGCGAGTGCCTTGACCACGGGTCTGGACACGCCGAGACCGGCGAAAGACTGCGTTGACATGAGTAACTGCTCCTTGCGTAAGTAATGTGAGGCGGGGGAGATTCGGTGACCCCGATAACGCTCACGGCGAAGGCAGGAACAGAACCTCTCGAACGGCCCGATTGGCCACTCGACGACGGGGACGCTAGCAGGTCGGCCTGCAAATCACCGATTCCGGCTGTGTGAGATCCGACCACACCGACCGGGGGACGCCGGCCACGACCCGCCCTTTTGCCCCGGCGACATATAGCCTCTGATCTACGCGGGACCACTTCCCGCGGGGCTTTCAATCACCACTCTCTGGAGGAACAAGAAACCTCATGTTCGTACACAAGGCAGCGGTCGTCGGCGGCGGCACCATGGGCGGGCAGATCGCGCAGGCGATCGCCAACTCCGACACCCCCGTAGTGATCAAGGACGTCGACCAGCAGTTCGTCGACCACGCCATCGAAGAGGTCCGCAACGTGACCCTGGGCCAGCTCGGGAGCAAGGTCAAGAAGGAAAAGATCACCCAGGAGCAGGCCGACGCCCGGCTCGAAGAGGTGATGAACCAGGTCATCGGCACCGTCTCCTACGACGAGTTCGGCGACGTCGACTTCGTGATCGAGGCTGTCCCCGAGAAGATGCCGGTCAAGCAGGCCGTCTTCGCCGAGCTCGATGCGGTCACGCCCGGCCACGCGATCCTCGCCTCGAACACCTCCAGCCTCTCGATCTCGGAGATGGCCGAGGCCACGCTCCGCCCCGACAAGGTGGTCGGGTTCCACTTCTTCTACCCGGCCTCGGTTATGCCGCTGGTCGAGGTCATCATCGGTGATGAGACCACCTCGGAGACGGTTCAGGTCGCGTCCAACTTCGCCCAGGACATCGGCAAGCAGCCGATCACCTGCGGCGAGGTGCCCGGCTTCGTCGTCAACCGGATCCTCAACGCGGCGGTCGGCGAGATCTGGCGGGCCCAGGAGGAGCGCGGGCTTTCGATCAAGAAGATCGACGAGGGCGTGGGCAGCGCCAACGTGGCTCCGATGGGCCCGTTCATCCTGGCCGACATGCTCGGCCTCGACACCGTCTACCACACCGCCGAGCACGTCGCCGGTTCCTACGGCGGCCGTTTCTACGTCCATCAGGGCATGAAGGAGAAGGTCGCCGAAGGCAAGCTGGGGGCCAAGACCGGCGGTGACGGGCTCTACAAGGACGGCGAGCCGCAGATCGACGGCGAGGCAGATGCCGACGCCCAGGAACTGGCCGACCTGTTCCTCTCCAAGGCCCTGATCGAAGCCTGCCTGATCCTCGAAGAAGGGGTCGCCTCGGTCCGCGACATCGACGTCGGGCTGATGGCCGGCGCCGGTCTCGACCCGCGCCGCGGTCTGTTCCCGCCGTTCTGGAAGGCCGACATCGAAGGACTGGACGTCTCGCTCGAAAGGATCGAGCGGCTGAACGGCGAGTACGGCGACGAGCGCTTTCCGGTGCCGGTGACGCTCAAGCGCCTGGTCGCCCAGGGCCGGCTCGGTTTCAACTCGGGACAGGGCTTCTACCCCTACCCGCAGCCCGACGAGGGTGATCAGCCGGAGAAGGTCAAGCTCGAGACCCGCGGAGACATCGCGATCGCCTGGCTGGCCAACCCGCCGATGAACGCGATCTCGCCCCAGGTGATCGAGGACCTCGGCACGGTCTGGGAGAAGGTCAAGGCCAACGAAGAGGTCGGCGCGATGGTGATCGCATCGACCATGCCGATCGTCTTCTCGGCCGGCGCCGACATCAAGGCGTTCACCAAAATGGACACCCCGGAGGCCGGCCGCGGCCTGATCGACAGCGGCCACGATCTGCTCAGGCAGTTCGGCTCGGACCGCGTGGTCACGATCGCCGCGGTCAACTCACTCGCCTTCGGCGGCGGTTGCGAGGTGGCGATGTCATGCGATTTCCGGATCGCGGCCGAGTCGGCCGTGTTCGGTCAGCCCGAGATCAAGCTGGGCCTGATCCCCGGGTTCGGCGGCACCCAGCGCCTGCCGCGTCTGGTCGGGGGCAACAAGGCCCTCGAGATGAACCTGGTCGGCGATCCGATCTCCTCGCTCGAGGCGCTCGATTTCGGCCTGGTCACCCGGGTCGTACCGGACCAGGAGCTGTTCGACACCGCGACCAACTGGGCCCGCCGGCTGGCCGGTCAGGCTCCGCTCGCGGTCGAACAGGTCAAGCAGGTCTCATTCACCGGTGGCGATCCGGACGAGGGCATCGAGGCGGAAAAGCAGGGCTTCGCCACCGTCTTCTTCTCCGAAGACGCCAAGGAGGGCATCTCGGCCTTTCTCGGCAAGCGCAGCGCGCACTGGCGGGGCAAGTAACGGGTCGGCCCCGCGGAACTACCGGCGACGGGAGACGGTGAGCTTGTAGCGCCCGTACTCCGGCTTCTGGCGGGGGCCGATTTCGACGGCTACATAGATCAATCGTGGCTTCGCCCTGAGATTCCGGACCTTGACCCCCTCGGTCTTCGGGAAGGCCCGGTCGGAGGCCACGATCACCCGCTTGCCGGGATCGACGATCGACTTCGCGCCCGGCTTGAGGACCGACAGCCTGAGGTCGCCCTGGTACTGCGCCGCAGTGATCCGCAGTTTCCGCCGCGGCGGGATCCTGACCCGGTAGACGTCGGCGGGATCCTTGTCCCGGGCTACCGTCGCGGTGAGTGATCCCCGCTTGCCGTTGCGCGGTTTCCAGAAGAACGGGGCCTTGCCGGCGATCAGGGAAGCGTCCAGCCAGGGGATATCGTCGTTCGGCTCCATCGGGTCCCCGGGCGGCCGGCCGGCGGCCGTCGCGGCGTCGATGTTGAGCAGCCCCTCGCCGTACTCGGGGTCGCGTCCCGGCTCGCCGAGATCGCTCGCCGACCTGGTCAGGAGCCTGCCGAGCCGGCGGCCGTCGAGCCTGGGGCGGAGCTGTTTCAGCATCGCCGCCGCGGCCGAGACCATGGGCGCCGAGAACGAGGTTCCGCTGAGCAGGCTCCAGTCGCGCCTGACCGCCGACGGCTCGTCGGCCGGCGCGCCGGAAGCCACCGTAGGTCCAAGAATCGAGACCCCGGGGGCGGTCAGGTCGACCCCGTCATTGCGGGTGGCGAAATCGGCGATGATGCCGTCGCGGTCGATCGCCGACACCGAGATCACATGTGGGTCGGTGGCCGGTCGCGAAGGCGCGTTGCCGCCGATCAGGCCGGTGTTGCCGGCGGAGGCGACCGGGAGCGCTCCGGCCCTGACCGCGAATTCGGTCGCCACGTAGTGCGAGTAACAGCTGTCGGCCGGGAAGCCGTAGCTCATGTTCAGCACGGCGCTGCCGGCCCTTGCCGCCTTCATCACCGCACGGGTCGCGGTGCTGCAGGTGGTCCCGGATGGGAAAAGCCGCATCCGCGCCCCGGGCCATACGCCGCGAATACCGAGCATCTCGCCCGGGGAGCCCGCGATCCCGGCAACCGAGGTCCCGTGCCAGTCCCGGTCCGGTCCCAGCGATACGGCGCCCGAGAGGTTGGCCTGGGCCAGGTCGGGGTGGAGCGGATCGAGCGACTCCTCGATCAGTGCCAGAGTCGGTCCCTGTCCTTCGGCTCCGGGCGGAGTGAAATCGGTCGGGTTGACGATCCGGTTCAGCCACCACTGGCTGGAGTCGAACAGGTCGGCCGGATAGCTGTCGCGGGTGAGCGCCACGTCCGGTTCGGCGTAGACCAGCCTGCCCGCACGGTCCAGATCGCGGGCCAGTCCGCCGGCGCGAGCGCGATCGACCCGGAAGATGCCGCTCCCGGGGCCGATCTGCCGGGCTCCTGCGCGGGCTGCCGCCTCTCTGGAAGCTGCGCCGGGCCTCCCGGCGACGATCCAGCGCCGGCCGGGATCGGCCGACAGGCCGGCGCCGCTGATCCCGGCATCGGCCCCGGGAGCGGCCGGCAGCAGCATCGGCGCCGGCGACGGAGCGGCGGTCGCCGCGGCCGGCGATGCCGCTACGGCGACGGTCGCGGCGCCGAGTATGGCGACCGAAAAAGCGGCAAGGACGAGCAGCAGCAAGGGCAGCTGCCGGAATCCGGCCGCCCTTTCTGCCGGATCGGCCACCCCCGTTTCATTTTCAATTCTTCGCATCCATGTCTCTAACCCGGCAGATCGGCCCCGGTATCGGCCCCCCGGGAATTTCTTGCTTTCCCGAAGGGACCGGGTCGGCAGCGACTCGCTGGGTAGGCTGGGCGCCATGACGAATCCCCGAGCAGTGCTGTTCGACAATGACGGGCTGCTCCTGGACACGGAGGCGGTCTGGACCAGAGGCGAACAGCGGCTTTTCGAGCGCCGGGATCGGGAGTTCACGATCGACCACAAGCGCGCCCTGGTCGGTTCTTCGGCCGAGGCAGCAGCTGAAAAGATGGCTCTGTACCTGGATGAGGTGGGGTCGGAGCCCGAGCTCATCGTCGAACTCGAAGAGCTGGTCATGGCCGAGCTCGAAGGCGGAGTCGACGCCATGGTAGGTGCCCGGGAGCTCGTCTCGGCCCTGCGGGAGACCGGCATGCCGGTCGGCCTGGTCTCGAACTCACCGCGCAGGTTCATCGAGCGCTCGCACGAGGTGGCCCGCACCGGGATGCCGTTCGACGCCGTCGTCAGCGGCCATGAAGTGCCGATGCCCAAGCCCGCACCGGACGCCTACCTCGAGTGCTGTCGCCAACTCGGCGCGGAGCCGGGTCGCTCGGTGGTTGCCCTGGAGGATTCACCGTCGGGGGTGGCCTCGGCCAAAGAGGCCGGCCTGTTCGTGATCGGGATCCCGTCGGTCCCCGGGATTACCCTGGAGGCTGCCGATCTGACCGCGACCAGCCTCGATGACCCCCCGGTGGTCAGGGCGCTGGGGCTCGATCGCTCGGGAGCCGCTTGATCCCGGTCGGCCGAAGTTCCGTGGCGGGGGGCGGAGTCTGCGATTCGCCGGACGCCGGCTACTGGTTGAGGATCCGGCGACGCCTGATCACCCGTTCGGCGATCAACAGCGGCTCTTCGAGCGACTCCCTGAGGCCGGCCCACGGTTCGGTCTCGGTCAGGACGGAGTCGGTCAGGTTGGTCAGGTCCGGCAGCATCGCTTCGAGCTGGTCGAGGTCGGCTACGTGATCGGGTTCGTCCAGGGCCTGGTCGAGCTCGGCCACCGTCGCCCGCGCGGCCATCTCGATCCCGAGGGCCGCGGTCATGATCCGGCCGGCGTCGAGGTCGGCCCGGACCCGGGGGACCAGGAACTCGCACGTGTCGGCCCTCCCCTTTTCGCCGATTATTGCTGCGATACGGGCGATCGGGGCCACCCTCGACAGGCGCTCGCGCCGGCGGCCGCCGATACCTACCCCTCCACGCGCGTCGACCTCGAACGCCTCCAGGAACCGGCCCTCGGAAAGGCGGTCACCGTCGCCGTATCCGACCCGGGCCTTGAGCACGTCGGCCAGGTCGGTCGGCTCGGCGAACGGCCGCCCCGAGGCGGCCGCCTCGGCGGCCCGGGCCCGGTCGAGGGTGGAAAGGGCTTCGGCGAGCAGTTCGTCGGTGAAATCTTCTTCATCCAGGCGTGCCAGCCAGGAGTTCGCCTCCTGCTCGCTCTCCAGCGGCGCATGGGCCCGGATGACGGTGGCGGTGGTGACCTGGACCTTGGTCGGTGATTCGGTCCGGCCGGATTTCCGCGGCCGCCGTCGCTTTCGGCGCGGCGGCGGCAGCGCCCCCTCGGACTCGATCACCATGACCCGCTCGATCTCGCCCTGCCGGTCCAGGTAGCGCCCGTCGTCCAGGCGGAGCGCTCCCGGCAATTCAATCTGGACGAACCCGAATAGCGGGCTGATCGCGCTTACTTGCCCTCGTCGGAGGAGTCTGCGGGAAGTGACTTCTGCGATGGGGCCGTCGGCACCTCGGGGTTGCGGATCTGGCCGAGCCGGTCGGTCAGGCGCTCCCACTGCGCCGCGCCGAGCGAAGCCGAGATCGATCCTCCGGCGACCGTGCCTTCGACCGGGCTGAACCCGACGTGGATGTGGTCGTCGTGATCGGACATCGCAAACGAGGTAGAGCCGGGGAAGTCCATCAGGCTGATCACCTGATCGGGCTCCATCGTGCCCTGGAGGGTGAGGATCTGGCGGATCGTCTCGTCGGTGATCGTGCCGGCCCCCTGGGTCGCCGGCGATATGACCTGGTCGTTGACGATCGCGATGTCGACCGCCGAGCCGGTCGTGTGCTGGGAGACGTAGCCGGAGGCGGAGTAGGTGCTGTGGCCGCAGGTCAGCGAGGTGATGGTCATCGTGTAACCGCGCTCGCGGAGGAAGGCGAGCATGGCGAGGATGCGCCGGTCGGTGAAGCCGCTGGCGATGTCCTGCCGTCCGCATTCGTAGATGTCCAGGCCGGGGTCATTGAGGACCCGCTTCTGCAGGGCCGGCTTGGAGAGCAGCAGGACCCCGCTCACTCCGAGGCGGTCGGCGAAGCGGTTCTTGCCGCGGGCGTTGTAGATGTTGGTCTCGGCGAGCAGCTTCCAGCCGTCGAGGAACGGTTTGGGGTCGATCTGGGGCGTGTCTTCACCGCCGGGCTGGATCGAGAAGCGGATCGCCGGTCCCGGGGTCTCGGCCAGGCGGCCGAGCACGGTTCCGGCGATAACCCGCGAACCCTTCCGCAGCGGCCGCAGGTCGGTCTTGTCAGGGTCGAAGCGGTAGATGCCGGCCTTGCTGCCATCGTAGATCAGGTAGTCGCCGGGCTTGCCCTCGACGCTGATCCCCGGGGCGTTGTTGACCGACTGGCCCTCGATCGTCGAGAGCTTCTGGTTGTGGGGCCTCAGCGGACTGGCGTAGACGCGGCCCCGCATGTCCTCGCTGTTGGTCACTCCGGTATCGGGCTGCGAGGCGTCCGAGAGATCCGACTGTTCAGCCCGACGCTCGTCGGCGGCGGCCAGGGTCGGGTTTCCGGAATCCGACCCGCCGGCCGATGCCGACGCGGCGGCATCGGGGTCGACCAGGACCTCGCTGATCGATCCGCCACTCTCACCATCAACCTTGGCTTCAGCCTTTTGGTCACCCTGGTGACCGGCTTCGTCCCGGGCCTTGACCCCACCCATGTCGGCATCGCCCGACGGAGCCTGGTCACTCGACTGACCCGGATCGGCTTCGGTCGCGGCCGGGCCGGCGCCTTCCCGCTCCCGCGGCACCGGATGCACCTTTGCGACCGAGCCGAGCCCGGCGTACGAGTAGCGATTGCCATACGCGTCCTTGAGCACCACCGTTCCGGTGGTCTGGTCGATCGAAGAGATCACGCCGTCGTTGACCGCGATCACCGGCGCCCCCGGCTCGGACGTGATCTCGACCGAGGTGCGGTCGTCGGACGAGCTGACATCCTGCGAGGCCAACCCGTCCCGGCCGGCCTTTTCGGTGGAGATCTGCCCTTCGTACTTCGACTCGGCGGCGATCGGGAATCGGGCGCCCTCGGTCAGCCCGGTCAGGGCGCTGATCATCTCGGGCGGGATCTGGGCATAGGCGCGGGCGTGCTCGAGGATGTCTGCGACGTACCAGTCGGCGTGGTTGTAGGAGAAGATGGCCCCGCTCGGGTCATCGGCGTATCCGGCCGCCTGCAGGTAGTTGCCGGCGGCGCAGATCGCGTCGACCGGGTTGTAGGGGTCCTTCTCGCCGTCACCGTTGGCGTCCACCCCGTACATCTCCCAGGAAGAGGGGATGAACTGCATCCAGCCCATTGCACCGGCGGTTGACGTGCTGACGTTGGTTCCGAACGCGGTCTCGATCCGGTTGATCGACGCCAGCACCTCCCAGGGCACCCCGTACTCGCTGCCGCAGGCCTGGTAGATCGGCAGCAGAAACGGTGGGATCTCGAACCGGTTGATCAGGAAGTTCGGGACGGCCAGCGGGGTGACTTCGAGCGGGTCGGTGCCGGCCGTATCGCCGTCCGGCGAGACCCCTCCACTCAGGTCGGGGTCTTCTTCGACGAACTTCGGCTCGGAACTCGCCGGGGTGATCTCCGAGCCGCTGTTTCCGGGGCTCGAGTTGCCGCCGTTCGAGGGCGACTCCGGCTTCGGCGCTACCCCGCCGGTCGAGTCGCCGCCGGAATCATTCCCGGACGCCGGGGGCGGGCTCGCGACGGGCGGCTCCGGTTCGGTGACGGCCCCGCAGTCGGCGGTCGCGGGATCACACCCGGGTTCACTCTGTCCTGCCAGGGCCGGGTTCCCGCCGGGAGCGGGGGGGCCGGAAACGCCGGGAGCGGCGCTCGCGAGCCCAACGCCCAAGCCGGAAACAAGCACAAAAACGAGAGCCGCCAGAAATGCGACTGAGCGATTCCGTCGTGTCGACTCGAATCTCTGTTCCACCCGTAGTACCCAACTAAACCAAACACGGCCGACACTCTCCCGAGATGCGGCTCTGGAACCGTATCGCAGACTGGTTCCGAGCGGTACCGCCACACCATCTATGCAGGCACCTTTTCCGCCGGGATACGCGCCCCCGGATTCCGGGCGGAGCTCGGCCGTCGCCGCGGATCCGGAATCACCCGGCCTCCGGGCTTAGAATGGCGGTATGAGCGAACCAGGCGACAGCGACGAAGAGGATGGAATAGCCGACCGGGTCCGAACCGGTGGCGAGCGGGCCGCGTCCGACATCGCCCAGGCGCTGATCGGGAGCCCGGGCTTCGGCCAGGCGCTGTCCGCCGCCGCTGCCGCCAGGGACAAGGCGAACGAAGCCCAGCGGGCGGCGATGGACGCGCTGAACGTCTCTTCCCAGGACGACGCCGACCGTCTCGAGCGGCGCGTCAGGGCGCTCTCGGACCGGTTGGAGGAAACCGAGGACCGTCTCGACCGGGTCTTCGACGAGATCCGGGAGCTCCGACGCGAGCTCGGCTCGGCCAGGGGTGCCTCGGCCGACGCGAACTGAACGCTGAGTCTGACCGCAGGTCATGAAGTTGGCCATAGGGAACATACTGTTCGTGTCTAACCGTCAACTTGAGCTTTAGGTCAGGATCGTTCGAGAGCCCCCAGGACCGCCGGGGCGAGATCGAGGAAGAGTTCTTCCAGCTCGGCCTCGGGCACCCGTTCCGACCGCCCGTCCTCGGCGACGACAAGGATCGCTGCGCCCCGTAGGTTCAGCTTCGCGGCGACCGCCAGCGTCGCGGCGGTCTGAAGGTCGCGGGCTACCGGGCTCCATTCATCCCCGCCGGCCGGCCCGGTACCGGGGTCGAGCCGGGCGACCAGGTCATGGCTGGAGATCGTGGCCGGTCGGGCCAGGCCACACAACGACCCGAAGAGATCCCGGTCGGGCTCAATCACGACCGGCCCGGGCCCGGATCCTGACTGGACGGACCGGCCGGCGAGGGTCCGGCCGGCGCCGTCCGCGGCTATCGCCCGCTCGACCAGCAGCCGGTCGCCCGGGCCCAGGCGCTCGGATAGCGAGATGCAGGTCCCGAGCCGGACCACGGTCGAGACCCCGGAGGCGGCCAGATCACTGATCACTGCGACCGCGCTCGGGCCGCCGACCCCGGTCGACTGGACGGTCAGGTCGAGGCCGCCGGGGCTGGTCCCGGTGTATCCCCAGAGACCCCGGGCCTGGTGGCTCATCCTCGGCTGGATCGTGAGGGCCTGGGCGAGAGCGAAGGCACGGCGGGAGTCGCCCACCACGATCGCGTCGGCGGCCGGCGGCTCGAGTGGTGTCATTCGTACGGGCATCGGACTCGGGTGAGGTCGCCGCCGTTTTGTGACCAGGCTCATGCACGGGGCGACCGATCCGCATAAACTAGTCAGATGGCAGACAGCGAGGAAAGCGGCGGCAAGGGATCGGGTGACGAGAGCGCCCGCGGTATCCCCGATGGCCTCCGCGAAGCGATCGAAGGCGCCTTTGCGGCCACCGGGAAGACCCGTGACCGGGCCCAGGATCTGAGCGACAGGACCCGGGCCCAGGCGCAGGAACTGGTCGACGAGGTCTCCAAGCGGCGAAACGAGGCCCGCGGGACGCTCGAGGGTATGCGCCTCGTCAATCGCGATGATCTGCGTGACCTGGAGGCGGCGATCGATGAGCTTTCCAGTCGTGTAGCCAAACTAGAGGCTGAGTCTAAACCTCAAGTTGACGGTTAGCCATGGCCGGTGAAGGCCGCGTTGTCATCGCCGGGGTGGCGACTCACTGGGGATCCGAGCTGGCTCGGGCCCTGGAACGCAACCCGGAGGTCGGCGAGATCATCGGAATCGACACGGCGCCGCCGGCGATCGACCTCGAGCGCACCGAATTCCTCGAAGCCGATATCCGCAACCCGGTGATCTCGAGAATCCTCCCGGGCCTCGAGCCGGACGTGGTGGTCCACTGCGGAGTCATCTGGTACCCCGAAGCGGGTCGTCCCTCACGGGCACTCCACGACATCAACGTGATCGGCACCCTTCAGCTGCTGGCCGCCTGCCAGAAGGCCGAGTCGCTGAAGGCACTGGTAGTCAGAGGATCGGCGGCGATCTACGGCTCGACCCCCGCGGCGCCGAGCTTCCTCACCGAAGAGATGGCCAGGCTCTACCCCCTGAAGACCCGATTCCAGCGTGACATCGGGGAGCT
This sequence comes from uncultured Solirubrobacterales bacterium, assembly GCA_963766115.1. Classification (GTDB taxonomy): domain Bacteria; phylum Actinomycetota; class Thermoleophilia; order Solirubrobacterales; family 70-9; genus 67-14. The sequence goes on from CAVXYR010000007.1 coordinate 228,517, forward strand.
TGAGGGCTACTTCGACAATTTCGGCCGGCAACACCCGGGCATCACATGCTGCATGCTGCGATTCCAGTACGAACTCGGACCGGGCCTCGACAACCCACTGACCAGGTACCTGAGCCTGCCGGTCGTCCCCACCCAGTTGGGATATGACCCGCGGCTCCAGCCGCTCCATGCCCTGGATGCGACCGGGGCACTGACGGCGGCCACCCTGAACCCGGTCCGGGGCGCGGTCAACGTGGCGCCCGACGGGTCGATCTCGCTCAGCCGGCTGTTGCGACTGTCCGGCAAGCCCGCGATCGGAGTGCCGCCTTTCGTTTCCAGCCTCGTGCTCAAGGGGCTCGGCGGCTTCCTGGGCAGCGCCGACCTGTCCCAGGACGGGGAACTGCTGATGCGCTACGGCCGCGGGTGCGATAACACCAGGCTGCGCGAGGAGATCGGCTACGAGCTCGCCTTCGACTCCGAAGGAGCCGCCCGGGACTTCGCGCGGAAGGAATCGGGCGTGCAGTCCCTCTTTCCCTCTCCACACCCCGGCTCGCCGGTGAGGAGCATCAGACGATGACCGGGACGGGCAGACCTTCGATGACCGGGATGAGCAGGTCCTGCGGGAGCGCCGGGCGATGAACCAGGTCGAGCTGGCCCGGGAATGGACGACGGTCGTGCGGAACGCCTCCGAGCGGATCCTCCGGCGAATGACCGGTGAGTACCACGAGGACGAATGGGGCTTCGACGAAGAGTTCGCCGAGGCGGCGTTCCCCGTTTCAGAGTTCCTCTACCGGGTCTGGTGGCGAGTGCGGACGACCGGTATCACCAACGTGCCGGGCCACGGCCGGGCGCTGCTGGTCGGAAACCACTCCGGAAACATCTTCGCCTTCGACGGCATGATGATCGGTACCGCGATCCAGAAGGAGCATCCGCTGCCCCGCTGGGCCCGGCCGCTCATCCTCGACTGGACGCTCGCCCAGCCCGGGGCGAGCTATCTCCTGCGCCGGACCGGCGGGGTCGCGGCAAATCCGGCGAACCTCACCCGCCTGCTCGAACAGGACCAGTTGGCGATGGTCTTTCCGGAGGGCGCGAAGGGCTTTGGCAAAAGGTTCTCCGAGCGTTACCGACTGCAGCGTTTCGGCCGGGGTGGGTTTGTCGAAGTCGCTCTCGAAACCGGCACCCCGATCATTCCGGTGGCCGTGGTCGGGGCTGAGGAGACCTACCCCAAGCTGGGTGAATCCGGCGCTCTCGCGAAACTCGCGGGCGCTCCGTACTTCCCTTTCACCCCGACTTTTCCCTGGCTGGGACCGCTCGGCCTGCTGCCGCTGCCGTCCCGCTGGCGGATCGAGTTCCTCGAGCCGATCGACCTGTCCGGCTACGGCCCCGGTGCCAGCGAGGACCGGTCGCTGGTCTTTGACCTCTCGGAGCAGGTTCGGGAGACGATCCAGGAGGGGCTCTACCGTGGCCTGGTCGAGCGCGGACCCGCATTTCTATAGCGAAAACAGCTTGAAATAGCCATTTCTTCAGGTCTGCCCGAAGTGAGAACCGAAGGGCCGCGATTTGCTCCGGCTGGCTAAATGCCTGTCCCCCGGCGCCCCCTAGATTTGCCCGGTCAGCTATTCGCGAAACAGCGACCACCGGGCTGGGGCCCGGCGGATACAGGAGGAATTACCTGAAATGAGTGTCAAGAAATTCAGTTTTGCCGCGATCGCGGCGCTACTGGCCGCACTGGCGGTGCCAGGGTTCGCTTCGGCCGCGGTGGCCGACGATCTGGCGGCTAAATCACTCGAACTGGACATGGTCTGGGTGGCATTCGCCACGGTTCTGGTTTTCCTCATGCAGGCGGGCTTCATGTTCCTGGAGATCGGTTTCTCCCGGATGAAGAACGCCGGTACAGGGGTAGCCAAGATCTTCGTCAACCTGGCAATCGTGACCATCGCCTGGTGGGCGATCGGATACGGGATAGCCGGCTTCGGTACCGGTACCTTCGCCGACTACATCGGCACCGACGGTTTCTTCTTCCACTTCGACCAGGACATTCTCGGCACGGCCGTGACCGCCGATACCGCGATGCTGATGCTGTTCGGCCTCGCATTCTGCGCCGTGTCGCTGGCGATCGTCTGGGGTACGACTCTGGAGCGGATCAAGTTCAGCGCATACGTGATCTACGCGGTCGTGTTCGGCGCGCTGGTCTACCCGATCATCGCCCACTCGGTCTGGGGCGGCGGACTGCTGTCCGACGTCGGCGGCAAGCCGGTGATGGACTTCGCCGGCTCTTCGGTGGTCCACCTGACCGGTGCGACTGCCGGACTGGCCGCGCTGATCCTGCTCGGCGCCCGCAAGGGCAAGTACGGGGCCGACGGTTCGCCGCGGGCGATCCCCGGTCACTCGATGCCGCTGGTCGGCCTCGGCGTGATCATCCTCTGGATCGGCTGGTTCGGCTTCAACGGAGGCTCGACCTTCGTCACCGAAGGATCGTTCTTCGGTGAGGTGATGCTGAACACCCAGCTGGCCGCCGCCGCCGGCGTGATCGGAGCCAGCCTGGTGATCTACCTGAAGACGAAGGCGCTAGACGTCGGCATGGCCGGCAACGGTGCGATCGCCGGACTGGTCGGTATCACCGCCGGCTGCGGTTTCGTCGAGTACTGGGCGGCTCCGATCATCGGACTGCTGGCCGGCATTCTCGTGGTCTACGGAGTACTCGCGATCGAGAAGAAGTTCGACGATCCGATCGGTGCCCTGTCGGCCCACGGGCTGGCCGGGATCTGGGGCACGCTCGCGGTCGGCATCTTCGGTTCGCCGCGGCTCGTCGCCGAAGGCGCCGGTTCCGGAATCTGGTACAGCATCTTCGGAGACCAGACCTTCAGCTCGACCTTCGGTCAGCTCGGGGTCCAGAGCCTGGCGGTCGTGTTCACGTTCGTCGTGGTCCTGGTGCTCTCGCTGATCACCTTCAAGGTGATCAAATCGACCACCGGTCTGAGGGTCTCTGCCGATGAGGAAGAGGCCGGACTCGACATCTCCAGCCATGGCATGTACGGATACCCTGAAGCGTTCATCCCGCAGCCGGAGTACCCGAGTGGCAACTACACACCTTCAATGGCGGGCACCCCGGTGGCGCCGTTGGACCAACCGGCCGGCGACCAGGCCTAGAGAGGGGCTGAGAGACAGATGAAGAAGATCGAAGCATTCATAAGACACGAGGCGTTCGAGCCGATAAGGGCCGAGCTGCTGGAGAAGGGGTTCCCCTCGATCTCCATCCTCGAGGCCAAGGGCTCCGGCCGGCAGAAGGGAATCGTCGAGCAGTATCGCGGCTCTACGGTGACCGTCAATGTCCGGCCCAAGCTCAAGCTCGAGATCGTGGTCGCGGACGGCGACAAGGATCTGATCGTCGAGACGATCCTGCGACACGCCAGGACCGGTGAGGTCGGCGACGGAAAGATCTTCGTCACCTCGATCGAGGAGGCGATCCGGATCAGGACCGGCGAGCGTGGCGACGAGGTGACCCAGACCCATCTCGAGTAGCGCCGGCGGCACCTTCGCGTAGAACGGAAGGTGATGTGAAGTGTCGACAGCGGGGCCGCCTCGGCGGCCCCGCTGCTTAATGCCCGCGGTCCGCTGCTTCATGCCTTAGCCTCGTGAATCATGTCCGGCGAAGAGCGCATAAGCCTCAGTGAAGCGGCCCGCCGGGCCGGCGTCTCTCCCGGGACCCTGACCAGGTGGGCCGACGAGAAGATCGTCCCGGTGAAGAAGGGCCGCTGGACCCCGGTCGCGGCGGCCCAGGCCCGGGTGGTCGCCAGGATGAGGGAGCGCGGTCACTCGCTCGTCGAGTTGAAACGGGCGGTCAAAGAAGGCAGGCTCGCCTTCGGGTTCAGCGAGGAGTACTTCGCCGATCGCAGCGAGTGGGTCTCTATCGCGGAAGCGTCGGAGCAGACCGGCCTGACCGAATCGCTGATCGAGCGGATCATGACCATCCTCGGCACGCCGGCAGGCCGCGAGCCCAGCCTCAGTGCGGTCGACGTCGACGCGCTGGCGCGCCTGAGCCGGGTCGCCGATTCCGGCCTGCCGATCGAGGCGCTCGTGCAGCTGATCCGGGTCTATGCCCAGGCGGTCCGGCGGATCGCCGACGCCGAGGTGCGGCTTTCCCACCTGTTCGTCCACGAGCCGATGATGCGTGACGGGCTCGGCGCGATCGAGATGGCGCAGGAGCTCGGCAGCATGGTCGAATCGAGCTACCCGGAGTCGGTTCCCCTGTTCGAATACCTCCACGACCGCTACGTCCGGTTCTTCATCGAGCAGGATTCGGTCGGCCACATGGAGGACGAGTTCGGAGCCGACAACGATGTCGGGGAGGTCAGGATCACCATGTGCTTCATCGACCTGACCGGCTTCACCCGCTTCACCGAGGAAGAAGGTGACGCGGAGGCCTTCTCGACGATCGAGCGGTTCACCGAAGCGGTCGAGGAGACGCTTCCGCCGGAGGCGAACATGGTCAAGTCGATCGGCGACGAGGTCATGGTCGTATCACCGGAGCGCAGGACCCTGGTCGAGTGGGCGGTCGGGTTCCTGGCCCTGTTCCCGGACCGGCCGATGCCCCGGGTCGGGATCCACTACGGATCGGTCGTATTCCGCGACGGGGACTACTTCGGCGGCCAGGTGAACCTGGCCCATCGCGTGGTCAACCGGGCCCTGGGGGGCGAGGTGCTGGTGACCGATACCGTCGCCGCCAAGATCGAGGGCCACAAAGACCTGACGCTGGAGGGGATCGGGGAAGTCGAACTGAAAGGCTTCCCCAAGCCGACGCCGCTCTTTCTGGTCCGTGGACGCGAGTGAGGGCCAGACCGGGCCGGACCGACGCCCCGCCGGGCCCGGCGGGCTGAGCGAGGCGATCCGCTCATCCGGCCTGGTCTCCCCGGGCGAGAGTGTTGTGATCCTGCTTTCGGGAGGGCCCGACTCGGTCGGGCTCACGGCCGGGCTGGTGGACGTTCTCGGACCCGCCGGGCTGACCGCACGTGCATCTCAACTACGGCCTGCGGTCCGATTCGGACCTCGACCAGGCGGTCTGCGGGCGCCTCTGCGAGCGCCTCGGGGTGGAGCTGGTCAGCGAGAGCCCCCCCGATCGCGAGGGCAATCTCCACGACTGGGCCCGGCGGGCCCGGTATGCCGCGGCCGAGCGGATCAGGACCGCCCGCGGAGCCGACTGGATCGCGGTCGCCCACACCGGCAGCGATCTGGCCGAAACCGTCCTGTACCGACTGGCGGCCTCGCCGGGGGTGCGTCCGCTGCTGGCGATGCGGGCGGTAAACGGGCGGGTGATCCGCCCGCTGCTGGCGCTCTCGAGAACCGACGTCCGCAGGGCGGTGGAATCGGCCGGGCTCGAGTTCGTCGACGACCCTTCCAATGACGATCCCGCCTATGCCCGGGCGTTGATCCGCAATCAGGTCCTGCCTGTCCTGGCCGGGATCAATCCGGGTGCTACGAGGAACATCGGCGCCACACAGGCGGAGCTGATCGAGGACGACCGGCTGCTCGAGGAGCAGGCGGCCCGGTTACTCGAAGACTGCCTCGCCGACCCCGGCAGCGGCCCGGCGGCGCAGACCCCGCACTCCCCGGCTCTGGCGGTCTCGGCGCTCGACGACGCCCACCCGGCGCTGCGAAGGCGGGCGATCAGGATCTTCGCCGAGCGCTCCCTGTCCCGGCCGGTGCCGGTTTCCCGCGGCCTGGCGGAGCGGATCATGCGCCTTGGGCGCGAACCGGAAGGAGGCCAGATCGACCTCGGAGGCGGAGCCGCGGCGGTGATCGAGTCCGGCCGGATTTCGGTGTCCGCCGAACCGGGTCAGGGGGGTCGGCCGGGCCGGAAGCGGGGGGTGAGCCGACCGACGCCGTGCCGCTGGCAATTCCCGGAACGGCCGATTGGGAGGGCTGGACCGTACGGGTCGAAGAGCTTGAGCCGCCGGCCGACCCGCCCATCGGCGACCGTGGACCGGGAGCTCCGGATCAGGCCCTGGTCGACCGGGACGCTCTCGGGGAAGACGTCCGGGTCCGGGGCTGGCGTCCGGGCGATCGCATCCGGCCGCTCGGCATGCAGGGCTCCAAGAGCCTCCAGGACCTGTTCACCGACCGTGCCGTCCCCCGCTCGGGCAGGAAGGCCCTACCGGTGGTGCTGGCCGGAGAAGAGGTCGTGTGGGTGGCCGGTGTCGCCCTCTCCGACCGCTTCCGGATCCGACCGGAAACCGCTTCGGCGTTGAAGATCACGGCGACCCTGATGGGGGGCTCCGGCCCGGCCGGCCGCCACCCTGGACGCGGGCCCGCCGCGGACACATAAACTGCGGACGATGGACCAGGCAAAAATCGGGGAGGTGCTGATCAGCTCTGACGACCTCGAGCGGAGGGTCCTGGAGCTGGGCACCGAAATCAGCCGCGACTACCGGGACAAGGACCTGGTCATGGTCGGTGTGCTGCGCGGGGCCGTGGTCTTCATCGCCGACCTCCTCCGCAGTCTCGAAGTCCCCTGCGAGATCGACTTCATGGCCGTCTCCAGCTACGGGTCGTCGCGGGATTCCTCAGGCGTGGTCAGGATCCTCAAGGATCTCGACGATCCGATCACCGGCCGTGACGTGCTCATCGTCGAGGACATCGTCGACTCGGGACTGACCCTCAACTACCTGATGCGCAACCTCCAGGCCCGTGATCCGAAGTCGATCGAGGTCTGCTCCTGCTGACCAAGCCGGAGCGTCGCCGGGTCGATATCCCGATCCGCTACACCGGCTTCGAGATCCCCAATACCTTCGTCGTCGGCTACGGACTCGACTACGCCCAGCGGTATCGCAACCTCGACTACGTAGCCGTCCTCCCGGAAGACACCGTTCCCACCCTGTAACCGGCCCGGGCGCCGCTATCTCCCTGCTAGGCTGACCTTTCGGCATGTCTGTCGGAACCTGACGGCAGAGCCGGTTTTCCGACCTACAGAGGCAAATTGAAACGGTTTTTCAAGAGCGCGGCATTTCCGATCCTGCTGGTTGTGATTCTGGCGTTCGTCGCCCAGCGCGTGATCAGCCCCGACAGCGGCGAAAAGCCGCCGACCTACAACGAGTTCCTGGCCAGCAGGTCGACAAGGGCGAGATCGCCGAAGTGACGATCAATACGAAGGACAACTCGCTCGACGTCACCGAGCAGGCCGCGGCCGGCTCGAGCTCGGATACCGGCAACAAATTCGAGACCGGTTATCCGCCCAACACCGAGCAGAGCCTGCTCAACCAGCTCGACACGAACGACGTCGCGGTGACGGTCAAGGGGACCGGAGGCAGCAGCCTGGTCTCGATGCTGACCTACATCCTGCCATTCCTGCTGTTCTTCGGCTTCTGGATATTCCTGATGAACCAGATGCAGGGCGGCGGCTCCAGGGTGATGAGCTTCGGCAAGTCGAAGGCGAAGAAGATGGCCGTCGACGCGCCCAAGATCAGCTTCAAGGACGTGGCCGGCGCGGACGAGGCCGTGCAGGAGCTTCACGAGATCAAAGAGTTCCTGCAGACCCCGAAGAAGTTCCAGTCGCTCGGGGCGAGGATTCCCAAGGGCGTGCTGCTCTACGGCCCTCCGGGAACCGGCAAGACCCTGCTCGCACGGGCGGTCGCCGGCGAGGCCGGGGTGCCTTTCTTCTCGATCTCCGGCTCGGACTTCGTCGAGATGTTCGTCGGGGTCGGCGCCAGCCGGGTACGCGACCTGTTCGAGCAGGCCAAGCAGAGCTCGCCCTGCATCATCTTCATGGACGAGATCGACGCGGTCGGCCGCCACCGCGGCGCCGGCATGGGTGGCGGTCATGACGAGCGCGAGCAGACCCTCAACCAGCTGCTGGTCGAGATGGACGGCTTCGAGATCAAGGACAACATCATCCTGATCGCCGCCACCAACCGGCCCGACATCCTCGACCCGGCGCTGCTCCGGCCCGGCCGTTTCGACCGCCAGGTGGCGGTCGATCGCCCCGACCGCGAAGGCCGCAAGAAGATCCTCGAGGTCCACTCCCGCGGCAAGCCGCTGGCCGGCGAAATCGACCTCGACGCCCTGGCCGGCCAGACGCCCGGCTTCACCGGCGCCGACCTGTCCAACCTGATCAACGAGGCGGCGCTGCTCACCGCCCGCTCGGACAAGCGCGAGATCACTATGCACGAACTCGAAGAAGGCATCATGAGGGTGGTCGCCGGCCCGGAGAAGAAGACCCGGATCATGTCGGAGAAGGAACGCAAGATCACCGCCTACCACGAGATGGGCCACGCGATCGTCGGCCACGTTCTGCCCAACTGCGATCCGGTTCACAAGATCTCGGTGATCAGCCGGGGCCAGGCGCTCGGCTACACGATCTCGCTGCCGACCGAGGACAAGTTCCTCACCTCGAGGGCCGAGCTCAGCGAGACCATGGCGATGACCCTCGGCGGGCGGGCGGCAGAAGAGCTGGTCTTCGACGAGATCACGACCGGGGCCTCGAACGACCTCGAGAAGGTGACCGCGACGGCCAAGCAGATGGTCACGCGCTTCGGCATGTCAGAGCGTCTGGGTCCGCGGGTGTTCGGGCACGACCGCGCGTCAGCCCTTCCTCGGCCGCGAGATGGGCTCCGAGCCTGACTACTCGGACGAGATCGCCGCGAGATCGACGATGAGATCCGGCGGATGGTCGAAGGCGCGCACCAGAGCGCCAGAGACATTCTCGAGGAGCGCAGTGACGACCTCGAGCGGATCTCCGAGATCCTGCTGGCCCGTGAGACGATCGACGCCGAGCAGTTCGTCGCGCTGCTCGAAGGGACACCCGAGGAGGAGGTCTTCCCGCCCGTGGAAGAGAGCGAAGACGAGGAGGAGGCCGAGCTTACGACCGAGCCCGAGCCGGTCCACCACCCGGGCAGCGATACATCAAAGGCTCCGCCTCGGCCCGGCTATGCCGGTGGCATGTCCGAGACCCGTTCCGACTGAACCGGCTTCCCCCGGCAGACCGGGATAATCGGGCGGTGACCGTGATCGAGACCGAGGTGGCGATCGTCGGGGCCGGACTGGCCGGGCTGAGTGCCGCGCGCTCGCTGGCCGCGGCCGGGACCGAGGCGATCGTCCTCGAGGCGCGGGACCGGGTCGGCGGCAGGACCGTGAACGAACCGATCGGTGACGGGGGTCGTGGTCGAACTCGGTGGTCAGTGGGTCGGGCCCGGTCAGGATCAGCATCCTCGAATTGATCGAAGAGCTCGGCCTCGAGACCTTCCCGACCTACGGAACCGGTCGCAGCCTGTTCGAGCGCCGGGGAAGGATCAGGAGCTACGGCGGGACAATCCCCAAGGTCAACCCCCTCGCCCTGGGCGAGGTGGGCCGCGCGCTCGCGAAGATCAACCGGATGGCGGCCCGGGTCGACGTCGAAGCGCCCTGGGCACAGGAGGAGCTCGCCTCCTGGGACCGGATCAGCTTCGACACCTGGATCCGCGCGAAATCTTCGGACCGGCGCCGCCCGGGACCTGATGCGGCTGGCGATCGAGGCCGTCTGGGCGGCCGAGCCCGAAGACGTCTCGCTGCTCCACGTGCTCTTCTACATCCGCTCGGCCGGCTCGACTGGAACTACTGCTCGACTCCGAGGGTGGCGCCCAGGAGGCGAGGGTCGTCGGCGGCACACAGTTGATTTCCTGCGCATGGCCGAGGCGCTCGGCGATGCGGTCCGACTGAGCACCGCGGTTCGGCGCATCGAGTGCGGCCCTGGCGGCGTTGTGGTCACCGGCGGAAAGTCGAAGGCGGCGACAGCAGCAGGAATGGCGAGGAGGTCGAGGTCCGGGCCCGCCGGGTCATCGTCGCCCTGCCGCCGGTTCTGGCCGGCCGGCTGGAATATGACCCGGCCTTGCCGACCGCTCGCGACGGCCTGACCCAGCGCATGATCCAGGGCTCCGTGGTCAAGGCCATGGCGATCTACGACGAAGCCGTTCTGGCGTCGGGAGGGACTCTGCGGTCAGGCGACCAGCGCCGATGGCCCGGTCTCGGTGGTTTTCGACAACTCGCCACCGGACGGCAGACCGGGTGTGCTGCTCGCCTTTCTCGAAGGGGCGGCGGCCCGCCGGGCGGCCGACCTGTCGCAGGACGAGCGGCGCCGGATCGTGGTCGGCTGCCTGACCCGGCTTTTCGGCACGCGGGCGGCCAATCCGGAAAGCTACGTCGACAAGGCCTGGGCGGCCGACGAATGGGCCCGCGGCTGTTACGGAGGTTTCATGCCGACCGGCGCCTGGTTTTCGCACGGCTCGGCCCTGCGCGAGCCGATCGGGCCGATCCACTGGGCCGGGGCCGAGACCTCCAGCCGCTGGGCCGGCTACATGGAGGGCGCGATCCGGTCCGGCAGGCGGGCCGCCGCCGAAGTGGCCCAATAGGTTGGACCGATGAAGGTCATGGGGATCGTCAACGTCACGCCCGACTCGTTTTCGGACGGTGGCGAGTTCCTCGACCCCGATCGCGCGATCGCCCACGGACGGAGGCTCGTCGCGGAGGGGGCAGACGTACTCGACATCGGCGGTGAATCGACCCGGCCGGGGGCCGCGGCGGTTCCGGCCGCCGAAGAACTGGCCCGGGTGATCCCGGTGGTGGAGGGTCTGGCCGGCACCGCACCGATATCGATCGACACCGCCAAGGCGGAGGTCGCGGCCGGGGCGATAGCTGCCGGAGCCGGGATGGTCAACGACGTGACCGCGCTGGGCGGCGACCCGGACATGGCCGCAGTCTGCGCGGACAGCGAGGTCGAGGTCGTGCTGATGCACATGCTCGGCACCCCGAGAACGATGCAGGACGACCCCCGCTACCTCGACGTGGTGGCAGAGGTCAGGACGTTTCTGCTCGACCGGGTCGAGTCGGCGACCGGAGCCGGGATCGCGCGGGACAGGATCTTCATCGATCCCGGAATCGGATTCGGAAAGACGGTCGAGCACAACCTCGAACTGCTGAGGGCGACGGCCGCCTTCGCGGAGACCGGCCTGCCGGTCCTGATCGGTCCATCACGCAAGGCGTTTATCGGCAGGCTCGACCGCGGCGCGCCCGAGGGGGAGCGCCTGGGAGGCACCGTGGCGGCCTGCCTTGCGGCGATGCGCGGCGGTGCGGCCATGGTCAGGGTCCACGACGTGGCCCCGGTCGTCCAGGCGGCACGGGTTGCCGGGGCGATCGAATCGGGCCTGCCGGGCTGAGCAGATCGGCCCCGAGCGCCGGCCAACCGGTCCCGGGCGCTAGGTTTGGGCGGTGCCAGAAGCGGTTTCACCGAACAGTCCAGGCTCCGGAGACGGACCCGGGGTCGTGGTCCGGCTCCGCGGGGTCTCGGTCCACACCCATCACGGCGTGGGCCAGGCCGAGCGTGAAGTCGGACAGCGCATGGTCTTCGACCTCGACCTGACCCTGGACGGCTGCGATGCGGCCGAGACCGACGAGCTCGCCGGTACGGTCGACTACGCGGAGGTGACCGCGCTGCTGGTCAATGCTGCGACCGAGACCAGCTACTCCACACTGGAGCGACTGACCCGGGTGATCGCCGAGCGGATCGTCGCCCGGTTCGAGGTGAGCCGGGTGCGGGTGAGCGCGTGCAAGCCGGAACCACCCATCCCGGTGAACATGGACGGCGCCGCGGTCGAATTGACCCTGGATCGACCTTCCGGGTCGACTGCCGATTAGCCGGGACGGCGGACCGCGAGTGCAGCGAACCGTCTACCTCGGGCTCGGGTCGAACATCGGCGACCGTTTCGGTCACCTGTCCGGGGCGATTGGGCGGATGGCCGAAAGGGGCCTGGAGATCGAGGCCATTTCTTCGGCCTGGGAGACCGAGCCGGTCGGCGAGATCCTCGACCAGCCCGATTTTCTGAATGCCGCGGTCAGGGTCAGGTCCGACCTCGAACCCGAGCCGCTGCTCGATCTGCTCAAGGCGATCGAGGCCGAGCACGGCCGGGACGCCGGCCGGCCGCGCCACGCCCCGCGCGAACTCGACATAGACCTGCTGCTGGTCGAGGGGCTCGAATACGAGTCCGAGCGGCTCCGGCTGCCCCACCGCGAAGTCACGACCCGGCGGTTCGTCCTGGTCCCACTACTCGAACTCGACCCGGAACTCCGCTTGCCCGACGGCCGCAGGCTGGCCGACGCGCTCGAGGCGCTGCCCGAAGGCCAGGCGGTCCGCCGGGCAGGGCCGCTCAACCCCTGATCCGGGCCAGCCGGCCCACCGGTGCTTGATCTCGGCGGGCCGGCCGGTGAGGAAGCGGGCGGGCTGCAGCCGGTCAGGAAGCGGGCGAGCCGGCCCTGAGCTTCTCCAGCCATTCGTCCGGCAGGCCGGGGGGCACCGTGCCGGGGAATCCGGGCAGCAGGCGCATCGCCGCCATGCCGACCGGCCGGCCCTCGATGAACGGGCGGAGGTCGTCCATGGTCAGGGCGAGCCTGATCGCCGGCAGGATCTGGAAGTCGGCGGCGTTCGGGGTCTCGCCGCCGAACACGCCGGCCTCGACGTATTCGTCGGCCCGGTCGAGCTGATCCGGCATCGCGGCGAGCGCCGCCTCGACGTGTTCGTCGTCGGCGTTGTTGTAACGGACCGAAATGCTGACCAGGGGGCCCGCGGTCTTCACGGCAACACCGGCCGGGAGGCCGATCTTCGAACCCTCGAGGTAGCCGGTCATCGCCTCCCGGTCGCGTTTCAGCAGCCACCAGATGATCTGGCGGATCGGGTGCTGGAGCTCGTCGTGACCGAATTTCTCGGCCTCGAGAACGGCCTCGCGCCGATCCGGGTCGTCCGGCAGGAGCGACGGTTCGGGCAGCAGGCGATCGAGCTCACGGGCGATCGCAACCGAACCCTGGAGCTTTTCGCCGCCGATCTTCAGCGCCGGCACGGTCATCCCGCTGAATCCCAGGACGCGCAGAGCAGGCTTGTGGATCACCGGGAGGAGATCGACCCGCCTGTAGTCGATGCCCTTGAACTCGAGCATCAGGGCGACCGAGTAGCCAGGGTGCGATCCGGGCAGCGTGTACAGCTTGGGCTGGCTCATCGCAAGCGATTCTACGGCGATCGGCCGAGGGATCCGGATTGAGTCAGTCCTGCCACACTCTGTCGATGCTCTTGGCCATAGACGTAGGCAATACGCAGACTCACGTGGGCGCGTTCCAGGGGGAGAACCTGGCCAGGCACTGGCGTTTTCAGACCAGGGCCGGGGCCACCCGGGACGAACTCGCCCAGCGGCTGTTCGGCCTGCTCGAGCTGCGCGGGCTCGGGTTCAGCGATCTCGACGGCCTGGTCGTCTCGTCGGTGGTACCGCCACTGGGCAACGAGTACCGGGGGCTGGCCGAGGGGTATCTGGAAGTCGACAGCCTGGTGGTCGGGCCCGGGATCAAGACCGGCATGGCGATCGAGATCGACAACCCGGCCGAGGTCGGGGCCGACCGCCTGGTCAATGCGATAGCCGCCTACGAAGAGGTCGGCGACGTCTGTGTCGGGGTCGACTTCGGGACCGGGATCAACTTCGACGCAGTCTCGGCCGACGGGGCCTATCTCGGCGGGGCGATCGCCCCCGGGGTCGAGATCTCCCTGACCGCCCTGACCGAGCGGGCTGCGCGGATTTCCAGGATCGATCTCGGTGAACCGAAAACGGCGATCGGCACCAGCTCGCATGCCGCGATCCAGTCCGGGGTGCTGTACGGATTCGCCGGCCTGGTCGACGGCATCTCCCGCCGGATCAACCGGGAACTGGGCGGCGAGGCCCGGTTCATCGCCACCGGCGGCCTCGCTCCGACCCTGGTTCCGCACACCGAGACGATTACCGAGATCGACGACCTCCTAACCCTCAAGGGCCTGCGCATCATCCACGAGAGAAACCATGTCTGAACGGCATTCGCTCAACGACCCGTTCGAGATCGGCGGCGTCCGGATCTCCAACCGGGTGCTGCTCGCACCGCTGGCCGGGATCGGTAACTGGTTCGTCCGCCTGCAGGCCAAGCGCTACGGGGCCGGCATGGCCGTTTCGGAAATGGTCTCCAGCTTCGGCCTCCACTTCGGCAACGACCGAACCCTGAACGAGCTGATGCGCATCCACCCGGACGAGCATCCGGTCTCGATCCAGCTGTTCGGCCAGGATCCCGGGGTGATGGCCTCGGCGGCCTCGATCGTGGCCGACGGGGGCGCCGACCTGATCGACATCAATATGGGCTGTCCGGTTCCCAAGGTCCGGCGGACCGGAGCCGGGGCAGAGCTGTTGAGTGAGCCCGAGCTCGCGCTCGAGCTGGCCCGGGCAGCCGGCGAAGGCAGCGGCCTGCCGGTCACGGTGAAGCTGCGCTCCGGGCTGATGCCCGGCGACCGGTCGGGATACGAGCTGGCGATCAGGCTGGTCGAAGAGGCGGGAGTGGCGGCTATCGGCTTTCACCCGAGGGTCGCCAAGCAGGGCCACAAGGGCAGCCCCGACTACGCCATGGCCCGGGAGCTCGGCCGGGCGATCACCGTACCGATGATCATTTCAGGTGGTCTGAGCAGTGCCGACGCCGCCCGGCGCGCCTACGAGGAGTCCGGGGCGGACGCAGTGATGATCGCCCGCGGCTCGCTGGGGTACCCCTGGGTTTTTTCGGAGCTCACAGGAAACCGGATCGAACCGCCCGACCAGGCCGAGTTGATGGACGAGCTGGCTTGGGTGATCGATCGGGCCGAGGAGCACATGGGGGCCGAGCGGGCAGGGCGGTACCTGCGCAAGTTCTACCCCTGGTACCTGGACCGGGTGGATCTGCCGAAGCTGGTCAGGAACGAACTCTGCCAGACGGCCGGGCTCGAACGGGCCCGCGAGATCGTCGCCGAGATCCGCGACGGGCAGGCGGTGGCGGTATGAGTCTCCCGGAGCGCGTCGAGCAGTGGAGGGGGCGGGGAAGAACCGAGGAGTTCCGCGGCCGCTCGATCCACACCTTTTACCAGCCGGGCGAAGGCCCGCTAATGGTCCTGCTCCACGGGTTCCCGACGAGCTCCTACGACTGGCGCTACCTGGTCGACCTGGTTCCCGGGCAGGCCGTGCTGGCGTTCGACTTCCTCGGTTTCGGGCTGTCCGACAAGCCGCGTGAACACAACTACACGCTTTCCTGGCAAGCGGACCTGACCGAGGAACTGATCGCCCGTTTCGACGGCGACGGCCCGGTGCAGATCTGCGCCCATGATCTCGGCACGTCGGTCGCCACTGAACTCCTGGCCAGGGATCTGGTCGGCGAGCTCGGCTTTGAACTCGGTTCGGTCCTGTTGTTCAACGGCTCGATCCTGATCGAACGCTCGAATCCGACCCTGGCCCAGAAGCTGCTGCGGGGCCCTCTCGGGCCGCTGGCCGCCCGCTTCGCCAACGAGGCTTTTTTCCGGCGCCAGTTCGCCTCCGTTTTTTCCGACGCCCATCCTCTGAGCGACGAGGACGCGGCCGACAACTGGGCCCTGATGACCAACAACGACGGCAACCGGCTGGGCCACAAGCTCGTCTCCTACATGGACGAGCGGGTGATATACGCCGATCGCTGGCACGGAGCGATCCGGCGCTGGCAGGGCGATCTCCACCTCGCCTGGGGGCTGAAAGACCCGGTCGCGGTCCCCGAGGTGCTGGACGGCCTGCTCGAGCTGAGGCCCGATTTGGACTCGATCAGGTTCGAGCAGCTCGGCCACTACCCGCAGGTCGAGGATCCGGAGCTTTTCGCCGGCGCGCTGGCCGAGGTGATGGCCCCGGCAGGCAGCTCGTTATAATTCCGCTCCACTGCCCTGCCGGCACCCTCGGGTCGTCGTTCAGGGCGTTACCTGTTGGCCCGGAAGCAACTTGCCCGGCGAACCCAAGAGAGGTTGATGCTAGTGAGCCGCCAGTCTGAAATCACACCCGAAGGTCTGAAGAAGCTCGAAGAAGAAATCGAGTACCTCACCACCGTGCGCCGGCGCGAGGTCTCCGAACGAATTCGGGAGGCGCGTGACTTCGGTGACATCTCCGAGAACGCCGAGTACGACGACGCCAAGAACGAGCAGGCCCAGATCGAACAGCAGATCGCCCTGCTCGAGGAGAGGCTTCGCCGTTCGACCGTGGTCGAGGAAGGCGGTCAGAACACCGGGGCGGTCGAGTTCGGCTCGATCGTGCACATCAAGGACCAGGACTCCGGCAACTCGCGCAAATTCCAGATCGTCGGGTCGACCGAGGCCGACCTCAACGACGGCAAGCTCTCCAGCGAGTCGCCGATCGGCGCCGCGCTCATCGGCGGCAAGGTCAACCAGATCGTGAAGGTCCCTTCGCCGCGCGGGCCGGAGAAGCAGTTCAAGATCACCAAGATCGAAGCCGCCTAGGCCCTCGATCGCCCGGACGAGATGACCGAACCGGACGAAAACGGCGGCGATTCAAAGGCCGGCGAGTCCGAGGTCAGCAACCTTCTCGCCGAGCGGCGGGAGAAACTGGACCGACTGCGATCCGCCGGGGTGGATCCCTTCCCGCACAATTTTCCGGATCGCGAGGAGATCGCCGCGGTCCTGGCAGAGCACGAGGGTCTCGAGGCCGGCGTCGAGACCGACTCGGTCCACCGGGTCGCCGGACGGGTGGTCGCGCGGCGGGGGCACGGTAAGGCCGCCTTCATCGACCTGCGCGGTCCGAGCGGCCAGATCCAGCTCCACGCCAAGGCCGACGTCCTCGGCCCGGAAGCCTTCGCCCTGCTCGACGATCTCGACCTTGGGGACATCCTCGGGGTAGAGGGCCGGGCAGTGGTCACTCGCCGGGGACAGCTCTCGATCGAGGTCACATCCTGGAAGATGCTGGCCAAGTCACTGCGTCCGCCTCCGGACAAGTTCCACGGGCTCGAAGACACCGAGACCCGCTACCGGAAGCGCGAGCTCGACCTGATGGCCAATGAGGAGAGCCGCGAAGTCTTCAGGCTCAGGGCCCGGACGATCAGCGCTGTCCGGCGCTGGTTTGACGATCACGATTTCTTCGAGGTCGAGACCCCGGTTCTCCAGCCGCTCTACGGCGGCGCCCTGGCCAGGCCATTCACCACGTACCACAATGTGCTCGACCGCGAACTCTTCCTGCGGATCGCGACCGAGCTCTACCTCAAGCGCTGCATCGTCGGCGGGATCGACCGGGTCTACGAGCTCGGCAAGGACTTCCGCAACGAAGGCATCTCGATGAAGCACAACCCCGAATTCACCATGCTCGAGTGGTACGAGGCCTATGCCGACTACGTCAAGACCGCTTCTGACCTCGAGACCCTTGTGTCGGAAGTAGCGACCGAGGTCCTCGGCGGGGCCGAGATCGAGCGTGACGGCAAGGCGATTGACCTCAGCCCGCCGTGGCAGCGAGTCACCCTCCGCGACGCGATCCTCGAACAGTCAGGTATCGACATCGAAAAGGAGACCACCCGCGAATCATTGGCCGCCGCGATGGGGGTCGAACTCGCGGACGAGGTCGGCTGGGGCAAGCTGGTCGACTCGCTTTTCTCCAAGCGGGTCGAGCCGACCCTGATCGAGCCGACCTTCATCCTCGACTACCCGGTCGAGCTCTCACCGTTCGCCAAGGCCCATCGCGAGAAGCCGGGTGTGGTCGAGCGCTGGGAGGCCTTCGTCGGCGGAGTCGAGATCGCAAACGCTTTCACCGAACTGAACGATCCCGACGAGCAGCGCAGGCGCTTCGAGCAGCAGGCCGGCGAGATCGACCGGGGCGACAACGAGGCCCAGCCCTACGACGAGTCCTACATCGAAGCCCTCGAGCAGGGCATGCCGCCGACCGGAGGGGTCGGCCTCGGCATAGACCGCCTGGTGATGATGCTGACCGGAGCCAGGTCCCTCCGCGAGGTCGTGCTGTTCCCCGCGATGAGGGACTGAGCGAGGAATCGCGACCGCTTCGCTTCGCTGTGCGGCCGGGAGTTCAAAGTCCGTGTAGGGCGGTCAACAAGATAGGTACAAGTAATCCCAGCCGCTTCGCTTCGCTGTGGGGCCGGGATTTCAAAGTCCGTGTCGGGCGGTCAACAAGATTGTTACCCCGGCGGGCCCTCAAGGGGGGTAACCTCGTGGTGGACGCTGAAACGACGAACTCCGGGAGGTCATCTTGAACCAGAACTGTCGTGCACTTCATGACTTGGGTCAGAGCATCTGGGTCGACAACATCACCCGCTCGATGCTGGATGAGGGAACCCTCGAGAGCTACATAAACGACCTCTCGGTCACCGGCCTGACCTCGAACCCGACCATCTTCGACAAGGCGATCTCCGGCGGCAGCGACTATGACGAGCAGATCGCCGAGCTCCAGGACTCGATCGACGACACCGAGCAGATCTTCTTCGAGATGGCGATCAACGACCTGCGCCGGGCGGCCGACCTCTTTTCGGACACCCACGCGCGGACCGACGGGGTGGACGGCTTCGTCTCGCTCGAGGTCTCGCCGCTCCTGGCCGACGATACCGAGGCGACGATCGCCCAGGCCAGCGACCTTCACGCCCGGGCCGACCGCGAGAACCTGTTCATCAAGATCCCGGGCACCGAGGCCGGTCTGCCGGCGATCGAGGAAACGATCTTCACCGGGATTCCGGTCAACGTGACCCTGCTCTTCTCGGCGACGCAGTACCTTGCCGCGGCCGACGCCTACATGAAGGGGATCGAACGCCGGATCGAGGCCGGTCTGGATCCGGCTGTGGCATCGGTCGCGTCGCTCTTCGTGAGCCGCTGGGATGCCGCCGTGATCGACGAAGTCCCGGACGAGCTCCGGGCGAAACTCGGCCTGGCGGTCGGCCAGAAGACCTACGCCGCCTACCGCGATCTGATTGCCGGCGAGCGTTCCCAGCGCCTGGCCAACGAGGGCGGGCGGGTCCAGCGGCTTCTGATGGCCTCTACCGGGACCAAGGACCCCGAGGCTTCCGACCTGCTCTACGTCGAGGGGCTGGCCGCGCCGGATACGGTCAACACGATGCCCGAGAACACCCTGCAAGCCCTGGCCGACCACGGCCAGATCGGCGAGCCGATCCCGGCCGACGGCGGCGATGCCCAGGCCGTGCTCGATGCCTACGCCGAGGCCGGCTTCGACGAAAAGGAGCTCGCCGCCCGGCTCCAGTCGGAGGGCAAGGATTCGTTCGCCAAGTCCTGGCACGACCTGATCGACTCGATCTCGAAGCAGCTCCAGGCAGCCTGAGCATCGGATCCAGGTGTCCGGCAGGATCGGACCCCGGCGATTTCGGACCGCGAAACGGCCTCGGTATACTTCCCTATCAGTCCGTGCCCGACAGACCGGAGGTCAGATCCCTCGGTGAAAGTCACCGAATAGCGGATAGGGCAGCCGGCGTTGAGCCGTCCCGAATTTCGCCGGATTTCGCCCGAGATGTCAGAGATAGCTGCAAACCGCCGACCGATCACCGATACTGAAGAAACAACCGAGGCCTGAGGTAAGAGGAACTTTGTTCGAGAGATTCACAGAACGCGCCCGACAGGTAGTCGTCCTGGCTCAGGAAGAGGCGCGCACGCTCAAGCACAACTACATCGGCACCGAGCACATCCTGCTCGGGCTGCTGCGCGAAGAAGAGGGCCTCGCCGCCAGGGTGCTCGAGTCACTCGACATCACGGTCGAGCGGGTCCGCGCCCAGGTCGTCCGGATCGTCGGCTCGGGCGAGGAAGTCACTTCGGGCCAGATCCCGTTCACCCCGCGGGCCAAGAAGGTTCTCGAACTCGCCCTCCGCGAAGCATTGAGCCTGGGTCATAACTACATCGGCACCGAGCACATCCTGCTCGGCCTCGTCCGTGAGAACGAGGGCGTCGCGGCGCGGATCCTGCTCGACTTCGACGCCGACTCCGACAAGATCCGCAACGAGGTCATCCGGATGCTCTCCGGGCCGGGCGGCAGGCGGCCCGGTCAGGGTCAGGGTTCCTCGAGCGGTGGCCAGACCGAAGCCGGTGGCAAGAAGTCTTCGAAACTGCTCGACCAGTTCGGGCGCAACCTGACCAAGCTGGCCGAGGACGGCAAGCTGGATCCGGTGGTCGGTCGCGAGATCGAAATCGAGCGCATCATGCAGATTCTCTCCCGCCGTCAGAAGAACAACCCGGTGCTGCTCGGCGAGCCGGGCGTCGGCAAGACGGCCGTGGTCGAAGGCCTGGCCGCGAGGATCATCAAGGGCGAAGTCCCGGAGATGCTGCGCAACAAGCAGATCTACACGCTCGACCTGGCCGCTCTGGTCGCGGGTTCGAAGTACCGCGGTGAGTTCGAAGAACGGCTTAAGAAGGTTATGAAGGAGATCGCCCAGCGTGGCGACATCGTTCTGTTCATCGACGAGATCCACAACCTGGTCGGGGCCGGTGCGGCCGAGGGCGCGATCGACGCCGCTTCGATCCTCAAGCCCGCCCTTGCGCGTGGCGAGATCCAGACGATCGGCGCGACCACGCTCGACGAGTACCGCAAGTACCTTGAGCGTGACTCGGCCCTGGAACGGCGCTTCCAGCAGATCCGGGTCGAGCAGCCGACCCCCGAGCAGAGCGTGAAGATCCTCGAGGGGCTGCGCGAGCGCTACGAACAGCACCACAAGGTCCAGATCTCGGATGAGGCGCTCGAGGCCGCGGCCGAGTTGGCCGACCGCTACATCTCCGACCGGTTCCTGCCGGACAAGGCGATCGACCTGATAGACGAGGCCGCCTCAAGGATGAGGATCAAGTCGATGACCGCGCCGCCGGTCTATCGCGACCTCGAAGAAGAGATCGAGACCGCCCGCCGCGAGAAGGAAGCCGCGATCGAGGCCCAGGAGTTCGAGAAGGCGGCCAATCTCCGCGACACCGAGCGCCAGCTGACCACCCGCA
Organism: uncultured Solirubrobacterales bacterium; assembly: GCA_963766115.1. GTDB lineage: Bacteria > Actinomycetota > Thermoleophilia > Solirubrobacterales > 70-9 > 67-14. Next base: position 249,266 of record CAVXYR010000007.1, read on the forward strand.
AGCGCCAGCTCGAGGAAGAGTGGGCCGAAGGTGAAGAGGGTGAGCGTCCTGTTCTCGGCGAGGAAGAGATCGCCGACATCGTCTCGATGTGGACCGGCATCCCGGTCTTCAAGCTGACCGAGGCCGAGACCAAGAAGCTGATCGACATGGAGAACGAGCTGCACAAGCGCGTGATCGGCCAGGAGGCCGCAATCGAGGCCGTCTCCAAGGCGATCCGTCGCTCGCGCGCCGGGATCAAGGATCCCAAGCGCCCCGCCGGGTCGTTCGTATTCCTCGGCCCGTCCGGCGTCGGCAAGACCGAGCTCGCCCGGACCCTGGCCGAGTTCCTGTTCGGCGACGAGGAATCGATGGTCCGGATCGACATGTCCGAGTACATGGAGAAGCACGCGGTCAGCCGACTGGTCGGTTCGCCTCCCGGTTACGTCGGTTACGACGAGGGCGGCCAGCTGACCGAAGCGGTCCGGCGCAAGCCCTACTCGGTGCTGCTGCTCGACGAGATCGAGAAGGCCCACCCCGACGTCTTCAACATCCTGCTCCAGATTCTGGAAGACGGGCGCCTGACCGACGCGCAGGGCCGCACGGTCGACTTCCGCAACGCGATAATCATCATGACCTCGAACATCGGTGCCAGCGAGATTGCCCGCAACCAGGGCATCGGATTCACGGTCTCCGACGAGACCGGGATCTCCTACGAGGACATGAAGGGCCGCATCACCAGCGAGCTGAAGAAGGTCTTCCGTCCGGAATTCCTCAACCGGATCGATGAAGTCATCGTCTTCCACAAGCTGAGCCGGGAAGAGGTTCGCGAGATCATCGAGCTGATGCTCGGCCGGGTCCGCAACCAGATCGCCGAGCACGAACTGATGCTCGAGCTCGACAACGAGGCCAAGGACTACCTGGTCGACAAGGGCTGGGATCCCTCCATGGGCGCCCGTCCGCTGCGCCGGGCGATCCAGCGCTACATCGAAGACCCGCTCGCCGACGAGGTCCTCAAGGCCGGCGGCGGCGATTCGGTCGCCGGGTCACTGGTCACGGTCAAGCGCGATCCCGAGGGCGACGAAGACGACAAGCCGTTCAAGATGAAGGTGACCAAGCCGCGCAAGAAGCCGAAGGCGAAGAAGAAGGAACCGGAGAAGGTCGGAGTCGGCGCCCCCGGTGAGGGTGGCCCCACCCCCAAGCCCGATGAGCCGGCCTCCGGAGGCGACACCGCCACCGGAACCGCCACCGAATAGCCCTGTCCTCGGCGGAGAACCCACCGCCACCACCGCCGCCGCCGACAAACGTTCGCAACCTGGCTTTTCCGCTGCCAGGAACCCTTTCCTGCTCGGTGATCCATATCGTCCCCCCTCAACGGGGTGAAATCTGGATCACCGGCAATCTGGATCACCGGCAATCTGGATCACCGGCAAGTAGTGCCCCAGCCGACCGAAAGCGCAAGTCTGGGCCGCGCCGGGCTGAAGCGCGGTATCAGGGCTCCGGCCGGTGCTGATCGGAAACGTTGCATTTTGTTTGATTCCGCGTGGCATCATTCAGTGAACCTTCGACAGGCTGGAGCGGTGAGCCGGTGGATCGAGCGGAAATCCGAACACCCGAAACCCGAACGCCGGGAAGGGGGTCTCCAGGGAAGGGAGCTCAACAGCCGTGCGTCGGGGCTTGCCGGACGTCAGCATGGAGTCGTCGCAAGAGTCCAGCTCATTGAGCTTGGCTTGACCGCGAAACGAATCGAAGGGTGGCTTCGGACTGGCTACCTGCTCCCGATCCACGGAGGTGTCTATGCGCTTGGCCACAGGGCGCTCAGGGCCGAGGGATATTGGATGGCGGCTGTTCTGGCCGGCGGATCATCAGCGGTGCTCTCACATCGCAGCGCAGCGGCTCTCTGGGGATTCGGCAAGCCATTCCGCCCGATCGAGATCGTGCGAAGCATGGGATCAGGCTCCCGCGGCGGGCTGCTCGTCCACCGCACGCGTTTCCTTCCCGTCGACCATATGACCATCCATCGAGGGATTCCTGTCACCACGCCGGTTCGGACGCTAGTTGACCTCGCAGCCGTTTCTTCGCCGCGATCATTAGAGGACTTCCATAGTGCGGCCAGGCGCCTTGGGCTTGTCGACCCAGATCAGATCAAACGGGTGTTGGCATCGAGTTCTGGCAAGAAGGGGACCAGGTGTGTACGCAGAGCGGAACGGCGATTTGGCCCGCTGCCGATTGAAATCCGATCCGAACTCGAGACCCGATTCTTGACCCTGTGTCTTGAATCGGGCATTCCACGCCCTCTGGTCAACGAACCGCTCGGCGGCAGGAAGATTGACTTTCTTTGGCATCGGGAGAAATTGATGGTCGAGGTGGACTCCCTCGCCTTCCATCGCGACCGATTCGAGAATGATCGCGCCCGTGACCTCGAACATCTGACCCTGGGGTACGAAACGATACGAGTCACTCACCGAATGATCGAGACCCGTTCGGAGCAACTCGTCTCGAACATCAAGTCGGTACTCCTCGCCAAGAACCCGGATGTGTTCAAGGACCCGGATGGGTTGAAGGACCCGGATGGGTCGCAGAAGCCGGGCGGGTCGCAGAAACCGGGCGGATCGCAGAAACCGGGCGGATCGCAGAAACCGGGCGGGCTTCGAGCAAGAATCGGTGATCCATATCGTCCCCCCTCAACGGGGTGAAATCTGGATCACCGTGTTCACACCGGGTTCAAATGAGTCGGCGGGTGGGATCTGGACTGCCGGCGTGGAATCTGGACTACCGGAGTGGGATCTGGACTACCGGCGTGGAATCTGGACTACCGCGTCGGCGGAAGCCGGAGGGCTCAGCGGCCGACGAAGTATGGCTGGTGCCAGGTCCGCTCCTTGCGGCGGACCTCGATGTTGTTCAGGTACTCCTGGATCGACGGAACCCACCAGCGACCGGAGTACCACGCCCCGAGGCTTCCCTCGAGGTCGCCTGCCCGGTACGGCTTGCCGCCCTCTTCGCGCAGCAGCCAGGTCTGCTTGCCGTCGTAGTAGGAGCGGATTATCGCCCCGAAATAGTCGGCGTTGAATGCCGTGTAATAGCGGGCGATCTTGCATTTTCCCCAACAGTGGTAGGGGCGGCGCACCTGGTATAGCCCGAATGAATCGCCGTTGTCGCCGAGGGTCGACATCTCCCACCAGGACTCGACGGTGGCCACCGCCCGCATCAGGTTGGTGTTGATGCCCCACTTGCGGGAGGCCCACTGGATGATCTCGTCGGTGGTGCCCCGGAAGCGGCCGTTCACGTAGCCCGCGTAGGGCATCTCGCTTCGCTTCCGCCACCTCTTCAGCATCTTCCTGCCGGGCACCCGGTGGTTCCTGGCCCGGTTCTGCGGCCTCGGCTCGAAGCCGTTGCGGTCTACGAGTTTCGCCGCGGCCTTCGAGGTCCGGGGACCCCAGCCGACGCCCTTGGTCTTCTGGATCCCGGCCTGTGCCGCGGCCGGGGCGAAAAGGACCGCCAGGGCGATCGAGGCGATGAGGAGAGATGATTTCACTGCGGAAAGTGTGCCAGAGTCGCATTACGGGCCGGTAAACCGGGCGGGTGTGTACGTCGACTCCCGGCCCGGGTTGACTGCGAAGACCAGCGTCCGGGTCAGGGTGAGTGGGTGGCCCGGGTCCCGAGCGGGGCGGGCCGCCGGGATTCAGCCGCGTTCGGCGATGACCGCTTCGGCGGCGTGCTGGGCCGCCTCGATCTGGCCAGCGACCAGGTCGAGGCCGTTGTCCCAGAATGAGGGGTCGGCCAGATCGACGCCGACCAGCTTGCCGAGATCTTCCGGGGAGCGCGAGCCGCCGGCCGAGAGCATCTCGAGGTAGCCGGGAACGATCTCGTCGCCCCGCTCCTCGTAGAGGCGGTATACCGAAAGGGCGAGCAACTGGCCGTACGAGTACGCGTAGACGTAACCCGGTGAGCCGATGAAGTGGGGCACGTACGACCACCACGAGCGGTAGCCGTCGGTGATCTCGACCGAATCGCCGAGCAGCTCCTCCTGGCTTTCTGCCCAGAGCTCGTTGAAGCGCTCGACCGCGAGCTCACCCTCGGTCCGCCGGGCCGTGTGGACGCGGTCTTCGAACTGGTTCATCGCGATCTGGCGGAACACTGTGGCGATCTGGCCCTCGACAGCCTCGGACAGAAGCCCGAGTCGCGAGGCCGGGTCATCTTCGGCCGCGAGCAATCGGCCGAAGACGAGCTCTTCGGCGAAGACCGAGGCGGTCTCGGCCACGGTCAGGGGCGTGTCCTGATGGAAGATGCCCTGCTTGCCCGCCAGGGTCTGGTGCAGGCCGTGGCCGAGCTCGTGGGCAAGGGTCAGCACGTCCCGGCGCCGGTCGGTGTAGTTCAACATCACATAAGGGTGCACCGAGGGCACGGTCGAGGCGCTGAACGCGCCACCACGCTTGTCCGGGCCGGGAGGGGCGTCGATCCAGCGCTCGTCGAAGAAGCGCTCGACCACCTCCCCGGCCTGCGGGGCGAGCGAGCCGAAGGCCTCCTGAACTATCTCCCGTCCCTGATCCCACTCGATCTTCTCGTCGTCGGTGGCGATCGCGGCCATGCGGTCATAGTCGGCGAGCCGATCGATCCCGAGCAGTTTCGCCTTGGTCCGATACCAGGACCGGGCGAGGTCGTAGCGGCCCCTGACCGCCTCGACCAGCGCCTCGACCGACTCGTCCGAAGCTTCATTCGAGAGGTTGCGGGTGGCGAGCCAGTGCGGGTAGGAGCGCAGCCGGTCCTTGATCGACTTGTCCTGGAGCAGCGTGTTGAACACATAGGCCCTGGTCCGCAGTCCGGGCTCGAGTGCCTCGGTCACCGCGTCGGCAGTACTCCGCCGGACCTCGCGGTCGGGGTCATGTAGCCGGGCAAGGGCGATGTCGAGCGATACCGGCTCTTCCGCGCCGGGCAGATCCACCCTGAGGGCTGAGGTCAGCTCGTCGAACAGACGGCTCCAGGCGCCACCGCCGGTGACCGATAGCTCGGTCGCGATCTTCTCCTCCGGGGCGCTCAGCAGGTGGTCGCGGTAGCGGCGTTCGTTCCTCAGGTGGTGCTCGCAAAATTCGAGCCCTTCGGTCGCCAGCAGCTCTTCGGCCCGGTCGTCTTCGAGCGCGGCCCACTCCAGGTCGAAGAACAGCAGCTTGGTCTGGATCGCCGTGGCCCGTTCGGAGCCCATCTGGAGCAGGGCACCGTTGGCCGGTTCGGCGGTATCGGCGGCGAACCGGAGATGGGCGTAGTTGAGCGCCCGGCCGGCCAGGTCCGAGATCGCGGCCAACCGGTTCATCGCTTCAATCAGGCCCGGACCGTCGAGACCGGCTACCCGGCCTTCGTAGTCTTCGGCGAACGATCCGGAGAGCCGGTCGGCTTCGTCGAGCAGCCCGCTGACCGCTGCCTCGGGATCGGCCGCCGTCCCCTCGTCGAGCAGGTCGTCGAGCTGCCAGGTCACCTCGTCCAGAGCGCTCATCGATCCGCGTCCCCGTCGGGGGTTGCCCCGGTGGAGGTCGCCCCGGTGGCGTTGGCTCCGGCCACGGCCCGGAATTCGTCTGCCGGCGGCGCTTCTGTCTTCAACTGGTGGCGGACGATCCAGTCGCCGATCAGCGATCCGAGCGGTCCGAGCGTCACCACGACCAGGATCGGGAACCACCAGCCCCACCACTTCTGCAGGCTGCCGTAGGCGCAGAGCCCGATCAGCACCATGAACAGGAATCCGTGGACCGGCCCGAGGACGGCGACCAGGTCGTGTTGGTCGGTTACCCAGCGTGAAGCCCAGATAAGCGGGATCAGCAGCAGCACGTCGATCACCGCCACCCAGGCGATGATGTTGAGGAAGCGCATCTCACGGGGCGAGCCGCCGGGCACATGAGGGGACTGCTGAGCGGGGTTCATCCGGGTGCGCAAGCTATCAGGGCCCGGCCACCGGCCTGTGGGCCGATCCCGACGGGCGCTAGGCAGGCAGCTCGAGGCCGAACCAGACCACGCTCAGGGTCAGCAGGAAGGTCAGGGCCATCAGGGCGTGGGCCTTCGGGAATTTCATGTGGAAGCCGAGCGAGATGAAGGTGAGGATCATCAGGGTCAGCTTGATGTGCAGCGTGCTGTTGCCCCAGAGGCTGTAGTGGGAGGCCATCAGCATGCCGGTGAAGATCAGGGTGCCGAGCGCGACCAGCGAGCCCCAGCCGAAGTTCTGTGCGATCGCCTTCATCCGGGCCGGATCGGGATTGCTGCGTTCGACCGGCACGATCGTGGCCGCCAACATGATCTGCCCGCCGACGAAGAAGGTCATGGCGATCACGTGGATGAACAGGATGAAATCCATGGGCGGGATCCTAGCCACGCGCCGGGGCGTCCGGAGGCCCGTTCCGCCAGCCGGGGCGCCCCGAGCCATCGCCCGGGTCGGGGAGAGATCTGTCCTGTCCGACCCTTAGCCTGAAGAGATGGCCCGGATCCGATCCCAGCACGTGTGCCAGAGCTGCGGCCACGCGGCGATGGCCTGGACCGGCCGCTGTCCCGAATGCGGCGAGTGGAACACCCTTGTCGAGTCGGTCGTCCCGAAGGCCCCGGCTTCGGGCCCGGGAGGCAGGGGAAAGGCGAAGGGCGCGGCGGCGGCCGGCAGGCCGGTCGCGCTGAGGGAGGTGGTGGCCACCGAGACGGCTCGCCACCGGACCGGGATCGACGAGTTCGACCGGGTTCTGGGCGGCGGGGTGGTGCCCGGCTCGATGATCCTGCTGGGGGGCGCGCCCGGGATCGGCAAGAGCACCCTGACCGGTATGGCCCTGGCCAACCTCGGTGCCGGCGGAGCGGGGACGCTCTACGTCTCCGGTGAGGAGTCACCGGCCCAGGTGAGGCTGCGGGCAGAGCGGCTGGGGCCGGAGGCGCTCGAGGTGAGGGTCCTCGCCGAGAGTTCGCTCGAGACGATCCTCGCCACGATCGAGTCGGAGCGGCCCGCGGTCTGCGTGATCGATTCGATCCAGACCATGCACCGATCCGACCTGAGCGGAGCCCCCGGGTCGGTCGGCCAGGTCCGGGAAGCCGCGAACTCGCTGGCCGAGACGGCCAAGCGCCTGGACGTGGCTGTGATCCTGGTCGGTCACGTGACCAAGGAGGGCAGCCTGGCCGGCCCCCGGGTGCTGGAGCACCTGGTCGACTGCGTGCTCCAGTTCGAGGGTGAGCGCGAGCGGGCCTACCGCACCCTGCGGGCGGTGAAGAACCGTTTCGGGGCGACCTCGGAGGTCGGTGTGTTCGAAATGCGGTCCGGAGGCCTGACTGAGGTGAGCGACCCCTCGGCACGGTTCGTCGGAGAAGCGAACGGAGCCCTGGGCTCGGTCATCCTCGCATCGATGGAGGGGACCCGGCCGGTCCTGGTCGAGGTCCAGGCCCTCGCCTCGCCGAGTGAGCTCGAGATTCCGCGCCGGGTGGTCAACGGCATCGACCGCAACCGCCTCAGCATGATCCTGGCGGTCCTGGCCCGCCACGCCGGGGTCGGTCTCGGCACCGCCGATGTCTTCGTTAACGCCGTCGGGGGAGTCCGGATCGACGAGCCCGGGGCCGATCTGGCCGTTGCTCTCGCCGTCGCGTCAGCCCATCGCGGCCAGGCGCTTTCCGGCGGAGACGGCAAGCCGCTCGCCTGCTTCGGCGAACTGGGACTTACCGGAGACCTGAGATACGTGGCTCACGCCGACCGTCGCGTCGCCGAGGCGGTCAAGTTCGGCCTCGATCCGGTGATCGGTCCCCGTTCGGGCGGGAGAACCGACGGCCTCGGCGGTTCCGGGACGGTCAGCGAGGCCCTCCGAGCGGCCTTTTCGGGCTCGTCAGCGACGCCCGGGGTCGAGGCCGCCTAGCTTCCCGGACCGGGCTCGCCCGCAGCCCCGGGGCTGCGGCGACCCCTCCGCGGGTCCGCAGGCCGGCGAATCCCCCGAATTCCAGTCGGAATGCCGCAAGTAGCCGAATCGGGCCTCAATCCCGGCGCAACAGCGGACCCAGAAAGACGGCAGACCGCATTGGCAAGCGGAATCTGGCATAATGTGATGGATGTCGCCTGCGGTCGATAGTGATCTTATGCACCTGTCTGAACGTCAGGATCCGAGGCTGTTCCGTGCGATTTACGCGGTTGCACCGGGAACGGCGCTCCGCGAGGGGATCGACAACATCGTCCACGCAAGGACCGGTGGGCTGATCGTCGTCGGGGAGACCGAGGAGTTCGCCTTCATGCTTTCAGGGGGAATCAGGCTCGATATCGACTACAGCCCGGCGATGCTCTACCAGGTGGCGAAAATGGACGGGGCGATCCTGATCAACTCCGATGCGAGCAGGATCAGCTGGGCCAACGTCCAGATGATGCCCGACCCGACCATCCACTCCGGCGAGACCGGGACCCGCCACCGGACGGCCGAGCGGATCTCGAAACAGGTCGACGCCCTGGTCATCGCGATCTCCCAGCGGCGGGACGTGGTCTCGCTCTACCTCGACGGCATCAAGTACATCCTCCAGGACATCCCGTCGGTCCTGGCCAAGTCGAATCAGGCCCTGGCCGCCCTCGACAAGTACCGAAGCCGGCTGGATGAGCTTTCACAGCGACTGACCCGTTCCGAATTCACCGGCGGAGTCGTCCTCTACGACGCTCTTTCAGTGCTTCAGCGCTCGGAGCTGGTTTCGAGGATGGCGCTCGAGGTCGAGCGCTATATCGTCGAACTCGGAACCGAGGGCCGGCTGATCGAGATGCAGCTCGAGGAGACCATATTCGGGGTGGCGGCCGAACGCTCGGCACTGATCCGCGACTACTCGGTAGAGGACACCGAGGAGAACCTCCAGTTCGTCACCGAGCAGATCTCGGCACTTTCCCACCACGAGCTGCTCGATTTCGGCCGACTGGCCGAGATCCTCGGCTACGACCGCAAGGTCAATACCCTTGATTTCCCGATCGAGCCGCGCGGATACCGGTTGCTGGGCGAGGTTCCCCGCCTTCCCAAGCTCGTGATCCAGAAGATCGTCCACCGGTTCGGCAGTCTCGACGGCGTCCTGGCCTCCCCTGATGAGGAACTGGCCGCGGTCGACGGAGTCGGGCCGGCGCGGGCGAAGGAGATCCGTGAAGGGGTGCGGCGCCTGCAGGAGTCCGTTCCCACCGACCAGTTTTTGAACAACTGACGGCGTCGGAGCCGTCGACTACGAACGAAGGAGCATCTGATTTCCGATTCAGAAGCAGTGAATGAAGCAGTTGAGGACGAAGAGATCGACCTGATCCCGTACGTCTGCGATTTCGAGGTCGGCGAGAAGGTCGTCTACCCGCATCACGGTGCCGGGATCGTGCTCAAGAAGGAGAGCGCCGAGCTTCTCGGAGAGACGCGCGAGTACCTGACGATCAAGATCCTGCACAACGACCTGACCGTCAAAGTCCCAAGCGAGAACGCGGGCGTGGCCGGGCTTCGCCGGGTGATCGACGAGGACGAGATCAAGAAGGTGATCTCGGTGCTTTCCGACGAGGTATCGGACATGCCGAAGAACTGGAACCGGCGCTTCAAGTACAACAAGGAGAAGATCAAGACCGGCAACGTCTTCGAGCTGGCCGAGGTGGTCCGCAACCTGGCCCTGCGCGAGATGGAGAAGGGACTTTCGACCGGAGAGAAGCAGATGTACACCAGGGCGAAGAAGATCCTCGCCTCGGAGTTCATGTACGCGCTCGATACGGACGAAGAGGGAGCCGAGGAGTACCTCGACGGCCTGCTCGAGGAACGCTTCGAGGCTTCCGTAGCCGCGGCCGCAGCCGTCTGAGGCCGAGTTGCCCGGCGGTCCAGCTGAATGACCGCCGGGGTCACCGCGCTGATCGTGGCCGCCGGGTCCGGGCGCAGGCTCGGGTCCGACGGCCCCAAGGCGCTGGTCGATCTGGCCGGCCGGCCACTGTTCGAGTGGTCGCTTGAGGCCTGCTGGAAAGCCACCCGGACAGGCCCGGTGGTGATTGCGGTGCCGCCCGGCCGTGAGCGGGATTTCGAGGGCGAGGACCGGATCCTGGTCGGCGGCGGGGCAACCCGGGCGCTGTCGGTGGCGGCCGGGCTCGAGGCGGTCGAGACCGGGATCGTGATGGTCCACGACGCCGCCCGTCCGCTGGTCACGCCGGACCTGATCGACGACTCGATCACCGCCCTGGAAGACTCACCGGAGCTCGACGCGGTTATCGTCGCCGCCCCGGTTACCGACACGGTCAAGCGGATCGACCGCGAAGGGCGGATCGAGGAGACGCTCGACCGCGATCGCCTGCGGGCGGCGCAGACGCCTCAGGTTCTGAGGACCGCCGCGCTCCGCCGGGCGATCGAACGAGTGGATCGGGAAGGCGCGACCGACGACGCCTCGCTGATCGAAGCCGACGGCGGCTCGGTCGGCGTGATCGACGGGCCGCCCGAGAACATCAAGGTGACCGTACCATCCGACCTCGCCCTGGCCGAGAGCCTGCTCACCGCATAGACCATGCTTACCGACTACCACCTCCACCTCCGTCCCGACTCCCTGGACGCCACCCCGGACCGGTACTTCAACCGGGAGAACATCGACCGCTACCTCGATGCCGCTTCGGCGGCCGGAATAGCCGAGCTGGGCTGCGCCGAGCACATGTACCGGTTCGCCGAAGCTCTCGAGGTGTGGAGCCACCCGTTCTGGGAAGAGTGGGCCATCGACGACCTCGACCAGTACTGCGAAGTTGTCGGGGAGAGCCCGATCCGGCTGGGGCTCGAAGCCGACTTCGTGCCCGGAGCCGAGGACCGTCTCGAGCAGCTGATCTCGGCCCGGCCGTTCGATTTCGTGGTCGGCTCGGTCCACTTCATCGGCGATCGCTCGCTCGACACCGAGGAATACACGATCTGGGACGACCGCAGCGATCCGGACGAGATCTGGCGACGCTACTTCGAGACGGTCGCCCAGGCCGCCCGGTCCGGTCTTTTCGACATCCTCGCCCACCCCGACCTGGTCAAGGTCTGGGGACGGGCGAAGCGGCTGCCGTCGCGCGACCCCCGGTTCTTCTATGAGCCGGCTATAGAAGCGATCGCCGAGTCCGGCATCTCGGTCGAGGTCTCGACCGCCGGTATCCGCAAGGACGCCGCCGAGATCTACCCGGCGCCGGCCTTCATGGAGATGTGCGTCGAGGCCGGGGCGACGTTCGCCCTCTCCTCAGACGCGCACGAGCCCGGTCAGATCGGGTTCGAGTACCCCCGCGCCCTGGAGTTCCTCGACGCACACGGGGTCGGGGAACTGGCCGTGTTCGAGTCCCGCCGGCGCGGCTCGACCCCGGTCGGTGAGGCCGTCAAATGCCGGTGAGCGTCGGTATCGGCTACGACAGCCACCGCTTCGCGGAGGGCAGAATGCTGCTGCTGGGCGGGGTCGAGATTCCGGGCGAAATGGGGCTTGCCGGGCATTCCGACGCCGATGTCCTGACCCATGCGGTTATCGACGCGGTACTCGGGGCGGCCGGGTTGGAAGACATCGGCGCGATCTTCCCCGACAGCGAAGAGGCCTGGAAGGATGCCGACTCGATCGGGCTGCTCCAGACCGTGGTCGGCATGCTCCGGGGACCGATTCACAACATTGACGTAACCGTGATCTGCGAGAAACCAAAGCTCGGCCCTCACCGGGCGGCGATCGTCCACCACCTCGGCGAGGTGACTTCGGCCCGGGTCAACGTCAAGGCGACCACCAACGAAGGGATGGGCTGGATCGGACGCGGTGAGGGGATTGCCTGCCTGGCGGTCGCGTCGGTGGACCTTGACTGATCCCGCCAGGGTCGGTCCGACGGACGGGCCGATCTGCCGGGAGCGGCTCTGCGGGCTCTCGCAATATGGTTACGGGATGATTGGTCCGCGCGAAGCCGCCGGCAGGATTTCCGATCTCGGTTTTCAGCTGAAGGTCCTGGGGGAGTCCGGCATCCTCGGCCCGACCCGGCCCGACCGCACCGTGCGTGCCGTGATGACCACGGTACGGGGCGGTACGACCCCGGCGACGGCGATAAGGGTCGCCGCGATCAAGCATCCCGACCGCGTCTCGGTCATAGACGAACTCGGATCACTCACCTTCGATCAGCTCGACCGGCGGTCCAACGCGCTGGCCCACGGAATGGCCGGGCTCGGCGTATCGGCCGGCGACGCTGTCGGGATCATGTGCCGGAACCACCGCGGCTTCCTGGAGGCGCATCTGGCGGCCTCCAAGCTGGGAGCCGATGCACTGCTGCTCAACACGATGTTTTCCGGTCCCCAGCTGGCCGAGGTGGTGGAGCGTGAGGGAGCGGGCGTGCTGGTTTTCGACGAGGAGTTCGAGGGGCTGCTGACAGGAGTGCCCGAGTCAGTCACCCGGATCGTCGGATTCGGCGGCGAAGGCGGGGGGTACGCCACGGTCGAATCGCTGATCGCCTCGTCGGATGAGGACGGGGTCGACACGCCCGGGAACGAGTCCCGTACGACCATCCTCACCTCGGGGACGACCGGCACCCCCAAGGGTGCCCGCCGCGGAAGCACGGGAGGGCTGGCCGGAATCGCCGGCCTGTTCGACCGCATCCCGCACCGGGCGGGCGAGGTCATGGTCGTGTCGGCGCCTCTCTTCCACTCCTGGGGCCTGATCAATACCGTTCTTTCACTTGCGTTGGGGGCGACCGTGGTGCTCGACCGCCGTTTCGATCCGGGACAGACGATGCGCCGGGTCGATCAGCATTCGGCCGACGTACTGGTCGCGGTGCCGGTCATGCTGCAGCGGATACTCGAGTTGCCTCCCGAGGAACTGGACGACTTCAGGGCGGACAACCTGAAGATCGTCACCCTGTCCGGATCGGCGCTGCCGGGAGGGCTTGCGACCGCCTGGATGGACCGGTTCGGCGAGAACGTCTACAACATGTACGGCTCGACCGAGGTCGCCTTCGTGACGATCGCCGACCCTGAGGACCTGCGCCAGGATCCGGCCACGGCCGGCCGGCCCCCGCACGGTACCTCGGTCCGCCTGATTGACGAAGACGGAAATGATGTCGAACCGGGGGAGACCGGCAGGGTCTTCGTCAGCAACGGCATGGACTTCGACGGATACACCGGCGGCCAGGACAAGGAACGGCTCGACGACTACGTCTCCAGCGGCGATGTCGGGCACTTCGACGATCGCGGGCTGTTCTTCGTGGACGGCCGCGATGACGAGATGATCGTCTCCGGCGGCGAGAACCTCTTCCCGGCCGAAGTCGAAGATCTGATCGCCTCGCACCCGGATGTGGTCGAGGCGGCGGCGATCGGGGTGGACGACGAAACCTTCGGCCAGGTTCTGCGGGCATTCGTGGTACTGCGTGTGCCCGGCGCCCTCGACGAAGACGACGTGAGGACTTTCGTCAAGTCCAACCTCGCCTCGTTCAAGGCACCCAAGCAGGTCGACTTCCTTCCGGAACTACCCCGCAACGCCACCGGCAAGATCCTCAAGCGGGCGCTCTCGTAGTAGGTTTCGGGTGACGACGGGCGATCAGAGCGCACCCCCTTCAAAGGACGAGGCGGCGAAGCAGAACGGGCTGCCGGCCGACCTGCTTCAGGTCAGCGAGTCGTCGGCGCGCCTCACCGCCAGGGTCGAGTCGTTTGCGAAAGAACTCGGCGCCAGCGAGAAGGCGGCGAGGGAGGCCGAGGTGGCCGCCCGTGGGTCGGAGCTCGAAGCACTCGAGATCGCCCGCAAGGCCGTGGCTGAGGCAAAGGCGTCGGAGAAGGCGGCGAAAGAGGCCAATGCCGCCGCGGCGACGGCCGACGAACGGGTCGAGCAGGCCAAGGTGGTCGCCGCCCGCGAGACCGCTGAGGCCCGTGAAGAGATCAAGGCAAAGGCCCGCGACACCCTGAGGAAGCTCAGCGGCGAGGCCCGCGAGAAGATCGAGGCGGCCCAGGCGGCGAGGGCCGAAGCTGAAGAGAAGATGAAGGAACTGGCCGCGAAGGAGGCCGAGCACCGGGACGCCCAGGCCGCCCTGGAGGCAGAGCTGAAACGGCTCGAAGGAACCCTAAAGGAGGAACGGGCCGGCCGCGAGGAGGCTCTGGCCAAAGTCGCCGCCGAAGGCGAGGAGCGGCTCGCCGCGCCGGACCAGGCACCTAGAAGAGACCGCCGAGCGCCTGGCAAAGGAGGCCCGCCAGGCGGCCGAGCGCGAGGCGACCGGCCGGATCGAGGCCTACGAGGAGCGCGCCCGCAAGGCGCAGGAGAAGGCCGTACAGGCCGAGGCCCACGCCAACGAGTTCGAGAGTCTGGCCCGCCAGCGGATAGCCGAGATCGAAGCCGACATCGACCGCCGGGTGATGGAAGGCACCGAGCAGGTCCGCCGCGAAGCGGCCGAGCGGGTGGACGCCCTGATCGAGCGGTTCGGCCGCGAGGCCGAGGAAACGGCGCGCCAGCGGGCCGAGGAGCGCCGCAAGGAAGAGGACGAGCGGATCATGCGCGAGGCCGAGCGTCGGGCAGAACTTGCCAGGGAGTCGGCCGATGAAGAAGTCCAGGCCGCCGCCGAGCGGGCCCGCCAGGAGGCGCTGTCGGCCGCATCGAGCACCGCCCCCGAATGGGAGCGTAAGGAATCGGCCCGTGAATCCGGCGACGATTCCAGCGCGGCTCCCCGTCGCCGGCGTGGTGGCCCGGGTGCCGGCGGCTACCGCACCTTCTGACGGCCCCGCCGGTGGCCGGCATGCCTGCCAGCGACCACGGGGGTGACGGCCCGGTCATGCGCGAGGTGAGGATCAGGGACACCATGAGCGGCGAACTCCGCACTCTGGACCCGGGCCGGGAGGTCGGAATCTACGCCTGCGGTCCTACCGTCTACAGCCGCGTGCACATCGGCAACGCAAGGCCTTTCGTGGTCTTTTCACTGCTGGCCCGGTTCCTGAAGAGCGAGGGGTACGAAACCCGGCTGGCGATCAACGTCACCGACATCAACGACAAGATCTACACGGCGGCCACAGAGGCCGGGGTCGACTCGGCGACGCTGGCGGCGGAGATGACCGCGGCCTATTTCGAGGACACCGGCCGGCTCGGGCTCGGCCGGCCCGACGCCGAACCGCTGGCGACCGCGACGATCGGGGCGATCGTCGACCTGATCGCGACCCTGGTCGAAGACGGCCACGCATACGAGTCAGGCGGGGACGTCTACTTCTCGGTCCGCAGCTTCGACGGATACGGCAAGCTTTCCCACCGGCCCACGGAAGAGATGGAACAGGGCGAGGACGACAGTGGCTCACTCAAGCGCGACCGGCTCGATTTCGCGCTCTGGAAGGGGAAAAAGCCCGGTGAGGACAGCTCCTGGGACTCCCCCTGGGGCCCCGGGCGGCCGGGCTGGCACATCGAGTGCTCGGCGATGGCCGAGGCCGAGCTCGGCGAGCTGCCCTTCGCGATCCACGGCGGTGGCTCGGACCTGGTCTTCCCGCACCACGAAAACGAGATCGCCCAGTCCGAGGCCGCCCGAGGCAGACCGCTGGCGAGGATCTGGATGCACAACGGCATGATCGAGACCGACGCCGCCAAGATGTCGAAGTCCGACGGCAACATTTTCCAGCTCTCCGAGGCGCTCGACCGTTTCGGCCCGGAGGCGGTCGTCTCGTACCTGATTTCGGGCCACTACCGCCAGCCCCTGGCGTTCGGAGAGGAACAGCTGAACGAGGCCGTGGCCAGGGTGGACCGCCTGCGTAACTTCCTCCGCGGCCGCGACGACGCCGGGCGGGCCCTCGATCAGACCGCCGGGTCCGCGGAAGACGCCACCGACGCCACCGACGCCCCCGCGGCGGCCGGCTCTCTGGCGGAGTTCCGCGACGCCCTGGCCGACGACTTCAACACCCCGAGGGCGATGAGCATCGCGTTCGACCTGGTCCGCCGGGCAAACCAGGAGGACGTGCCCGGCGCCGGCGCGGCGTTGTCGGAGATGCTCGAACTGGTCGGGCTCGGCTCGCTGGCGGACGCCGGGGACGAAGGGCCGCCGGCCGAGGCGCTGGAGCTGCTCGGCGAGCGGGAGACCGCCCGGGCCGAACGCGACTTCGCCCGGGCCGACCGGATCCGCGACCGGCTGGACGAGCTCGGCTGGCAGGTCAGGGACTCGGCAGAGGGCGCCACCCTGGTATCCCGACCGGCCCGATGAGTCGTCCGTCCAGGCCGGATCCGCCGTCTGACCTGGTCTACGGACGCCGACCGGTGGCCGAGGCGGAGCATGGTCGGCGAAGGGTCCGGCGTATCTGGCGCGCTCCGGAGACCCCGCCGGAACAGCTCTCCGAGCTGGCCGGCAGCCCCGACCACCAGGGAGTGGTGGCCGAGGTCGACCCCTACCCCTACGGCGACGGCGACTCGTTGCTTGCGGCCCCGGACGCCCTGGTCGTGGTGCTCGACCAGGTCCAGGATCCGCACAACCTCGGCGCGGTCTGCAGGTCGGCCGAGGTCGCCGGTGCGGCCGGGGTGGTGATACCCGACCGCAGGGCGGCCGGGGTGACCGCGGCCGCCTGCAAGGCATCGGCCGGCGCGGTCGAGCATCTCGAAGTCGCTCGGGTGCGGAACATCGCCGACTGGCTCGAGGCGGCGAAGTCCGCCGGCTTCTGGGTCTGGGGGGCCGATGGCTCCGGGGAGTCGGCCCCCTGGAATGTCGACCTGACCGGGCCGACCGCGCTGGTCATGGGGACCGAGGGTAAGGGCCTCAGGCCCCGGGTCCTCTCGGTCTGCGACGGGACGATTGCGATTCCCCAGCGGGGCGAGGTCGGGTCGCTGAACGTCTCGGTGGCCGCATCGGTGCTGCTTTTCGAGGCCGTCCGCCAGCGCACCTGAGCCAGCGGGCCTGCAAGCCGGATTGCAGAATTTCCCGGCAGGGGTTGACAGAACTCTGCCTGCATGTAAACTAATCGGAAGATAAAGGGTGAACCTCAACTTGAGTCTGAGGATTCGCCTGTCAGACAGGGCGTCCAGGGGAGGTAAGTGGCGCCACAGGCCTTCTTCAAAAGGAGAATGTGCGGTGGCTACCTCAACCTCAAATGCGACAGAAGCGGATCTTGACAGTTCCGCTCCCCCGGTAATGCCGGTCCGATCTAACCCTCGACTTGAGCCTGATGACTTGGAGCTTGTGGCACTTTCCAAGCGCGGAAGGACCGATGCGACCGACAAGTTGATCCGTCGGTACCACGGTTTCGTCCGGCTCAAGGCCTCCTCCTACTTCCTGGTCGGCGGCGATGCCGACGACCTGGTCCAGGAGGGCATGCTGGGGCTCTACAAGGCGATCCGGGACTACCGGACCGACCGGGAGTCGAGCTTCCGCAATTTCGCGGAGCTCTGCATCACCCGTCAGATCATCACCGCAGTGAAGACCGCGACCCGGAACAAGCACGCTCCGCTGAACCAGTACGTCTCGTTCGGTCAGACCCCGGCCGCCAACGGCGAGTCCGAGACCACGATCGAGGAGGTCCTGCCCGGCCCGACCGCATTCGACCCGGTCAACCAGGCGATCTCGTCCGAGGAACTGGCCAGCCTGGTCACCTGTCTCAAGGGATCGCTGTCGGAGATGGAGTCGAGCGTGCTCGGCTTCTACCTGGAGGACCGCTCCTACGAAGAGGTCGCCTCCCGTCTCGGCTGTGACACCAAGACGGTCGACAACGCCCTGCAGCGGGTCAAGCGCAAGGTGAGCCGCCACCTCGAAACCCGCGATGTGGCCGTCTGAAAGGCAGATCGGTCCGGCCTGAGCGGCCGGCGGAACCGGGCGGTCATATATTGGGGCGAGCGTCGGCCCGTCCGGCCCCGCCCGCCTAGCTCAGTTGGTAGAGCACCTGTCTTGTAAACAGGAGGTCTCCGGTTCGATCCCGGAGGCGGGCTTCGGATACCGTTGACCGGATGAGCGGGGAACGGGAAGAGCTGCTCGATTTGATCGGGGAGTCGGTGCGGATCGTCGCCCTGACCGGGGCCGGGATCTCTACCGCCTCGGGCATCCCGGATTTTCGCTCTGCGGGCGGGATCTGGGAGAAGGAGGACCCGATGGAGGTGGCCACCCTTTCCGTCTTCCGGCGAGATCCGGAGCGCTTCTGGGCCTTCTACCGGAAGCGGCTCGACATGGCTGGCAGCTACGAACCGAACCCGGGTCACGCCTTCCTCGCACACCTTGCTTCGCTCGGCAAGCTGAGCGCGGTGGTCACCCAGAACATCGACGGGCTGCATCAGGCCGGCGGAGTCGATGCGGCCCTGGTCCACGAAGTGCACGGCTCGGTGCGGGAACTCGAGTGTCTTTCCTGTGGCGAGCGTTACCCGCGGGCCCGGCTCGACGAGCTGACCGTCGGCACCCTGCCGGTCTGCGCATGCGGCGAGGTGCTGAAGCCGGCGGTGGTGCTGTTCGAGGAGATGCTCCCGGAGCCGGCCGTCGAGCGGAGCATCGAGGCGATCGGAGGCTGCGACCTGCTGCTTCTGATCGGCTCCTCGCTGGTCGTCTATCCGGCGGCCGGACTGCCCGGTTACCGGCCTGCCGGCGCGCGCCTGGCGGTGATCAACGACGAGCCGACGCCCTGGGAATCCGATGCGGATGTCTGGCTGTCGGGTGACATCGCCGAGCAGTGTGGCGAGCTGAGCGCGGGGCTCGGCTTCGCGAGGGACTGAGCGATGCGCGTCCTGCTCCGCGGCGGCTCGAGCCCGGCCCGCGCTAAGGTCGGCCGATGAGCGATCTCGGTGAAGTCAAGCTGTTCGTGGTCCCGTTGTCCCATCCGTGCATGACCGTGCGGGCCGGGCTGGAGATCAAGGGGATCGAGTTCGAGGAGGAAATGGTTCAGTCGGCCGGCCACCGCGGCCACGGTGACGCGGTCGAGGAGAGATTCGGCCCCGGCCATCGCAAGGTCCCGGTCCTGACCATCGGCGACGAGGAGATCCACGGTTCGGTGACGATCCTGCGGCGGCTCGAAGAGCTGGTCCCGGAGAACCCGCTGTATCCCGAGCCGATCGCCGACCCGGTCCGCGAGGCCGAGCGCTGGGGCGACGAGGTCTTCCAGGAGACCGCCCGCAGGTTGCCGTTTGCGGCGCTCCACTTCCGTCCCGGGGCGATGGGAACCTTTGCCGGCGGGGGCGAACTCGACCCGGCCGGGACCGACTTCGCCATGGCCTACGTCCGCGCCGCCTGGAAGACCCTGGAGATGACCGCGGTCAGCGTCAACGAGATGCTGACTTCGCTGCCGGAGGAGATAAAGCGGATCGAGCGCTACGCCGCCGAAGGCCTGATAGACGCGGACTCACCGACCGGGGCCGACCTTCAGATCGCCCCTTCGGCGCGACTCCTGCTCAACATCGGCGACCTCCGCCCGATGCTCGAGGGCACGGCAGCCGCGCGCATCGCGCGGCGGTTGTTTCCCGACTACCCGGGAGACGTGCCCGTCGGCGCGTTTCCCGAGAGCTGGCTGGCTGCCTGACCCTCAGCCGGCTGGGCTGAGCGCGGGCTCGAAGGTGGGCTGCTCGGAGAACGGACGGACGTCGACCGCGATCACCTTGTACTCGGGACAGGAAGTGTTGACGTCGCTCGACTGCCCGACCAGCAGGTTGGTGCGGGTCTCCGGGAAGTGAAAGGTCGTGAAGACGTGGCCGGGCTCGATTCGCTCGCTCACCCGCGCCTCGACCTCGATCCGGCCTACCCGGCTGCGGACCGAGACGCGGTCGCCGTCGCCGATCCAGAGCCGGGCGGCATCGTCGGGATGGATCTCGAGCCAGTCCTGGCCGACGAGGTCGACATTGGCGGTGCGCCTGGTCATCGTGCCTGCGTTGTAGTGCTGCAGGACGCGGCCGGTGACGAGGACCAGCGGGAACTCCTCGTCGACGGCGTCGCCGGGAGCCTTGTAAGGGAGGGCGGCGAAGTGCCCGAGGCCCCCCGGGCGGTCGAAGTACGCGTCGTAGAGGGTCGGCGAGTCGGTGCCGTCGGCCCGCACCGGCCACTGCAGTCCGCTGCGGCCGAGCCGTTCGCGGCTGACCCCGCGGTACTGGGGCGTCAGCCGGGCGATCTCGTCGAGCGCCTCCCAGGGGGATTCCCAGCCCATCTCGTGGCCGAGCCGGCGTGAGACCTCGCCGATGATCTCGAAGTCGGTGCGTGCCTCCCCCGGCGGTGGAACCGCCGCCTCGACCACCTGGAATCGCCGCTCGGCGTTGGTGAAGGTGCCCTCCTTTTCGAGGAATGAAGAGGCGGGCAGGACCACGTCGGCGAACCTGGTCGTCTCGTTCTCGAAGATCTCCTGGCAGACGAGGAATTCGAGGCTTTCCATGGCGGCGACGACGTGGGCGGTGTCGGGATCGGTCTGGGCGACGTCTTCGCCGAAGATGTACATCGCCTTCAGCTCGCCGGCTATCGCTGCGTCGAACATCTCGGGGATCTTCATGCCTTTGCGGCGCGAAAGCGGCACCTCCCACTCAGCTTCAAAACTGGCCGCAACCTCCTCGTCATCGACCGGGCGGTAGGAGGTGTACACGTCGGGAAGGGCGCCCATGTCGGAGGAGCCCTGGACATTGTTCTGGCCACGTAGCGGCAGCAGTGCCGAGCCCGGCTTGCCGACCTTGCCGGTCATCATCGCAAGGTTGCAGAGCAGCTGCACGACCTCGGAGCCGTACTTGTGCTCGGTGACGCCGAGCCCCCACAGCAGGGAGCCGCTGGCCGCCTCGCCGTAGAGGTGGGCCGCGGCTTCCAGTTCGGCGGCGGGGATGCCGGTGATCTCCTCGGTCGCAGAGGGCGAGCAGCTCTCCAGCAGCTCCGCGAGTGTCTCGTAGCCCTCGGTCCGTGTCGCGACGAACTCCTCGTCCACGAGGCCGTCACGGCGGATGACGTGGCAGAGGCCGAGGACGACGGCGGCGTTGGTACCGGCGCGGGGGGCGAGGTGGATCGCGCCGTAGTCCGCAAGTTCGATCCGGCGCGGATCGATCGTGATCAGTTTGCAGCCGCGCAGCGCGGCCTGCTTGATCCGGGCACCGACGACGGGGTGTCCCTGCGTCGGGTTGACGCCGAGCAGGAGCGCCACCTCGGCGTTGTCGATGTCAGTGAACGAGCCGGTGGCGCCGGAGAGGCCGAAAGACTTGCGCAGGGCGAAGGAGGTGGGCGAGTGGCAGACGCGCGAGCAGTTGTCGATGTTGTTGGTACCGATCGCGGCCCGCACCAGCCTCTGCATCGCGTAGCAGTCTTCGTTGGTGGCGCGCGAGGAGGCCAGACCGGCGATCGCGTCGGGCCCGTGCTCACCCTTGATCCGCCCCAGTTCGGCGACCAACCGCTCCAGCGCCTCCTCCCAGCTCGCCGGGCGCAACTCGCCGCCCTCGCGGATGAGCGGCGTGCGCAGCCGGTCGGGCGAGCGGGTGAAGCCATGGGCGAAACGGCCCTTAAGGCAGGTGTGGCCGTCGTTGGCGGGGCCGTCGAGGGCGGGGGAGATCGAGGCGATTCGGTCGCCGTCAGCGTGGGCCTCGAGGCGGCAGCCGACCCCGCAGTAACCACAGGTTGTCGTAACGGTCGCCATCTTCACTCCTCCCTCGATTGTGCCAACAGGCCGATCTCGGTGATCGCGTCGGTCGGGCAGGTGTCGGCGCAGGCACCGCACGAGACGCAGGTTGAGTCCTCGAAGCCGGCGTCGAGGCCGGCGGCGATGTTGGCCTCGAAGCCACGCCCGGTCGCGGTCAGGGCGAAAGCGCCCTGGACCTCGTCGCAGGCCCGCACGCAGCGCCCGCAGGAGATGCAGAGCTCGTGCTGCAGGGCCAGGTAGGGGTGGCGCAGGTCCTCCTTGCGTTCGTGCACGGCGCCGGGCCAGCGCGGCTCCCCCACGTCCAGCCGCTCGGCGACCCGGGCCAGCTCGGTTTCGGCGGCGGGTGGTTCGGGCAGCTCGGAGAGGACCAGCTCGACCACGGCGCCGGCGACCCGTCGGGCGGCCGGCTGGTCGGTCTCGACCGCCATCCCGTCGCGGCATGGCGTGGTGCAGGCCGGCACCGGCTTCGGTGAGCCGGCGAGCCCCACCAGGCAGACCCGGCAAGCACCAAAAGGCGCCTGCCGATCGTCGAAGCAGAGCGTCGGCACCCACCGCCCGGCAGCCTTGGCGGCGTCGAGCAGCGTCGCTCCTTCGTCCACCTCGACCTTGATCCCGTCCACCGTGACCGTGCTCATGCCAAGCCCAATTCCCCGGGGAAGTGATCGAGTAGCGATCGCAGGGGCGCCGGCATGCCGGAGCCATGGGCGCAGAGGCTGCCCAGCTCAAGCGTCTCCAGCAGTTGCTCAAACCGTTCGCGATCGACCGGAGACCCGGAGGCGAATTCTTCGTGGGCGCGGTGCAAGCCGATCCGGCAGGGGAAGCACTTGCCGCAGCTCTCGTCCGCGCCGAAATGGAGCAGGTGGGTGGCGACCTCGCGCATCGAGGTGCGATCGTCGAAGGCGAGGATGCTGCCGTGCCCGACCATGCAGCCGACCTCGGCCAGGGCGTCGAAGTCGAAGCGGGTGTCGAGCAGCGAGGCCGGCAGGATTCCGCCGAGCGGGCCGCCGATCTGCACCGCCTTGATCGTCGCTCCGTCACGCAGGCCCCCGGCCACCTCCTGGCAGAGCTCGCGCACGGTGATCCCGAAGGGGACCTCGTAGACGCTGGGCCGGGCAAAGCACTCGTTGAAGCAGACCAGCTTCGAGCCGGCGGTTTCGCTGTCCGGGCTGAGCTCGCGGTAGGCGGCGGCGCCGCGGTTCGCGACGAAGGGGATGTTGGCGAGGGTCTCGATGTTGTTGACCACGGTCGGCATCCCCTGGACGCCGCGCTCGGCCGGGAACGGTGGGCGGGCGGAGACCGTTCCCCGCAGGCCCTGGACGCAGGCCAGCAGCGCCGTCTCCTCGCCGACCACGTAGGAGCCGGCGCCCTCGATCACGGTCACGTCGAAGTCAAATTCGGTGCCGAGGACCCCCTTGCCGAGCAGACCCTCGCCGCGCGCCGACTCGGCGGCCGCCTCCAGCGCCGGTTTGGAGAGCGGGTACTCGGAGCGGCAGAGGATGAAGCCGTGGTCGGCCCCAACCGCGAATCCGGCCAGCGCCATCCCCTCCAGCACGAGCTCGGGGCTGCGCTCCATCAGGTACTTGTCGATGTAGGAGCCGGGATCGCCCTCGTCGCCGTTGGCGACGATGAACTTCCTCTCGCCGGAGGCCTCACGGGCGAAGCGCCACTTGGTGCCGGCCGGGAAGCCGGCGCCGCCGCGTCCGCGAATGTCCGCCGTCTCGACTTCGTCAAGGAGGGCTTCGGGATCGAGCTCGGCCAGCACCCGCTTCAGTCCCGCCCAGTCACCGGGACGGATCAAAACCGGCTCGGCGAGGAGGCTCTCCCACTCCGGTTCGGGTGCCGCGTGGGTCGCCCCGGCGAGGACGCGGTCGACGACCCCCGCCCCGGCGTCAACAACCTCGCCGTCACGAACCGCCGGCGAGGAGTGGCAAAAGCCGAGGCAGACGGTTTCGGCCAGCGAGACGGCGCCGTCGGCAGCGCGCTCGCCGGGCTCCAGCCCGAACCCGGCGCCAATCTGCTCGAGGGGGTTCTCGCCGGCGGCGGCGAAGCAGGCGGTGCCGGTGCAGACGCGGACGTGCCGGCGGCCGCGAGGTGTGAGCAGGTCGTCGTAAAAAGTCGAGACGCCGTAAACCGCCGCCTCGGGCAGTCCGGAGAGCTCGGCGGCGCGGACCCGATCGGCGTCGGTCACCTCACCATGGTCGGCGATCGCCCCCTTCAGCACATCGAGCGCCGTAGGCGCCTTGACCGCGTGGTGGCGGCGGATCAGCTCGACGAGGTTTTCCGACACGGGGGCATTCTAGATCAGAGGACCCGGTTGAAGGCCCGGTTCGGCCGCCGTCAAGCGGGCTCATGGCGTGCGGCCGGCGAAGTAGGCTTGAATCGGGATGTCAGGTGATCAACACACTTCCGGACCCGATCCGGTCCCGGGGGCTGCGGAAGCCTGGATGACAACAGCGATCGTCCGTGACGGTGACATTCCCGATCGGGTTGCTGTTGAGGAACCGCTCGAGATTCGAGTCGACGGCGAGCCGCTCGCGGTGACCATGCGGACGCCGGGCCAGGACGACGAGCTGGCTCTGGGGTTCTTGGTCGGCGAGGGCCTGATCGATTCGGCGCGTCCGGTCGGACCGACCGCCGACCTCGCGGCAAATACGGTTGAGGTCGAGGGGCCGCTCTCGCGCGAACCAAGCGGGCGCCGCTTCTATACGACTTCTTCCTGCGGTGTTTGTGGAAAAGGGGCGCTGGAGGAGGTGGAGGTCCAGGCGCCGCCGGCAGGTCCCGGCCCCGCGGTGACCCGGAATCTGCTCGCATCGCTCCCCGGACGGCTCCGGCAGCCGGCCTTCGAGCGCACCGGCGGCCTGCACGCTACCGGCCTTTTCACCGCCGCGGGCGAGCTCGTGCTCGTCCACGAGGACGTCGGCCGCCACAACGCGATGGACAAAGTCATCGGCCAGGCCCTGGTCGAGGGGATGCTCCCGCTGAGGGAGCGGATTCTCTGCGTCAGCGGACGCCTTTCCTTTGAGCTCGTGCAGAAGGCGGCGGTGGCCGGGGCCCCGATCCTGGTCGGTGTCGGAGCCCCGAGCTCGCTGGCGATAGAACTCGCATCCGACCGCGAGATGACGCTTTGCGGTTTCGCCGGTCCGGACGGGGTCAACCTTTATTGCGGGCTCGGGCGGATCCGGAGCTGAGCGGTACGGGCCAGTAGACTCGCCGCATGGCTCCTTCGGAGAGCTCCGGGCGCCAGTTCCAACTCCGGGCGCCAGTTCCAACTCCGGGCGCCAGTTCTGGTGTCTGATGGCAGGGACGGTTCCGGCCTGTGCCCTCGCCGTAATTCTGATGCTCCCGGCTCAGGCCCCGGCGGCGAAGAGCATGGTGAGGCCGGTCGTCTCCCACTGCTCCAAGACCGGCGACTACTGCCGGGGCGTGATTTCGCAAGGACCGGCGGATCAAGTTCGACATGACCCAGTTCCCTTTCCGCGGCAAGTACCAGCTCTGCGTCAGGGCGCCCGGTCCGAAAAAGGCCGGCAGTCCCCGACGGACCTGCAAGAAGTTCAGGTGGCGCCACAAAACCGGGGGTCTCTTCCGCGGGCGGGTCGATTTCGCCCGACATTTCCCCTCCAGGAAACGAGGGGTATACAAGGTCACCTGGCGGGTCTCCGGTCGAAGATCGGTAAGACCTTGCGCTTTCGCAATGGATAGACCCCGTTGAAGTGGCCGCTGCCGACCCGGCGAGTGTCCCGAGGCGTCCCGGCTTGAGGCGAGCCCGGGACCGGCTATTCGCAGCGCTCTTCGCTCTGCTCGTTCTCGGAGGTTGCGCCGGCTGCGGTGATGGCTCCGAGGGGGCCGGCGATGACTCCGCGGGGGTCCAGGCCGAGCCCCGGTTCGCCACCTTTCCCTCCGGGACCGACGTAGCCCTCTGCCGGCGGGCGATGATCGGGAGCGGGCCCGACGACTGGCGGCAGACTTCGGTTGTTGCGGGTCCGCTGGCCGTGCGGAGCCGGCCGTTTCTTCTGGCCGGGGAGGTTCGCCCGGGGGAGTTCGGAACCAAGATGCCGGCCCTGGTGACCGGCCACCGGGAGGTCATGCTCGAGGTCCCGGAGCGGCTGCGCGACCGGGTCGGTCTGTTTTTCTCCCGCGAGAACAACCTGATCACTCATGGCACGGGTGCGACCGGGGTTCGCTTCGTGCCCTGCACCGACAGGCCCCGGACCATCTGGCCGGGAGGGATCCTGGTCGCCGGGCACGATCCGGTCTGGCTCCGGGTGACCGAAAAGGGACGTCCCCCGGACGTGTTGTGGCTCGGCCGGGTGAAACCGCCCGGCGAGTACTGATTCGCCAGGTTGATTCCGCTCCCGTTCGGCTCTTTCCGGCGTGTAACGCCGTGGCTTCAATTGTGTAACCAACCCTGTGACCTCAGAGCAGCTCGCTGCCTATCACGAGTACACGCGCCGTCACGGGGTGAACTGGGTGATTTACCTGGCTGCCCGGTGCCTCCTCCAGCCGCTCTTCCTCATCTATTTCCGGCTCTCCCGCCAGGGCCGCAAGAACACGCGGATCAAGGGCGGCACGATCGTCGCCGCCAACCACCGAAGCTTCCTCGACCCGTTCGTGATCGGGGCCTGCCTGCCCTGGCGCAAGCCGATGAACTACGTGGCCAAGGTAGAGCTGTTCGAGAAGCGGTGGCAGGGGCTGATCCTCAGCCGGTGCGGGGCTTTCCCGATCAGGCGGGGCGAGGCCGACGAGCTGGCGATCGAAACCGCCGAGGCGGTGCTGGCCCGGGGCGGGACCGTCTGCATATTCCCGGAGGGGACCCGGATCAGGACGGGGTCGCTCGGTACGCCCAAGCGGGGAGTCGGCCGGCTGGCACTGAGGACCGGCGCGGCGGCCGTCCCGGTGGCGGTCAGCGGCAGCGAAGACGTGCGTCGGGGATGGCGCATCCGGCCCCGCAAGGTCCGGATCCGGGTGGGCCGGCCGATGTCGTTTCCCCGGTCGGAAAATCCTTCGCCTGCCTTGGCCGCGTCCGTTACGTCGAGGATCTGGCCGAACGTCGAGCTCCAGTGGGAAGACATCGGCGGCCTGCCGCCGATGCGCCGGGCGGCGGTCATCGGGGCGGGCAGCTGGGGGACTGCGGTGGCCGTACTGCTGGCCCGTGGGGGCCTCGAGGTCCAGCTCGGTACCCGGACGGCCGAGCAGGCCGAGGCGATCTCTGAGGCACGTGAGAACGATGCCTATCTGCCGGGGGTCCGGCTTCCGGACGCGATCGAGGTCAGGACATCCAGCGAGATCGAACTGGGCGGGGTCGACCTGCTCTGTCTCGCCGTGCCCTCGGCCTCCTATCCCCAGGCGGTCGGGGCGGTCGGTGACCGGGTCGGCAGGCGGGCCGGGATCCTGCTCCTGGCCAAGGGCCTGGTCGCGCCGAAGGGTCAGCTTCCCTCGTCCTATGTCTCTGAGCGGATCCAGTCGCGGGGGATCGCCTGCCTGGGCGGACCGGCCCATGCCCGGGAGGCCGTGTCCGGGTCGGCGGCCCTGGTCCTGGGATCGGGCGATGCTGACCTGCGGGCCCAGCTCGGGGACGTGTTCGACCGTGCCGGACTGGTCTGTGAGCGCTCACGCGACGTGGTCGGGGTTGAGATGGCCGGGGCGGCGAAGAACGCCGCCGTCCTTGCCGCGGCCGCGGCCGAGCCGCACGGCCTCAATGCAGCCGGCATCGCCGCCGCCGCGGTCTGGGACGAATGCGTCGACTTCGCCGTCCTCCGGGGAGCCGACCTCGACACTTTCAACGGGCTGGCCGGGGTCGGAGACCTGCTGGCCACCGTGATGGCCGAGGGCAGCCGCAATCGCCGGGCCGGCCAGTTGCTCGGACAGGGCATGGCTCCCGATCAGATCCCGGGCGAGATCGGGCAGGCCTCGGAATCGCTGGACTCGGTCCCGCAGATCGCCGCCACGGTGGCAGCCGCCGGCTGCCGGGCCGAGGCCCTGCAGGGCCTGGCAGACCTGGCGACCGGAAAGATCAGCTCGGACGAGTGGGTGGCGGCGCTCCGGCGGGTCGGTCACTCGAGGAGGGCCGCATGACTGCGTTCGCCGCCCGTTCGGCGGGCCGGGGTTCCGGCCGGTTCGGGGTAGGGTGGCCCGGTGAGCGAACCGTCTCCGGAGAGCCCGGACAGCGAAGCCGGTGCGGACGATGGGCCGTACGAATCGAAGGCCGAGGTCGACCGCGGTTTCGAGCGGCTCTACCGGGACCACCTCCGCGACGTCTATTCGTACGCCTACTACCGAATCGGCAACCACCACGACGCCGAGGACCTGACCGAGCAGACCTTTCTCCAGGCGTACAGGCACTACGCCCGGGCCCGTCGCGAGTCGAAAGGCCGGCCGCTCCGTCCCTGGCTCATCCGGATCGCCCACAACCTCGCGGCCAACTACCACCGGGACCGTTCGAGAAAGCCTCAGACCCCGCTGGACAGCATCGAGCCACCGGCAGCCAGGCACTCGACCGAGGCCGTGGTCGAGGGGAGGGCCGAGCTGAGGTCGGTCATCGAGAACCTTCAGGAGCTCCCGGAGGAGCGGCGGGAGGCGCTGGTAATGCGATTCGCGCTCGGCATGGACAATCGCGAGATCGCGCGGGCGATGGGCAAGTCCGACGGGGCGACCAAGGTCTTGATCCATCGCGCGATCAAGCAGCTCCAGGAGCGGATGGAAGAGGAAGAAGATGGATGAGCTGAGGCTGGAGGACCTGCTTTACGACGCGTTGCGCCCGGTCGAGCCGCCGCAGCGGATGTCGGACCGCCTGCACGACACCTTCACGGCGATCAGCGAAGCTGCCGCCACCGAGCTGAGCGGCTGGGCGGACGAGCTGACTGCGAGTGAGATGGACTCGCTCAGCGACCCGCGGAACTGGGTCCGACCCGTGGTCGCCGTGGCGGCCGGCGGGCTGGCCACCGGCGCGCTCGTCGTGATCGGCTTCCGGCGCCGCAACCGCCAGCGCTCGCGGCTGGGCGATGTGCTCAACGAGACCCGCTCCCGCACCGGGCTCTGATCCGGCGGCGGGCTCGAATCCCGGGCAGGGCTCTCGAATCCCGCGCGGGGCTATGGGTGCCAGGGATCCGGCCCGGCCCGGCCGGGGTCACTCCCCGGGCTTTGAGGCCCGCGTTGCCGGGGGCTTTGACGCCCTCGAGGCCGACCCGGTCCGGTTGCGCTGCAGCTTCGCCCGCTTGCGCTTCTTTCGCCTGATCCGCCGGTCCTTGACCTTCTGATCGAAGGCCTGGCCGGCATTGGCTATCCGGTCCCAGTAGGCGGCGAGCAGGGCGGCCACCGCGCCGGCCCCGAGCAGCAGGTTGAACAGGTTGACCGTGCGCTCGGCCGGCAGCTCCCCGACCAGGAGCCGGCCGTCTTCGGCCAGGACCCCCCACACGCCCAGCCCGAGAAAGACGAACGCGGCAAGCAGTGCGTAGAGACGCGGGGCCGGCCGGGCAAGCACCAGGGCGAGCAGGCCGGCGACGATGTGGAAGGTGTTGGACCAGCCGTTGACCGTGAAGAACCCGAACAGCTCGGAACTCAACCCGGTCTGCTCGAACTCGGCGTTCTCCAGCATTCCGAAAAGCCCGAGCAGGATGAGCACGGTTCCGGTGACGGTCGCGTAGACCCGGGTGTAGCCGATCCTCTCCACCGGGTCATTCTCCCAGTCCGGCCGTCGACTAGGGTTCCGGTTCTTGGCCTACTGCTACCGCCATCCCCGGGTGGAGACGCGAGTCTCATGCTCAAACTGCGGCCGTCCTATCTGCCCGGACTGCATGACCCCGACCCCTGTCGGCATGCGCTGTCCGGAATGCTCGCAGGAAAAGACACGGGTCGTGACCGGGGCGGCGGGCGGGATCGCGGCCGGCGGCAGCCCGGCGACTTTCGTCCTGATCGGGATCAGCGTGCTCGCATATTTCCTGGAGACCGCGACCGGTGCCGGCGGTTTCAGCTCGACCGGGAGCAGCGTGGTCTCCGATTTCGGACTGGTCGGCGCGGCGGTCGCGGATGGTGAGTGGTACCGACTGGTCACCAGCAGCTTCCTGCACGCCGGCATCATGCATCTCGCGTTCAACATGATCGCGCTCTACTTCCTGGGCCGGATCCTCGAGCCCTCGATCGGCACCGTGCGCTTCGTGATGGTCTATTTCGCATCGATGCTGGCCGGCTCGCTCGGAGCGGTGCTGCTTTCGAGCAATCTTGTGGTCACGGTCGGCGCCTCCGGGGCCGTTTTCGGCATCTTCGGCGCCACATTCATCATCGCCCGCGGTCGCGGCCTTCACCACATCGCCAGCCAGATCGGGGTGATCCTCGGGATCAACCTGCTGCTCACCTTCACGATTTCCGGAATCAGCATCGGCGGTCACCTCGGCGGCCTGATCGGCGGCCTGCTCTGCGGACTGCTGATCGTCGCCGGTGAACGTGGCCGGCTCGGACCGGGCGCCAAGCTGATCGAATACGGCGGCATGGTCGCAATCGGTGCCGTGTCGGTCGTCCTGGCCCTCAGCCTGGCCGAACCGTTCACCGGAGTCGCCTTCGGGGCGCTTACACTGGGGCTGAGATGACTCTGCTGGGCGAACCCGAGATCGAAGCGGCGCTGGCCGGCCGTCCCGGCTGGAAGCGCCGTGGAGGAGAGATCGTGCGGCAGTTCGAGTTCGACGACTTCGTCGGCTCGGTCGAGTTCGTCGATGCGGTGGTCGAGCCGGCCGAGCGGATGGGCCACCACCCCGACCTCTCGATCTCCTGGAACCGGGTAGAGGTCACGATCTCGACCCACTCCGAAGGCGGCCTGACCGAGGCCGACTTCCGGTTGGCCGCCGAGATCGACGGCCTGCGGCCGGTTCAGTCGTAGTCGTAGAAGCCGCGGCCGCTCTTCTGGCCGAGATGGCCCTCGGCCATGAGTTCCGCGATCGAGTCGGGGGCCAGGTGCTCGTCGTTGCCCGAGTCGGCGTAGAGCGCCTTGCCGATCTCGGTGGCGACATCGAGACCGATCAGGTCCAGCAGCGCCAACGGACCCATCGGGTGCGCGACCCCGAGCGTCATGCACGTGTCGACCCCTTCGGGGCTCATGCCGGTCCGCTCACGGAAGCGCACCGCGTCAAACAGGTAGGGGAACAGCAGCCGGTTGACCACGAAGCCCGGTGTATCAGGGACCACGACCGCGGTCTTGCCGATCCCGGCACACCATTTTCTCGCCCGCTCGCCGATTCCCTCATCGAGAGATTCCGGCAGGCAGAGTTCGACCAGGTTCATCACCGGCACCGGGTTGAAAACGTGAAGGCCGAACAGACGGTTGTCGAGCCCCGCGGCCCTGCCGAGCTCACCGATCGAGAGCGACGACGTGGTCGTGGCGAGGTCGGCCCGCGGGGCCTGCCCACCCAGTTCGCGCAGGTGGCCGGCCTTGACTTCGAGATCCTCGACGATCGCCTCGACGACCAGGTTCGCGCCGCCGAGGTCGCCGGAGTCTGTGGTCGCCGCCACCCGGCCGGCGTCGGCGCCCTGGATCCGTTCGCAGCTGCCGCCTATCGTCTCCGAAGCGCGTTCGGCCGACTCCCGGCTGCGGGCCAGCAGCCACACCTTTTGGGCATGGCACGAGGCCAGCGATGCCAGCCCGGTGGCGATCGCACCGCTGCCCGCCACCGCGATCTCCGCGTACGGCTCGCTGCTGCTGTTCAGGTCTGTATCGGTCATCGATTCAACTCCGGCGGGGCACTGGACCGGATTTGACTGACGAGTCAATCAGGTATCGTTGGGGGCTGGTTTTCCCGCATCTGGCGGTCACAGACACCTGATATTGACGAAAGGTTTTCGATGAGCAAGTTTGGCGGACGCGAAGTCGTGATCGTTGAGGCGGTCCGGACCCCGGTCGGACGTGGCCACAAGGAAAAGGGCTACTACCGTGACACCCACCCGTCGACCCTGCTTGCTCACGCCTACTCCGAGGTGGTGTCCCGCGCCGGGATCGATCCGGCCGAGGTCGAAGACGTGGTCGCGGGCTGCGTCCAGCAGTTCGGTGAGCAGAGCCTCAACATCGGCCGCAACGCCTGGCTCGAGGCCGGCTTCCCGATCGAGACCCCGGCGACCACGATCGACCGCCAGTGCGGTTCGGCCCAGCAGGCGATCAACTACGCCGCGGCGATGATCGCCTCGGGTGTGCACGACGTGATGATCGGCGGCGGCGTCGAGCACATGGGCCACATCTCGTTCGGTGACGCGGCCAAGGTTATGGGTGAATACGGCTGGGCCTACTCGCCGGAGCTGCTCGAAAAGTACGACCTGGTCAACCAGGGCCTTTCGGCCGAGATGATCGCCGACAAGTGGGACATCTCCCGCGAAGAACTCGATCAGTTCGGGGCCCGCTCCCAGGAACTCGCGCTTCAGGCGACCGAAGAGGGCCGCTTCGAACGCGAGATCGCACCTTTTTCGGTCAACGGGGACACCTACACGACCGACCAGGGGATCCGTCCCGGGACCACGGTCGAGAAGCTGGCGGAACTGAAGCCGGCCTTCAAGGAAGACGGCAGGGTCACCGCCGGCAACTCCTCCCAGGTATCCGACGGCGCGGCCGCGGTCCTGCTGATGACCCGCGAGAAGGCCGACGAACTCGGCCTCGAGGCGCGGGCGAAGATCCTCGACCAGACCGGGGTCGGTGTCGACCCGGTGATGATGCTGACCGGTCCGATCCCGGCCACGACCGCACTGCTCGAGCGCAACTCGATGTCGATCGACGACATCGACCTGGTTGAGATCAACGAGGCGTTCGCTTCGGTGGTGCTCGCCTGGGAGCGCGAGCACGGGCCGGACATGGACCGGGTCAACGTCAACGGCGGCGCGATCGCCCTGGGCCACCCGCTCGGATCGACCGGCGCCCGCCTGATGACCACTCTGCTCCACGAGATGGAACGGACCGACAAGGAGATCGGCATGGTCACGATGTGCTGTGGCGGCGGCATCGGGACCGGCACCCTGATCCAGCGGGTCTGAGCCGGGGCGACCGGCCGGGATCCCGCGATGAGCTCGATGGACCGTGTCTCGGTCGGCGTGATGGGAAAGACGCCGGCCGACATGGCGGAGCTCGCCCGAAAGGCCGAGGCCGGCGGGATCGAGTCGGTCTGGGCGATCGAGCTGTTCCGCAACGCGTTCACCCAGACGACCTACCTCTCGACCGAGACCGAGAAGGTCGACGTCGGCACGGCGATCGCCTGGGGGTTCGTGCGCAGTCCGATGACCATGGCGATGAGCGCGATGGACATCGACGAGATCTCCGGCGGCCGCTTCCGCCTCGGCCTGGGGCCCGGGGTCAAGCGCCTGAACGAGACCTGGCACAACGCCGAGTACGGCCGCCCGGCGCCGCATCTGAGGGAAACGATCGAGGCGGTCCGGGCGATCATCGCCGCCGCCGCGGCGACCGAGCCGGTTTCGTTCAAGGGCGAGTACTACGACCTCGACATCAAGGGCTGGTACCGCTCGACCCCACCGCTCCGGGCCGACATCCCGATCTACACGGCGGCCGTACAGAAAGGGATGGCCCGCATGGCCGGCGACGTAGCAGATGGCCTGATCGGGCACCCGCTCTGCTCGGCGACCTGGATCGAGCAGGAGATCGTGCCGGCGTTCGAGCTGGGCCTTTCCCGCTCGAACCGGAACCGGTCCGAATTCACCTACCTGCCGAGCGTCACCGTGGCGATCGACGATGACTACCGGCGTGGACTGGACGCGGCCCGGCGGACCGTCGCCTTCTACTCGACCGTCAAGACCTACATGCCGCTCTACGAGCTGCACGGCTTCGGGCAGAACGCCGCCGACGCGGCGGCCGCCTTCAAGAGGGGCGACATCGAAGCAGTCGCCGCGGCGATCCCCGACGAGATGGTCGAGACCTACTGCGCGGTCGGCACGCCCGACCAGGCGAGGGCCAAGGTCGAGGAGGTGGCCCAGTTCTCGGACGCGATCTTCCCCGGGGCCCCGACCTACTTCATCCCCGACGAGCAGGTCACCGAGTACAGCGAAAAGATCATCGAGGTGTTCGGGCCCGGATCCGCCTAGCGCGGGTCGTCAGCCCCGCCGAGCGGTTGTCGACCGTCCGCCGACCGGCCCGGCACCGTCATGCCGGCTCCCGGCTACGGGATGACTGCCGTACCGAGCACGCTCGGGCTGGTGTGTAGCCAGTTCGGTCGGGTCTCGAACTCCCTGATCCCCGAGACCTCGAAGCCGCTGCGCTCGATGTCGGAGACTGTCTCGCAACTACAGTGGCAACCCCCGGAAAGCCGGGGCCAGACCCCGCTGCGGTCGAGGCCGGTCTGGATCCGGGCCTTGTTGAGATCATCGGACCTGACGTGCTCGAAGAACCGAAGCGAGCCCCCTGGCTTGAGCACCCGTTTGACCTCGTCGAGGGCGGCAGTCAGGTCACTGATCGTGCAGAGCACAAGGCAGACGACCACGGTGTCGAACGAGTCGTCCTCGAACGGCAACGCTTCGGCGGTTCCCTCGACCACCGAGATCGCGGGGACGGCCGCTTGCGCTCGCGGGGTCGCCTTCTCGCGGAGATAGGGCTCCGGTTCCACGGCGACGACTTCGTCGGTTGCCGCGCCGTAGTGCGCGAAATTCATCCCGTCGCCGGCTCCGATCTCGAGCACCCGTCCGGGAAGGTCGCCGACCAGTTCCTCGCGGTAGCGCCACAATTCCCGTTCCATCCGGCCACTGAGGTGGGCGTAGACCCGGGCGAACAGCGGGTGGCCGGCGGTGGAGGTGCTCATGGAGCAATCATGACAGCGAGCGGGTGGGCCGTGGCGCCGGGCGGCTGTCGGCAGCCACACACGGGCAGGCATCCGGTCGGGGGCCGGCGGTCTGGATAGCCTTCGGGAACGATATGCCCGAGTTCCTCGAACTGGACACCTCAGGCCCGATCGGCCGCATGACCCTGAACCGGCCCGATCGGCTCAACGCACTCGGCGGCCGGCTTATCGAGGATCTGATCGAAGCGGCCGCGTTCTTCGATAGCCGGAACGAGGTCAAGGTGGTTTGCGTCGGTGGTGCCGGCCGGGCCTTCTGCGCCGGCTTCGACCTGAACGAGTTCGCCTCATCCCGCGAGCCGACCGAGATCCGGGAGACGGCCGACCGCGGCCGGGTGATGGCCGACGCAGTCACCGGAATGCGGGCACTGACCGTCGTCGCGATCCAGGGTCGTTGTGTCGGTGGCGGGCTGGTCCTGGCGGCCGCCTGCGATCTGCGACTTGCCGCCTCGGATACGGTTTTCTCGATTCCCGAGGTCGACCTCGGGATCCCGCTCGCCTGGGGCGGCATCCCGCGCCTGGTCCGCGAACTCGGTCCGGCCCTGACCAAGGAACTGGTCCTTACCTGCCGTCCGTTCGGGGCCGAAGAAGCCCGGGCCGCGGGCTTTCTCAATCGGGTCACGGCTCCGGATGACCTGGATCGCGAGACCGGCGAGCTGGCCGAGATGCTGGGTTCGAAATCACAACTGGCCCTGACGGCGACCAAGCGCCAGGTCAACGCGGTCATGGACGCGATCGCCCCGCCACAAAGCGCGATGGCCGATGCCGACGTCCTGCTTTCGGCGACCCGGGATCCCGAGTCGGTTGAGGCGGGAGAGGACTACCTCGGACGCAGGTTCGGGGAGCCCGGATAGTCAACGTCTACGACGTCGACGGGCGATCGGGGTTCGCGCTGAGGCCGACCCGGACGCAGGTGGTCCAGCTTTGCCCCACGTGAGGGGGGTCAATCTGGATCACCGCTCCGGGATCACAGGTCCTGCCCGACATTCGTCGGCCTGCCGGCGCCAGAAGCCCCTCCGGCGCCGCGGGGTCAGTCGGCCGGCAGGGCGGCGACGAACCGTTCGAATTCGGCGATATCGGTGACTGCCGGGCCGTGGCCGGGCAGGATCACCGACGGGTCGAGGCCGGCCAGCTTGCGGATCGAGCGGCGGTTCTCGGCCGGGTCGTAGGTGAACATCTCCGGCGGCTCGCCGATCCCGGACATCCCCGTCAGGTAGTTCAGGTTGCGGATCACGTCACCGCAGATCGTCACCCGGTCTGATTCGCGGAAGTAGATGACTTCGCCACGGGCATGGCCCGGGGCGTGGAACACCTTGAAACCGGCTACCTCGTCCCCCTCGTCGAGGACCCGGCCGACCGGATGGGGCGGGCCTTCCCATGAAGCCTGGAGCCGTTTGAGGATCGGATTGGTCAGCTGTTCGCCGGAGATCGGCACCCGGCCCTCCATTGCATCGACGTCGTCGGCATGGCAGGCAAGCGGGATGTCGCGATCGCGACAGATGTCGCGGGCGAGGCCCTGGTGGTCGGGATGGACGTGGGTCAGGGCAACAAGCGAGAGATCGCGGTCTTTGATCTGACTGAACACGCGTCGCCGGTCCCAGGTGGTGGCGGCGTCGATCAGCACGTCGCCGGCGAGGTAGACATTGATGATCGGCCGCGGAAACTGGTCGAGGCGCTCGACTCCGGGGGCTACGGTCTTCATGCTCAGTCGGCCGGCTGGCCGCTGTGGTGCGAAAGCGCTTCGAGACGCCTTATCTGACGCTCGCCTTCGAGCCGGGCCGGGTCGTTTGGATCGAGCGGCTCGATCAGTCGCCGGACCCGGTTCCTGACCTGCAGGGAGAAATGGGGCGTAACCGCGCCGGTCAGCTCACGGATGTCTTCGGCGGTGATCTTCGTGTCGGAGTCGAGGACTCCGAAAAACTCGGTTTCGCTCATGGTGTACTCAGGGTTTCTACCGGAGTCAGCTCGGCGGCGTTGTCGATGCTCGCCTGCTGGTTGATGTCGATTACCGAATCATCGCCGATGATCCAGATGTGGTTGTAGAGAGCCCTGGTGGGGTCGGTGTCGTAACCGGGCTTGACATCTAGCAGGTACTCCTCGACCACATCGGGCAGCTTGTCGCTCGAATCGGTCAGTAGCAGGGCCGGCCAGGTGCCGCCGGTGGAAAGCGCGGTGGCCGCGATCGCGTCCATCGGCCGGTCGCTGCGGGCCACCGTGAAGCCGTGCCCGGGATCATTCAGGTTCCAGCCGAAGGTCCCGCTGTAAAAGCGGGCCAGCTCGACCGAGGCGCTCGGCGGGTCCTCGCCGCCGACCCGCTCGACGCTCGTCGCCACCTTGTTCAGCTGGCGGAGCGCGTCCGAGGAGACGACCTTGGACGGTCCAAGCACGAAGACCGGCACGTCTTTGTTCTGCTTCTTCTTGAGGAAATCGATCGTGACGGCCGGCACTTCGTCTTTGCCGGTGAACAGCACCGGGTCGCCCGACCGCGCTGCCCAGGTGGCGGCCGGGGTGGCGTAGGCCGGCTCGTCGGAAGAGACGACGACGATCGCCTCGGGCGGGCCGTCGGCCAGCTCCGCCTTGAGCTCGGCGACGTTGACCGCGAGGGTGGCCGGATCGCCGCCCCTGATCTTCCTGACCTCGAACCCCGCGGGAGGGGCGACCTTGCCGACCGTGAACACCTTGTTTTCGTCGGTGTCCGGCGAGCCGAGCGGATCGAGCTGGTCGAGGGCATCGGTTCCGTCGGCCGAAAGGGTTCCGTCGGGCGCGAGCAGGATCGGTGAGCCGACCGGGGGAGAGCTGAGCGCGGCGGCGGCGACGCCGGACTGCCACTCGTCGGCGTTGACGATCGTGACCGCGGAGGGCGGCGAGCCGGGCCCGGTCGTCGGATAGGCGGCCAGCGCCGCCGCGATCGAGATCTCAACCGGGTCGGTGCCGCTTATCCGGGTCGTGTTGCGGGTCGCCGCATCGGGGTAGCCGAGAGCGCCCTGGTTGTGCCCGGCCACAAGGTCGCTGGTGGTCGGGGGATTCTCCTGGTCGACCGTCACCGGCACCGGAGCGGCGGTTGTGGACGTGTCGTCCTTACCCACGCCGAAGAAGAAGTAGGCGATGAACGCGGCGAGGATCAGGACCAGGACGGCGAGGATCCCGAGGCCCAGCCAGGGGACTCCGGCCGCCTGCGGGCTTCCCGCAGGGGCATTGATCGGCTGTCTCGAAGATCCCGGCACGGAGCAAACGCTACCGGTCGGAGGAAGTCGTAAGAATGGCGGCGATGCTGTATCCGTCCGGAACAACCACGAACAGTCGCGGGCACCTCGAAATCGAGGGCTGCGACACGGTCGAGCTTGCGGCCGGGTTCGGGACCCCGGCATACCTGTTCGCGGTCGGCGAGATGCGCGCCCGCGCCCGCGCCTATCGCTCGGCTTTCGCCGCCCACACCGATGACTTCGAGGTCCTGTTTGCCAGCAAGGCACTTCCGGTGACCGCCGCTTACCGGCTCTTTGCCGAGGAGGGGCTCTCGGTAGACGTCGCCTCGGGCGGAGAGCTGACCATGGCGCTGGCCGCCGGCTATGACCCTGCACGGATTTACATGCACGGCAACAACAAGACCGATGCCGAGCTCCGGCTGGCGGGCCGGAGCGGGGTCGGGCACCTGATCACCGACTCGTTCGACGAGATCGAGCGCTGCGAGCGCGTGCTCGAGAGAGACCAGGACGTGCTGATCCGGGTCACGCCGGGGATCAAGCCTTCGACCCACTCGTACATCCAGACCGGCCAGCTCGACTCGAAGTTCGGCTTCGGCCTCGAGGACGGGTCGGCCGCGGCCGCGGTCGAGCGCATCCTGGCCTCGTCCCGGCTGAACCTGGTCGGGCTTCACTTCCACATCGGCTCGCAGATCTTCGAGATCGAATCGTTCCGGCTCGCGGTCGAGGCGCTGGCCGAACTGCAGGGCGACTGGTGCCGAATCCTCAACCTCGGTGGCGGGCTCGGGATCTCCTACGAAAGCGGCGACCGTCCGCCCCCGATCGAGCAGTACGTAGAGCTCAAGGTCAGGGCCGCCCGCGAGATTTTCGACGAGGGGGTTCGAATCCTGATCGAGCCCGGGCGCTCGCTGGTCGGAACCGCCGGGGTGACCCTCTACACGGTCGGCACGATCAAAGAGATTCCCGGAGTGAGGACCTATCTCGCGGTCGACGGTGGCATGTCTGACAACCTGCGGCCGATGCTCTACGACGCCACCTACGAGGCCGTGATCGCCGACCGGCCGGACG
This sequence comes from uncultured Solirubrobacterales bacterium, assembly GCA_963766115.1. Lineage (GTDB taxonomy): Bacteria > Actinomycetota > Thermoleophilia > Solirubrobacterales > 70-9 > 67-14. The sequence goes on from CAVXYR010000007.1 coordinate 287,777, forward strand.
CCCCGGCCGAGCGCCGGGTGACCGTCGCCGGGTCGCATTGCGAGTCCGGGGATATCCTGATCCGTGACGTGGCCCTGGCCGATCCCCAGATTGGAGACACCCTGCTGATCCCGGCGACCGGTGCCTATGGTCACTCGCTGGCCAATAACTACAACGGAATGCCCCGGCCGCCGGTCATCTTCTGCGAGGACGGTGACGCCCGCGTAGTGGTCGAACGGGAGACCTGGGACGACCTGCTGGCGAGGGACGCATGAGCGAGAGCCTGAATATCGGGTTGCTCGGCAGGGGCACCGTCGGAAGTGCCTTCGCCGACCTGGTCGGAGAGCGGGCCGCGACGATCGAGGCCGCGATCGGCAGGAAGGCAGAGATCTCCGGCGTGTTGACGACCAGCCAGGGCGACTTCGACCAGATCCTGGCCGAGGCCGATGTGATCGTCGAGTTGATGGGCGGGACCGACACCGCCCGCGAGCACGTCCTGGCTGCGCTCGATGCGGGGGTGCCGGTGATCACCGCCAACAAGCAGCTGCTTGCCCGGCACGGGGCCGAGCTGTTTGCCGCGGCAGAGAAGGCCGGGGTCCAGCTGCGCTTCGAGGCCGCGGTGGCGGCGGTAGTGCCGGTGATCCGGGTGGTCCAGGAGAGCTTCGGCGCGGTCGAGTTCAGCAAGGTCTTCGGCATCGTCAACGGCACGACCAACTTCATCCTGTCCGAGATGGCCGCGACCGGCGCCTCCTACGCCGACACGCTCAAGCGGGCCCAGGACCTCGGCTACGCCGAAGCCGACCCGACCGAAGACGTAAACGGAGCCGACGCGGCAGCGAAGATGGCGATTCTCGCCCGGCTTGCCTTTCACACCCCGGTCACGCTCGACCAGGTCGATTTCGAAGGAATCGAGTCGGTCCAGCCGGACGATCTCGCCTACGCCAAGGAACTCGGGCTCTCGCTGAAACTGCTGGGGGTCGCCGAAAGGCTGCCGGAAGGGATCACGGTCAGGGTCTTTCCCTGCTTCCTGTATCCCGGCCATCCGCTGTCGCCGATTGAAGGCCCGTTCAACGCGGTCATGGTAGAGGCGCCCGAGATCACCGAGGTGACGATGTCGGGACCGGGCGCCGGCGGGCTCCAGACCGCGGCCGCCGTTCTCGGCGACCTGGTCTCGGTGGTCACCGGCGACGCTCCGACCCATCACGCCCTGGAGGAGCTGGAAGTCCTGAGTGACGTCGCCTCGTCCTTTTATCTCCATCTCGAGGTAGCCGACGAGCCCGGGGTCCTGGCCGAGGTGGCGAAGATGCTGTCCGACCACGGGATCTCGGTCAAGAGCGTGGTCCAGCGCGGGATCGGCAGCGACGCCCGGCTGGTCATGGTGATCCACCAGTGCCTCGAGTCGCGCTTCAAGCAGGCGATCGGCGAGATCGGCCGCCTCGGGTCGCTCCGGTCGCCGCCGCGCTACATCCGGGTAATCGAAGAAGAGTTCGTCTAGAGCCGATGCCGCAGCCACTGATCGAGAGATACCGCGAAACCCTGCCACTGGAGCCGGGCGATCCGGTGGTCAGCATCAACGAAGGCTCGACTCCGCTGGTCGAGGCCCCGATCCTGTCTGAGAAGGTGGGTGCACGGGTCTGGCTCAAGGTCGAGGGCGCCAACCCGACCGGCAGCTTCAAGGACCGCGGCATGACCGTCGCCGTGTCCCGGGCCAAGGGTCGCGGGGCCGAGGCCGTGATCTGCGCCTCGACCGGAAACACGGCGGCCAGCGCGGCGGCCTACGCGGTGCGGGCCGGAATGACCGGGGCGGTGATCGTGCCCGAGGGCAAGATCGCGATCGGCAAGCTGGCCCAGGCCCTGATCCACGGTGCCCGGGTGATCGCCCTGGAAGGAAACTTCGACGACGCCCTGGTGCTGGTCCGGGAGCTGTCCGAGCGCCACCCGATCGAGCTGGTCAATTCGGTCAACCCCTACCGGATCGAGGGCCAGAAGACGGCCGCGTTCGAGCTGATCGACGAGCTCGGCGAGGCGCCCGACGCGCTGGCGATCCCGGTCGGCAACGCCGGCAACGTGACCGCCTACTGGAAAGGCTTTCAGGAACGGGAGACCGCGCCGGTTCTCTACGGCTTCCAGGCGGCCGGCGCGGCCCCGCTGGTCACCGGGGCGCCGGTGGCCAACCCGGAGACGGTCGCCTCGGCGATCCGGATCGGCAGCCCGGCCCGGTGGGAGGAGGCGATGAACGCATTCAACACGTCACGGGGCCGGGTCGCGGCGGTGACCGACGAGCAGATCCTCGACGCCTACCACTGGCTCGCGTCCAACGAGGGCGTCTTCTGCGAGCCGGCCTCGGCCGCCTCGGTCGCCGGCATCCTCAACCACGGCCTGCCGGTGGTCGAAGGGATGGAGACCCCGGAGACGGTCGTCTGCGTGCTGACCGGCCATGGACTCAAGGATCCCGACACTGCTCTCGGCAAGGCGCCGCCGGTGATCAACTGTGTCAACGAAATCACCGCGGTCGAGAAGGCCGTTTTCGGCCCGGCGTAGAATCCTGCTTCGATGGCGAAGCTGATCTATTCCGCGATCACCTCTCTCGACGGCTACGTGGCCGACCGGAGTGGCGGGATCGACTGGGCCGAACCGGACGAAGAGGTGCACGCCTTCATCAACGAGCTCGAGCGTCCGATCGTCACCTACCTGTACGGGCGAAAGATGTACGAGTCGATGGTCTACTGGGAAAATGCGCAGTCGGCGATCGAGCATACGCCCGTTCTGCGGGAGTTCGCGCTGATCTGGAAGGCGGCCGACAAGATCGTCTTCTCGCGGGCGCTCGAGTCGGTGGCCAGTCGCAAGACGCGGATCGAATCGAATTTCGACCCCGAGCACATCCGGCGGCTGAAGGAACAGACCGGCGGCGACATGTCGATCGGCGGCGCGAGCCTGGCATCCGCGGCGATCAGGATCGGGCTGGTCGATGAATGGCATCTTTTCGTGGTGCCGGTGATCGTCGGAGGAGGCAGGCGGGCCCTGCCGGATCGCTTCAACCAGCAACTCGAACTGCTGGACGAGCGCCGTTTCGGCAACGGCACGGTCTTCCTCCACTACCGCACCAAGACGTGAAAGCGAGCGCCGGCCGGCCGGGCGGGTAACGGCCGGAAGGGCCAGGGAAATCCGATGCCGGACCATCGGCGCCGTCACAGCCCGCGAGCGGAGCATCGCGCGAGTCGCGGGGGGAAGCTCGGGTTGCGTGAATCGTGCGCGATGGCGATCGGCGGGATGATCGGCGGTGGGATATTCAGCGTGCTCGGGCTGACCATCGCCCTGGCCGGCCACCTGGCTTTCTTCTCATTCGCCCTGGGGGCGGTGATCGCCGGCCTGACCGCCCACGCCTTCGCCCGCCTGGCCGATCGCTCCCGTCGGTCGGGGGGTCCGTTCACCTACCTTCGCGACGCCGGCCACGCAAGGGCGGGAGCATGGGTCGCCTGGCTGCTGATCGTCGGCTACGTCTTCGCCCTCGCCGTATACGCCTTCACCTTCGGTCACTACGTCTCCAACGTGCTCGGCTTGTCCGCCCTCGCGGCCCGGCTGGCGTCCACCACGGTGCTGGCTGTCTTCGTTGCGATCAACCTGCGTGGAGTGGTCACTTCCGGACTCGTCGAGGACGGGGTCGTTTTCGCGAAACTGGCGATCCTCGGCGCGATCGCCACCGTCGGCCTGAGTGAATTCTCGAGTTCGCAGCTGGCCCCCCTCGACAACGAGGGGATGCTCGGGGTGCTGCTCGGCGGAGCGGTGATCTTCGTCGCGTACGAGGGTTTTGAACTGCTCCCGTACGACTACGAGGACATCGAGCGTCCCCGTCGCACGCTTCCGCTCGCGCTCTACCTGTCCGTGGTCGCTGTCGCGGTCATCTACATGACGGTCACGGTCGGCTCGCAGATGCTCGTTCCGGATTCGGTAATCGTCGCCCAGAAGGAGGTCGCCTTTGCAACCGTAGGTCGCGAGGCCCTCGGTACTCCCGGCCTCTGGGCCGCGACGCTGGCGGCCGTGCTGGCGACCGCATCGGCGATCAACGCAACGCTCTTTTCGACCTCGCGACTGGTCCGGGACGTCGGCGCTGCAGGTGAACTGCCCGCCGTGGTGACCCGGGAAAGGGCCGGCCTTCCGGTGGGCGCGATGGTTGTGCTGGCGGCAACCGGGGCGGCTTTCGCGCTGTTGCCCGGAATAACCGAGCTGGTGTCGTTCGGGTCGCTTGCCTTCCTGGTCGTCTTCGGGTTGATCAACTACCTCCATGCCAGGCGGACAGCCGAGGGCGCGATCGACCGGCGCCTCGCCTACGCGGGCTTCGGGATGTGTCTGGCAGCAGCGGTCGGGCTGATCTACTACCTCGCCGGAAACGACCCGGCTGCGCTCGTGCTTATCGGGGTCTGCTCCGTGGCCGTCGTGTCGGCACGTCTCGCTTTCGAGCGAAAGCAGGCCGGCAACGGCGCCGGCCCGCTTTGAGACGCGCGACATGAACCCCTTCGGCGATCAGGCCCTCAGCCGGTATCCACTGACGAACAGCCGCAGGTTGACCAGAGTGAGAAACGCGGTTACCACGGCCAGGATCAGCAGGGAAAGGGCGATGTTGACGTCGGCTATCCCGAGAAAGCCGTATCTGACCACCGAGATCATGTAGTAGACCGGGTTGAAGTGGGTCAGGGTCTGGTACGGCTCGGGCAGCAGCGATGCCGAGTAGAAGATGCCGCCGAGGAAGATCAGCGGCTGCAGGATGAAGGTCTGGGCGAACGAGACGTCGTCGAACTGTTCGGCCCGGATCCCGACCAGGACCCCGATCTGGGAGAAGAAGAAGCCGACCAGGAGCAGCGAGACGACCAGGACCGCTGGATGGTCGACCGGCAGGTCGACCAGCAGGCTGGCGACGATGAAGGTGATCACGGTGATCGTCATGCCGCGCAGGAAGCCGCCCAGGGTGAACGCCATCAGCAGCTGGACCGGCGAGGCCGGGGAAGAGAGCTGGTCGTCGATCGAGCGCTGGAACTTCTGCTGGAGGATCGACGAGGCGTTGTTGGTGAACGCGTTGATCGCCCAGGCCATCAGGATCAGGCCGGGGATCACGTAGACGACGTAGTCGATGCCGTCGAGGTCGCCGACTCTGGTTCCGAGCGCCGCACCGAAGACCGAGATGTAGAGAAAGGTTTCGAGCAGGGGGGCGCCGATCGTCTGGCCCTTGATCTTCACGAAGCGGCTGACCTCGCGCCGGGTCAGCGCGAGGAACCGCACCATCGAGGTACTCAAGCCGGGTCCTCGCCGATGTGGGCCCGCGAGAGCTCCTTGCGCCCGACCAGGCCGAGATAGGCGTCTTCGAGGCTGCTGACCCCGTACCTGGACGCGAGCTCCTGGCTCGTGCCTTCGGCCGCGATCTGTCCCTCGTTGATGAAGGCGATCCGGCTGCAGAGCTGCTCGGCCTCTTCCAGGTAGTGCGTGGTCAGCAGGATGGTCGTGCCTTCACTGTTGACCTGCTGGACGTACTGCCAGAGCTCGAGCCTCAGTTCGACGTCGACCCCGGCGGTCGGCTCGTCGAGGATCAACAGGCGTGGCCGGTGCATCATCGCCCGGGCCAGCACGACCCTGCGCTTCATTCCGCCGGAGAGCGTCCTGGTGCGCTCGTCGCGCTTGTCGGTCAGCGAGAACGCCTCGAGCAGCTCGCTGACCCGCTCGCGGCGGTCGTTCCTTTTCATGCCGAAGTAGCCGCCGTGGAAGTCGAGCGTCTCTTCGACGGTCAGGAACCAGTCGAGGTTGATGTCCTGCGGGGCGAGGCCGACCGACTCCCGGGCGGCCTTGTAGCCCTCGACCGCGTTGTCGCCGAAGATGCGGATCGTTCCCGAGGTCGGCATCGCCAGGCCGGTGGCGCAGTGGATCAGGGTCGACTTGCCGGCCCCGTTGGGGCCGAGCAGGCCGAAGAACTCGCCGTCACTGATCCCCAGCGAGACCCCGCGCAGGGCCTCGACCCCGGTCGGATAGCGCTTGACCAGGTCCTTGACCTCGAGCGCCGGCGACGGCACCGGGAGACGGGGGTCGGTGGGAGCGAGCGATGCCGCGGGCGAATCCATTGCGACCATGATGAAGGCTCGGGCGCATCGGCGTACTTGCCCGCCTCGCCGGGCCGGGTGCGCCGAGCCGCCGGAAGCGAATAACTTTCCGGAGGTGACCGAGCGACACCGACTGGTACGCGTCCCGGCTTCGTCCGCCAATCTCGGGCCGGGCTACGACGTGATGGCCGTGGCGCTGGACGTGCACCTCGAACTGGAGGTGACCGAGAGCGGAGAGTTCTCGGTTGAATGCGGCGCGCTCGACGTTCCGTCCGGCCGGGACAACCTGCTCGTCAAGGCGTTCGAGTCGGTCCATCCGGCCGACGGGATCTCATTCCGGATCGGCGGCGACATTCCACTTGCCCGCGGCATGGGCTCGTCCGCGGCTGCGATCGTCGCCGGCATGGTCGCGGCCGACCATCTTTTCGAACTCGGACTGGAACACCAGGACGTGCTCGAACGGGCGACCGCGCTGGAGGGTCATCCCGACAATGTCGCCGCCGCGATCTTCGGCGGATTCGTGGTCTGCAGCGGGGAGGGACCGCACCTGATCGCGACCAGGATCGAATCGCCGGAGGGCCTCGAGGGCCTCCTGGTGATCCCCCACGAAGAGGTCTCGACCGAAAAGGCCCGGCTGGCGATTCCGTCCGAGGTACCGGTCAAGGACGCGATCGCCAACGCCTCGTCCGCGGCTCACCTCGCCCTCGGGCTGAGCCGGGGTGACTTCGACCTGATCTCGCTCGGTCTCCACGACCGCCTCCACCAGGACCGGCGCAGCCACCTCTTTCCCGAATCGATGCGGATCGTCGAAGAGGCTCGCGATTTCGGGGCGATCGGGGCGACGATTTCGGGAGCCGGCCCGACCGTTCTCGTCTGGACCGGCTGGCAGGAGACCGGAATGGTCATGGCCGAACTGAGGGAACGCTGTTCCGGCTGGGCAGATGTCCAGCGGGTCGGGTTCACCCCGCTCGGCGCCGACGTGCCGGAGCTCTGAGGAAGGCGGGGTCGGCGTCCAGCCAATGGACCTCCTGATTCAGATCGGCCTGATCCAGCTGGCGACAGGCGCGCTGCTCGGCTGGGTGATGGTGGTTCGTCTCGAGCATCCGGAATGGCTGGAGAAGATCGGGGTGGTCCAGCCGCACCGGATCCTCCAGGTCCACCTCGACTTCGTGACCATGGGCCTGATCCTGATCGCGGTCGGGCTGGTCGTGGACGACCTGCCGGGTCTGGCCGCCGGGCTGCTGATCTTCGGCACCACGGGCAACCCGCTGCTGTTCGTGCCGCCGGCCTTCGACCCGGATTCCCAGAAGAGGCTCTGGTACCGGGCGCTGGCGGTGATCTCGTTTACCGCGGTATCGGCCGGCCTTGTCTGGGCCGCGATCATCGGCCCGTCCTGACCACGGGCCTCCATCCCTGTCGCGACTGACCGGGATCGGATCGATCCCGCCGCACCGGCGCCGAGTGGCCTGTTCTGGAGCGCCGACCGGGGTTAGTATCGGGGTGATGGCTTCAGGGTTCGAAGACGTCAAGACGGTCGAGGTCAACGGAACATCGCTCGCCTACCGGGATCGGGGCGAGGGGGAAAACGTCGTGTTCGTCCACGGGTCACTCAGCGACCTGCGCTGCTGGGAGCCGCAGGTGGAGGCGCTGGGCCGGACCCACCGGGCGATCGCCTACAGTCGCCGGTATTCGCCGCCAAACGAGCCGATCCCGGCCGGCGTCGACGACCAGATGGATCCGCATGTCGACGACCTGACCGGATTCCTGACCGTGGCCGGGGCCGCCCCGGCTCATCTGGTCGGCAACTCCTGGGGCGCGTTCATCGCGTTGCTCGCGGCGATTCGCCGCCCGGATCTCGTCAAGAGTCTGGTCCTTGGCGAGCCACCGGCGATCACCCTTTTCACGAGCATGCCGCCGAAGCCATCGGAGATGCTGCGGCTCCTCTTGCGGCGGCCACGCACCGCGATCGCGATCGGTGCGTTCGGTGCCCGGGCGATCGCCCCGGCCGAGAAGGCATTCCGGCAAGACGAAGACCGGGCCGGGATGCTCGCTTTCGTCGATGGCGCACTCGGCAAAGATGCCTACCAGTCCATGCCCGAGGACCGCAAGAGGGAGGCCGAGCAGAACCTCGCCCCATTCAAGGCCTCGATGCTGGGCGCCGGTTATCCGCTTTTGAGCGAATCGCAGTTGCGGAGCCTGGCGGCGCCTACTCTGCTGCTCGAGGGAGAAAACACGCGGGCCTTCTTCCGGCGAATACTCGACCGGCTCGAGCAGCTGATTCCGGATACCGGGCGCAAGGTACTGCCGGGCGCCACCCACACGCAGGAAGAGAACCCGGTTGCGATGAGTCGAATCCTGCTCGACTGGATGTCCCGGGGCTAGATCCGCCGACCGTTTGATCGACCGGCCGCGGAGAGGTCAGGTTCGCCTTTCCGGCTCCAACTCACCGACCATTTCCCGGGCCCTGGAGAGAGCCGGGACAAGGTTGAGCCGCTCGAGGACTTCGGCGGTGAGGCGGGCGTAGTCGATCGCCTTGCGGCGCCTGTACTCGAAGATCGATTTCGACGCCCGGGCCGATTCCGGGTAGACGATCGACCTCCGGATCACCGTCTCGAACACCTTGTCGCCGAACTCGCTCCGCAGGGTTTCCAGAGTCGCCTTGGCGTGGTTGGTCCGCATGTCGGCGATGTTGAGCAGAACCCCGAGCAGGTCGAGATCGGGGTTGAGGTTTTCGCGGGCCAGACCGATCACCTCCATGGCCTGCTCGGCCCCCTGTTCGGAGAAGTGCTCGGCCTCCGAAGAGAGGATCGCCCAGTCGGAGGCGACCAGGGCGTTCACGGTCAGCAGCCCGAGGGTGGGAGGGCAGTCGATCAGGCAGATGTCGTAGTGGCGCTTCGGCTCCCGGAGCGCGCTTCTCAGGGTCAGCTCGCGCCCGATCTTCCCGGCCAGCATCAACTCGGCTTCGGCCAGGCCCAGATTCGCCGGGATCACGTTGTCGTGGATTGCCTCCATCGCTCGTTCCTGGCCGGCCAGAACCTCGCCCAGGGTCGGGAAGGCGTCGGCCGGCACGCCGAAGTACTCCGAGAGATTGCCTTGGGGATCGGCGTCGATCGCCAATGTCTTGAGCCCGGAACGGGACATCCCTTCGGCCAGCGAACGGGTCAGGGTCGTCTTTCCGGTCCCGCCCTTCTGCGAGAGCACTGCGATCGTTACGGCCACGGCTCACACCCTACCTCCGGCCGATCACCCCGGGAGGCCGGCAGGCCATACAATCAGCCCGGATGGGACCAGTATTCGCCGAGATCGAGATCGACGCCCCGCGCGAGCGGACCCACGAATACCTGATGGACCTCGCGACCCGTCGCGAACTCTACGGCGACTCGATCCGGCACTTTCGCCTGCTGAGGCTCGATTCGCGAGGAATCGGTGCCGGGGCGCGGTTCCAGTTCCGCCGTCGGTCAGCCTGGACCGATACCTCAATCGTCGCCTCAGAGCCACCCCGGAGGATCTCCGAACGGGGTGAAACCGGGCGATTCAACCGCACCACGGCGGGGACCGAGTGGGAGCTGGCCGAGTCGGCCGCCGGGGTTTCGATCGTCCGGGTCAGCTTCTGGACCGAGCCGACCGGGCTGGCGAAAGCGTTCGATCGCATGACCGGGGGTGCCGGGTGGCACCGGCGGCGGCTGAAGAAGGCGGCCAGGCGGCTTCGGGAGCTGATCGAGGCCGATCAGGCTACGGCCGAGCCGGTTGGCGTGGCCGGCGGGAACCGATACGCGACCGGCGTCCTTTAGACCGCACGGACGACTAAACTCCGCCGCCGATGGACACAATTACCAAGAGCAACTGGTTTCGCGGGCTGGTCATCGCCTTCACGATCTTTGCCTCCGGCACCGCCCTTGCGGCCTGCGGCGGCAGCGATCATGAAAAGAAAACCGGGATCGTCGAAGGGGAGCGGTTCGAGCTGGGGCCGCTCGAGTACAACGTTCTGTTCACCCGTCCGCTCAACCCCAGCGACGTCGAAGACAAGGAATACCTGGTCGGCCAGCCCGAGCCGAAGCCGGACCAGACTTACATCGGGGTCTTCCTGCAGGCCGAGAACCTTGACGAGGATGAGTCCCACGCTCTTCCCGACTCGTTCGAGCTGGTCGATACGGCGGGAGACAGGTACGAGAACCTGGAATCCGAAAGCAGCTACGCGCTGAGACCCGGGGCCGATGTCGGGCCCGAGGACATAGTCCCGGCGCTCGATTCCACCCCCGAGGTGGGCCCGATCGAGGCCTCGATGCTGCTGTTCCTGATCGACGACGCTTCCCTGGAGCTACGGCCGATCGAGCTCGAGGTCGATGGCGAAGACGGCCCGGCCTCGGTTGAGCTCGACCTCTAGCCCGGTCTCGACCGGCTTCGCCGGCCAGTTGATCGCCGGCAGCGGCGCGGTAGTGGCCCTGCTCGGCTCTTTCGGCCCCGGTTTCGAGTACGCCGGAGCCGCCCTGCTGGTGCTCGGCGTGGTGATATCGGCCCCCGATGCCGGGACGCCCGGGCCAAATCTGGGCGAATGGTGGACGGTCCTCGCCGTCGGCTCGCTCGCCTGCCTTATCGGTGTGGTCGTCGGGCTGGTCCTGCCGGTGATCGGCGCGGTGATCCTCAGCGCGGGAGCGATCGCCGGCCTGATCGCGGTCTGCCTCGGGGCCCCGGTCACCCGGGAGTAGGGCCTGGGAACAAGGCCCGGGAGCGGGGCCCCGACGACCGGGATGAGGCGGCTCGGGCGCTAGACTCCGGCCATGTTCGACCCCGGTGTCCGCGCCCTGCTCGACGGCCCCAACTTCGTCCACCTGAGCACGCTCATGCCCGATGGCGCGCCTCACAGCACCACGGTCTGGGGCGCGACTCACGGCGATTTCGCGGTCTTCTTCACGAACAACCCGGACGGGCTGAAAGGCCGCAACGTTGCGCGCGACGGGCGGGTGGCCATGAGCATCGTCGACCGCGACAACCCTTACCGCACGGGCCAGCTGCGCGGGCACCTCGACGACACGATGACCGGCGACGAGGCCGACGCCCTGGTCGATGCGATGTCGGTCAAGTTCATCGGGGCGCCGTTTCCGATGCGCGACAACACCGTCTACCTGATCGCCGTAGACCATTCGCGGCTGACCGAGCTGCCCTTCGAGGACTCGCCGGCGTAGCGGCGGCAGCCGGGCCCGGAACCAGGACCAGATCGAGGGCCGAAACGGGGCCTGAATGAAGTCGTCGGGCCCATCGCCCGGTGTTCCCTTTCGGGCGGTGCTGTCGGAATCAGCGAACGTCGTACTCGAGCAGTACCAGCCTGGAGTCGAGCACCCGGGTCGCGACCAGGTCCAGCTCGATATCCGGGAGGTTGGCGAAGATCAGGTCTCTCCCGGTACTGCTGAGGACCTGGGGGAAGACGACCAGCCGCAGCCGGTCGACCAGCCCGAGCGTCAGCAGGCTCGAAACGAGCACGGGACTGCCCACGGTGCGCAGCGGGTCGCCCGGTCCCTGCTTGAGTGATCGGACCTCGGCTCCGAGGCCGGACTTGACCAGCCGCGAGTTGCTCCAGGGAAGCGGCTCATCGAGGGTCTCGGAAAACACCACCTTGGGCAGCTCGGTCAATCGCCTGGTCAGATCGGTTTCGCTGGACTGCGAAGTGGCCGCCAGCGATTCGAAGGTGACACGGCCCATCAGGACTACCTGGGGCCTGGCCAGCTCATGGTCGATCCAGCCCTCGAGATCGGGCCCGAAGTAGCCGAAGTAGGCCGGGGACTGCTCTCCCGAGGCGAAACCGTCAAGCGTGGTGAAGAGGTCCACTGTAAGTCTTGGCATGATCCGACTCCCGGAACCCATGTGGTGTTCAGACACTATCCCGCGGGGCGATCGCCGTCTACAGCCCGGCCGACAGCACCGCGCCGGCTATCGGGGCGGCCACCGTGCCGCCGTCGCCGTCGGCCTCGATCAGCATCACGGCGACCGCGAGCTTTGGTCTGTCGGCCGGGGCGAAGCCGGCAAACCAGGCATCTTCACTGAGAATCGGCTCGCCGTCTCCGTCGGTCTCCCCCGAAGGCCCGAGCTCGGCGGTCCCGGTCTTGCCCGCGACCTGGGCTTCCGGGATCGCTGCGGCCGGCCCGGTGCCCGAAGTGACGACCGCCACCATCAACTGGGTCAACTGCCTGGCGGTCCTGGCGCTCGAGACCCGAACCGGTTCGGCATCGGGCTGAAGTGCAGGTTCGGTGGTGAACGGGGTCGGCATCAGCTTGCCGCCGTTGGCGATCGTCTGGGCGACGCTGGCCATCAAGAGCGGTGTCGCCTGGACCTTGCCCTGTCCGATCGCGCTCACCCCGAGTTCGTTGTTGTATTCACCCGGTTTCGGAATCGTCGGGATCGGGGGATCGACCACGGCCGTGCTTTCCGCGTTGAACATCGCCGGCACCTTGTTGAAGCCGTAGGCCTCGGCGGTCTCGGTCATCGCTTCCTCGCCGATCTCCATTCCCAGCGGGGCGAAGACCGAGTTGCAGGAGTGGGCAAACGATTCGACCAGGGTTCCGCCACAGAGCTCGTCGTATGCGTTGCTGATCATGCGTCCGTCGGCCGGCGCCTCGGTCACGACCGGATACTCGCTGTCGAGCGTCGCCTTGCCGGTTTCCAGTGCCGCCGTCGTGGTGACCATCTTCATGGTCGAGCCCGGCGGCTGGATAACCGAGTAGGCCTGGCCGGCCAGGGCCTTTATCCGCCCCTTCTTCGCGTCGAGCACGGCCACGCCGCCGAGCTGACCGGCGAGGTTGGCGACCGCCGACTCCTGCAGGGTCGGGTCGATCGTGGTCTTGAGTGGATCGGCCGGCGCCGACTCACCGGTGGCGAGTTCACGCCCCCCACCGCCGCCCTTGACCGGGACCGCCTTGAGTGTTCCGCCGGGTTTGCCCGAGAGGCGGTCGTTGAAGGCCAACTCGAGTCCACTGATCCCGGTCGGTTCGCCCGGGTCGATGCCGAGGGCCATGGCCGCAAGGTCCGGTCCCTCTTCCGGGGTGCCGACCACGCCGGTGACGTCGATCATCGCGTCGCCCAGCGGGTAGCTCCGGGCAAGTGACGGGCCCGCCGCCATGGCCTTGCCGTCGGCGGCCAGGATCGAGGCACGGCGGGGCAGCCTGGTTTTGCGGCCAAGCGTTTCATCGAGCTTCAGCCCGGGGAACAGCAGGCTGTTCTGCCAGGCGATCCCGTCCTCGCCGAAGGTGAACTCGAGTGGCTGGATCACCGTGCCGAAGGCCCGGGTCGCGACGGTGACCGGGATTTCGGCGTTGGATTCGTCCCCGCCGGCTTCGCCGCCTTCGAGCGATGTCATGGTCGCCATCGCTTCCGATTCGGCGTAGCGCTGTTCGAAACGTTCGAGCGTGATCGCCTCGCGCGAGGTGGTGCTCAGTTCATCGTGCATCGCCTGGTAGTCGCCTTCGGACCAGGCGGCGACATAGCGCGCGGCCGCATCCCGGTTGGGATTGCCGGGACAGCCCTGGATCGCCCCGAGTATGAACGCGACCAGCGCGACGGCGATCAGCGGCAACGCCCTCGTCTTCAGGCGTTGCTGTCGTTCTAGGCGGGTCGGGGGGCTTGCCATAACCCGACAAAACTACCGGGGCAGGCCGGTGGATAGATTGACCCCGTGACCGCTCTGGACTGGGGCATAGCCGCCTTCACCTTTTTCGTCGCCCTCTGGGGCTTCCGGCAGGGCCTGATAGTCGGGGCGCTCGGGCTCGGCGGCCTCGTGGCCGGAGCCGTGCTCGGCTCCCGGCTCGCCCCGGTGATCCTGGACCAGGGGTCGAGTTCGCCCTACGCTCCGATGGCCGCGCTGATCGGCGCGATCATGGTCGGATCGATCACCCTGGCGATCGCCGCGTCGTTCGGGCAACGGGTGCGGGCCACGGCCATAAGCAGCCCGGGATGGCAGATCGTCGACGGAATCGGGGGCGCCCTGCTGGTGGCTGCTGTCGCGATGGGGGTGATCTGGGTCCTCGGCGCGGTGGCGATCTACACACCCGGCGCGGATTCGCTGCGAAAGAGCGCCCAGAAGTCCCTCCTTCTGGGTGGGATAAACGAGGTCATGCCTCCTTCGGGTCCGCTGATCCAGGCGCTCCACCGGATTGCCCCGACGCCGCAGGTGGCGACTTCGCCGGGCGATATCGCCACTCCGGCCGCGGTGTCCGTCGACCAGGCCCGGATCAGGAAGGCGGGCTCGTCGGTTGTCAGAGTTGTCGGAACGGCATGCGGACTGGGCGTGATGGGCTCCGGCTGGGTCGTGGCACCGAACACCGTGGTCACCAACGCCCACGTCGTGGCAGGTCAGACCGACACCAGGATCGAGACCCCCGACGGTCAGATCGCCGACGCGGTGCCGATCGCCTACAAGCCGCGAAACGACATCGCGGTGCTCGCCGCCGACATCGACCCGGAGCCGCTGGCGATGCTGAAATCGACCGAGCCCGGTGCCGCGGCCGCGGTCATCGGCTACCCCAGAGACGGACCGCTGACGCTCTCCCCGGCCCGCGCCGGGACCATCGGCAAGGTGTTCGGCGAGGACGCCTACGGATCTGGTCCGATCGCGAGGCTGATGCTGACCCTCCGGGGCAAGGTCCGTCACGGAAACTCCGGTGGGCCGCTGGTCGATTCCGCCGGGCGGGTTCTGGGGACGATCTTCGCGGCGACGACCGAGGGCCCGCCCGGCGGACTGGCGGTCCCCAACCGGGTGGTCCGGCGGATAGTCAGGGGCGCGAGCGGCGAGGTCGACACCGGTCCCTGCGCCCGGTGATCCCGCTTCAGGCAGCCGATTTCGAGTTGCCGGGGGACCGGTTTTGTAAGCTCATATGACGGTGAGCGGTACTACTGCTGAGCGGGACGCGGCCGACGGCCGCCCGGACAGACCGGCCGTGCCGGAGGTATGCCCGCACTTTCACGCGGCGATCGAGCTGATCGGCAAGCGCTGGAGCGGGGCGATCATCTGGGCCCTGAGCGAGCGCCCGCTGCGATACGCCGAACTGAAGCGGGCTGTCCCGGGGCTCTCGGACCGGCTGCTTTCGCAGCGCCTGCGCGAGCTCGAGCGGGCCGGGCTGATGAAGCGGACCGTGGAAGACGGCTTCCCGGTCCGGGTCTCGTACGGACTGACCGACAAGGGGGACGCGCTCAAGCCGTCGATCGAGGGCCTTCAGGAGTGGGCCTGCGAATGGCAGGAGAAATAGACGGACCGACTACCGGTCGGGATTCGATGGCCGGCAAGCAGACGGATCCCGGCGGGCCCGGAGAATCACCCGGCGAGCCGCTGCCGATACCGGTCGGCGAATACGCGGCCGGCCTGGTCGGCGGCCTCCGGAAACTGCCCAGGGTGACGATCACCGGTGAGCTGGTCAGCGTAAGCAAGAGCAGGGTCCAGCATTACTTCCAGCTTCGCGACGAACGCGGTGGCGTGCCGTGCACGATGTGGAAGAACGACTTCGAGAAGCTGGACCTCTCGCCGGAGGACCTGCGGGAGGGGGCGATGGTGATCGCCCGGGGAGGCCCCGACTACTACGTCGGCGGCAAGAACGCCTCGCCCGCTTTCAGCTTCAGGGTGACGGCGCTGCGCCCGGCCGGCGAGGGGGATCTGCTGGCCCGGCTGGCCGCGCTGCGAGGGCAGTTCGAGAAGGAGGGCCTGTTCGAGCCGCAGAAGCTGCTCGAGCGGCCGGCACTACCGCGGCGGATCGGAGTGATCACGGCTGAAGGCGGGGCGGCCCGCCGCGACCTGCTGGTCGGGCTCGAGCGGCGGGGCTGGCAGGGCGAGATCGTCTGGGGGTTCGCCCCGGTACAGGACAGGAACGCGGCCCCGGCGATCACCAGGGCACTGTCGGACATGGCGGCCTTCTCCGGGGTCGAGGCGATCGTGGTCTGTCGCGGCGGCGGCAGCCTGACCGACCTCTGGGCGTTCTGCGACGAGGATCTCTGCCGCACCGTGGCGATGCTTGCCGTCCCGGTGGTCTCCGCGGTCGGCCACGAGCGCGACTTCACCCTGATCGACGACGTCGCCGCGGTCAGGTGCTCGACCCCGACCCACGCCGCCGAGGCCGCCGTGCCGCTCGACTGCCGCCTCGCCCGGTCCTACCTCATCGAAGCCACGGCGGACATTTTCAGGTTCGGCGGGTCGGCGATCGAGGAGCGGGTCCGCCCGCTCGCCGCTTTGGCGGGAGGCCCCGTCCGGGCGATCCGGCAACAGAGGGCGGCGCTCAACCAGAAGACCAGGGAGATCCGGGCTTCATCCGAGCGCGGTCTGGCCATCCGGCGGAGCGAACTGGCCGGATCGTCCCGCGGGAACCTCAGTCCGGCAGTCGGCCGCCTGGCCCGCTCGGTCGAGACCGGCATGACCAGCAACGCCGGCGCCCCGGCCATGCTCGCGGGGCGGGTCCGGAAGCTCGTCGAATCCGGCCGCAGCCGAAACGATTCCCGGGCCCTGGCCCTTCGGGCGCATGATCCTCAGCGGACGCTGGAGCGCGGCTATGCCCGGGTCGAGGACCGGGCCGGTGAACCGGTCGCATCGGTCAAAGCGGCCCAGAGGGCGCGGAGGATCGAGGTCCGCTTTGCCGACGGACCGGTTCCGGCGGAGGTTCTGGACAATGAAGAGGTCGCAGATTTCGAACAGATCCGACTGGACGGGGTGGAAGATGACCGATGAAGGTGGACAGACATACGAGAGCGCGGTCGAGCGCCTCGACCAGATAATCAAACGGCTCGACTCGGGTGAAGCCGAGCTGAGGGAAACACTCGAGCTTTGCGGCGAGGCAAAAGAACTGGTCGAGTACTGCGCCGCTGAACTGAAGGCGGTCGACGAGGGCCTGAAGGAGCTTCGGCTCGAGGATCTGGCCAACTCACTGGCGAGTCGAGCGCCAGTCGAGCCCGATCAGGCCGACCGGGCCTGAATCAAGGAACGGCGGTGGCCTCGGCCTCAATCGCTCCGCCCTTCGTCGCGGCGGTCCCTCCTTCTTCCCGGGTCAGCCGGTGGGCGAAGTAGACCGGAATGATCGACAGCAGAATTACGATGACCGCGACCACGTTTACGACCGGCAATTCGTTCGGCCGGAACAGGTTGGCGAAGATCCAGATCGGCAGGGTCTCCTGTGCTGCGCCGATCGTGAAAGTGGTGACGATGATCTCGTCGAATGAAAGCGCAAAGGCGAGCAGCGCGCCGGCAACGAGGGCCGTCTGCAGATTGGGCAGGGTCACGTAGGTGAAGGTCTGCCAGGGGTCGGCCCCCAGATCGGCCGAAGCCTCTTCGAGCGAACCGGCCAGTCGCCTCATCCTTGCCACAACGTTGTTGTAGACCACCACGATGCAGAACGTGGCATGGCCCACGATCACCGTAAAGAGGCTCAGGTCTATTCCGAGCACCTGGGTGAAGGTGTCGCTCAGCGCTACGCCGGTAACGATGCCCGGGAGTGCGATCGGTAGCAGTACAAGGAAAGAGATCGTCTCGCGCCCGAAGAACTGGTGGCGGGCCACCGCAAGGGAGGCCAGGGTGCCCAGAACGATGGCGATGGTGGTCGCCGCAACTGCCGCCTTGATCGAGGTGAAGAAGGCCTCCCGGGCCCCCGAATCCTCGATTGCCTTGGGGAACCAGTCAAGGGTAAGTCCCGGCGGTGGCCATTCGAGGATGTTGCTCGAGTTGAAGGCGTAGAGGACCAGGACGGCCAGCGGGATATAGATGAACGCCAGGCCGACCGCGACGGCGAGGCGGAGCATGATGGTTGATCGTTTCGAGAGTCTCATTTCATTGCCTATATGTGCTCGAAAGCGCCGAGGCGCCGGGCCACGAGCAGGTAGCCGATCATCACGACTATCGGCACCACGGCGAAGGCCGAAGCGAGTGGCAGGTCGTTGGTGATGTTGTTGAAGACCACGTTGCCGATGAACTGGTTGTTGGAGACCAGTCGAGGAGTTATGTAGTCGCCCATGGTCAGTGAGAAGGTGAAGATCGAACCCGCGACGATCGCCGGGAATACGAGAGGCATGATGACCCGGCGGAAAGTGTGGCCGGGACGGGCGCCGAGGTCCTCGGAAGCGCTGATCAGCGAGTTGGGGATCCGCTCGAGCCCCGCGTAGATCGGCAGGATCATGTACGGCAGCCAGAGGTAGCTCATCACCAGCCAGACGGCCACGTTGCCAAAACCGGGACCGTGGAGGCCGATCGGGTCGAGGAACCAGTTGAGCGGCCCGTTCTCGGAAAGAATGGTGCGCCAGGAATAGACCTTGACCAGGTAGCTGGACCAGAGCGGCAGCAGAACCGCGACCACGAGCAGCGCCTTTCCGCGCCGGCTTGCCACCTTGGCCATGTAGAAGGCGATCGGCAGGGCGAGCAGGATGTCGGTGACCGTGACCAGGCCGGCGATCGTGATCGTCCGCAGGGCGATCGTCCGGTAGACCGGCTCGTCGATCAGCGTCTGGAAGTTGGTCAGACTGAGGTTCCGGACCACCTCGCCGCTGAGCGGGTCGACTTCCCAGAACGATGCGATCAGCAGTACGGCGAGCGAGCCGAGATAGCCGATGACCAGCCAGCCGACCGGGCCGGCAAGAAGGGTGCCGACCTGCAGCCGGGGCCGGCCGTTGAAGAGGTCGGCGAGCCTTCGGCCCGCCGACCTCTTCGAGGCCGAGCCGCTTGCCTCAGCGGCTTCCACTCATCGCCCCCTTCATGAGGGCCGGGTACTTCGTCATCCCTTGATCGTCGTCCAGGCCTGGACCCAGTCGTTGTAGTCCTTGCAGTCGCTGTTGCCATCGCCACAGTCGGCTACCGGTGTCTGCCAGTAGAAGACGCGCTTCCAGAAAGCCTCG
Organism: uncultured Solirubrobacterales bacterium; assembly: GCA_963766115.1. GTDB lineage: Bacteria > Actinomycetota > Thermoleophilia > Solirubrobacterales > 70-9 > 67-14. The sequence continues at coordinate 306,685 of CAVXYR010000007.1, forward strand.
TCCGCTGCGTGATACTTCTCGCAGAAGTTCGAGTCGGTCGTGAGGTCGCACGCCTTGCTCTGAGCAGGAGCCTCCCCGAAGTATTCGGCCACCTGGGCGTTGGCCTTCGGGGAAACGATCCAGTCCATCCACTTGTACATGCAGTTGGGATGCTCTGCGACATTGCTGATCATCCAGGTGTCCGACCAGCCGGTCGCGCCCTCCTTGGGCAGGAAACCCTGGCTCGCGGGACTGGCCGACATCGGCTGGTTGTCACCCTTGAGCGCAAAGTACTGGTACTGCCAGGTCGTCCCGACCGTGGAGTTGCCGTTTGTGAACGAAGCGATCTGCTTGGCTGCGTCCGACCAGTACTCGCCGACGTTTTGGCGCTGCTGCTTCAGCAGGTCCACGGCAGCATTGAACTGATCGTCGTTCAGCTCATAAGGGTCCTCGATCCCGAGATCCGGCTCATGGAACTTGAGGTACATGGCGGCGTCAGCGATGTAGATCGGATCGTCGTAGGCGCTGATCTTGCCCTTGTACGCTCCGGCCTTGTTCGGGTCAAGCATCACGTCCCAGGAATCCGGGGCGGGCGAGACGTCGTCGCTGTTCCACATCAGAAGGTTCGCGCCGCGACCATGCGGGATGCCGTAGGGCTGATCGTCGAACGTGTTGTACGGCTGATCCTTGAGATCGTCGAACACCGTCGCGTAGTTCGGGACCAGGTCGACGTTAACCGGGGCCACGTCGCCACCTTCGAACAGCCGGGCCGTCGCGTTGCCCGAGGCCGAGACGCCGTCGTACTGACCGGACCGCATCAGCTGCACCATTTCGTCCGAGGTTCCGGCGACCTTGGCGTTCACCTTGCACCCGGTTTGTTGCTCGAATGGCTTGGTCCACTGCGGTTCGACATATCCGGCCCAGGCGATCAGGTTGAGCTGGCCCTCACCGGCGCCAACTTCGGTCAACTCGTCTGAACTTGAACTGTCGCTGCTACTCGATCCACAGCCGGCCATCACCAGCATGAAGACCGCCAGACCGGCGATCAACAGCCAGGCCATCCCGGCCGGCGCACTTCGTTCGACTCTCATCACTTGCTCTCCTCTTCCATTATTTTTTTCCCGGAGACGGCGACCGCATGTTCGGGGCGCCAGCCCACGAGTACTTCCTCTCCGCGTTCGGATTCCGGATCAACCGGAGCCCCCTCCACGTTCTGCGTGACCATCTGAAGATGACCGCCACGCTCAAGGTCGACCGTGTAGCGGGTGACCATGCCCGCGTATGCGATGTCTGAAACCGTGCCGGCTTCAGTCAGGAGATCCTCCGGAGCGTCATGCGGCTCTATGCGCCGGACCTTCTCCGGCCGGATCGTGAACCGCCGCCCGTCCCGCTCCAGCAGGTTGGAGACGCCGACGAACCCGGCGACGAAAGCGGTGGACGGCCGCTCATACAGCTCCACCGGCGTGCTGACCTGCTCAATCCTGCCCCGGTTGAACACCGCGATCCTGTCGCTCATGGTCAGCGCTTCATCCTGATCGTGGGTGACGTAGACGAAGGTGATCCCCACTTCGCGCTGGATCGACTTGAGTTCCACCTGCATCTGTTCGCGCAGTTTCAGGTCGAGGGCACCGAGCGGCTCGTCGAGCAGGAGCACCTCGGGCTGGTTGACGATCGCTCGCGCCAGGGCCACCCGCTGACGCTGGCCCCCGGAAAGCTCCGCCGGCTTGCGATCGCCGTATTCGGCAAGGCGGACCATCTCCAGCGCGTCGTCCCGGCGCCGGGCCCGCTCCGGTTTTCCGACCCGGGCGACCCGCAGGCCATAGGCGACGTTCTCTCCGACGCTCATGTGGGGAAAGAGCGCATAGTCCTGGAAGACCGTGTTGACCGCGCGGTCGTATGGCGGGGTCCTGCCGACGTCCGTGCCCGCCAACTCAATCGTGCCCGAGGTCGGATCCTCGAACCCGGCGATCATGCGCAACGTGGTCGTCTTGCCGGAGCCGGACGGCCCCAGCATGGTGAAAAACTCGCCTCGCTCGATCTCGAGGTCGATCCCCGCCACGGCGGCAACGTCACCATAAGCCTTGGTCAACCCGGTCAAACGGATGTCGGGGATACCAGAGGCCACCGAGCGAGGCTATCCCCATTCGCATGCCCAGCGCAAGGTGCAGCCTCCCGGAGGGCGGGTATTGGTCGTGGAGCCTCAGGCCGCCCGGGCGCGCTGGGCGGTCAGGGTGTCGCACGCCCAGCAATCGCCACACGGTTGGACGGCAGCGCCGGGGCCGCCGAAAAAGCGCGCCTCGGAGAAATCGACGAGCGATTCCTCGAGTGCTTTTTCGGCGGCTGCCAGGCCGGCAGCGTCGATCGTCTCGACAACCGGTTCGTCCGGTCGCTCCAGGAAGACGAAAGCAGCTTCGATCAGATCGAGTCCCCGCGATCGGGCTACTGCGAGTGAGTAGAGGTTCCGCTGCTGGACGTAGTCGTCCATCTTCCCGGCCGGGGTCTCGTTCCCGAGGGCGTTGGTCTTGTAGTCGAGCACCAGCGGCGGGTCGGACTCGACCAGCACGTCGATGAAACCACGGATGGTCAGTTCGCCGATCCGCATCAGCAATGGGACCTCGAATCTGGAATCGCCGCCGCGGACCTGTTTCCCGAGTTCGGACTCGACGAAGCCGGCGATCAGCCGGGATGCCCTGTCCGCTTCTTCGGCCGGATCGAGCCCGTGCTTTCTGAGTGTGGTTTCGACCTGTTGTCGCGTCGGCTCCGGCCACCTGCTCCTTCCGAGGAATTCGAGGAGTTCGTGTACGGCCGAACCGAAACGGGTCCCGTGGTCGCGGAGATTCAGGGCCTCCCGCTCCGGATCGCCGGTGGCCGGGCCGAGCGAGAGTTCGTCGAGCCGATTCAGGCTGCCTGCTGCGGCTTTGTCCGGCTCGATCAACTTGAGGATTCGCGTCGCGTAGAACCGGGTCGGGCACTCCCTGAACTGGTCCAGGGCGGAGAACGAGAGTGGGATGCCCGGCACGACAGCGGGCCGGGGCCGTTTGAGCGGGGGAGATCCATCTCGAACCGGTCGCCCGGCCTCGAGAGGCTCCTCCCCGCCACGGAGCCTTTCGGCCCGCTCATCGCTCGACTCGTTGTGCACCACGTGGATCGGCAGCCCGGGCCTGTCCCTTATCGGGTCGCCTCCGGTCGGGAGTGTGTCGGACCACTTTTCGGGGTTCTCCGGATCAAGCCCGAAAGCCACCTCGATTCGGTCGATCATCGGAAGCGATTCCGAAATCCCGCCAGGGAGCTTGGCGGGCTGGACCCCGCTCACGACCAGATGATCCTCGGCCCGGGTCAGGGCGACGTGGAACAGCCGGAGTTCCTCGTCTTCGTTCGCCAGTCTGGCGGCTTCAGCCAGATCGTCCCAGTCGTACAGCTTGAATTCGCCGTCATTCACGGTTCGCAGTTTGAGGCCGAGCTTGAAGTCGAGCTGGTCCGAGTCATCGAGCGTATCCCGGGGATCGGGCGAGCGCCCGAGGACCAGCGAAGTGTCCTGCCGACTGGTGTTGCGCCGGCCGCAGTCGGGTACGCAGGTGACCTTGAACTCGAGCCCCTTGGCGGCGTGGATGGTCATGATCCGGACTACGTCGCTCCCTTCCTCGCGGGTAGCGACCGGGGCTTCCGAATCGAGCTCGTCGCTCAGGCGGGCCCAGTTGAGAAATCCACGCAGGTCCCGTCCCCGGGAAAGCTCGTACTCGTGCGCAAGCGAACCCAGCCGCCGGATGTTCGCCAGGCCGTTGCGGGAACTGTCACGCATCAGGTTGGCCAGGTCATAACCGGTCACAGTGACCGCCTCTTCAACCAGCTCGTCGAGCGGGGTCGTCGCCAGCGATTCACGCAACCGCTCGATCAGCGCGACGAAGCGCCGGGCTCGCTCGAGGTCGGGGTCCGGGAGTTCTTCCAACCAGCCCTCGTCGGTCCCCTCGGGGCGCTCGCCCCCGTTCAGGGAGCTCAGCGTGGGCCAGAGCGGACTGTATTTCGGACCGGCCTTCTTCAACAGCCAGAGTGCGTCGGTGCTGAGGCCGCAGGCCGGGGACACGAGGGCTGCCAGCAGCGACTCATCATCGAGGGGGTTGGCGATCACCGAAAGCAGCGACCGGACCTCGGTTGATTCCCTCGTGCTCCAGAAGCCTGCTCCGCCGACGAGATAGGGAGTCAGGCCGACCTGACGCAGGGCGGCGATGTAGAGGTCGGCCCTCGTACGGGCGCGCAGGAGGATCGCGATCTCGCCCTGGCGCGCTTCGCCCCGCTCGACGATTCCACGCAGGTGGTGGGCCAGCTCGAGGGCCTCGGCCTCGTTGTAGTGATCGACCTCTTTCCCCACGTTGGCCGAGGCCGGGACCGCCGGGGCCAGTTCTCCCAGATCCCTCTTCTTCCATTCCTCCCGGTCGGTCAGGATGAGCGTGGCCGACGCCGACTGGTCGCCGGACCCCGACTCGTCGCAGGTGAGCTCCTGAAACAGATGCCGTTTGTCGTTTTCGTCGCGATGCCGTTTCGAGGCCACCTGGTCATCCAACCGTCGCCCGATCTCGTTTACCGCGTCGATCACCGCGGGGCGCGATCGGAAGTTCTCGGTCAGTCCGAAGACGGTCACGTCCTCCTGGGTGCGCCGGGCCCGGAAAAGTTCGACGTCGGCGTGGCGGAACCCGTAGATCGACTGCATCTCGTCACCCACGGTGACCAGAGCCGTGTCTTTGCCGCGCAGGGTCTCGATCAGGCTGAGCTGGAGCCGGTTGGTGTCCTGGAACTCGTCGACCATGATCTCGCGGAATCGCTCCCGGTACGCATCCCTGATCCCCCTCTTCCTTCTCAGCAGCTGAAGGGTGAGCAGCTGCAGGTCCTCGTAGTCGAGCACTGCCCGCTCGGCCTTCCTGGCCGCGTAGCACTCACCGTAGAGCTCGATCAGCCGGCTGAAGTACTCGCGGATCCGGTCACCACCCATCTCGCTCGCCACGAGATCGAGCACCGCGCCGTTCAGGCGTTTCTGGAAATCCTGGACGCCATCCACGCTTGATTCGAATGCGAGGGGCGCCAACCCGGCGAAGGTCACGCTTTCCGCGCCGGTTTCTTCCAGGTAATCGCGGACGGCCCTGACCTTCTTCTTCGGACTGGCATGGAGGTCCGATTCGGCAAGCTCAACCGCCTCGTTACGGAGCCATTCAATGGCCTCGCCCGGAAACATCGTCGGCTCGAAGTCGGGCAGCCTCGGTGAGGCGATTCCCCGCGAGCGCATTTCATCCCAGGCGGCCCGGACCGTACTCCGCACCTCGGGCTCCCGGTAGGCACCGATCATCTGGTCCCTGGACCCGGGCTCGGGATCCTCTTTGCGGAAACGCTCCAGGGCCTCGGTCAGCGCCTCGTTTCTGGCGGTTTCGGCGGCGACGTCGTCGATCACGCCGAACCCGGGGTCGACCCCGGATTCGATCGGATAGGCCTTCAGGATGCGCAGGCAGATCGCGTGAAAGGTCCCCACCCAGGCTTCGCTCATCGAAATCTCCCGCGGTCCTCCTTCCCCTGCGGTACCGGGAATTTCTGCGGCAAGCTGCCGCCGGGCCTTTCGCACCCTCTCCCTGAGTTCACCCGCGGCCTTGTCGGTGAAGGTGAAGGCGAGTATCTCGCGCGGCTCCAGCGGCGTCCGGTCTTCCGTCCCGTCTTCACCCTCCCTGGGGGGCTTGCCGTCCCTGAGCAGGCGGACGTAACGGTCGACCATCGTCTTTGTCTTGCCCGATCCGGCTCCCGCCTCAACCAGGATGTCGTGCTCGTCGCTGTCTATCACCCTCTGTTGCTGGAGCGTCGGTTTCACGACCCGCCTCCGTTGCCGTCGGAATCCTCGCCGCGGCGGCCCGGCCGGTCCGGTACCGCGGGGTGATCGAAATGGTCCGGACAGAGCGCCGGATCATGATCGAGTTCGCCGCTCATCAAGCCGGCGGCCGCTCGATTCGCCATCGCGATCCCGTCTGCGATGAACTGGTCCAGATCGTCGAGCTTGTCCTTTTCTGAAGCCCCACGGTCGAGCATTTCACCTTTCAGATCGGCGTCCCAGGCTCCCCGCGACCTGGCGTCGTTGGCCCGGATCGGCACATAGATCCCGGCCACCGGCTCGGCCTTCCAGATCTTGCGAACCGCATGCATGTACAGCTGGATCTGCACTTTCCGCTCGACCCCCGCCTTTTCCTGCCTGCGGTCGCTGACCTTCCCGGACTTGTAGTCGACGACGACCGCCTGTCGAGGCCGGTCGGTCCCGGTTTCCGGGGAGAGGTCGATCCGGTCCAGAACTCCTACCAGCGCCCAGTCACCCATTTTTAGACGCGGCTCGGCCGATTCGGACCTCCCGAAATCGGCCTCGAGCTTCCAGGGCAGGTGAAGGGGATCCCTCCGGCCGGCCTCGCGTCGGAGATAGCCCGAAACCAGTTGCACCGCGCGCGATCTGAGTGCTGCGTGGGCGGCCGAGTCCCGATCGAGTTCGATGCCCCTTCTGGCCGAGCGCTCGTCGACCGTCGAGGGAACGGCGTCAATCCATCCGGACACGGAATTCGGCCTGGGGATTTCTCCGGGATGAGCTGAGTAGAGGTCCTCGAGCACACCGTGAATCAGGCTGCCCATCGCCAGGTAGTCGGGGTCGGGTTCGAAAGGTTCAGGCCGCAGCTGCCGCTCGATGAACCAGCGATAGGGGCAGCCGGCGTAGGCCTCGATTTCGGTTGCTCCGAAGACGGCATTGTCGGTCAGCGCGGTCTTGATCGATTCGAGCGAGAGGTCGGAAAGCCGCCTGCTCCTGGCTTCGGTGGCCTCGGCCGACTCGAGCCGTGCCGCCGTCCGGTCGGCCAGGTCCGTCTCGAGCCCGGACAGGGTCGGGACCGGGTCGGTTCCACTGGCTGCGACTGTCGCGACCGCCCTGGCCAGTTCATTTTCCGAGGGGGCGTAGGCGGGATCAAAGGTGACCGCGCTCCCGGAACGACCACCGCGGCTGAGAACGGCCTCTCCGTCATCGCCCTTGCAGAAGAGCTCCTCGACCGCGCCGATCAGTGGTGACGGATGTTCTGCCTTCCCGGTCTCGTCGGAATCGCGGTAGGAGAGCCACAGCCGTTCGGTCGGAACGGTGAGGCACGAGTAGAAAAGGTAGCGCTGCTGGACTTCGGGGTCCCGGCGTTCCGACATGCCGAGCGAGCCTCTTTCCCGGGCCGACAGGAATGGACCGGGGCGCTCCGGGTCGCTGAGGCCGGCTTCCTGGAGGGAGGCAACGAAGAGGTACCTGAACCGTTTCGAACGCAGGCTGTAGGGACTGGCGATCCTCACCGTCCCCCGGGCGGCGGCCGTCCATACCTTGATCGAGCCTGAAGAAAGCGCTTCGGCGAGAGCAAGCGCGGTGCTCCGGCCGTCGCCGAGGCGGGAGAGTTGGCCACAAGCGGCCGAAATCGCCGATCCGGCCATCGTCTCGGCCGCCAGTGCATCGCCCGCATGCGGTGCTCCGGGGGAGCGGAGAATGCTCTCGATGGCCCGGTCGATGACTTCGCCGATGATCTCGTCGATCGCTGAGCCCTCGGTCCTCGCCTGCTTCAGCTCTTCCCACCTGAACGGGAACGCTCCGGTTCGCGCCTTCAGCGTTTCGGCGGCTGAGTCGGCGGGTCGATCCCCCTTGATCCGCTCGCTGCGCTCGAAGGCGTCGACGAGGCCGGTGTCGGGCCCGACCGGACTTCGGAGGTAACAGAGCAGGTCATCGGTCGAGCCCCCCGCCGAAGTGGCGGCCAGCAGGGAAAGGACCGCCCTGCCGATCGTCGTGGCCTCTACCGGTGTTTCGCACTCAAGGGAGACCGGGATCGAGAACCGGGTCAGCGTATCCCTCAGGACCCGGCCGTTTTTCGCCGGCGCCTCGATCGCGACGGCAATCTGGTCCGGTTCCGCCCCTCGGTCGATCAGCATGGCGATCTCGGCGGCGATCGCCTCGGCCTCGTTCCGGTTGCCCGTCGAGCCGAGCACGGTCAGGGCATCGGTACATTCGAGCGGTTCGGCGGAATCGGAGCCCGGCTGCATGAATCGCTTCTGGATTTCATACAGCAGGTCGTCATGGGCAGGTGAATGACCGGGACGCTCCGTCTCGATCCAGGTGATCGCGTCGGCCGGCCCGAGGTTGCCCATCTCCCCGATCAGGTGATCGGTGAGCTCAAGAGCCGGATTGTCTGCGTCGTGGCTGACCGCGACGGTCAGATCGGCACCCTTGCCGAACGCCAGCCTCCCGATCACCTCGAGCTGAAGCGGAGTCAGCTCGTCGAATCCGGCGAACAGGACAGGGCGATCCCAGCCAATTTCATTCAACGTATCCATGGCCGCGACGGCTTCGTTCGGGGCGTCTGTCACTCCGGCCGTCGACAGCGATTCGATGTACGCCCGGTAGACCTTGACCAGATGGAGCAGGTGACGCACCTTTTCGGATTCCCTGATTCTCGACTCGAGCGTGTCAGGGTCGATCATCTCGTTGCGAAAGTCGTCGATCTCACCAAGCACCGCATCGACCAGTCCCGGCTGGTTGACAAGCCGGTCTCCTATTTCCGGCCAGCCGGATCTGACCGCCCCTGCGGTCAGGTACCGCCGGTGGAGGTCAGAAGTTTCCGCCGGCCGGCTAGTCCCTTTGTGTTTGAGGATTTCGGAGAAGAGGTCCCGGAAGTGAACGATCTGCCCGTCGATCATGGCGCCGGTCTCACGGGTCAGGCGGCGCTCCCAGGCAAAGATGTCGTCCACGCCCGGAACCACCAGGACGGGGTTGCGTGGCAGGGATTCGAGGTAGAGCTGCTGGATCAGGTCGGTTCGACCAGAGTTCGGTGGTCCTTTGATCACGGTCAGCGGCATGGCGTAACCCTAGGGTCCGGAGCGGCGGCCGGGATCTGACTCAACCCCTCTGGTTTTCCCCAAGTTGCGGGGTCCCGGAGGCGGTTTTTGCGTCCTGCGGCGTCACTATCTTCACGGGTGACCCGGTTCCCAATTTCAAGGACGGTCCTGCCCATGTCACTCTGCTTCGTCGATCCTGCTGATGCGATTCACGTCATCTCCGATTCGGTCGGTCGTGAAGCCCGTCGTCAGCTCCTGGGCGAGGCGTTGCGTGCATGGGTCGACGAGATCCCGGAGGAGGAACTGGAGTCGCAGTACGCCCGCGCGCTGGCCGACCTCGACCAGGACGACCTCTCGCTGCTCGCCGCCTGGCACGGATCGATGGACCTCGGCCAGCCGGTGCCCAACCGGGACTTCCTCATGGGCGCGTTCGGGACCCTGGGCGAGCATCGTCGCGAGGCGCTGAAACTCGCAGCGGGGTTCCGCGGCGAAGACGTGCTCGAAGAGGGCCTGACCGAAGACCTGGCCCTCGAAACCGTGGTCGGCTGGCTCTCCCCGGAGCGGCTGATGGCGCTCGCCGCCGAGGCTATGGATCTCTACATCTGGGACCGGATCGGTTCCGACAACTAGGCCCGATGCCCGATGAGTCCGGAAGGTGAAACCGCGGGGATAGACAAAGTGGGAGTCGTGGGTGGCGGCATCATGGGCAGCGGCATCGCCGAGGTCTGCGCCAAGTCCGGACTCGACGTGGTCCTGGTCGAGGTCGACCCGGCGACGGCGCAGCGTGCGCACGAAGGCATCAAGGCGAGCCTCGACCACGCGGTCGATCGCGGCAAGCTCGACTCCGGGGCCGCTGCCTCGGTTGCCGACGCGATCGACTGCACCGATGACTTCGAAAGGCTTCGCGATCGAGACCTCGTGGTCGAGGCGGTGGTCGAAAAGAAGGAAGCGAAAGTCGAGGTGTTTTCCCGCCTGGCCGACCTGGTCGAGGATCGTGCCGCGATCCTCGCCTCGAACACGTCGTCGATCCCGATCGTCGAGCTGGCCACCGCTGCCGGCGACCGGTCCGACCGGGTGCTGGGCCTTCACTTCTTCAACCCGGTCCCGGTGCTGAAGCTGGTCGAGGTGATTCCTTCACTGCTCACCGATGAAGAGGTGGTCGAGCGTGCCAAGCGCTTCGCGATCGAGCAGCTCGGCAAAGAGCCGATTGTGGCGCCCGACCGGGCCGGCTTCACCGTCAACGCCCTGCTGGTCCCCTATCTGCTTTCCGCCATCCGCATGTTCGAGCAGGGCCTGGCCAGTGCCGAAGACATCGATATGGGCATGGTCAACGGTTGCGCGCACCCCCTGGGTCCGCTCGCCCTGTCCGACATGATCGGCCTGGACACCGTGATGAGCGTCGCCGAGACCCTTTACGCCGAGCACCGCGAGCAGCTCTTCGCGCCCCCGCCGCTGCTCCAGCGGCTGGTCGCCGCTGGCCTTCTCGGTCGCAAGACCGGTCGCGGTCTCTACAACTACGAGTGAGGTAGCACCGATTACGGGTGAAGCAGGGCCCGGACGTCGGCTCGGGCCTGGGCGGTCTCGCGAAAGTGGACCGTTTTGATGCCGACGGCCGATGCGCCATCGCAGTTGATCTCGATGTCGTCGATGAACAGGCAGACCTCGGGGGCGAGGCCCACCCGTTCGAGGGTGATCTCGTAGATCCTCGGGTCCGGCTTGCGGCAGCCGACGAAGGCCGAGTCGACCACCACCTCGAACAGCTCGTCGACCGGGATCATCGATCGCCATTGCGGCTCCCACTCCTTGACGTTGTTGGTCAACAGAGCAGTGCGATAACCGTCCCGTCGGACCTCCCGGATCAGGTCGAGCATCCCGGGATTGGGGTTGAGCGCCTCGAAGAAGGTCTGCCCGAACTCTTCGATCACCGGCCGGTGGCCGACGTGGGGTTCCAGGGCCCGGGACAGCCGGTCGGAGAATTCCCGCTCGGTTATCCGTCCGCATTCAAGTTCATGAAGCGGGTGTTTTCCCGACTCTGCGTGAGCTTCCCGCAGTGCCAGCCCGAATGACTCTGGCGAGATGCCGACCGATTCCTGCATCGCCATGAACGACTCGGCCAGCGGCGTTGTCAGGACGCCACCGAAATCGGAAATGACCATCTCGATCCGGGTCAACGGAAGGTAGCTTTCGGTGCGACCCGGCTCACCGGGTCTCTTCTCCCGGCTCCATCCGGATCTCGTAGCGCCCCATCCCGAGGTGACCGTCGAGCGACCAGCTGAACAGTGCGGTGTTGATCGTGGCGCCGTCCACCTTCGCGGTGCATCCGGCGACTACGCGGCCGGCTCCGTGGAGCGCGGCGATCTCGTCGGTGGCCGGCCAGAGCTCGAGGGTGGCCCGGCGGTGGCGGCCGGCTTCGTCGTACTCGGTCGAGAGCAGGACCTGGTTGAACTCGACGTAGCCCCCCGGGTGAGAGATCGCGGCCGCGGCCTCCTCTTCGCCGTGGCCGTCGCTCCCGGCGGCCCGCACACCGGCCAGGCTGATCAGGCCGCCGTCGGCGAGGATGACCGTGGCGTCGCGCCGGATCTTTCCCTGCGGACCGTCGGCCTGTTCCGCGTGGAGTACGCCCGAGCAGTCGAGGTCGATCTGCCGGTCGCCGTCGGTCAGCCTGCCGAGGATCCTGGCCAGACGTGCTTCACGCCGGCCGATCAGCTCTCCTTCGAAGACGATCGGCTCGCCTTTCGACTCGATCTCGACCTCGAGCGACCCGCGTTCGGTTTCCAGCGAGAGCGGACCGTCGGCCAGGCGCTCGAGCCCCTCGGGCGGGATCGGCGCGGCGGCGATCACCTCGTCTCCGAGCATTACTGCGCCTGAGCCCCCGGCGGTCAGGCTCACGAACAGCCCGCTCTCCGGGTCGAGTATCTCGATCGAGTCCGCCTCCACTATTTGCCGTCCGGTTCGGCCGGGGGGAGCTGTGGGGAGTCATCGCCGGAATCCGGGCGGCCGGTGACGTCGACCGCTTCCCCCTCGAGGTCGTATTCCTTCCTCCCGGAGCGGTACTTCTCGTACTGCCCGGCGCCCCATCCCGCCGAGGTGGTGACCACGGTGAAGCGGCCGGCGAAAAGGGCGAATGCGGCGATCCGGACGAGAAAGCGGGTGGGCGGAAACAGCAGCAGCAGGCCGAGGGCCGAGGTGATGAACCCGGGGATTATCAGAAGGAGCGCCCCGGTCGTGATCATCGCCCCGTCAAAGGCCTCGCGGGTCGGCGGCCGGCGCTCGCCCACGGCCCCGCGGAAGCGCTGCCAGTGGACCCTGCCCCGGTGGCGGAGGACCAGCATGCCGGCCACGGACGAGGTGAAGATCAGGGTGAGCATCCAGAAGAAACCGATCGCCCCGGAGACCAGGACCATCACGTAGATCTCCGCGATCGGCCAGACGATGAGCAGGGCGAGGAGGAAGATCCACATGCCGGACAGGTTATGTGCTCGGCTCATCCGGCCGCTACGGAGATCGCCCGTCTCAAGCGATGCCGGGGACCATGGCCGGTTAGAATCGGCACATGCCCGAAGATCAGAAGACGATGCCGTCCGAGGAGACTGTTTACGAAGCCCTCGAAGAAGTCATCGACCCGGAGCTGGGTCTCGACTTTGTCTCGCTCGGGCTGGTCTACGACGTCGAAATCGAATCACCGGACGTATACGTGACCTTCACCCTGACCACGCCGGCCTGTCCGATCGGGCCCCAGGTATCCGAGCAGATGAAGGAGTTCGTCGGCGACCTCGAAGGGGTCCGGGACGTCCATCCGAAGATGATCTTCGACCCGCCCTGGTCGCCGGAGATGATGACCGACGACGCCAAGTTCGCCCTGGGTTTCTGAGCGAATTGCAGAGCCTCCTCTGGGGGAGTAGCATGCCCGGATCTTGAGTCGCGGGGGACGTCACAGTTTGGTTCAACTTGAAAACCGTGGCTGGTCTGCGCCAGTGGCGTTCGTCATCGCGGCTGGTCCGCGCGAGGGCGAAGGTCTCTGAGCACCGTGTCAAATCCCGCCGGAGTCCCCCGGAACTTCGGCGGAGCTACGACTCGCTTCCTGATCGTGGGCCTGGCGTTGGTCGTGTGTGGTCTCTCGATCGCCACGGCCGCCGTCCTGGGTCCGGGAGCTTCCCCTGCGGGCGCGGCAAACCAAAAACTCACACCGGTGGTTCAGAAAGTGCACTCAGAGCCCCGGTGGTACCACGGCGACGACGGGCGCTTTCACCTCAAATACGAGGTCTTGCTCACCAACGCGGTGCCTCTTCCCGTGACGATCTCGTCGATCGAGGTGCGTCGGGGAAACGGGGTGCAGGTCGCTTCGCTTGCCGGGGAACGGCTCGAGGCGACGGTAAGCCTGCTCGGCTCACCTGAAGTTCCTACCAACGTGCTCCCGGCGGCGTCCGTGGGGGTGGCCTGGATCGACCTGAGCTTCCGCCACCGGAACCGGATCCCGCGAAAGGTCAAGCACCGGCTCACCATAGACCTCGGCCCGGGTCTCCCGGTCGGGCCGATCATCACCTCGACCGGAGCCGCTGCCGGGGTGGAGCCCAGAAAGGCGATCGAGGTCGGTCCTCCGCTTCGCGGCGGCCGCTGGGTCGCGATTATCGGGGCGCATCGGCGCGCAATGCAGCCGATCAACGGCGCCCTTCACGTCGGCCAGCGTTTCGCCATCGATTTCGGGGCCCTACTCGACGATGGCGGTCGCACCCACGTGGGCGACCCGGATCTGAACACCAGTTTCTTCAATTATGGCCAGCCGGTCATGGCGGTCGAGCCCGCAAAGGTAGTCGCTGCCGTTGATCGTTATCCGGACCAGAGACCCCCTCCCAACAAGATCCCCGTTCCCGTGTCGGCCTTGAACGGCAATTACGTGATCCTCAGGCTGGCCAAAGGAGTGTTCGCCTTCTACGCGCACCTGCGCCCTGGAAGCGTGCGCGTTCAGAACGGTGACAAGGTGCGCAAAGGCCAGGTGCTCGGCAAGCTCGGCAACTCGGGCAATTCGAGTGGGCCACACCTCCACTTCCAGCTCATGAACCGGCCGTCGAGCATCGACTCCGACGGTCTGCCCTTCGTCATCGACCGGTTCAGGCTCAACGGGCGGGTTCCCTCGTTGCCGGACCTTCTCGAACCCGACCTCGCAGAACCCCCGGTGCCCCCGGTGCCGATCGACCCCTCCGCCCGCGGCCCGGTCCGGGACCGGGGACTCACCGACCTCGATGTGGTGACGTTTCCGGGATCTGCCGACCCAAGGTAGGACAGGTGAGAAGGATCGCAGCCGGAATCGCCTCGGTGGGCGGATGTTCGGCCGCCGCCGTCGCCTCGCTTGCATTGTTGGCATGCCCGGCCGGTGCCCTGGGCGAGAAGACCTCCGCCACCCCGGCTCACGGTGGCTTCGAGGGCCGCGTCGCGATACCGGGCGGTCGAAAGCTGTACCTCAAATGCCGCGGCACGGGCACTCCTACGGTGGTGCTCGAGGCGGGTACGGGCGACCTCGCTCAGATCTGGAGCATGCCGCCTTTCGGGCCGGGCCGGGCCGTTTTTCCGGCCGTTTCGAAATTCACCCGGGTCTGCGCGTACGACCGGCCGGGGACCTACCTGCTCCCGGACACCTTCAGCCGAAGCGATCCCGTGTTCATGCCCAGAAGCGCGTTGGACATGGTCCGCGATGAGCGCGCCTTGCTCCACGCCGCGAAGGTTCCGGGCCCCTACGTCCTGGTCGGCCACTCGTTCGGCGGCATGGCCTCGCGCCTCTACTCCACCGTCCATCCAAGGCGCATCGCCGGGCTGGTTTCGATAGATGCGCAGAACGAGGACTTCGCTGAGGCCTTCAAGAAGTTCCTGACGCCCGAGCAATACACGGCGGCCGTACTCAACCCCGGCCCACCCCCCGGGCTGGAGCACTACGCGGCGATAGAACGGCTCGATCTGGAGGTCAGTGCCGCGCAGATGGCCCAGACGCAGTCCGACAAACCACTGCGACACATGCCGCTCGTGGTGCTCTCGCACTCCCGCACGATTCCGAACCCATTCGGATTCCCGCCGGACTGGCCGATCGCCGCGCTGGAGAAGGCTTTTCAGGCCTCACAGAACATGCTGGCCGACCTTGTGCCGGGCGCCCGTCATCTGATCGCGACGAAGAGCGGACACTACATCCAGCTCGAGCAGCCCAGGCTGGTGACCCGCGCGGTGAGGTCGGTGGTCCGTAAGCTACGGCGCACATGCCGCTCCCGTCGCAGAGTCCGCTTGCGTTCGGTATCAGCCGCATCGCCGCTGGTGCCTGGTCTGACCGAGCCGGGAGCCACGTCACGTGCCATTCGCACAGATTGCCGCTGACCATTTGTCTGTCTCGGCCCTCGATGATCACCCGAGACGCCAAGTTCGCGCTCGGGTTCTAGTTTCTGCGAATCTGGATCCATGACACCCCCGTTCACGCATTCTCCGCGTCCAGAGCCTGAGCGGAGGACCGGCAGCGCGGCCAATGGCCTGCCCTACGAATCCGTCTGGTCGTACCCGCGGCCGCCGGAGGTCCGACCGGAGCCGCGGCCGGTGCTGGTCATCGCGGAAGGCAGGACGTTCGCCTCCAGCGAACGCGCACTCCGGGTGTGTGAGACCGCCGGCGCGCCAACCGTTTACGTGCCGGCTTCGGACATCGCTGCGGACGTCTTGCGGCCGGCGGCAGGAGGAGGTACTTACTGCGAGTGGAAGGGGGTCGCCTCCTACCTGGACGTGATCGCAGGTGAGCGGGTGGTCCCGCGCGCGGCCTGGACCTATGCCCACCCGGCGCCCGGCTTCGAACAGCTCGCCGATTTCTACTCCTTCTACCCGGGGCTGGTCGAGTGCCGGCTCGCCGGCGAGAGGGTTCGGCCGCAGCCCGGTGGCTTCTACGGCGGTTGGGTTACGGATGAGATAACCGGCCCGATCAAGGGAGCCCCCGGAAGCGAAGGCTGGTAACAGCCGCAGGGTCAGGCCGGACGGGCCTTCTCCAGCGAATCGGCGGCTTCCAGAAGTTCCTCGAGGGCTTCGCCCATCCCGTCCGAGATCAGGTCGATGTCGGGCATCGCGTCGTAGTCCCCGAGCAGCCCGATGTTGAGCTGGCCGTTGTAGCTCAACACCGCCACCGCAAGGGCATGGTTCTTGGCCAGGAATGCGACTGGAATCGAGGACAGCATTTCGCGGCCGAGCACGTAGAGCGGCACCTGCGGCCCAGGCACGTTGGTGACCAGGAGGTTGAAAAGACGAGTCGAGAAATTGATCCGGGCCGCCTGGGCCAGGATGGTCGGGGGGGCGAAGTCGTTGAGCCTGGCGATCACTTCGGCTCCGAGCGCCTGCTTCGAGTCCTTCAGCCCGTCCATCGAGGCGCTGACAATCTCCAGCCTGGTCACCGGATCCGGCTCGTAGACCGGCAGCGGCGCCCTCATGGTGGCCAGGCGGTTTCCCAGCTGACCGCGTTCGTCCTCACCCCTGACTGAGACCGGGACCATCGCCCTCAGCTCGAGGTCCTCGGTCGGGAAGTCGCGGCTGAGCAGCCACTTCCTCACCGCTCCGGCCGCCATCGTCAGCACGACGTCGTTGACCGTGGTGTCGAAGGCACCCTTGACCCGCTTCAGATCCGCGAGATCGGCCTGTGACCAGGCGATACGGCGGTGGGGCCCGATTTCAGCGTTGAGCGGCACCTCGGGGGCGGGGTCGGCAAAAGCCCTCGCGATTTCACCGAGGCCTTCGACCCCGCTGGTCACCCGGTCGATCATCGAAGAGGGGTTGAGCACCGCGCCGATCGCGCTTTCGCCGATTCGTCGAGGCGCGCCGGCCAGGTCGCCAGCACCTCGGCGGAGCAGGTCGAGCGATGAGGGCTCCGGCTCGGGCCGCCAACGCCCGTTCGGAGCGTGGGGCTCGGCCTCGCGGGAGAGGTCGAAGATCACCGTGGCGATGTCGACCCCGGAAATCCCGTCGATCATCGCGTGGTGGCTCTTGGCGATGATCGCGAAGCGGTCACCCTCCAACTCCTGAACCAGCCACATCTCCCAGAGCGGCTTCGAGCGGTCCAGCGAGTGCGAGAATATCCGGTCGGCCAGTGCCGCCAGGTCTTCGTCACCCCCCGGGGCCGGCAGCGCGGTGTGATGCACGTGGTAGGAAAGGTTGAACGAATTGTCGTCTACCCAGAGCGGCCTTCCGGCTTCCAGCGGCGGATGGACGAGCTTCTGGCGGTAGCGGGGAACTCCGGGGAGACGGGACTCGATGTGGTCGACGAATTCGTCATAGACCGGCGGAGGGCCCTCGAAAACCATGATCCCGCCGACGTGCATGTGGCTGTTCTCGTTCTCGTTGCTCAGGAAGGTGGCATCGATCCCGGTGAGCCGGTCCAGATTGTTTGTCGGTGTTTCCATGGTTTCCCTTCTGCGAATTCCGCCCGGAGCTTACTCCGGGTACCCTGTAGCCATGTCTTCAGCCGTAACTACCGCGCCCGAGCGCGTGATTCTCGCCGCCCCCCGAGGCTACTGCGCCGGCGTCGATCGTGCCGTGCAGACGGTCGAACGGGCCCTCGACGAACACGGCGCCCCGATCTACGTGAGGAAGGAGATCGTCCACAACAAACACGTTGTTGAAGAGCTCTCCAGCCGGGGCGCAATCTTCGTCGAGGAGGAGACCGAGGTACCCGAGGGCGAGATCGTCGTCTTCAGCGCCCACGGGGTCGCACCGGCCGTCCACGAGCGGTCCGAGCAGCGCAAGCTGCGGACGATCGACGCCACCTGCCCGCTGGTGACCAAGGTCCACGTCGAGGCCCGGAAGTTCGCCGCCGAGGGATACACGATCGTGATGGTCGGCCACGAGGGCCACGAGGAGGTAGAAGGCACCATGGGTGAGGCGCCCGAGAGCATCGTCCTGGTCCAGACCGTGGAAGAGGTCGACCGGCTCGAGCTCGAAGACCCCGAGCATGTCGCGCTGATCACCCAGACAACGCTTTCGGTCGATGAGACGGCAGAGATCATCGCTCGGCTGCGTGAACGCTTTCCCGGAATCGTCACCGCCAAGGGCGAAGACATCTGTTACGCCACGACCAACCGTCAGATCGCCGTCAAGCAGCTTGCCCGACAGTGCGACCTGGTCCTGGTGATCGGCTCGACCAACTCGTCCAACTCGAACCGGCTGGTCGAGGTCGCACGCGAGCACGGTGCCGACTCCCATCTGATCGACAACCACACCCAGGTCCTTGAAGAGTGGCTCGAAGGCACACGGACGGTCGGGATCACCTCCGGAGCCAGCGCGCCCGAAGAGCTGGTTGAGGACCTGGTCCAGCTTTTCCGCGACCGCGGGGTCGAAGACGTCTCCGAGCTGAGGACCGTCGACGAGTCGGTCCGCTTCATGCTGCCCAAGGAGATCCGCAAGGGTTTCCCGATGGCTTCGGCCAGCTGAGCGCCGGGGCGCACGCCTCCATCCCTTTCAGCGACCGGATTCGGCTGGCGCGGGGGAGAAGCTGACCGACCAGATCCGTGGATCGCCTTCGAGCTCGATTTCGATCCGGTGGGCGCCGTGTCGATCGTGCTCGGCCAGGGTGTACAGCCCGGCGCCATCGATCCGCACCGGGTCGATCCTCTTGCCGTCGAGGGTCAGGTTCAGGCTTCCCGTGCCCTCGATCGTCGCATGGATCCCGCCGCCCTCGTACTCAACGTCGAAGGCCTCACCGTCGACCGATCTTGACCAGGGTCGGCCTTCGGCCGGGAAGAGCTCGGCGCCAGGGGCGATCACCTCGATCCCGTCGGCGTCGGTCGGCCGCACCGGATCCATCGGTGAAGGCAGACCGGAGGGCTCGCCGGACGGGCCGAGGCTCTCCTGGATCGCCTTTTCGGTCGCCTGGTAGTCCCCTTCGCCGAACTGGAACCAGCGCAGGATGCCGCCCTTACCCCAGAGAAAGAGGCTGGGCCAGCCCTCGCATCCGTACGACTCCCAGAGCAGCTTGCCCTGGTCGACCAGCACCGGATACTCAACCCCGAGCCTTTCCAGGCCGGTCGCCACCAGGCCGGGGTCGGCGCCGAACTCGAACCGCGGGGACTGTACGCCGAGTACCCGGAGCCCGTGCCCGCGATACCGCCGGTTCCATTCGATCAGGTAGGGCAGCGTGCGCACGCTGTTGAGCTGGCTGAAGTCGAAAAACTGGACCAGTACCGGGCCCTTGGCCGCGAGCACCGGCATCTTGCCGGGGTCGCCGCCGATCCAGGTCGCTTCCGGGGGCAGGTGGGGTGCGGCGATGTCGTCTCGAAGGGGGAGGATTGGGCTGATACTAGGCGCACTTCCCGATCGGCGGAGGCAGAGTAGCGGCCGCGCGCCGCAGCCGGTCAATGGCCGCCCGCCGCACCCGGGGCGTTATTATCGGGAACATCGCTGCCATCGGACCAGGAGAAGACGTGAAGACCAGCATGTGGGACCGCATCGAGCAGGCCAGAGCCGAGTGGAACGTTCTCGAACACCCCTTTTACCAGCGCTGGAGCGCCGGTGAGCTCTCCAGTGAGGACCTGGCCGGATATTCGGGCCAGTACCGCTACGCGACCGAGGCGATAGCCCGGATGAGTGCCGACATCGCGACCGCGGCCCCCGCGTCGGAGCGGGCCGGCCTCGAGGAACACGCCCGCGAGGAGTCCGATCACATTGCGCTCTGGGACGGATTCGTCGGCGCGGTCGGGGGCACCGTGGGAGACGAGCCGACCGAAGAGACTCTGGACTGCGTCGCGGCCTGGACCAGGGCCGACGGCTTCGGGCCCCAGCTGGCCCGGATGTATGCGGTCGAGAGCGGCCAGCCGGCTATTTCGAAGACCAAGTCCGAAGGTCTGGCCGCCCACTACGACATCCATGACGGACCGGGCAACCGGTATTTCACTCTGCACCAGGAGATGGACGTGGAACATGCCGAGCAGGGACGCAAACTGATCGAGCGCCACATGAACGAGTTCGACGAAGACCAGATGGTCGAGGCCGCCGAGGAAGCCTTCAAGGCCAACTGGCGTCTGCTTGACGGAGTCTCCGCCTCCTGCTGAGCCCCCTCCTCGCACATGCCCTCGCCGCCGGCGAGGACATCCCGATCCCTGCCTGGCTCTTCGCCTGGGGGGCATCGGTCGTTCTGGTCGTCTCGTTCTTCGCGATTTCGGCCGGCTGGAGAAAGACCCGCTTCGAAGGCGATTCATGGCGGCCGGTCGCTCCGCGACTCGGCCGGGTCCTCGGCTCGGTTCCGGTCCGGATCGCCTGTGGCGCCGTCGGCCTGTTCCTGCTCGGTCTGGCGATCTACGCGGGCCTTGAGGGGACCACCGCGCCTGACCGGAACATCGCCCTTACCCTGATCTACGTCACCGCCTGGCTCGGCTTCCCGGTGCTCGGTGTCCTGTTCGGCGACGTGTTCGCGGCATTCAATCCCTGGAAGGCGATCGCAACGCCGACCGCACTTCTGTACCGGCGGCTCGCCGGACGGGCTCCCTCGCACCTCGAGTATCCCGAACGGCTCGGTCGCTGGCCGGCTGCCGTCGGTCTGGTCGCCTTTGTCTGGCTCGAGCTGATCTACGGTCAGGGCAGCGATGTCGCGGTCGGCCTGTCCCCCGACGCGGTCGCCCGGGCGGCGATCTTCTATTCGGTCTACACGCTGGCGATGACCGCGGTCTTCGGCCGCGAGACATGGTTCAGGAACGGCGAGATCTTCAGCGTGTATTTCGGCATGTTCGGTTCACTCGGAAAGCTCGCCTTCCGCGACGGGGTGCTGGGGAGCCGCCGCTTCCTCAGCGGCTCGAGCAAGTGGGTGGCCGGCGCGGGATCGGTCGCCGTGATCATCGCCTCGATCGGGACGACCACTTTCGACGGCGCCCAGGAAGGCGTGTTCAAGGACGGCATCGAGCGGCTCATCGAGTGGTCCGGAGATGCCGGTCTGGGGGCGACCGCCTCGGTGCGATTCGCCGGGACCACCTTCATGCTGATCAGCATCGCCCTGGTCGCCCTGGTCTACCTGCTCGGGATCCGGGGGATGGGGACCGTGCCGGGAGCTCCCGATCGCCGCCGGCTGTGGCGGGGGATGGGGCATGCCCTGATCCCGATCGCGCTCGCCTACCTGGTCGCCCACTATTTCAGCCTGTTCGTATTCCAGGAGCAGGCCCAGTTCACGTATCTGCTCTCGGATCCGCTCGGAACCGGCACGACCGACCTGTTCGGCACCGCCGGTGCGGGGATCGACTACGGCGTAATCAGCAGCGACCAGATCTGGTACATCCAGGTCGCGGTCCTCGTGGCCGGCCACGTTGCAGGCCTGATGATCGCCCACGACCGGGCGATCGCCTACTGGAAGGACTACCGCCTGGCCGCTCGCTCCCAGTACTGGATGCTGGCGATGATGGTCGCATTCACCTGCTTCGGGCTGTTCCTGCTGTCGGTGTCCAACGCCTGACAGTCGTTAACCGTCATCTAATCCTGGATGCGTAGAAATCCTGCTGTAGTTGAAACCGGAACAATGGAGACAGGGATGAACAGACGAAAGAAGATAATCGCGGCAGGAGTGACGGTTGCGGCGGTAGTGGCCGGCGGAGCCGGGCTGGCAGTGGCCGGGGGCGTCGGCGACGACGGCGGTGACACCCCGATCACCGGGCCGGCACTCGATCAGGCCTCGCGCGCCGCTCTCGACCACACCGGTCAGGGCAGCGTCAGCGAAACGGAGGTCGGAGACGAGGAGTCCTACTACGAAGTCGAGGTGACCCTCGATGACGGCAGCCAGACCGATGTCCAGCTCGACCGCGGCTTCAACGTGGTCGGCCAGCAGGCCGACCACGAATCGGAGAGCGGCGACGGCAACTAGCCGATCCTGGGACGGTGATCCAGGTTTGCCCCCCTCAGAGGGGGTGGATCTGGATCACCGGTTCGGGGACATCGAGCGGGCCGGAGCAATTGGCTCCCGCCTCGGCCGTTGGCGGCCGGGCGGGGTCGCCGGAGTTCCGGCCCCCCGGCTCCGGTTCGTCCGGCTCCGGTTCGTCCGGCTCCGGGGCTAAAGGATCTCTTCGAGGCGCCGTTCCAGCGCGGCGGTGATCTCTTCGCGGATCGGGCCTTCGCCGAGCCGCTCGACCAGTGACTGCGCAGGAACCCTTCGATCACCAGGGAACGGGCCTCGGCCTGGTCGAGGCCACGGGAGTTGAGGTAGAAGAGCTGGTTCTGGTCGACCTGGGCGATCGCCGCGGCGTGGGTGCAGCGGACGTCGTCGGCCAGGATCTCGAGGCCCGGGATGGCGTCGGCGTGTGCGTCGGTGGAGAGCAGCATGTTGCGGCATTCCTGGAAGGCGTCGGTCTGCTGGGCGCCCTCGTCGACCTTGATCATGCCTCTCCAGACCGCGGTCGAGTGACCGGCCAGGACCCCGCGGAAGGCGAGGTCGGAGAAGGTGTTCTCGGCCGCGTGCTCCTGCAGCGTGTCGTAGTCGAGGTGCTGGCCGTTGCCGGACGCGTAGCCACCGGTGACCCTGGCCTCGGAGCCCTGGCCGGCGAGGTTGGTGGTCATCCGGACCTTGCCGTTGCCTCCGCCGAAGCCGAGGGCGGCCCAGTCGAGGCTGCCGTCGCGTTCGACCTGGGCCCGCTGGGACGAGAACAGCCAGGCCTTTTCAGAGAGGTCCTGGGTGGCGACATAGTGGAGTTTGGCCGCCGGGCCGACCGCGATCTCGACCACGGTGTTGAGCAGGGCGTCGGTCTCATCGCTCCCGGAGCCGTAGTGCTCCCAGACCTCGGCCTTTGCGCCCTCTTCGAGCACGATCAGGGTGCGCCAGTTGACGTTCGAGCCCGGCCCGTCGAGATTGAGCTCGACCTTGATCGGCTCTTCGACCGTGACGTTCGCCGGCACGTAGACCAGAACCCCGTCGGACCATGCGGATTCATTGCGGGCAACGAACGGATCCTCGGCCGGTACCAGCGAGCCGAGCCGATCACCGAGCAGTTCGGAATGATCGGCCATTGCTTCGGCCAGGTTCATTACCACCGGGCCGTCGTCCCCGGCAATTGCCTGGTCGAGGCTGGAGATCGTCGCCTCGGCCGGCACCGTTTCGTAGCCGTCGAAATCGAGCCTGGCAAGGTCGGTGAACTCCCAGCCCCTCGTCTTTCTGTCGGGCAGGGGGAGGCTCTCGATCAAAGCGGCGCCCTTCTGCCGCCGCTCGGTGAGCCAGCCCGGTTCCGTGACCGTCGCCTCAGCCAATTGAGCCTTCCATCTGCAGCTCGATCAGCCGGTTGAGCTCGACCGCGTATTCCATCGGCAGCTCCTTGGTCACCGGCTCGATGAACCCGTTGACGATCATCTTCGAGGCGTCCTCTTCCGAGAGACCGCGGCTCTGCAGATAGAAGAGCATGTCGTCGCCGACCTTGGAGACTGTGGCCTCGTGACCGATGTCGGCGTCGTTCTCGTCGATCCGGATGGTCGGGTAGGTGTCGGAGCGCGAGTTCTCGTCGAGCAGCAGGGCATCGCAGACCACCTTGGAACGAGAGCCGGTGGCGCCGTCGGCCACCTCGAGCAGGCCACGGTATGTCGAGCGGCCGCCGTCCTTGGAGATCGACTTGGAGAAGATCGACGAGGTCGTCTTCGGGGCGCCGTGGATGATCTTTCCGCCGGCGTCCTGGTGCTGGCCGTCGCCGGCGAAGGCGATCGAGAGGATCTCGCCGTGGGCCTCTTCACCCAGCAGGTAGATCGAGGGGTACTTCATGGTCAGCTTCGAACCGAGGTTGCAGTCGACCCACTCCATGGTTGCCCGATCTTGGGCGACCGCCCGCTTGGTCACCAGGTTGAACACGTTCTGTGACCAGTTCTGGACCGTCGTGTAGCGGACCCTCGAACCCGGCTTGCAGATGATCTCGACCACGGCCGAATGAAGTGAGTCGGTCGAGTAGACCGGCGCGGTGCAGCCCTCGATGTAGTGGACGTCGGAGTCCTCCTCGGCGATGATCAGGGTTCGCTCGAACTGGCCCATGTTCTCGGTGTTGATCCGGAAGTAGGCCTGCAGCGGCATCTCGACCTTTACGCCCTTAGGCACGTAAACAAACGAGCCGCCGGACCAGACGGCCGAGTTGAGAGCGGCCAGTTTGTTGTCGTTCGGCGGGATCACGGTGCCGAAGTGCTCGCGGATGATGTCCTCGTGCTCACGCAGCGCGGTGTCCATGTCAGTGAAGATCACGCCCTGGGCCTCGAGCTTCTCATTCACCTGGTGGTAGACGACCTCGGACTCGTACTGGGCGCCGACCCCGGCCAGGAACTTGCGCTCGGCCTCGGGGATGCCGAGCCGGTCGAACGTGTTCTTGATGTCTTCGGGTACCTCTGACCAGTCGCGGCTGTTCTTCTCCGAGGCACGCACGAAATAGTGAATGTCGTCGAAGTCGATCTGGTCGAGGTCACCGCCCCATTGCGGGGTCGGTCGTGATTCGAAGTGCTCGTAGGCCTTGAGGCGGAACTCGCGCATCCACCCGGGCTCGTCCTTGTACTCGGAGATCGATTCGATCACTTCGCGGTTGAGCCCCTTCGGCGCCTTGTAGGCATAGCCCGACTCGGAGTCGTGAAAGCCGAACTTCTCGGCGTAGTCGGAGTTGATCCCTTCGACCTTCTTCTTCTCGGCGATTGCTTCAGCGGTAGCCATGCTCAGACCTCCAGGGTGATCGTGTCGTCGATGATCTCGACCGGGAAAGTTTGGACCGGTTGGAATGCCGGCAGTGTCTTCGGCCTCCCGGTGCGCAGGTCGAAAAGCGAGCCGTGCCGAGGGCACTCGACCGTGCAGTCGTCGGGATTCCACTCACCTTCGGCAAGCGGCCCGTCGTCGTGCGAGCAGCGGTCTTCGATTGCGTAGAGCGTGCCGTCGCAGTTGAACACGGCGATCGGCTCGCCTTCGTGCTCGATGATGCGTCGCTCGCCAGGACCGAGTTCGGCCGCGGGGCAGACGGGCAGGTGGGTTTTCTCTTCAGTGCTCAAGGTTGCGATCGAAACCTCAGGTTGTCATTTCCGCCACTTAAGCCGACTAAGAGGCTAGGAATTAGATATTAGCGGTCGGACCCCCGTGCCCCAAGCCCCGAGGGTCGCAAATTGGGCTTAGGTCTGCCTAATTCGGTTCTATTCGTCCCACTCGGCAGTCTTGCCGAGGCTGGCGCCCTTGATCACCTTGAGCCCGAGCAGGGCGCACTTCATCCGGGTTGCCGAGATATCGATCCCGAGCAGGTCGAGAACGAACTCCTTCGGCATCAGGATCAGCTCGTCGCGGCTCTTGCCGACCAGCTCGTCGGTCAGCATCGAGGTCGCGGCGGTCGAGATCGCGCAGCCCTTGCCGTCGAACAAAACTTCCGCCACCCGGTCCTCGTCGTCCAGCCGGATCGTCACATGCTGCTCATCGCCGCAGAACGGGTTGGTGTCCTCGAACTCGAGATCGGGCTCGTCCAGCCGGCCGAAATTGTGCGGGCGCTTGTAGTGCTCGAGGATCTGTTCGCGGTAGAGCTCTTCCACGCGACTGAGGGTAGCTGAAGCACTCGTCCGCTCGATCCGGGTAGGGTCGCCGCATGTACTCAGGAGTCGAATTCGAGGCTTTCTCAGACGACGGCATCTCCAACCGGGAGGCGAAGCAGGGTGTGGCCGACCGTCTCGCCGCCTCGGCCGAGTTGGGACAGACGATCGGTGCCGGCTCAGGCAGCACCGCCTACCTGGCGGTCAAGGCGATCGCGGCCAGGGTGGCGGCCGGTGAGCTCGAGCGGATAACCCTGGTGCCGACCTCGCTGGAGATCGAGATGACGATCGCCGGCCTGGGCCTGCCGGTGGGCGACCTGTTTGCCGACCGACCGGACTGGCTGTTCGACGGGGCCGATGAAGTCGATCCGGCCGGCAGCCTGATCAAAGGCCGGGGCGGAGCGCTGTTCCGCGAGAAGCTGCTGTTCAAGGCCACGACAGACCGGCGGGTACTGGTCGATGCCTCGAAGTCGGTCGAGAAACTCGGCTCGAAGTTCCCGGTGCCGGTGGAGGTGGTGCCGCCGGCGCTCCCGGTCGTCATGCCCGAGCTGGAGAGCCTCGGCGCCGCCGGGATCGAGATCCGCACCGGCGCCGGCAAGGACGGACCGGTGATAACCGAACTCGGCAACGTGATCGTCGACTGCCGCTTCGACGGCATCGCCGACGGCCTCGAGGTCGCGATCAAGTCGATAACCGGAGTGGTCGAATCCGGCTTGTTTCAGGGCTACGAGCCGACCCTGGTCAGCTCGTAGCGGTCATCAGGAAGGGGGCCTGCTCACCGGTAGGGGTCTTTGGCTGAGCGATCGGTCGAAAGCGTGGGATTGGATTCGGCGGTCAACTCCTCGATCGCGTCAGCCAGGTGGATCTGGTCGATGTTGCGATCGCCCCGCTGGGTCCGGATCGCATGCGCCCGAAAGAGCACGTCGACGTGTGTATGGCCGGCCGGCGGCTCGAACCGGTAGGAGGCGAGTTCGATCAGGAGCCCGAGCGGATCGTTGAAGTAGATCGAGTCCATGAAGCCGCGATCCTTGACGCCGCTGTGCCCGATCCCACGCTCGTCGAGCCGCTCGGCGATCTGGCTGAAAGTGGCGGCCGAGACGTCGAAGGCGAGGTGGTGAACTGAGCCGGGGTCGGTCGATGCGCGCTCCGGGTCGGGCTTCCGCCGCTCGTCGGTGAAAACGGTGATCAGGCGCCCGTCTCCGGGGTCGAAGTAAAGGTGGTTCTCGTCGCCGTTGTCGAGGTTCGGCTGCTCGAAGACGAACGGCATGCCGAGAACGCCCTCCCAGAATTCGATCGAGGTCGCCCGATCGGCACCGACGATCGTGATGTGATGGACGCCTTGGCTCTGCAGCTTTCGCATCACCCCGAGTCTACCGCCCCGGAATCGTCAGATCCCCCGACCAGGGTTTCCTTTTCGGCGGCTTGGATGTGGGCCGGAGCCTCGGCGCTGGAAACCAGGTCGGTTCGGCCGGGCCGGGTGATTCAGAGGCCGAAGATGCGTCGGGCGTCGTGCAGGGCCTCGATCAGGCGGTCGATCTCGTCGGTCGTGTTGTAGGCGGCGAAGCTGGCCCGGGTGGTGGCCGGGACGCCGAGTCGCTTCATCAGGATCTGGGCGCAGTGGTGGCCCGCCCGGACCGCGACCCCGTGGCGGTCGAGGATCTCGGCGATGTCGTGCGGGTGAACCCCTTCGAGCTCGAACGAGATGATCCCTGCCCGATCGGTGGTGTCGGACGGCCCGAACAGATTCATCCCGGGAACCTCTGCGAGGCGCGGCAGGGCATAGGAGGTGAGCTCGCGTTCGTGCTCGGCGATCCCGGCGGGGCCGACCCCGTCGACCCACTCGACCGCTGCGCCGAGGCCGGCCGCCTGCGCAATCGGTGGGGTGCCGGCCTCGAATTTGGCCGGCACCGAGGCCCACCTGATCTCCTCCTTTGTCACCTTGCTGATCATCGAGCCGCCACCTTCGAACGGGCCCATCCCGTCCAGCAGTTCGCGACGGCCGTAAAGCACGCCGATCCCGGTCGGCCCGTAAAGCTTGTGGCCGGTGAAGCCGTAGAAATCGGCCCCGATCGTGGCCATGTCGAGTTCCATTTTCGGTGCGGCCTGGGCACCGTCGATCACCGTAACGGCTCCGGCGGCCTTTGCCTGGGCCACGATCCGGGCGACCGGGTTGATCGTGCCGAGCACATTGGAGACGTGGGCCACGGCAAGCAGCTTCGGTTCCCTGGCAAGACCCGCTTCCAGCGACTCGCGATCGAGCCGGCCCTCATCGTCGATCCCGACCCAGTCGAGTTCGGCCCCGGTCTGCTCGGCGATCAGGTGCCAGGGCACGATGTTGGAGTGGTGTTCCATCTCGGTCAGCAGGATGCGGTCGCCGGGGGCGAGGTTGGCCCGGCCCCAGGAGTTCGCCACCAGATTGAGTGCTGCGGTCGCGTTGCGGGTGAAGACGACTTCCCGGCTGTCGGCGCCGATGTGCTCGGCGACCGTCTGCCGGGCGCCTTCGTAAAGGGCGGTCGCCTCCTCCGAGAGCGTGTGGACCCCGCGGTGGACATTGGCGTTGTGCTCCCGGTAGTAGCGGTCCACCTCTTCGATCACCGAGGTCGGCTTCTGAACGGTCGCGCCGTTGTCGAGGTAGGCCAGCGGCCGGCCCCTGACCTCGCGGCGGAGTATCGGGAACTCGGCCCGGATCGAGTCCAGCGACCTGCCTCCGACCTGGGCCGGGGAGGCCGCGGAAGTCGGGGCCGGGGCGGTCATGCTGCTCCCGCCTCGACCTCCTCCTTGATCCAGGCGTAGCCTTCGGATTCGAGCTGGTCGACCAGCTCGGAGCCGCCCTCCTTGACGATCCGGCCTTCGTACATCACGTGGACCGCGTCCGGCTTGACCATGTGGAGCAGTCGCTGGTAGTGGGTGATCACCAGGGCGCCCATGTCGGGGCCGGAGAGCTTGTTGATGCCTTCGGCCACCGTGCGCAGGGCGTCGATGTCGAGCCCGGAGTCGGTCTCGTCGAGGATCGCCATCTGCGGCTTCAGCAGCGTCAGCTGGAGCAGCTCCATCCGCTTCTTCTCACCGCCGGAGAAGCCATCGTTGAGATAGCGGCTGGAGAAGTCCTGCGGGATGTTCGCCAGCTCCATCGCCTCACGGGCCTGGGCGGCGAATTCGCGGATCTTCAGCGGCGGCTCGCCCTGAGCCTCGCGGTGAGCGTTGAGGATCATGCGCAGGTACTTGCTGACCGCGACCCCGGGGATCGCGACCGGGTACTGGAAGGCCATGAAGATGCCGGCCCTGGAGCGTTCGTCCGGAGCGGCTTCGGTGATGTCCTCGCCGTTGAAGTGGATCGTGCCCTCGGTCACCTCGAGCGCCGGGTGGCCCATGACCGCGTTGGCCAGGGTCGACTTGCCGGACCCGTTGGGTCCCATCAGGGCATGGATCTGGCCCTTTTCAACGGTGAGGTCGAGGCCGCGGAGGATCTCCTTGTCATCGACGCTGACGTGCAGGTTTCTGATCTCTAGCTCTGCCAAGAGAGTGACTCCGTTTCTTGCTTGCGGTTGAATTCTGGCGCTGTTCAGACGGCGCTGCCGACGGTCTGCCGGCTTTCCTCGATCGGACCGGAAAACTCGACCAGCTCAGCCAGGGTGGTCCCGGCCAGCGCCTTGTTAACCCCGCCCTGAACCCTGGTCCAGAGCAACTTGGTCGCACAGGCCCGGTCGCTGTCGGCTTCGTGAGAGCAGAGGACCTTTCCCTCGGGGGTCTCATGGAAGCACTCCATCGGTGCGATCTGCCCCTCCAGGGCCTCGACCACCTCGAGCATCGTGATATCTCCGGCCGGCCGGGCCAGGCTGTAACCGCCCCTTGCCCCGCGGGTCGAAGTGACCAGCTCGGCCCGGCGAAGTTTCGCCACCAGATGTTCCAGATATGAGAGCGGCAGGCGTTCCGCCTCGGCGACCGCGCTGAGTGAAACCGGGCCCGAATCGGGCTGCCGGCCCAACTCCACCATCAGGCGGACCCCGTACTCGGCTTTGGTCGAAAACAGCATGAATTCAAATCCTAGAGCATTAGTCAGGTTTCTTCGGTCGCCGCCGTCGATTCCGCATCAGACGGCGCCTGAGGCGTCGCCAGGGGGAGACGTTGAGCTGCCCGCCGGCCGAGGACCTGAAGATCCGGGCGAGGGCCGATCCCTCGAATTCGCCGGGGTGCGGCAGCTCGATCCGGATCTCGATCTGACCCGGGTTCGAGTGGGAGGTCTCGGTCATGCCGGGGACCAGGCCCTCGAACAGATCGCGGGCCGATCGGTTCTCGACCAGGACCAGGGCCAGGAAGAACTCGATTCCCTGATCGGCCGCCCGTCGGGCCAACCGTTTGAGCAGGGCAGTGCCGAGGCCCTGCCCCTGCCATGCGTCGGACACGATGATCGCCACTTCGGCCTCGTTGGCGGGACGGGTCCTGACGTAGCGGGCGACCCCGATCAGCGAGCCTTCCTCCGGATCGACCGCGATCAGCGCCTCGTGGTCGACGTGGTCGATCTCGGTCAGATAGGCCAGGTCGTTCGAGTCCAGACGTCTGACCGGAGCAAAGAAGCGCATGAACCGGGCCTCCGGAGTGAGCCGCTCGAACGCGGCGGTCATCAACGGCTTGTCGGTTGGCCGGATCGGTCGGACAAGGACCTCGATACCCGGCCCGAGGGCGAGCTTCTCCGCGGCCGGCTTCGTCTGAAGCGTTTCGGTGGCGGTCGTCGCCCGATCGGGTGATTCCGGATTCACGGCTCGATCAGTCCCTGGCGGATCGCGTAGCGGACCAGTTCGACCCGGTCGCGCATGCCGAGCTTCTTCATCGCGCTGGCCCGGTGGTTTTCGACTGTCTTCTCCGAGAGGTGAAGCATTTCGGCGATTTCCCGGCTCGTGTTTGCCTCGGCCACCAGCTTGACGATCTCCTCCTCGCGCGGGGTCAGGCCCGAGTCGTCCTGGCTGCCCCGTTCCAGCACATCGCGGATCAGGGCGAGCTGGGCGCCCGGGCTCAGGAACGGCTCGCCGCGCCGGACCGAGTCGATCGCCGCCAGGAGGTCCGAGTCGGCCTGCGACTTGAGCACGTAACCGGAGGCGCCGGCCTTGAGGGCCTCGAACAGATAGCGCTCGTCGTCGTGCATGGAGAGGATCAGGACCGCGACCCCGGGTGCCTGCTGTTTGACCTCGCGGGTGACCTGAAGGCCGGTCAGCCCCGGCATCTTCACGTCCAGGATGGCCAGGTCCGGGCGCTCTCTGATCAGAAGGTCGCGCGCCTCGATCCCGTCGGCGGCCTCGCCCACCACCTCGAGGTCTTCCTGGCGCTCGAGCAGCAGACGGATACCGGAGCGCACGATTCCGTGGTCGTCGGCGATCACGATCTTCATCGCCCGTCCTCCGGGGTCATCGAGGATTCCGGTCCCGGGACCTGATCGCCGGCCGCGCTGTCTTGATCGGCCCGGGCGGGGACCGCCAGCCGCACCATGGTGCCGCGGCCGGGACGGGACTCGATCTCGAGCTCGCCCCCCGCGAGAAGGGCCCGCTCCCGCATGCCGCCCAGGCCGAGGCCGGTGTTCGACTCGGCGAAAGTGAACCCCGATCCGTCGTCACTGACCTCCAGCACCATCCGGTCATCATCGCGCTTCAGCGTCACCTCGATCCGCCCGGCCCCGCTGTGGCGGATCGCGTTGCCGAGCGCCTCCTGCGAGACCCGGTAGATCACCAGCTGGGTATCGGGGTCGAGCCCGCCCGGATCGCCCTCGCAGGTGAACCCGGTCGCCACTCCCCGCCGCTCGAGTTGTTCGATCTGACCGCCGATCGCCGCCTTCAGTCCGAGGTCGTCCAGCGCGGTCGGCCGGAGCTGACGGGCCACGGCGAGCAGTTCGTCCATCGCCTGGTGGGCCAGCTCCCTGGTTTCGGCGATCTCGGCCTGAAGCCCGGGCGGGGCAGCGGCCCTGGCCGCCTCCAGCCTGAGCAGCACCCCGGTCAGCGACTGGTTCACCTGGTCGTGAAGGTCGCGGGCGACGCGGGCCCGCTCCTCTTCCTGGGCTTCGAGTGCGGCGCTTGAACTCCGACGGCGTTCGGCTTCGAGCCGGCGCATCATCCTCAGGAACGCGATCTCGAGCCGCTCCACCTCCTCGGTTTCGGCCTTGCCGTCGATTCCCGGGGGCAGGTTCGCCCCCGGGGTGCTGAGGTCGACCTTCTCCATCTCGTCTATGAGGCTCTCCAGCGGGTTGAAGCGGCGTCGCAGCAGGGCCACGTTCAACAGGCAGGTGAGGCCGATCGCGACGGCGACCAGCACGATCAGCGCCTCGGTGCCTCCCCAGCTGAGACCGGCGACTATCGCGGCTCCGATCGTGGCCAGGGTGACCATGGCCGCGTTCAGGATCAGGACTTCGGTGAAGATCGGGCGGTGCTTCATATCGTCCAAGTCTTCCTGATCGGCCCGGTGGGCGGTAGGGGTGCACGAAACGATCAGGGGGCTGTCCCCTATGGACATCATCGGGGAGGTAGTTCAGACTTCGCCACACGGTTCGCGGGCAAACGCCCGGTTCACCCTCCGAAGGAGCCCGAATGACAACCACCAGACAGTCAACTTTCAGCGCGACCCTGAGGACGACGATCCTCCTGGCGACCCTTTCGGGGCTGCTGGTCGCGATCGGTTATCTGGTGAGCGGCGGCAACCCGGGCACCACCCTGATGTTCCTCGGCTTCGCGGTGGCGATGAACTTCTTCTCCTACTTCTTCAGCGACAAGGTGGCCCTGAAGATGAGTCGGGCCCAGCCGATGGAGGAATCGGAGAACCCGCAGTACTTCCAGATGGTGCGCGAACTCTGCCAGCGGGCCGAGATCCCGATGCCCAGGCTGTACGTGATTCCCCAGGACCAGCCCAACGCGTTTGCCACCGGCCGCAACTACAACCATTCGGCGGTCGCCGTCACCGACGGAATCACCCGGCTTCTATCGACAGACGAGCTTCGCGGTGTGGTCGCCCACGAGCTGGCCCACATCAAGCACCGCGACATCCTGATCCAGTCGGTAGCCGCGACGATCGGAGCCGCGATCACCTACATCGGCTACATGCTGCTCTGGTTCGGCAACGACAACAACTCTCCGCTCGGCCTGGTCGGCGCCCTGGCGATGGTGCTGCTGGCCCCGCTGGCCGCCTCGATCATCCAGATGGCGGTCTCCCGGCAGCGCGAGTACGCGGCCGACGCCGGCGGTGCCGCGATCTGCGGCAACCCCGAGTCCCTGGCCAGCGCGCTTCTGAGGCTGGATCAAGGGGCCAAGGACATCCCGATGAAGGGCCATGTCAGCGAGGCGTCGGAGCCGCTCTACATCGTCAAGCCGTTCAAGGCAAAGGGCCTGGCCGGGCTTTTCTCGACCCATCCCCCGATGGACGAGCGGGTCAAGCGGCTGCGCCAGATGCGCCCCTCGCTGTAGGGGGCTGCTGCCTCCCGGCGAGTCAGAGACGTTTGACGAAAGCCCCCGTACGGGGGCTTTCGGTTTGGCCGGGGGACAAGCGGCTCCCGGAAACCACTTGCTTGGAATTTCGGCCCAGGCCGACGGGGCTCAGACTTCTGGCCGGGTGGCGGCGTTCTCCTCTTCGTCCGGGGCCAGTTCGAACAGGCCCCAGGGAGGATTGGCGTTGATCAGGCGTCCCGGCCGGCAGCTTGCCCGGAAGCTGGAGAATCCCAGGTCGGGGTGGCTGCCGGTGACGGTGTAGTCGCCTTCAGGAAGATTGACCCAGAGAACCCCGCCATCTCCGGTCGACCGGTCCAGTCCGGGAGTGGGTATGACGTCCGCGTTGAAATAGACCGGCTCGACCGGCGAGTTTCCGTTCGAGTCGACCAGCCTGGCCTGGGCGTCGGCTATGCCGTGCGGGCGGAAGTCGTGGAAGTCGTCGAATTCGCTGAAGCCGCGCCCCTCTTTCTGGAAGAAGGTAGAGACCACCCCACTGCCAATGAGTTCATTGCTCTCGGGGTCCCGCTCGGCGCCGACGATTTCGGCCAGCGCGTTGTAGACGTTTTCTTCCGGGACCTGGAAGTTGACCTGCTCGAGATCCCGGCCGCAGGTGAGGAACGTCTGCAGGTAGATCCGGTGGTAGCCGGGCATCGACACGTACGGCGTGATCAGGGTCCGGTCGGGCACGCTCATCCGGTAGGCGCCGTTCGGCCCCGCCACGGCCCCGATCTCCGGCAGCTCGGCGATCCCGATCTCGGCACCCTCGAGCCGGTCGGTGTTCCCGCCGAAAACGAAGGCGTAGGCGTTGCCGCTGATCGATACGTGCTCGGAGTCGTCGTGGTCGCTGGGGTCTGGCACCGGTGTCCTCCGTCTCTGGGTCGTTCTGGCCGGCAACCCGGTTCCGGGTCCTGCTCCGGCGCGTGCCCGGCACTCTAGCCGGGATCAGGGATCCGGGGTGCGGCGCGGGGAATACTCAGGATTCGGTCACCGATCTCGCTTACCCGCTATAGTTTATGAAGTACTGGAAACCTGATAGAGATTTAGGGGATTGACGCAGATGACGGCGGACGCGACGAAAACAGTTTCAGTTCAGGAGATAACTCCCCAGGAGGCCTTCGGAGAGATCCAGGACTCGGATGTCGTGCTGATCGATTCACGCGAGCCTCACGAGTACGCGGAGGCGCACCTCGAGGGAGGCATCCTCGTCCCGCCGGCCACGATCGCCGACGGGATCGCAGACAAGGCCCCCGACCGTTCGGCCCGGACCATCGTCTACTGCCGGGTCGGGGCGCGATCGCTGGTCGCGGCGGAGCAGCTCGTAGAAATGGGCTACGAAGATGTCGCCTCGGTGGGCGGTGGGATAATCGAATGGCAGGAGCAGGGACTGCCGGTCGTGGCGGCCTCGGCCCTCACGCCCGAGCAGCGCGACCGGTACTCGCGCCACACCCTTCTGCCTGAAGTCGGTGTGGACGGTCAGGCCAAGCTGCTCGGCGCCAAGGTGCTGCTGCTCGGTGCCGGGGGCCTCGGCGCCCCGACCGCGCTCTATCTGGCTGCGGCCGGAATCGGCCGGATCGGCCTGGTCGACGACGACGTAGTCGATTCCTCGAACCTGCAGCGGCAGGTGATCCACAACACCAAGCGGGTGGGAGAGTCGAAGACCAGCTCGGCACGCAAGACGATCGAGGCGCTCAACCCGGACGTCGAGGTCGTCGAATACAACTTCCGCCTTGACGCCGACAACATCCTCGAGACGATTGCCGGATACGACATCATCGTCGACGGTGCCGACAACTTCCCGACGCGCTACCTGCTGAACGACGCTTCGGTCCGGCTGAACAAGCCGGTCGTCTCGGCCTCGATCCTCTCGTTCGACGGACAGATCTCGACCTTCGTGCCGTTCGAGGGCCCCTGCTACCGCTGCCTTTACCCGTCACCACCACCGCCCGAGCTGGCGCCGAGCTGCTCGGCCAACGGTGTGCTCGGCGTGATGGCCGGTGTGATGGGACTGCTCCAGGCCAACGAGGTGATGAAGCTGGTCCTCGGGATCGGCGAACCGCTGGTCGGGCGCCTGCTGCTCTACGAAGCACTCGGCACCCGCTTCACCGAACTGAAGGTCCGGCGCGATCCCGAGTGCCCGATCTGCGGGCCGGATGCGGCCGAGCTGCCCGAGTCGGAGCTGGGTCAGTTCCCCGACTACCAGGCTTTCTGCGGCGCCTGAACCGGCTCGCCGAACCGCTAGGATCACGCCATGCCGACCGTCAAGGTTCCCCCTGTGCTCCGCCAACACACTTCCGGTGCGACCGAGGTCGCGGTGGAGGGGGCGACCGTGGGCGAGGTCCTGAGGGGGCTGGTGGGCGAGTACCCGGATACCGGAGAGCAGCTGTTCGCCGAAGACGGAGAGCTCAACCGCTTTGTCAACGTGTACCTCAACGACGAGGACGTGCGCGTCCTCGACGGGCTCGAGACCGGGGTTTCCGGCTCCGACACGGTGATGATCCTTCCGGCAATGGCCGGCGGCGCGGCTTAGCCGACTCGGCGATCAGCCTTCCGGCAGTTCTATCTCGCGCTTGAGGATTTTGCCGGTCGGGCCTTTGGGCAGCTCGTCGACGAACCAGATGGTGCGGGGGTACTTGTAGGCGGCGACCTTCGACTTCATGTAGGCGCGCAGTTCGTCTTCGTCGGCCTCTGCGCCCTCCTTGAGCGCGACTGCGGCGCCGACCTCCTCACCGAGCGACTCGTCGGGCACGCCGACCACGGCGGCCTCCCGCACCGCGGGGTGCTCGTAGAGGACCTCCTCCAGCTCGCGGGGGTAGACGTTGTAGCCGCCGCGGATGATCAGGTCCTTTTTGCGGTCGACGATGAACAGGTAGCCGTCCTCATCTTCGGTGGCGATGTCGCCGGTGTGGAACCAGCCGCCTCTCATCACCTCTTCGGTGGCGTCGTTGCGGTTCCAGTAGCCCTTCATCACGAACGATCCGCGCATCACGATCTCTCCGGGCTCGCCGGCGGGAACTTCGTTGTCGTCATCGTCGAACAGCTTGACCTCGGTATCGCCGACCGGGGTGCCGATCGAGCCCGGCTTGCGCTCCCGGTCGGGGGTGTTGAAGGTGCCCATCCCGTTGGTCTCCGAGAGCCCGTAGCCCTCGAGCACCTTGCAACTGAACGCCTGGTCGAATCCGCGCAGGATCTCGACCGGCATCGCGCTGCCTCCGCTCACGCACAGCTCGAGGCTGGAGGCGTCGTGGTTCTCTCGCTCGGGATCGTTGAGCAGCGCGGTGTACATCGTCGGCACGCCACCGAACACGGTCGCTCCGTCGCGTTCGATCACCTCGAGCACCTTGCCGGGCTCGAAACGCGGCACCAGGGTCATCAGGCCATGCGCGACCACGGACACGTTCATGATCGAGTTCATGCCGAAAACGTGGAACAGCGGCAGGGTCGCGACCGTGACCGAGTCCGGGCCGGCGTCGACCAGGTCAATTGCCACCTGGGCCGAGCTGGCAATGTTGGAATGGGTCAGCGTCGCGCCTTTGGGGGTTCCGGTCGTACCTGAGGTGTAGATGATCACCGCCGGGTCGTCGTCGGCGCGGTCGGTCACCTCGGCGACCGGCTCGCTTTCCCCGAGCATGCGTTCGAACTCGCCGGGGACGACCACGATCGACTCGGAGCCGGCCTGTTCGCAGCCGGCTGTCGCTTCGTCGGCGAATCCCTCCCAGGTGACCAGCAGCTTTGCCCCCGAGTCAGACAGGTGGTAGGCGACCTCTCCCGACTTGAGCAGCGGGTTCAGGGGGACGACTACGGCGCCGAGGCGCAGGGCGCCGTAATAGACGACCGGAAAGTAGGGCACGTTGGGTAGCTGGATTCCGACCCGGTCACCGGCCTCCACACCATGGGCGCGCAGCATTCCCGCTGCCAGTGACGCTGCTCCGTCGAGCGCCGCGTAGTTCAGCACCGTGTCGTCGAGTTTCACCGCCGGCCGGTCGGGGGATTCCGCCGCCGCCGTTGTGAGTACTTCTGCGAAATTGCTCATCCGTTCTCCACTCCCCTGGTTGAAGTTGATCGTCAGGTGGTCAGGGTGCCGCCATCGACCGGAAGCAGGACACCGGTCACGTACGATGAGGCGTCGCTGGCAAGAAAGAGCGCCGCGGCGACCAGTTCACGCGCCTCGCCCTTTCGTCCCGCGGGAACCCGGATCATCATCTGGTCCAGGTAGCCCTCCGGGTACTGGTCGGTCATCTCGGACTCGAAGAAGCCGGGGGCCAGCGCGTTGACCCTGATCCCCTTGCGGCCGGTCCACTGCTGGGCGAGGTCCCGGGTGAGGCCGATGATCGCGGCCTTTGAGGAAGCGTAGGCGGCCTGCGGAAGGAAGGCAGAAGTCGAGCCGAGAACGCTGCCGATGTTTACCACGCTGCTGCCCTCCTCCATCACCCGGCCACAGGCCTGCGCCATGAAATAGGAGCCGTTCAGATTGATGTCGATGACCCGCCGGAAGTCGTCCGGATCCTCCCTCGTCGCCGGCGCGGCAGTTCCGATTCCGGCGTTGTTGATAAGCACGTCGACCTTGCCGAGTTGATCGACCGTCTCAGCCACTACCCGGTTGCAGTCCTCGGGCCTGGCGACGTCGGCCGGCACCGCGATGCAACGCCGCCCGAGGTCCTCGACCGCGGCACGCGTCTCCTCGAGCTTCTCGACCCTGCGGGCGCAGATCGCGATGTCGGCACCAGCCTCGGCCAGCCCGGTGGCGAAAGCCACGCCGAGGCCGGACGACGCACCGGTGACGATCACCACCCGGTCGTCGAGGCGGAAATTGTCGATGATGCTGCGTTCGGGGTCCATGCCCGAACCATATCCGGGGTGGCTTCACTTGCGTAACCCGGCGCAGCGTCCCACCTTCGAGACCTCTGACGGCATCAAGACCGCGCCGACGCCTAGTTCGGGAAGTAGGGGGCTTCGCCGGGGTCGGTAGGTTCACCCGGGTCGGCCGACCCGTTCCACCCGGAATCGTCTCCCGGATCGTCCGTGTCGGCTGGATCGGGAACCAGGCTTTCGAGTATCTCGCGGGCCTTTTCCGCGGCGGTCGGCGGCACGACGATGTCGCGGGGGCCGGCGGCCAGGAAGTCGGGCACGTCGAATCCTCGGTTGCGACGGACCATGCTGGGAATCCCCTCCGCCTCGAGGATGCCCTGGATCATTTCGGCCTCGGCCTGGTTGGTGGCATAGGCCACCTGAACCGGCTCGTTCTCAGGTCGTTTGAAGAACGACATCTTCGACCGCTCCGTCCCGGATGTGGTAGCCCTTGACCACGGGTTCGCCCGGATGCTCGAGCGAGACGATCAGGTAGACCGCGTCGGGCCAGCCGGATGCCAGGTTGATGTCGGTCTGGGAGGGGTAGGCCGGGGTGCGGGTGTGCGAATGGTAGATCGCCACCACGTCTTCGCCCATCTCGTCGATCTTGTTCATCAGGTCGAGCTGTTCGGTCGGGGCGATGCTGTACCGGAACGGGCTGGCCTCGGCGTTGGCAGCACGGAAGACGACCCGGGCCTCGTCGTCCTTTCCGCTGACCAGTCCGCAGCATTCGTTCGGGGCGTCTTCTTCTGCGTGCTCGATCATCTGATTGAGCAGCGTCTGGCTGATTCTCACCGGTCTACCACCAGTTGGTGGCGTCAATGTCGCCGAGTTCGTCGAGGCTCTTGGTGTAGACCCCTGACGAGAGGTACTTCCAGCCGCCGTCGGGAATCAGGAAGACGATATTGCCGCTGTCCATCTCGCCGGCTATCCGGGCCGCGATCGCAGCCACTGCGCCGGAGGAAACCCCGGCGAACACACCCTCGTCCTCGAGCAGCCGCTTGGTCCAGACGATCGCGTCCCGGTTGGAGACCATGATCTTGCGGTCGAGCAGGGAGAGGTCGATGATCGGCGGGATGAAGCCGTCGTCGAGCGAGCGGAGCCCCTGGACCAGCTCGCCCTGCATCGGCTCGGCGGCGACGACGAGCGTGTCGGGATCGGCCTCCTTGAAGCGGCGTCCGTTTCCCATCAGCGTACCGCCGGTCCCGAGCCCGGCCACGAAAGCGTCGACCGAATCGATCTCCTCGAGTATCTCGACCGCCGTGCCGTCGTAGTGGGCCTGCGGGTTGGCTTCGTTCCCGTACTGGTAGGGCATGTAGTACTTGGGGTCGGTGGCCATCTCCAGGGCGAGTTCGACCGCGCCGTTGGATCCCCTGGCGCCTTCCGAGAAGACGATGTCGGCCCCGTACATCTGCAGCAGTTCGACCCGCTCCGAAGTGACGTTGTCCGGCATCACGACCTTCAGCGGGTACCGCCGCCGCCGGCAGATCATCGCCAGCGAGATCCCGGTGTTTCCAGAGGTCGGCTCGAGGATCGTCTGGCCGGGGGCGATCGCCCCGGTCTCCTCTGCCGCCTCGATCATGCTCCTCGCTATCCGGTCCTTGACCGACCCTGTGGGATTAGCCGACTCGAGCTTGGCGAAGATCTTGACCTCGGGGTTGGGAGAGAGGGTTGACATCTCGACCAGCGGCGTATGGCCGATCGAGGAGACGATGTCGGCGAAGGTTCCCCCGCAGGGCTTGTTCAGGAGGTCGTAGTAAGGGCTCATGGCTCAAGTGGCTGAAACCGAAGCGTACTTCATAAAGTGTAGTCGTTCGGCAGTTCGGCTCGCGATGCAGCGGGAATTCGTGCGATACTCGCCGGAGTTGTGCTTCTCGATAACAAATTGGTTCGGAGGGTTTGAGGTTATGAAGAAGTCTCGTGTGCTCACGCTGATGGCGGCTTTGATGCTTGTCGCGGCGATGGCGTTCGCAGTTGGTTGTGGCAGTGACGACAACAGTTCCAGCAGCAGTTCGGACGACATCTCGTCGGAGCTGATCACCGAAGGAACGCTGACCGTCGGATCTGACATTCCGTTCCCGCCGTTCGAATTCGGCAAGCCGCCGGCATATGACGGCTTCGATATCGACATGATCAACGAGATCGCCAGTCGTATGGATCTCTCGGTCGACATCAAGGACACCTCGTTCGACACGATCTTCACCGACGTCGCCCAGGGCAAGTTCGACGTGGTCGCTTCGGCCTCTACGATCACCCCCGAGCGTCAACAGACGGTGAGCTTCTCGAGCCCCTACTACGAGGCCGAGCAGGCTCTGCTGGTCCCGACCGGTTCCGACATCAAGACCGTTGACGACCTCGACGGCAAGACAGTCGGCGCCCAGGATGGCACCACCGGTGAGGCGTACGCCAACGATGAGACGAAGGCCGCCAGCGTTCGGGGCCTGCCCAACGGCCCGGGCGCGATCTCGGCGCTCCAGGCCGGTCAGGTCGATGCGACGATCATCGACCAGCCGGTCGCGCAGGACGCAATCGACAAGGGTCAGAGCGGCTTCGAGCTGGCTACCACGATCCCGACCGGTGAGCTCTACGGGCTCGCGTTCGCCCAGAACACGCCGGCGATTCTGGACGGGGTCAACAGTGCTCTCGACGACATGAAGGGCGACGGCGCGCTGAACGACATCTACCAGAAGTGGTTCAAGATCGACGCTCCCCAGAGCGTGCTCGCAATGACCGGCGAAGCCGCGCCGGCCGAGCAGTAAATCTATTAGGCAGCGAGAGAGAAGAGGCGCCTGGAGGCGCCTCTTCTCTCTCGTGTATTACCCAGGCGTTCCGGCCGTGACGGGGACGTGGTAGTACCGGGCCCGGCGGCCGGCGATGGACATGAGAGGTTTCAGCGGTGGAGCAGTTCTTCAACACCTATTTCGACTTCAGCATCATGGGGGAGTACTTCGGCGACGTCCTCGCCGGGTTCTGGTGGACGATCAAGCTCTCCATCTTCGGTGGCGTACTGGCTCTGATCTGGGGGCTGATCCTCTCGGTGCTCCGGCAGCTTCCGGGCAAGCTGCTCGCCCCGATCCGGATCCTGGCGATCGCCTACATCGATGCGCTGCGGGGGATTCCGATGCTTCTGACCCTGCTGCTGATTGCCGGAGGGCTCGGGACGCTGGCCTCCCAGGACGCGATACCCAGGGCCATCGGAATTCCGAACTGGTTCGGGTATCCCGACCCTTTCTGGTACGGGGTGATGGCCCTCACCCTGACCTACGGCGCCTACATGGCCGAGGTCTATCGCGCCGGCATCGAGGCCGTGCCCCGCGGCCAGATGGAAGCGGCGAGATCACTGGGTATGAGTCACGGCCAGGCAATGCGATACATCATCGTCCCGCAGGCGGTCCGAAAGGTGATCCCACCGCTGCTCAACGACTTCATCGCGCTGATGAAGGACACTTCGCTGGTCAGTGTGCTGGGCTTCGTCGAGGTGGTCCAGGTCGGCCAGGATGTCTACTCCGAAACCTTCAATCCTTCGGCGCTCACGCTCGGTGCGATCATGTTCCTGGTTTTCACGATCCCGCTGGCGAGGCTGACCGACTGGCTGATCAAGAAACAGGAGTCGAAGTTCCAGAGGGGGATCCCGTGAGCGAGGCCATTCTCAAAGTAAGCGATCTGAAGAAGAGCTACGGCGACCTCCATGTTCTCGCCGGCATTGATTTCGAGCTGACCAAGGGCGAGGTCGTCTGCGTGATCGGGCCGAGCGGCTCGGGCAAGAGCACCCTGCTGCGCTGCCTGAACATGCTCGAACTGCCCGACGCCGGCCGGATCGAGCTGCATGGCAAGGAGATCTATGGAGGTGGCAAGCCAAAGGATCTCGACGTTTTGAGGCGCGAGGTCGGCATGGTTTTCCAGCAGTTCAACCTCTTTCCGCACATGTCGGCCAAGGGCAACGTGTCGATCGCCCAGTCCAAGGTCCGCAACCGCAAGAAGAAGGCCTGCGACGAACGCTCGGTCGAACTGTTGACCGAAGTCGGGCTCGATCAGAAGATTGATGAATACCCGGACCGCATGTCCGGGGGCCAGCAGCAGCGGGTCGCGATCGCCCGGGCGCTGGCGATGGACCCCGAGATCATGCTGTTTGACGAGGTGACCAGCGCCCTTGATCCCGAGCTGGTGAAAGGGGTGCTCGACGTCATGCGGGGCCTCGCCGAGAGCGGGATGACGATGGCCTGCGTGACTCACGAGATGGGTTTTGCCCGCGAAGTCGGTGACCGGGTGATCTTCATGGACGGCGGAGTGATCGTCGAACAGGGTGATCCGGATGACGTCCTGGGGAATCCTCAGGAGGAGCGGACCAAGAAGTTCCTCGGTCTGGTCCTCTCGCACTGAGCGGGGACGGTCGGGGTTGCTAACTTCACCGGCATGAGATCAGGGAACGGATTAAAAGTCAGGGAAGCCATCGTGCCGAGTGCAGCGATTTCCGCCATGGTGATCTTCGCACTCGTGTCGGTGGCGGCACTGTCGCTGCCCGGCGAATCCGGCGCAGCCGGGAACAGGGTCCACATCAGCGGCAAGGTCTACCGTTTCAACCACATGGACACGCCGATCCCGGGGGCCGTGATCAAGGTGCGCGAGTACCCGGGACTCCGCGCGGTTTCCGATTCAGTCGGCGACTACGACCTCGAGGTGCCGGACGATTCCAACGTGACGCCGTACCTGGTCGCCGGCGAGATCGAGCCTGGCGGGAATCCGATGTCCAACCACTACAACGAGATCGATCTGCAGACCTTCCATCCCCGCGGTGAAGACCTCGAAAACGCCAACTTCCAGACCCCCACCGATGCCGAGTACATCGGACTGAAGGCGATTCTCGGGGTCCCGTCCGACCCGTCAGATCCCTTGAGCCGACCGGACCAGTGCGTCGTGGTGACCACATCCTCGGCCCGGGACGTCCGCGGGGTCGACTACCAGACCTTCTGGGACCGCACGCCCCACGGCGTAGCCGGGGCCACCGCCCTCGCCGTACCGGCCGTCCCCGGCCCGATCTACTTCAACGAAAACGTGATCCCCGACCGGTCGGAAACGGCTTCGTCCGAGGACGGGGGGATCGTCTGGGATGTGGTCCCGGCCGGGACCTTCCGCATGATCGGGGAAAACCCGACGGCCAGATTCGCCAGCTTTCTGGCGACCTGCGCTCCCGGTCGCGTGGTCAACGCCAATCCGCCCTGGGGTATGTACGAACTGGCACCCGGCGAGCGACCCCTGGCGGCGAGCAACGTCGCCGCACAGCCTCTCGACTCAAGAGTGAAAGGCGGGGGCCGGCGGGCGAGAATCGTCGAAGCCCGGATCGAGGCCGGAGAGCGGATCGGGTTCGGGGCCCGTCTGGTGAGAAGCGGCAGGAAGATCGCCGGCAAGCAGCTGGATCAGATAAATCCGGGCACAAAGCGGGTCAGATTCAGGGTCGGTCGGAAAGTCAGGCCGGGCAAGACCAGGCTGCAGATCAGGCTCACTGACCGGTCCGGCGTGACCGTGAAGACGGTTCACCGGCTGCGCCTGCCTTAGTCAGCCCTGGAGCGATGTATCCACGGGTCCGGTGTCCGGCCGGACCAGGTCACGCAGATACTGGCGCCAGAGCGGCTCGATATCGCGCATGGGGAGGTCAAAGGCGGCTTCCAGGTTTGCCTCCGGTCCGTCCTTCCGCAGCCGGGCGATCAGTAGCTCGCAGGCGCCGCCGCCGCGGTAGTCCTCGAGCAGATCAAAGATCGTGCCGCCCAGAAGGATAGCGTCGCGCCGGCCGGGTGGAAACGAGGGCCGGGACCCTTCCCGCAGCCGCCGGATGACCGCCGCCCGGTAGAGATCGACCTGCCGGGAGAAGTGCTGGCCGGCGCCTTCGACCAGCCATGCCCACTTCAGGTACCGCAGGAACCGGCTGGGGGTCCAGGGAGGAGGGATCGCCCCGTTGTTGACGGCGACGACGATCTGCGTGTAAAGACGCTCGGCGGTGCCGCGGAGGGCCTCCAGCGAGGCTTCACCCGCGGCGCGCCGGACCATCGCCGACTCGCCGAGAACGTGAACCTCGGTGGCCATCGGCCATCCGGCGAGGTACCTCCTGCCGGCCGGGGCAGCCGACCAGCGGACCGCCGGCAGGAAAGGGTGGGCCATGGTCAGCCAGATCGGCGAGGGATGGATTATCACCGTGACCCCGCTGGGCACGATCTCGAAGCGCTCCTCCAGCCGCAGGCTCAGGTCCTCCAACCGGTCGATCAGCTCCTCGGCGTAGCTGCGGTCGTCCTCCTCGTGGCGGGCACTGAAGGTGAGCGATGTCGTTTCGATCCAGGTCATGCGGCGCGGCCGGAGCCTATTGCGCTACCCGGTCGACCGGGGAGGCTGTATCAAGCGAACCGGGCCCGACCCTGCTCAGCCATAGAGCAGGATCGGGCCCGGTCCTTCAATCAATATCGGTTCAGCGGCAGATCAGGCGAAGGCCGGTTCGCGGCTTCCTTCGCAGACCGAGCGGATCTCGGCGCTTGCCCGCTCGAACTCCTCGTCGGCCATGACCGGGGTGCCTTCGAACGGAAGGTCACGGTCGATCTCGGCCCAGGACCGGCAGCCCTGGTATTCCTGGCGGACCCTGACCGTCACCGGCCGCGGGATGCGATGGACCCGCAGCAGCACCAGGTGCAGCGGGTGCCGCGGCTTCCAGTTCAGCCGCTTGCTCGCGTAGTCGGTGGTCCAGATGTAGTAGGGGGAGAGCCCGTCGACAACCTTCGGGTTGTCGATCGTGATGTGCTCGGCCACCTCCGCCCAGGCCCTGATGCGGACACGGTCGGGCTGGGGGATGCCGCCGTCCTGAAGCAGGGCACGGGCCGGCGGTTCTTCATCGGGCCAGACGCCTTCTTCGAGGGCGCGGTCGAGTTCGGGGTGGTGTGAGGGACGCACCAGGTCGTTGCGCTGGTGATCGAA
This sequence comes from uncultured Solirubrobacterales bacterium, assembly GCA_963766115.1. Lineage (GTDB taxonomy): Bacteria > Actinomycetota > Thermoleophilia > Solirubrobacterales > 70-9 > 67-14. The sequence continues at coordinate 351,279 of CAVXYR010000007.1, forward strand.
CGTGGGATAGAGGAAGAAGCGGTCATGCTCCAGCTCGAAGTGCTTGTTTTCTTCGCGAATTCCGCCCTTACGCAGGGTAAGGAGCTGTTCGCCTTCGGCCAGGGCTCGTACAGTAACGGCCCATTCCTTGAACGCAATTGGCATAGGGATCTCAGTCGGGGTAGAGGTTGCCACGGACACGTGCGGGGGACGTGTTCAGTCGGGCACTCGGCCCCGGGGCCCCGCAAGGACGATCGACTTTACAGAATGTCCTCGAAAGATTCAAGCATTGTGTTGATCATCACGCAGCCGATTGTCGCTGAAGCCGGAGCAGTCCGGCGGGTCCGGCCGCGACGGCCCAGTCCGGGGGCACGTACACGGTCGCCTGCCCGAGATCGATCACCGCCGGGCCGCTCCGGCTGTCGAAAACCCCGGTTTCGAGCCTGATCTCGGGACCGGGCCTGAGCGTTCTCTGGCGCACGGTGACCAGCTCGATCCGGGCCTCCGGGTCGACGTAGCCGTAGCGCTCGAGGTGGGCCGCTTCGAACTTCTGCCGCAGGACCGCTGGATCGCCGGTCCGGTCATCGACGGTGAGTTCGAACGACTGCCCCCGGTAGCGCAGGTCCCAGGCGACCTCGTCCGCATCGCCGATCAGCTCGGCGAGCAGGGTCCCGTTGAGGTCGGCCTCCTTCATCAGCACGGTCCGCACCCGGTCACTGCGCCGGTCGGCGGCGGCGAGGCCCAGGGCGCTGAAGACGCCGCCGGTCAGCGGAACCAGGATCCGGTCGATACCGAGCTGCTCGGCAACCGCGACCGCGTGCAGCGGTCCTGCTCCGCCAAAGGCGAGCAGGGCGAACCGGCGGGGATCTAGCCCGCGCTCGACGGTCATCACCCGCAGTGCCCGGACCATCTCCGACACGGCGACGCTCAGGATTCCCTCGGCACACTCGAGTGGCTCGATCCCGAGATCGCCCGCCAGTCCGGTCACTGCTGCGAGGGCCAGGTCCGGGTCGAGGCCGACTCCGCCTGCCAGGCCGGCCTCCGCATCGAGGCGGCCCAGGACCAGGTTGGCGTCGGTCACGGTCGGCTCGGTCCCGCCCTGGCCGTAGCAGGCCGGTCCCGGCACGGCCCCGGCCGAATCGGGGCCGACCCTGAGCGCTCCGCCGCTGTCGCGCCAGGCGATCGAGCCGCCTCCGGCCCCGACCGTGTCGATGTCGACCATCGGAAGCGCCAGCGGCCTCCCGCCGATCGCCTTCGATCCGGTTTCGCCGACAGTTCCACCGCTGACCACGCATACGTCGCAGGAAGTCCCGCCCATGTCGAAGCAGAGCAGGTCCGGCTCGCCGGCCTGGGCGGCGACCAGGGCCGACGCGGCCGCCCCGCCGGCCGGTCCAGAGAGCACCGACAGGGCGGCGTGCCTGCGGGCGGTCTCGAGCTCGGTCAGACCTCCGCTCGACTGCATGATCAGCGGGGACGGCAGGCCGAGCCCGTCGCATCGGCTGTCGAGCCGGCTCAGGTAGCGGCCGAGCAGGGGGGAGAGCGAGGCGTCGACTTCTGTGGTCGCGGCCCGTTCGTACTCGCGGAAGGTTCCGACTACTTCGTGGGAGAGCGAGACGTGCAGTTCATCGCCAAACCGGTCGCGGAGGGCTTCGCCGATCGCCTGCTCGTGCCCGGGGAAGCGGTCGGCGTGGAGCAGGCATACCGCAACCGACTCGACCCCGAGTTCGGACACGCATTCGGCCAGTCGCGTCGCCTCGTCCGCGGCCAGCGGCTTCTCGGGGCCTTCCGGCCCGGTTCGTTCGTCGGCTTCGATTCTCAGCTCGGGCGGCACCAGCGGGGCCGGACGCCGCGCCTGGAGACGGTAGAGCTCGGCCCGGTTCTGGCGGCCGATCTCGACCAGGTCGGCGAATCCGCGAGTCGCGATCAGGGCGGTCGGGGCACCTTTCGACTCGAGCAGGGCGTTGGTCGCCACGGTCATGCCATGGGCGAAGCTGGTCACCTGCCCGGGACCGATCCCGGCTCTCTCCAGCACGATTTCGGTCGCCGCGATCGCCCCGAGCGACTGGTCCGAGGGTGTGGTCGGAGCCTTGCCCGCAAACACCCTCCCTCCGAGGATCAGCACGGCATCGGTAAACGTTCCGCCGACGTCGACCCCGAGGATCGCCCCCGGGGGCTTGCGGTCAGGGGCGGCCATGTCCGCCTCCGCCCGGGGTCTCGATCCGCAACCGGTCGCCTTCCTTGAGCTCGCCGGTCGACTTGGGGTCGAGCTCGGTCGCCGAGGCATCGCCGGCCCGGGTGAGCAGGTTGCGGCCCTTCGACCCGGGCTCGCCGCCTGCGGCACCGTCCGGCGCCAGCCGCCGGCGCTCGGTCAACAGGGCGTACTCCATCGTTTCGAGCGCCTCGACCTCGCGGTTCAGGCCGTCTCCGCCCCGGTGCCTGCCCCTGCCGCCGCTGCCGCGGCGGATTGAGTACTCCACAGCGCGCAGCGGGAATTCGATCTCGAGGGCCTCGATCGGCGTGTTCAGCGTGTTTGACATCGCCACGTGGACGCCGTCGGGGCCGTCGTCACCGGGGCCGGCGGCCTGGCCGCCGCCCAGGGTCTCGTAATAGGTGAAGCGGTCATTGCCCAGGGTCAGGTTGTTCATCGTGCCCTGGCCGAGCGCCATGCCGAACGCCTTGAGGCAGAGGTCGGCGACCCGGGACGAGGTCTCGACGTTGCCGGCCACCACCGCGGCCGGCGGCCTGGCGTTGAGCAGGCTGCCGGCCGGAGCGGACACTCCGACCGGCCGGTAGGCCCCGGCGCTGGCCGGGATGTCGGGGTCGGTCAGAACGCGGATCGCGAAATAACAGGCCGATTCGGTGACCGCCAGCGGGCAGTTCAGGTTGCCGGCCACCTGATCGGCCGAACCGCTGAAATCGAACTCGATCCGCGATCCGTCCACCTTCGCGGTCAGGGCCAGCTCGATGTTTCCGTCGGGTCCTTCGAGGAAATCGCTTGCCGGGTAGATCCCGTCGGCGATCCCGTCGATGCAGGCCCGGGTCCGCCGCTCGGCGTATTCGATCACGGCTGCCATCGCGCTCTCGAGGCCTTCGGTCCCGCGTTGCCGCGCCAGTTCGGCCAGGCGTTCCGTGCCGGCGCGGTTGGCGGCCAGTTGGGCGCGCAGGTCGGCCCGGCGCTGGTCGGGCTGGCGCATCTCCGAGGTCACCTCCTCGATTGCCGATTCGTCGAGGACCCGGGGCGGGATCACCACCCCCTCCTCGCTCAGCTCGGTCGAGTCGGCCGGCATCGATCCCGGGATCCGGCCACCGACATCGGCGTGGTGTGCCCGGTTCGCGGCGAAGCCGACCAGTTCGCCGGCGTCGTCGAAGGCGGGGGTGACCACGGTGATGTCGGGCAGATGGGTTCCACCGGAATAGGGATCGTTCAGGAACCAGGAGACGCCGGGCCGGTGGCGACGACCGATCACCGCCCTGACCGAGGCCGGCATCGATCCGAGATGGACCGGGATGTGCTCGGCCTGCATCACCATGACCCCTTCGCGATCGAAAACCGCCGCCGAGCAGTCACGGCGCTCCTTGATGTTCGCCGAGTGGGCGGACCGGATCAGGACCGCGCCCATCTCCTCGCAGATCGAAGCGAGCGCACCGGCCGCGATCCTGATCTCGATCGGGTCGGCGTGCTTCACCGGCCGGCGCCCCTTGCTCCGCCTACTCCCACCGTCGCGACTCGATCGAGCCGTCGGGGAGGAGGATCAGGTGGTGTTGGTCGAGATCGGAACGGGTCTCGCGATAGTCGGTCCGGCGGTGGCCGCCCCGGGACTCTTCCCGCGCCAGGGCGGACTTGCCGATCGCGGCGGCGAGCGGATAGGGGTCTTCGGTCAGGCGTTCCAGTTCGGACCCGGTCCGCAGCGGACCGGCCAGTCTCCAGACCGCTTCACGCGTTTCGGCGGTCGGTGGCGTAAAGCGCCAATCCGGTATCCCGGCCGGGTCGGACGGTGTCTCCTCGAGCCCGGCAAGCGCGGCACGGCGACCGAATACGAAGCATTCGGTGAGCGAGTTCGAGGCCAGGCGGTTGGCCCCGTGGACCCCGGTGCAGGCGCACTCGCCTGCCGCGTAGAGGCCGGCCAGGGAGGTGCGCCCGTCGAGGTCCACCGCGATGCCGCCCATTACGTAGTGGGCCCCCGGCGAAACCGGCACCGGTTCGTCCCGGGGATTGAAGCCGGCCTCCTCGAGCGTGGCGAAGACGCTGGGGAACTTCTCCGGGGAGACCGCTCCGAGGTCGAGCCTGATCTCGCGCCCCTCCTGCTGTTCGATCCGGGCCAGGATCGCCGCGGTGACGTCGTCCCGCGGGGCCAGTTCATCGGTGAATCGCTCGCCCGAGTCGTCGAGCAGCGTCGCCCCCTCACCCCGGATCGCTTCGGTGACCAGCGCCCCGTCCACAGGGGTCCCGGGGGCGGATACGCAGGTCGGGTGAAACTGGCAGAACTCGAGATCGGCCAACTCGGCCCCGGCGGCACTTGCGATCACCGGGCCCGCTCCAATCGCTCCCCAGGGGTTGGAGGTCCGGCGCCAGAGGGCCGCGGCGCCCCCGCTGGCCATCAAGGTCGCCCGGCTGGCGATCGGACCGCGATCGGTAATCAGCCCGTGGCATCTGTTCCCGTCGCTCCAGAGGGCCGTCGCCGAGGTCTTTTCAAGGACTTCGATCCCCTCCTGGCCGGCAACCATCCGAGCCAGCGCGCCGGTCAGCTCCCGTCCGGTCCTGCTGCCTCCGGCGTGGATTATCCGGCGCCTAGAGTGGCCGCCCTCGAGGGCAAGCGAAAGCGCGTCGTCCGGCTCCCGGTCGAATTTCACTCCACGCTCGATCAGGTCCCGCACGATCCCGGGGGCTTCTGCGGTCAGGACATCGACCGCGGGTACCCGGCAGAGATTGCGGCCCGCGGCGATCGTGTCGGCCGCGTGTAGCTCGGGCGTGTCGGAGGGCTCGAGGGCCGCCGCGAGGCCGCCCTGAGCGTGAAAGCTGGCGCTCTCGGCCAGCGGCTTGCGGGAGACCAGGCAGACCGATCCGCCGGCCTCGGCCGCGCAGAGCGCCGCCCAGAGGCCCGCCGCGCCGGCGCCGATGATCGCCAGATCGAACCGCCCTTCGGGGGGCTCTGGGGTGGGGTGGCTCACTACTTGCCGGAGGCTGAGGAGGAACCGTCTTCCTGGCGGGCCAGATCCTCCAGCTCCTCCAGTGACAGGCCTTCTTCGATTCCCCTGGCGACCAGATCGGCTTCGCGGTCTATAGAAGCGACTTCACCGGCCTTGTCGGAGAGCAGGCGGCGGTCGAAGCTCCCGTCCCTGGACATCTCGACGGTCATGCGGCCGAGTTCACCGAGATTCTTGCGCCTGAGGTCGTCGAGCTCCTCCAGATGCTTTCTCATCGCCCGGCGCTCACGTCCGCCCGATTTGCCGCGACCGAAGATACCCATCAGGAACCCTCCTCCGGATCGGCTGACCCGCCTTTGTGGATCTCCTGCCGGAGCGCGGCTATCTGGCCCCTGAGCCACTCGACCGCAGCTTCCCGGGTCTCGGCATCCGAGTGCGCCGGCGGTGCGGCCCCTGCCGCCTTTTCGGCCGCCGCCTTCTCGGCTTCCGCGATCCTCTCTTCGGCCTCTTTGGCGCTGTTTTCGATCGACTTGAGCCGGGCTTCGGCATTGGCCAGGGCCTCGGCCTTTGCCGCCCTTTCGGCCGCCAGCTCCGCCTCCAGGGCGGTGATCTTCCTGGTGGCTTCGGGTGAGTCCGACGTCGCGGCCGCGGCTGCGCCCGGAGGGGGTGGCGGGGGTGGAGTGGCTTCGTCGCCCGCCTCGCCGGCGGCTATTTCCGCGGCGAGGGCTGCGTCTGCTTCGATTTCGGCTGATTGACTCCGGACCCATTCGGAAGCGGCTTCGCGGTTGGCGGCCGCCTCGCTGGTCATGCGGGCCTCGGCGTCGGCGATCTTCTTCTTCGAAGTCTCCTCCGCTTCGGTCGCTCTCTTCTCCGAGGCGGCGATACTTGCGGCGGCCGCGGTCAGAGCCGCGTCGAGCTGCTTGCGCTCCGACTCGACTTCGTCGATGATCGTGGTCAATTCGGTTTGCGAGTCGGCTGTCAGCGAAGCCTTCGCCGCTTCGGAGGCGGTGCGGGCGCGTCGCTCCCGCTCTTTCACGTCCTTTGCCGTCTGATCGAGCCGGTTTTCAGGCTCCGCGGGCGGGGGCCCTTCCTGATCCGCACCATCGGCGGCGGCGGGGCGGCCCGCGGCTGCGACCGGAGGCTTGGTACCGGAGACGGTCGCCGATGGAGTCGGGGCGGTGGCGGACGGAGTCGGGGCGGTGGCGGACGGAGTCGGGGCGGTGGCGGACGGAGTCGGGGCGATCTTTGCGGCCGGCGGCGGGGTTGCTCCGGCCGCCTCCGCTTTCACGGGTGGACCCTCCGGCGCCGCGGGTGCGGCTTCCTCTTCGGTGGACGGTCCCGGGTGCTCGGCGGTCTGCTCGCCGGTGGCCAGATCGTGCTCCCCGGTGTGCTCGCCGGTGGCCAGATCGTGCTCCCCGGTGTGCTCGCCGGTTTCGGGGAAGTCGTGTTCGCCGGTGTGCTCGCCGGTTTCGGGGAAGTCGTGTTCGCCGGTGTGTTCGGCCGTTTCCGGGTCGCCAGACGCCTTCGCGGCCGCCGCAGTTGCGCCTGAGGCCTCGGTCGTCAGCTGGCTCAGCTCGTTATCCACCTCCGCTACCTCGGCCGATCCGCGGGCGAGCAGGTCGTCATCCCAGGAGTTCTGGACGTACATCCCGAGGACCAGCTCCCCGAGCGCCTCTCGGCGGTCGAGAAGGAGCTCTTCGAGCTGCCTCTGCTTCTTCTTCAGGGCACCCTTCCTCATCTGCAGTCCCCATCATTACCGAACTCGGCAGCTGACAAGGTTCACCCTTCCCCGCGGTCGAGCGTTTCACCGTACGCGAGCGCCACCCGGTCGGCCATCCGGCGGGCCGAGAGGCTCTCGGCCCGGGGTCTGCCGGGGGTCCGCGGGTCGTCCTTCGCGAGTAGCCCGCCGGCGAAATCAGACCACGCCTCAAGCTCGAAATCGGCGCATAGTGAATTGCGGAGTCCGCCGAGGACATGCGGCGCGATGCCGACCGGGGTCGAGATGACCGGCACGTCGCAGGCGAGGGACTCGAGGCAGGCAAGGCCGAAACCCTCGTAGTCGGAAGTGACCAGCACCGCGTTGGCCGCGTTGAGCCAGAGCGACATTTCGTCAGGGTCGATCCCCCCTCCGGTGAGCAGGGTGGCCCCGGCCCGGTCGGCGACTTCGCGGGCCCGGTCGTATCGCTTTTCCGGTCGACCGGGGTCGGCCGGAAAGAAGAGGCAGGGCGATTCGGGGTCGAGGCCGAGCCGTATCCTGGCCTCGCTCCGGTCGCGCGGGGCGAAACGCGAGAGGTCGGCGCCACAGGGCAGGACGGCGTTGCGGCCCGGCTCGAGGGCCAGACCCGGCCGGCCCGCCTCACTGCCGAACAGTGCCCGCGATGCGCCGGCGGCGAGCGCGATCCGTCGCGAGAGCCGCCGCGAAAGCGGCCCGACGACCCGGTGGCGCACGTCGGTCCCGTGAAAGGTCACGATCAGCGGCTTGGCCCCGGCCAGCAGGGCGCACCAGCCGGCCAGGCCGTAGTGGGCGTGAATCAGGTCGTAATCATCCGAGCGCAGTCGGCGCCGGATCGCCCGGATGGCAGGCAGGTAGTTCCTCTTGCCCGGCTGGAACGTGAACAGGTCGACCTCCAGGCCACCCTGTCTCAGAGCCTCGACCTGGTCGACCACCCAGCGCCCGCGCTGAGGGGTCGCCGGGTCGGGGCCGAAGTTCATGACCACCAGGACTCGCATCGGGTGAGGTTATCCGCCACGGCGGGCATCGGGCCGGACTTCGGTGGCGCCGCTCGGCGCCGCACGGTGAGGGCGTTGCGGACTCCGTCACTTCAGCGACCGGATTCCGTCACCCAATCGCCTTGTCCCGTCTGAACTCCGCCCGGAGGATCCCGTTCATCCGAAGTCGAAAACGAGGAGGAGCGATGGTTTACAGAGCGATGGGCTACGCGCACGCGGCGACGCATGCCGGTGCCCGATCGGCGAGAAACGTACTCGCCGGACAGGGTGGACAGGGGACGGTCGAGTACGTCGGCCTGATCCTTCTGGTCTCCCTGTTGATGGTGGGCATGGTCGCGGCGATGAAGGGCTTTTCCGGAAAGCAGGGGACCGAACTGGCCGAGCTGATCGTCGACAAGATCCAGTCGGCGGTGGACAAGGTCGCCTTCCGCTGAGACGGGCCGGCGGGGCGGGTTCCGGCCCGCTCCCGCCGTCCCCACTGCCACGTGGTGGCGACGGCCCTTCCGGTCTTGACGTGGCGGCCTCCGGGGAGATCATCTTCCGACGTCCCCCCGGGCCCGGGGCAGAACACGGCGAACCACTCTGGGAGACTGTGGCCAATGTCAGAACCCACCGTCGTACGCAGCTTTGACCGCACCCCGGCCGATCTCCGGCCGGTCACCATCGAGCCCGGTTACGTCGGCAGCGCCGACGGCTCGGCCCTGATTTCGGTCGGCGGGACCAGGGTGATCTGCACGGCCTCGGTGTCGGACCGCGTCCCCAAATGGATGGAGGGCCGCGGCAAAGGCTGGGTGACGGCCGAGTACTCGATGCTGCCGGCCTCTACCGGGGACCGCAAGTCCCGCGACATCAGCCGGGGCAAGCAGGACGGGCGGGGGGTTGAGATCCAGCGCCTGATCGGCAGGTCGCTCAGGGTCGGGGTGGACTTCGAGGCGCTCGGCGAGCGCAGCGTATACGTTGACTGCGACGTGCTCGAGGCCGACGGCGGAACCCGTTGCGCCTCGATCACCGGCGGTTACGTGGCGCTCCGTCTGGCCCTGTCCGATCTGCTGGAGCGGGGCGAGATCGAGAGCATGCCGCTGACCACCTCGGTGGCGGCGGTGAGCGTCGGCATGGTCGGCGGGCGGGCCCTTTGCGACCTCGACTACCCCGAGGATTCGGCCGCCGAGGTAGACGCCAACGTGGTCATGACCGGCGACGGCGGCCTGGTCGAAGTGCAGGCGACGGCCGAACAGACCCCGCTCTCGAGGGCCTCGCTCGACGAACTGCTCGGCCTGGCCGAGGCCGGGATCACCGAGCTCCGCAAAGCACAGGAAACGGCGATCGCCAATTGATCCTGGCCAGTCGCAACCGGCACAAGCTCCGGGAATTCGGCGAGCTGCTCCCAGGCCTCGAACTGAGGCCGCTGCCGGACGGAGTCGAGTCACCGTCCGAAGACGGTGAGACCTTCGCCGAGAACGCATTGATCAAGGCCCGGGCCGCGCGCGAAGCGACCGGCGAGGTGGTCGTGGCCGACGACTCCGGGATCGAAGTCGAGGCACTGGGGGGCCGCCCGGGCGTCCGTTCCGCCCGGTACGCGGGTGCGACCGCGACCGACGGAGAGAACCTGGCGAAGGTCCTGGAAGAAGTGGCCGCCGCCGGGGGAGGGACGGCGGCAAGGTATGTGTGCGCGCTGGCGTTGATCGATGAATCCGGGGAGGAGCACCTGTTCGTGGGAGCATGCACCGGGCGCCTGATCCCGGAACCGAGGGGGTCGGGCGGGTTCGGCTACGACCCGGCCTTCGTGCCCGACGAAACAGGCCCGGAAGATGATCGGACCATGGCTGAGATCGGCCCGGTCGAGAAGCATGCGCTGAGCCATCGCGGCCGGGTGGCCCGGGAGCTGGCCGAGCACCTCGGGCGATGAAGCAGCCGGCGACGAAATCGGGCGCCGCCGCGCTCTCGATCGCTTCCAACTCACTGCTGATAGCGATCAAGCTTGCGGCCGGGGCGGTCACCGGCTCGATCGCGATCATCACCGAGGCGATTCACTCGGGGATCGACCTGATCGCATCGGTCATCGCGTACATCTCGGTGCGTAAATCGGTTGAACCGGCCGATGTCGACCACCCCTACGGCCACGAGAAGGTAGAAAGCCTGGCGGCGACGATCGAGGGCATCCTGATCCTGGTCGGGGCCGGGATCATCATCTTCGAGGCCACCCGCCGGCTGGTCACGGGGGCCGAGGTCGAACTGCTCTGGGTCGGCATCGCGGTCATGGGTTTTTCGGTGGTCGCCAACCTGGTGGTATCGGGCGTCCTCTACCGCAAGGCACGGGAGGAGGAGTCGCTCGCCCTCGAGGGCGACGCCGCCCACCTCCGCACCGACGCAGCCACGTCGGGCGCGGTTCTGGTCGGGCTGGTCCTGGTCGAGCTGACCGGGGTGGTGGCGCTCGACTCGATCACCGCGATCCTGGTCGCAGGCGTGATCGTCGGGGCCGGGATCAACATCATCAGGCGTTCGTCGGGGGTGCTGGTCGACGAGGCACTGCCACCGGACGAGATGGACATGATCGAGGGGGCGATAGCGGCTTCACGTACCGACGAAGTCGCCGGCTACCACAAGCTCAGGGCCCGCCGGTCAGGCCACTTGCGGCACGTCGACCTCCATGTCCAGTTCGCCGAAGGGACCAGTCTGGAGCGGGCCCACGAGGTCGCCCACAGCATGCGCGACGCGATCGCCCGCGGACTTCCGGCGGCCGAGGTCCTGATCCACGTCGAGCCGGAGACCTCGCTGCTGGACCCGGGTGACAGCCCGGGGCCGTTCCGGGCCGGTTGAGGGCCGGTCCAGCCTGCCGGGGAGGGTGTCGCGGCGAGTTGCGCGGTTCAGGTCGAGCGCGGCCAGAGATTGACCGACGCCGCCAGGCCGACCGCGACGATGGTGAATCCGTAGCCGGCATACCCGGCGACGAAAGTGCCCAGCGCGGCGATCGCACAGACCACTACCACGGCGATCCAGGAGGCTCTCTCGAGGGGCATGGTCGGTATGTTCCTACACCGTGGCGGATGAAAGCAACAAGACCGGGACGGCGGGCGGCTCCGACCGGACCGAATCGGCAGCCCGTGTACTCGAGGAACTGGCTGAGCTCGAGCCCGAACTGCGGGGGGCGGCGATCATCGGTCCGGGCGGCACCACGCTGGCGGTCCGGGCTGAGGATCCCGGGTGGGCCGGCGACGCGATCGCCCTGCTCGGCGCGGTAGACGCGGCCGGCGTCCGGGAAGTCGACAGCGCCCACATCGCCACCGAACAGGCCGAGGTGTTCGTGGTCCGGGAGGGCGATCTGGCCCTGGTCGCGGTCACTGAACGGTTTGTCCTGGCATCCCTGACCGGCTTTGACATGCGGATGTCGCTGCGCGACCTGGCCGCGGAGGCCCAAAGTGCTTAAGCCGCACCGGGTGGTCCTGGACAAGGTCGGCGCCTATACAGGCGAGGCTTCGGCATACCGCCGCCGCCGCCGGCATCTTCGCCGGGCTTACATCCGAATCCAGTACCAGAGCGGAGAAGGGCTCGATCTTTCGCCCGAGAGCAGCGAGTCGGAGGCGATCAACGCGGCCGCCGGCTCACTGATCGAGCGTAGCTGAACCACGTTCCGGGCCGTTCGCACGTCGCTGTTTGCGGAAACTTGCTCGAGTTGGCAGAAACGGCATCCGAATGCGGTGTTACGTTACCGCCATTCCCTAATCACCGAGGAGGATTACTGACGTGACCAAAGCTGAATTCCTAGAGAAGGTTGCCGGAGACGAGCGGATCGAGAGCAAGAAGGCCGCCGCTGAAGCTGTCGACGCAGTTCTCGATGCGATCACTGACACCCTGGTTAACGAAGGCGAGGTGAATTTCACCGGCTTCGGCAAGTTCCACGTTGCGGTGCGCAGCGCCCGCCAGGGTGTGAACCCCCGAACCGGTGAGAGGATCACCATCGCCGGCGGCAAGGTCCCCCGTTTCTCGGCCGGATCAGCGCTGAAGAAGGCGGTCAAGGGCTGAGCCTCTTCATTGATCGAGCTGCGGCGCTCGTTGAAGAGCGCCGCAGCCAGATCTGCCTCGGGCTTGACCCGGACCCCGCCGACCTCAGCCAGGCGGCGGCGTCCGGCAACTACACGGGTACCCCCGCCGAGCAGGCGGCAGCTGCCGTTTCGGCCCACTGCCGTTCCCTGATCGAGCGGGCCGGGCCCGCATGTATCGCGGTCAAGCCGCAACTGGCCTGCTTCGAGCGTCTGGGGTGGCCGGGCTGGCGGGCGCTGGAAGATGTCTGCGGCGCGGCCCGGGAGGCCGGACTGCTGGTAATCGCCGACGGCAAACGCGGCGACGTGCCGGTATCTGCCAGGGCGTACGGCCAGGCGATGGTCGGCGGCACCGACTCTCCCTGGGGGGCGGTTTCCGGTCTCGGGGCCGATGCGTTCACGGCCAATCCCCTGCTGGGCGAGGATGCGATGGAGCCATTGGTGGCGGCCGCCGAGGCGGCCGGCGCCGGCGTCTTCTTCCTGGTCCGCACGAGCAATCCCGGAGCCTCCGACATTCAGGACCTTTCCGCCGGCGGACAACCGGTACATGAGCATCTGGCCGGCATGGTCGCCGGGTTCGCCGGAAGGCTGGCCGGGACCGAGCCAGGCCTGAGCGGCCTCGGGGCCGTGGTCGGCGCCACGGCTCCGGGTCACATCGGGCGATTGCGCTCGCTGATGCCCGATGCGGTGTTCCTGGTGCCGGGGGTCGGAGCCCAGGGTGGGAGGCCGGAGGATCTCGGGCCGGCATTCCGGCCGGGACGGGCGGCCGCAATCATCGCCGCCTCGCGCTCGATCGCCGGTGCCCCCGATCCGGGGGCGGCGGCCGAGGAACTCCGCCGGACCGTCTGGGAAGTTTCGGGATGAACGCGGTCGGGCGCTCCGGGGCGGCGCTGCGCCGGTCAGTCTGCTCTGTACCATTGCCCGGCCGCTGGAGTTGGGGCTGAGGATGAACCGGAAACGATCGACAATATCCCGAGTTATTGCCGCTCTCGCGCTTGCGGCCGCCGTGGTCGCGGTCATCGTCCTGGTCGGCTCGATTTCAGACGGGGGAGACAGCTCCAGTTCGGGAACCACCCAGTCGGCAAAGGCAAAACAGAAGAAGAGCAGCAAGGCGACCCGCAACAAGCAGAAGAGCTACGAAGTGAAGGCCGGCGACACCCTGACCGGGATCTCAGAGAAAACCGGGGTGCCGATCGACCGGATCGAACGGCTCAACCCCAGGGTCGACCCCCAGGCCCTCCAGGCCGGTCAAGAGCTGAAGCTTCGTTGATCCCGGCGGTGCCCCGTCTCGCCGACGGCCGGTGGAGGCCGGCCCGGATCTGGTGCCTGGGGCTTGCCGCCGCCCTGACCGGACTGGTCTTCTGTTGCGCCACGCCGAAGTCGGGTGATGCCGCGAGCCCACCCAAGCTGGAGGCCAGGGCCTGGGCGCTGATCGACGCCCGGACCGGAGAGACGCTCGCCGGTCGCGCTCTGAAGCGGCGCCTGCCGATGGCGAGCACCACCAAGATGATGACCGCCTATCTCGCGATCCGGGACCTGCCGCTCGGGAAGGTCGTCAAGGCGGCCCCTTACCAGCCGATTCCGGGCGAGTCGCTGATGGGTCTCGAGGCCGGCCAGAAGGTTTCGGTCCGTGACCTGCTGTACGGGTTGGTCCTGCTGAGCGGAAACGACGCCGCGGTCACGCTGGCGGTCGCCGATTCGGGCTCGGTCGGGTCGTTCGTGAAGAAGATGAACCGCACCGCCCTCCGGCTCGGCCTGAAGGACACGCATTACGAGGATCCGGTCGGGCTCGACGGCAAGGCCCAGTATTCGAGCGCACAAGATCTGACCAGGCTGGGCCGCGCCCTGATGCAGATCCCCAGGTTCCGTCCGATCGCATCGGCGAGATCGGCGAAGCTCAGCAGCTACCGACCGCCGGTCGAGATCGAGTCGACCAACGACTTCGTGCTCGACAACGAGTGGGCCAAGGGGATCAAGACGGGGCATACGTTCGGGGCCGGATACGTGCTGGCCTCCGACGGGCGCCGGAAGGCGACCGAACTGATCGGGGCAGTGATGGGAACCGCCAGCGAGGCCGCTCGCGACGGTGAGTCGGTCCGCCTGCTCGACTACGGGTTCTCGCTTTACACCAAGCGGGTTCCGATCCGCCCCGGCAGGAGGATCGCCGAGGTCCCGGTCAGGTACATCGATGAAGATCTCGGCCTGGTTTCGCGGCGCCCGGTCCGGACCGGGGTCCGAAAGGGGGAGAAGCTGGTGACCAGGATCCTGGTCCCGGATGAGGTCACCGGCCCGATCGGAAAAGGGGCCCCGATCGGCCGGGCGGTGACCACGCTGGACGGTGAACGGATAGCTGTCGTACGGCTGGTGGCTGCGCGGTCGGTCGCGGAGCCGACCCTGCTCGAGAAGGCCCGGAGCCGGCTCGCGGTCGGGCTGATTTCACTCGCGGTCCTCCTGTCGGTCATAATCGGGCTGTACCTGGTGCTCAGACATCGCCAGTCCAAGAAGATGCAGAAGAGGTTGGAGCGCTTGCCACGGAGACAGGGATGATCATTTCGGTAACACTGAATGCGGCGATCGACCGGACCGTCGCCGTACCTAACTTCAACCGGGGACACCGCCACCGCTCGGTCGAGAGCCGCACCGTGCCTGGCGGCAAGGGGATCAACGTCGCCCGGGCCCTCGGGCTGCTCGGACGTCCGGTGATCGCAACCGGACTGGTCGGAGGCCCGACCGGGGAGCGGGTGCTCGACCAGCTCTCGGAAGAGTCGCTGCTGACCGACTTCATCCGGATCTCCGGGGAAACCCGGAACAACCTTGCGGTGATCGATCCGACGTCCGGGGAGCAGACCGAGATCAACGAGCGCGGGCCGACCGTGCACCCCGAGGAGATATTGCAGTTCATCGAGCGGATCGAATACCTCGCCGGAGGAGCGAGGCTCTGCGTACTGGCCGGCAGCCTGCCGCCCGGCGTCGACATCGATTTCTACGCGAAGCTGGTGGCGACCATGCGCAGCCGGGGCATACCGGTGCTGCTCGATTCGGAGGGTGAGGCGATGTCGGCCGGCATGCGGGCCGGGCCCCAGATGATCACCCCCAACAAGCTGGAGGCCGAGGAACTGGTCGGGCATGAGTTCGAATCGCGCGAGGAGCTGTTTGCGGTCCTCCGGGAACTGGTGGCACTCGGCCCGGCGGAGGCGGCGATCACCCTGCCCGACGGATGTGTCGCGATCGTCGGCGAAGGCGCCGAACAACGGATGCTCGAAGTGATGATCGAACCGCTCGAGCCGATCTCGACGGTGGGCTCCGGCGACGCGTTCGTCGCCGGTTACACGGCGGCGTTGTTCGACGGCCTCAGCCCTGAGCGCTGTCTCGCTTACGGGGTGGCCTGTGGTGCCGAGTCGACCCAGCATCTGGGCGCCGGCTGGCTGGATCGCGCGCGGGCGGAAAGCCTGCTCGACAGCGTCGAAGTGCGTCAGGTCAAGACCCCGGCAGGGGTCTGAAGCCGGGGCAGGCTGTCAAAGCCGCAGCCCTACTAGAATCGTCCGACGGCGTGAGTAGCCTGCCCCTTTCAACCGCAGCCCTGGAGGACCTAATTGGAAATTGAGATCGGCCGAGGCAAGAAGGGCCGACGCGCTTACGGGTTCGACGATGTGGCGATCGTGCCGTCTCGTCGCACCCGGGACCCTGACGACATCGACATCAGCTGGACGCTGGGTCCCTATCGCTTCGACCTGCCGCTGGTGGCCTCCGCCATGGACGGAGTGGTCAGCCCGGAGACGGCCGTCCTCGTGCACAAGCTCGGCGGGCTCGGCGTGCTCAACCTCGAGGGCATCTGGACCCGGTTCGAGGACGCCGAGGACCAGCTCGAGAAGATCTCGAAGTCGCCGCGCGAAGTAGCGACCAAGCTGATGCAGGAGATTTACGAGACCCCGGTCAAGCCGGAGCTGATCGCCCGGCGGGTGGCCGAAATCAAGGCCGCCGGAGCGGTGGTCTGCGGTTCGCTGACCCCCCAGAAGGTCCGGGAGAACTACGAGGTGGCGGTCGAGGCCGGACTCGACATCCTGGTGATCCAGGGAACCGTGATCTCGGCCGAGCACGTCTCGACCACGGTTGAACCACTCAACCTGAAGGAGTTCATCTCCGAGGTACCGGTGCCGACCGTGGTCGGCGGCTGCGCCTCGTACTCGACCGGGCTCCACCTGATGCGGACCGGTGCGGTCGGGGTCCTGGTCGGCGTCGGCCCCGGCGCCGCCTGCACCACCCGCGGGGTTCTCGGTATCGGCGTCCCGCAGGCGACCGCGATCGCCGACGTGGCGGCGGCGCGCTCGCAGCACATGCTGGAGACCGGCGAATACGTGAACGTGATCGGCGACGGCGGCATGCGCACCGGCGGCGATATCTCGAAGGCGATCGCCTGCGGCGCAGATGCGGTCATGATCGGCTCGCCGCTGGCCCGTGCCAAGGAGGCGCCCGGTCGCGGCTATCACTGGGGTATGGCGACTTTCCACTCGTCGCTGCCCCGTGGCACCCGGGTCGCGACCGTCCAGGACGGCACCATGGAAGAGATCCTGCTCGGTCCGGCTCATGAGAACGACGGCACCTTCAACCTGATGGGCGCGCTGAGGACCTCGATGGCCACCTGTGGCTACGAGGACATCCGTTCGTTCCAGCGGGCCGAAGTCATGGTCGCCCCGGCTCTCATGAGCGAGGGCAAGAAGCTTCAGAACGAGCAGTCGGTGGGGATGGGATCGAACGGCCGGGCGGCTGTGTCCGCGGGGGTCGGAGTGGCCGACGACTGATGTCGGTCGCCACAATCGAAGAGGTCCTGGTCCTCGATTTCGGCGGCCAGTATTCCCAGCTCATCGCGCGCCGCATCCGTGAATGCGGCGTTTTTGCCGAGCTCCTTCCGGCCTCGGCTCCGGTCGAGAGGATCCTCAAGCGGAGGCCCAAGGCCCTGGTGCTCTCCGGAGGCCCGGCTTCGGTCCACGACCCGGGGGCCCCCGCATTCCCGGAGCAGCTGATCGAGCTGGGCGTTCCCGTTCTGGGGATCTGTTACGGCATGCAGGCGATGGCGAAAGCGCTCGGCGGTACTGTCGAGGCGGCCGAGTCGGGCGAATTCGGAAGGACCGACCTGACCGTGATCGGCGACGGCGGGATGCTGCTCGGCGGCCTGCCGACCGAGCAGCACTGCTGGATGAGCCATCGCGATTCAGTCACTGAGGCCCCTCCCGGCTTCAGCCCGATAGCGGCTTCACCCGGTTCCCCGGTGGCGGCCCTGGAGTCGCCCGGGCAGGGCCTTTACGGCATCCAGTTTCATCCCGAGGTCGTGCACACCCCGTACGGCACCGAGGTGCTCAACCGGTTCCTGCGCGAAGTCGCCGGGTGTGAGCAGCAGTGGAACCCGGCTTCGGTCGTGGCCGAGCAGGTCAAGTCGATCAGGGACCAGGTCGGCGAGGGCAAGGTGATCTGCGGGCTGTCCGGCGGAGTCGATTCGTCGGTCGCGGCCAAACTCGTGCACGAGGCGATCGGTGAGAACCTGACCTGCGTATTCGTCGATCACGGGCTGATGCGGTCCAACGAAGCGGAGCAGGTGGTTGATGCGTTCGGTCATTTCGGCATTCCGCTGGTCCACGTCGACGCCGAGGAGCGCTTTCTCAAGCGCCTGGCAGGAGTGACCGACCCCGAGACCAAGCGCAAGATCATCGGCGAAGAATTCATCCGGGTCTTCGAAGAAGAGGCGACCAGGCTCGAGGACGTCGACTACCTGGTCCAGGGCACGCTCTACTCGGACGTGATCGAGTCCGGTGGAAGCGACCATGCGGCGACGATCAAGTCCCACCACAACGTCGGCGGGCTGCCCGAGGATCTTGATTTCGAGCTGGTCGAGCCGCTTCGGATGCTTTTCAAGGACGAGGTGCGGGCGGTCGGCACCGAACTCGGCCTCCCCGACCGCATGGTCTGGCGCCAGCCGTTCCCGGGCCCGGGGCTCGGCATCCGGATCATCGGTGGCGAGGTCAACCGCGAGCGGCTCGACATCCTGCGCGCCGCCGACCACATACTCCAGGAGGAAATCAGGGCCGGCAACCTCTACCGCTCACTCTGGCAGTCGTTCTGCATCCTGCCGGCCATCCGCTCGGTCGGAGTGCAGGGCGACGGGCGAACCTACGCCTATCCGATCGTGATCCGGGCGGTCACTTCGGAAGACGCGATGACCGCCGACTGGGCCCGGCTGCCCTACGACCTGCTCGAGAAGGTTTCGAACCGGATCATCAACGAGGTCTCGGGGGTCAACCGGGTCGCTCTGGATATCTCCTCGAAGCCTCCGTCGACGATCGAGTGGGAGTAGGCCGACTCCGCCCGGGCCGCGGGTCTTTTTCAAGCCTTCACAGCGTGTGTGGGTGGGACACCTAGTGCCGGCCGGAGACGGAATCGACCGTCCGGGCCAGCAGTGAGGGCCTGCCGGTGCGGAGCTCGATCCTGTCGGCCTGGCTGTAGAGCGCATGGATCGAATGGATCGCCCCGAAACGCAGGGGCTCCACCTCCCACCGGGGCGGGCGGTGCCCAACCCAGGGAAGCCCGGTCAGGTTCGTTTGCCGGTCGAGCAGCAGATCGCGCAGGATTCTGGCGGCCAGATTGGCGGCGGCCACACCTTGGCCGGTGTATCCCCCGGCGCGGGCCAGTCCGGTCCCGGGCTCGGCGTGCACGCTGACACACCAGTCGCGTGGCACTCCCAGCACGCCGGACCAGGCGTGGTCGACTCCGGCCCCGGCCACGGCCGGGAACATCGAATCGAGTTTGGCCTTGAGTGACTTCACGGTCACGTCGGCGGTCTTGGCACCGAAGTCAGGCTGCGAGCCGAATCGGTAGGGAACGCCGCGACCGCCGATCGCGATCCGGCCGTCGGTTGTCCGCTGCGAGTAGATGTAGACGTTGGCGTTGTCGCCGAGCGTCTCGAAGCCGTTCCAGCCGATCCCTTCCCAGACTTCCTCGGAAAGCGGCTCGGTAACGATCATCGAGCTGTTGAGCGCCACGAGCTCCCGGCCCTGGCCGCGCAGGCTCGCGGTGTAACCCTCGGTCGCCCGCACCACCCAGTCGGCGGTCACCGTGCCGCGCTCGGCGATCGCCTCGTGCGGCCGGATCTCCCCGACCCGGGTGGATTCGTGGATGGTTACACCGAGGCTCTCGACCAGATCGGCAAGGCCGCCGACCAGTCGTCCCGGGTGGACCCGTGCCATGTGCGGCGTGTACGAGGCACACCGGCCTCCGGCCACCCTGATCCGAGCTTCCAGTTCGGGGCGTTCGAGCAGGTGCAGGTCGGCCTCCTCGAGACCCCAGCTCTGCCGGATATTCCCGACCCTCGATCTGAGCCGCCGTTCCTGGGCGGAGTTGACCGCGACCGAAAGCCCGCCCCCCTTGTGGAAGTCGGCCTCGATGCCTTCCCGTTCGATTACCCCGCCGATCTCGTCGACCGTGTCGATCAGCTCCTGCTGGAGGGCAAACACGCCGGCCTTCCCTCCGCGCCTGGCGTACCGCTTCGGGGAGCCTTCGCAAAAACCCATCACCCAGCCACCGTTTCTGCCGGAAGCGCCGTATCCGGCGAACTCGCTTTCCAGCACCACCACGTTCAGCGACGGGTCGGCCTTCTTCAGGTAGTAGGCGGTCCAGAGACCGGTGAATCCGGCTCCGACGATCGCCACGTCGGCCCGGACCGATTCGTCGAGTGGGGGTCGCGGCCGGGGCGGACCCCCGGTTGAACGGTGCCAGAAGCCGAGCTCACCGACGCGCATGGTCCGCGATCATAGTCTCCCGCGCGGCCTTGGCACATTCGGGGCATGTGCCGCGGAGCGTGATGTCGTGGCTGTCGATCTCGAAGCCGTCGTGTCCGGAGAGGCTGTGGATCGCCCGCTCCAGGCCGGGGTCCTCGAATGGCACGATCTTGCCGCAACCCGAACAGACGATGTGGTGGTGATGGTGCCCGGCGGGGTCCACCTTCTCGTAGCCCGCCGAGTCGCCTCCCAGGTCGATCTTCTGGACCAGGCCAAGCTGTTCGAGCTGTTCCAGGGTCCGGTAGACCGTGGCCCGGCCGACTCCGTCAAGGCGTTCGTCCAGCTCGAGCGCGGTAATCGCGCAGGTCTGATGCCCGATCAACCCGACGACCTGGCTGCGGGATCCTCCCCTGCGGTAGCCGGCCTCGTTCAGCCGGTCCAGGGCATGCTCCGCCCAGGCGGTGCCGGAATCCTCACGTCCGGCAGTCGGCGACTCTGGATCGCGTTGCCCCGGCGAACGGGGTCTGTCTGATCGGGCCATCTGGCGATCCTAGTGCCGGGCCGCCGCGGTCCCATGTCGCAGCCGGCCGGCCGCCGCGGCGAGCAGGTAGCAGAGAACCAGCGCCACGACCACCGACGCTCCGGCTGCTGTCTTCAGATAGTACGAGGCGTAGATGCCGGCCACCCCGGCGGCCACGGCCACCGCCGCCGCCGTCAGCATCATCGGCCAGACCCGGCCGGCCAGCAGTCTCGCTGCCGCGGCCGGTCCGACCAGCATTGCGGCCACCAGGAGGTTCCCGAGGCCCTGGACCGCGACCAGGATCGTCGTCGCGACCAAGCCGAGGAGGACCAGGTTGAGGACTCCGACCGGGACCCCGAGCGCCGGGCCGGATTCGGGGTCGAACCCGACCGCGAGCAGACGCTCATGAAACAGCCAGAGCACCGCAAGGACGGCCGTGCCGATCGTCGCCGCGACCAGTATGTCGGTGATGCTGGTGCCCAGCAGGTCACCGAAGAGCAGCTCCTGGAGCCCGGCGGGGCTGCCCGGCGAAAGCGCGATCAGGACGCCGGCACCGAACAGCGAGGTGATCACCACGGCGATCGCGGTGTCCGGGCTCTCCCCGGCCATCCTGCCGGCGAAGACGATCAGGATCGAGGCGACCAGGATGCCAACCGCGCCGCCGAGCAGCAGTGGGGCGCCGATCAGAGCGGCTGCGACCAGGCCCGGGAAGAGCCCGTGGGCGAGGGACTCGGCGCTGTAGGAAAGCTCGTACAGCACGATCCAGCAGCCGATCGCCCCGCTGACGATTCCGATCAGGGTGATCTCGGCCAGGGCCCTCAGGGTGAAGCCGTAGGAGAGCGGTTCGGCGATCGCGTCGATCACGGCAGGTCTCCATGGACCGGGTCACGGTGACCGTGATCGTCGTCATGGTGATGGTGGTGGGGCGGGAGTACCCCCTGGCCCGGCTCGCCCGGGATCTCGACGATGTGGCCGCCGTAGGTGGCCTCGAGCACGCCCCGGTCGAGGACCTCGCCCGGCGGCCCGAACGCGATCTGCCGTCCGTTCAGGCAAAGAACCCGGTCCCATCCCAGGGTCTGATCGACGTCGTGGGTCGCGATCATCACCGTGTGGCCGTCGGCGGCCAGGTCGTCGATCAGCCGGTCGAGCCGCGCCGCGCTTTTCGAGTCGAGGCCGGTGTAGGGCTCGTCGAGCAGCAGCAGGTCGGCCTCCGCGGTCAGGGCGCGGGCGATCAGCACCCGCTGGCGCTGGCCCCCGGAGAGGTCACCGAAGCTGTCGTCTGCCCGGTCGCCCAGGCCGACCAGCTCCAGCGACTCGCAGGCCCGGTCGCGGTCGCCTCGCCCCGGCCGCTGCCACCACCTGAGCCTGGCCAGCGCTCCCATGGTCGCGACGTCCAGGCAGGTGACCGGGTAGTCGAGTCGTGAGCGGTCGGACTGCGGGACCGTGGCGCAGGTTCCCTCGACGGTCAGGCTCCCGGAAAGCGGTTTCAGTTCTCCGAGCAGAGCCCGGAAAAGCGTCGTCTTGCCACCTCCGTTGGGACCCAGCAGACCGATCTTCGTCCCGGACAGGGCCTCGAACCGGACCCCGGTCAGAGCCGGTCGCGAGTTGTACCCGACCGCCAAATCGATCGCTTCGATCGTCCGACCCGGCTCTGGGTCGAAACCGGTGCGGGAGCCACCGGCTCCCGCGGGGTGATCTCGTGCGGCGCTATTCAAAGTCGCAGCCGAGCCTTCCCGCGGTGAGGCCGCGCATGATCGTGTCGGCGTTCTTCCGCATCATCCCGATGTAGGTCGAGGCCGCCGAGCCCGATTCTCCCAGTGTGTCCCCGTAGAGCGCGCCGCCGTCAGCGACGCCGGTATCCGTCGCGACCGCGTCCGAAAGAGCGTCGGGGGCCGAGCTTTCCGAGAAGACCGCCCCTGCTCTCTCTTTCGCGATCGAGTCTTCGAGGTCGGCGAGATCGCCGGCCGAAGGCTGGGCCTCATTGCTCAGGGCGGGGATCACGTTGCCGATCACGGTTATCCCGTAGCGGTTGGCCAGGTAGCCGAAGTTGTCGTGTTCGGTCACGATTCGGCGCCGCTCCGGCGGAACGGTCGCCAGGCAGGCGGCGATCGAGCGGTCGAGTGCCTCCAGTTTGTCGGCGTAGCGCGTGGCTCGTGCCTCGTACCGGGTCCTGCCGCCGGGGTCGAACCGGGACAGCTCCGCTTTGATCTTCGCCACGGCGGCTTCCACGTTGACCGGATCGTGCCACCAGTGAGGGTCGCGGTTCTCGCTCCCGTGGTCGGCGACCAGGGCGGCGGTGCCGGCCTCGTGGGCGTGGCCGTCGTCGGTGTGCCCGCCGGATATCGGGTCCGGCAGATCCGCCCCGAGGTCGACCGTCGCCGCGCCGCCGCCGCTGTCTTCGACCAGGGTTTCGGTCCACCGGTCGATGTCGCCGCCGCTGCGGAAGATCAGCCGGGCGTCGCCGACCGCCTCCACATCGGACGGCCGCGGCTCGTAGTCGTGTGGGTCGGTGTTCGGACGGAGTATCCCGGTGACTTCGACCCGGCCGCCGCCAACCTCGGCGACCAGATCGGCGACCTGCGTGGTGGTCGCCACCACAGGGATCCGTCCGCCGTCACCGCTGCCCTGACCGCTGCCACATCCGGTGATCGCCAGTCCCAGGCCGACGACTACGGTCGCGATCGCCGCCGCCCTGGAGCGGCGGAGGTTCCTAAAGGCCAAGACCACCGCAAAGACGAGCCCGCCTACCACCGCGATCGTCGCTCCGGGGGGTGCGTCGGTCCTGACCGAGAGCCAGAGTCCGAACACGCCTTCGACCGCGGCCAGGGCGACGGCGCCGGCCTGCATTGTCGACACCCGCCGGGTCACCAACCTCACGGTCGACGCCGGAACGACGACCAGGGCGACGACCAGGAGGGCTCCGACCGCGCTCAGGGCGGCGACCACGGTGAAGGCGACCACCGCCAGCAGCGCCAGGTCCAGCCAGGCCGAGCTTGACCTGAGGCTGGCCGCCGTCCCCTGGTCGAAGCCACGGGCGAGCCAGCGGGCCGAGAACAGCCTGGTCGAGATCAGAGCCACCACCGCGGCGATCCCGGCGAGCAGCTGGTCGGCCGGTCCGATGGCCAGCAGCGAACCGAAGAGCAGCGAGTCGACGCCGGCTCCGGAGCCGAATACATCGGAGGCGAGGATCACGCCGGCCGCAAGGCAGGCGACCAGGACGAGGGCTGTGACGCTGTCAGCGCCTGTGCGCCGTGACCGCGAGACCAGAGCCGAGATTCCGGTGAAAAGCGCAGCCATGCCAAAGGCGCCCAGGGCGGCGGAAAACCCGAGGCCGTCGGCAACGACCAGCCCGGGAAACGAGGCGGTGCCGACCGCATGGGAGTAGAAGGAGAGCCCTCGCAGCACTATCCAGGTTCCGGTCAACCCGGCGGCGACCGAGAGCAGCACGATCTCGATGGTTCCCTCCTGGACGAAGGGCAGCGTGAATGGATCCAGCAATTGACGCTCCGTTGAGTGGGTTTCCGGACCTGCCGGAGATGGAAAGACCGGATTTATATCATAATGAGAGTCGTTATCATCTTTGAAGGCGGCTCATGGACAGCCCCTTCGAGTCGGGAGGTCGTCCGCGCCAAGCGGCGCGAGGCCGGGTCGCGTTGAGCGGTCGCCGCGGCGCCCGCCGGGATCAGCTGTAGCGGTCCCAGCGGTGGAGGGCGTCCCAGGGGTTCATGAAGGTGCCACCCTGGTACCAGCCGGGCCCGCTCCACTGCTCGAAGTGAAGGTGGCAGGCGGTGCTGCGCCCGGTGGTTCCGACCGAACCGATCCGTTGTCCGGTCTTGACCTTCTGGCCGACCTTGAGCGGAGACCTGACCGGCATGTGCATGTAGACCTGGCTCCGCTTCCCGGCTCCGCGGAGGTTGATCACCAGGTAGTTGCCTGCCCCGCCCGCCTGGTAGTCGTTGTAGTAGACGGTGCCTCCGCGTGCGGCGACGATCGGCGTGCCGCAGGCGGCGAGAAGGTCGACCCCCTGGTGGCCTCGGCCGGCGCCGATGCCGTCACCGTATGAGTGGGCGCCTCGGAGGGGGAACGAGTAGCCGAAGATCTTGAAACTGAACGGGTCGGCGACCTCCTTTGACCGGGCGGCCCGTTTGCGGAGCTTGCTGATCCGGGCCGAGATCGATGCCGGGGTTCCATCGGCGCCCCGGATCACGTAGCTGTAGGCGCCGTTGGCGGCCAGCTTCTTCTCGGTCGTCTTGCCGTTCCAGGTGACCGTCTGGGATGAGCCCGACTCCACGTCCCTGCGAAACAGGCTGCGCACGACCTCGCCCGACCTGCTGGTGATATCGATCCGCAGGTCGAAAGTGGGCCGGGCGCCGGAGATCACGTAGCGGAGCTTGGGCTTCCTGATCCCGAACTGAAACGTCCTCGAGGTGCTGATCGCGGCGTCGGTCACGCTGAGTTTGCCGCCGGCCGTGACCTTGCCGGCCTGACCGACGTAGAGAGTCTGGGGTGAGGGGGCGGAAAAGGTGCCGCTGACCGTGGCCACCCGGACCCTGCCGCTGACCGCTTTCGGCGGGACGGTTGCTTCGACCCTGGTTGCACTAGTCAGATCCGGCTTGACTTTGACCGCGCCCGACTGGGCGGCGAACCGGACCAGTTTGGTCGACTCCATTTCAGTTCCGGTGATCTGAATCGTTCCCCCCGGCGTGGTCGCCCGGACCTTGGTGCAGCCCGAGAGGCAGACCACGTTCTTGATTTCCGGGACCCCGGGAACCTGCAGGCCGCCCCCGGCGGTGGTTGCTGCGACCGCTGGCACCGAAGTGGCGATAAATGCCATCAGGGCGATGGCGAAGATTGGCTTTGCGTGGCTGGCGATCAATTGCTCTTTCTCTGGTGCCTGCGGAGTTAGCTGGCGGGCTCGCGCTGAAAGAGTCGCGCTACGGAGCAGTGGCTGCCTCCGATTCGCCCCTTGGGGAAATTTTTCCCCGTTGGTTCCTCCGCCCCGTCCGGTGTCCCGGAACGGGTTAGGCGTATCGACTGCGGCAGTATAGGGGGTCCACGGGCGGCGTGTCCAATATCGGCGGTTCGCCGGGTCGACCCCGGAAAGGCGCTGATCCCGCCGGTTCCCTATCATGCGCAGGCCGCGTCCGCAGCGCCTGGCTGCCCGCGCCCGTTCCCATGAAAACTTTCGTAGCCACCCCCACCAATCGCCAGAGAGACTGGTACCTCGTCGACGCCGAAGGCCAGACCCTCGGCCGCATGGCGACCCAGCTTGCCGATGCGCTGCGTGGCAAGCGCAAGCCCGACTACACCCCCCACATAGACACGGGCGACTTCGTGGTCGTGGTCAACGCCGAAAAGGTCCGTGTAACCGGGGACAAGATGAACTCGAAGACTTACTGGCGCCACAGCGGTTATCCCGGTGGCATCCGTTCCCGCACCCTGGGGGAGATGCTCGAGCGCCAGCCCGAGGAAGTGATCCGCAAGGCGGTCAAGGGCATGCTGCCCCGAAACAAGCTCTCGCGTCAGCAGTTGCTCAAGTTGAAGGTGTACGCCGGCCCGGACCACCCCCACCAAGCCCAGCAGCCCGAGCCCATGGAGATAAAGAAGTGAGCGACGAAGAACTCGACCAGAACGCCGACGCCGAAGCGGCCGAGGCTGAAGCGACCGGCCCGGAAGCGGCCGCGGAAGAGGCTCCGGCAGTCGACGAAGAGACCGTCGTGGAGGAGATCGAGGTCGAGGTACCGGCCGGTGAAACCGTGGAGGTCGAGGTCTCCGCAGACGAAGACGTCGAAGTCGAGGTCTCGGCGGACGAAGACGTCGAGGTCGAGGTCACCGAGTCCGAGGAGCCGGCCTCCGGCGGGTCTGACCTGCCGCCCGGAGCTGACCTGGAACCGATCTCGGTAGAGCCGGAAGCTGAGCTCAGTACCGAACAGAGGGCTCGTCTCGAGGCGGAAGAGGAGGAGCGCGCCGAGCGCGAGGCAGCCGACGCCGAAGAGGGCGACGAGGATGTCCCGCCGCCACCGCCGGCTCCTGCCAAGATCGCCAAAGACGCGCGATTCATCGCGACCGGAAAGCGCAAGCGGTCGGTCGCCAGGGTGATCGTGCTGGCCGGCGAAGGAAAAATCACGGTCAACGACCGGGAAATCGACGAGTACTTCCCGCGCCCCCGGCATCGCACCATCGTCAACTCGCCCCTTGTGGCTACCGGATACGAGTCGAACATCGATCTCCGGATCCGGGTCCACGGTGGTGGCATCAGCGGCCAGGCCGGTGCGGTCAGGCACGGCATCGCCCGGGCTCTGACCGAGGTCGACCCTGAACTGCGTTCCGAACTCAAGCGCCGCGGCTTCCTCACGCGCGACGCGAGGGCCAAGGAGCGGCGCAAGGCCGGCCTGAAGAAGGCCCGCAAGCGGCCACAGTTCTCCAAGCGCTAGAGCCCTGTCTATCCCGGACCGCAGACTGTTTGGCACGGACGGGGTCCGCGGCCGGGTCGGCGAGTTGCTCGACGCCGAACTCGCCCTGGCGGTTGGTCGTGCCGGCACCGCGGCCCTGGGGATCGAGCGGCCACAGGTCCTGATCGTCCGCGACACGCGCGAGTCGGGACCGATGCTCGAGGCGGCGCTGGCCGCCGGAATAGCCGAGGCCGGCGGCGACGTCCACCTTGCCGGAGTGCTGCCGACCCCGGCGGCCGCGCTGCTCTCGCGCCAGTACGGTTTTGATCTCGCCGCGGTGGTTTCGGCTTCGCACAACCCCTATCAGGACAACGGGATCAAGCTGTTCGCAGGGGGAAGCGGAAAGCTCGACGACAGCACCGAGGCCGGGATCGAGCGCCTGATCCACGAACCGCCGTCACCGGCCGACAGGCCGGGCCGGATCGCCGAGCTGCGTTCGGCCGAGCAGGACTACCTGCGGGCCCTCCGGACCGCATTCCGAATCGACCTCTCCGGACAGAGAATCGCGCTCGACTGCGCCAACGGGGCGACATACAGGGTGGCCGGCGAGATCTTCACCCGCTTGGGAGCCGAGGTCGAACTGCTCGCCACCGAGCCCGACGGACGCAACATCAACCGGGACTGCGGATCGACCTCGACCGGGATGCTGGTCGAACACATAACCGGCTCCGAAGCGACGCTCGGATTCGCCTTCGACGGTGATGGCGACCGCGTGCTCGCGGTGGACGGCTCGGGCCGGATCTACGACGGCGACGAGATGATCGCCGTGATTGCCGGGGAGCGCCACGCCGCCGGTCGGCTGAACGGAGGGATCGCGGTAACCGTGATGAGTAACTACGGCTTCCACCTGGCGATGGAGGAGGCCGGGGTCGAGGTCGAGGTGACCAAGGTCGGGGACCGCTATGTGCTCGAAGCCCTGCGCGAAAAAGGGTGGGAGCTCGGCGGGGAGCAGTCGGGCCACATCATCTCGACCGACTACGCGCCGACCGGCGACGGAATCGCCGCGGCCCTGATGCTGCTGGGCTCGCTCGGTGGACGGGATCTGGCCGAGGCCACGGTGATGAGGAAGCTCCCGCAGACCCTGGTCAACGTCACGGTGGCCGACCGCGGGGCGATCGAGGGCGCCGCGGTGGTTCACGAGGCGGTTGAGCGGGCCGAACGGGCGCTCGCCGGCAAAGGGAGGGTGCTGCTGCGCGCCTCCGGGACCGAACCGCTGGTCCGGGTGATGGTCGAGGCGCCGACGGCCGAAGAGGCGGAGCGGATCTGCGCCGAGCTGGCCGGTCTCGTCCGGTCCGAGCTCGGCTGACCCGTTCCGGTCGAATCAACGCCGACCGCGTAGCCTTACTGCCAACTCATGTGCGGAATCATCGGATACGTCGGCGCTCGCCCCTGCGAGGAGATCCTTGTTGCGGGCCTTGAAAAGCTCGAATACCGCGGCTATGACTCGGCCGGGGTCGCGATGCTGATCCCCGGCGGGGTGGAGAAGGTCAGGGCGGTCGGCAACCTGGCGAAACTCCGTACGGCACTTGAAGAAACCGAGCTCTCCGGATTGGCCGAGACTCCTGATTCGGTCGGCACGTTCACCGGCATCGCCCACACCAGGTGGGCGACTCACGGACGGGTCACCGAGGCCAACGCCCATCCTCACTCGGACGCCCGCGAGGAGGTTCAGATCGCGCTCAACGGGATCATCGAAAACCATGCCGACCTCCGCGACGAGCTCGAGGCCACCGGCAGCGAGTTCAGTTCGGAGACCGATGCCGAGGTCCTGGCTCACCTGATCGCGCGGGAGTATGAGGGCGACCTGACCGCCGCTGCGCGGGCGGCCTTTCATCTGATGAGGGGCCATTTCTCTTTCGTGGCCATGCATTCGGATGCCTCCGGCGTCCTGGTCGGGGCCCGGAAGGAGTGTCCGCTGGTGGTCGGGGTGGGCGAATCGGAGAACTTCATCGCCTCGGCGATTCCGGCCTTCATGGCCGAGACCCGGCAGGTCATGTCGATCGAGAGCGACGAGATCGTGACCGTGACCGCCGACTCGATCACCATCGAGACGGCAGACGGGGTCCCGGTATCACGCGAATCGGAAAAGGTCACCTGGGACGAGGAGGCGGCCGAAAAGGGCGGCTACGACACGTTCATGATGAAGGAGATCCACGAGCAGCCCGAGGCGATCGCCGAGACGATCCTCGACCGCCTGCCGCATTCCGACGGAGTCGACCTGTCCGACGTGAACCTGTCCGACGAGTTCCTGGCCGGGGTCAAGCGCGTGGTCATCGTCGCCTGCGGGACTTCGTACCACGCCGGCCTGGTCGGCCGGTACGCGATCGAGCGCTGGGCGCGGGTCCCGGTCGAGATGGACATCGCCTCGGAGTACCGCTACCGCGACCCGGTGATCGGGCCCGGCGACCTGGTGATCGGCATTACCCAGTCGGGTGAGACCGCTGACACCCTTGCCGCGATGCGGCTCGCCCGCGACGCCGGGGCCACGGTCCTCGCGGTGACCAACATCATGGGCAGCCAGGCCACCCGCGACAGCGATGCCGTGCTTTACACCAGGGCCGGGCTGGAGATCGGGGTCGCCGCGACCAAGACCTTCGTCGCCCAGGTTGCCGCGATGTACCTTTTTGCGCTGAGGCTGGCCGAGCTCCGCCAGACGCTTCCCCACGAAGAGATCGTCGAACTGGTCACCGAGCTGAGGCAGATCCCGGAGAAGATGGAGCAGACGATCGATGCCGAGTCGGCTCGGGTCCTTACAGTCGCCGAGCGCCACAAGGACCAGAAGTTCTTCCTCTATCTCGGTCGTCACATCGGACTTCCGGTCTGCCTCGAGGGCGCGCTCAAGCTGAAGGAGGTGTCCTACATCCCGACCGATGCCTACGCCGCAGGCGAGATGAAACACGGTCCGATCGCCCTGCTGGACGAGTCGACCCCGGTTGTCTGTGTCGCCACCGACAGTCCGATCCTCGACAAGGTGCTCTCGAACATCGAGGAGGTCCGCGCCCGGGGCGCCGACACGATCGCCGTCGCGACCGAAGGCGACAGCCGGGTTGAAAAGGTCGCCGGGGAGACGATTCTCGTCCCGAGGACCGACTGGGTCCTCCAGCCGCTGCTGGCGATCCTTCCCCTCCAGCTGCTCGCCTACCACGTCGCCCGGCTCAACGGCCTCAACGTCGATCAGCCGCGCAACCTGGCCAAGACGGTCACGGTCGAGTAGCCCCGAAGGCACCAGACGACTCGCTAGGATGCCGCAGCATGACCGATCCTGGATTGCGCCTGAAGGCCCTGTCGACAGCAGTTGCGGCATTGCTGCTTTCCCTGGCCGCGATTTCGGGCTGTGGCGGGGGTGGCGACGGAGGAACGGCGACTTCAGGGCTGGCTGAATGGATGCCCGCCGATTCGGTGGTCTATATCGAGGCGGCGATCAGGCCCGAAGACGATGTTTCCGAAAAGGTCGATCGGATCGCGACCAGGCTGACCGGTGAATCGCTGTCAGATTCACTTAACCAGGCGCTGGCCGAAAACTCGGACGACTCGGAGGTTGACTTCAAGACCGACGTCGAGCCCTGGCTGGGCGAGTCTGCGGCATTGGCGGTGACCGCCGATCTGAGCGGCTACTCGGCCGAAGACGCGTTTTCAGTGGTCCCGGCCTCCCTACCGGCCTCCGGTCCACTGGACATCTCCAGCGGCGGAAAGTCGGACTCGGCCGAGCAGGTCAGCGTGGTCGTGGAGACGACCGACGCCGACGCGACCCGGAGTTTCATCGAGACGACTTCGGCCAGTCAGAAGGGCGATCCGAGCCAGGGCGAGTACGAGGGCGTCGAATACACGGTGAGCGGCGACGGGGACAGCGTCCTCGGGGTGAGCGACGACCTGCTTCTCGCGGCTGACTCGGTGGCCGGCTTCGAGTCGATGGTCGACGCCCACGACGGCGATTCGCTGGCCGACACCGACGCCTTTTCGGAGGTGGCCGACAAGGCTGCGGACGGCAGCGTGGCAAACATGTTCGCGACCAGTGCCCCGGTGGTCGACGCCGCCTCCGGTTCGGGGACCTCCGGCGATTCCGGCGCGGAGCCCGGCAACGGAAGCGGATCCGGCATGGACCCGCTCTACGAGGCACTCGGGGTGGATCCGGAGAACACCGGGGTCCTGCTCAGCCTGGTCCCGGGGGACGACGAGATTTCGCTCAAGGGCGTATCGAATGCCGGCAGCGAGTTCGTTAACGGAGACCCCGGCCCGCTGATCGAGACCTTCCCCGCCGACGCCATGTTTGCGACCGGCTCGGCCGGGGTCGGCACCAACCTGAGAAAGGTCATCGACGCGGTGGACGAGCAGGGCATCGAGGGTCTGGTCAGGCCGGGAGAGCTGCAGAAGATGATCGACGAGTTCTCTGGCAGCGGGGTGGACCTGAACGCCCTTATCGACTCGTTGGAAACGGTCGGTATGTTCGTCAGCGGCGGATCGGTCGACTCGCTCGGGGGCGCTCTGGTCGTCACCTCGTCCGACCTGAAACCGCTCGAGAACTCGCTCGCCCTGATCTCGACCCTGATCGGCCAGGCCGGAGACGCCCAGGTCCGCCCGCTGACCGGCAACGCGACCGGCTTCAGCGCCAGGACACCCGAGCTGCCGGGCCGGCCGGTGGTGGTGGCGATCAAGGGTGACCGGTTCGTGATCGCGATCGGAGCAAGGCAGGCGAAGCAGGCGCTGGGCGGCAGCGGACCGACCCTGGCCGGCTCGGATGCCTACGAGGCCGCCGTCAGTTCGCTCTCCGGAGAACAGATCGACCTTTTCGTCGATCCTCCCCGTATAGGCAGACTGATACGGGATGCGGCCGGCGAGCAGTCCGACGCGGTCAAGGCGGCCGACCTGATGGACAAGTTCGAGTACATCGGCGCCGGCGGCAGTGACGGCGACGGCACCTTCGAGCTCAACCTCGGGCTGGGGAACTGAATTCATGCCAACGGTCGAACCGGGGAGCTGATCGCTTGGCCACGGTCGGCGTCGGCATTGATCTGATCGAGATCGCCCGGATCGAGCGCGCCCTGGAGCGGCATCCGCGCCTGGCCGGGAGGCTGTTCACCGAGGCCGAGATCGAGTACTCGGCGGCCAAGGGCCGGCCCGGACGGCATCTGGCCGCCAGGTTCGCCGCCAAGGAGGCAGCGGTCAAAGCGATGGGCCTCCCACCGGGCGTCTGCCTGAACGAGATCGAAGTGGTCGCCGGTGCGCCGCCGGAGTTCCGTTTTCACCGGAAAGTCGCGACCGCCGCGGCCGAGCAGGGGCTTTCGGTGAAGGTCAGCCTGACCCACGACCGCGAGACGGCGGCCGCGGTCGCTGTTGCCGAGGTCGTCTGAATTGGAGCCCTGGCTCGACCCCGTCTACGACGCGGCCGGCATGGGCCGGGCCGACCGCTGGGCGATCGAGCAGGAGGGCGTGCCTTCCCTCGAGCTGATGGAAAGCGCCGGGCGGGCCCTGGCGGACGAGACCGCCTCCGTCGCCGGTCAGGGTCCGGTCCGGGTGGTCTGCGGCAAAGGTAACAACGGCGGCGACGGCCTGGTCGCCGCCCGGCACCTGATCGGGTCGGGTCACGAGGTCGAGGTGGTACTCCTCTGGCCGGCCGACCAGCTCAGCCCCGACTCGACCGCCAACTTCGAGCGGCTCCCGGTCGAGGTCGTCATCGGGGCGGGAAGCGGCGCCGGCAGCCTCGCGAAGGAGGCACTCACCGGTTCCGGGGCGGTTGTCGATGCGGTACTGGGCACCGGGTTCGCCGGTGCTCCCGAGGCCCCGGTCGACGCGGCGATCGAGGCGATCAACTCCTGTGGCGCTCCGGTGATCTGCTGCGACGTGCCCTCCGGGGTCAACGCGACCACGGGCGAGGCGGGCCTGGCGGTCTCAGGCGACCGGACCGTAACCTTCCACGCCCTCAAAGTCGGACATCTGATCGCACCCGGCAAGCATCTGGCGGGCCCGGTGCGGGCCGCCGACATCGGCATCCCGTCGGGCGCTCCGGCCGGAGAGGCCGCCGGTGTCATAAGCCCGGACGTTCTGGAGTTGCTGCCGGCGCGCGGCGCCGCCTCGACCAAATTCAGCTCCGGCCGGGTCACCGTGGTCGGCGGCTCGCCGGGCCTGACCGGAGCGGTCTGCCTGGCCGCCGAGGCGGCGATCAGGAGCGGCGCCGGATACGCAACGGTCGCAGTGCCCGCCGGGCTCGAGCCGGTTTTCGAGACGAAGCTGACCGAGGTCATGTCACTCGGCCTCGGGGGCCCGGACGGATCGGACGGCAGCCGGGGGCACCTCGGGCCCTGGGCCGAGCAGGACATCCTCGAACACGCCGGCAAAGCCGCGTCGGTCGTTCTCGGATCAGGGATCGGGCGGGCCGGCGGCGTGGGGGAGCTGATCCGGTCACTGGTCCCCGGACTCGAGGCTCCTCTGGTCCTGGACGCGGACGGCCTCGGCGGCCTCGGCGCCGACCTCGGACCGGTCTCCTCGCGCCGGCAGCCGACCCTGCTCACGCCGCATTCGGGTGAGATGGCACGACTGCTCGGAATCGAGTCTTCCGAGGTCGAGGCTCACCGGCTCGACGCGGCGCTGAAGCTGGCCCGCGAGAGCGGCGCGATTGTCGTGCTCAAGGGTGACGACACCATCGTCACCGATGGCGAGAGGGTCGCAATCAACGCTCTTCCGGCGCCCGCCCTGGCCACCGCCGGAACGGGAGATGTCCTGGCCGGGGTCTGCGGGGCGTTCCTCGGGAGGGGACTCGAGCCGTTCACGGCTGCCGCAGCCGCGGTCATATGCCACGCCCGGGCCGGCCGGCTGGCTGCCGCCGGAACCGGGTCTGCGGAAGGGGTGATCGCAACCGACGTGGTCGCCTCGCTGCCCCCGGCGATGAACGTCGCGCCCCGGGACGACCGTCGATAGGGAATAATCTCGTCGAGATGCCCACCGTAGCCGACATCATGGACCGCGAACCCGTTTCGGTTTCTCCCGACGATGAGGTCCGCCGCGTGATCGAAGTCATGCAGACCCACGACCTGCCCGGAGTGCCGGTGGTAGACGAAGTCAAGAAGGTCGTCGGCATCATCACCGAGTCGGACCTGGTCATATCCGACGAAGAATCCGATTTTCACCTTCCGCACTACGTGAACATCATGGGCGGGATCGTCTTCCTCGAATCGACAAGGCATTTCGAGGAGCGGGCGAAAAAGGCCTTTGCCGATCGCGCCTCCGACATGATGACCGAGGACCCGGTGACCGTCGGTCCCGGGGAACCGGCCGAGCATGCGGCCCGGCTGATCTCGGAAAGGCATCACAACCGGCTTCCGGTGGTCGACGGCGAAGGCCGGCTGGTAGGCGTCGTCACCAGGGTCGACGTGCTGGCCGCCCTAACCGGCAGCTGATGTACGAACGGGCCGAGGCCCGCATCGATCTCGGCGCTCTGCGTCACAACTGCGGAACCCTCCGGGCACGGCTTGGACCAGGGGTCGAGCTCTGCCCGGTGCTCAAGGCCGACGGGTACGGTCACGGCGCCGCCCACTGTGCGCCGGTGGTAGCTGCCTCGGGAGCCGACCGAATCGCGGTCGCCACAGCGCGCGAAGCGGTCCGGATCAGAGCCCTGGTCCCGGACATCCCACTGCTCGTGCTCGGAGCGCTGGCCCCGGGCGAAGTCGAGATGGCGGTCGCCACCGGGACCGACATCGCCGTCTGGGAACCGGGATTCATCGACTCGCTGGCTACCCGGGCCGAGGCGACCGGGCTGACCATCGGGGTCCACCTCAAGTACGACACCGGGATGGGGAGGCTCGGCTGTTCCGACCCCGGGGCGGTCATCGAAATGGCCCGATCGATCGCGGCAAGCCGGAGCCTGAGCCTCGAGGCGGTCTGGACCCATTTCGCGACGGCCGATGAGCCGGACCCGGAGTTCCGGAATATTCAGCGGGACCGCCTGAGCGACCTTGGCGCCCGGATCAGGCAGGAGCACCCCCGGGTGATGCTCCACGCCGCCAACTCGGCGGCCCTGATCGCCGACCCGGAAACGCATTTCGACCTGGTCCGGCCCGGGGTCGCCGTCTACGGGATGGATCCGTTCGGCGCCGACCCGCTGGACCACGAACTGATGCCGGTTCTCTCGCTCCATTCCTACGTGGCCGCGGTGAAGCGGCTCGAGCCGGGCATGAGCGTCGGCTACGGCCGCACCTGGAAGGCCGATCGCCCGACTTCGATCGCCACGATTCCGGTCGGCTACGGCGACGGCGTGCGCCGCGCCCTGTCCAACCGGGGAGAGGTGCTGATCTCGGGGCGGCGATATCCGGTCGCCGGGACGATCTCGATGGACAACCTCGCGGTCGAGATCGGATCCGGGCCCGAAGTCGCGGTCGGTGACGAGGTGACCCTGATCGGGACCCAGCGGGATGGCCGGATCACCGCCGAAGAAGTCGCGCGGACGCTCGAGACGATCAACTATGAGGTCACCTGTGGCATCTCCCCAAGGGTCCCGAGGCAGGGAACGGGAGATCCCGGGACGGCCGAGGTTCCGACCGTGCCAGTTCCGGGGGAGGGCGCTTGAAGCTCGGCGAGATCGCGTCCCGGGCGATGGCAGGGGACCTGGTCCGCCGGACCCGGGCGGCTATCCCGGACGAGCCGGCCTGGCTTGTCGGCGGCGCGGTTCGCGACGTGGCGCTCGGGAGGGAGGTCAAAGATCTCGATCTCGCGGTTTCGGGATCGCCCGAGAAGGCGGCCCGGGCGGTCGCGGCCGGACTCGGGGGGACCGCCTTCGAGCTCTCGGCCGAATTCGCAACCTGGCGGGCCCGGGATCGTGCCGGCGAGTGGCAGATCGACCTGACCGCCCTCCGTGGGCCCGGCATCGAGGATGACCTGAGCCGTCGTGACTTCACCGTGGGTGCGTTCGCGGTCGATCTGGCGACCGGCGAGGGGATCGACCCCACCGGCGGCCTGCACGATCTGGCCTCGGGCGTCGTCCGTGCGGTCGGGCCCGAGAGTTTCACCGACGATCCGCTCCGCCTGATGAGGGCGGCCAGGCTGGTCGCCCAGTTCGGCTGGACGGTCGAGGCCGGAACGGCTGAACTCGCGCGAGCCGCTGCAGGCCGGGCCGCCGAGCCGGCGGGCGAACGCATCCTGGCCGAGTTCTGCCTGCTCGTCGCCGCACCTCATCCGGTCGCCGGGGTCGAGACGCTGGATTCGCTCGGGATCCTGGAGGCGGTCCTGCCGGAGTTGACCGCCCTTCACGGAGTGGTACAGGGTCCGAACCACCACCTCGACGTTTACGGCCACACGCTGGAGGTACTCGAGGGGGTGTTGCTGATCGAATCCGACCTGGAACGGTTCACCGGGCCACGTTCGCCGGAGGTCCGCGAGATGCTCAACGAACCGCTGGCCGATCGGGTCACCCGCTCTACCGGCCTCCGGCTGGCAGCCCTTCTTCACGACTGCGCCAAGCCGCAGACCAGGACGGAACGGGACGGGATCATCAGTTTTCGCGGCCACGATCGCGACGGGGCCGAACAGGTAAGGCAGATCTTCGGCCGGCTCAAGGCGAGCAACCGGCTCGCCGGATACGTGGCCGAGATCACCCGGCACCATCTGGTCCTCGGCTTCATGGTTCCCGAGCACCCGCTGAACCGCCACCAGGTCTATGCCTACCTGAGGCACACCGATCCGGTAACGGTCGACGTCACCCTGCTGACCGTGGCCGACCGGCTCGCGGCCCGGGGCTCGGCCTCGATCGCCAGCAGGGAGATGATCGAGAGCCACCTCGAACTGGCGAGGGAGATGGTCGGGTACGGGCTCGACTGGCGGCGGGACGGTCCACCCGAGCCGTTTATGCGTGGCGACCGACTGGCCGCCGAACTCGGGATCGAGCCCGGTCCGGAACTCGGCAGGGTGGTCGAGGCGCTGGCCGAGGCCCGCTATGCCGGTGAAATCCATTCTGCAAGCGAAGCTGTGGATTTCGGCCGGCGCTTCCTCGATGCCTCCTAGGTTGTACGCTCCGTCGCCGCATGGGTAAAGAAGAAAAGATCGAGATGGAGGGCGAAATCACCGAAGCCCTCCCGAATACGATGTTCCGGGTCAAGCTTGACAACGATCATGAGGTACTCGGCCACATATCGGGCAAGATGCGCCGCCACTACATCCGGATCCTGCCCGGGGACCGGGTCAAGATCGAGCTTTCGCCCTACGATCTGACCCGCGGCCGGATCACCTACCGCTACAAGTAGGCCGGTCCGGCGATCCGCAACCAATGCGGAGCCGGGGTGTTCTTGAACGTGATGTCTAATCACCAGCTAACACTTTCCAAGCATTTTTCGGCCACCGCGATTGCCGCCGGAGTCGCCCTGTTCGCACTCGCCGCGATCTTCGCTTTTTCCCTCTCGGCAGCCGATTCCGCGGTCGCCAAATCGTCGAAACGGGTGGTGCTGGGCAAGGCGAACAACAAGTTGACCCCCAACTGCGGGACGAACTTCTCACGCGACTGCCTTGCTGAAGGCAAGGTCACCGGCTATCAGGTCTACCGCAAGGGTTCGCAGCGCAAAAGGGGATTCGTGGTTCCACGGGAGGGCAAAGTCGTTTCCTGGTCGATCTCGCTGGCTAAGCCGACCACGAAGGACATCCGCAAGGGTTCGAACAGCTATTCGGCCCAGCTGCCGTTCTTCAACGACCTTTTCGGAACGCCCGCCTCGGCCCGGATCGCAGTGCTGAAGCGGGTCAAGAAGAAGGAAAGCGGCCCTCCCCAGTACAAGATGGTCCGCCAGAGCCCGACCCAGATCCTCAATCCCTACTTCGGCAGAACCGTCAATTTCGCCCTGACCAAGCCACTCAACGTGATCAAGGATCAGATCGTGGCCCTGACGATCCCGACCTGGGCGCCGGCTATCTGGAAGCCCTACTCCTGCAGCATCAGCCCGGCGGGCGGGGTCAACGACCCGATCGCCTGCAACCGGGCCGAAGAGGACTACACCTGGCGGGCCAGCCGGGGCAAGGGCAAGTGCGTGCTCGGCACCGATCCGGACACGGGTGAGCCGAACACCGCCCTGCAGAAGACCCGGCCCCAGCAGAAGCTGGATTCCACCAAGCGCTACGGCTGCTACTACGGCAGCAACGTGCTGCTGTACACCGCAACGGTCATCTCCAAGTAGCCCGCCGGTCCGGCGGGGCCCGGCGGTCGAGCCGGACTCAGCCGGTCGGGAGGCCGCAGAACTCGCAGTTCGCCAGATCGCGTCCGGTCAGCTGTTCGCAGCGGCGGCATACCCTCAGGTTGACCGGGGTGCGGGGCAGCTTTGATTCCGAAGGTGACAGTGGCAGCACTTCGGCGACCGGTTCGAGTTCCTCGCCTGTCTCGCCGTCGCGGTAGACCACTCCGGCCTGGGCCGGGGCGATAGCTTCGCGCCCTGACACGGGCGCCCGGAGTCGGTAAATCTGCTCGTTGCTCATCAGGGGGGAGAATATCCGGAAATGAGGATCCTGATCTTTCACGGCTACCTTCTTCGAGGTACCGGCAGCAACATCTACAACGCCAACCTGGCCCGCGCGCTGGCCGGCCTCGGTCACGAAGTGCACCTGCTCTGCCAGGACCGTCAGGCCGAAGAGTTGGACTGGGTCGACGCTGTCGGCGGGTGGGGTGACCGGGGACTCGAGGTGCGCTCGCTGGGACGCCGCGAGCCCGGGTCTCCCGGGACGGCCCGCTCCGGACGCGGGCAGGGCCGGCCGGACGGTTCGGTCACGGTCTATTTCCCGCCGATCGGCGATCTGCTCCCGGTCTACGTCGAGGATCCCTACGAGGGCTTCGATGCCCGTGCCTACCCCAGGCTGAGCGATCGCGAGATCGAGCGCTACATCGAGGTCAACGTGCAGGCGGTCGGAGACGTCATGTCCAGGGCCGGTCCCCCGGATGCGGCCCTGGCCAACCACCTGATCATGGGCCCGGCCGTGTTCGCCCGGGCCGGAGTCCGCCCCTACGCCGTGAAGAACCACGGCTCCGACCTCGAGTACACGATCAAGCCGCATCCCAGGTTTCTTCCGTGGGTGCGCGAGGGGCTGGAGCCGGCCGCCTCGGTCCTGGTCGGCTCCCTCCACACCGCGACCAGCCTCTGGGACGCGGTTCCCGGGCTCGATCTCGAGAACAAGACCGGGCTCGGTCCCCCCGGCGTCGACACAGACCGTTTCTCACCATTGGACCGGGACCTGAGGCCCGGGGCGATCTCCGCCCTGGCCAGGGAGGTCGCGTCCGAGCCGGCGGACGCAACCTTCGGGCGGGACGCAGAAGGAGCGGTTGCGGCCCTCGACCGCTTCGCGGCCGCCTCCGGTCCCCGGTTGATCTTCATCGGCAAGCTGATCGTCTCCAAGGGAGTCGACCTGCTGATCGCGGCCTGGCCGATCGTCTGCGCCGGGAACCCGGGGGCACGGCTGTTGCTTGGCGGCTTCGGGGCCTACGAAAAGGGCTTGCGCGAACTGGCCGGCGCGCTCGGCGACGGTGACATCGAGCAGGCCCGCCGGATCGCCGACCAGGGCCGTGGCCTCGAGAGCGGCGAGGTAGGGAGGCTCGAGTACCTTGCCGATTTCCTGGCCGACCCGCCGGCCGGCTACGTTCGGCAGTCGCGAGCGGCGGCCGGTTCGATCGCCTTCGCCGGGCGGCTCGAGCATGACGAGGTCGCGGCGGTCGTGCCCGCGGCCGATGCGATGGTCGTACCCAGCACTTTCCCGGAGGCGTTCGGCATGGTGGCGGCCGAGGCTGCCGCGGCCGGCGTGTTGCCGATCTGTGCCCGCCACTCCGGGCTGGCCGAGGTGACCGCGGTCCTGCGGGCCGAGGTACCGGCCGTTTCCGGCTCGATCGAATTCGAGCTGGGCCCGGGCGCGGTTACAGGGCTGGCGGATCGGATCAACGGATGGTTGGCAGTGGACCCGGTCCGTCGGGCAGTCATCGGCCGTGAAATCGCCGACGCGGCCGATAGGAATTGGAGTTGGCAGGGCGTGGCCAAAGACGTGATTTCCGCATCAGAAGGGGAGATCCGTCCGATCGCCGGCGCCTGAGCAAGGGTAGCGGGGCATCCGACCGCCGCTTCAATACAATCCGGGGCGTCCGATGACTCGTCTTCCGATTTTGAAATTGACGTTGGCCTCACTGGCCTTCGGGTTGGTGCAGTCGGTCGTGCCGTTGCAGTTCGACTGGTTCGGCGGTGCCGGGTCCACCGCGGCCGGCCCGATCGACCTTCTGCTGGACGTGACTATCGTCGTTTCGTCTTTCATTTTCGCGATCTGCTGCGTGGCGCTCGGGTACGCCATCATCAAATGGCGGGTCAAGCCGGGCGACGAGAGCGACGGTCTGCCGATTCATGGCAATACCAGGCTCGAGGTGATCTCGGACGGTAATCCCGGTAATCATCGTCGTCGCCTTGGCCGGATACAGCTGGGCCGTACTCGACGACATCGAGAACAAGGATGCCGACCGAATCACGGTCAACGTCTACTCGCAGCAGTTCGCCTGGACTTTCGGCTACCCGGAGAGCGGCAACAAGTGGTCCGAAGGTGAACTTCACGTGCCGCTCGACCGCCAGGTCGACTTCAAGCTTCACGCCCAGGACGTGATCCACTCCTTCTGGGTACCTGAGTGGCGGATCAAGAAGGACAACGTTCCCGGAATCACGACCGACGCGCTGGTGACCCCGGACAAGGTCGGCACCTATCAGTTGATCTGCACCGAGCTCTGCGGCGCCGGGCACTCGACGATGCGGGCCAGGGTCGTAGTCGAGCCGGAGGCCGAATACGACAAGTGGGTCAGCGGACTGTCCCAGCAGGTGCCGGAATCGCTCCTGCTGACCGCGGACCAGGCGCTCGAGATCGAGAAACAGATGCAGGAAAAGGAAAACGGCATTGAAGGCAGCGGGGTCGATGAAACCTGAGCGCCCGGCTGATCCGGTAGAAAGAGAGGTTCGTTAATGGCGGTGGCAATGAGACAGCCCGGGTGGTATCGCGGCGCGATCGGTTTCGTGCTCGGTGCGGCGTTCGGCTTCGGCCTGGTCATCGCCCTGCGCGCGATCTCCGGACTCGACCTTTACCAGACCGAGCAGACCGGCTACCCGCATGTAGTCGTCCCGCTGATCACGGCTCCGTTCGGCTTCCTTTTCGGTTTCGGGGCGTTCGACTACTGGTTCCGCTGGGCGGCCGGCAAGCCGACAATCCCGGACGACCATTCGGCCCACGGCGCCTTCCGCTGGCAGGACTACTTCAAGTTCAACACCGACCACAAAGTCATCGGCATCCAGTACGTCGTCACCACACTCTGCTTCTTCATGATCGGAGGCGTACTCGCTCTGCTGATCCGGGCCGAACTGGCGTCGCCGGGCGAGCAGATAGTTGCCGCAAACACCTACAACGGCCTTTTCTCGACCCACGCCGTGGTGATGATCTTCCTTTTCATCATCCCGATTTTTGCCGGACTGGCCAACTACGTGCTGCCGCTGATGATCGGCGCTCCGGACATGGCTTTCCCGAGGCTGAACGCACTCAGCTTCTGGCTGCTGCCGATCGCCGGACTGATCTTCCTGGGCAGCTTCCTCGCCCCGGGCGGCTCGTTCGATGCCGGCTGGACCGGCTACGCGCCGCTATCTACCGGGGCGCCACTGGGCCAGTCGTTCTTCAATATAGGAGTGCAGTTCGCCGGGGCGTCCTCGATTGCAACGGCACTCAACTTCCTGGTCACGATCATCACCATGCGGGCCCCGGGAATGAACCCATGGCGCATGCCGTTGCTGGTATGGGCCAACCTCTCGACCTCGCTGCTGGTTGTCGGTGCCACGCCGTTCGTCGCCGGCGCCCAGTTCATGGTTTTCTTCGACCGCATCCTCGGGATGAACTTCTTCCAGTTCCTCGAGGGCGGCGACGTGATCAGCTACCAGCACATCTTCTGGTTCTACTCGCACCCGGCCGTCTACATCATGATGCTGCCCGGATTCGGGATCATCTCCGAGATCGATCTCGATCCCCCACGCCCGAAAACCGGTCTTCGGATACCGGTTGATGGCCCTCGCGCTGATCGGGATCGTAGTGCTGGAGCTATTCGGTCTGGCCCACCACATGTTCGTCGCCGGCATGTTGGCTCGCTCGGGTTCGATGATGATCACCACGATGCTGATCGCCGTCCCGACCGGGTGTCGAGATCTTCTCCTGGCTGGGGACCCTTTCTACGGAAAAATCCCGCCTGTTCTCGACCGCGATGCTCTTCTCGCTGGCCTTCATCGTCACCTTCGTCGTCGGCGGATCAGCGGTGTCATGCTGGGCATGATCCCGATCGATATCCACGTCTCGAACGCCTGCTTCATCGTCGCCCACCTCCACTTCGTGCTGTTCGGCGACGATCGATAGTGTGCGACGTGGTACTCGATGCGGATCATGCCCAGCATGACACCGCTGATTCCGCCGACCACGAAGGCGGCGATGAAGGCCAGCGACATCGGCGGCTGCGAGTAAAGTAGATCTTTCCGTAAACTACCAGCCAGGAGAAGATCTTGATTGCGTCGGAACAGCGATACAGCATCATCATCATGATCATCGGCACCCTCAGCCACTGAACATGCCAGCAACGAACATGTGGATTGAGGCCACGCTCAGCACTACGATCCGATCAGCGCGAGGGCCATCCGACCAGTTGTCCGAAGGGGCCCGTTTTCGGCGTTGAGTCTCGAGATGATCCCGATCCAGGCAGCATCATGACAGCAGTTGAGAACCAGGAGGATGTACTAGTAGCTGATGGCGTCCGCACCCTCGAGGAACTGAAGTTGGTCCGAGGATGCGGTGAAGAAAACCGCGAACTGGGCGCCGGCGACAACGCGGGTGTGCACCGACGACCGGCGCACGACGAGGAGTTGCACCCACTGCCGCAACGGCATGCGCCGCTCCCGGGCCGCATGGTGATCATCGTGACCAGGAAGTTCGTCGTTGCAGGAAGTCGGAGACACCCCGCGGAGCTCACTCCTCTGTTGAAGAACGACTGGCCCAGTAGCACCCCCGGTCAAGTGGTGGGCCGGTCCAGCCGCATCCGAAGCCCGCGGCCGAGGAAGCTGCCAGGAGGATCAGTAAGCAATACGGCACAGCCCCCGGAGCTAATGGCCTCGGGAGGGCCTCCGAGCGCCCCATCATCAGCGGCCGCCTAGTTGGCCAGTAGCAAAATCAGGATGATGAAAGGGGAAGATGATCACCACACATAGGTGGAAAGGCGTTCTAGTGTTGCAGCGACTGATCTGCTTGGCCGGCGAACGCCAGTTTCGCCCGGATCAGCAGGAGCGAGTACGCCTCCAACATGAAGAGAGAAGCAGAGTGTGGGTGAGAACGAGACGTACTGGATGCCCCATAGCTTGTGCAGTTGCGCTCCTTGAACTTGAAGTAGTCCTGCAGCGGAAAGGCGCGTGGCGAAAATGGCATCAGATGCAGAATATGGGCTTACAAGCCACCCCAGCGGAACCAAGTAGTCGAAGCGCCCCGAAACCGAGAACAGGACGAACTACATGCGGTAGCTGGTAAAGGTCGAGTCCGGAGATCACGGCGCGGGCGATGACCAGGCCGACCGATACGCACACCGAGCACGAAGCCGATCGCGCGCATTGCCCGCCCCGGGTCTTCTTCGTCCACCGGTAGACAAACCTGTTTCTACCGGATCGCGCACGTCAGGTTTAGATCGACCCCACTCCTTCAATGCGCCGTTTCCTTTCCTGCATCTGTTTCTCGATGCTCAACGCCCCTCCACGGTCAGCAGGAGCGATTCCGGCACCTGCTGGGACGGTCCACTGACCCACTTGTCATTCGGCCTACAGGACTACGACCTGGCCCTGCCCCGGCGCCAGAGCTCGTGGTGGACTGGATGGTCCGACCTTGTCCCAGGATCACCAGCGCGTCCGTCGTAACCGGGAACGGTGGCCTTCCGCCACTAGGTACCCAGAAGGGAGTGGATCACGTCCTGGGCGTGAAGCTTGAAGTCGACCTGGCATCGAGGCGCCGCGTGAAGTTCACCTTCGGACCACTTGTTGCCGCTCTACAGTAGCCGAAAGTGCCAGGCGAACTGCTGCGAGTAGACGTTGACCGTGGTTCGTCGCATCCTCGTCGAGTACGCCCACTGTACCCGGCCAAGGCGGACGACGATGATTACCGGGTACACCGTCCACCTCGACCTCGTATTGCCATGAATCGGCGGAGCCGCCGCTCTCGTCGCCCGGCTTGACCCGCCGTTTGATGATGGCGTACACGCCACGCAGCAGGATGCCGCGAAATGGAGCGGAAAACGAGATAGTCACGTCCAGCAGAAGGTCGATCAGCACAGCAGTTGGACCCAGCACCGCGACCGTCGAACTGCAGCGGCACGACAAGCTGCAGCCAACCCGAAGGCCCGTGAGGCCAACGTGGTTCCAAAATCGGAGCGGAGTCATCGGACGCCCCGGATTGTATTGAAGCGGCGCTGGGATACCACTACCCTTTGTACAGGCGCCGGCGATCGGATGCGGATACCCCCTTCCTGATGCGGAAGTCACGTCTTTGGCCACGGCCCTCCAACTCCAATTCCTATCGGCCGCGGTCATTTTAGCGGCCGATGACTGCCCCAACGGAGCCGGGTCAGCTGCCAACCATGCGTTGATCCGATCCGCCAGCCCCCTGTGACACACCCCGGCCCAGCTCGATGCCGATCGAGCCGGACGCCGGCCCGCAGGACGGCGGTTCGCCGCCAGCCCGGAGTGGCGCAGCAGATCGGCGACACACAGCGGCAGGCCTCTCGCCGCCGCCATGGCCTCCGGAAGGTGCTCGGTACGACCATCGTCGGCCGCGGCACCGACCCGCCGCGACCTCGTCATGCTCGAGCCGCCCGGCGAAGGCGAACCGGGCGGCCGCTGCGACGCTAGCCGCCGGCGGATCGGCCCAGGAAATCGCAGCAGAGGTACTCAAGAGCCTCCCTACCTCAGCCGCTCTCGAGGCCACGGCCCTGGTCGCGATCCAGCGGCCTGCTCGACTGTGGCC
>CAVXYR010000008.1:0-25522 GCA_963766115.1 uncultured Solirubrobacterales bacterium
AGGTTCACCGGGATGGCCGCGGCGTCCGCGACGAACAGCCCCGGGTGCCCGTGGACCTCGTGTTTGCGGTCGGTCACGCCCTCTTCCGGTGTCTCGCCGATCACTGCACCACCGAGGATGTGCGCCGTGAACGAAACG
Source organism: uncultured Solirubrobacterales bacterium (assembly GCA_963766115.1). Classification (GTDB taxonomy): domain Bacteria; phylum Actinomycetota; class Thermoleophilia; order Solirubrobacterales; family 70-9; genus 67-14. Next base: position 139 of record CAVXYR010000008.1, read on the forward strand.
CCTCCGGTGCTTTCGGCCAGCAGATTCATCGGGGTGCCGCCGGACGACCGCGCAAAGGCACGCGTCACCTCGTTGGCCAGCGGCAGATAACTCGGCGCCTCGTTGCCGGCCACCGATCGCGACCGAAGGACCCGTTTCCAGGGCCGGGCCGGCGATCGCCCGTAGTGAAAGCTGATCTCGTTGTCGAAGTCCTCCATCACGGTCAGCGCGGTCAGGCGTCGCTCGAAATTCCGCGCAGTTACCGAGCGCGCGTGGCGGACCGGATGGCGCAAGATCGATGAAAGGGTGGCCATGACCCTCCGGCCCGGCCGTGAGCCGTCGATCAGAGGCCCGATCTGCCAGCGGAGCATCTTGCCGCCTCCGACGTAGCGATTCTGGGTCACATGGGTTCGCGAATCGGGATGAAAGTCGGTCGAGATTGCCGGCCCCCTGCTCAGATCGGCCCCGGGTTCGTTGTCGAGGACCACGGTCACCGCCTCGGAGTTGGTTCGCACCCTCTGGCCGAGCCGCGGCGAAATCGAGCCGAGCGTGCCGAGCTCGTCCCGGCAGCGAAAGAGCAATTCGAGGGTCCCCAGCACGCCCGCGGCAGACCACCCTCTTCGGCCCGCAGTGGCGATGGAGACTCCCTGCGGCGCCAGGGATGCCTCGATTTGAGCTCATAGCCACCCCGGGAAGCGGGGCGATCGACCCTGCGCTCGGCCAGGATCCGGGCGCCCAGCTTTTCGGCCAGGTAGAGGTAGTTCTTGTCGAGACTGTTCTTGGCGCCGTAGGGACATCCTGCCAGGCACCCGCCGCAGAGGTGGCAGCCGGTCCGCTCCGGACCCTCGCCACCGAAGTAGGGGTCGGGCACGGTCTCGCCCGGATCGCCGAAGTGGATCGCGAGTGCTACCGGGCCGAAGGTCTCGTCTCCCCCGACCTCGGCGGCAGCCGCCCGGAGGTGATCATCCATCGGGCCGGTGAACGGGTTGGCCGTGCGGCCCAGCATGCGTCCGGCTTCGTCGTAGTGCCGACTCAGAGCCGACTCCCAATCCGGCTCCCCGTCACCCCAGGCAGGATCGGCAAAGACCGACGACTCCGGTTTCAAAAGGACGCCGCCCCAGACGATAGAGCCGCCCCCGACCCCGGCAGCACCGATGATCCCGACGTCGCGAAACACTCGCTGCCAGAAAAACCCGCGGAAACCGAGTTCGGGCTCCCAGAGATGTGCCCGCATGCTCGTCCTGGCGTCGGTGATGTCATCGGGATCCAGACGCCTACCCTGCTCCAGCACGGCAACGCGGTAGCCCTTTTCGGTCAACCTCAGGGCGCTGACTGCGCCGCCGAACCCGCTGCCGATAATCGCCACGTCGAAGTCGAAGTCAGCGACCATCGGCCGATTGTGCCAGTTCGCCCGGCCAGTCGGCCGGGCCGCTACGGCCGCACTTCGCTTTCCTGGAGCCGCCGGGCCTCAACCGAGAAGGCGACCCTGGCCCCGGACAGCTCGCCGTCGATGATCTCCGCCTCACCGTCGTGGGCACGGGCTATCGCCCGCACTATCGCCAGGCCGAGGCCGGCGCCCGAGTCGCTCCTGCCGGTGTCGGACTGGCTGAACCGTTCGAACGCCTTCGGCTCGTAGGCCTGTGGGAACCCTCCACCGTCGTCACAGACAAGGAACTCGAGGCTTTGACCGTCGCCCGAAGCACTCACGGTTATCGTCTCCCCGCCGTGCCGGAGAGCGTTCTCGACCAGATTGCTCAGTGCCTGCTCAACCCGCTGCCGGTCGATTTCGTAGCAGCCGGCCTCGCCGGGTTCGACGGCCAGCGACTTGCCGGATTCGCTCAGTCGGCGGCTGAACCTGGAGGCGAGCCTGCTCGAGCATCGGCCCGATGTCGACCGGTTCCCGCTTGAGCGGCAGGCGACCCTGCTCGGCGCGGGCGATCACCAGCAGGTCCTCGGCCAGGAGGACCAGGTGATCGACTTCTTCGTTGGCCGAGACCAGGGCGGCCTCGAGATCCTCTCGGGCCGCCCGTCCTCAGCGCGAGCTCGATTTCCGACTTGAGGATGGCCAACGGAGTGCGCAACTCATGGCTGGCATCGGCGACAAATACCCGCTCGCGCTGAAGCGAGCCCTCAACCCGGTCGAGCATCTCGTTGAGCGTGTCGGCGAGCCGTGGCAGTTCGTCGCGGGCCGCCGGCCTCGGCAGGCGTTCACCGGCCCGATCGAGCGTGATCTCCCGGGCCCGGGAACGCATCGCCTCGACCGGAGCCAGGGCCCGACCCCCGAGCCCGTAACCGATCAGCGACGCCAGCAGCAGGGCGAACGGGCCCCCGACGGCGAAAGCCCGCAGGACCCCGTCCAGTGCCTCCTCCCGGTCGCCGATGGTCACGCCGACCACGGCAATGCGCATGCCGGCAGTCCCCTCGACCGGGAATGCCTCGGTCCGGAACGGGCCGTCGAGCCGCGACCTCGACCGGCTCGCTGTACACCGGGCGGTCAGCCGCTTCGGCCAGCGCGGCCCGGTCGACAACCGGCTCCCCTCCCGGAAAGGTTGCCTCGACCACCCTGGCGCCGGGAGTCAGGATCTGGGTGAATGTCGACTCACCCTCCCCGACCCGGCTCCCGCCGAGATCGATGTTTGCCGCGGGCGTGCCCTCAATCAGAGCCTCCGTGTCGGCAGCCCGGGCAGCGAGGTTCACCTCGATCGCGTCATTCAGGCTGTGACGAAGCTGAATGAAGACGAACGCGCCGGCCAGGACGAGTACCACCAGCAGCCCGGCCGAGAATCCGGCAGCCAGGCGGACGCGGATCGGCCAGCGGCTGAACATCAGGATTCGTCCCTGAGCCGATACCCGACACCACGCACAGTCTCGATCGAGTCGGTACCGAATGGTGCGTCGATCTTGCCTCGCAGGTAGTTGATGTAGACGTTGACGACGTTGGAACGGTTCTCGTAGGCGTAGTCCCAGGCGTGCTCCAGCAGCTGAAACCGGCTCAGCACCTCGCCGGGGCGGCGCATGAACGTTTCCAGCAGCGCGAACTCCTTCGGCGAAAGCGATATCTCGGCTTCTCCGCGCCAGACCCGGCGCCTTGCCGGATCCATCCGGAGGTCGCCGACCTCGAGCACAACCGGGCGCTCGATCGGACCACGGCGGACCAGCGCCCGCAGGCGGGCGAACAACTCGGCGAAAGAGAAGGGCTTGATCAGGTAGTCGTCTGCCCCGGCGATCGAGCCCTGCGACGCGGTCCTCGACCGAGTCGCGCGCGGTCAGCATCAGCACCGGCGCCCATACCCCGTCCTCCCGCAGCCGCGCGCAGGTCTCGAAGCCGTCGATCCCCGGCATCATCAGGTCGAGCACGATCGCGTCGTAGTCGGTCGACCCGGCCATCCAGAGGGCATCCTCACCGCGCCCGGCGTGGTCGGCGGCAAAGCCCTCCGACTCGAGCCCACGGCAGATCAGCCGTGCCATCTTCGCCTGATCCTCGACCACCAGAAATCTCATGAGCTCGATTATCCGTCTCCAGGTTAGAGCGAGGTTAGAACCGTCTCCAGCAGTTCGGGCGATGAACACCCCGTTCCCGGGCGTCGCGGGGATCGGCCCGGTCGGAGCTGAGCCCCGTTCGAATCTGACCGGGGTCGGGTAGCGAGGAGGGGCCCTCAGTGGCCCCTCCAGGTTTCCGAACGGGTCGGCGCGACTACAGCGCCAGCGCGTTGAACACGCAGCTCCCCCCGCCGAGCGAGTGAGATCCGACCGTGGCTACAAGCGCCGTCCCGTCAGGCGCCCGCGCGGCGACCCGAGCCGAACCTACTCCCGGGGAATTGAAGTTGCCCAGGAGGAGCGTCGGCAGTTCAACACCGGTATTCGGACCCAGTAACCCGCTGTTGGCGAACCGTGGAATGGCGCCGGCGTCGGTCGCCGTCATGTCCGCCTGCGCGCCGTTGTTCGGGCTGATCACCCGCAGTGGCATGAAGCCGTTGGCGCCGGCGGTGGCGCAGCGGCCCTGCAGCTCCGCGTCACCGAATGTCACCAGCGGCTGATACACGGAGGCGGCCAACGGCACGAACGTTGACTGCAGGGTGCGGCGATAGGGGATGTCGGAAGACACCTTCGCGCTGGTCACCGCGTCATCGGCGATCTTCTCCGTAACAACGGCGCTCGATGCGATCTTCGACCCCGTGACGGCCGCCGGGCCGATCTTCGACTCACCGACCGCCTCGCTCTGAAGCTTGTCGGTGTCGACCGCATCGTCCTTCAGCTTGTTGGTGCCGACGGAGTCGCTCTGCAGCTTTTCGGAATCGACGGCGTCATCCTTCAGCTTGTTGGTGCCGACCGTCTTGTTTTTCACCTTCTTGGTGGTCACCGCCTTGTTCCTCAGCTTCTTGGTGGTGATCGCCTTGTTCTTGATCTGGTTGGTGCCGATCTTCTTCGCCGCGTAGGCACCGCTGCCCAGCGCCACGAACAACGCAATCAGCGAAATCACCAGCGCCGGCGATGGGCGCCCCTTGAGCTTCGACATCGTGGTCCTTCCTTTCGGTCGGGTTGAACCGGGTGCCAGAAGCGGTACAAACCACCCCCGGATACAAGCTGCGCGCTGCGCCCGGCGGTCTTCCGTTCAGCCTATGTCAGCATCTGCCGTTGCGCAAGGGCAGCAAGTCGACTGGCCATCCGCCCGCCGTCCCGGCCCGCCAATCACTCTCGATCCCGGAGCCCGACCGGCGTGGGATACTGCGCGCGTGGCCGAACGACAGCTGAACGGGTTGGTCGTAGCGATCACCGGCGGCGCCCGGGGGATCGGTGCGGCAACGGCAGGAAGACTGGCTTCCGAAGGGGCCAGAGTCGCGATCGGAGATCTCGAAGGCGAGCTGGCCGCGGCCGTGGCCGAGGAAATCGGACGAGGCGCGACCGGTTACGAGCTCGACGTTCGCGACCGCGACTCGGTCGAGGCCTTTCTCGACGCCGTCGAATCGGAAGTGGGGCCGCTCGACACGCTGGTCAACAACGCCGGCATCGCGCCCACCTCGCCGCTGGTGACCGACCAGCCGGAGGCGGTCATCGAGCGAACGATCGAAGTGAACCTGAACGGGGTGATCAACGGAACCGTCGCCGCGGTGCGCCGAATGGTCCCCCGGGGATCCGGGCAGGTCGTCAACGTCGCCTCGCTGGCCGGGATCAACGGGGTCAAAGGCCTGTCTGCCTATTCGGCCTCGAAGTTCGGCGTGGTCGGTTTCACCGAGTCGATCAGGATCGAGTTCGCGGGTTCCGGCCTTGTCTTCACCTGCGTCATGCCCGGCCCGGTCAGCACCGAAATGATGGACGGGACGAGTGACAGCCCGATGATCAAATTGATCCCGCCGGGCAGGTCGCCGAAGCGATCGTGGGGGCGATGAAGAACAGCAAGGAGAGGGTTCCCGTACCGAGATCGGTGGCGCACTGGCCCGCTTCGTCTCGTTGCTTCCGCCGCGGACCGCTATCCGGTTGAACCGGATGCTGGGCATGGACCGGGTTTACGCCGAGGTCGACCCGCCCGCCCGGGCGGCCTATGTCGAGCGCACCACGGGCGACATCGAATCCTGAGCGGCGGGGCCGGCGGCGAGTCCAGCGATGCCCTCGTCCAACTCGATCCAGCGGATCTATCTGACCCTGATGCTCGGCAATACGCTTGCCGCGTCGTTCATCTGGGGCATCAACACGATCTTCCTGCTCGACGCCGGGCTGTCCAACCTCGAAGCGTTCGCGGCCAACGCGTTCTTCACCGCCGGGATGGTCCTGTTCGAGGTCCCGACCGGAGTGGTGGCCGACACGATCGGCCGAAGGGTCTCCTATCTGGCTGGCACCGTGACCCTGATGGTCACCACCCTTCTATACGTGATGCTCTGGCAGATCGAGGGACCGTTCTGGGCCTGGGCGTCGGTCTCTCTGCTGCTCGGGCTGGGCTTTACCTTTTTTTCCGGCGCGGTGGAGGCCTGGCTGGTCGACGCCCTGGAGGCGACCGGATACGAAGGCACCCTGGAATCGATCTTCGGTAGGGGCCAGATAGTCACCGGGATCGGCACGCTGACCGGCTCGGTCGCCGGCGGCTTCATCGCGCAGCTGACCAGTCTCGGGGTTCCGTTCGTAATGCGCGCTGCGGTACTGCTGGTGATGTTCGGCTTCGCCTTTACGGCCATGAAGGACGTCGGCTTCACACCGAAGAGGAGCAGCGGCGCGATCCGCGAGATGAAGACGATCGCCGGCGACTCGATCGAGTACGGCTGGCGGGTTCCCTCGGTCAAGTGGATCATGCTGGCCTCCCCGTTCACCGCCGGGGTCGGCTTCTACGCCTTCTACGCCCTGCAGCCCTACCTGCTGGAACTGGCCGGCGAACCCGAGGCCTACGGCATAGCCGGGGATCACCGCGGCTCTGGTCGCCGGGGCACAGATCGCCGGCGGCATCCTCGCTCCCCGGATCCGCGGGATTTTCCGTCTGCGCACGTCCGCCCTGATGGTCGCGGTCGGCCTCGGCTCGGTCGCCCTGGCCCTGATCGGCGCACTGGATTCGTTCTGGGTGGCGATCGGGCTGATCGCGGTCTGGGCGATGATGTTCGCCGCGTCGATGCCGATTCGCCAGTCGTACATCAACGGAATGATCCCGTCCGGCCAGCGGGCCACGATCCTCTCATTCGACTGGATGCTCGGCTCCGGCGGAGGGGTCGTTTTCCAGCCGGCGCTGGGCCGGGCGGCCGACTCGATGGGGTACGCCAGCTCCTATCTGTTCGCCGCGGTGATCTCGGCGGCGGCCCTGCCGTTCATCTACCGCTCACGCCGCCAGCGGCCCGACGCCGACGCCGGCGCCGGCGGCTGACCGTTCATCGGACCCGGGCTTCCGGGAACGGCGTCGGCGCCGTCCGCGCAGCGAACACGCCGATAGGCTTCTCCGATGCCGACACCAAGGATCCCCCGTGACGCAGAAAACGACTACAGCGCCGAGGCCGCCGGGGCTCGTCGGCAGTTTGCGTCCGAGCTGTCAGGGACCGGCCTCGACCACGTCGGCTCTTTTTGCTCTTGATCCGGAAGGCCTGCCCGGAAACATCGAGGGTTTCGCCGGGGTGGCGCAGGTGCCGATCGGGCTGGCCGGCCCCGTTCTGGTAGACGGCGAGCACGCCAAGGGCGAGTTCCTGGTTCCGCTGGCGACCACCGAGGGAACCCTGGTCGCCTCCTACAGCCGCGGTATGAAACTGCTGCGCGAGGCGGGCGGAGTCAACGGTGACCGTGGTCGACGACGCCATGCAGCGAGCACCGGCATTCACATTTGAATCGGCCCGCGGAGCACGGGACTTCGTTGCCTGGCTGGACGACAACATCGAGACGATCCGCGAAGTCGCCGAATCGACGACCTCCACCGGCAAATTGCGTGACGTCGAGCGCTACGTCGCCGGCCGGTTCGTCTTCACCCGCTTCAACTACACCTCAGGCGACGCCGCGGGCCAGAACATGACCGGGAAGGCAACCTGGGCCGCGGCCGAGTGGATCCGGCGTGAGAACGAATTTGTCACCGACTACATGCTCGAAAGCCAGCTCGCCACCGACAAGAAGCACTCGCAGATCAACACCCTGCGAACCCGGGGCAAGCGGGTGGTCGCCGAGGCGGTCATACCCGACGCCCTGCTCCAGGAACACATGAGGGTCAGTAGCCGCAAGCTCTACCGCTCGCGCAATCTCTCAAACCTGGGCGCCCGCCTTTCGGCCGCATCCGCCAACGCCTCCCATCCGGCCAACGGCATCGCCGCGATGTTCATCGCCTGCGGCCAGGACGCCGGCAACGTGGCCGAGTCCCACGCGGCGCTCACCCACATCGAACTGCGCGAGAACGACGACTACTACTACTCGATCACCCTGCCGTCCCTGATCGTCGCAACCTACGGGGGCGGGACCGGCCTGGCCACCCAGCGCGAGTGCCTGGAATTGATGGGCTGCTACGGCTCCGGCAAAGTGCTCAAGCTCGCCGAGATCGTCGCCGCCACGGTGCTGTGCGGCGAGGTTTCGCTGGGCTCAGCGGTTGTCGCCGACGAGTGGGTTTCATCCCACGACGATCTCGGCCGAAACCGCTAGTGGCTCGTAGCCGTTTCCCGGGGTGTCTTCTTGCGCGACCGGGTCGAAGTCAGGCCGGCGGGTTCTCGGCGAACTGCGGCACGTCGTCGCCGATCTCGTGCCAGTCGGCCTTGTAGGCGACCTGGAGGTGGAAGCTCGGCTCGAGATCGAGCTCGCGCATCAGCCCCGCGGCGACGAAGTATTTCTCACCCAGGTCGTCATACAGGCAGGATCCGCAGTTACCGCAGAAGTTGCGCGGCGCGAACTCGCTTTCAAACCGCTTGACCAGGTCCTCGCCCTTGGTGAACTTGAAGTTCTCCGGGTCGACGACCACACCCGCAAGGCTCTCGCCCGTCCACCTCTGGCATCGGGTGCAGTGGCAGTAGCCCAGTGACTCGGGGTCCTGAACTTCGTACTCGACCCCACCACACAGGCAGGCTCCTTTGAGTGTTTCAGACATCGCGACCCCTCCTCGGGTTGGTGTATTGGCGGCTGCCCCGATACTAACGCCGGCAGGCTGAGCCGTTGCCACGAATTCCATGTCCCGAGGCATCCGGCCCGGAGCCGATTCCGTCCTCACCGGGTGCGAACATCGGTTCGTGACTGAACAGAGCGCCAAAGCGAGCCCGGGCCGGGCCTCGATCTTGCACGCCGACCTCGATGCGTTCTACGCGTCGGTCGAGCAGCGCGACGATCCCAAGCTGCGTGGGCTGCCCGTGATCGTCGGCGGTGGAGTCGTGCTGGCGTGCAGCTACGAGGCGAAGGCCCGCGGCGTGCGGACGGCGATGAATGGCGGCCAGGCGAAGCGGCTCTGCCCGGAGGCGACCGTGGTACCCCCACGCATGTCGGCATACACCGAGGCGAGTCGCGCCGTCTACGAGGTGTTCGAAGACACGTCGCCGGTGGTCGAGGCGCTCTCGATCGACGAGGCGTTCCTCGACGTCAGAGGGCTCGAGCACATCTCCGGTACACCGCCTGAGATCGCCGCCAGGCTGCGGCGCGACGTGCTCGACCGGGTCGGCCTGAAGATCTCGGTCGGGGTCGCCCGGACCAAGTTCCTTGCCAAGGTCGCCAGCGGGGCCTGCAAGCCGGACGGCCTGCTGGTCGTCGAAGAGGACGAAGAGGCGGCCTTCCTCCACCCCTTGCCGATCGAGCGGCTCTGGGGTGTCGGCAAGGTAACTTCGCAGAAGCTTCATTCAATGGGGATCGAAACGGTCGGCGAGATCGCCGCCTGCCGCGAGGAGAGCCTGGTCGCCGCGCTCGGGCCCGCCTCCGGGCGTCGGCTGCTCGACCTGGCAAACAACCGCGATCCGCGTGACGTTCGGAAGCGGGAGCCGCGGCGCTCGATCGGTGCCCAGAGCGCCTTCCCGCGGGACTCACGGGATGCCGAAGAACTCGACAGCCTGGCCGCCTCGCTGGTCGACCGGACCGCCCGCCGGCTGCGCAAGAGCGATCAGGTCTGCCGCACGATCACGGTCGGCCTGCGCTTCGGCGACTTCGGCCGGGCCAGCCGCTCCCACACCCTCCCCGGCCCGACCTGCCAGACCGAAGCGATCCTGGCTGCGGTGCGTGACCTGCTCGCAGCGACCAGGCCGACGATCGAAGAACGAGGCCTGACGCTGCTCTCGATCTCGCTGGCCAACCTCGAGGGAGATGACGCGGTCCAGATGGAGCTGCCGTTCGAGCGGGACGACCGCCGGCGCTCGACACCGCGCTCGACGACCTGCGCGAGCGGTTCGGCGCCGACGCGGTCACCCGGGCCTCGCTGATCGACCGCGACGCGGGCGTCTCCGTCCCGCTGCTGCCCGACTGAGGGCGGCCGAACCGAATCGACGGCGCCGTTCAGCGCGGCCTGGTCGCCCTGATGATCGCCGAGGCGGCGTGGTCGTGGACCCGGTGGGTCTCCTCGATCTCGATCGACTCGAACCCGGCGGCTGCCAGTTGCCTTTCGAAGTCGTCCCGGGTGAGGGCACCGGCGATGTACTCCGGTCCATTGCGCCATGTCGTTCCTGGTCGCCTCGTCCATCTCCGGGTCGGCAATCACGTCGGAGACGGCGAATCGACCACCCGGACGAAGCACGCGGAAAGCTTCGCCGAGGACCCGGGGCTTGTCACCGGACAGGTTGATCACGCAATTGGAGATGATCACGTCGACCGACGAGTCCGGAAGCGGGATCCGCTCGATCTCTCCTCTGAGGAACTCGACGTTCTCGACCCCGGCCTCGCGCTGGTTTCGCCGGGCCAGTTCGAGCATCTCGTCGGTCATGTCCAGCCCAAAAGCCTTGCCGCCAGGGCCGACCCGCCGAGCCGAGAGCAGGACGTCTATGCCCCCGCCCGAGCCGAGGTCGAGAACGGTCTGTCCCGGCTCGAGCTGGGCTATCGCGGTCGGGTTTCCACAGCCGAGCGAAGCCATCTGCGCCGCCTCGGGCAACTCCGCTCGGTCGTCGTCCCCGTAGAGGCTCGACCCGAAGACGGCTCGCTGCTCGGGGTGATCACGGCGTCCTGGCTGCAGCAGGAGGCGTCGCGGCCGGCGGCGTCGACCGCGGCGGCGGCGTAACGCTCCCTGACTGTCTCCCGGAGCCCGTCGGGATCGCCGGGATCGACCTGCCCGGCGGCGCAACCGCAGTCCGGCCCCTCGACGCAGCAGTCCTCCTTGGCCTCGGGCTCGCAGCAGCCTTCCTGCTCCTCGGGCGCGCAGCACCTGCTCGTCTTCTCTAGTTCAGCCATCCGCTCAGTTCCTCCAGCGCATCGGGTCTTACGAGTAGTAGGCCCACAGGCCGCGGCGCTCCGAGTCGACGATGCCGGCGTCCCGGAGCTTCTTGAGGTGATGGGACAGCGTCGGCTGGCTGACCTCGAACAGCGGCACCAATTCGCAGACGCAGACCTCGCCCGCTTGCTTTCGCAGCACATCGACCAGGGTCAGCCGGATCGGATCGCCGAGCGCGTTGGCGATTCTGCAACCCGTTCGGCCCGGGCCCGGTCAACCTCCGGATAGACGACCGGCGCAGGGCTTCCGGTTCGGGCTCTTCGCTTCGGGGTGAGGGCCAGTCCGGAATTCATCGCGGTTCATTCAATCAACTACATTGATATTTGTCAATTCAGTTGGTGATTCTCGATGGAGCTAATGTCTGCCTGCGGGGGCCGGTTCGCGGACCAACCACAGCTCGCCGCCGGTGCTATTCGACAGCCAGACCCGATCGCAGCACGCCTGCGGACGCGTCACTTCAGGACGCTTCGCGGGCGGACGCTCAGTCCGCGCTCCACTCGCCCACGAACCCGGAAATCGTCTCACCCTGCAGAACCTTGGGCACGTCGGGCGTCTGGCTCACGTTTTCCAGGACCCACCTCGCGGCGACTCTGGAAGATTCCTCGGCGCCGGCCCTGTCCTGGCAGATCGTGACCGCCGTGCCGCCTCCGTCGTCGGTTCGAAATGCCACGTAGCCGACGAACCCCGGCACCTGGGCGATCACTTCCTCGGCCTCGTCCTGCTTCTGCTCGATCAGATCGAAGACCTCTGAAGCCGCCTCGCCGGAATAGCTGCGAATGACCACGTACATAGCTTCCCTCCTTGTGCCGGTTGTTCCGTAGGCCCAGCCTATTCGCTTTCGCTGACCGCAGGCGCGGTCCAGCCGCTGCCGTCGAGGATTCCGGCGACCTTGTTCGGCTGCGGATCGTAGATTCGCCAGATCAGGCGGTACTCACTGCCGTCGGCAGGTGATGGCAGCCAGTTCCGGGCCTGGCCGGGGTCGGACGGCCTGCTGCTCTGGAGGAAGAGGTCCAGGGAACCGTCCTCGTTGAAATACAGGTCGGTGCGGTCGTGGATCGCGTAGCGGTCGGCCGAATTCGGCACCAGGTAGCCGGCCTGGTCGTACAGGGTCAGTGACCAGAACGCCCGCGCCGGCGGCAGCCGGCCCTTCGGAATGTGCATTGTGTATCTCTTCGAGCCGGTCAGCGAGGCCAGGGAACGATCGGTCTGGGTGAACGGGTAGATCGCCTCGGTCGGAACCAGCGCCCCGAGGCCGATCCGGGTGACCGTCGCCCGGGCGACGTAGTCGGTCCCGTATGTTCCGGTCGGCCGTACCAGATAACCGTTGTGGTCGGCGAAGCTGGCCAGGTACGCGGTCCGAACGTCGGCATCGACCGAGGCGGGGCCGTCGGCGACCGCGTCGCGCAGGCCGCTCAGTGCGTCCGGGTCGAGTCCGGCCTGGTCAGGTCTCATGCCCGGTCCGATGCCCACCCGGGCCAACTTCTCGAGTTCGGCCGCGTCGGCGGCAGGCGGCGGGAACTTCTCCAGCTCTCTGCCGAGCTTGTTGAAATACGCGAGGCCCTGCGGCAGGGCGAAGTCGTCGACCTCCGTGTCTTTCTTCTTCGGCTTCGGCCGCTTCCAGTTCTTCCTGCCGTACTTGCTCAGCGGCGTCACCGTGGTCCGCTTCTGGAACCGGTGGACCTTGCTGATGTCCTTCTTCGACTCGGGCTCGGCGAAAATCCGCTCGAGTATCCAGACCCGGCTGTAGGGGGACCTGATCCTCTTGACGCCTTTCGGCAACTTCACCCCGTACTGACCGGGGCCGACGATCGCGTAGTCGCCGGGCTTCGTCCGGTTGACTGAGCCCAGGTTCCTGAAGTTCTCGGTATACGGACTCATCAGCGGGATCACGAAGTAGCGATTCCTGATCCTCGGCACGTGGATCACCTTGGGCTGTCTCTTGAGGTTCACCCAGGCGACCGAGTAGAGCGTGTCGAAGTTGGCCGCCACGACCGAGCGCACCCGCGGGTCGGCGAACCTCTTTCCGGGGTTGAACCGGTTGGGCGGACCGAATCCATGCCCGTCGGGCACGTTGATGCTGGTCTGGTTCCTGTACGTGTTCTTCATCGTCAGGAGCGGCAGGCCGTACTTGTAGCCATCGATGCCGATCTCGTAGCCGCGGTCATAGTCGGCCTGCGAAGCCGGCGCCGGCCCGGCACTCGCGGCCAACGCCAACCATGCCGCAAGCGGCAACGTGAACAGCGCTCGAAGGCCCCTGCAACCCGAAAACGTCCAAGGATAATATCGGGGCGGCTGATTGCTCCGCCACCATGTTGGACCGGTCCAATCGAGAGGGTGAGCGACGGGGATCGAACCCGCGACCGCCTGGACCACAACCAGGAGCTCTACCAACTGAGCTACGCCCACCGCGAGGGGCTAAATCTAGCGGTCGCCCGGAGCCGGCTGCGTTACGCTTGCGCGATGTTCAGGCGAGACCGAAGCCCGCTGCGACGGGAGTCCCTGGGTTTTGCGATTGGCTCGTTCTTCTTCGCGCTGGGTGCCTTGCCGGGTTACCTCAGCCTGGTCGGTGGTGTAGCCGACAACGCAACCTTTTTCATCGGTTCGCTGTTCTTCACGACGGCCGGCTTCATCCAGCTCCGCCTGACCGGCCGCTGGCGGCGCGGAGCCTGGAAGTCAAAAGCCGACTGGGACGACTGGTGGTCGGCCGCAACCCAGTTCATCGGCACGCTCGCCTTCAACATCTCCACCGGCGTAGCCCTGTTCGCGCACCTCTCCGCCGACCAGGCCAGGGACCACGTCTGGCGGCCGGACATGATCGGCTCGATCCTCTTCCTCGTTGCCAGCTACCTGGCTATCCGGGCGACGAGTCACGTTGACCGGCTCTGGGATCCGAAGTCACGTAACTGGTGGACCTCCTGGCTGAACATGACCGGCTCGGTCTTCTTCGGAATCTCGGCCGTCGCCTCGTACGTCGATCCGTCTTCCGGACAGCCGATCAACGTCGAGTGGATCAATGTCGGTACCTTCCTCGGCGCCCTCTGCTTCTTCGCCGGAGCGATGCTTCTGCGCCAGTCGGAACCGGCCGAAGAAGGCCCCGGCCCGGCCGGACCGTGACCCGTACGGCCCGCTCCAATCAGGGCTCGATCGGGGCCGGTGCCCGGCTCGAGCGGAGCGCCCCGGCCGACGCGGCGACCGACCAGGAGGATCAGCCAGCCCCTCCCGGGGGATCAGGCCCTGGCCGAGCAGGACGAAACCGACGGTTGCGGCCACCGCCGGCTCGAGGCTCATCATCACTCCGAACACGCTCGACGGCAGCCGGCGCATCGCTTCGATCTCCAGCGAGAACGGCAGGGCCGAGCTGAGGATCCCTATCCCGATTCCGACCACGATCACTTCCGGCTGCAAGGTTCACTCCCACCGTCGGCGATGCCGAGCGGGGCGGTCATCAGGGCCGAGAGGACCATCGCCACGGCCAGCCCCTTACCTCCCGTCGCCTGCTGACCCATGCGCTTTCCGAGCAGGATGTACGAACCCCAGAAGAAGCCGGCGACCAGGGCCAGTGCCACCCCCAGGGGATCGAGGTCGTCCCCGCCGATGCCGCCGGTCAGGAGGACGATTCCGATCGCGGCCATCCCGGCCCAGGCCCAGTCCCGCCTGCGTCGCGAGGTGATCAGGGCGACGGTCAGCGGACCGATGAACTCGAAGGTGACCGCCGTTCCGAGCGGTATCCGGTCGATCGCCTGGTAAAAGCCCAGGTTCATCCCGGTAAGGGCCACCGCGAACAGCAGGGTCACCTTGAGCTGGTCCCGCGGAATCCGGAAGTCCGGCCGCCAGATCAGCGACAGCAGTACGGCCGACACGAAGGCGCGGATGAAGACGACCCCGGCCGGACCGACCTCGGCGAACAGCTCGGTCGCGATCGCCGAGCCGACCTGGATCGAGAGGATCGCCCCGAGAACCATGCTGACCGCTGCGGGTGTCGGTGACTGATCTCGCGAGGGCACCGGCACAGTCAACCACCCCTCGCCCTCCGTGGTCTGGCCCGAACGGCGATAATCGCGCCATGCCCGAATCAGCCCCGCCCACGCGCGATCAGTATCGCCACGTCCGCCCGATCCCGACCCGCTGGTACGACAACGACATCTACGGTCACGTGAACAACGTCCAGTACTACGCCTTTTTCGACACCGTGATCAACGCCTGGCTGATCGAGGAGGGCGGGCTGGACATCCACGCCGGGGAGACGATCGGCCTCTGCGCCGAGTCGCACTGCCGCTTCCTGGCCCCGGTCGCCTTTCCCGAGACGGTCGAAGCCGGTCTTCGTGTGGGTCACCTGGGCAACTCCAGCGTGCGTTATGAGATCGGGTTGTTCACGGAAGGCGGGGAGCCGCTGGCCGAAGGGTGGTTCGTACACGTATTCGTCGACAGGGCCGGCCGCAAACCGGCCTCGATCCCCGGCCCGGTACGGGCATCGCTCGAGCGACTGGGGACCGAGCTCTCATGAGGACCACCGCGACGGTCCTGTCCGAGATGGGCTCCACCGGCCCGTTCGCCGAGTCGAAGCCGCTGGTCCGGACCGAACTGGAGCTCGACCCTCCGGGAGAGGACGAGCTGCTGGTCCGCGTCCGGGCGGCCGGGCTCTGCCACTCCGACCTCTCGGTGATCACCGGGCAGCGGCCCCGGGCGATGCCGATGGCCCTCGGCCACGAGGCGTCGGGTGAGGTCGTCGAAGCCGGTTCGGCGGGCTCCGAATTCAGTCCGGGCGACCAGGTGATCCTGACCTTCATGCCGGCATGTGGCAAGTGCAGCTTCTGCCGGTCGGGGCGCCCGGCGCTCTGCGAACCGGGAGCGGCCGCAAACCACGAAGGTACGCTGCTCGGAGGCGCGATCCGCCTCCACGACGATCGTGGCAAGCCGGTCCACCACCACCTGGGGGTTTCGGCCTTTTCCGACCACATAGTGGTCTCGGAGCGCTCGGCGGTCAAGGTCCCGGGCGACCTCGACTTCGAGATCGCGGCGCTGTTCGGCTGCGCCGTGCTGACCGGCGCCGGCGCCGTGTTCAACACCGCCGCCTCCGCCCTCCCGGCCGAGTCGGTCGCGATCTTCGGGCTCGGCGGGGTCGGACTGGCCGCCCTCCTGGCCGCACGGGCCCAGGGCGCAGAGCAGATCATCGCGGTCGACCGGGTCGGATCCAAGCTCGAACTGGCACGCGATCTGGGCGCGACCGAAACGGTCAACGCAACCGCGGAAAGTTCCGGTGGCGGCGCGACCGACGCCCGGATCAGGGAAATGAGCGGCGGCGGCGTCAGGCTCGCCCTGGAGACGGTCGGCAACGAGAACGTGCTGGCCCAGGCGTATGCCGCGACCGGCCGTGGCGGGATGACCGTGACCGCCGGCCTGCCCCACCCCGAGCGGATTCTCCAGATCCCGGCGATCTCCCTGGTCGCCGAAGAGCGCACCCTCAAGGGCTCCTACCTCGGCTCGAGCGTTCCCTCCCGTGACATCCCCCGCTTCATCGAGATGTACCGCAACGGCGAGCTGCCGGTGGACCGGCTGCTCAGCGACACCCTCGTGCCCGAAGAGATCAACGGGGGCTTCGACCGCCTCGCTTCGGGCGAGGCGGTCCGCCAGGTCGCGCTGTT
This sequence comes from uncultured Solirubrobacterales bacterium, assembly GCA_963766115.1. Taxonomy (GTDB): domain Bacteria; phylum Actinomycetota; class Thermoleophilia; order Solirubrobacterales; family 70-9; genus 67-14. The sequence continues at coordinate 16,594 of CAVXYR010000008.1, forward strand.
CTGAAAGCCGCTACCGCGGCGCCAGGTCCTACTTGATCTTCTTCTTCAGGAACGGCGCCAGCGTCTTGATGAAGTCGTTCTTTTCCGGCGCGGCGCCCAGCGGGTCGATGTGGGCGAAAGAGCCGGAGCGGTCGACTGTGCGGACCCATTTGTCGGGGACGCCGGACTGCTTTGCCAGCGCTCTGACCGCCTCGCCGACGCGGCCGCCGCCAAGGGCGGCGTCGAACCCGTACATCGGCAGCTTGACCCGCCTGCCGCGGGTCGCCCTGACCCCGTAGACCTTCTGGGCCGGATTGGCGATCCCGTTGTTGACCGAGCCGGCATCGATGCTGAGCCGAAGCGGGTGGTACCAGGAGGATCCATCCATTCCGTCGATTTCGGCGAAGACCGAAGCCGCACGTTTGGCGCTTCCCAACTCGCCGTTGATCCAGCCCCGCGGGTCGCCCGACTCGGCCAGGCGCCCGATGTTGCTGTGGACGAGCGCCAGTGAATCGGGCGAGGTGGCCTGGTCGACCGCGTAGCCGTACTGCGCCAGGTTGGTGGTCGAGACCGGTGGCTTCAGATCGCCGGGAAGCAGCGGGAAGTCCTGCAGGATCGAGCGGTCATCGGGCTCGGTCAGCGCGGCGGTCGAGCCCATCGCATTGAAGACACCGGCCGCCCAGGGGAGGGGAAGCGGCAGCAGGCTCAGGAATGGCGAGGACGTCGAGAGGTCGTCCAGTCGCTGTCTAGCGTCGTCTACCGTGGGCAGTTCGCTCCGCGCCCCGCCGGCCCCGTCGATGAAGACCAGCCCGTCGAGATCCTTGGCGCCGGTCTTGCCGTTGAAATTCCAGGTGGCGTATGCAGTGGTGATCGAACCCCCGAGCGAGTGCCCCCCGAGCACGACCTTGCGACCATTGCGACCGGCCTTGCGGACCACCCGGCGTACGTCCTTGACCGCGACCCTGAGGCCCCAGTTGCGTGCGAATGCCGTTTCATCGGTCGTTTTCGGGCTGAAGCGGGGCGAGATCGATGGATCGACCAGCGAGGTCAGGTAGTAGTCGAGCATCTCCTGTGCGCTCGCCTCGCCGTTCCCGTAGGCCTCTAGCAGGGTGTGGTCCTCGAGCAGGTTTTCGCGGCGCTCGATCGACCAGACCTGCCAGCCCTCGAGTCGCTTCAGCAGCGCGGCGGCCATCGGGCGAAAATTGGTCGCCCCGGCCGAGGTCCCGGGTATCAGGACCAGGATCTTCTTCGCCTTCCTCGGTCCCTGCTTGAGGACCTTCACCTTGTTGTATTCGAAAGGGGTGCCCGGGGTGGCGGGAGTGGCGCCGCTGGATTCGCTGGTGGCGACCTGCGCACCATCCAGGGTGAAGGTCTTGAGCGCATGGGCGCCGGTGGCTGATGTGAACAGCAGCACGAATGCCAGCGCGATCGCGCTGCCGGCTGAGATGAGGGTCCTGCGCTGAATGGCTACCGAGTCTCCTCGCTTCGATTTCGGAAGGCCGGTGGGCCCGGGCTCTTCACTCCGACACACCTCCAACACGACGGTCGGCCAAGAGTAGCGCGGCCCGCTTCCGGTGGCGCACGGAGCGGCGACCACACTGTGTTATCAATCCCCTATGAAAGAGGGAGAGAACAACGAAGGAGAAACAGGCCGAACGCCTTCGCCGACCGGTCTGGCATCGGCAAAGTCGAGGGCGAGGGCGCTCTTTCTCCTGGCCGCATTTCTCTCATTCGTCCTGTCGGTGGTTCTGTTCTTCGGCGGCAACGAGGAAGAGGGCATATTCGTCGGGCTCTGGGTACCGTCGATCCTCGCGCTCGGCGCCCTGCTCGCACCATCCTGGCGGGACTGATGGAGAACGTCGGCATATTTGTTTTCGGCCTGGTGATCACCGCGATCGTGATGACGGCCTGTGGCCTGATCGTCTACGGCATCATCACCGAGCGCAGAGAGCGCGAGAAGCTTGAAGCTCAACTCCAGGCCGACGTTGATACTTCGGAGAGATGAGCTTTCTCCTGTCTGATCGCTGATGAAAGTTCAGGGATCCAGCTTCAAGACGAACTCCCTGGCCCGGCTTAGCAGGCTCCTCCACTCGCCGGCCTCCGCCCCCTGAACCTCGGCCCACTCCCTGAACACCTTCCCGGCCGGCGCGAACGGGGTGGCCGACCCGCTGTTGACCAACTCGCTCACTTCTCCGGCCGGCAACTTGACTATCAGGTTTCCGCTCGAGCGTTCGAGTGAGGCGAAGAACTCGCCGTCGACCCGCAGGCACGGAAAACCCATCATCGTCCCACGGGCGACCGCGGGGTCCTGGCACATCTCGGCGGCGAGCCGTTCGTAGAGTTGCTCTCGTTCTTCTGGCGCCATTTCCACACCTTCTTCAATCTCTGGCTCACGGCAGACGAGCGGTGGGCAGATCCGGAACTCGAGCCTATCCGCGAGGGAGAACCCGCGAAGTGCGCCTAGCCAAGGCCGGCGAGAACCTCGGCAGACAAACGCCCCCGGCAGGATTCGAACCTGCGACATCCGGCTTAGAAGGCCGGCGCTCTATCCAGCTGAGCTACGGGGGCAGGCAGACCCGAAGATAACCGGACCAACCGGCTTGCGGTCCTGTGAGGTCGCAGTGTCGCCCTGCTACCCGCCGGGACTTTCGGGCACGATGATCCCAGCCGGAGCCTCGCCGGTTCCGCGAGGACCACGCAGAGCTTCAGGGTCCAGGTCCTGGCAGGTGGCCGGGTCCAGCTTGCCGTTGATCCTGTAGACGTAGTCGGGTTGGGGCGTGATGTCGGGCTCGGCGACCACTTCTTCGACCGCGGGGTCGTCCTTGACCCAGGCCCGGACCGGGTACCGGAGCGGCGCCGACGGGTCATCCTGGGTGAACTCGCTGGTAACCAGGTAGTCGTAATCGCCCCGATTCAGTTCCTTGATGAAATTTTCGCATTTGGTGATCAGCCGGTAGCTGCCGTTCGGCCCTTCCTGGCCGATGTACTGGACGTGGTTGGACCGGTCGACTCCGTAGAAGCCGTACTGGCCGAAGAAGATCTCGCCAGAGCCGGCCAGCGCGATCCGCTTGTCCTTCAGGTCACGGGTGAAGTCGAACGCATCCTGTGGTCCGCCTTCCTGCAGGAACAGGGTCGAGCGGGTGTAGTGCTTCTCGGCATAGCCGACCTCCTCCCCGCGCCCCCAGATCGCCCCGATCAGGGCTATGGCCGCCACCGACCCGACGATGACGCTGGTCGGGATCTTGTTGTGCTCCTTCAGCCAGGAGAGTCCCACCGGAGCCCAGACGATCGCCAGGCAGAAGAAGACCGCCCCGGGCAGGAAGCTCGGATACCACCTCGGCGAGGTCAGCACCGAGATCGCAAAGACCACGGTGAGGAAGATCAGGACCTTCCTCGCCCGGTCTTCGGGCATGCGGAGCGGCCGGGCGATAGGCAGCAGGGTGGCGGCGAGGAGCAGGCCCGGCAGCAAGTACCGGGTGTTGGTGAAGAAGCCACGGGGCTGGCCCTCCTGGCCGGCGGCGGTCAGCGGGGTGAACAGATAGACCACGGCGGTCACCAGGGCGGCGGCCGCCAGGACGCGGACCACCTTGTTGCGGGACCTGAAGACGAGATAGATCGCGGCCGCCGCGAGCATGATCAGGATCAGCGGGAACAGGACGCCGAAGGCGTCGTCGAGCCGCGGAAAAAACCACCAGCGAAAGATCGATGGGTCGTTGAAGTAGTGCGCCACCGAAAAGCGGGGCCGCGGGTCGAGCGGCATCTGGTCGGGCTGGGGCAGCTTGAGCGGCCCCCAGCCGATTGCCGGGACCGGGTTGCCGCCGGTGTAGATCATCGCCCGCACGTACCAATAGCCGCCGACGATCAGCATCGCCCCGCCGAGCCAGAGAGTGGTGACCAACCGCCTGCCGCGGCCGCTGACCAGGATCATGCCGAGGAAGATCACTCCGACCGGGGCCAGCATCGAAACCTTGACCGAAATCGCGATACCGGCGGCTATGCCGGCCAGGATCAGCGGGCCCTTGTCAAGCAGCGGCGCGTTGGGGTCCGGCCGGTCGTCGACAGCTCCCTCGGCTGGGGCCCGGCGCTGGTGGCCGTTGATCAGAAAAGCCGCGAACGCGACCAGGAATGCAAAAGCGAGGATGTCGTTCCGGCCCTCGCCGGGCTGGGTGATGATCATCACCCCTCCCGAAAGGAGGATCGCTCCGGCGACCAGGGTCGCCGGGCCCACGCCGTAGGGGCGGCCGACCGTCCAGCAGGCGAGCAAACCTACGCCGACGCAGAACATGTTGAACAGCGGCGAGAGCCAGTCGCTCTGCATGAGCGCGATCAGCGAGCCATGCATCAGCTCGGAGCTCTGCGGGTAAAACCAGACCGCCAGCCGCAGCGGGTCGGTGAAGTGGAGTGGGTTCGTCGAAGCTTCCTGGACGAACCGGGCGGCAGCGGGCATGTGGTACCAGGTGGTGTCGCCGCCGAACATGCCCTGATCGAGGCTGAGCTGCGAAGGGAAGCTCCACTCGGCGACGACCCACGAGGCGACTCCTACGGCCACGAGGAAGGCCCAGGTCGGAACCTTCGGCGCCGCGATCTGCTCAACGCCGTGAGGCGCGAAGCGGTATCCGAGCCCCGCCGCCGCCAGCCCCACGAGCACACAGCCGACGATGATCCAGCCGAGCGTGAGGATCGAGAGCGACCCGAGGATCTGCAGGGCGATGATCAGCAGAGCCACCCCGAGGGTGAGCTCGGCCAGCCTTGCCAGCGCGCCGGAGAACTCGGGCACGATCCAGCGCCTGAGCCAGTAGGCGCCCAGCCACGTGGACAGGACGATCGCCGCGATTGCGGCGGTCCCTACGACATAGGAGGAGAGGGTCGGGGTCAACCCCGGCCTTTGAGCTCGGCAAACACCGGGGGCATCCTAAATGAGTAGGGCGGCGAAGCGGCCCACGCCGCGGGGCGGGGAGATCAGGTGCCGGGCGCCGGACCGACGCCGGTTCCCACCTGGCAGGCGACCCCGGTCCCGGCCAGCCCGCAGTAGCCGCCTGGAACCTTGTCGAGGTACTGCTGGTGAGGCTCCTCGGCGTGGTAGAAAGTTCCGGCCGGTTCGATCACGGTCGTGATCTCGCCCTTGCCGTGCTGGTCAAGGGCGGACTGGTAGCTGTCACGCACCTGCTCGGCGATCTCCCGCTGCTTCTCGCCGACCGTGAATATCCCGGAGCGGTACTGGGTGCCGACGTCGTTTCCCTGGCGCATTCCCTGGGTCGGATCGTGCTCGGTGAAAAAGACCGCCAGCAGGTCCTCGTAGCTGATCACCTCCGGGTCGAAGGCGACCATCACCGCCTCGGCATGTCCGGTCATCCCCGAACAGACTTCCTCATAGGTCGGGTACGGCGTGGTCCCGTTCTGGTATCCGACCGCGGTGGTGTAGACCCCGTCGAGTTTCCAGAAAAGCCGCTCGGCTCCCCAGAAACAGCCGAGGGCGAAGTAGGCCACCTCCGTCCCTTCGGGGAAGGGACGCTGGATCGAGTTGCCGAGCACGGTGTGGCGACCGGCCACCGGAAAAGGCGAGGCCGATCGGCCCGGGAGCACCTCGTCCTCGGTTGGAAGGGCTGAATTCTTGCGGCCGAAAAGCATGACTCGATGATATCGGGCTGCCGGGCCGGGCCGGGTCATTTCCGATCCCGATTGTCCGGTTGGGCCTTCCGCCCGATCCGACGGTGCAGCGGTCCGACCGGGCGGAGAGCCCCCGGACGCCGACAGCTAGACTGACCGCCATGCAGACCCGGACAATCGACGAAAGCGAGCTCGGCATCACCTGGGTGATGGACCACCCGTTGGAACTGGCTTCCCATGCGCTGGTCAGCGACGGCAGGGTCTGGATCATCGATCCGATCGACGACCCCGAGGTAATGGAAAAGGTTGCCGATCTGGGAGAGCCGCAGGCGGTGCTTCAGCTGCTTGACCGCCACAACCGGCACTCGAAGAGGATCGCCGACCGGCTCGACATCCCCCATATCGTCCTGCCCGAGGAGCTTCGGGGAACCCCGTTCGAAGCGGTCGACGTGGTCGACAACCGCATCTGGAAGGAACGGGCGCTCTGGTGGAAGGACAGGAAGGCGTTGGTCGTGCCCGAAGCGGTCGGCACCGCCGAGCATTTCTACCCCTCCGCGGCCGGTGCCGGCGTTCACATCGGCCTGCGGCTCAATCCGCCGAAGAAGTCGATCGGGACCTTCATGCCGCAGCATCTGCTGGTCGGCCATGGTGAAGCGATCCACGGTCCCCGGGCGACCAAAGCACTCCAGGAGGCGATCGACCGCTCCCGCCGCGACCTCCCCGGAGCAATCGCCATCATTCCGGGACAGGTCACCAAGAGGTGGCGCGGGTAACACCGGGCCGGGCCGCGGGCGGCCGTCAGGCGCTGGCGGTTTCTGCGGCGGCGACCGGTTGTTCGCCTTCGCCTCCGGCAAGGTAAAGCCGCCACGACCCCGGAACGCCTTTCAGTTCCCGCTCGCCGCGATCGCTGAACTGGATACCGGAGCCCACAGCCAGGTCTTTGACGGTCGAAGAGACGACGACTTCCCCGGCGTCCGCGGTGGCACTGACCCGGGCTCCGATGTGCACGGCCATCCCGGCGATATCGTCGCCGATGAACTCGCACTCGCCGGTGTGGATCCCTGCCCTGATCTCGATCTCGAGCGGTCTGACCGCCTCGGTCAAGTCGCTGGCGCAGTTGACCGCGCTGGTCGGCCCGTCAAATGTCGCAAGGTAGCCATCGCCGGTGCTCTTGATCGGCCGACCTCCACACTTCTCGACCTGACTGCGGGTCAGTTCGTTGTGGCGCTCCAGCACACGCCGCCAGGCTGCGTCACCGAGCTCGCCTGCCCGTTCGGTCGAGCCGACGATGTCGGTGAACATGACCGTCGCCAGTGCCCGCTCGGCGACCGGGGCATTGCGAGTGCCCGTCACGAACTCCTCGATCTCGCCGACGATCGCGTCGGTGTCGCCGAATTGCAGCATGTGATCACGGCCGTCAAGTTCGACGAAACGCGCGCCGGGGATCTGTTTGGCCATCTCACGAGCACCCTCGATCGGGATGAAATCACCCCGCCGGTGAAGCACGAGCGTCGGGACCCGGATGTTGGGCAGTACGTCGGTCACGTCGGTTTCGTCGATGGCGGAAATGAGGGCCCTGACCATGCTCGGGCTGGCGGCGGCCCGCTCGTAAATCCCCATCTTGGCCATGCTCTCGGGGTCGCCGGCGATCGAGGGAGCGAACACTTCGAGTGAATGGCCCTCACCCCAACGGTCGAGGAAGTCGTCAATCATCCGGTTTGTCTCGCCGGAAACCGACCTGAGGGGGGCACCATCCGGGTAGCTGCCGTAGATGGCCAGTCCCACGGTCCGTTCTGGATAGGTGGCCGCGAACAAAACGGACATCGGTCCTCCTTCGGAGTAGCCGAGAAGCGTGGCCCGTTCTGACCCAACGGCGTCCATGACGGCCCGCACGTCCTCCATCCGCTCCTCCAGGGTCGGGACCCCGAATACCGGATCGGAAAGCCCGGTGCCACGCTTGTCGAACCGGATCAGGCGACAGAACGAGGAGAGCCGCTCGATGAAGCGGGCAAGCTGGGGACTTCCCCAGTCCATCTCGACGTGCGAGATGAATCCGGGAACCACGACCAGGTTGCTCGGTCCGTCACCGGTCACCTGATAGGCGATGTTCACGTCGCCGTTCCGCGCGTACTGGGTCTTTGCTTTCATGCTGGCCTGAGCCTAACCGCCCAGGCCCCGGTACAAGGCGGTTTCCCGCTCTGGCAACGAGGGCTCCGCCCTCGCCGGAAGCGCATCGAGTTGCCCCGGCCGGGGGCCTGCGGCTAGGGTCGTTTGCGTGCAGGCGACCCTGACCATCCTCTTCACCGACGCCGTTGCGTCCACCGAGGCGCTCGCCCGGTTGGGCGACGAGGAATTCCGGGCCGTACAAGAGGCCCACCTGGACCTGCTTCGCGGACCGGTCAAGGACGAGAACGGGCGCGAAGTCAAGAGTCTCGGAGACGGCCTGATGGTCGCTTTCACCGGAGCGGCGGATGCCCTGGCCTGTGGGGTTGCAGATGCAGCAGGCGGTCGAGGCCTCGAACCGCCGGGGCGAGGAAGGCCTGCCCCTGCGGGTCGGCATCTCCTCGGGCGACGTCGACGTCGCCGAAGACGACGACATCCACGGGACCGCAGTGGTCGAGGCGGCGCGGCTATGCGCCGCGGCCACCGGCGGCCAGATCCTGGTCACCGAGACCGTGCGCGCGCTGGCCGGCTCCAGGGGCGGTCACGCCTTCACCTCCCTCGGTCCCAGGGAGCTGAAGGGGATGGCCGATCCGGTCCCGACCGTCGAGGTCGGCTGGGCGCCGCTGGCCGAGGGCGACCTGATCGCACCGGTCCCGCTGCCGCCCAGGCTCGCCCTCGACACCAGCTGGGATTTCTGCGGGCGCCTCAGCGAGATCGAGACGCTCGAGGCGATGTGGCGGAGGGCGATCGAGGGAACCCCCGGGGTGGCGCTTCTCGGCGGTGAACCGGGAGCCGGAAAGACCCGCCTGGCCCGTGAGGTCGCGGTGAGGGTCCACGAGGAAGGCGGTCTGGTCCTGTTCGGACGGGTCGATGAAGACGCCGCGGTCGCCTACCAGCCTTTCGCCGAGGCGCTCCGCCACTATCTGGCGAACGTCGACGAGGACACCCGCTCGCACCTGCTCGAACTGCGCGGCGGCGTCCTGGCCCGGCTCGCCCCCGAGCTGAGCGAAGAGACCCCGAGCGGTCCAGCCGACGCCCTGACCCTGTTCGACGGCCTCGCCGACTGGCTCTCCGAGGAAGGCGAGCGGCGTCCTGTGCTGCTGGTCCTCGACGACCTGCATCGGCCGGGAGGCCGACTCTCCAGGCCCTGGTAAACCTGGTCCGGAGCGGCCGCCTCGGC
>CAVXYR010000009.1:0-37197 GCA_963766115.1 uncultured Solirubrobacterales bacterium
AGGGGCGGTCACGCCTTCACCTCCCTCGGTCCCAGGGAGCTGAAGGGGATGGCCGATCCGGTCCCGACCGTCGAGGTCGGCTGGGCGCCGCTGGCCGAGGGCGACCTGGTCGCACCCGTCCCGCTGCCGCCCAGGCTCGCCCTCGACACCAGCTGGGATTTCTGCGGGCGACCTCAGCGAGATCGAGACGCTCGAGTCGATGTGGCGGAGCGCGATCGAGGGCACTCCCGGGGTGGCGCTTCTCGGCGGTGAACCGGGAGCCGGAAAGACCCGTCTGGCCCGCGAGGTCGCGGTGCGGGTCACACGAGGAAGGCGGTCTGGTCCTGTTCGGCCGGGTCGATGAAGACGCCGCGGTCGCCTACCAGCCCTTCGCCGAAGCGCTCCGCCACTACCTGGCGAACGTCGACGAGGAAACGCGCTCGCGCCTACTCGAACTGCGCGGCGGGGTGCTGGCCCGCCTCGCCCCCGAGCTGAGCGAAGATTCCCCCAGCGGGCCCGCCGACGCCCTGACCCTGTTCGACGGCCTCGCCGACTGGCTCTCCGAGGAAGGCGAGCGTCGCCCTGTGCTGCTGGTCCTCGACGACCTGCATTGGGCCGGACGGCCGACTCTCCAGGCTCTGGTGAACCTGGTCCGGAGCGGTCGCCTCGGTCGGATCCTGATCGTCTGCACCTACCGCGACACCGAACTCGGACGCAGGCACCCGCTCTCCGAACACCTGGCCGACCTGCGCCGGGAGGAAAGTGTCGCCCGCCTGCCGGTCCGCGGCCTCGACGACGACGGGGTGGAGGAGTTCGTCCACTCGGCGCTCGGCGGGACCGGGAAACGGGTCCGAGCCGGAGCTGGTCCGGGTCCTCAGCGAACAGACCCAGGGCAATCCCTTCTTCATCGGCCAGGTGCTCAGCCATATTTCGGAGACCGACGCCGGGACCCGACCCGGATCCGAACCGGCGTCGCGGGCCCGGTCGGTTCGAGGTGCCGGAAGGGGTGCGGGACGTGGTCGGGCGGCGTGTTTCCCGCTTGTCGGAGACAGGCCGGGCGAGCTGCTGACGGTCTCCGCAGTCAGCCGGCCTCGAATTCGACACGGCGGTGGTCGCCGAGATCGCCGGCCAGGACCCGGTCGAAACCCTCGATGGATTCGACGAGGCGATCGACGCTCGTCTCGTCCTGGAAACCGACCGGCCGGGGCGACTTCGGTTCGCCCATGCCCTGGTCCGCCAGACCCTCGAAGACGAGCTCTCGACCATGCGCCGGATCCAACTTCACCGCGACATCGGCCTCTCCATCGAGAGGCGCTTTCCCGACGACTCCCTGACCGTGACCGAGTTGGCGCACCACTTCGCCGAGGCGGCCGCCGCCGGGGAGGGCATGCGGGCGACGGCTTACGCCGAGCGGGCCGCCGGGCTCGCCCGTGACCGTGGCGCCCCGCAGCAGGCATCCGACTACCTCGAGCGGGCACTCGACCTGCTCCCCGGAGGACGCCGATTCGGATGGCCGCTGGCGCGACCGCCTCTACGCCCAGTATGCTTTCAGCCTCTACACGCTTTTCGATCTCGAGCGCCTCGAGGAAACGGCCCGGGAGTGGATGGCGCTGGCACTCGAGCAGGACGATTACGGGATGCGGGTGTATGCCACCGTCTGGCTGATCCTGTCCGGCGTATTCCGCAAGGCCCCGGGGACCGCCGACCTCGACCTGATCGCCGAGACCCTGCGCATCGACCCGGAGCAGGTTCGGACCAAAGGGACCCGTCGCCTTTCCTGGCGGGGGAACTGGTGCGAGACCGACGCTCTCGGCCTCCGCTCCATTCTCCTCGGGACGATTGCCTTCAACTGGGATCTCGGATACCCGATGGAAGGACTCGGCGAGGACCTGCCGGCCGAGACTCCGCTCGGTCTCGCTGAAATTGCCCGCGGGCTGGCCGCGCAGAGCATCGATGCCGAGGTCGGGGACGAGGCCGACTGGAACCGGCTGGCGACAATGATCGCCTACCCGGATGCCGACGCGCTCTACTGTGAGGCGAAGCGGATCACCGAACTCGGATTCCAGTTCGGGGGAGCCGGGTGGATCCAGTTCACCCTGGCCAAAGCCCGGCTCGGACACCTCGACGACATGCCGGACCTGGGCGACAGCCTGATGAAGCTCGCCGAGGATTTCGGCGATCGGGTGATCGAGCTCAGCGCGTGGTGCTCCCGGGCAAACAACGCAATGCTGAAGGGCAGGTTTGACGACGCGAACGCCGCGATCGATCACGCATCCCAGTGCGTTCCCGACCAGCCCGCGCTCCAGGGAGTAGTAGAGGCGCTGGCCACGGAACGGCTGCTCGCGATGGGCCTTCCAGATGAAGCCCGGCTGCTCGCCGAGGCGCTCGATGCCAAATCGGCTTACAACCATTCGCACCTGGTCGGAGTGATCGGTGCCGCCCGGGGAGACCTCGAAACCGCGCGGGCGGTGGTCGAAGAGTGGAAATCGGCCGACTACCCGTTGCCGGTCACCCTCAGCCTCCCCGGAAGGCTCTGGGGCCTGGCGGTGTGTGCCCACGCGATCGGCGACGCCGAAGCCGCACGCAGGCTGTATGACCCGGTGCTCCCCTACGACGGACAGCTGCTGCTCTACGGCATGGCATTCCTCCCGGCCGGCGCCGCCTACGTCCTCGGCCTACTGGCCGAGACCTTCGGCGAACCGGACCGGGCCGTTGCCCACTTCCGCGACGCCCTCGAGTTCGAGGAACGAATCGGTGCCGTTCCGCTCGCCGACCAAACCCGGGAGGCCCTGGCCCGGATCGGTTAGTTGATCAGGGACTCGGCCGCCCCCAGCCGACGGGGTGACTTGCGCGAGGCGGGCAGATACGGCAGTCGGGGTGCCCGGATTTGAACCGGGGATCTCTCGCCCCCAAAGCGAGCGCGATACCAGGCTTCGCTACACCCCGAGAATCGCCGAGTCTATTGAGGCCTACAGCCCCTGCGACTTACGCCACGCAGTGAACGCCTCGCGGGTCGTGCATTGCGGGACGTAGCCGAACTGTTCTTTCAGCCGGGTGTTGTCGAGGACCGGGCGGTAGCGGAGGAAGTCGGTCTGGGCCGGTCCGTGGGGGGTCAGGCCGAGTCGCTTTGCCACCGCGAGGCCGGTCTTGAGGACGCCGACCGGGACGGTCCTCACGCCCTTGTCCATCTCGGCAGCGATCTCGTCGACGGTCATCGCCCCGTCGCCGGCGACGTTGAAGATCCCGGTCTTCTCTCCCATCACCGCCTGCAGCATGACGGCGACCACGTCCTGGTCCCAGACGAACACGAACGGCGAGTCCGAACCGCGGATCTTGAGCAGCCGCTTCGCCCGGAACAGGTCGGTGATCTGGTTGTCGACACTCTCACCGAGGATGGTGCCGATGCGGAGCACCACCTGCTCCAGCTCCGGGTCGGTCTCGCGGTAGCCGGCCAGCATCTCCTCGACAAGCCGCTTGTGAAGGCTGTAGGGGAAGGTCTCGGTACCGCGGACCGGATCGTCCTCGGTAAGCCAGGCCGGGTTGTCGGCGTGGTAGCCGTAGGCCGCCCCGCTGGACGAGACGATGATCCGCCGGACACCGTGCTTGACGCAGGCTTCGAACACGTTGCGCGAGCCGTCGACGTCGACCGCGTACTCCTGTTCGACCGTGGTCGATTTGCCCGGGTTGACGATCGAGGCCAGGTGGACCACGGTGTCGATCCGGTGCTCTCCGATCTGCCCGGCGACCGCGCCCGGCACGGTCACGTCGGCGACCACGTGGTCGACCCCGTGGACCCGCCGGTCGTCGCCGGGATGGCCGAGGTCGGCGCTGACCACCAACTCAACCTGATCCTCGGCCTCGGCCAGCCCCCGGACCACCGAGTGGCCAAGGAACCCGTTGCCTCCGGTCACAAAAACGCGCTTCATCTCGCCTCCCGATCTCCATCCTGAGTCGTCATCACGTCATTGACTTCGGCAGCCATCAGGTCTCCGCCTCGGCCACGGTCTCGCGGCCTCCGGGCCGTCTGGCCCACCAGCCGGCCAGGCCCAACCCCGCGATGATGTCCCAGATCCCCCACCAGCCGGCGACCAGGGCCATGCCACCCAGCCCGTCGAAGAAGCTGAAGACGATGCCGAGGCCGATGCCGGTGTTGCGCACACCAACCTCGAAGGTCACCGCTTTTCGGTTCTCTTTTTCGAGCCGGAAAGCGCTGGATATGCCGTAGCCGAGGGAGAAGGCGACGGTGTCGAACAGGAAGACCGATACCGCAACGATGAGCACATGGTCCTTGAAGTTGCTGAAGTTGCTGCCGAAGGCGATCAGCACGAAGGCGAGCAGCGCCAGCAGGCTGAAACGCTTGACCAGGGGCTGAGCTTTAGCCGCGAAGCCGGGATGGCGCTCGGCGATCGAGATTCCGAGTACGAAGGGCAGGCCGATGATCAGAACGACCTCGCCCAGGAGTTCGAGCGCGTCGAGGTTCACGGCTTCGAGGATCGCCGAAGCTTCGGGGTGAAGTCCGCCCCAGAAGGCGATGTTGACCGGCATTACGAAAATCGCGATCAGGTTCGAGATTGCGGTCATCGAGACCGAGAGGGCCACGTTGCCTCCAGCCCGGTAGTTGAGCACGTTGGAGATGTTGCCCGGCGGGCAGCTGGCGACCACGATCATGCCGAGCGCAATCGAGGCGCCCACCCCCAGGAGGAGAGTCAGGCAGAACGTGACCGCCGGCAGGATGAGGAACTGGGCGCCGATACCCACCGCCATCGCCTTCGGCAACTTGAACACATGCCTGAAATCGGCGAACCTCGTGTCGAGGGCGATCCCGAACATGATGAGCGCCAGTACGAGACCGAGGACGATCAGCGAAGAATCGCTGAAGTTGAGGGCTACGTCATCAATATTGCCTGCGGCGATGACGCTGCCCATGGGGGGCATCAGTCGGCGAGTGCCCTGAAGCAGGCCGATCTGCCCACTGATTGCAGTGCGGTAGGCGTCCTTGTTCACGTAGTAGGGCAGGCGGTCCATCTGGCGGTAGTTGTAACCGCCCGAGAGATCGGGTCGCGGGCCCTGGACCCGCCGCCAGAACTGCTCGGCCCTCTCGGGGCTGTCCTCTTCCGCCCTGATGAATTCGGCCACCAGGGCGGCCTGGTTGTAGCGGCCCTGCCAGCCCAGCCCGGTTGCTTCGACCATCCCCAGGACGAACAGGTTGCGATGGCGGGGGGTGAAGATGTTGAGGTAGAGCCCCGGGCTGTTGCCCTCCCAGTTGAGGTGCCCGGGATCGATGAACGGGTAATGGAGCCGGTATCCGGTGGCCAGCATGATCAGGTCGTATTCGCCCGTGGTTCCGTCCCTGAACCTGACCCCGCTGCTCTCGAAACGGTCGATGTCCCTGCGGATGATCAGGTCACCGTGCCCGGCGTGGTAGAGCACCAGGGTGTTCAAAACCGGATGGGTCTCGTAGATCCTCCCCTCCGGCTCGGGGAATCCGAGGCGGGCCGGGTTGCCGGTGATCAAGCGGATCACCTTGCCGTCGATCCTGGTCTTGAGCCAGGCCGGCAGGGCCCGGCCCTCGTTCAGCGTGTCGGACGGCCTGCCGAGGATGTACTTGGGGAAGAACCAGTAACCGCTCCTGAGGCTCATCTCGACCGAGTCCGCGTAGTGGACGGCATCGACGGCGATGTCACAGCCCGAGTTGCCGCCGCCGATGACCAGTACCCGCTTTCCCCGGAACAGCTCGGGTTTCCTGTAGTCGCTCGTGTGCATGAACTCGCCCTCGAACTCGCCCTCGAACGACGGAAGGTTGGGCTCGGAGAGGATGCCGTTGGCGATGATCAGCCCGCGATAGCGCTCGGTCGCCTCCTTGCCTTCGCCGTCCCGGCTGGTGATCAGCCACTCGTCGCCGTCGGGCTCGGCCCCGACCACGGTCGCTCCGAAGCGGTAGTGCTTGCGGAGGTCGAACGTGTCGGCGTAGTCGTTGAAGTAGGCCAGCATGTCGTAGTGGCTGGGATAGTCCGCGGTGCCGTCAGCCATCGGGAACTCGTCGTAGGCAGTCGTGGTGCGCGAGGAGATCAGGTGCGCCGACTCGTACATCGTGCTGGTCGGACTGTCGATGTCCCAGAGCCCCCCGACCCCGGTGTGGGTCTCGAAGCCGACGAACGGAATCCCGTTCCTGGCCAGGTTCCGGGCGCCGGCCAGCCCGGCCGGCCCGGCGCCGATCAGCGCGTAGGGCAGCGGGCCCTCATTCGGTTCCCCGGACTGCGCGGCCATGCGGGCATGCTAGCGGCCGAAGCCCGCGATTCCGGTCCGGCCCTGACGGAGATCTGCCGCGCGAATCGCTACGGTTCGGCGATGGCCGACGTCCAGCCTTTTCAGGCGCTCCACTACAACCTCGCAACGGTCGGGTCGCTGGCACCGGTCACCGCCCCTCCTTACGACGTGATCGATCCCGCACAGCGGGCCGGGTTGCTTCAGCGCTCGCCGTTCAACGTGGTCGAAATCGACCTGCCGGAGGCGACCGGAGAAGACTCCGACCCCTATCTCCACGCCGGCGAGACGATCGAGGAGTGGACGCTCTCCGGCGTCCTCACACAGGACCGGACCCCGACCCTCTGGGCTCTCACCCAGGACTACTCCGCACCGGACGGATCCCGTCACACTCGCAACGGAATCCTCGCCCGGGTCCGGGTTACCGACTACGGCCCGGGCCGGATCCGCCCCCACGAGCGGACCCAGCCCGGCCCCAAGCAGGATCGGCTCGACCTGACCAGAGCCACCCGCTACAACCTCTCACCGATCTTCTCGCTGACCAGCCGCGACGCCTGGCCCCACGTGGCCGGCTCGACCGGGGTCGAGCCCTGGGCGGAAGTGACCGACCAGGAGCAGACGACCCACAGGCTCTGGCCGATCGAGGATCCGGCGGTCCATGCCGCCGTGGCCGCCGAGCTCGCCGAAGCCGAACTACTGATCGCCGACGGCCACCATCGCTACGAAACCGCCCGAACCTACATGGCCGAGATCCCCGGCGAGGGCGCCCACTGCTTTACCTTGATGGCGCTGACCGGCCTCGACGACCCGGGCCTGACGGTATTCCCGACCCATCGGATGCTTTCCGGGATGGCCGACAGCCCCGACTTGCGCGACCATCTCGACCGTGGCGTCCGCGAGGCGTTCGAGGTCACTGAGACCGACCGCGACGGGCTCGACCCCGGCGCCGAGCAGGGCGTCGGCTGCTTCGGGTTCGCCGACGGCGGAACCGGCCGCTGCTACCGGCTCCGGCTCAAGGAACCGGCGCGACTCGACCAGCTGATGGAAGGACGCTCCGAGGCCTACCGGACCCTGGACGCAGCAATCCTCGAGAAGGTGGTGTTACAGGAAATGCTCGGCATGACCGAGGAGGACGTCGAGGCAAAGCGGGGGATCGGCTACGCAAAGACGATCGGCGACGCACTCGACCGGCTCGACGAAGGCAGCTCGCAGGCCGCCTTCATCCTCCGGGCGACCCCGATCGAGCAGGTCAGGGCGGTGGCCGCCGCCGGGGAGACGATGCCGCCCAAGTCGACCTACTTCTTCCCCAAGCTGCTTTCCGGCATGGCGTTCAACCCTTTGAGCTGACCGCCGCAGAGAACGTCCCCGAGCGTGGTGGCGCGGCGGGCCGGCCACCGGGGCTCGGCTAGGATCGCCCCATGGTCAAGATCTATACGAAGAAGGGCGACGACGGCACGACCGGCCTCTGGTACGGCGGCCGCGTCGAGAAGTCGGGGCTCAGGACCGACGCCTACGGAACCCTCGACGAAGCCTGCTCCGAACTCGGGGTGGCACGTGCGCTCTGCGGGCCCGACCAGGCGGAGCTCGCCGGCGACATCCTCGCGCTGCAGAATGAACTGTTCGTCGCCGGGGCCGAACTGGCCACCGCGCCCGAGGCCTCCGACCGCCTGGAGGACGGGATCAGCCGGATCACTGCCGGGATGACCGACGCTCTCGACGGCGAGATTGATCGATATATGGACCGGGTCGAGCTGCCGCCCCAGTTCGTGATCCCCGGCGGAAACCGGCTTTCGGCCCAGCTCGACGTCGCCCGGACCACGATCAGGCGGGCCGAGCGCAAGGTGGTCCGGATCGGACAGGCCGGCGAGCTCGCGTCCGACGAGATCCTCCGATTCCTGAACCGGTCCTCCGATCTCTGCTTCGCCTTCGCCCGGTTCGCCGACGTCGACCAGCCGGACCTGTTCGAAGGCCGCAGGAAGAGCCGATGAACCGGGTGAAGATGACCGGCCGGGCCGGCTTCGCGGTTGAGATCGAGACGACCGGCGGCCACACCGTGGTCTTCGACGAGCCCGAGGACCGCGGGGGGACCGACACCGGGCCCTCGCCGACCGGGATGCTGGCGGCCGCGCTCGCCGCCTGCACGATCGACACACTCAAGTTCTATGCCGACCGCAAGGGCTGGGACCTCGAGGGGATCGAGATCGCGGTGGAAACGAGCTTCGACGGCTACCGGCCGTCCGCCTTCCGGATCGAGCTCGGCCTGCCCGATCATCTCGACTCCGACCAGACCGAGCGGTTGAGGGTGATCGCCGGGAAGTGCCCGGTCCACCGGGCCCTTACCGAACCGGTCGGGATCGAGATCACCTGACCATGGACCTCGGCCTCAAGGGCAGGGTCTGCGCGGTGACCGGGGCCAGCGGCGGCATCGGTCTCGAAGTGACTCGCCAGCTCTGTGACGAGGGCGCCCGGGTGCTGATGATCTCGCGTGATCCGGAGCAGCTTGCGGCGATGGCCGAGGTGGTCCGGGCCGAGGGCGGCACGGTCGAAGTCGTGGTGCTCGACGTGACCGACGATTTCGCCGGCGACCAGGTAGTCGCCGCAGCCAAGCAGGGTTTCGGTCAACTCGACGTGCTGATCAACAACGCCGGGGCCGCGAAGTGGCGGGACCTCGAAGAGGCGAGCGAAGACGATTACCGCTTCCAGTTCGAGCTCAGCGTGATGGCTCCGCTCAACCTGATGCGGGCGGCGATCCCGGAGATGGCCGAACGCGGCTGGGGCCGCGTGGTCAACGTCTCCTCGACCGCGGGCAAACGACCCTCGTCGCAGATGCCCGACTACTCGGTCGGCAAGGCGGCCCAGCTGGCGCTCAGCAGGCAGTTCGCGGACCGCTACGCCGCTCAGGGAGTCCTGGTCAATGCGGT
Organism: uncultured Solirubrobacterales bacterium; assembly: GCA_963766115.1. Taxonomy (GTDB): domain Bacteria; phylum Actinomycetota; class Thermoleophilia; order Solirubrobacterales; family 70-9; genus 67-14. The sequence goes on from CAVXYR010000009.1 coordinate 9,165, forward strand.
ATGCCCCGGCCCGACCGCCTCCGACCTCTGGATGGCTCCGGGCGGTCTGCTCGACCAGTCACGCGACGGGGCGACCGGTCAGTCGCGCGACGAAGCCCTGGCCGCGGTCGGGTCCAAACGCCCGATCGGGAGACTGGCCTCGCCGGAGGAGATCGCCTCGACGATCGTCTTTCTCAGCTCCGAGCGGGCCTCGTACGTCGCCGGTGCCGCTTGGGGTGTGGACGGCGGCACCGTGCCGGTGATCATCTGAGCGTGGACTTCCGATCGATCGATCTTCACGGTTCGCTGCTGAGCCATCGGGATGCCTCCGGGTTGAGGGCATTCGGTAGTCGCGAGGCGGCCGTGCTGGTTCCGATCCACGACTGGCCCGGCGATCCGAAACTGGTCTTCACCGAGCGGCGGGCAGACCTGAAGAAGCATGCGGGGGAGATCTCGTTCCCAGGCGGGATCGGTGAGGAGGGCGACCGGGATCTCGAGCAGACCGCCCTGCGCGAGTCCCACGAGGAGATCCACCTCCATCCGGACCGGGTCGAGGTGATCGGGGCGCTGGCCCCGGTCGGCACCTTCGTAACCTCGTTCCGGATCCAGCCGTTCGTCGGGCTGGTCAGCGGCGACGAGCCGCTGATCGCCAGCCCCGGCGAAGTCGCGGCGATCCTCCACTTCGGGATCGACGACCTGCTCGATTCCTATGCGATGCGCCGGCTGGTCCGGCGTGGCGTGCCGATCCGGACCCCGACCTTCGAGATGGATCGCCACCTGATCTGGGGCGCGACCGCAAGAATCCTGACCGACTTCCTGGTCCGGATCGGCGCGATGACCTGAACCTCAGGCCGTTCGGGTTTTCGGCCCCGGAAGGGGCCGGCCTAGACGTCCTTTTCGACCGGCACTCCGACGAGGTTGCCCCATTCGGTCCAGGAGCCGTCGTAGTTCTTGACGTCTTCGAGACCCAGCAGCTCGTGCAACACGAACCAGGTGTGGGCCGAGCGCTCGCCGATCCGGCAGTAGGCGATGATCGGCTCGTCGTTCTGGCCGATCACGCCGTTTTCCCGGTAGAGCTCCTCGAGCTCATCGGCCGCCTTGAAGGTGCCGTCCTCGTCGACCGCCTTGGCCCAGGGCACAGAGGCGGCGCCGGGAATGTGGCCGGCTCGCTGGGCACCCTCCTGCTCGTATCCCGGCATCGCGATCAGCTCGCCCGAATACTCCTGCGGGCTGCGCACGTCGACCAGCCTGATCTCCCTTTCGAGCGACTCCAGGACCTCCGGCTGACGGGCCCGGATCGAGTCGTCTCCCTGTGCGGCCGTGAACGTCTCGGGCGAGTAGTCCGGGGCCTCGGTCGAGGTCTCGCGGCCTTCACCGATCCACCGCTCGCGGGGGCCGTTGACCAGCTTGACCTTGTCATGACCGTAGTAGCGCAGGTACCAGTAGGTGTAGGCGGCGAACCAGTTGTTGCGGTCGCCGTAGAGCACCACCGTGTGGTCGTTGGAGATGCCCCGCGAGCCGAGCAGCTCGCCGAACTCGTCCGGCCCGAGGAAGTCGCGCCGGGTCTGATCCTGAAGGTCGGCCTTCCAGTCGAAGCCGATCGCGCCGGGGATGTGGGCCTCGGCGTAGAGGGCCGGGTTCTCGTCGACTTCGACGATCCGGATCGAGTCGTCGTCGAGGTGGGCCGCCACCCATTCGGTGTCCACCAGTACATCGTTCGCGTAGCTCATGAAATACCTCCAAAGGCTCTTGTGGGAGTCCGGCCGGAAGCCCGGTCGCACAAATACATGGTAATTCCTATCAGAGTTTAGCTATTTGCCTCTCCGGCCCGACCAGGGGAGCCCGCAGACCGCCCGGGAGGGGCTCGCGGGCGCCCCAAAAACACCGTCTGCGTGGGCGTCGGGGTACGCCCATAAGCTTTCCCGATGTCCGATCACGCAATCGAGATCGAAGACCTGGAGGTGATCAGGGGCGGCACCCCGGTGATCCGTTCGATCTCGCTGGGGGTCGATGCCGGTTCGGTCACCGGGCTGCTCGGACCGAGCGGCTGCGGCAAGACCACGCTGATGCGTGCGATCGTCGGTGCCCAGATCGTCGCCGGAGGCCGGGTCAGCGTTCTCGGTCGCGCAGCCGGGTCGGCCGACCTGCGCTCCGAGGTCGGTTACGTCACGCAGGCTCCCTCGGTCTACGGCGACCTGACGGTCCGCGAGAACCTCGATTACTTCGCCCGTGTGGTCGGAGTCGGCGGGGAGCGGGTGGCCGAGACGATCAGATCGGTCGGACTCGACGACTACGACGACCGCATCGTCGGCTCGCTCTCGGGCGGTGAGAGGGCGCGGGTCTCGCTGGCTAGCGCCCTGCTGAACCGCCCCCGCCTGCTGGTCCTGGACGAACCCACGGTCGGCCTCGACCCCCTGCTCAGGTCCGACCTCTGGGAGGATTTCCACCGGCTGGCCCAGAGCGGCACCACCCTGCTGATATCCAGCCACGTGATGGACGAGGCCGGGGAATGCGACCGGCTGCTGCTGATGCGGGAGGGCCGACTGCTGCGTCACTGCGCGCCCGAAGATCTGCGGCAGGAAACCGGCGAGCAGGACCTCGGCAGGGCATTCCTCGAGATCATCGAGCGAACGGGGGACTCGTGAACGGGGCCGGGCAACCATGAGCCCGAGGATCACCCTGGCCACCGGCGGCCGGGTTCTGAGCCAGATACGGCACGATCCGCGGACGATCGCCCTGCTGCTGGCCGTGCCGGCCCTGCTGCTCACGCTGATGAAGTTCGTCTTCGACGGCCAGGAGCAGGTCTTCCAGTCGATCGGCGCCCCGCTCTGCGGCCTTTTCCCGTTCATCGTGATGTTCCTGATCACTTCGATCACCATGCTGAGGGAGCGCACCACCGGCACACTCGAACGGCTGATGACCCTGCCTATGTCGAAGCTGGACCTGCTGATGGGATACGGCCTGGCGTTCGGCGTCCTGGCGGCGGCCCAGGCGGTGGTCGTCTGCCTGGTCGGCTTCGGCCTCCTCGGCCTGAATGCCCCGCACGGTGCCTTGCTGGTCGGCGTCCTCGCAATCCTCAACGCATTGCTCGGCATGGCACTCGGCCTGTTTCTGAGTGCCTTTGCGAAGACCGAGTTTCAGGCAGTCCAGTTCATGCCGGCCTTCATATTTCCCCAGATGCTGCTCTGCGGGCTGTTCGTCGCCCGCGACGACATGGCGCCGCTGCTCGAAGCGGTTTCCTGGCTGCTGCCGTTCACCTACGCATACGACGCGCTGGCCCGCGCTGTCTCGCCGGCGGCGCTGGGCTCGGCGATCGTGGTCGACATACTGGTGGTCATCGGTGCGACGATCGCCTCGCTCGCCCTCGGTGCCCTCACGCTGAAGCGCCGTACGCCGTGAGCCCCGGACCTCGTGACCCGTCGTGGTATTCGGAGCTTCGTCGCGCGCCCGGAGCCGCGCGGCCTTAAGGTAGGGGCGATGAGCGAATTGCCGCTGCTGACCAGCATCAACGGAGAGGTGACCCCGTCGGAAGACGCGATGCTGCCGCTGCCCGACGACGGCCTGCTTCGTGGGGACGGAGCGTTCGAGGTGCTGCGGGTCTACGGCGGTCGCCCGTTCGCGCCGGACGAGCATCTCGACCGCATGGAGCGCTCGGCGACGGCGATCGAACTGGCTTTTGACCGGGAGGCACTCGAGCGCGAGGTGCGCGAGTTGCTGAACCGCCTGGACCGGCCCGACTGCCTGCTCCGGCTGGTCGCAACGCGGAGCGGCCGCCGGCTGGTGATGATCGAACCGCTGATCGAACATCCTCCGGCGGTCAGCCTGGCCACGGTCACCTATTCCCCGACCAACATCCTCAACCGGGTGAAATCACTTTCGTACGCCGCAAACATGCAGGCCACCCGTATGGCCAAGACTGCGGGAGCCGACGAGGCGCTGCTGGTCCGGCCGGACGGAACCGTGCTCGAAGCACCCACCTCCACCCTTTTCTGGGTCTCCCCGACCGGAAACCTGCGGACCACGGCGGTCGAGGCGGGGGTGCTCGATTCGATCACCAGGGCCAAAATCATCGACCGGACCGAAGTCGAGACCGGCGAGTTCCCGCTGGCCGACGTGCTCGCCGCCAGTGAGGCATTTCTCGCCTCGACCACCAGGGAGGTCCAGCCGGTCAGCTCGGTCGACGGCCAGGAGATCCCGACCGACCCCTCCCCGCGGACGGTCGAGTCGGCTCACGCATTCGCCGCCGCCCTGGAGGACGACCTCGAGTGAAGGCGAACGTCTTCGATCCGGATTTCGACCTGGAGTCCGACCGTGGTGGGTTCCGGTCGAAAAGGGCCTACCTCGGGCGGCAGTCCGGAGCCAGGAACCTCGGCGCCAGCCTCTACGAACTGGAGCCTGGCGAATCACCGTTCCCGTTTCACTTCCACTTCGGCAACGAGGAGATGCTGATCGTGCTGAGCGGCCGGCCGCACCTCCGTGGTCCCGGCGGGTGGCGACGGCTCGATGAAGGGGAGGTGGTCGCCTTCCCGGTCGGCGAACAGCATGCCCATCAGATCCAGAACCGCAGCGACGAAGCGGTCCGGGTACTAGTGGTCAGCGAGATGAACGCACCCGAGGTGGGTGTCTACCCCGACTCCGGGAAGGTCATGCTGCTGAGCCATGCACCCGGCTCGGAGCAGGAGGGTTTGAAACACGTTTCCCGGCTCGAGGACGGGGTCGAATACGCGGACGGCGAGGTCCCGCCCGCCGGCCGTTAGGCCCGGGGCCCCGCGTTCCGGAAGCCTTCCGCCATCAAGCGGGCCGGTGTCGGACAGAGACCGCTCCGCCTACAGGTCGGAGTCGCGCAGGTACCACTCGGCGTCGAGCGCGCCCTGGCAGCCCGAACCGGCGGCGGTGACGGCCTGGCGGTATGTGTGGTCGACCAGATCGCCCACCGCGAAGACGCCACCCAGGTTGGTCGCCGTCGATGCCGGATCAACCTTGACGTAGCCCTCTTCGTCGGTGTCAACCTGGCCGGTGACGATTTCGGACCGCGGGATGTGGCCGATCGCGACGAACGCGCCGTCCACCGGCACGTCCTCGGTCTGGCCGTTGTCCGAGCGGCGCAGCCTGACCTTCTCGAGCGCCCCGTCCTCGCCGGCGACGAACTCCTCCGGCACGTACGGCGTCTTGAAATCGATGTTGGCCGTTTCGGCCGCCCGCTCCTGCATGATCTTCGAGGCCCGGAACTCGTCGCGCCGGTGGACCAGTTCGAGGTTGCTGGCGAACTTCGAGACGAACACGGCGTCTTCGATCGCCGAGTCGCCGCCGCCGATCACCATGGTCGCCTTGTCCTTGAAAAAAGCCCCGTCGCAGACACCGCAGGTTGATACGCCACGTCCCATCAGTTCCATCTCGCCCGGGATCCCCAGCCGCTTGGGCTCGGCACCCATCGCCAGGATCACCGCCTTGGCCCGGTACTCCTCGTCGCCGAGGAACACCTTCTGGATGCCGCCGTCGGCGAGTTCGACCCGGTCGACGTCGTCGTTGATGAACCGGGTCCCGAAGCGCTCGGCCTGCTCGCGGAACTTGGTCATCATCTCCGGGCCCATGATCCCCTCCGGGAAGCCGGGATAGTTCTCGACGTCGGTCGTATTCTGCAGCTGGCCGCCCCATTCGAAACCTTCGAAGACCAGCGGGTCGAGCTCGGCCCGGGCGGCATAGAGGGCGGCGGTGTAGCCCGCCGGCCCGCCGCCGATGATGATCAGATTCTCGATCTCGCTGCTACTCATTGAAGTTCTGCCTTTCGTCTTGCGGGGTCGCCCGGCCACAATACTTTACTTTATGAAGTACGGTGCAGCTGACTATAGCGAGGTCTTGATCAAAGTCGGTTGTGGTGGCCGGTCCACCGGCAGGCCTTCTTCCTTCCATCGCTTGACCGTCTTCCTAAGCTGGAAGAAGGCGACAACCCCCGGCGGTATGGGGAGCCAGAAGGCCACGAGCCGGTAGATCAGCACCGCGGCGAAGACTTCGGCCTCGGGCTGTCCGAACAGAACGAAGGTCCCGATCATTCCGGCATCGACCGCGCCGACTCCGGCCGGGACGAACGGGATCAGGTTGGCCGCCATCCCGATGAAAAAGCCCAACACGACCACGCCGAACGGGACCTCGACACCGAACGCCTTGAACGACGCCCAGAGGATGCCGATGTTGGCCGCCCAGAACCCGATCGCCCCGATCACCGCAAGCCCGGCCCGGGAGGGATGGGCGACCAGCTTGAGTGCGACCCTGACCCCGTCGGCCACGGTCGCCGGCACAGTCGCGATTTTCGCCAGCAGCTTGGCGGTCGGCCGGCTTGCCGAGTAGGCCCTCAACCGGCGCTCGAGATCGCTCGGGAGGAGGGCGATCGCCAGGCCGGCGATCATCACTACCCCGGCGATCGCCGCCGGGACGATGGTCAGCTCGACGCTCCTTTCACCGCTCAGGACCCCGGTCCTCAACAGCACGCCGAATACGACTATCGCCAGCGGATAGAAGAGGTAATGGAGCACGATGAAAGCCACCATCCGGGTACCGACGTCCCGGTTCTGCATACCGCCCTGCCTGAGCGCCCAGTAGGTGAGCACGACTCCGCCGGCCCCGCCGGCCGAGAAGAGAAGGGTCGCGGCGAAACCGGCCATGTTGATCTCATAGGCCTCCCGCCAGCTGATCGGGAAGACCTCTCCGCCGACCACCGCCCGGAACAGCGCGATGTAGGTGATGAACGAGAGGGCGCAGAACCCGATCGCGATGGCCACGAAGACCGGCTTCGCCTCGCTGAGCATGCCGATGGCGTCGCCCAGGCCGACCAGCTTCGGCAGGAGGAAGTAGATGGCGACGATCAGGACGACGATCAGGACCGCTGACTGGATCACTCCTCTCGTGGTGAAGGTCGGGAGCCCGTCGCCTGCCGACTGCGGACCCGGATCGCTCACGCTTCGGTCCTCTCCGGCCGGCCCCGCCCCGTCGACCGGCAGCTCCAGGTCTGTGTCCCGCGGTCCGGTGTCGCCGGCCGGAGGACTCAGGGGTTCGCTTTCGGGCGCCACTTCAGCCGGCCGCTATCGCCTCGAGCCGGCGCAGCCGGCTGTTGACCAACTCGACCAGGGGCCTCGCCAACGGCTCGCCCTTCCTGGCCAGCGCCACGACCGCCGCCCCGGCCAGCAGGTCGGTCACGTAGTGCTCACCGAGATACACCAGGGCGAAGCCGAGCGCTCCGGCATAGCCCCAGCCGATCGCCGACTCCGTCTTTCCCCCGGCCTCGGTCAGCAGGATGGCCGCCATCAGCGAGGTGGCGAAGTGGAGCGAGGGCATCGCCGCCCAGGGGTTTCCGTCCAGGGTGCCGAAGATCCGGCCCCAGGCCGGACCCCAGGTCCGCTCGCCGAACTCGACCATGACCCGCCTGACCTCTTCTTCGGTGTATCCGTTGTCCGAAGCCCACCACGGCGGTGCAGTCGGCACCAGGAAATAGATCACGCAGCCGATGTCGAAGGTGACTGCCATCTGGCGGGCCGAGCGCGGGAGGTGGTCGTTGTGGCGGAGCAGGATCCAGACCAGCGCCAGGTACGGCTGGAAGAACCAGGCCCAGTGGGTCCAGGCCGAAAGCCTGGTCAGGGCGCCACCGTATCTGCCGCCGTGCAGGGTGCGCTGGAGCAGCGAGTTGGGGAGCTCTCCCCTCCCGATCCAGCGGTCGATCCTGATCGGGTATTCCACCCGCAGCCGGCGACGCAGCCTGTCCGGGTTGTCGTAGGGAAGCTCGTGGCTGACCGCGAAGGCCCACATCTGGCCGAAGAAGAGGGCGGCGTCGCGCTTTTTCGAGCGCGGCCAGAGCACCGCAATGGCCAACGGGGCCGCGACGGTCGATACGACCGTCACTGCGGTCGGGATCCGGAGCTGGCGACGGACGTGCGGAACGACCGCCGCAGCCGCCAATGCACCCATTGCGCCCAGCCGCAATGCGGTTCGCTTGGTCAAACCCCCATCCTTGCGAGCGGTCGGCGTTCTCATCCGGAGTGCACAGCGTATGGGACGCTCTGGCGCCAATGCCACCGGCACCGTCGCCGGCCGATCCGCGGTGTCGCCGCAATCACCTCGACCGACGCGCCGCCTGTCCGGCTCTTGCGATTAGAATGGCCCGGCCGTGCTGTCCCGTTCCCAGAAAACCCTCTCGCTGCTTGCCGCGCTGGGCGCAATATTTTCCGGAATGGCGATCCTCGCCGGACCGGCGATGGCATTTTCGCTCAACCCCGACGCCGGCTCGCCGGGAGTCTCCGAGGCGAACGACCTCCACACGATCCTCTTCATCGTGATCCTGATCGCGATCGTGGTGGTCAACCTGGCCATTCTCCGGGCCGCCCGACCACGCCAGCGCCACGTGAAGGCGTCCGGAGAGAAGCACGGCGGGGGCAGCCAGTGGAAGGTGGGGCTCGTGTTGAGTGCCATCGCGCTTGTCGTCTTCGTCACGGCCACGGTCTTTTCCGACAGGTCCCGCGAGGTTCCGGTCAGCAGCCAGACCGTCGCCGGCGTGAGCGAGAACAAGCAGCTCGAAATCAATGCCACCGGGCAGCAGTGGCTCTGGCGCTTCAGTTACCCCAACGGCGCCTTCTCCTACCACCGGCTGGTCGTACCGGCCGGGGTCACGGTCGCCCTCCGCCTCGACTCGATCGATGTCATTCACGGCTGGAACGTCCCCTCGCTCACCGGCAAGGCTGACGCGGTTCCCGGCCAGAGCAACCGGGTCTACTTCCGGGCGGATGAGGAAGGCGTGCACAACGGCCGTTCGTCGATTCTGAACGGCCAGGGCTATGACACGATGGAGGCCGAAGTCGAGGTCGTCTCCCCGGCAGAATACGAAGCCTTCGTCGAGCGTCTCAAGACCGACATCCAGACTGCGCAGACCAGCGCCGAACGGACGATCGCGACCGGTGACATCGAATGAGCAGTTACCCGCCCACAGTCCCTCCGACCCGTCCCGAGATCACCAGCGACGGTCCGGCCGGCGCCCGGCCGCGATGGGTCCAGCTGGCGACCAGTCCCGACCACAAGGACATCGGCCTGATCCTGGTCGTCTCCGCCTTCGGGGCGCTCTTCCTGGCCGCAGTCGAGCTCCTGCTGGTCAGGATCCAGCTAGCCGTACCTGAAAACCTCTTCCTCAACGCCGTGACTTTCGACCGCCTGCTTTCGGTCTATGGTGAAACCGCGATCTTCCTGTTCGCCCTGCCTCTCCTTCTGGGACTCTTCTACTACGTGGTGCCACTCCAGATCGGCAGCCGCGGCACGGCCCTCCCCCGGCTCGGACAGACCGGTCTCTGGCTGTTCATGTTCGGTGGCCTGATGCTCTATGCAGCCTTCCTTTACACGCCCCCCGAGGCCGGGATCAACCCGCTGCCGCCGTTCTCGGAGCTGACCTTCACTTCCAACAACGGTGTCGACGTGTGGCTCGCGTCGACCGGGATGGTCGTGCTCGGTTTTCTGTTGCTGGCAATCGACCTGCTGACGACGCTTCATCACCTGCGGGCGCCGGGCATGGTCTGGAGGAGGGCGCCGGTATTCGTCTGGGCGGCCTCTATCGTGAGCTGGCTGATGGTCGCGGTCATCCCGATCTTCCTGGCGGCGGTGACCATGCTGATGATCGACCGCCGGCTCGGCGGCACCTTCTTCACCGGAGGGGCCGGTGGCGCCCCGATGCTCTGGCAGCACCTCAGCTACATCTTCTTCACCGGCAGCTATATGGCAATCGCGATCGGTTTCCTGGGAGCGATCGCCGAGATCATCGAGACCTTCACCCGACGGGAGCTTCCGGGTCGCCAGTCCGTGGTCAAGTCGATGATCGCGATCGCGGTGATCGGCACCCTGGCCTGGACCCAGAACATGATCACCACCCCGTTGGCGAGCGGTTGGAAGTACTACGCGATGCTGATGTCAATCGCCCTGATTGTCCCGTTCGGCCTGATCTTCTACAACCTGATCACGGCCGTAGGTCGCGGTGACTTCCACATGCGGGCGCCACTCCGCTTCGCGATGGGCGCCCTCTCGCTCGCGTCGATCGGGCTCCTGGCCGAGGTCGCCCAGTCGACGATCGCGGTCGGCAGCCAGCTTCAGCACACCTACGACGCGTGGGCGGCAACCCATTTCGCCCTGGTCGGCTTCGCCGTGTTCGGCGGGTTCGCCGCTATCTCATACTGGTACCCGAAGATGACCGGGCGACAGCTCAACGAGGACCGTTCGCGGATCTCGTTCCAGGTGATGCTGGCCGGCACGTTCATCGCCCTGGTCCCGCTTTTCGGAGCGGGCGTCGAGGGCCAGGTTACCGACGCCTACCGCTTCTTCAGCGGCCAGAATCTGGATCTCTACAACCTGATTGCCGCGATCGGCACCCTGATCCTCTTCCTCGGCATCGCCCTGGCGATCGGCAACCTGATCAAGAGCCGGACAGAGGAACCGGTCGCGTCGCCAGATCCGTGGCGTGGCGCGTCACTCGAATGGCTGGCGCTCTCTCCCCCGGCGGCCCACAACTTCGACGTCCTCCCGGACGTTCGCAGCACCCAGCCCATGCGTGACATCAGGGAGGCGCTCGAACGGCGTGAGGCGGAGACCACCGAACCGGTCGGCGATCCTCAGCCGGTAGCCTGATCCGATGATCGAAGGTTCCGCTGTGCGGGTGGTGCGCAACCAACAGGCGACTGAGTCGATGGGATCAAACGCGATCGCCGACGTCATCCCGGTGGTCCGCGATTACTTCGCGCTGACCAAGCCCCGGATCATCAGCCTGCTGCTGCTGACCACAGTGGCGACCATGTTCGTCGCCGACCCTTCGGGCCCGGCCCTTTCGACGATCCTCTGGACAATGCTTGGCGGCTACCTTGCGGCCGGCGGCGCGGGAGCGATCAACCACTACATCGATCGCGACCGGGACGCCCGAATGGCCCGGACCAGCTCGCGACCGCTGGTCAGCGGCCGGATAAGCCCCGCCCACGGCCTGATCTTCGGCATCACCCTCGGAGTGGCTTCGTTCGTCCAGCTCTGGCTGACGGTCAACCCGCTGACCGCGGCACTGGCGATGGTCGGGCTGCTCGGCTACGTCTTCCTCTACACCCTCTGGCTGAAGCCGCTCACCCCCCAGAACATCGTGATCGGCGGCAGCGCCGGCGCGGTTCCTCCGCTGGTCGGCTGGGCGGCAGCGTCGGGGGGTCTCTCCTGGGAGGCGCTCTGGCCCTTCCTGATCATCTTCTTCTGGACCCCTCCGCACTTCTGGGCACTCTCGCTGATGATCAAGGACGACTACGCCCGCGCCGGCGTCCCGATGCTCCCCGTGGTCAGAGGCGAAGCCGAGACCCGGCGCCAGATCCTGGTCTACACGTTGCTGCTGTTCGGAATCACGATCGGTCCCTGGCTGACCGGCCTGCTCGGGTCGATCTACCTCGTCTCGGCGATCGCCCTCGGTGCCGCCTTCACCGCGTTCTCCGTCGCGCTTTACCGGCACCCCACGCCGGCCCTGACCCTCCGCTCGTATCTCTATTCCCTGTCCTATCTGGCGCTGCTGTTCATTGCCATGGCCGTCGACGCCGTCGCCTGATAGAACTCCGGCAATGGATCGCAAGTCCTCAAAGGCAAACTTCTCGACCGGGATGCTGATCGGCACCGGTGCGGCGGCGATCTACGCCCTCACTTTCGTGTTCGCACTGCTCTACATCGCCTCCTGATCGAGCCGGACAAGCCCATGAGCCAGAAAGAATCGATAATCGAGCCGACCGAGACGATCCACCTCGCCGCTCCTTCCTGGGGGCCGGCAATACTCGCCCTCGGGATCCTCGGGCTGGTAGCCGGCACGTTTGCGACCGGCTTCATGTTGCCGGCCTGGACCTACGCCGTGGTCGGCCTGTTTCTCGCGGTCGGGGGCCTGAGAAGCCTTACCCGCAAGGGCAAGCGGTCCTTCTACGGCCTCCCCCGCGAAAAGAGCGACGCCCGCGCTGAACTCCCCCTCGAGAGCTTCAGCGCCCCGCACCACGATTAGCGTCAACGGGTGCGGAGGCGGAACCGGCTCTTGCCCCGCGGCTGGGCTCGGCGGCCTGCCGGGAGCGGCAGCGCAGCTGCCGCTCCGCAATATCCCTAAGGCGGTCCGCCTGAAGTTGCTCCCTCGCTCGTCCAAACCCTCATGATGTCCCTCATCGAGAGGATCCCGACCACTTCGCCGTCGCGGTAGACCGCGAGGTGGCGAATCTTCCGGCGCGACATCTCCATCGCGGCGCGCTCCATGCTCCACTCGGGAGAGGCGGAGATGACGCTCTCGCTCATGTGGTCACCGACTTTCTCGGTGTCCGGATCAAGGCCCTCGCCGAGTGCCCTGAGGATGTCCCGCTCGGTGACGATTCTCGGCACCGGAAACTCCTCGTCCTCGACCAGCGCCGCGCCCACACCCTGCTCGGTCATCTTCACCGCCGCGTCCCGCAGCGTGTGTCCGGGGCCCACCCGGAGGACCACCTCTGACATACCGACACTGACTCGCATCTACTGCCCCTCTCCGGCGCTTGTAACGATCGTTGCCATCTTAGTTGATCGCCGGGGCGCCGTGAATGCCGGGCCGACATATAGAATGGCCGGGCTTCGAATCAAGCCATGAATTCGCCTCTCAAATCGACCAAGATCCCGCTCGTTCTGGCCATGTTCGGATTCATGGCCGCCGCCATTGCCGGCTGCGGCACCTCGGATCCCGCGCCGATCTCCGGTGACTTCGACGACCGCGGCCGTCAGCTCTTCACCGCCAAGTGCGGAACCTGCCACAAGATGGCTCAGGCGGCCAGCACCGGCGTCCAGGGGCCGGACCTGGACGCCGCTTTCGCCGCCGCCCGCGAGGCCGGCATGAGCGAGGACACGATTGAATCCATTGTCCACGCCCAGGTACGCCACCCCAGGCCGCCGGAAGAAGGCTACCCGGGCGTCTCGATGCCGGCCGACATCGTCACCGGAAACGACCTCGATGACGTCGCGGCCTACGTCGCCCGCTACGCCGGCGTCCCAGGCGCCGCACCACCCAAGGCCCCCGGCGAAGGTCCGGGAGCCCAGGTCTACGCCGAGAACGGCTGCGGCAGCTGCCACACCCTGGCCGCCGCAAATTCGGCCGGCGTCCTCGGACCGAATCTCGACGAGGTGATCCCCGGGATGAGCAAGGCCGAAATCAAGACCTCGATCGTCGATCCCAACGCGTCCAAGGCCAAGGGCTACGAGAACGTGGCGATGCCCGACAGCTTCGACTCGATCCCGGCGAACCAGCTCAACGAACTGATCGATTTCCTGGTGACATCAGCCGCATCCGACAACTCCGGCGGCTGAGCCCGGGGCCTCAGCGCCCTTCCGCCAGAGTACGAATGACGCCATTCTGAGCCGGATCGAAATATCCCCGAAGCGTTACGCACAGGTGACGCAGGTAGCCCTGATCGTCCTGATCGCAATCGTGTTCACGGGTGCGGCGGTCCGGCTCTCGGCCTCGGGCCTCGGCTGCCCCGACTGGCCCAAGTGCTACGACCAGTACGTCGCCCCGGCCCAGATCAACGCCTGGATCGAGTACGGGAACCGGCTGTTCACCGGGATCACCGGGATCGTGGTGATCGCCGCTTCGCTGCTGGCCTTCGCCCGCAAGCCCTACCGCTGGCATCTTGCGCTGTTCGGAGCCCTGCTTCCGCTTGGCGTCATCGGCCAGGCCGTTCTCGGGGCCTTCGTGGTCAAGTACCACCTGCCGCCCGAACTGGTGATCGGGCACTTCATCCTTTCCATGATCCTTATCGACGCGGCGTTCGCCCTGTTCTGGTGCTCGCGCTACGAGGTGGGCGAGCGCCGGTTCTCGTCCGACTGGCTCGGCGTCTGGGCCGTCAGAGCGCTGATCCCGATCGGACAGCTGACGATCTTCCTCGGCACCATGACCACCGCCTCGGGCCCCCATCCCGGCGATCACGACGAGGAACTGGTGCAGCGCTTCGACTTCAAGGGTGCCGACACGCTCGAGTGGATGGTCCAGCGCCACGGTGCGATGGCGATCCTGTTCGCGATTTCGGTAGTGGTGGTAATCGCCATCCTCCTGCGCAACGGGGGTGACCGGCGGGCCGTCCGGCCGCTGACCGCCACCTTCGGCCTTATCTGCCTCCAGATCACCCTCGGGATCACCCAGTGGTTACTCGAGCTTCCTGCACTCATGGTCTGGTTTCACGTGGTGGTCGCGACGCTGACCTGGGTGGCCGTGCTCTGGTCAGTGGCGACCGCGGGCCAGCTTGAGCCACGAACGCGGTCCGAACCGACGTCTGCAACCTGAATCGGGCAGGCTGAGTCAGCCGAGCAACTCGCCCGCCGCTTCGGCCAGGGCAACCGTATGACTGTCGACGTCGGACTCGCCGGTCTCCGGGCACATCAGAGCCATCATGTGAAACGGGGTCATCAGGATTCCGCGGTTGAGCATGTAGAGGTGGAGCAGTGCGTCCAGATCGGCGTCGAAGGCGGCGGCGGCCTCACCGCCGGTCAGCGGTCGTGACTCGCCCAGCATGTACTCGACCCGGCAGCCGAGCCGGGTCACCGTCCAGGCAAGACCGTGATCGTCGATCACTTCCTGGACGCCGGCTTCGAAGCGCTCCCCCATCGAGATCATCCGCTCGAAAGCCGAACCGGTCAGGACCTCCGCAAGGGTCGCCCTGGCGGCGGCCATCGAGAGTGCATTCCCGGCCAGGGTGCCGCCCACCCCGCCGACGTCGGCGGCGTCCCAGATCGTGTGATCGAGGACCCGCTCAGCCACCTCGTCGGTCATGCCATATGCCCCGGTTGGGATCCCGCCGGCGATCGGCTTCCCGATAGTAAGCATGTCGGGCCTGAGCCGGTGGGCCCTTGTGTAGCCGCCCGGGCCGCAGCAGAAAGTGTGGGTTTCGTCTATTACCAGCAGCGTGCCGGCTTCTTCGGTCAGCCTTCGCAGCTCATCGTGATACCCGGGCTCGGGCAGGACGATGCCGATGTTGGTCAGGGCCGGCTCGGCCAGGACGCAGGCGACGTCACCGTGGGCAAGTTCGCGCTCGAGCGCCTCCAGGTCGTTGAACTCGACCACCCGGGTGGTCTCCCCGATCGGAACCGGGGGGCCCACATTGCCGATTCGCCCGCCCGGCACACCGTCGACCAGGGTGGCCACCGTTTCGTCGACCGAACCGTGGTAGCAGTGGTTGAAGACCAGGATCTTGCTCCGGCCGGTGATCTCGCGACATATACGAATCGTGAAACGGTTGGCGTCGGTCGCCGAGAGCGAGAACTGCCAGTGGCCCAGCCCGAACCTCCGGGTCATCTCTTCGCCCAGGGGCAGGGCATCCTCACTAGGCAGCATCGTGGTGATGCCTTTCTTTAGCCGGGCGGTGGCGGCCCTTACGGTGGGTTCCGGCGAGTGGCCGGTCATCGCCCCGGTATCGCCGAGGCAGAAATCGACCAGGCGGTGACCATCGACGTCGGTCAATGAGTTGCCGGCCGCCTCGTCGAAGAAGACCGGGTAATGCCCCGGCCAGCGGGTCATCCAGTTCATCGGCACCCCGGAGAGCAGGGCCTCGCCGGCGCTGTCGTGGATCGATTTCGAGCGCGGGTTCCGCTCCGCGAAGAGGTCGAGTTCCCGCTTCATCAGGGTATTCACCCGTTCCGTACCGACTACTTCTCTTTCTGGTCCAACCGGCAATTTCAGCCCTCTCTCAGTTTCCTCGGCAACCTCCAACTTCGCAGCGTAGCCGAACTGCGATCCCCGCATATCGACGGACCGAGCAGCCCGCCGGGCGGCCGGGATATCCCTTTCTGAATGCGGAGTTGAGTGTGGGAGAATCCGGTGCATGGACTGCAAGCCCGGCCCGCAATCGGGCCGCCGAGGATCCGAAAGGCCATGACCGACCGGCAGACCCCATCGGGAGACCTGCCCGGGCCGGAGGCCCCGATCGCGAATCTGGACAGCCTCTGGTCGCACGGTCTTTCCGACCTCAGAGTCCCCACCCTGAGGATCGCGATCGCCGGAATGGCCGCCTGCGACCCGGCGCCGGCGACCGCCGAGGCAATCTCACCGACGGACGGGGGCATACGGATCGCCGGGGTTGAATACCCACTGGGTTCCGACGGGAAGCTGTTCGTCATAGGCGCCGGAAAAGCGACTCTGACAATCGCCGGGGCCCTCGAGCGGTCTCTCGGTGATTGGATCGACGGAGGTGCAGTGATATTGCGCCGGGGCGAAGCCGCTGATCTCGACCGGATCGAAGCGTTCGCCGGCGATCATCCGCTCCCGACGATGGCGAGCGTTCGCGGGGCCCTGAGACTCGGAGAGATAGCCGATCAGGCCGGACCAGAAGATCTCGTCCTGGCCTCTTTCACCGGAGGAAGTTCGGCCCTGGCATCACTCCCCCCGGAGGCAGTCGCGTTCGATGACAAGCGTCTTCTTCATCAACTGCTGCTCGAAGCGGGGATGCCGATTTCCGACGTGAACACTGTCCGAAAGCATGTCTCGGATATCAAGGGCGGGCGCCTCGCGGCCAGAATCGCTCCGGCCCGGATCGTCAACCTGACCGTTTCGGATGTGGCAGGCGACGTACTGGACGTACTGACCGACCCAACCGTTCAAGACAGTTCCACCGCCACCGACGCGATTTCGGTACTGGACGACTACGGGTTGTGGAGTGAGCTGCCGGACTCGATCGCCAGACACCTGCAGTCGGCCGAGGCCGAATCGCCCGACCTGGACGATGTGTTGATCCGGACCGAGTTGCTGGTTTCCGGTCGCTCGGTCTGCGACGCGATGGAACGTGAGGCGGTTGCCCAGGGCTGGAAACCGTTGGTACTGACGACTACGTACGAAGGTGAAGCAAAGGAAATGGGTCGCCTTGTGGCCGACCTCGCCCGATCGAGTTCCATGAGCGGCTACCCGTTCGCCCCGGGCACGGTGCTGCTCGGGTGCGGCGGGGAGAACTCAGTCGCGATGGCAGGCACAGGTAGATTCGGCGAAGGAGGACCCGGACAGGAGGCGGCCATTTCTGCTGCCCCGGTGCTCGAGGAAGCACCTGTGGCTGCACTCTTCATGGACACCGACGGGTCCGACGGGGGGACCGATGCGGCCGGTGCCGTGGTCGACGGCCGTACCTCTGACCGGGCCACAGAGCTCGGGATCGATCTGCGGCGAGCCCTGCTGAGTCACTCGTCCAACGAGCCACTGGGCAGCCTCGACGACCTGATCCTGACCGGGCCCACCGGCACCAATGTCAACGACCTGTTCGTCGTCGCCATCGGTGACGCGTCAGGCCACGCTCCTGAATCAGCTCCCCCGGCGTGATGATCGGCCGTCGCAGGACCGACCGGCTCTCCCTCTATTCGAACGGCAATGACCACCCAGTCCCCGACTTTGCCAGGAAAGGCACGACATGAAGACCATCCACCCCGTCACCAACCAACTCCAGCCCGACCCGCTAGACCCCGATCAGATTGTCAGCGGCAGTCCCGAGACTTTCGACCTCACGCTGGCCGAGTCCGAGGACGGCAGCGAGACCAGCGGATTGTGGCGCTGCACGCCCGGAACTGTAACCGACACCGAAGTCGAGGAGTCGTTCCTGATCATCACCGGCGAAGCGAGAATCGAATTCGAGGACGGTCGCGATATGACCTTCCGGCCCGGCGACACCCACACTTTCGAGGGTGGGGAGAAGACCGTCTGGACTGTGCGCGAAACCGTGCTCAAGGCCTACTGGGCCAGGACAACCGACTAGCGCTTCAGCACCAGCTTCCGCGAGGTCGTGACCTTCGCCCCGGTGGCGTCGGTCAGCTGGGTGGAGGCCTGACCCTTGATCTTCTTGCCCTTCTGCCTCTTGCCCTTCTTGGTCAGCTTGAGGGTGATCTTGCCGGTCTTGCCGGTCTTGACCTTGCCGCTGCCCTTGGCCACGGTCTTTTTGCCCTTGTTGGCGGTGATCTTGACCTGGCAGTCGATTCCCTCGGCGACCGGGCAGGCGACCTTGACCTTGGCCTTGCCCTTCTTGCTGAGCTTGACATTGCCGCTTTTCAGCTCCGCCCCGGTCGAGCTTTGGTCGCAGGTCACGGAGAAGACGTCCAGGGAGTCGGCCAGGAGGGTGTCGGTAGCCGAGCCGCAGCCGACTTCGTCGGCCGCGTTGTCGCGGCTCCTGATCGAATCGGAGCCGCCCTGGCCCTCGATTCCGTCGACCCCGTTGCCGCCGTCGAGGTCGTCGTCACCGGGGCCGCCGATCAGCTCGTCCGGGCCGCCCAGGCCCATGATCTGGTCGTCGCCGGGACCACCGTCGATCTGGTTGGGGGAGTCGTTGCCGGTGAGGATGTCGTCGCTTTCCGAGGTCATCGTCAGGTTCTCGAAATCGGCACCGACGTTGTCGCCGGCCGGACCCTCCAGCGGATCGCGATACCCATCGTCAGCCACGCCGTTCAGGTCGATCGTCAGTCCGAGGATCGAACCGTCACGGTAGGTATCGAGGCCCGGGCCGCCACTGACCTGGTCCACGTCGCCGTCGCGGAACTCGAACGACACGGTGTCGTTCCCGCCATCACCGGCTATCGAGTCGGCGCCGTCATCTCCCTCAACGTCGTCGTCTCCAGGTCCGCCGGACACGGTATCGACACCCTCGTCGCCGTTGAGATCGTCGGCTCCGCCGGCACCGATGATCGCGTCGTCGCCAGGACCACCGGTGATGTCGTTGTCGGAGTCATTGCCGGTCAGCGCGTCAGCACCCCTGCCCCCGCTGATGCCTTCGACATCGGCGCCGATGTTGTCTCCCTCCCCCGATTCCCCGTCGTCGGCGACTCCGTCGAGCGTTACGGCCAACGAGCCGAGGCGGCTGCGGTAGATGACCGAATCCGCACCTGGCCCCCCGGCAAATACATCTGCTCCGTCGGGCAGGTTCGCCGACTGGAGCTCGTCGGAGCCCGCGCCGCCGCCGGCAGTATCGTCGCCCAGGCCGGGATCGAGCCCGTCGTTGCCGTCGTTTCCGGTGATCGCATCGTTGCCGTCCTGGCCGTACAGATCGTCGCCTGCGGGACCGCCCGACAGGGAGTCGTTTCCGACGCCGCCATAGGACCGGAGCCGGTTTTCGCTGAAGCTGGTGATCACATCGTTTCCATCGTCGGCGCGCACCTCGGAATCACCGGGTACCTTCGGAACCGAAGCGGTGAGCAGGGCCTGATCGTTCATGTTGCCGAGGCTGATATCGATCCGCCCGGTGACACCTGCCAGGGGGCAAGAAACCCGGTTCGCGTTGACCGCGGCACAACCGACTAATGGGGTGATCGGGGCTCCGGGGTCGTCCAGGATCAGATTGGCCCCGTCACCGGAGACGGTGAGGTCGTTGGTCTCGCCGGCGGCGGCTATGTACTCAAGATCTCCGAAGCTGATCTTTGCCGTCGAGGCCCCTGCCCCTACCGGCAAAACCAGCGCCACCACCAGCGCCGCTGTCGCCGCGATGACTGCCACCAGGCTTCTCATTCCCATGCGGCGCTTCGTCGCCCGGTGGCAATTCATCGCTTCAGCACCAGCTTCCGCGAGGTCGTGACCTTCGCCCCGGTGGCGTCGGTCAGCTGGGTGGAGGCCTGACCCTTGATCTTCTTGCCCTTCTGCCTCTTGCCCTTCTTGGTCAGCTTGAGGGTGATCTTGCCGGTCTTGCCGGTCTTGACCTTGCCGCTGCCCTTGGCCACGGTCTTTTTGCCCTTGTTGGCGGTGATCTTGACCTGGCAGTCGATTCCCTCGGCGACCGGGCAGGCGACCTTGACCTTGGCCTTGCCCTTCTTGCTGAGCTTGACATTGCCGCTTTTCAGCTCCGCCCCGGTCGAGCTTTGGTCGCAGGTCACGGAGAAGACGTCCAGGGAGTCGGCCAGGAGGGTGTCGGTAGCCGAGCCGCAGCCGACTTCGTCGGCCGCGTTGTCGCGGCTCCTGATCGAATCGGAGCCGCCCTGGCCCTCGATTCCGTCGACCCCGTTGCCGCCGTCGAGGTCGTCGTCACCGGGGCCGCCGATCAGCTCGTCCGGGCCGCCCAGGCCCATGATCTGGTCGTCGCCGGGACCACCGTCGATCTGGTTGGGGGAGTCGTTGCCGGTGAGGATGTCGGCTCCCGGGCCACCATTGAAGTCCTCAAGGTCCGTCCCGGCATTGTCCCCTTCGCCGGGACGCCCGTCGTCGGCGACCCCGTCCAGATCGATGCTGAGTGGCTCGCTGGTGAAATAGTCGAGTCGATCGATCCCGGGCCCGCCCTGGTACTGGTCTTTGCCGCTATCGGTCTCATCGCTGCCGTCGCTCAGCGCGTCATCCCCGGGCCCACCGTCAACCGTGTCGTCACCCGGGCCCCCGTTCAGCTGGTCCGGGCCGTCGCCCCCGTCGACCGAATCATCGCCCTCTCCGGCGTTGACCTGATCGCCGCCACCACCGGCCGCAATCGAGTCGTTTCCGGAGGCTGTGTAGTAGGACACTCCACCTCCAGAGCCAACCACGGTGTCATCTCCGTTTCCGGTCTGGACAAGAATGAACTGGTTGTTGACGTTGTCGCCCTCGCCCGTCTGACCGTCGTCGGCCTGGCCGTTGTCGCTCAGACTGACGTCACCGCTCCGCTGTCCGTAGGAGATGGCGTTCGAGCCGGTCCCACCGATCAACAGATCAGCGCCATTCGGTGCGAGACCTTCGTCGATGTTGTCGGGCCCCGCTCCTCCGTTGACCAGATCGTCGCCATCGCCACCGCTGAGGTCGTCCCGGCCACCACCGCCGAGAACGATATCGTTGCCGCCGCTGCCGCTCAACCGGTCATCCAACGAACCCCCGACAAGGGTGTCTTCGCCCGGCCCGTCAAAGAAATCGTCATGTCCGTAGAGCGCGTTGGTGACGTTGGGACCGCCGGTGATCGTGTCATCTCCCGCATCGCCCACGATACTCACCCCCGGATCGAACTGACCGCCCAGCCCGGTGATCGAGGCGGCGACGGAGGCGCTGTCGTTCAGGTCGTTCAACCGGAAACTCAGCCGCTCGACGGTTGCGCCGGCACATTTGACCTGGATGGCAACGATCGCGACGCAGCCGGGCCCGGGCGTAATCGGCGCACCAGGGTCGATGAGGATGTAGTCGGTGCCTTCGATATCTGCAGACAGGTTGTTGGTCTCGCCCGCCGCCGCGAAGAACGACAGGGTCGCGCCGCTGATCGAGGCCGTGGAACCGGCGGCGATTCCGGGCACCGCGAGTAGCGCCGCTGTCGCCGCGATGACTGCCACCAGGCTTCTCATTCCCATGCGGCGCTTCGTCGCCCGGTGGCAATTCATCGCTTCAGCACCAGCTTCCGCGAGGTCGTGACCTTCGCCCCGGTGGCGTCGGTCAGCTGGGTGGAGGCCTGACCCTTGATCTTCTTGCCCTTCTGCCTCTTGCCCTTCTTGGTCAGCTTGAGGGTGATCTTGCCGGTCTTGCCGGTCTTGACCTTGCCGCTGCCCTTGGCCACGGTCTTTTTGCCCTTGTTGGCGGTGATCTTGACCTGGCAGTCGATTCCCTCGGCGACCGGGCAGGCGACCTTGACCTTGGCCTTGCCCTTCTTGCTGAGCTTGACATTGCCGCTTTTCAGCTCCGCCCCGGTCGAGCTTTGGTCGCAGGTCACGGAGAAGACGTCCAGGGAGTCGGCCAGGAGGGTGTCGGTAGCCGAGCCGCAGCCGACTTCGTCGGCCGCGTTGTCGCGGCTCCTGATCGAATCGGAGCCGCCCTGGCCCTCGATTCCGTCGACCCCGTTGCCGCCGTCGAGGTCGTCGTCACCGGGGCCGCCGATCAGCTCGTCCGGGCCGCCCAGGCCCATGATCTGGTCGTCGCCGGGACCACCGTCGATCTGGTTGGGGGAGTCGTTGCCGGTGAGGATGTCGTCGCCGGAACGAACCAAATTGCCTTCCCCCTCCTCGAAAGGCAGCAGGTTCTCAATGTCGGCGCCGGCGTTGTCCAGCGGGACTTCGTCGACCGGAACGGTCGGCCCATCGTCGGCCACCCCGTCAAGGTCAATCGTGACCCCGCGGCCCAGAAAGTCGCCGCCTACGATGATTGAATCGATGCCCTCGCCGCCGGCCATGCTGTCTGCCCCGCTGTCGAAGAATCCGCCGTAGAAATCATCGTCCCCTTCGCCTCCGTCGAGCTGATCCGCCCCATCGCCGCCATCCAGGTTGTCGTTCCCGCTGCCACCTCGGACCACGTCGTTGCCCTGCCCGCCGCCGAGTTCGTCCGGACCCGGCCCTCCATCAATCACGTCGTGGCCGTCGTTTGAGAAGAGCTGCTCCGGCGCCGGTCCGCCGGTCAGGGTGTCGTCTCCCTCCCCGCTGTCGACTCTTTCGATCCCGATCAGGTTGTCGCCTTCGCCCGCCTCTCCGTCGTCGGCCACACCGTTGAAGCTGATGTTGAGTGGCGCTGTTCGATCGCGCAGATCGATCGAGTCGCCGAGACCGGCTCCCCCGTCAAGGACGTCACCGTTGTCGGCGGTAATGCTCCCCCGGATTCGGTCATTGCCGGACCCGGTATTGACCGTGTCGGCGCCGGAGCCTTCGTCGACATAGTCGTCACCGGTCCCGGTATTCACGGTGTCGTTGCCTTCCCCGGCCCGCACATCATCGTCACCGTCGCTGCCCGTGATCACGTCGTTGCCTTCGCGACCGAGCAGGTAGCCGTCGGTCGGGCCGGCTCCCGCCAGCGTGTCGTTGCCGACGCCGCCATCCAGTTCCACGTCATCCAGCGAGCCCACCACGGAAGCGTCAAACGAGGCGGAATCGTTCATATCTCCCAGCGCGACGTCGATCTGCTGGATCCCCGCTACAGGGCATGCCGCCACGCTCGCCAGAATATTCACGCACGGGGCTGCCGCCGCTATCGCCACTGCTCCGGACTCGGTGAAGACGTAGTTGGAACCCTGGCGCTGAACGGTCAACTGGTTGGTCTCACCTGCGACAGCGTCGTATTTGACGTTGGCAAAGGTAATTTTGGCCGTAGACCCGAAAGCGAAGCCAGGGGCGAGGAGTAAGGCCGCGACAAGAGCTAACAGGTAGATCATGAGCCCCGATTTCCGACGCCCGATCTCCTTACTCCCGATGCTCATACTCAGTTCTACCACATGCCTGATCGATCCATCGACTATTCCCCAGACGCCCCGGCCTGAGACAATCGCCCGCATGAAGAGCTCGAGCATTTCCCCCGAAACCGTCCAGCTCACCAGATTCGGCTTCGTGAACGCCTTCCTGGTTCGCGAGGAAGACGGGTTCACCATGGTAGACACGATGGTCAGGGGTTCCGGCAAGGCCCTGTCCGAGGCGGCGGCCGAGGCCGGCGGCCAGGTCAGGCGCATCGTGATCACCCATGCACACAACGACCACTACGGCTCGCTTTCCGCCCTCGCAAAGTCGCTGCCGGACGCCGAGCTGATCGCCTCGACCCGCGACGCCCGCCTGATGAGCGGCGACAAGACCCCCGAACCGGGCGAGGCCGAAGGCAAGCTACGGGTCGGCTTCCCCGACCTCGGCATCAGTTTCCACCGGCTGGTTGACGAGGGTGACCGGGTCGGATCACTCGAAGTGGTCGCCGCCCCCGGTCACTCACCTGGTCAGATCGCCCTGCGGGACACTCGCGACGGCGGCCTGATCGCGGCCGACGCCTATACCAACCTCGGTGGCCTCGCCACATCCGCTGGCCCCTACTGGAGGTTCCCCCTCCCGGGCATAGTCACCTGGCATCGCCCCACCGCCCTCGAAAGCGCCAGGAGGCTCCGCGGGCTCGATCCCACCTGGCTGGCCATGGGCCACGGAAAGCCGATCGAGGACCCCGTGCCCGAAATGGAGAAGGCCATCGCCAGAAGCTCCTGAGGAAATTCAGGGCACCCAGATCGCTTCTGCGTACGGGGTCCAAGTCGCGCCGCCGTGGACCGCATAAGGCATCCAAGTCGCTTCGCTTCGCTGTGCGACTTGGATGGTGTCCTCCTTTGGAGGGCGGCGAGGAATACGTCCACCGCCTTCGGCGTTGGAAGTCTTGATCGCCGGCTTCGTGGTTCAGGCCGGTAGCCGGTGGTGGTCGCCGTCGGGGTAGCCGGGGGCCCATCCGGGTGAACTGGGTCTGAACTTACCGACACAGAGGCACCTATCGGACCCAGTTGGGCTGGGCAGCCCGTCAACAGGTCAACGAGACGCCGCCAGGTCATCCCGACGCGCGAAGCGCGGAGCGAAGCGAGAGGGTCTTCGGGACTCGGCTGTTGCACCAGGCAAGTGCTTCTCCGGGGCCGCCGGGGCGTGCCTGGCGAGGAGCAAAGCGAAGGTGGTGAAGGGAGCGTACCCCGGTACGTGACCGAACCTCCGAGCGTCGACGAAGCCAGGCGCGTCTTCGGTGGCCCCGGAGGAGTGCTTGCCCTACGTCCGAATCAAAGACGCGGGCCGCCTGGGTCTGTTGCCCGGGGTGCTCCGGGCCCGCGGCTGTTGGCTGCTGCCTGCCGCGGGGCAACATCCCTAGTCGTCGTCGGGGGAGCCGAGCATATGGACGATGCCCCGGAAAAGCGGCACCGCCACGACCACCACCAGGATCAGCGCCAGAACCATCGCCGCGGTCGGTGAGATGATCCTGGCCACCGAGCCGACCGCGATCGCGGCGACAAGCACGGCAACCAGCCAGCGGAAAGCATTCCCCTCGGACTTGAGTGGGTTGCCCAATGGAGGGAGCTTCATTCAGCCCCGCAGACGATCGGCACGGTCAGATTATGTAGACCGCGAGGAACACGATGATCCACATGATGTCGACGAAGTGCCAGTAGATCCCGGGCACTTCGACTCCCAGGTGGTCCTTCTGCTTCGGCCCGAAGTGGCCGCGATAGGCCCTTATGTTCGCGAAGGTGAGCAACAGCAGGCCGACGAAGACGTGGGCGCCGTGCAGGCCGGTGAGGCTGAAGAAGATCGAGCCGAAGGCACCGTCGCGAGGGGTGAAGCCGATGTGGACGTACTCGTTGATCTGGATGAAGAGGAAGGTCGCTCCGAGCAGCCAGGTCATGGTGAGGCCCAGCTTCAGGCCGCGATGGTTGTTGTGCTTGATCGCTTCCAGTGCGTAGTGGACCGTGAAGCTGGAGGAGACCAGGATCGCCGTGTTGATACCGGCGATCAGGACCGGGAGCTCGACACCGACCGGCGGCCAGGGTCCGTCATTGGCGACGACCCGGATGAAGAAGTAGGCCGCGAAGAAGGCGCCGAACAGCATCACCTCCGAAAGGATGAAAAGCAGGATGCCCAGGACCGTGCGGTCGATCCGGGCGCTCTGGTGCGCTTCCGGCGGTCCGTGGTGCTCTTCGGCGTGGCCGTGGCCGGCCGCGATGCTTGCGCTCTCCATCTGCCTACTCCTCGGTGCTTTCAGCGGTCGGGGCGCCGGCCTGGCCGGGCCCGGCATCGGTCGCCTGGCCGGAATCGGCATCGGTCGCCTGGCCTGGCATCGCACCGTCGGCCTGGTCGGGATCGGCATCGGTGACCTCGCCCGCCCCGGCGTCGGCGGCCCCGTCAACCGGCTCGCCCGCGGCGACCGCGGCCGCGACCGCCTCTGCGGGACGGCCACACTCGTGATGGGACACCGGCTTGTTGGTGTACTCGCGGACCTGGCCGATCAGGTCGTCCTGCAGCCAGCGCGACTCTTCGCCGGGCAGGGTTGAGATAAGGATGTCGTCGACCCGATAGTGCTCGATCGCCGCTTTCACCGCGGAGAACGGGTCCGGGCTCATCGGCTGGCCGGTTGCGTCGATCCCGGAACGGTAAAGGGCCGCCATCAGCCTGGCGAGGTCGCGGGAGACGGTGCTCGTGGAGACTCCCTCGGTCGCCGGAGCGATGATCGTGAACCGGTGGGGCCGATCGCTCGAGCGGTCGAGCAGACGCTGCTCGAGGTCGGGCTGCGAAAGGGTCAGGTTGGATACGACCAGGGTGTGGGTCAGATCCTGGCGGATCGAGTCATCCTCGATCCGCACAGGGATGTGGGTGATCGTGGTCTCGGGCTCGAACTTGATCTTGGCCCATTCGACCAGGTCCTTGCGAGTGATGCCGAACCGGCTGTCGTAGAGGCAGGACAGCAGGACCTCACTCGGTCGGTGGCTGCGGATCGCGTCGCCGAGCGCCAGATCTGTGTCCGGATCCAGCACCTCGCCGACCGCCTCGATCCCGAACTCGTCCAGAACGGCCAGGGTGACCTCGACCCGAACTCTGGCAGCCTCGCGCGCCTCCTCCGGCGCGAACAGCTGTCCGACCGACGGCTGGTTCTGCGGGGCGGCGACGACCACGTATGAAGCCTGTTTGGCCCGCTCCAGAGTCGCCTCGAGCAACAGCCGGCCCCCGGCCACCTCGTTCATGAACAGGACGAGCGGGTTCATGATGGAGAGGTGACGGTTGTGGGCTCGGGCTCGGGCACCTCTTCGGGCGCGGTCTCGCCGCCCATGATCGCGTGACGGGCACCGGGGGTGCCGTATTCGTAGGGGCCGCCCACGACCCTCGGGATCTCGTCGAAGTTGAACACCGGCGGCGGCGAAGAGACCTGCCACTCGATCGAGTGGGCCCGCCAGGGATTGTCTCCGGCCTTGGGACCGAACCGCCAACTGACGATCATGTTGTAGATGAAGACGAGCTGCACCGCGCCGAGGATGAATGCCGACACGGAGATGAGGAGGTTCCAGTCGCCGTAGACGCTGGCGTAGTCGGCCACCCGCCGAGGCATTCCGTCCATACCGATCCAGTGGCATCGGAAGGAACGTGAACCAGGTGCCGACGAGCGTGCCCCAGAAGTGGATCCGGCCGAGGCGCTCGTCATACATGCGCCCGGTCATCTTCGGGAACCAGTGGTAGATCCCCGCGAATATCGTGAAGACCGACCCGCCGAACAGCACGAAGTGGAGGTGGGCGACGATGAAGTAGGTGTCCGAGACGTGGATATCGATCGGGATCATGCCCAGCATGACACCGCTGATTCCGCCGACCACGAAGGTGACGATGAAGGCCAGCGAGAAGAGCATCGCGGTCGAGTAGAGGTGGATCTTTCCGTAGAAAAGGGTCCCCAGCCAGGAGAAGATCTTGATACCGGTCGGGACGGCGATCAGCATCGTGGTGATCATCATCGGCACCCTGAGCCAGCTGAACATGCCGGCGACGAACATGTGGTGGGCCCAGACCGAATAGCTCAGCACTACGATCCCGATCAGCGCGAGGGCCATCAACCGGTATCCGAAGACCGGTTTTCGGGCGTGGGTCGAGATGATCTCGGAGATGATCCCGAATCCGGGCAGCATCATGATGTAGACGGCCGGGTGCGAGTAGAACCAGAAGATGTGCTGGTAGCTGATCACGTCGCCGCCCTCGAGGAACTGGAAGAAGTTCATCCCGAGGATGCGGTCGAAGAAAACCATGAACTGGGCGCCGGCGACGAACGGGGTGGCACCGACAACCAGCAGCGAGGTCGAGGAGGTTGGCCCATACCAGCAACGGCATGCGCCATGGGTTCATTCCCGGGGCCCGCATGGTGATGATCGTGACCAGGAAGTTGAGTGCCGGCTGCAATCGAGGACGCCCCGGCGAATCTGCACTCCTATATTGAAGAACGACTGGCCCAGTGGCGCCCCGGTAGATAGCGGCGCGTAGCCGGTCCAGCCGGCATCGAACGAGCCGCCCGGGGCGAGGAAGCTGCCCAGGAAGATCAGTCCGGCGATCGGCAGCAGCCAGAAGCTGAGTGCGTTCAGCCTCGGGAAAGCCATGTCCGGAGCGCCGATCATCAGCGGCAGCACGGTAGTTGGCCAGTCCGGCAAAAATCGGGATGATGAAAAGGAAGATCATCACCACGGCGTGGGTCGAGAAAAAGGCCGTTGTAGGTGTTTGCGGCAACTATCTGCTCGCCCGGGCGACGCCAGTTCGGCCCGGATCAGCAGAGCGAGTACGCCTCCGATCATGAAGAAAGCAGAGTGGTGGTGACGACGTACTGGATGCCGATGACTTTGTGGTCGTGGTTGAACTTGGAGTAGTCCTGCCAGCGGAAGGCGCCGTGGGCCGA